>CAVWQS010000001.1:0-120744 GCA_963757155.1 uncultured Alphaproteobacteria bacterium
GTCGGTTCAGAATACCCGAGATCAGCGGCACAGGCTCGCGAAGCTGTGGCGCAAAACGTGGGGAGTCACGTCCGCGGGCAGCTCGGCCATTCGTGCGATCTTCGCCCATAGCTTCGGGAAACCCGCCATGCGGCCGTCGCCGCGGGTGGCGGGGAATACAAGGCCTTCGCCTCCCCTCAGGGTCCGCAGCACGTCGCATGCTGCATTTGACAGGGGGCGAACGGATCGGCCCGTCTTGGTATCGGCCAGGGTCGCGGTACGCCGGACTAGATCTACTTCATCCCAGCGAAGACCCAAGGCCTCGCCACGGCGCCACCCTGTGAGCGCGAGGAAGCGAGCTGCAGCTATGGCCGGCGGCCAGACGCTTGCCTCTTCAGCCGATCGCAGCGCATCTCCGAGCACTTTGTATTCGACGCCGCTCAACCGGCGCTCGCGCTTTCCGTCTGCAAAACGCGCAATTCCATGCACTGGATTGTCTGCGCGCATGCCCCGGCGCACGGCATAGGTGAAAATGGCGCCGAGCAGTCCGACAGCGCGGGTCGCTGCAGTCCGGCCTCCCCGAACGCGCGCTAAGCCGCGCTTCTTGGCGGTTTTTGTCTGACTCGCCGTCCGGCCTTCGGCAACCGCGTGCATGAAGGCGTTAACGTCCTCACGCGTCACGGCTGTAACCGCCAGAGCGCCGAGCACTGGCTTGATGTGCCTCTCGATCCGGCCACGGTCAATTGCTAACGTGCTTTGCTTCTTCGGGGCTCGGCTCCGTGTTAGCAACCGGCCTGCGTCAGCGTCAGCAAGGTACATATCACACAGGTCTTGGACGGCTGAAGCGTTGCGCTTCAGCGCCTTATCGGAGGCAGGATCGGCTCCTTTCACGACATCGCCTAGAACTCGCTTAGCTTCCTCGCGGGCTAACTCAGGGGTCCAGGGTGCACCGTGGCGGCCGATCGTGTACCAGCGCTGGCGCCCTTCAGCGGTCCTGTACTTTAGGACATACGCGACCGCTTCACTCTTTTGGCGCCTAGCCCCGAAGCCTGGTACAGCTCCATCCCATATGATCCCGCCTTGCCTGAGTGCTCGTACCTCGCGCAGCCCGATCCGCCGCCGCTCCGTCATGTGGTCGCTCCACCGGCCTGGTTGCTAGCAACCCGATAGCTACCAACTTTGGGTAAATTGTAGCAAGCTAGGGAAAGGGTCGGCAATAAGAAGCGCTGCAATTCAGCGATGAAAGCAAAGGCCAGAATAGCCGAGCAACAATTCGCAGTCCCAGGGAACTACCTTGCCAAGGTTGGGGTCGAGGGTTCGAATCCCTTCGCCCGCTCCAGATTCCAATCAGCAAATCTCACTCTCTCAACCGTCATGGCCGTCCCCGGGCTTGACCCGGGGATTGTCCCGGCCATCCACGTCGGGCCGACGCAGGTTGCTCGGCCGGGAGAGTGTAACGACGATCCTGCTACCCTTCATTCCACCAGATGCAGTGACGGGCAGCCTGCCCTTACGCGGGTGCTTTCCCGGCTCCCCACGACGTGGATGGCCGGGACTTCGCCCGGCCATGACGGGGGGAGGGCGGCCGCTCGGCCACTTCGAATTCCTTCGCCCGCGCCGGCTGCACAACTTCGCGCAAAGCCGGGATGGTCCGCTATCCCCGAAAGCAAAGCCGTGTGTCAGGACCGGCAAGCCCGAGGAATTCCAGCAAGATCCTCCTCCGACAGCGCCGCGCAACCCGCCGTGGGCCCGTATCCCGGGCTTGCGACATGCAGGAAGACCGCGCTGCCGGCCCAGGGCACCACCGGGTCGTCGTTCTGGCCCAGGACGACGACGACGTCATAGAGGTGGTCCTCCCGCCACATGTCCTCATGGCTGGCGGCAAAGGGCAGGCGGACGAGGCGGTTGTAATCGGGGTGCTCGGGGGCGTCGCACCAGCCGTCCTGCCGGTCGATGGGCGTGCAGGTGAAGGCTTTGGACGGCGCCTTGTCCAGCCGGTCGGCCCGATAGAAGATCCGCCGGATCGGCCAGCTGCCGATCGGGCTGATGCCGTCGCCCTCGCGTTGCTTCGGCGCAATGCCGCTGCGCCCCACGGCGCAGCGCCAGGTCTTGTCGCCATAGCTGGCGCGATAGCCGCCCTCGCGGTCGGCGAAACGATCAGATCCATGGTGGCTCCCTCAATTTTCCAGTGGGAAATGGCAGGCGACGGCGCGGCCGCCGACCTCGCGCAGGACAGGGTCCTCGACCCGGCAGACAGCCTGGGCGAAGGGGCAGCGGGTGTGGAAGCGGCAGCCCGGCGGCAGATTCATCGGGCTGGGGATCTCGCCTGTCAGCATCGGGCGCTCGCGCCCGCGCTGATGCGGGTCGGCGCGCGGCACGGCCGAGATCAGCAGCATGGTGTAGGGATGGCGGGGCTGGAGGAAGATCTCCTCGGTCCGGCCGAGCTCGACGAGGCGGCCGAGGAACATCACCCCGATGCGGTCGGCGAACTGGCGCACGACGCTCAGGTCATGGGTGATGAAGAAATAAGTGAGCTTCAATTCCTCCTGCAGATCGCTCAGCAGGTTCAGCACCTGGGCCTGGATCGACACGTCCAGCGAGGAGACGGATTCGTCGCAGACCACGAACTCCGGCTTGTTCGCCAGCGCCCGGGCAATGCCGATGCGCTGGCGCTGCCCGCCCGAGAACTGATGCGGATAGAGCCGCAGATGCTGCCGGCGAAGCCCGACCATCTCCAGCAGCTCGGCACAGCGCTCCCGGATCTCGGCGGCCGAGCCGTAGCCGTGAGTGCGCAAGGGTTCGGCCAGGATCGCCTCGACGCGCATCCTGGGATTGAGCGAGGCATAGGGGTCCTGGAAGACGATCTGCAGCTTCTTGCGCAGAGCGCGCATGGCGGCCTCGTCCTGCGAATTCAGGTCCAGGCCGCGATAGAGCACCGCCCCGGAGGTGGCCTCCTGGAGACGCAGCATGATCCGGCCGAGGGTGGTCTTGCCGCAGCCGGATTCGCCCACCAGCGCAAAGGTCTCGCGCTCGTAGATGTCCAGCGTCACCCCGTCGACGGCGCGCACGACCTGGGCCTGCCGGCCAAGCCCGCCGCCCACGCGGTAATGCTTGACCAGGTCGCGCGCGGAGATGAGGACCTCGCTCACGATGCCTCCGCCTGCCGGATGGCGTCCGGCGTCTCATGCAGCCAGCAGCGCACCTTATGCCCGCCGAATTCCGCCAGCCGGGGTTCCCGCTGACAGACCGGCATGGCGTAATCGCAGCGCAGCCGAAAGCGGCAGCCGCCCGGCAATTTCGCCAGATCGGGCACGATGCCGGGGATGCTGGGCAGCCGCCGCGTGACGCGCTTTTCCGTCGCCTTGGGGATCGAGGCGAGAAGTCCGCGGGTATAGGGGTGCAGGGGACGGTCGAAAAGATCGAAGACATCGGCCTGCTCGACGATCTGCCCGGCATACATGACGTTCACCGAGTTGCACATCTCGGCGATGATCCCGAGGTCATGGGTGATCATGATGATCGAGGTGCCGACCCGGTCGCGCAGCTCGACCATCAGCCGCATGATCTGGGCCTGCGTCGTCACGTCCAGCGCGGTCGTGGGCTCGTCGGCGATCAGAAGCTTCGGCTCGCAGATCAGGCCCATGGCGATCATCGCCCGCTGCCGCAGGCCGCCCGAAAGCTGATGGGGAAAGGCGTCCAGCCGGGCTTTCGGCTCGGGAATGCCGACCATCTCGAACATCTCGAGCACGCGCCCGCGGATCTCGCGCCATCCGAGCCCCTGATGGACGCGCAGCGGCTCGCCCACCTGTTCCCAGACCCGCCGCACCGGGTTGAGCGAGGTCATCGGCTCCTGGAACACCATCGCGATGTCGCGGCCCCGGATGCGCCGCAGCCCGTCGGCGTCGAGCTTCGCCAGATCGGTGCCGTCGAGGTCGATGCGCTCGGCCGAGACCTTCCCCGGCGGCACCGGCACGAGCCCCATGAGCGACAAGGCCGTCACGGTCTTGCCGGAGCCGGATTCCCCCACCAGCCCGACGATCTTCCCGCGGCCCACCTCGAAGGAAACATCCTCCAGCACGCGGACATGGCCGCGGTCGCCGTGGAATTCGGTCGAGAGCTTGCGGACGCTGAGCACATTCTCGGCGGACATCGCCGGGGCTCAGCCTTTCATGGAAGGGTCGAGCGCATCGCGCAGCCCGTCGCCCACGAAATTGAACGCCAGCACGGCGATCAGGATCGCCACCCCCGGCGCCACGGCGACCATCGGCGCCTGAAACAGATAGTCCTTTCCGGCCGACACCAAGAGCCCCCAGCTCGAGGCCGGCGGCTGGACCCCGACGCCGAGGAAGCTGAGGCTCGATTCCCACATGATCGCATCGGGAATGGAGAGCGAGAACAGCACGATCAGCGTCGGCACCACATTGGGGAAGATGTGATGGCCCATGATCGTCAGCCGCGAGGTGCCGTTGGCCCGCGCGGCCTCGATGAATTCCTTCTCCTTCAGCGCCAGCGTCTGCGCCCGCACCACCCGCGCCACCCCGGCCCAGCCGACGAGGGCGAGCGCGATGAAGATGTTGAAGAGATTCGCCCCCAGCGTGTACATCACCACCATCGCCAGCAGCAGTGACGGAAAGGCGATCATCATGTCGGCCAGCCGCATGACGACGAAATCGGTGCGGCCGCCGACATAGCCGCTCAAGATGCCCATGGCGGTCCCGATCACCAGCGCGATGAAGCTGGGCACCAGGCCGACCACCAGCGAGATCCGTGCCCCGTAGAGGATCCGGGTCAGCACGTCGCGGCCGAAATTGTCGGTGCCCAGCCAATGATGGAGCGAGGGCGGCAGGAGCGAATTGTCGAGATCGACGATATAGGGGTTATAGGGGCTCACCAGCGGGGCGAAGATCGCCAGCAGCGCCAGCAGCAGGACGAAGAGCAGCCCGGCCATGGCCAGATGGTTCCGGCGAAAGGCCGCGACCGCATCGCGCAGCAGGCTCGCCGCGCGGATATCCTCGAGCGGCGATCGGTTCTGACAAGCGATGCCGGGGACAGGCTCAATTCGTTGCCCTGCCCAGATGGGAACGCACCCGCGGATCGAGGATGGAATAGAGGATGTCGGCCACCAGATTGCCGAGGATCACGAGCGCCGTTGCGAACAGCACGGATCCCTGCAGCAGCGGCATGTCGCGGGCCTGGATGGCGCTGACCGACAGCCGTCCGATCCCGGGAATGCCGAAAACCGCCTCGGTGATCACCGCGCCCGACAGCAGGCCGGCCACCTGGATCGCCATGATGGTCACGACCGGGATCAGCGCATTCTTCAGCGCGTGATGCGAGATCACGGCGATCTCGCGCAGGCCCTTGGCGCGGGCCGTGCGGATGTAATCATGGTGCATGACCTCGAGCAGGCTCGAGCGGGTCAGCCGCGCAATCACCCCGGCCGAGCTCCAGCCCAGCACGATCGCCGGCAGGATGACGTATTCCGGTCCGTAGAAGCCCGAAACCGGCAGCCAGCCCAGCTTCAGCGCGAAGATGTATTGCAGCAGCAGCGCCGACCAGAAGATCGGCATGGAGACGCCGAGCAGCGAAAACCCCATGAAGAAGCGGTCGACGAGGGAATCGCGCCGCACGGCCGACAGGATGCCGGCGGGAATGCCGATGACCCAGGATACCGCCGCGGCCGCAGCCGCGAGGATCAGCGTGTTGGGAAAGGCGGTCATGATCAGCTTGGTGACGCTGCGGTTGAGCTTGATGGAGATGCCCAGATCGCCGTGCAGCGCGCCCAAGAGAAAGCGCAGGTAGCGCGTCAGCAGCGGATCGTCGAGATGCATCTGGGCCCGCACCCGGGCGATCACGTCGGCGCTGGCATGCTCCCTCATCATCAGGGCGACCGGATCGCCGGGAATCACGTTCAGCATGACGAAGAGAATCGCCGTGATCCCGATCAGGACAGGGATCGAGATCAGGATACGCTTCGTCACGAACATCAGCATGTCAGCATCAACATTCGGCTGGTGCGCTTTCGGGCGGCGGCGCTCGCCGCCGCCCGAAGGCTGAGAGTTATTCGACGTCGACCTTGTAGTAGCTCATGTCGCTCCAGCCGTTCCACGGCACCACGAAGTTCTTCACCCGTGACTGCACGACATAGCCGTGATCGAGGCTGAACATCGGGACCCACGCGGCATCGGTTTTCACGATCCGCTCGCCCAGGTCCTGGTAGAATTTACAGCGGGCATCCGGATCCGTCATGCTGCGCGCCTTCTCGACATCGTCGAACACCGCCTGGTCGCTCATATTGTAGGCCCGCACCGTGCTGCCCGACTTCGAGAAGAAGGTATAGAAGAAGTTGTCGGGATCGTTGAAATCGGCCGACCAGTTCTGGGGGTAGGCATCGATCGTCCCCGCCTTGCGCTGGGCATAATAGGAGGATTCATCCATCGTGTTGATCTTCACGTCGAAGCCGGCCTCGGCCGCTTCCGCCTGGATGATCTGGTTCATGTCCTGCCATTTCGACGACCAGCTGCTGACCTGGGCCAGCGTGATCGGGACCCCATTGGGATAGCCGGCCTCGGCCAGCAATTGCTTGGCCTTCTGCGGATCATAGGCAATGGGCGCCGAGGGCGCGTAGCAGACCAGCCCGCGCGGCATGACGCCGTTTTCGATCTGGCCTTTGCCGTAGAAGTTCTTGTCGAGGATCTGCTGCCGGTTGATCGCCATCTGGAAGGCCTGGCGCACCCGAACGTCGTCGAAGGGCTTCACCTTCTCGTTCATATGGTAGTAGTAGATGCCGACCCGCGGACCGCTGCGGATCTGGTCCTTCCATTTGTCGCTGCCATAGAAATAGGGCGTCTGCGACACCGCGTAATCCATGTCGAACACATCGATCTGGTCGGACTCGAACAGCAGCCGCAGGGTCTGGGAATCGGCGACGACGCGGATCAGGATGCGGTCGAGCTTGGGACGGCCGTTGAAATACTTGTCATTGGCCACCAGCAGCTGGTGATCGTTGAGCTCGTACTCCTTCAGGATGAAGGGGCCGGTGCCGTCGGTGGTCTCGGGCGTCAGGCCATACTGATCGCCCGCCTTCGTGGTGAAGGCGCGGTTGTAGATCGAGGCGCCCGGGCTCGCCATGAGCGCCAGGAAAGCCGCGTAAGGCTGCGTCAGGTCGATCTCGACGGTGTATTTGTCCAGCGCCTTCAGCCCGGGCACGGTGGTGGTCTTGCCGTCGAGCCGCTCCTGAGCGCCCTCGACGAAATTCAGGATATCGGTGCTGAGCGCCTTGGTCTTCGGGTCCAGCATCCGATCGAAGGTATAGACGACGTCATCGGCCGTCAGCTCGGCCCCATCGTGGAACAGCACGCCCTGACGCAGATGAAAGACATAGGTCTTGCCCTCGTTCGAGACATCCCAGCTCGTCGCCAGGCCCGGGACCAGCGCCGATTTGCCGGGGCCGGTGGTCACCGCTTCGACCAGGCGGTCGTAGATGTTCAGCGGAATCGTGTAATCGTCGGTGTTCAGCTGGGTATCCGCGGTCTTGGGATCCTCGGGGTAGGAAATGCGCAGCATGTGGTCGGCAAATGCAGGTGACGTCAGCGCAAGGCTGACCAGCCCACATGCAAGCAAATTTCTCGATAGTCTCCTCATGGTTCACCTCCTTGTTGGTTGCTGGCTTCCGCGCCGCCCCCGTCGAGGGGCAGCTGCTGACGCCGCGTTGGTGTGGTGCCTGGATCAAGCTTGTCGCACGGCCTTGGCGGTTTTTTCCAGCCATTCCACGGCTCGGACGCCTGCTATGTCCTCCTCCCACGGCTCGGGGTCTCCAGCTCAGCGACTCGAGCATCCCCAAATGCCGACAGACTATGCGAAAGCGGTCGCGGTCGTGAAGGAGGTCGTCGCTGAGAGGGGCAAGAACCTGCCGGCGACGAAACGCCCTTGAACCCGAACCTGCCGAGGCATGACCCGGTGAAGGCTGGGTCGAGGGTTCGAATCCCTTCGCCCGCTCCAGATTTCCAGCCAGACGTCGATCAGGGAAACCGTCATCTCGGCGGAAAAGCCGTGGCTGTCCGGCCCGGGCCTGCGAGCCTCCCTCTCTTAACCGGCGGCGCAGATAGCCATTGCCACGCTTGCTGATCGGGTCGAGCTTCACCTTGCCACCGGTCCCCTCCTGCCGGGGCACCAGGCCGAGCGAGGCGGAAAAGTCCCGCCCGCTGCGGAAGGTTGACGGGTCGGTCACGAGGGCGGCAACGGCACTGGCCAGGATCGGTCCATAGCCGGGAATGGTGATCAGGTGGCGGTAGGTTGTGTTGCTGCGACCCCAGGCGACGATCTGCCGGTCGATGGTCTCGATCCGCCGCTCCAGGGCGCGCAAGACTTCCGTCATTCCCAACAGCGCACTGCGCAACGGCTCCACCAGGCCGGCCGCCGCGGGATCGGCCAGGATCGCCAGCAGCTCGCCCACATGCTGCGGGCCAGCGGCGACCACGAGGCCGAACTCTGCCATCAGACCCCGAAGGTGGTTGATCAGCATGATTCGCTGCTTCAGCAGCAGAGCTCGTACCTTGTGCACCCCGCAGATCGCCTGCTGGGCCTCCGTCTTGATCGCAACAAAGCGCATGCCCGGCCGGCTCACCGCCTCGCAGATCGCCGCTGCATCGGCCGCATCGTTCTTGTTCCGACGGACATAGGCCTTCGCATACGCCGGCGGGATCAGGCGCACCTCATGACCTAACTTCCCCAGCTCGCGCCCCCAGTAATGCGATGTTGCACAGGCCTCCAGCCCGATCAGGCAGGGCGCCAGCTTGGCAAACCACGCCAGCACCTGCGAGCGCCGCAATGTCCGCCGCACCTTCACAACCCCAGCCGCATCGACGCCATGCACCTGGAACACCTTCTTCGCAATATCCAGCCCGACAATGCTAATCTGGTTCATGGATGGCTCCCGTTGGTTGGTTGTCGCAACCCAACTTTGGCACACTGATGCCGTGAGGGGCCATCCACCCATCATGGTCGGCGCGTGAGGCTTGCCCCCGCGAAGGCGAAGGCCGACCATCCACGAGTTTGCCTGCCACAAACGGGGCGTTTGGCCTTTTCTGCATCGTCCCCCAGGCCAAGAGACCCTAAAACGGGATGCTCGGGACAAGCCACGGCTGCCGGGGCATGTCCATTACCGAGACGCGAGAATTGCAAACGGCCGCCCCCATTCTCGTCATGCTAGGGCTTGTCCCTAGCATCCACGTCTTCGTGACCGCCGCTTGTAGGAACATCGATAGGAAGGCCCGAAGCGCACAGCTTGAGGCGGGCAAACTCGTGGATGGTCGGCCCCCTGCCTTCGCAGGGGCAGGCTCCGCTTCGACCATGACGGCTTAGAGAACGAGGCTTGCCGCCGGGAACCGGAAGGCCGTGGGAAAGAACCCGCCTCGACCGCAACCCGCCCGCCCGGGCCTGAGCACCGCATGCCGCCCTGCGGCGGCGCGGCTCGGCGGCCCGCCGATCGTGCAAATTTCGAAAAAGCGGTACGCGGATGAAAGAACCCCGACACCCCTGCCAGTTATTTTCCTGTGAGGACGGTCACTTGCGCGAAACCACCGAGGTGCGCCGTCGTGCAACGGGGCGGTGCTTAGTACGGAGTCCAGCAATGCGGCTTGGCCTTCTCCCAAAAAAAGCGCTCGATGCGGCGGCGGCCCCCGGGAAAAATGAGCGGTCGCGCGACGACAAGACCCAAGGACCCACTCACCACTGGAGCACTGCGATGGCCCGCACCCATCAGCCCGGCGAATCCGCCTTCAAATCGATCCTGCCCGAGGACATCGAGTGGAAGCCCTTTCCCGCCTTTCCGCCCTCGGCCCGCCTCGCAATCCTGGTCGGCCAGCCCTCGGCGGCGGGCCCCTATGTGATCCGGGTCAAGGTCCCCCAGGGCGTGAAGCTGATGCCCCACAAGCACCCGGAGGACCGCATCTACACCGTTATGTCCGGCGTGTTCTATATCGGGCTCGGCGAGAAATTCGACGGGAGCAAGGTGACGGCCTATCCGCCGGGCAGCGTCATCGTTCTCCCCGGCGATACCTGGCATTTCCACTGGGCGAAATCCGGCGAGTACGTCACCCAGGTCTCGGCGATCGGACCGCTCGGCCTCGAATATCTCGATCCAGCCGACGACCCGCGCCGTCAGGCGCAGGACTGACCGCCCGGCGGCAACTCACAAGAGGGAGCTCATCATGGTCAGCAACGATGGCGGTTCCGGCCGCCCCATCGACAGGGAAGCCGGCGCCGGAGGTCCGGTCCAGGCAAGCAGCACTGCCGCAGCCTCGGTCTTGACAACGGTGACGGTGAACGGAACCCCGCACAGGCTCACTTTGGATCCCCGATCCACCCTGCTCGATGTCCTGCGCGATCGTCTCGACCTGACCGGCACCAAGAAAGGCTGCGACCACGGCCAATGCGGCGCCTGCACCGTGCTGGTCGACGGGCGGCGCGTCCTGTCCTGCCTGACCCTGGCCGTCACGAAGGATGGCGCCAGCGTCACCACGATCGAGGGGCTGGCCAGGGATGGCGTGCTCCATCCGCTGCAGCAGGCCTTCATCGACCATGATGCCTTCCAATGCGGCTACTGTACCCCCGGCCAGATCTGTTCCGCCGCGGGCCTGATCGCCGAAGGCAAGGCCAAGACCGCCGATGAGATCCGCGAGTTGATGAGCGGCAATATCTGCCGCTGCGGGGCCTATCCCAACATCGTCGCGGCGATTCAGCAGGCGATGGGCCAACAGGGGACGGGGCAGCCATGATCAATTTCCAATATTGCGCGCGCCGCAGCGTCGCCGAGGCGCTCAGCCTGAAGGCCGGCAGCCCGGGCGCCAAATTCATCGCCGGCGGGACCAATCTGGTCGATCTCATGAAGATGGATGTCGAGCAGCCCCAGGCGCTGATCGACATCTCGAGGCTACCCCTCGCCACGGTCGAGGCGACGTCCGGCGGGGGCTTGCGCATCGGCGCGCTCGTGGCGAATTCCGATCTCGCCTATCACCCGCTGGTGCAGCAGCGCTATCCCATGCTGTCGAGCGCGCTGCTGGCCGGCGCCTCGCAGCAATTGCGCAACATGGCCTCGGTCGGCGGCAATCTCTTGCAGCGCACGCGCTGCGCCTATTTCTACGACCTCGCCACGCCCTGCAACAAGCGCGAGCCGGGCAGCGGCTGCTCGGCGCTTGGCGGCCTCAACCGGATGAACGCCATCCTCGGCACCAGCGAGAGCTGCATCGCGGTGCATCCCTCGGACATGTGCGTGGCCCTGGCGGTGCTGGAGGCGACAGTCCATGTCGCGGGCCCGCGCGGCGAGCGCGTCATCGCCATGGCGGATTTCCACCGCCTGCCCGGGGACGAGCCGCAGCGCGACAACACCCTCGCGCCGGATGAGCTCGTCACCGGGATCGAGCTGCCGCCCCAGGGATTCGCGACGCATTACACCTATCTGAAGATCCGCGACCGGCTGTCCTATGCCTTCGCGCTGGTCTCCGTCGCCGTCGGCCTCGAGCTCGAGGGCGAGCGGATCGGGGAGGCGCGGTTTGCCCTCGGCGGCGTCGCCCACAAGCCCTGGCGCAAGGCCGAGGCCGAGGCGGCGCTGCGCGGCCGGCCGGCGACCGAGGCGAGCTTCGCGGAAGCCGCGGATATCGTCCTCGGCGAGGCCAAGGGCTTCGGGCATAACGACTTCAAGATCGACCTGGCCCGCCGTGCCATCATCCGCGCGCTGTCCCAGGCGGCCCGCGGCACGCCCCAGTCCCAGTCCAACAAGAAGATCGCGTGAGGACCGCCATGGCACCCTACATCGGCACCGCCACATCGCGCGTCGACGGCTTCGCGAAAGTCACCGGCGCCGCCAAATACGCTGGCGAGTTCACCGCCCCCGGCCTCGCCCATGGCAGCGTGGTCGCCGCGACGATCACCAAGGGACGCATCGTCAGCATCGACGCCGCGGCGGCGCTGCAAGTCGCGGGCGTGGTCGCCGTGCTGACCCATGAGAACCGCCCGCCCTTGGCGGACAACGACCAGGCCTACAAGGACGATGTCGCGCCGGACGGCGCGCCCTTCCGCCCGCTCTACGACGGCCGGATCCTGTTCAACGGCCAGCCGATCGCCCTCGTCGTCGCCGACACGCCGGAGGTGGCGCGCTTCGCGGCCTCCCTGGTCCGGGTGGCCTATGAGAGCGAGCCGCATGTCACGGACATCTATTCCAGGAGCGGGACCGCGCCGTAGCCATGAAGGATCCGACGAATCCCTTCGAGGCGCTGTTCACCCCGCCGAAGCCGCGCGGCAACCCCCGGCGGCGCTCGCCGCCGCTGCCGTGCGCCACGAGGGCGAATATTCCACGCCCATCGAGCACCACAACCCGATGGAGCTCTATGCCACCACGGCGGTCGTCGAGAAGGACGGCAGGCTCACGGTCTACGACAAGACCCAGGGCGTGCAGAACGTGCAGCGCTATCTCTGCAGCGTCTTCGCCCTGAAGCCCGAGGAGCTGCGCGTCATGTCGGCCTTCGTGGGCGGGGCCTTCGGCGCGGCCTGCGCCCGCAGTTCCAGACGGTGCTCGCCGTGCTCGCGGCGCGCGCGCTCGGGCGATCCGTGCGCGTCGTGCTGACGCGCCAGCAGATGTATGTGCTGGGCCACCGCCCCGCGATGATCCAGCGCATCGCCATGGGCGCGAAAGCCGATGGCACGCTGGATGCGATCACCCATGATGCGGTCACCCTGACCTCGCAATACGAGAACTACTTCCGGCAGGAGACCGCCTGGTCCGGCCTGCTCTACACCTCGGCCCATGCGCAATACGCCCATCGGCTCGCCAAGCTCGATCTGCCCACATCCTGCGACATGCGCTGCCCCAGTGCGGCCACCGCCGTCTATGCCCTGGAATGCGCGATGGACGAGCTGGCCGTCGCGCTCAAGATCGACCCGCTCGAGCTTCGCCTGCGCTGCTATTCCGAGCGCGACCAGCACAACGGCCGGCCCTACAGCAGCAAGGCCCTGCGCGAATGCTACCGCCAGGGGGCCGAGGCCTTCGGCTGGCAGAAGCGCAACCCCGAGCCCCGCGCGATGCGCGACGGCGCCGAGCTGGTCGGCTGGGGCATGGCGAGCGGCGTCTGGGATGCCTTCCAGGTGCCGATCACCGTGCGCATCCGCCTCACCGCCAACGGCCATGCCGAGGTCGCCTCCGCCGCGTCGGACATCGGCACCGGCACCTACACGATCATGGCCCAGGTCGCCGCCGACATGCTGGGCCTGCCGCTCGAGGCCATCAGCGTCAAGCTCGGCGATTCGACCTTGCCGCAATCGCCGGTCGAAGGCGGCTCATGGCTCGCGGCCTCGGTCTCCAACGGCATCGCCGGCACGGCCGCCGCGATCCGGCAGGAGCTGCTGCGCCTGGCCCAGCAGATCCCGAACTCGCCGCTGGCCGGCGCCGACCCCGCCGATGTCGCACTCGCGGACGGCCGGCTGGTCAGCCGGCGCGACGGCGCGCGTGCGGTCTCCATCGCCGATGCCATGCGGCAGGGCGGCGTGGGCGAGATCGAGCGGGAGGTCACCACCAACCCCGCCGGCGACGACGGGCGCGCCCACAACACCCATTCCGCGATCTTCGTCGAGGTCAAGGTCGACGAGCAGCTCGGCGTGATCCGCGTCACCCGCGCCGTCAGCGCGATCGCGGCCGGCCGCATCCTCAACACCAAGACGGCGGGCAGCCAGATCCTCGGCGGCGTCGTCTGGGGAATCGGCATGGCGCTGCACGAGGAAACCGCCATCGATCACCGCCTCGGCCGCGTCATGAACGCCAATTTCGCGGAGTATCACGTGCCGGTCCACGCCGATGTCCACGACATCAAGGTCATCTTCGTCGACGAGGCGGACGACGGCAATCCGCTCGGCATCAAGGGCGTGGGCGAGATCGGCATCGTCGGCGTCCCCGCCGCGATCGCCAACGCGGTCTATCACGCCACGGGAAAGCGGGTGCGCGACCTGCCGATCACTTTGGACAAGCTGCGAAGGTGAGACATGTGCCCGTCTGCCGGCCGCCGAAGGCTTCCGCCGCCGTCCGGTAGCGCGTAGCAAGCCTCCATCTCTCAACCGTCATGGTCGGTATTGAAGCTTGCCCCTGCGAAGGCAGGGGGCCGACCATCCACGAGTTTGTCGGCCAAGAGCTCGCCGCATCATCTTCCGGATAAGAGGCCGCCACCCCTTTTCTTCCCCCGCCCCCTGCAGGCCGATCACTCTTGATCGGCCTGCGCTTTGAGGGGGGGCGGGCCGGGGTGGGGGTGGCCTTGAATTCGTGGCTGGCAGTATCACGCCTTCCCCGGCGCACGCGGGGCCCGGGCTGGCGGCCCATCCGTACCGATGGTACCGTTTACCCGCTGGCCCTTTGCCGGAGGCACGCCATGTCAACCGAACCGCCGGACGCGAAGTTGGTTGAGACGGACATGGGGATTCTCCCGTTCCCCCCGCGGCCGGACATGCACCCGCCGATCCTCGAATTCTTGCGAGACAGACCGCGGTCCTCACGCGAACTCGAAGATGCCCTTGCCGAACAATTTGGCATCACGAGCCAGATGCGCAACGCGATGCTGCCCGGCGGCATCCCGGCTTGGCGAAACCACGTTTCATGGGCACTGGTCGATCTCGTCAGGCACAAGGGCGGAAGGGGTGGAACGGGGCAGATCGAGCGCGTTGGAAGCGAGCGCGCACCCGATGGCGGGACAATGGGAATATATCGCCTGACGGGCTTGTTCCCGATTCTCTGACGTCGTCTCGGTTCACATCAGAGACCGCTAACCCCTCGACATAGTTCGCGACTTAGCCGATTGGGTGACCTAACCTCTCGCTATCGCTGCCTAGTGCGATCAAGGACAGTGCCCATGGCGACCCGAAAAGACGTTCCGAAATACGACGATCTAATGAAGCCTACGATTTAGGGAACTCAAGGCACTTGGCGGCTCAGCTTCCAACGAGGAACTACACGACTGGATCGCCGACCACCTAAAGCTAAGCGACGAGGTGCGCTCGGTACCTCACAGCGCCGGTCGCATGACGGTACTGCGTTACCGGCTGCACTGGGCGCGGACTTATCTCAAGAAAGTCGACGCGATTGACAACTCTGAACGTGGCGTCTGGACCCTGACCGACATCGGACGGAACATGTCGGATCAGGAGATCGCCGCCGTCGCACGACGGGTTCGCGCGGTCATCCGAGCAGGTCGCAAGGTCGCGGAAGAAGGCGATGACGAGGTCACGCAGGTTCAGGATGACGCAGTAGCCAAGCTTGCTTGGACCGACCGTCTCCTCGAAGTGATAGCCGCGATAGAGCCAGCGGCATTCGAACGCCTCTGCCAGCGCATTCTGAGGGAAAGCGGATTTATCCGCGTCGAGGTCTCGGGAAGATCCGGCGATGGCGGCATTGACGGCGTTGGCGTTCTGCGAGTGAACCTCATCTCATTTCATGTCCTATTTCAATGCAAGCGTTGGAAAGGTGCAGTAGGAGCGAGTGTGATCCGCGATTTTCGTGGGGCAATGATGGGCAGAGCGGACAAAGGCCTCGTCATCACCACGGCGGCGTTTACCGCGGATGCCCGACGCGAGGCCACGCGAGACGGTGCCCCAGCGATCGATCTGGTTGACGGTGAAGCACTGTGCGGACTGCTGAAAGACCTCAAGCTCGGCGTGAAAATTAAGTTGGTGGAAGACGTAGAGGTGGAGCCAGAATTCTTCTCGAGAATTTAATTCGGAGGGGGTGAGAGAGAGGACTGCACATGGGCCAGGCTGGTCTCACTCCGGGTAGGGCACAGTCCCGCTAAGCCCCGCCGCGGCCGCCCGCCCCCTTGCCCAGCACCCGTTGCGCCAGCCAGCCCTCGATGGCGTCGAGCGCGAAATCGAACACCTCGGCCTGCGACCGGCCGGCGGCCTTCGGCACCTTCCAGGAGTGATCGCCGCCCTCGATGACGCAGAGATCGGCCGGTGCCTTGAGCCCCCGGATGACCGGCCGCAGCTCCTCGGGCGTGCCGAAGGCATCGTTCGAGCCCTGGACGAACAGCATGGGTGCCCGGATGGCGGGCAGATGCTTGGTGCGCGGCACCTCCGGGCGGCCCGGCGGGTGCAGCGGATAGCCCAGGAAGAGCAGCCCCGCCACCGCATCGGCCTCGCTCCCCGGCCCGCCCGCCGCAACCTGCGAGGCGATGCGGCCCCCCATCGACTTGCCGCCGATGATCAGCGGGCCGCCAGCCCCGCCCAGGCTGTTGTCGAAGGCGCCGTCCCGAACGGCCCGGATGACCGCCCGATAGCAGGCCTCCAGCTTGTCGCCCCGGTCGGGCAGGCGCCGGCCGCTCTCGCTGTAGAGGAAGTTAAAGGTGAGCGTCCCGATCCCCCGCGCCGCCAGAGTGGTCGCGAATTGCACCATGAAGGGGATGGCCTGGCTGCCGCCGGCGCCATGGGCGAGGATGAGGCGGGCTTGGCCGGCGCCGTGGGAGGTCGGGGGGTAGGCAGTGGCTGTCACATGCTCGGAGGACGTGATGGAAATGCGGGTTGCTTCGGGCATAGCGGCACCATTCGATTCGATGGGGCAAATGCGTCGGCGAAACTTGAGGACGGAGCAGGGATCACTCCGAGGAAGTCCGAGCTAGCCCAGAGCATTCTCGACCAAGATGGGGTCATATCGCAATTCTCCGCGAATTCATGCGAGACTACGTCGCGGAGTTCGGACGGGCGTCTTCAAAAGCCGGAAGCCCGATCACGGGCGACCTACCAGTCAGGGCGCGTCGCCCTAGGTCATTGAAAAAGAGTTGGAGCGGGAACTTGCCACATTCAACGCAGAAGGTTCAGAACCTTGGATCATTCGTCTGGTCCATCGCCGAAATCCTTCGCGGCGATTTTAAGCAGTCCGACTATGGTAAGGTAATTTTGCCATTCGTCGTGATGCGCCGCCTCGACTGCATCCTTGAAGGCTCCAAGGCGGCTGTGCTCGCCGCTGACAAAGGCGCTCCCAAGGATGTTGATGAAGCAACGCGCGATATGATCCTGTTCAGCGCGGTGGGCGGTAACATCAAAGTCTACAATCTGTCTGCGTTCACGTTCGAGACCCTAAAGGGACAGGATCCCGCCCAGCTTCATGCGAACCTGATCGACTACGTTACCAAATTTTCCGGCAATGTCCGCGATATCTTCCTCGACAAGTTTCTGTTCACAGACCAACTCAAGCGCCTGAAAGATGGTGGGATTCTCTGGCAGGTTTTTGAACGATTCTGCGAGATAGACCTTCACCCGGACAAGGTATCCAACATCGAGATGGGTTACCTTTTCGAGGAGCTAATTCGCAGATTTTCCGAGATCTCGAATGAAACCGCTGGTGAACACTTCACGCCTCGCGAGGTAATTCGCCTCATCGTCGATCTGTTGATTGCAAACGACGACGCGAAACTCACCGGCAGGGGCATCATCCGGCAGGTCTATGATCCCGCCTGCGGTACGGGCGGTATGCTCGCGCTGACCGAGGAGGCGCTAAAAGACTTTAATCCATCGATCCGAGTGGAGCTTTTTGGCCAGGAGCTAAACGGCGAATCCTTCGGCATCTGCAAGTCGGATATGCTTGTAACTGGCCATGACCCGGAACAGATCGCCTTTGGCAACACGCTCACCCAGGATGCACACAAGGGCAAGAAGTTCCACTACATGCTTTCCAATCCGCCTTATGGGGTGGACTGGAAAAAGTACCAGGACCCGATCAAGGAGGAAGCCGAGATGCTGGGCAAGGACGGGCGCTTTGGAGCCGGTTTGCCTCGCATATCCGATGGGCAGCTCCTGTTCTTGCAGCACATGATTTCGAAGATGCGCAATGACGAAACGGGATCGCGCATTGGCATCGTTATGAATGGATCACCCCTGTTCACCGGCGGGGCAGCGTCAGGTGAGAGCGAAATCCGCCGCTGGATGCTGGAAAACGACTGGGTTGAGGCAATCGTCGCGCTGCCGACCGACCTATTCTACAACACTGGCATCCAGACCTACGTCTGGCTTCTAACCAACCGCAAGCCAAAGGAGCGACGGGGCAAGGTGCAATTGATCGACGCATCAGGCGAACGGTTTTGGAAATCGATGCGCAGAAGTCTTGGTTCCAAGCGCCGCGAAATACCCGACGAGGCGAGAGCCCAGATCGTTCGCATCTACGAAGGCTTCCTGGGCGGCGAGAGCGCAGAGTCCGAGGTCGCGAAGATCTTGGATACCGCCGATTTTGGGTTTCGCGAAATCCGCATCGATCGGCCCCTGAAACTGAAGTTTCAAACATGCGTGGAGCGGGTTGCCCGGCTGCGCGACGACAAAGCGTTTCTGAAACTCGGCCTCGACGACCGCAAGGAGATCGAGGCCATGTTGCTCGACATGGGCGATAGGCGCTTCACCAATCGTGATGCCTTCGAAAAGGCCTTGTCCAAGGTGCTAAAGACCGAGGGGGTGAAGATCGCCGGGCCAGTCAAAAAGGCAATCCTTTCCGCGCTGTCCGAGCGCGAGGAAGAAGCCGATATCTGCACAGATAGCGACGGTAATCCCGAAGCGGACACCGAACTGCGTGACCATGAGCTGGTACCGTTGAACGAGGATTGGCATGAATACTTCGCACGTGAGGTCACACCGTTCGCGACAGACGCTTGGGTGGACGAAAATTACCGCGACGTGCGCGACGGTGAGGTTGGCCGCGTCGGTTACGAGATCAATTTCAACCGGTACTTCTACAATTACGTCCCGCCACGTCCCCTCGAAGTCATAGACGGGGAGCTGAAACGGCTTGAGGCCGAGATCGCCGGACTGCTGAAAGAGGTGACTGGATGAGCTCCTTGTTCACCCACCAGAAGCATGGCTGGAATAGAACACGGCTGCGGTTCTGCATCAATAGTGCCAAGAATGGAGCTTGGGGCGGTGAAGCTGGCACCGACGAAAAAGATGTCGTCTGTGTTCGGGTTGCTGACTTCGCTTGGGATAAATTGGGGCTCGATCTAAGCAATCAGACCATCAGATCAGTCGGTAGCGACCAGTTCCGAAAACTTGCGCTGAGAACGGGCGATATACTTATCGAAAAGTCCGGAGGCGGGGAGAAAACGCCAGTAGGACGCGTCGTCCGTTTTCACGCGGATGTCGACGCGATCACGTCGAATTTTGTTGCCCGTCTCAGGCCAAGCAGAATCGTTATACCCAATTATCTCACCTACTTGCTAGCGGCCCTATACCTATCGGGATTCTCGCACCAATTCATCAAGCAGAGTACAGGCATCCAAAACTTGGATGACAGTGCCTTGTTTGCTAGCACCATCCACATTCCTGATCATCAAACTCAAAAATCAATTGCGGATTTCCTTGATCGAGAAGCCGTCCGCATCGATCAACTCATTGAGAAGCGAGAACGTTTCCGTTCTCTGATCGAAGAGAAGAAGGCTTCGGTCGTTGCCAGAATGGTGGATGGTTCCCTCCTTAATGCCGAACTTGGCGGGCCAAGCGGTTGGTTTGGCAATCTGCCACGCGGCTGGAAGGTACGCAGAGCCAAATTCTTGCTTCGAGAGCGCCGAGACCGTAGCGACGCAGGTGAAGAAGAACTTCTGACAGTTTCACACATCACTGGCGTAACTAAGCGCTCCGAAAAGGACGTGAACATGTTCCTCGCCGAGAGCAACGAGGGCTACAAGCTCGTGTCCAGAGGCGATGTCGTGATTAACACAATGTGGGCTTGGATGGGTGCGATGGGCGTCAGCCCGGAGGACGGCCTTATTAGTCCGTCCTATGGAGTCTATACGCCAATTACCGATGACTACGACTTCGCCTTTTTGGATTTGTTGCTTCGTTCCCGCCCGTTTGTAGCAGAGGCTACGCGGCGTTCAAAAGGCATTCATTCATCAAGATTGCGGCTCTACCCAGATGCCTTCCTCGATACACCCTTGCCGGTCGGACCGAAGGACGCTCAACGCCCGCAGTCACCCACCCGCCTGGTACAGTTTCTCGCCAGCGAGGGGATTCTTACGCCCACCGAAGCCGACGATCTAAGGCCGCTTGTGGAGAAACGTAACAATTTCATACATGGCGGGCTGCAGACACCTATCACGCGGGCGGAGATAAACCGTATCGTGTCAATTCTGGACGCGATGATCGACATGGCGCAAACACAGAATGCGTTGACGGCCGCTGTTTGAGCGTGGCAGCGATGAGGCCGCTGGCAGGCGGGGTGTGGATCAGACGGCGATTGCCGTCATCAGCGGTTTGACGCCGAAGATGTTGATCATGCGCTTCATGTTGTAGGCGAGCACCTGCAAGCTCATCTCGGTTTTGACCTTTTCGAGGGTCCTGGTCAGGAAATGGGTACTGCCCATCCACGCCTTGAGCGTCCCGAACGGGTGCTCGACGGTCTGGCGGCGGATGGTCATGGCGTTCGGCATGCGGTCGAGCCTGTCCTGCATCTTGTCGAGGACGCCTTCGTGTTCCCAGCGCTTCAGGCGCTTGTGTTTGTCGGGCGTGCATCTGGGTTTGAGCGCGCAGGACGAACAGGCCGTGAGATTGCGATAGTGATCGATATTGTCCTGGCGGTCCGAACGCACCTTTCCTCTGGTCAGGTGCTTGCCAGCCGGACAGGTGTAGCGGTCATTCTCGGCGTCGTAGATGAAGTCGGCCACGGTGAAGAGGCCGCGCTTGGCGTTGCCGGATGTCTGTGTCTTGGGGATGCAGGGCAAAACTCCGCTGCCCTCGCAGGCCAGCACCTCGTCGCCGTTGTAATAGCCGCGGTCGGCCAGCACCGTGATCTCTTCGCACCCGGTAGCGTCCAGCGCCTTTTGCCCCATCGAGGTCAGTTGCGCCCGGTCGCTGCCAATATTGGTGACCTCGTGCGCGACGATCAGATGGTGCTCGGCATCGACGGCCATCTGGACATTGTAGCCGACGATGCCGGTGCCCTTGCCGCTGGTCGCCATCGACCGGGCGTCGGGATCGGTCAGGGAGACCTGTCTGTCAGGCGCAGCCTCGACCTGCTTGCCCATCTCCTTGAGGGACTGCATCTGCCGCCGCAGGCCCTCGATCTTCTCTTTGAGGCGCACCGTCTTGGCCTCGCCGACATCATCGTCCTGTCGGTCCGCACGGTCGAGCGCCGCCAGATAGCGCGCGATGCTGGCCTCGACCTGTTCGATGCGCTTGGCGACCTTGGTCACCGTGAAGTTCTTGTCGCGGGTGTTGACGGCCTTGAACTTGCTCCCGTCGATGGCCACGACAGCCCGGGTGAACAGACTGAGCTGGCGACACAGCACGACGAACTGGGCGCAGGCCGCGCGGATCGCCGGCCCATTGTCGCCGCGGAAGTCGGCGATCGTCTTGAAGTCCGGCATCAACCGGCCGGTCAGCCACATCAGCTCGACATTGCGCTGAGTCTCCCGCTCAAGCCGCCGGCTCGACTGGATGCGGTTGAGATAGCCGTAGAGATAGATCTTCAGCAGCGTCGCGGGATGATAGGCAGGCCGCCCGGTCGCTTCCGGCACGACCCCGGCAAAGCCCACGGCGCCGAGATCGAGTTCGTCAATGAAGACTTCGATGACCCGGACAGGATTGTCCTGCGTTACGTAATCGTCCAGGCACTCGGGAAGCAGTGTCGCTTGCCGGCGATCCTCGCCCTCGACAAATCGCTTCATCCCGACTCCCCTCGCTGATCGGGAATCACTCTACCAAATCAACGCGTTTCCACACAGGCTGGACCCATCTCGCCCATGAGGGCGAGCTGGTACCGGCGGAGCGCGCATGGCAGCAGGCGAACAGCGCGTAGAGCTTCTCTGATGGGCGCGGCACGGGGGGAAGTTTGGCCCTACCGGTTAAAATCATAGTCGACATTTCCCTGAGGGAGGCGTCTGATGGCAACGAAAAGCGACCTAAAAGCTTGGATAGTTCAAGCCCTGAGTGCGCAGGGGGGTAGAGCAAGCATTCCCGCTGTTGCAAAGCATGTTTGGGATAACCATGAGGCGGAGCTCAAGGCTTCGGGGGATCTCTTCTACACTTGGCAATACGATATTCGGTGGGCGGCCGACCAGCTAAGAGGAGAGCATAAGCTTCAGCCAAAACCGCGCGGCGACAAGGGTCCCTGGCGTCTCGCCTAAGCGTCGCCTTTCACCAGCATACTATCGCATAACATGCCGGGGCCGCGGAACCGCCCCGTTTGCTAGATATTCGGAATTCAGCATTATCGCTCTCAGTTTTTCACGAGGCGGGCGCAGAAGCTGACACCTCGCGAAGTATTTTTGCGCGGAGATGCGTGGCAGCACAAGCGGCTCAAGCCGCAGCCGAGGGACACAATGACCAAGCTAGTCGCTGTCTACAGTTTCAAGGAATGTGACGTCTCAACGGACCGAAACGACAAACGGCCGATTAAGGGCACCGCTGACGCAATTGAAAGGGCGCGTGGCGTCATTTTGGAAGGGACCAAAGAGATGGTCGATGAATTTCTCTTGGATGGCGCCGGATTTTATCGACGCTCAAATTAGGTCACTACCGCCGGCGGGCGTGCCTGGTGGAATCCGGCTTTTAGGTCAGGCGTCTTTTGTGCGCCGCCGCCGCGGGCTCGGCGCTTACGCCGGTCGGGATCGAACCAATGCTCGCTAAAGGATCTTTGTTCCGATGAGTTACTTGGGTTGCCCGTTCTGCTCGATTGATCCACAAAGAATCGCCTTCGCAAATGATCTATTGATCGCCATTTGGGACGCATTCCCGGTTAATGAGGGGCATCTCCTTCTCGTCCCGCGCGCGCACAAGTCGAATTGGGCGGCGCTAACTGCAGCGGAGAGATCCGCGATCTGGTCCGCAATCGCCGACGCGCAAACCCTGATTGCGGACCAGTTTCATCCTCGAGGCTTCAACGTCGGCTACAATGAAGGGATTGCTGCAGGTCAGACAATCTTACATTTCCATCTCCATATAATTCCGCGCTACGATGGGGATGTCGCGGACCCGCGTGGGGGAATACGCCACGTCGTTCCAGCCAGAGGTAACTACCTCGTTTCTGAACCGACGAACCCATCATCGGATTCGCATAGGCTCGTAAAAGGTGGTGACGATCCGTTCCTTTCGTACTTGTTGTCGAATCTCGATCGCGCTGAAGTCTGCGACGTCGCCGTCGCGTTCCTACTAGACAGCGGGGCGCGGCTAATTGTTGAACACCTGCGCGATTTTCTCGATCGAGGGGGCAGGGCCCGCATTCTTGTTGGAGACTATCTCGACGTCACTGAACCCTCCGCGTTGCGACGACTGAACGACCTGACGGGGAATTTAAAGTTGCGAGTCTACGAGACCCGTCGGCCCGACTTAGACCCCCGGGGATTCCATCTCAAGACGTACATATTTCAAGCGGGGTCGAAGGGGATCGCGTTCGTCGGCAGCTCCAATCTTTCCGAGCCTGCTCTCACAGAACTCCGTAGAGTGGAACTACAAAGTCGTGTCGGCTGACGAGCAGGCCGGTTTCATGGAAATTACGAAGGCTTTTGAAGATCTTTTTCATACCGACGAGACCTCCTTAGCGGATGAAGAGTGGATTTAACGCTACGAGCGCAGGCGGGTCGCCCCAAATTGGAGAGCAGCCGAAGTGGCCGGTCCCACACCGGAAGAGCCGGCTACCCCCCATGAGATTCAGCGTCAAGCACTAGAAGCTCTCCAGACCACGCGCCGCGAAGGCTTTTCGGCGGGGCTCGTGGTGTTGGCAACCGGCCTCGGGAAGACGTGGCTCGCTGCCTTCGACAGCAATCGGCCCGAGTTTCAGAGAATACTATTCGTTGCCCATCGCGAAGAGATTTTGAATCAGGCGATAAGCAGTTTTCGACGTGTGCACCCACGCGCTTCGATCGGTCGGATGACGGGTTCGCAGCATGAGCCCACCAGCGACCTCCTATTCGCATCAGTACAGACGCTCAGCCGATCCCAGCACCTGTCCGCGCTGCCCCCAGATGCCTTCGATTACATAATTGTTGATGAGTTTCATCACGCCGCGGCTAGGACCTATCGTCGAATCATCGACTATTTTGAGCCTAAATTCTTGCTGGGGTTGACCGCCACTCCCGAACGTATGGATGGCGGCGATCTTCTCGCGCTATGTCAGGAAAATTTGGTCTTCGACGCCTCGATATCGATTGGCGTGGAGGCCGGACTGCTGGCCCCCTTCCAATATTGGGGTGTTCCGGATGAGGTCGATTATTCCAATATTCCGTGGCGAAGTGCGCGCTTCGATCCGGAAGAGCTCGAGGCGGCGATTGCAACAGAGACTCGAGCCGCGAACGCCTTGGAGCAGTTCAGGAAGCACGGCGGGAAGCGAGCAATAGGATTCTGCTCCTCGCAGCGTCATGCGGAGTTCATGGCGAAATTCTTTGTTGCGCGCGATGTCCGCGCTGTCTGTGTTCACGCGGGCCCGAGTAGTGCTCCGCGCGCTGATTCCCTGGAGCGTCTGGTCCGAGGGGAGCTAGAAGTTATCTTCTCTGTCGACATCTTTAACGAGGGGGTGGATCTTCCGAACCTCGATACCATTCTCATGCTGCGCCCAACGGAATCGACTGTAATTTGGATGCAGCAATTCGGTCGGGGTCTTCGTCGAAACGACGATAAGCCGTTCCTAACGGTCGTCGACTACATCGGCAATCACCGCGCCTTCCTCACAAAACTCGGCGCGGTGGCTGCCCTCGCCGGGAGGGACGCCAACAGCGACGCGGCGCTTCGGCAAGTCCTGGAAGAAGCGCGGAGGGGACAGCTTCCCCTGCCGCCGAGTTGCTCCGTCACGTATGATCTTGAATGCGTGGCGATGCTGGAAAGATTGCTGCGGCCGGCAGGTCCCGAGGTTGCGCTTGAGGCATTTTATGACGACTTCCTCGATAGACATGGTGTTCGGCCTACGGCGGTGGAAGCCTATCACGAGGGTTACAATCCACGCAGCGCCAGTGAGCGGAGCTGGCTTGGGTTCGTGGGGCGCAAGGGAGGCTTTGAAACGCGCGAGGCAGCCGCCTACGCCGGGTCACGAGAGTTCCTTGAGAGCATGGAAAGAACGCCTCTCACTCGGAGCTACAAGATTGCTGTACTGCTCGGAATGATGGCTGTTGAAGCTTTGCCGGGAAGCATTACGATGAACGAGTTGGCAGGCCAAATAGCAAAGCTTGCGTCACGGTTGCCCAAAGTGCGTGAGGATTTTTCCGTTGATCTAGACGACACGCAAGGACTGCATCGACTTCTAGTCGAAAATCCGGTTAGGGCCTTCGTGAACGCCGAAGGCACCGGCGGAAATCGATATTTTCATTTTGAAGAGGATCGTTTTTCATCAACATTTGATGTCGATGATCCGAGCGCTTTCCGGGATTTGTTGCGCGAGATTTTGGATTGGCGTCTGGCTCAGTATCTGGATCGCACGAATCCAAAGGAGGCGCGCGCTGATGTAATTTGTCGGGTGGCAAGAAATAAAGGCGGCAAGCCCATTATCTTCCTTCCTCAGCGGGCGGCCGAGCTAGGGCTCGCTTTAGGCCCCAGCAAAGTTGGTATCGACGGTGAGCAGTTCGAAGCCCTCATAGTCGAAATTGCGATCAATGTTGTTCGCCGCAACGACAAGGACGCTGCAAACCGCCTGCCCGAAATCCTTCGTCGCTGGTTTGGCGACGATGTCGGCTTGCGGGGCCGTGGGGAACAGAGTCCGACTGAAACGGGGCGAAGACGGATTTGAACTCGAACCCTTGCGGGTTGGAATCTCAAAGGAGCTCTAGCGGATAAAAATCTGACACTTGGACGCTCGGGCTCAGGGCGTCGTCGAGTTCACGATAGGCGAACAAGCCCGCATCGGATGTGAGGTGGCCGTCAAGGGCGATGGGCGCATTGTAGGGCAGCACCGTAAAGCCGGGCCTTGGCGGAAACCGGAATTTGCGGTAATATCCTAGCTTCAGCCATGGTTCGCGAAGGAGGGATCCATGGCGCGGATAGCGCCGGACAAGCACTGGGCCCTGCCGGCGGGCGGTTACTCTCGGAGACCACCTTGTCTCGCAGCTGCGGTTGCTGTTAATTCGCTGCAAAAACAGCCAGCCCCCCGGTAAACGGGGTGCACCGCAACAAATCTCGCACCTGCAGCACCTGTAGATTCGCTGCAGAAACAGGTAAACCCCCCGGCCCGGTGCTGCGCCGCAACACCCCTCAGGGCGCCCCGGCGGCGAAGGTGTCGCAGCTCTCCAGCGCGCCGCCCTTCAGCCCGGTCACGAACCAATGCTTGCGCTGGGCGGCGGTGCCATGGGTGAAGGCATCGGGCACGACATAGCCCTGGGCCCGCTTCTGCAGCGTGTCGTCGCCGATCGCCGAGGCGGTCTGCAAGGCGGCATCGACATCGCCGTCCTCGAGGAAGCTCCATTTCGCCTGGGCCTTGTTGGCCCAGAGCCCGGCGAAGCAATCGGCCTGCAGCTCGATGCGGACCTGGATCCGGTTGGCCTCCGTGTCGCTCGCCTTGGCCTCCGCCGCCTCGGCCTTCGGCAGGATGCCCAGCAGGTTCTGCACGTGATGGCCCACCTCATGGGCGATCACATAGGCTTCGGAGAACTCGCAAGACTTGCTGCCGGCCTCGCAGCCGCCCAGCCGCGTCTGGATCTCGCGGAAGAACTCGGTGTCCAGATAGATGCGCTGGTCGTTCGGGCAATAGAAGGGACCCATGGCGGAGGCGGCGGTGCCGCAGGCCGAGCGCGTCACGCCCGAGAAGAGCACGAGCTTCGGCGCCTCATAGGTGACGCCATGGGGGGCCAGGATCTCGCTCCAGCGGTCCTCCGTCTCGCCCAGCACCGCGGCGACGAAGGGCGCATCGGGGTTCTGCGCCGCGGTCGTCTGGCCTTGCGGGGAGCTCTCGTTATAGCTCTGGGTCTGGGGCGAGCTCGGGGAGTCGCTATAGCCGCCCGTGCCCTCGCCGGTCAGCGCGCCAAAGAGCACGCTGGGGTCGATGCCCAGGCCCCAGGAGGCCAGCAGCACGATGACCACGGCGCCGATGCCGAGCTTGCCGCCGCCCATGCGAAACCCGCCCCCGCCGCCGCTGCCGCGCTCGGCGATCTCGACATTGCTGCTGCGCCGGAAATTACCCCACTGCATGGAAAGCCCTTTCTGAAGCGTGGCGGAAGGCGGGTGGTGGCAAGTTCCGCGCTACACGTGATGAGGGAACACCGCCGCGCCCGGATAGTTCAGAACCTTGCCGCCGAACCCCCAGCCGCCTCCGGCGGCGACCTGGGCGAACTAATGCCGCCCCCGGGGGGTTACCTCTGACCGGCCCCCCGGGGCCCCTCATGAAAGGAAGCCACGATGAGCGACGATAAATCCAAGCGCGGCGCCGCCGACCGCAGCAAGGTCGCGGGCGGCGAGGCCTATGAGGTCGATTATTTCGCCAAGAAGCATGGCATCTCGGCCGAAAAGGCCAAGGAGCTGATCGCCCGCCACGGCAATGACCGGGCGACGCTCGATGCGGCGGCGGCGAAGCTGAAGTAGCAAGCCCCTCGCCCCCTATCCCTTATCTCCCTCTCCCCCTATCCCTATAGCCCCCTCTCCCCCTGCAAGGGGGAGAGGGCAGGGTGAGGGGGTTGTTGGCTTGGAGCGCTGCATCCCCCTCACCCCAGCCCTCTCCCCCCTTCGGGGGGGCGAGGGAGATAGAGAAGGGGAGGCGAGGCGCTTTCATGTCCATAGAAGGGAAACACGCCGCTTGGGGCGGGCAAACTCGTGGATGGTCGGCCTGCGCCGACCATGACGTTGAGGGAATGGGGCTCGCCGGCCCCAAGCGTAGATGACGAGAAGGGGCAGCGAAGGGGTCTTAACGCGCCGTCCAAATCAATTCCCCCTCACCCCCGTCCTCTTCCCCCGTTTGGGGGCCCAGGGGAGGAAGGCAGGAGCGAGGGGAAACGGGCCTGCGGGTCCTTAGCTACAGGCCAAGCTCGGTCAGGCCGGGGTGATTGGCGGGCCTCGGCGCGGATTGATCCCAGAAATATTTGCGGTCGGATTCGGCGATGGGCAGGTCGTTGATGCTGGCGATGCGCCAGCGCATCAGCCCGTTGTCCTCGAACTCCCAATTCTCATTGCCGTAGGAGCGGAACCAGTTGCGCGAATCGTCGCGCCATTCATAGGCGAAGCGCACGGCGATGCGGTTGCCTTCGAAGGCCCAGAGCTCCTTGATCAGGCGATAGTCGAGCTCGCGGATCCATTTGCGCCGCAGGAACTCGACGATGGCCTCGCGCCCCGTGACGAACTCCGCGCGGTTGCGCCAGACACTGTCGCGGGTATAGGCCAGCGACACCTTGGCAGGATCGCGGCTGTTCCAGCCATCCTCCGCCCCGCGGACCTTCTTGATCGCGCTCTCGCGGGTAAAGGGCGGGAGCGGGGGGCGGGCTTCGGACATGACCGGACACCTCTGGGGCTTGCCGTTCGAAGCTGCATCCTCTGCCACCCCGCCCCCAGGGTCTACCCGATCGGCACGGAAGATTCCCGGATTGCACGGTCGGTCGTAGCAAACCTCAGCTGAGGACGATCCAGGCCGGCGCGTGGTCGCTGGCGCCCTCTTCGCCGCGCACCTCGCGGTCGACCCCGGCGGAGTCCAGCCGGCGGGCGAGGCTGCGGCTCAGCAGCAGATGATCGAGGCGCAGCCCCGCATCGCGCGGCCAGCGCTGGCGCTTGTAGTCCCAGAAGCTGTACATCGGCGCCTTCGGGTGGAGCTTGCGGATCGCATCGACCCAGCCCTGCTCGGTCAGCCGGCGAAAGGCCGCGCGGCTCGCGGGCTGGATGAGCGCGTCCTTGTCCCAGGACTTCGTCGGGTAGATGTCCAGGGGCGTGGGGGCGACGTTGTAGTCGCCGGCGAGAACCACCGGGATCTTCGCCGCCTTGAGTGCGGCCGCATGGGCGATCAGGCGATCGAACCAGGCGAGCTTGTAGTCGAATTTCGGCCCGGGCTGGGGATTGCCGTTCGGCAGATAGATCGAGGTGACGAGCAGCCCTTCGACCGCGGCCTCGATATAGCGGCTCTGGCTGTCGTCGGGATCGCCGGGGAGGGCATCGCGCGTCAGCACGGGCTCCGCCCCCTTGGCCAGAATGGCGACGCCGTTCCAGGTCTTCTGCCCGCGCCAGACCGCGCCATAGCCCGCCTTGCGCAAGGCGGCCGCGGGGAAGTCGCTGTCGGCCGCCTTCAGCTCCTGCAGCGCGACGATGTCGGGCTTGGCCTTCCTCAGCCAGGCGAGCAGATTCGGCAAGCGGCGGTTGATGTGGTTGATGTTGAAGCTGGCGATCTTCATCTCGGGGGTCTTGGCTGGCGCGGAGGATGTCTTATCTCACGGGGAACAGCTCAGGAGAAACTCATGGCGTTCAGCCTCGATCCCCGCAAGACCGCGCTGGTGCTGATCGATCTGCAGAAGGGCACGCTGGCCCTGCCTTTGGCGCCCCATGCCGCCGCCCAGATCATCGAGACGAGCGCGGCGCTGGGCCGGCGCTTTGCCGATACCGGCGGAACGATCCTGCCCGTGCGCGTCGCCTTCGCCGGCGACCAGGCCGACCGGCCGCCCCAGGCGGTGGACACGCCGATGCAGCTCCCGCCCGGCGGGCTGCCGCCGGATTGGTCGGAGCTGCCGCCGGAGATCGCATCCTTGCCCGCCGCATCCGTCATCACCAAGCGGCAATGGGGCGCCTTCCACGGCACGGAGCTCGATCTTCAGCTTCGCCGCCGCGGGATCACGACCATCGTGCTGGGCGGGATCGCGACCAATTTCGGCGTCGAATCGACGGCGCGGGAGGCCTGGCAGCACAATTACGCGGTCGTCGTTGCCGAGGATGCCTGCACCAGCCTCGGCGAGGATCTGCATCGCTTCTCCATCGAGAAGGTCCTGCCCCGCGTGGCGCGGGTGCGCAAGGCGGCGGAGATCATGGCGGCGCTGCAGCTCGCCTAGCTCAATCCTTTTCCGTCATTCCCGCGAAAGCGCTAGGCGATATTCATGTCTCACTGATCGCCGCCGTTCCCTTCTTCCCCCTCCCCCTGCGGGCCGTCAGGCCCGCGCTTTGAGGGGGGAGGGCCGGGGCTATGGCACGGACACATCTCAAAAAGCAGAGTCCGATCAATGGCTTGGCCAACAGGGGTCGAGTAGTGCGGCCGATAGCTATGAAGGGCGAGGAAGTCCCGTATCTGCGGGGACTTCTCGCGCTTTTTGGCCCGAGGCGCGGCGAAAGATGTGTCCACTCCATAGGGGCCGGGGTGGGGGTGGCCGTATCCTCAATGATACGATCGATGCAGCACGGAGCTCATTCATGATCCGCAGACGCGGATCCCACCCCCCACCCTAACCCTCCCCCGCAAGGGGGGAGGGAATACAAAGGAAGGCGGGTCGACTTATGTACACTTCGCGCGCCGGCTGACGGTCTTGCCAGCGATCATGAACATGCCCTCGCCGGGCGCCCTTTCATCCGATGCAACTCCCGCGCCGGCCGCTCAATCCTCGCCCGGCTTGTCCTTGTCGCCGTCGCGGTCGGGATCCTGGGGCGTGACCTCGTGGGGATTTCCGCCCATGATGCCATTGACGCTGCTTTGATGCCCGGCCAGCGCCGATCCGTTCTGCGCCGGCGACGGCGCATCGAAATCGCTGGCGACCGTGGCGTCCACCGGCACCTCGGCCAAGGGCATGTGCTCGGCGCCGTTGCAGGCGGCGCTGACGCGGACGGCCTGTCCCTGGGTCAGCGTCACCGCGCTTCCGCCGCCGCAGGGCGTCACCTCGACCGACCCGTCGACGACGCCGACGTCGGAGCTGCCGTCGTCGGCGACGTTGATGAGAACCCGGGTGCCTCTGATGGCTATCGCGGTGGTCGGCGTGCTGAGCCCGACGGCCTTGTCGCCGGCCGTGCCGCTGATGAAGCGAAAGACGCCCTTGGAGAAGGCAATGGTGCCGGTCGAGGTGGCGGTCTGTGGATCGTAGACGAAGCTGTCCAGGACGATGGTGGAGTCATGGCCCACCTGAATTTGCGTCTGATCCTGGAACTTGATCACCGTCGAGCCGTTCGCCGGCGTCTTGACGGTTTCCCCGGCGAAGACGTCCCTGTTGAAGTGGAGCTCCTCCAGGGCGGCGCTCGAGACCGCTCTGGTTCCCGTGGCGCCCGAGTAGTCCGGCTGCACGACATTGCCGATCTGGCTGTCCGCCATCGCCGCTGATGACGTCAATGCGAGGGCTATTGCGAGATATCTGGACCTCATCGTTTCACTCCCTAATAGGGCCTGCGTGCGGCGGTTTGCATGCGCCCGCCGTGGCGTCCCCCCTTTAAGGAATCCTCCCGATAAGCTAATGAATTATTAAGTCGAGACTGGAGAATTAATAAACTCGCAGCCGCGTCCTTCCAGGGCCGACAACAAGCCGAAAACAACGGGAATCAGGCGAAGCGCCGCGTCGCCTCTTGGGTCAACCCCCAGGCGACGGAGAGCAGGTCATTGCCCGTCATGGCGCGGGCGGTGGGCGCGGCACGCGAGATGGCGGCGCGTACGGCGGGCACGCGGCTCGAGCCGCCGGTGAAGAAGATCGTCTCGATATCCCCCGGCCGCAGCCCGGCCGCGGCGACGCAGGCCGCCGCGGCGCGGCCGATGCGTTCGACCCCGCGGCGGATGGCGCGGTCGAGGCCGGCGCGGCTCGCGGGCGCATGCAGTCCGGCTTCGATGAATGCCAGCGGCAGGTCGAAGCTGTCGCTCTCGCTGAGGGCGATCTTCGCCTCTTCGGCGGCGAAGGCGATGCGGTGGCCCAGGCGATCGTGCAGCACCTTCAGCAGCCGGGCGATCTTCTCCGGCTCTTGGGCCTCGCGCATGAGCTGGGTCACTTCGCGCTGGTTGCGATAGCTGTAGGTGAAATTGATCGTCGCCCAGGTCGCGAGCTCGCGATAGAGCGCATGGGGCATGGTCATGCCCTTCTCGATGAGGGGGCTGCCGCGGCCGAGCAGCGGCATGACGGCATCGAGGCTGATCTCGGAATCGAAATCCGTGCCGCCCACCCTGACGCCGGTGAAGGCGAGGATGTCGTCCTTGCGCTCGGCGCGCGCGTGCCGGCCGGGCCCGATGCGAATGACGGTGAAATCCGAGGTGCCGCCGCCGATATCGGCCACCAGCACCAGCTCCTCCCGCACAGCGCTCTGCTCATAGTGGAGTGCTGCGGCCAGCGGCTCATAGACGAAGGTGACCTCGCGGAAGCCGACGCGATGGGCGATGTCGCGAAGCGTCTTCTCCGCCTTGGCATCGGCGGCATCGTCGCCGTCGACGAAGCGCACGGGCCGGCCATGGACCACGGCGCTCACCTCCTGGCCCAGGAAGGCCTCGGCCGCGACCTTGAGATGGCGCACGAACATCTGCACGACATCGGCCAGCGCGATCTTGCGCCGGCCCAGCGCCGTGGTCTCCTCGATCAAGGGCGAGCCCAGGATCGTCTTCAGCGCCCGGAACAGCCTGCCGTCGGCCTGCTCGATATAGGTGGAAATGGCATCGGCGCCGAAGCGCACGCGATAGCGATCCTGATCCTCGAAGAAGACCGCGCTGGGAATCAGCGTGCTCTCGCCCTCCACCGGCGCCAGGGCCGGGGCGTTGCCCCTCAGCACACCGATGGCCGAATTCGAGGTTCCGAAATCTAATCCGCAGGCGATCATGACCGTCCCTTCCAGGCAATGGAGGGGGCATCACATATGACCATTCTCCGGGGCTTGCCAGACTGTTTTGTTATTTCTAAACTGCGTCCATCTCATGGGATGGCTGCCAATCGCGCGGTCCAGACCCCACATCCGAAGAAAAACCACAGAGGCACAGAGACACAGAGGTAGCGGGAGAGTGCACCTCTCCTGCGATCAGGCGCGTGTCAGAATTCTTTTCTCCTCTGTGTCTCTGTGCCTCTGTGGTGAATCTTTCGCGGCCGCTTCGCCGATTGCGCTCAAGCAATTGCCTCTGGATGTCGGGCGGCCAACTGCCTAGATCATCCCCATCACCCACCCCAACCGGGATGCGTCTCATGGAATATCGCCTGCTCGGCCGCTCCGGCCTGAAGGTCTCCGCCCTCACCCTCGGCACCATGACCATGGGCGGCAAGGGGGACTTCGCCCAGGTCGGCAATGTCGGCGTGAAGGAGGCGCGCCGGCAGATCGATCTCTGCCTCGATGCCGGGGTCAATCTGATCGACACGGCCGACGTCTATTCGGCCGGCGCCTCGGAGGAGATCATCGGCCAAGCGCTGGGCGGCAAGCGAAAGAACGGCGTGCTGATCGCGACCAAGGCGCGCTTTGCCATGGGCGACGGGCCGAACGATGCGGGCACCTCGCGCTATCATCTGATCCGCGCCTGCGAGGCCAGCCTGAAGCGGCTGCGCACCGATGTCATCGATCTCTACCAGCTCCATCAATGGGATGGCGTGACGCCGCTGGAGGAGACGCTGGAGGCCCTCGACAGCCTGGTCCGGCGCGGGCTCGTGCGCTACATCGGCTGCTCCAATTATTCCGCCTGGCATGTGATGAAGGCGCTGGGCATCAGCGAGCGCGAGCATCGCCAGCGCTTCGTCAGCCAGCAGATCCACTACACCCTGGAGGCGCGCGAGGCCGAATACGAGCTGCTGCCCCTCGCCATCGACCAGGGTGCTGGGCATATTGGTCTGGAGCCCGCTGGCCGGCGGCCTGCTCTCGGGCAAGCACCGGCGCAACCAGAAGACCCCGAAGGGCACGCGCCAGCTCGCCGGCTGGACGGAGCCGCCGATCCGCGACGAGAATCGCCTGTGGAATATCGTCGATGCCCTGGTCGCCATCGGCGAGGCCCATGGCGTCTCGGCGGCGCAGGTGGCGCTCGCCTGGCTGCTCGGCCGGCCGGGGATCACTTCGCTGGTGATCGGCGGGCGCACCGAGGCCCAGCTGAAGGACAATCTCGCCGCCGCCGACTTTGGTATTGACGCCGAAGGAGCGCAAGCGCCTGGACGAGGTGAGCCAGCCACCGCTGCTCTATCCCTATTGGCATCAGCGCAATACGGCGACGGACCGCCTCAGCCCCGCCGATCTGGCGCTGCTGAAGCCTTACATTTAGGGCCGGGACTCACGCCGGATTTGCCGGCAAACCCAGTTCTCTCAACCGTCATGGTCGGCGAAGGCCGACCATCCACGAGTTTGCCTGCCACGTGGCTATGCCGTCGAATATCCCGCGAGATGACAGGTCGAGAATCCACCACGGAGGCACGGGGTTGACAGAGGACTCCGTGACCTCCGTGCCTCCGTGGTGAACTTCTGTTGACTCTGACGGCGGCCTCGATGACCGAGGACAGCGAATAACACCCAACCCCAGGCAAGCAAACTCGTGGATGGTCGGCCTTCGCCGACCATGACGGCGTGGGGCCCCTCACGACTCCACCATCCACTGCCGCTCGGCGATGAAGCGCGAGACGGCGAGGCCCATGGCCATGGCGCCGACGACGAAGCCGTTGAGCACCGCGGCATGCAAGGCGCCTTGGATGTCGCCCTGGTTGAACAACACGATGGTCTGGAAGGCATAGGTGCCGGGGATCATGATGATGATGCCGGGCACCGTCAGCGCCATGCGCGGCTCATGCAGGAGCGGGCGAATCACGGAGCCCAGCAGCCCCACGGCCAGGGCGCCGAAGAGGGTGGCCGGCGCCAGGGCCATGCCGGCATCGAAGAGCGCGAGGCGGATCTCATTGCCGACGATCGCGAGGCACCCTACCGCCAGCACCGTGCGCCAGCTGCTGTTGTAGAGGATGGCGAAGCCGCAACCGCCGGCGAAGCTGGCGATGGCGCGCAGCAACAAGGTCACGGCCTCGCCGGTCTCCAAGGGCGGCGGCGGCTCGGTCGTCAGCCCGGCAACGGCGGCGACCAGCGAGAGACCGAAGGCGGCCGCCATGAGCACGCCCACCCCATAGGCGAGCCGCGACAGGCTGGCGTTGACCTGGTGCTGCAGCATATCGAGCAAGGCGGCCACCAGGGGAAAGCCCGGCACCAGGAACAAGGCCGAGGAAATGAATCCTGCGGCATGACCGGGAGTGGGGAAGCCGGCAGCCCGGATGAGTTCCAGTATCGCGCAGAAAATGCTGGTGGCGAGCACGGCGCAGATGGCGGTGACGGCATATTGATTGAGATGGCGGCGCAGCATCAGCGAGCGGAGCGTCTGGCCGATGCCGCCCGCGACCATGCTGCCCAGCACCTCCACCGGCCCGCCGCCATTGACATAGGAAAAGGCGCCCGAGGCCGCCGCCACCCCGAGCGCGGTGGTGAGGAGACTATGGATCCCCGGCACGGCCTCGATGGCATCGAGTCGGGTGCTGAGGCCCGCGGGCGAGATGCCGGCCTCCGCCGCCAAGGCCAGCTTCTCCACCGCGCCGATGCGCCAGGCATTGATGCCGATGGGGGCCACTTCGCTGGCCAGCGTGGCCGAGGCGCTGCCGCGCCGCACCGTGGCCGTCAGGGCGCCCAGGGAAATATGGACGGCGAGGGAATCGATCTTCATGCCGCGGGCGATCGCGCCCATCCATTCCCGAACGCGAAAGGCCGTCGTCCCGCTGCGCAAGGCCATTGCGCCGAAGCGCAACAGCCCATCCAACGCCTCGCTGAGCGCTGCCTCTTCGTCTTCCTGGTCCGGCCCCCTCATGCGGCCCAAGATACACCGCCGCCGCTCATAGAGGCAGGCTCTCGCCGCGCGATGCGTTCACGCTCATCGATCCCCCATCGTCACAGATCCTCCGGCGGCGGGATGGCGCCCGTGCGCTCGGTGATCAGCCCGTAATGCTCGGGCCGGCGATGGGCGGCGAAATTGAAGATATCGGCGCGATAGGGCTCGGCGAAATCGAGATCGCATTTCCGGATCACCAGCTCATCGCCCATCGTCGCGCATTGCGCCACGATCTCGCCGGAGGGGGCGATGATGCAGGTCTGGCCGATCATGTTGAAGCCTTCCTCCATCCCGGCCTTGGCCACGCCCACCACCCAGGTCGTGTTCTGATAGGCGCCGGACTGCATGACCAGGTGATTGTGGAAGGGCTCCAGCGCGTCGAGCTCATACGGGTCGCCGAGGCCGACGGGCGAATTATAGCCCAGCAGGATCATCTCCACGCCCTGCAGTCCCATGACGCGATAGGTCTCGGGCCAGCGGCGGTCATTGCAGATGCACATCCCCAGGATGCCGCCGAAGCCGCGCCAGACGGGAAAGCCGAGATCGCCGACCTCGAAGAAGCGTTTCTCCAGATGTTGCCCCGGCCGCTCCAGCACATCGGCATGGCCGGGCAGATGGACCTTGCGGTACTTGCCGATGATGCGGCCGGTCTTGTCCACCAGCACCGAGCTGTTGAAGCGCCGCTTGCGGTTGCCCTCGATCACCAGCTCGGCATAGCCCAAGGAGAATCCGATGCCGAGCTTGGCCGCCTCCTCAAACAGAGGCTTCGTCGCCGGTCCCGGCATCTCCGTCTCGTAGAAGGAATCGAGCTCGGCCTCGTCCTCCAGCGCCCAGCGGGGGAAGAAGGTGGTGAGCGCCAGCTCGGGAAAGGCGACGAGATCGCAGCGGAAGCCATGGGCCTCGCGCATCAGCTCGAGAAGCCGCTTCACGACATGGCCACGACTCTCGCTGCGCGCGATGGGGCCGAGCTGGGCGGCGCCGATGGTGATGGTGCGGGGCATCGAGAATCTTCCTTCGGATGGATAGTCGAACGAGGCCAATCCTATGGGCCATGTCCGGTTCGGACATGCAAGTGTCGTCTGAGATCGTCTTTCTCAGCCGTCACTGCCTGCCTAAGCGCGAGGGAAGCCGAAGCACGTCAGGGCGTCAGACGCGAGCAGCTTTTCGAGGTGTCCGAGCGGCGATGGCTGCGGTAGCTGCTACGGGAATGTCAGGATCTGGTGAAGAAGGTTTAGTCTACCATCAAGATGAGGCGGCGCGGCGGCGTGGCAGCATGCGGCCAAGTGCGCGGACAGGCGCCGACACGCGCCATGACGTCGATGTGCGCAGCGCGCGGACCTCAGCAAGCGCGGCGGCAGATTGGGCTTGTTGCCTGGCAAGCGCGGCGGCAGCTTGCGCTTGCTGCTCGGCAAGCGCGGCGGCGGATTGCGCTTTTTGCCCGGCAAGCGCGGCGGCAGATTCCGCTTGTTGTTCAGCAAGCGCGGCGGCGGATTGCGCTTTTTGCCCGGCAAGCGCGGCCGCGGATTGTGTTTTTTGCTCGGCAAGCGCAGCGGCAGATTGCGCGCGTACCTCGGCAAGCGCGGCGGCAGATTGCGCATTGGTCTGGTTCAGCAGTTCCCGGAAGTGATTGCTCGCAGCCCGAGCATCGGCGACTTCCTGCCGCGCCGCTATCAAGTCATGCTGTGCCTGGGATAAGGCTTTGCTATGCTTCTTAAGATCGGTGTCCAATTCGGCCAAACTCGCACGTAGGCGCACATTATCGGCGTCGAGAAGGGGTATAGCGGTCATTTTCCACATGTCGTCCCCCACACCTCGGTCTCCCGTGTTCGCGAGCGATTCGCGCAGATGCCCGAGAGTTAGCGTGATATCAACCTCGGCTTTCCCGCCGCGCACCAATTCGGCAATAATATTTGTAAGCAGAGACAATACGCTGGCTCGCGCTGCTGCGACAGCCTCCAACTCGCGAATTCGTCCATCGCGCACTTCGGTCGCCTGCCGCCACTCCGCCAATTGGGTTTCCAGGCAAGTCTCCAACTGGGAAATCCGTCCATCGCGCGCTTCGGTTGCTTCCCGCAACTCCGCCAATTGGGCTTCCGCCTCAACCGTCCTGCGCGTGACATAGTGGTCAAAGACGTTCGGCGGCGCATCGAAAGCCCCGTTCGGGGGCTCGAAGTTCGGAGCGAGGTACCAGTCGTTCAACCCATCGAACCAGGCATGGCGCCATCCCATGCCAGTGAGGAGGGCGCGGCAACCATCCTGCCGGCGGATCGGTGTCTCAGGCACAGTCGCCTCAATCATCACGACCTGTGGCCGGAAGCGCTGCCAGTCATTTCCAGCCAGGACTGACTGCTCCAGTCCTTCTACATCAATCTTCAGGAACTCGAAGCTAGGTGGCACATTGTTCTCGGCCAACACCTGCGCCAGCGTCAGTACCGGCACTCTCCGAGGTCTCACCCGATACCCCTTGGCCTCAGCGCGTGCCGCATTGTGTTCGTCGAGCGTGCTGAGACCAGTACCCTCAACCTCAAAGAAGGTCCGTTCGCCTGGCGTATCCGATAGCGCGACTCCAAGACTGACGTCGTCGGGCCGATGGCGCCGCAGTTCGGCCAGGAACTCCTCTTGAGGCTCAATATTGATGCCGTGCCAGCCACGATCCCAGAGTGCCTTGGTGTCGCTTTCCCAAATCGGATGAGCAGCCCCGACATCCACATAAAAGCCGGCTGCCGGCCCCGGGAAGAGACGGCGCAGAAGCACGTCTTCAGCATTAGCGCTGTAGGAGACAAATTCGGAAACTCTCCTCGACGCCGGCCTGTCCATCACATCAACCCTATCGCCTTTAGCCGCGCGGCTTGCTTTGCCGCCACGGCTGCCGCGCCGTTCACTGCTTCCAGCCTCTGACCTGCGTTGCCCACACGCCGCGCGGCTTCCTCTGGTCGCTCGAACACTTCGCGCAATGACCAAGCGGCATGGTCGATATCAGGGTCCGCCCAGACCTGCCCCTCCCAGAAAGGATAAGCGTCCTTTGGTACCGGAATTAGCCGGTAATCGACGGGAAAGCCGGTTTCCGGCGTCAGCAGATCGGTCGATCCGCCGTAGTCAGTTGCAACAACCGGTACGCCATAGGCCATGGCTTCCGCCACCAGCAGTCCCAGCCCTTCCCCGCGATGCAGTGACAGCAAGCAGGCCGCGCCGGCGACCAGAGCAAGCGTGTCCGGGCGGTCTAGAGTGCGATCGAACAGGGTGACGTCCTCATCCGGGACAATTGCATCAAACAAGGCCTGGTTGCCACCAACATGGGTGGCATTCTGCGACTTGATGATCAGCGCCGGTCGGTCGGCAGCGGACAGCGTCCCGAAGGCAGCGCGGAAGGCGCGCACGGCAGCGAGGGGATTCTTCCGTTCAGCGAAGGATAGGAAATCAAAGGCGAAGAGCACGTAGGGGCGACCGGGCGCGCTCGGGGCAACGTGACGGGGCGACGCTAGCGCCGGGAAGGTGAGCGCCACGGGCATATGCAGCACGGGCAATCTAATCGACGCGGCCAGCCCGGCCTGAATGAAACGTGTCGGCGACCACACCTCGTCCACATGACTGAAGGCCTCAAGATAAGGTGCGGGGAAACGCGACAACTCCCAGAAGGGAACACAGGTCCGATATGCATGTCGCGGCAGACGAGCTCGTGTGGATTCGACCACAGCCGGCAGCGAATCAGCGTTGACGTTGAAGACCGCCAGCCGCCCGGTAGCTGATTGGTCGTCGGGGAGCAGATTGGCTTCAACACTGCGGTCATCTCGCCGCGACAAGACGCCCAACTGCAGGTCGAGCCCTTCGGCCCGCCCAACCACACGCGATAAGCTTGCAAGCTGCAGCCGCCCGACCTCGCCAACCCCGCTTTCTGTTCGCAGATATCCGACTACCGTCGCGTCAGCCCGGGTCGGATCCGGCGAGGGACAAACGGCCGTACTGCTCACCGGGCGCTGGCCGGCGGCGAGCGCTTGCGGCTCAAGCAGTCGACGATCCAGCCCAATGTCGGTGCCGTGACGCAGCCACCAGCGCGTATAACCCTCCGCCCCTGCCGGGTCGGCGATGTTAAAGGCATGCCGTAGCCACGAGTCTTGCGACTGTAGCCAGTGCATTATCATGCTGGGGACGGCGCTGCCGAGGCCCGCCAGGGCGCCGGGTGCTGGCAAGTGCATCCAGGACTCGTAGGAATTGGAGGGATCACCGGCCCAGGCCGCATGGCTTTCGCGGAACATCCGCCGCGCTGTCGGCGGGATGGGGATGCCGGAGGCGAAGCGGCCATAGCTGTAGCTGCCCGCTGGGATGTTGCCATGGCCTGCCGCGATCAGCCTCTCCGCGTAGCCGGCCAGAAAGGCGCCGAGTGGACCCGGCATGCGGCCGTTGCTGAACATTTCCGTATGTTTGGTGAGGCGGTCGAGACGGCGAGGGTCGAAACCGCTGTAGTGGAAAAACCCTAAAGGCTGGCCATCTACCTGCGGACCGCCGGGCCCATTTGGAATGAACCGCCGCTGTGCCAGGTTCCAGTACGCGACGTTGAGCCCTGGGTCATGCAGAATGCGCGCAGCCGGCGCAAAGCCCGGCACCAGGTCCATGAACTTCTGATCGACAAAAAATCCGTTGGCTGGGTCGTTGAAGCATTGCCAGCGAAGCCGGCGCGCCCACCAGGCCAAAATCTTGAGGGCCTCCGGGGCTGCACTAACGCCAAGGAAGCCAAGATTGTAGATACCCGCTCGCATGATGCCAATGTCGTGGGGAAACTCCTCCCGTTCCGACGGAGACAGCAGATGCGGGGTCAGGACGAAAGAGGCGCCACCCGCCAGGGCGTCGATAACGGTCGGGATGGCACCGAACAGTTCAATATCCGGATCGAAATACAGGCAGTGGGTGTAGCCGCGGTCTTGCAACAGCCGCTGAAAGGCGAACGGCTTTACCGCCGTATTGAGCTCCATAATGTCATAGCGAAAAACGAAATTCCGGAAGTCGCGAATGTCTAGCTCGCTGGCGGAAATGACCTCGCAGCCCTCCGGGTAAACGACGAGGTCGTGGCGCTCATCGACAAGTATCAGGAAACGATCGGCGGCCGGAAGGTGTTGCTGGACGGTATTGAGCAGCACGCGGGCGTAAGGCACGTAGTTGTTCGAACAGATCGTGAAAACTGCGAGCCGCATGGTGGTTGTCCCTCGGAGCGTCTCAGTTACAAGAATCACTATCGAATGGCAACCTGTCCGTGCTCTACAGTCTTTGTCGAGCGCGTCGACCACGAACTGCTGACCTCAGCAGCCACCATTGCTTCAAGCTTAGGGTGACAGGCGTGGAGGCCGGCAATCCGCAGGATTCATGATCGGAATCGATGGGGGCAGGGGACCAAAAGGGGCCTGCTCTTCGGGTAGTGGAACGACAGGCGCTCCAAGCGAGAGCTTGCGAGGTATATTTAACCATTGGGAACCTTGAACGCTTGGCGGGATCGCATGAACTTCGCCTACGCCTGGATTGAACGACGGACTGGCGACGTCGTGCTGCAGGAATTCGAATTCCGGAGCGTGCGGCGCGAGCCTGTCTCGACACCAATGCACCATGCCGGGGTGCAGGTCAAAACTGACTATCGTAGCTGAGACGGAGGCGTGCGCGAAAAGCTTCGAGATGAAGCTTGGCAAAATGATCGAGGGGCAATAGCGCAGCCGTTTTCTATCGACGAACCGGAGTGGAAGCATAGCATCGTGGCGTCTGAGGCATCGTCAACAAAGGAACGAGCACCCGATGTGGTTCGGGCGCGAGGTGCTTGGAAGTCCGGGCTGCCGACATTATCGCGGGTACTTCGTCGTGGCTTGCGCCGGGACATTGCAATTTGCGTGTTGCTCGGGGTGGTGTCCCTCCTGATATACAACATGAACCTGCGCGCGATCAGCGCTGTCGACACATATGCAGCGCGTTATCTGCCATTCTCCATCTGGCGCAACCACGCTGTCGTACTGGATCCGATCGCCAAGACGGTCGCGCAAGGACGGAAGATTGCAGCACCAGAAGGCGACGCCGACGCCGCGTGGTGGATCCGCGAGGGGCGTGAAGGTCACCTGATCTCGTTCTATCCGATCGTCGTGCCGGTGATCATTGCACCGCTGTACCTGCCGGCCGTCGACTACCTCGAAGCGCGCGGCTGGGATCCGCTGCTGCTCGACCATGTCGCCAGAATAATGGAAAAGCTCGTCGCGTCGCTGCTCGCGACGGCGTCAGTCATGCTTCTTTACTTCTTGATGCGGCGGCGAAGCGACCCGAAAACCGCCGCCTTGCTCGCACTCGCTTACGCGTTTGGCACGACAACCTGGGTTATCAGCAGCCAGGCTCTTTGGATGCATGGGCTTGCCCAACTGCTGATCGTCGCCACGCTGTTGCTGCTCACGGGGCGGTGCACTCCGCTCCGGGCCGTGACAGCGGGGTTGCTTTGCGCGCTCATTCCATGCGTCCGACAGCCGGATGTGATCTTGGCTGCGGGGCTGGGTCTCTATGGGCTCTGGTGGGCACGGCGGATGATCCCGCTGTTTCTCGCCGCGGCTGCGGTGCCTGTATGCTTGGTGCTGGCGTACAATGTGAAGTACGTGGGCAATGTCATTGGCGCATATGCGCTGGTCAGCAAGACCGGCTTGTCCCATTTTTGGACGGATGATGCGCTCGCCGGGGTTGCGGGGCTTCTGTTCAGTCCCACCCACGGTCTGTTCGTCTTCTCGCCCTTCCTCCTCTTTGTTCTCTTTTGCCTGCCGTCGGTGTTTCGGGATCGGAAGGCACGGGTCCTGACCGCCTTGATCGGCGGTGCTGCCGTTCTGCAACTGGTGCTCTACGGGTTTGGGGATTGGCGGCAGGGCGTTTCCTGGGGTCCCCGATGGCTCACCGATATGCTGCCGATACTGTTCTGGATGCTGCCGCCTGTCCTTGGCAGATTGTCGGTGGCCGGCCGTGTTGCGTTTGGCTTCGCCTGTTGCGTTGCCATCGCGATCCAGGCGGTGGGTGCCTTTTGGTACACAGGCGTGTCCGACGCGGCTGTCTTTGCCGCAGATGGTCCGGACAAGATGCGGGCCGCCTGGGACATCCGCAACGTACCGTTCATCGCCGAGTTGAAGCATCCGCCGGCGCCGGCGGATCTCTTGGTCGATTTGCGCGGCAATATCGATCTCGTTGCGGTTCACGAGGAAGCAGGCGACATAGAAAAGCGACAAGTCGATGTCGAGGGATGGGCGCTCACGAGCAGCCATACGCCGGTGGACGTCGCCCTGAGGGTCGATGGCCGACCGATGGCTGGGACGAGCAGCTTTTTTGAACGTCCTGACGTGGTGCGGACACTCGGAGAGAAGAACCCGAGCGGATGGAAGATTACGTTTCCGTTAGACCGGCTCTCGCCCGGCGAGCACGTGATGGTGGCACTCGTGCGGGCGCAGGAAGGTGGGGAACCCCGCCTCCTGAAAGAGCAGACCTTCACGCTCGCAGCCGAGAAGAGAGAAGATGATCGTGACCGGGAACTCGCGAGAGCCGCACGGCAGGCTGTGAAAGTGCTCATCGAACGCCAGCAGGCGCCGGGATATTGGCTGACCACCTTCACCAATGCAGCTCAGTTCGAGCAGCCTCACCACGAGATGAACACCTTTCTCAACGCCGTCATGATCGATGTGATCGGTCCCGTGGCGCAGGAGGCCGGCCTGGAGGAAGCGTTGAGCCGCGCGCGCAGCTTCCTGACCAGCCAGATCGAGGCAGGCGGCCTCGTTCGCTATCATGGCCGCCCCGACGCATCGACGATCGGGACCCTCGGTTGCGCCATTACGCCAGACGCCGACGATACCGCTCTTGTTTGGAGAGTGGCACCCAGCGAACGCAAGGAATTGCTTGCGCCGGCGCTTGCGACGCTCGGCCAGTTCCGCACGGCCGACGGCCTCTATCAAACCTGGCTCGCGCCGAGAGACCGCTATCAGTGCATTGATCCCGGCAAGGATCCTGATCCTGCGGACATCGTGATTCAAATTCACATGCTCATGCTGTTGGCTGAGGCCGACCCTTCGGCCGCGCATGCGCTATGCGACGTTCTTCAGAGGCGCAAGGCTGATGCGGACCTCTGGGTCTACTACAAGATGGCGCCCATTATTCCCATCTTGCGCATGATCGACGCTCGAAAGGCCGGCTGTCCGCTGCAAATGCCCCCGTCCCGGCTGCAGTCAACCGTAGCGGGTCAAGAGGTATGGGTCGAAGCAGCGGAGCTTCTGCGGCGCCTGGAGGGCGGGGAGGTGAGCAACGTCAATTATTCGGAAACCAACGAGCTTCTGCACAAGCTCGCTGCCGACGATTTTTCATTGCTTGCACGCGTTCCCCCCTTCTCTACCATAATGATCTCACAGCCCACGTCAGTCGCTTCTATTGGTCCGGGGAATTCGGCTATGCCCTTTGGCTCCGGCTGTATTTCGAAAATGAGCGCACGCGGCCGAAGCTGCCCTGTCGTCAAAGCAATTCAACGCAAATGTGCGGTGACAATTGATCCCGCCCCTGGGTGAAGCTGCGACTGCAAGCCATACGCGGCCACGCGGACTGTTGTCACGCCTTCTATCTTGCATCCGCTTCGACGAGGTTCTCGTCCTTCAGGGCGCTCCGCTTATCGGCGCATGCTGGTCGATCGGCGCCTTGACTGCGGACAAGATAGTCACAGCCGCAGCCTTCGGTATTGGCAGCTTATGCTTGGTGGCACACGTCTACCTGCTCAATGACTGGTCTGGAATTGCTGGCGATCTCAGGGATCTCCATCGTGCCACGCGAACATTTTCCGCAAAAGGTGTGAGCCGTACCGAAGTCGGCCTGCTGGCGGTCCTACTTCTGGGTTTGAGTCTTTTGCTGTTCGGGATCCTCGGCGCGGTGCCTTTTGTTCTCGCGCTGGCGATCGCGGGCTTGAGCGCTCTTTATTCCGGTCCTGCGGTTCACATGAAGGGACTTCCACTCTTCAGCTCGGCCCTTCATCTTGTTGGCGGGGCTCTGCAGTTTTTGCTGGGTTACGGGACATTCACCGCAATCGACGAGCGCGGCATTGCCGTTTCTTGTTTCTTCGGGCTGGTGTTCGCGGCTGGCCACCTCATGCACGAGGTGCGAGGTCTCGATGGTGACCAGTTCAACGGAATCCGGACGAACGCGGTGGCGTTCGGCAAGGCGCGCAGCTTTGTCGCGGGCGTCGCGCTGTTCACGGTGGCCTATGCGCTACTGGTCTCGCTTGCAGCATTTGGCGTGGTACCGCGCGTGCTGGTTCTTACGGGGGCGTTATACCCGTTGCATCTCGGCGCGTCCCTGCGAGCCTGGCATGCCGGGCTCGATTTTCGAAGCCTATGTCGGCTTCAGAAATATTATCGGCTGCTGTACGCAGTCATTGGGATCGCCATGATCGCGGCGACGCTGCTGTCTTAAGACCACTTTGGCAAGCGCTCGTGCGGGTCGATCAGCCAGCCGGCGTCGCACCCTTCAGCCAGCTTATGGCGTTCGCTCGCGGGGTAGGGGCCGGGCTTGTCCCGGCCATCCACGTCGGGCTGCGATTTGCCGCTCGATACCGATAGGCAGGCACCCGTCTATCCCGGCGGCATTGTTGGAGCACCCCGAGGTGGATGGCAGGGACAAGCCCGGCCATGACGAATAAGGGAGAAGCCGCCGCGGCAGAAGACTACTTCACCGCCGAGAAGGCCGTCGGCGCGAGGATCTGGTTGTGTATCCTGGCCACGATCGGGCCATCGGCCTCGGTCTCGGCCCGCTTCTTCTGCCATTCCGGATCGGCCATGAAGGTGCTCCACTTCTTTTCCCGGTCAGCCAGAGATTCCCAGGCGATCATATAGGTGAGGACTTGGTTGGAGTCGCCGATCGCCGTGGTCCAGAAGCCGGCCTGTCGGATGCCGAGCCTATCCCAGATTTTCAGCGTAATGCTGTCGAAGCGTTTCACCAGGTCCGGCAATCGGCCCGGCATGCAGTCATAAATACGCAGCTCGTAAACCATCGGCAGTCCTCCTGGGTTGGCCACCCATATTCCGCGGTGGCGCTTCTGTTGTCAAAATCGCCGAGGCATCAAGCGATCGTGCAGCATTGCAAGACACCTGTCGCCATGGTGAGCTTTCCTGAGCTGTCGGATGCGGAGGAGGGTTCCATGAAAGTCGGGATCATCGGTGTCGGGGCGGTGGGGTCGGCGACGGCCATGGCGGTCGCCATGCGGGCCCGGGCGCGGGAGATGGTGCTGATCGATCGCAACCAGGCGCGGGCCAAGGCCGTCGCCACCGACATGCATTACGGCGAGCCCCTCTCGGCCCTGCTGGAGATCCGCGACGGCGACTATCCCGATCTCGCCGATGCGGGCGTCGTCGTCATCACCGCCGGCATCAATGAAAAGGCGGGCGGGGCGACAGATCGCAAGGATCCCGCGGGCCGGCTGCGCCTGCTCGATGCCAATGTGAAGGTCTATGAGGATATCGTGCCGAAGGTGGTGAAGGCGGCGCCGACGGCGCCGATCCTGGTGGTGACGGATCCGCCGGAGCCGCTGATCGATGTCGCCCGCCATCTCGCCGGCCACGACCGGGTGCTGGGCACCAGCACCTATCTCGACAGCCTGCGCTTCCGGGTCCATCTCGCCGGGCGTTTTCATGTCAGCCCCTCCTGCGTCGAGGCCAATGTAGTGGGCGAGCATGGCACCTCCAGTGTCTTCCTCTGGTCTTCGGCGCGCATCGGCGGCGCGCTGGTCACCGAGGCGCTGGCCAAGCGCGGCATCGACTTCGACAAATTTCGTGGGGAAGTCGAGCAGGAGGTGCGCTACGCCAATATCACGATCATCGAGGGCATCGGCGCCAGCCAATATGGCGTCGGCATGGTGGCCGCGCGGGTCGCCGAGGTGATCCTGCGCAACGAGCGCGCGGTCTTCCCCGTCGGCTTCCACAACGAGCGCTACGACGTCGCGCTCTCGCTGCCCAGCGTGGTGGGAAGCGAGGGGGTGAGCGAGGTGATCTGGCCCGAGATGTCGCCGGCGGAGGCAGCCGCGCTGGAGCGCAGCGCCGCGACCCTCAAAGGCGCGGTCGGAAAATATCTGGGCCCGAGCTGACGGCCGGAAGACGGATGACGATCGCTACGGAAAAGACCGGTCCCCCGGAAGCTCTCGATGGACCGGACATCGGCCTCGCGCTGCTGGCCGTCGGCGCCGGCAGCATGGATGCCTTGGGATTCTTCGCCCTCGGCGGGGCGCTGCCTTCGGCGATGACCGGCAATACCGCGCTCCTCGGCCTGGCCCTGGGCCAGGGCCATCCCGCCGCCGCGGCCCCGCCCTTCGCCGCTGGCCTCGGCTTCGTGCTGGGGGCCGCGCTGGCGGCGGCGATGCTGCATCTGGGCTTCGCCAAGCTGCCGGTGCGCCGCGGCGTCGCCTGGCTGCTGGCCGCGGAATCCTGCCTCCTCGCCGGGCTTGTTCTGGCCTGGCAGTTCACCGACCGTTCGGCCGGCGGCCTGCCGCTCTACGTCCTGATCCTCCTGGGCGCGGCCGGCATGGGCGTCCAGAGCGTCGCGGCGCGGCAGGACAACCGCCCCGGCGTCACCACCGTCGTCTTCACCAGCACCCTCACCTCCATCGTGATCGCGGTGACCGGGGCCATTCTGGGAAAGACCCATCGCCTCAGTTTCGCGGCCAAGCGGCAGATGTTCATGTTCCTGGCCTATGGAATCGGCGCTGTCACGGGGGGTTTTCTGACCTGGCACGCCATCGGCGCGATCCCCTTCCTGCCGCTCGCCGCCGCTTTGCTGGCGCTCGTCCTCCATCTGGCGGGGTCTTCGAAGACGGGCGCAGGTTGACGCCGGCCCGGGCGGCCCTATACCCATCCCCTCCAGACCACTATTCCGACCCCCGGAGGAGACCCTTATGGCCCATGGCGACATTCTTTCCGCGAGCGGCCTGACCGCCGCCGAGATCGGCGGCGGCAGCCTCGCCGTCCATTCGCCGATCGACGGCAGCGCCATCGCCAAGCTGAGGGCCCATGGCGCCGCCGAGGTCCAGGCCATGATCGCCAAGGGCGTCGTGGCCTTCCGGGCCTGGCGCCAGGTGCCCGCCCCGCGCCGGGGCGAGCTGGTCCGCCTCTTCGGCGAGGAGCTGCGGGCGGCGAAGGAGAGCCTCGGCCGTCTCGTGACCCTGGAATGCGGCAAGATCCTGCAGGAAGGCCTCGGCGAGGTGCAGGAGATGATCGACATCTGCGACTTCGCCGTCGGTCTCTCGCGCCAGCTCTATGGCCTCACCATCGCCTCGGAGCGGCCGGGCCATGCCATGCGCGAGACCTGGCATCCCCTGGGCGTCTGCGGGATCATCACCGCCTTCAACTTCCCCGTCGCCCCCTTCGCCTGGAACGCGGCCTTGGCGCTGGTCTGCGGCGATCCCGTGATCTGGAAGCCCTCGGAGAAGACGCCGCTCTCGGCTTTGGCCGTCGGCAAGATCTTCGCCCGCGCGGCGCAGCGCTTCGGCGACGCGCCTGACAATCTGCTGCAGATCGTCGTCGGCGAGCGCGATGCCGGTGAGGCGATGGTCGACAGCCCCGATGTGCCGGTCGTCTCCGCCACCGGCTCGACCCGCATGGGCCGCGCCGTCGCCCCGAAGCTGGCGGCGCGCTTCGCCCGCGCCATTCTGGAGCTCGGCGGCAACAACGCCATGATCGTGGCCCCTTCGGCGGATCTGGAGATGGCGCTCCGCGCCATCGTCTTCTCCGCCGTCGGCACCGCCGGCCAACGCTGCACGAGCCTCCGCCGCCTGATCGTGCAGGAGCAGGTCTATGACAAGCTGATCCCGCGCTTGATCTCAGCCTATCAGGGGCTGCCCGATCGGCGATCCCCTCGCCCAGGGCGTGCTCGTCGGGCCGCTCATCGACGGCGCGGCCTTCGAATCCATGACCCGGGCGCTGGCGCGCGCCAAGGCCGATGGGGGCAAGGTGCATGGCGGCGGCCGGGCCCTCGCCGATCGCTTTCCCCAGGCCCATTACGTCCATCCCGCCATCGTCGAGATGCCCGGCCAGAGCGAGATCGTCTGCCAGGAGACCTTCGCCCCCATCCTCTACGCGATGAAATATCGCGAGCTCACCGAGGCCATCGAGCTGCACAACGCCGTGCCCCAGGGCCTCGCGTCCTGCATCTTCTCCACCGATGTGCGGGAGACCGAGACCTTCCTTTCGGCCATCGGGTCGGATTGCGGCATCGCTAATGTGAATATCGGCCCCTCCGGCGCGGAGATCGGCGGGGCCTTCGGCGGGGAGAAGGAGACGGGCGGCGGGCGCGAATCCGGTTCGGATGCCTGGAAGGGCTATATGCGCCGGCAGACCAATACGATCAATTATTCCCGGGCCCTGCCGCTGGCCCAGGGCATCAAGTTCGAGATTTGAGGAAGCCATGACCTTCAGCAAGATCGCCGTTCTCGGCCTGGGCAAAGTCGGCACGCTGGCTGCGAGCCTGCTGCGCGACAGCGGCTTCGAGGTGACGGGATTCGATGCCAAGGCGCGCCCCGCACTGCCCTTCCCCACCCAGGCGGCCGATCTCGCCGCGCCGGCGGCGGTCGTGGCGGCGCTGACGCCGTTCCAGGCCGTGCTCTCCTGCCTGCCCTATCACCTCAACACCGAGGTCGCCAAGGCGGCCCATGGGCTGGGGCTGCATTACTTCGATCTGACCGAGGATGTGCCGACGACCCGGACCATCATCGAGCTCAGCGCCAGCGCCAAGGGGGTGATGGCCCCGCAATGCGGCCTGGCGCCGGGGTTCGTGGGCATCGTCGGCGCCGATCTCGCCCGCCAGTTCGAGCGCTGCCGCGCCATCCGCATGCGGGTCGGCGCCTTGCCGAGCAATCCCACCGGGCTGATGGGCTATGCCTTCAACTGGTCGCCCGAAGGGGTGGTGAACGAATATCTCAACGACTGCGAGGTCATCGAGGAGGGCCGGCATAAATGGGTCTCGCCCATGGAATGGCTGGAGACCCTCTATATCGACGGCGTCAAGCTGGAGGCCTTCACCACCTCCGGCGGGCTCGGCACGATGTGCGAGACCTATCTCGGGAAGGTCGACAATATCGACTACAAGACCATCCGCTATCCCGGCCATGTCCAGCTCATGAACTTCTTCTTCCATGAGCTCCTCATGCGCGAACGCCGCGAACTGGCCGGCGAGATCCTGACCCATGCCAAGCCGCCCGTGGACGACGATGTGGTCTATGTCCATGTCTCGGCCGAGGGCACCATCGATGGCGCGCTGCGCCGCAAGGAGTTCGTGCGCGCCTATCACCCCGTCGAGGCGGCCGGCGCCCGGCGCACGGCCATCGCCTGGACGACCTCGGCCTCGGTGGTCTCGGTCATCGAGCTGGTGCGCGACGGCAAGCTGCCCGCCCGCGGTTTCCTGAAGCAGGAGGAGATCCCGCTGGCACCCTTCCTGGCGACGACGACGGGGCGGCTCTTCGCATCGGGCCATCGGAGCTGAGGGAGGGGGCCATGGCGCGTGCCTTTTTCATCGGCCAGTTCGACATCCACGATCCCCAGGGCTATGCCGTCTATCGCTCTCAGACCGCGGCGACGCTGACGCCTTTCGGCGGCCGCTTCGTCGTGCGCGGCGGCCGGCTGCAGGTCTTCGAAGGCGATGCACCTTTGCCGCGGGTGGTGGTGATCGAGTTTCCGAGCTTCGATCAGGCGAAGGCCTGGTACAAGTCCGCGGCCTATCAGAAATTGATTCCGATCCGCCAGAAGTCGGCGAGCGGCAAGTCGTTCCTGGTCGAGGGCGCGGAGGAGTAGCGCTCACCTCTCCGCAAGAGAGGAGAAGCGAGGGCTCTATCTCACCCCGCGCTCCTGCCACCAATCCTGCGCCTGCATGCCCCAATAGGCGAGCTGCACCGCGGCTCGTCCCAGCGGCCCGAAGGTCGGCACAAGGCCGAAGGGCTCGAACAGACGGATCCGGTCGCTCTCGCCGGTGATCGCCTCGGCGACGATCTTTGCGCCGATGGCGGTGGTGTTCATGCCATGGCCGCCGAAGGCGGTGCAGGTCCAGACATGGGGCTGCAGCTGGCCGATCTGGGGCATGAGATGGCGGGCATAGGACATCAGCCCCGACCAGGCGGCCTCGACCTTCACGCTTTCGAGCTGCGGATATGTCGCCACCATGGCCCGGCGCAGCCGCTCCGCCAGATCGCGGGGATCGGAGATGCGGGTGGTGATCTTGCCGCCCCAGAGGATGCGCTGGCCGCCCGCCACGCAGCGGTAGTAGTCGCCCGCGCGGCGGTTGTCGCTGACGGCATCAGAAGTGCGGATCGCCTGGCGGATGCGCTCGGGCGCTGACTTCCGTCAGCAGAACATATGTGGCGATCGGGATGAAACTGCGGGCCAGCGCCGGCACCAGACGGCCGATATAACCGCCGCCGGTGAACAGGATATCGCGCACCGTGACCTTGCCCCGGGCCGTCGCAATCGTCTTGACGGGTCCGTCGAGTTCGACGGCCACCGCCGCGCTCTGCTCGAAGATCTGTGCCGCCCAAGCGCTCGATCTCCGCTGCGATCCCGCGCAAATAGTTCAAGGGATGGAAATGAAAGGCGCCGGGATCGCGCAAGGCCTGGAAATATTTCACCGAGGCCAGCGCCGCCTGCACCGTCTCGCGGTTCATGAATTCCAGCCGGTAGCCCAAATCCCGCTCGATGCGATCGCGCTTGGCTTGGAGTGCGGCGGCACCCTCATGGCGCAGCACGCTCATGATGCCGGCTACGGGATCGGTGCCGGCGATGGCGAGGGTCGCGATGGTCTCGCGCACGAGGGAAACGCCCTCGAGGGAGAGGCGATAGAGCGCATGGGCCTGGTCGCGCCCGGCCATGCGCGCGATATGGTCGAGGCCGGTGGCGAAACCCGGCGCGACGAAACCGCCATTGCGCCCCGAAGCGCCCCAGCCGATGCTCTGCGCTTCCAGCACGACGACCGATTTGCCCGCTCGTGCGAGGTGGAGCGCCGCCGTCAACCCCGCGAGCCCCCCGCCGACGACGCAGACATCCGCCTCAACCGCGCGCTCGAGCGTGGGGCGCTGCCGGGAATCGGCGAGAGTGCGGGCGTAGTAGCTGTCGATATAGGGCATGGGTGTCGGCAGGTTTATTCCTTCCGTCATCCCGGCGAAAGCCGGGATCCAGGGGCCGCAAATCTCGCTTGTTGCCCTGGATTCCCGCTTTCGCGGGAATGACGGGGAGGAGAAATCGCTTCAATCCGATCGAATCCCGTTCTAGGACGGGGCATGACAATGAACGCGAGGTCAAAGTGAGCAAGCCAATCAACATCGTCGACGCCGGCACCGTCGCGCGCTGGCTGAAGGACGGCCAGGCGACTTTGGTCGATGTGCGCGAGCCCGCCGAGTTTGCCGGCGGCCATCTGCCCGGGGCCGTGCCGGTGCCGCTCTCCAGCTTCGATCCGAAGCTCGTGCCGGTGGAGGTGGGCAAGCATCTCGTCTTCTATTGCCAGAGCGGGCGGCGTTGCGGCCCGGCCTCGGAGATCATGGCCGCGTCGGGCCTCGCCGGCGAGATCAACCGGCTCGCCGGTGGCTTCGGCGCCTGGCTGCAGAGCGGCGGTCCCGTCGAGCGCTGAGCGGCGGCGCTTAGAACTTGAAGTCGACCGTGCCGTTGAAGCTGTTCTCTTGGGCATTTGCACGCGGCGCGCATCGGCCCAATCGCAAGGCCTTTTGTCGGAGGAAATATCTGGCCAGCGAGTTTATTTGATCAGCGCGACGACCTCGCGGAAACGGGGGTGCTCGGCGCTTTCGAGCCATTCGAACAGCACCATCTCGGTGGTCACGATCTCCGCCCCATGGCGCGCCAGGCGCGCAAGCGCGGCGGCCTTGCTCTCGGCGCGGCGCGATCCCACGGCATCCTGCACCACATGCACCCGCCGTCCGGATTCCAGCAGGCCGAGGGCGGTCTGCAGCACGCAGACATGGGCCTCGCAGCCCGCGACGACGATCTCCGCCCGGCCGGGCAGCTGCTCGAAGAAGCCGGGGGCGCGGCAGGCATCGAAGCTCTGCTTGCTGAGGATCGCGCTTTCGTTTCCTGCTTCCGCCAGCAGCTCCGGCACGGTGGGCCCCAGGCCCTTCGGGTTCTGCTCGGTCAGCATGACAGGCAGGGCCAGCAGCCGGGCCGCTGTCAGCAGGCGCCGCGCATTGAGCGATGACGGTCTCCGCCTCGGCGATGGCCGGCATGAGACGGGCCTGGAGATCGATGAGAAGCAAGGCCGAGCTTTCGCGCGCGATCGCCTTCATCGCTTTCCTCCCGTGAGCTGCTTGATCCGGTCCTCGACATAGGCCGCCATGAGCCGCGGCGCCGAGGCCCCGAACATGCGGATGCGCCCGGTATGGGCCAGCAGCAACAGGCCGGCGGCATGGGCGAAGGCATCGACCATCAGCAGCTCTGGCCGCCTCGCGGCTGGCGCCGAGATCGGCTGCGGCCACGGCGATGGGGGCGAGCGCCGCCGCCAGAGCCGCGTTCAGCGCCTCGTCGCGGGCCCGGCCGAGCCCCTTCGGCTTCATGCCGCCGCGGAAGAGATAGAAGCCCAGATCGAGATCGCCGGGATTTTCGGTATAGAAGCCGAAGAAGCCCATGGCCGCCGCGCGCAGGCGCTGGGCCGGCGTCGAGGCGCCCGCAACGGCGCTCTCGACCGTCTCGCCGAGGCGGGCGAGGGAGTCGCGCAGCACCTCGGCATAGATCGCCTCCTTGGAATCGAAGTGGAAATAAAGCGCGGCCGGGGTATAGCCGGCCGCCGCGGCGATGGCGCGCAGGCTGGCGCCGTCCAGCCCCTCGGCCTCGAAGACGCGCCGGGCCGCCGCCAGGATCAGGCCGCGCTTCAGCTCGCCGACCGCCTGCTTCCGTCCCTGCCGCCGATCGCTCATGGCATCTCCTCGCACACTTGACAAAAAATCTAACATCGTTTGAATAGCGGAACAACTGGCCGGTGCGAAGGAGAGAGCGCCATGCTGATGACCGCCGCCGATTACCGCGAGTCCCTGAGGCGGCTCAGCCCCCGCGTCTTCATCGATGGGCAGCGGGTCACAAGCGTCGCCGATGAGCCGCTGCTGGCCCCGGGCATCGCGGGCGTCGGCGTGACCTATGACTTCGCCCATCACCCCGCCCATGCCGCGCTGTTGACCGCGCGCCAGGAGACGACGGGGTCGCCACGGTGAACCGGATGCTGCATATCGACGAGACGACCACCGATCTTCTGCGCAAGCTCGAGGCGGTGCGGCTGGTCTGCCAGGAATCCGGCTGCGCCCAGCGCTATCTCGCCCATGACGCGCTCAACGCCATCTATGAGGCGAGCCGGCTGGCCGACGAGGAAGCGAGCGGCGAGTACCATCAACGGTTCGTCGGCCTATCTCCAGCATGTTCAGGCGGAGGATCTGGCGCTGGGCATCGCCATGACCGATGCCAAGGGCGACCGCTCAAAGCGGCCGAGCGCCCAGGCCAATCCCGATGTCTATCTCCATATCAAGGAGCGCCGCGCCGACGGCATCGTCATCCGCGGCGCCAAGGCCATCGTCACCGGCGCGCCTTACATGCATGAGCTTCTGGTCATGCCTTGCCGGACCCATCTGCCGGAGGATGCTTCCTGCGCGGTCTGCTGCGCCGTGCCGGTGGATGCAGCGCGGCATCACCATGATCGCCAAGCCAGCCGGACGGCTCGGCGAGGCCGCGGCAAAATTCTCGGCCAAATACGGCCAGTCCGTGGCCGTCGTGCTGTTCGACGACGTCTTCGTTCCCTACGAGCGCGTCTTCCTCGCCGGCGAGACCGAGGCCGGCGGCCATCTCACCACCAGCTATGCCACCCATCACCGCCATTCCTGCATCGGGGCGCGGGCGGGCTTCGGCGATCTCCTGATCGGCGCCGGGGCTCTGATGATCGAGGCGAACGGCCTCGATCCCGACCGCCACGGCCATATCCGCGATTCCATGGTCGAGCTCATCAAGATCGTCGAGGGCTTCTACGCCTGCGGTGTCGCGGCCTCGGTCTATGGCACCACGGGGGCCGCGGGCACGCTGACGCCCGATGCCGTCTTCGCCAATGTCGGCAAGCTGCTGCTCTCGACCCAGATCTACGACATGCACCGCCTGGCCCATGAGGTCTCGGGCGGGCTGGTGGTGGCGCTGCCCGGTCCGGCGGAGGACCATAATCCCGAGACGGCGGCCTCGCTCGCCGCTGTGCTGGCGGGCCGGGCCGATATCCCGGCGGCGCGGCGCATGGAGCTGGCCCGGCTGATGGAGGACCTGACGGCCTCGCATCAGGCCGGCTGGTACTCCGTCATCTCGCTACATGGCGGCGGCTCGCCCGAAGCGATGAAGCGCGAGATCTGGCGCAATTACCCGATCGCCGACCGCCGCGCCGTGGTCGAGCATCTGCTCGATCGCGGCGTCCTCGATGAAGGCCGGCGGCTGTCGCGCCAGCCGGGACGCTGTTGCGCGACGGGCTGCGAGGTGCCGGCCCCCTTACCAGCCCCTGTGGAGTAGGAAGATGGATCTCGCGCGTTTCCCGCGTCACCCCCTCACCTTCGGTCCGACGCCACTCGAGCCTTTGTCGCGTCTCACCGCTTATCTCGGCGGCAAGGTCGAGATCTGGGCCAAGCGCGAGGACTGCAACAGCGGCCTCGCCTTCGGCGGCAACAAGATCCGCAAGCTCGAATATCTGGTGCCCGATATCCTGGCCCAGGGCTGCGACACCCTGGTCTCCATCGGCGGGGTGCAGTCGAACCATACGCGCCAGGTCGCGGCGGTGGCCGCCAAGCTGGGGCTGAAATGCCATCTGATCCAGGGCAGCTGGGTCGACTGGCCCGATGGGGCTCTACGACCGGGTCGGCAATATCCAGCTGAGCCGCATCCTGGGGGCGGCGATCGAATTCTCCCATGAGGATTTCAGCATCGCCCTCAAGGAGAGCTGGGCGCGGGGCGTCGACGCGGTGCGAAAGGCCGGCGGCAAGCCCTATGGGATTCCGGCCGGTGCCTCCGACCATCCCCTGGGCGGTCTGGGCTATGCTGGCTTCGCCGAAGAGCTGCGGGCGCAGGAGCGCGACCTCGGTTTCCGCTTCGATACCATTCTCACGGCATCGGGCTCCGGCAGCACCCAGGCCGGCATGGTGGTGGGCTTCGCCGAGGAGGGCCGGGCGAGCCAGGTCATCGGCATCGACATCACCGCCAAGCCCGCCGCCACCCGGGCCATGGTGAAGAAGATCGCCGACCAGACCGCCGAGAAGCTGGGGCTGAAGCGCGCCATCGCCGATGCGGATATCACGCTGATCGAGGATTACGCTTTTCCCGCTTATGGCATTCCCTCGCCGGAGACCTTGGAGGCGATCCGGCTCGCCGCCCGCCTCGAAGGGCTGGTGACCGACCCGGTCTATGAAGGCAAATCCATGCAGGCGATGATCGAGATGGTGAAGGCCGGGCACTTCCCCGCCGGCACGCGCCTGCTCTATGTCCATCTCGGCGGCGCGCCTGCCTTGAGCGGCTACAGCTACGCCTTTCGCGAGGGGTAGATCTCCGATCGGGCTAGCGATGCCGACGTACAACAGGATCCCCTCCCCCCTTGCGGGGGAGGGTTAGGGTGGGGGGTCTGATCCGCGTCTGCGGATCAATGTGAGTTTGACAGCAGCGGCTGCAGCGCGAAGAATACGGCCACCCCCACCCCGTCCCTCCCCCGTCAACTCGCGGGCCTAACGGCCCGCAGGGGGAGGGGGAAGAAAGTAGCAGCGGCGATCAACGAGAAATCTGAATGCCGTGGCGCTTTCGCTGGGATGACACTCAGAGAGAGAGAGCCTGGCCTACTCCGCCGCCTTGCTCTTCGCCGTCTTCAGCCGCGGCTTCTCGATGCCGGCGGCCTCGCAGAGATAGTCGAGCAGGCCGGAGAAGTCGGACTGGCCGTAATCGCCGGCCCGCGCGAGGTTCATCATCTCTCGCGTCGTGGCCCCCAGGGCCAGCGGCAGCTTGGCCGCCTGGCCCGCGGCCAAGGCCAAAGAGAGATCCTTATGGGCGAGGTCGATGGTGAAGCCGGGGGAGATGTCGCCGGCCAGCACCTTGCTGGGCCAGTTGATCCTGAGCTGGCCATTGGTCGCCGTCGTGCCGTTCAGGACCTCGAGGGTCTGCTCGAGGTCGAGGCCGAATTTCTGGGCCAGCGCCAGGGCCTCGGCGTTCATCTGGCAGAGCACGACGCAGATGTAATTGTTCACCAGCTTGGTCTTGCCGCCGCTGCCGACAGCGCCGCAATGATGGATCGTCGTCCCCATGGCCTCGAGCAGCGGCCGGATGCGGCGGAAATCCGCCTCGGCGCCGCCGACCATGAACAGGGATTCGCCGCGATCGGCATGGGCCGCCAGCCGGCCCACCGGGGCATCGACCATGGCGATGCTCCCGTCGCGGCGAGGGTCTTGGCGATGCGCTCCGTGGCGGCGGGATCGATGGTGCTCATATCCATGAGCAGCTGGCCGGCGCGGCCATGGGCGAGGAGTCCGTCGGCGCCCAAAGCGACGGCCTCGACCTCGACCGAGCTCGGCAGCATGGTGACGATGACGTCGCTGCCCCGGATCACCTCGGCGGCCGAGCCGGCGGCCTTGGCGCCCAGCTGGGCCAGAATCTTGACCGGCTCGGGGTTCACGTCATGGACGAGAAGGTCGAATCCCTTCTTGCGCAGATTGGAGGCCATGGGCCGCCCCATGCGCCCCAGGCCGATGAAGCCGATTCGATCCATGGCAGACCTCGCGTTCAATATGGTTCATCACTTCCGTCATTCCCGCGAAAGCGGGAATCCAGGGCGAGCGACGGATCCTGCGGCCCTGGATCCCGCTTTCGCGGGAATGACGATTGGGAGGGGAAGTTGCTCTTCAATTGCATTCTCGTCAGTTGACGGGCAGGCCGAGATGGGCCCGGAAGCGGTTCTTCAGATGGACGCCGTCGCGGGCCGGCAGCGCGCGCACCGGCGCCTCGGGCGAGATCCGGATCGTGGCAAAGCGCGGCGGGCCTTCGAGCCGGGCGATCTCCGGGCGGTAGGCGGCGATCCCGGCCAGATCCGTCAGCTCCACCGCGGCAAATCCCGCCGCCGCGGCGATCCGGTGCAGATCGACGCCCAGGCCCGTATGGCTCGCCTGCTGCCCGGTCTCGCCGTAATGGCCGTTGTCGAGGACCACGAGGCTGAGATTGCCGGGCTGCTTGACCGCGATGGTGGCGAGCGCCCCCAGCCCCATCAGCTGCTCGCCATCGCCTGTCACCACGACGACCGGGCGCCGCTTTTGGGCCAGCGCCAGGCCGAGGCCGATCATCGCGGCCCCGCCCATGGCGCCCCAGAGATACATGTTCGCGTCATGGTCGCCGGCCGCGAAGACGTCATAGGTGGGCGAGCCGAGGCCCGTCACCAGCAGCGCCTCGCCGCGGTCGGCCAGCAGTGCCTGCACCGCCGCCCGGCGGTCGAGGCTGCCGACATGGGTCGCGCGGCTCATTTCTCTTCTCCCGCGACCCAGGTCTTGCGACCGAGCAGGCGCTGGGAGAGCAGCACCGCCACCGCCTGATCGCCGTCGAAGGCCATGGCAGCGGCCGCGGCGACGGTGGGCGCGGCGTCTTCGGCCGTGTCCACCCGATGGACCTGCACCCCCATGATCGCCAGCGCCGCGGGCGTCGCCTGGCCCATGGGCACCTGCCACGGATTGAACTCGCCCCACTCGCCCCGCATGGTCACCAGGGCCAGGAGCGGGAAGCGGCAGGTGGCGATCAGGGAAAGCATGTTGATGCAATTGCCGACGCCGCTCGACTGCATCAGGAGCACCGCCCGCTGGCCTCCCAGCCAGGCGCCGGCGGCCAGCGCGATGCCCTCCTCCTCCGTCGTCAGGACGGTGGTCTCGATGGCGGGATCGGCATGGGCCAGCTCGATGAGGCTGCGATGGCCCGCGTCCGGAACATAGCTGACCTGCCGGACCTGGGCCGCCTTGAGCACCCCATAGATCTCGGCCGGCCAGCCCGGCTGGTCGGGGACGGCGGCGAGGCTCGAGGGCTGAAGGGCAGGGGATCTGGGCATGGGACAAGGGGCTCCGGCTGAGGCCCCTAGAATGGCATGGCCCTGGGGCCCACGCCAAATCCGATCGGCGTGAAACCGGTCTCGAACCCGGTATGCCGGAACCGCTCTGTCGGAACCCCTGGCGGCTTTCGAACATGACGCTAGAATGACGCCCGCAAAACGGGGGGCCGGGTGAGGAGCTTGCTTTCGATCCGCAATATGAGCCAGGAGCGCATCGTCTTCGCGCTGGCGGTGGTGCTGTTCATCGCCGCCGCGCTGGGCCTTCCCGGCTTCCTGGCGGTCGACAATCTGGTCGCCATCGTGCGCAGCGTCAGCGTGCTCGGCATTCTCGCCGTGGGCATGGCGGTGGTCATCATCGGCCGCGGGATCGATCTTTCGGCCGTCGCCATCATGGCCATGTCGGTGGCCTGGTATCTGCAGATGCTGAACAACGGCACCTCCGACACCTCGGCGCTGTTGCTGGCACTGGGCGGCGTGGTGCTCATCGGCCTGGTCAACGGCTTCTTCATCGCCTATGCCGATGTCCCGGCGATCTTCGCCACGCTGGCGAGCGGGGCCTTCGTCTTCGGCTTCGTGCGCTCCCAGCTCATCGGCCAGGATGCGATCCCCGTGCCGCCGCAGAACTGGGTCGAGACCCTGGGGCGGGTGCGCTTCCTCAGCATTCCCGTCGAGGTCTTCCTCTTCGCGGCCATCGCCTTCCTGGCCTTCCTGTTCCTGCGCTTCGCCAAATGGGGGCGCTATGTCTATCTGATGGGCGACAACCCCATGGCGGCGCGCAATATGGGCATCCCCGTGCGCCCGATGATCGTGCTGCGCTATGTGCTCTCCGCGGTCATCGCCTTTGCGGCCGGCATCCTGACCGCGGCGGGGCTGCTTTCCATCAATACCCGGGTCGTCAATTCGACCCTGCTCTACGACATCATCCTGGTGGTGGTGATCGGAGGCATCGGGCTCTCGGGCGGGCGCGGCGGCGTGCGCAATGTCATCGTCGGCGCGCTCCTCATCGGCATCATGCTGAATGCCATGACCATCCTCGATATTCCGAACATCTATCAGAACCTGATCAAATCGACGATCCTGCTCATCGCCATCATCATCGACAGCGTCCTCAATCCGCGCGACGAGCAGACGGCTCAGCAAGGGGACATCTGAGCGAGGCAACTATGGGGCTCTACAGGGGAAGCATCTGCGTTCCAAAGCGACGATCAAACGAGAGGAAAGGGAGACTACAATGATGAGCTGGAAGAAAGCATCGGGGGCCGCCATGGCTTTGGCCATGCTGGCCTTCGCCGGAACGGCGATGGCCCAGAGCGATCCGGGCACCGCCCCCTACAATGCCGCGGTTCAGGGCAAGCGCGTGATCATGGTGCCCATGGCCATGGGCTTCGATCTCGCCCAGGGCTGGGCCTATTACATCGGCAAGGAGGTCAAGGGCTTCGGCGGCACCTTCGAGACCCGCGATCCGAACTGGAGCGTCGAGGCCGGCGCCCAGGCGATCACCGAGGCGATCTCCTCCGATCCCAAGCCGGCGGTCATCGTCGTCCATTCGCCCGATTTGAACTCCTACAGCAAGCTGTTCAAGAAGGCCCAAGCCCAGGGGATCTATGTCGTGCTGGTCGACAACCCGGCCAATTTCGCGGCCGATGCCTTCGTCGGCAGCGATTGGGATCGCCTCGGCCAGCTCGAGGCCGAAGCGGCCGTCAAGGGCTGCGGCGAGAGTTCGAGCAAGCAGATCGGCCTGGTCCAGGGCGACCAGGTGAATTCCTCGAGCCTCTATCAATATGCCGGCATCATGCGGGTGCTGGAGAAGCATCCGGACTTCAAGGTCGTGGCGAAGCCGGATTCCAACTGGGACGCGACCACCTCGCGCAACGTCACGGCGACCATGCTGCAGCAGCATCCCGACGTCTGCGCCATCATCGACTTCTGGGACGGTGATGCCACCGGCTCCTCCGCCGCCATCCGCGATGCCGGCAAGCAGGGCAAGATCTTCCTCGTCACCACCGGCGGCGGCGAGAAGGTCGATTGCGACGCGCTGGAGTCCGGCACCTTCGGGGCGGTCGTCATGACCGAGCTGCAGAACCAGTCGCGCGACATCAACGCGATCATCAAATTCCTGCTGCAGAGCGGCCAGCCGCCCGGAACCTCGAAGACCTATATCTACACCCTCGAGAAGGCGACCACGAAGGCCGACATCAAGCCGGATACCTGCTGGGATCTGAAGTCCCTCCAGGCGGCCGCGAAGTAAGGCATCTCCACCGGAAAAGGGAAGCGGCCGGCCGCTCGCCGGCCGCTTCCTGCTTTCTCCCACCCGCAATCGCGCTTCGGCGGCAAGGCTTCATGAGCTTCAGGGAACGCGTCCAGCGCCTGCGCTACAACTACATCCCCGATCATCTGATCGGGGAGATCCTGACCAAGCGCTGGACGGACAACGCCATCCCGTTTCTGGCCCTCGTCATCACGGTCGTGGGCTTCGGCACCGCGATCAACGGCTTCTTCAAGCCGCAATCCCTCAGCGATTCGACCCGCCAGCTGGGCGAGTTCTCCATCGTCGTCACCGGCCTCACCATCGTCATGCTGGGCGGCGGCATCGATCTCTCCGTCGGCTCGATCTTCGCGCTGTCCACCTTCGCCGCCGTCTCCGCCTTCTTCATCTTCGGCTGGCCGGTCTGGGCGGCGCTGGCCGCGGCGGTCGCCACCGGCATCGTCTGGGGCAGCCTGAACGGCGTTCTCATCGGCTATATGCGGCTGCGCGCCTTTCTCACCACTTTGGTCACCTTCATCATCGGCCGCGCCCTCTACGACATATTGGTGGTGAATTTCGCCGCCCAGATCCAGATGTCGAGCATGTCGTCGGATCTCTGGGATTTCATCGGCGACGGGACGGTCTTCGGCCTCTCCATCAGCGTCATCACCGCGGTCGTGGTCGCGATCATCGCCCATATCGCCATCACCCGCTCGCGGCCGGGCTGGCATGTCCTGGCGGTCGGCGGCTCGCGCCGCTCGGCCTACAATTCCGGCATCCGGGTCCGGCGCACGGTGTTCATGACCTATGTCGTCTCCGGCATCTGCAGCGGCATCGCCGGATTCCTCGTCGCCTGCCGGCTCAGCGGGGCGGGGCCGGGGACCGGCCTCAATCTGGAGATCATGGCGCTCACGGCGGCCGTGGTCGGCGGCAACAGCCTGGGCGGCGGGCGCGGCTCCATCGCCAAGGGAGTGATGGGTGCCGTCATCGTGCTGGTGATGACCAATGGGCTCATCCGCCTGGGCTATGGCACCGGCACCAATCAGATGGTGCTGGGCCTGATGCTGGCGGCGGCGGTCACCCTCGATATCCGCTGGCTGAAGAACCGGCACAAGGTGCTGAACGAGGTCTATGTCGCCCCCATCTTCCACCGCATGGGGGAGACGCAATCGGCACTGCCGGGCTCCGGCACCCCCTATGCCCTGGACGACCGGCTCTCCGGCGCCGAGGCGATCGGGCTGGGCGAGCTCGAGGGGCCCGAGGATGTCGTGCTCGACGAGCAGGACCATCTCTATTGCGGCACCCGCCATGGCGAGATCGTCCGGTTCCTGGCGCCGGACTACAAGCGCTCGGAGATCTTCGCCCATACCGGCGGCTTCCCTTTGGGCCTCGCCTTCGACCGCGCCGGCAATCTCATCTCCTGCGTCGGCGCCATGGGGCTCTATTCCATCGCTCAGGGATGGCGAGGTGACCAAGCTCTCCGCCGAGACCACGCGATCCTGGACCTCGGTCGTCGACGATGCGCGGCTGCGCGATCCCAACGACTGCGATGTCGCCCCGGACGGGCGCATCTTCTTCACGGATTCCACGACCCGCTACGATGCCCATGACTGGGCGCTGGATTCCATCGAGAGCCGGCCCACCGGGCGGCTGCTCTGCTACGACCCGCGCAGCGGCAAGACCTCGACCCTGCTCGACAATTACCGCTACGCCAACGGCGTCTGCATCGCCCATGACGGGCAATCGCTGTTCTTCGCCGAATCCTGGGCCTGCCGCGTGCATCGCTATTGGTTCGACGGGCCGAAGGCGGGGCAGGTCGAATGCGTGATCCGCGACATGCCGGGCTATCCCGACAATATCAACCGCGCCTCCGACGGCGGCTATTGGATGGCCTGGCTCGGCATGCGCACGCCGAGCTTCGATCTGGCACTGCGCCATCCCGGCATGCGCAAGCGCATGACGCGAAGGTTGCCCCAGGACGATTGGCTGTTTCCCAATATCAATACCGGCGGCGTCGTGAAATTCGAGGAGAACGGCCGCATCCGCGAGGCGCTGGGCGATCTCTCCGGCGATGCCCATCCCATGGTGACTTCCATGCGGGAGCATAAGGGCTATCTCTATGTCGGCGGCATCCTCAACAACCGCATCGGCCGCTACCGCATCCCCGGCGCCGATCCGAGCTGGACGGGTCTCGGCTCCTATTGGGGAGGGCAGAGATGATCTTCGAGCCCCTCCTCGATTTCTTCCGCGGCAAGGCCATCACCATCCCGCCCATGGACGGGCCGCTCCGGCCCAATACGGCCCTGGACGAGGCCGCGGTCGTGCGGCGGGCGGCAGCGCCGGACAATCTCTGCTTCGACGGCAAGCAGATCCTCTTTTCGTCGGGCTCCGAGGTGCTCGCTTTGACGGGCGACGCGCCCCTCACCATCGCGAGCTATGACTTGCCGGTGGCCGCGCTGGCCGTCTCGCCCGGCGGCGAGCTGACCGTGGCGTTGGACGACGGCCGCCTCATGATCGGCGAGCGGACCCTGCCCGCACCCGGCGGCCTTGCCTCGCTGACGGCGCTGGCCTTCGGCGATGCCGACACCCTCTTCCTCTGCCAGGGCTCGGCGCGGCATCGGTCCTCCGATTGGGTCGTCGATCTGATGGAGCGCAACGCCACGGGCTCGGTCTGGCGCCTCGATCTCCGTAGCGGCGAGGCCCTCTGCCTGGCCAAGGATCTGGCCTTTCCCTACGGCCTGCTGGTGGAGAGCGGCGGCAGCCTCGTCGTCGCCGAGAGCTGGCGCCACCGCCTGCTGCGCCTGCCCCGAGACGGGTGGCGCTGCGACGCCGATCCTTTCCAAGCTGCCGGGCTATCCCGCCCGGCTGGCGCCCGCCGGCGACGGCGGCGCCTGGCTGACGCTCTTCGCGCCGCGCAACCGGCTGATCGAATTCGTGCTGGAGGAGGAGTCCTATCGCGCCGATATGATGCGCGAGGTGCCGCGGGATTGCTGGATCGCGCCCTCCCTCTCCTCCGGCGCCAGCTTCCTGGAGCCCCTGCAATGCGGCGGGGTCAAGACCATGGGCATCCACAAGCCCTGGTCCCCCAGCCGCTCCTACGGGCTGGTGGTGCGTCTCGATGCGGCGATGCGGCCGGTCACCAGCTTTCACAGCCGCACCAATGGCCACCGGCATGGCGTGACCAGCGCGGTCGAGGCGGGTGGGCGCGTTCTCGTCTCCTCGAAGGGCGGCGGGGCGATTCTCGATATCGCGAGGGGTGCAGTCATGACCGACGCATCGGCGCCCCTCATCGACATGCAGAAGATCACCAAGTCCTACCGCGGCGTGCCGGCGGTGCGCGATGTCGACTTCGACCTGCGCAAGGGCGAGATCCATGCCCTGCTGGGGGAGAACGGGGCCGGAAAATCGACACTCACCAAGGTCATGGCCGGGGTGGTGGAAGCGACCAGCGGGAAGATGCTCTATCGCGGAAAAGAGGTGACCTACGCCTCGCCCTTCGAGGCGCTGCGCGACGGCATCGCCATGGTCTTCCAGGAGACAAGCCTCGTCCCCTCCATGACCGTGGCCCAGAACCTCTATCTCGGCGACGAGAAATTCCTGAACCGGCTGCGCGGGGTCTACATCGCTGCCCAGCAGTTCCTGCAATCCCTGAACTTCTCCGTCGATCCCACGGCCCTGGTCGCCACCTTGGGCGCGGCCAAGCGCCAGATGGTGGAAATCGCCAGGGCCGTCCATCACAAGGCCGAGGTCATCATCTTCGACGAGCCGACGGCTTCGCTGACGCCGGAGGAGAAGCGGCATTTCTTCACGCTGATGCGCCGCCTGAAGGCCCGCGGCGTCTCCATCGTCTTCATCTCCCATGCGCTGGAAGAGGCGCTGACCCATGCCGACCGCATCACCATCCTGCGCGACGGCGAGCGGGTGGCGAGCGGCGACGCGAAGGACTTCGACCGCGAGAAGGTCATCCGCGCCATGGTCGGCCGCACCCTCTCCAACGAGCTCTACCGCACGCGGCGCAGCCTGGGCGAGCTGCGCCGGGCGGGGGCCAAGGTGCTCTCGGTGCAGGACATCTCCATGAGCAATGTCGTGCGCAACAATTCCTTCTCGATCTATGAGGGCCAGATCACCGGCGTCTTCGGCCTGATCGGCTCGGGCCGGACCGAGACCTTCAAGATCGTCTCGGGCATCTACAAGCGCGACTTCCGCGGCGGCGGCGAGATCGAGCTCGACGGAAGGGCCGTGCGCTACAACGTGCCGGGACCCGCGGTGAAGGACCGCATCGTCTATGTGACCGAGGACCGCAAGCTCGAGGGCTTCTTCGAGACTTTGTCGGTCGCCGAGAATCTCTATTCCGGCCTGCTGGCCGCGGGGCTGGAGCGCCTACCCTATGTGAGTCTCCGCGAGATGCAGCAGCTCGCGGCCCAATGGCACGACACCCTCAACATCCGCGCCATCAACGACAATGCGCGGGTGGTCGAGCTCTCCGGCGGCAATCAGCAGAAGGTGGTCATCGGCAAGGGGCTGATCCAGAAGCCCCGGATCGTGATCTTCGACGAGCCGACCCGCGGCGTCGATGTCGGCGCCATCGCCGAGATCCACCACCTCATCAACAATCTGGCCGATGAAGGCCTCGCCGTGGTGGTGGTCTCCTCCTATCTGCCGGAGATCTTGAACCTCTCGGACCGCATCCTCGTCTGCCGCCAGGGCCGCATCGTCGAGGAATTCTCCCCCGCCGATGCGACGGAGGAGAAGATCATGTATGCGGCGGTGCACTGACGCGGGTTGATGGTCGCGTCGCGCGCAGCGGCGCCAAAGCGGCCAGGACGATGAGCCCGCCGGCGGCGATCAGGATCCAGAGCGGCAGCAGCGTGAGCGCACTGGCCGCGAGGCCGGCGATGAAGAAGGCCAGCGCCGTCAGGGAGCCGCCGATGCCCAGTGCCCAGCCCTGCTCCTCGGGGCCGGCCGCGCCGCTGATGAGGGTCAGCAAGGCGACGAAGGTGAGCACATTGCTGATCGCGGCGAGCAGGGCCACCAGCACCTGAAGCGGTGCGCTGAGGGGCAATGCTCCCAGGAGGATGACGATTTCGCAGGCGATCAGCCCGGCCGCCGCCACTTTGGCATCGGTCTTGAGCCAGGCCGCGGCGGCCCGATATCCCACCGACGTGCCGATGACGAACCCCACCCCCAGCACTGCGGAGAACAGGCCGAGCTCCAGCGAGGTGGCGTGATAGGTCTTCTGCATCTCGACCAGGATGTAGACGTAGTAGAGGGCGAAGCCGAGCTGGAACAGCAGATAGGAGAGGGCGATCGGCCCGATGACGGGATGGCGGATCGCCCTAAGGAAGATCTCGATGGGCCGGCGCCAGCTGAGCGCCAGCGGCTTTCCCGCGTGAGCTTCAGCGACATGGCTGTGCCTGATCCAGAGAAAGGCCAGCACGCAGAGCGCGAAGGCGAAGCCCAGCGGCGCCCGGAAATCCCAATGGGCGAGTCCGCCGCCGATGGCGGGGCCAGTGACGAGGCCGACGCAATTGACCAGCACCACATTGGACATGTTGCGGCCGCGCTCGGCCTCGCTGCTGCGGTCCATCATCGCGGCCTGGGCGATGGGCCCGGTTCCCGCCATCAGGCCGGAGAGCAGCCGTCCCGCGAGGAAGAACAGAAGGTCGCGGGTCTCCACCGCGAGCCACATCAACACATAGGCCGAGGCCAGGCCGGCCATGCAGATGAGCAAGGTGCGCCGCCTGCCCAGGGCATCGGAGAGATCGCCGAGGTAGCTGGCGCCGAAGAACATGCCGAGGGGAAACAGCGAGAAGGCCAGCGACAGATAGGCGTCGAGCACCGCCGGGCGGTAGACGCCCACCACGCCGGGATCGTGAAAGAGGGCGATGATCACCGGATACATCAGCCCGAAGGAGAAGATGTCGATGAAGACGGCGGCGAAGAGGGGCAGCAAGGCCCGGAGGCGCGGATCGATCATTTGAGCCGCAGCGCGAGCGCGGCGCAGACGAGCGCCGAGAGCCCCAGCAGCAGCAGCACGCCAGGCAAGCCGGTGAGCGGGAAGGCGATGCCGCAGCAGGTGACGCCCACGGTGCCGCCGAGGAAGCTGGAGGCGTTCAGCATGCCGGCACCTTGACCGGCCCGGGCCTGGGGCAAGACGGACAAGCCGATCCGTGGGGCCGAGGCGAAGGGCAAAGCGACGCCGGCGCCGGCGGTGAAAAGCCCAAGCAGAAGGATCGGGAGCCCCGCCCCCGCGAGCGACACCCAGATGATGGCGCAGCCCAGCGCCAGAACGAGCGCCCCGCCCGCCACCGTCAGCTTTATCCCGACGAGGTTCCCCAGCACAGGGGCCGCCCGCGCGAAGCCGAACAGCGCGACCGAGAGGGGCAGCAGCGATAACCCCGCGGCGATGGGGGTCATGGCGAGCCCGGTCGGAGATTGGGCGAAGAGGTTGTAGTAGAGAAGCAAGGCCATGATGTCGAACATGAGAAGGAAGGCCAGCAGGCAGGCCAGCGCGAAATTCCGGTTCCTGAACAAGGCGAAGTCGAGGAGCGGCCGATCGCGGCGCGTCTCCGTCCAATACAGCGCGGCGAAGGCGGCAGCGGCCAAGGCGAGGGGAACGACGGCAGGCCAGGGCGCGGCAGCGGCTGTCGACAAAGCGTGCAATCCCATGATGAGCGTCACCATGAAGACGACAAGAAAGAGGAGCCCGGCCCCGTCCACAGGGTTCGGCCGCCGCGGCTCGCTGCGGTTCGAGCGCCAGAGCGCCAAGGCCGCGGGAAGCATGACCAGCAGATTCAGCCAGAAATTGATGCGCCAGCCGGCGTAATGGGTGACGGCCCCGCCCAGCAGCGGGCCGATGCTGAAGCCCAGCATCAGGAATCCCGTCCAGGTGCCGATCGCACTTGGGCGACCCGCTTCAGGAACGGACTGGGTCACGGCGGCCAGCGTGCCGGCAACGGCGAAGGCCGCACCCAGCCCCTGCAGCGTTCGGGCGGCGACGAGCACCGGGCCGTTGGGCGCCAAGGCGATGAGCAGCGAGGCCAGCGCGAACAAGGCGATCCCGGCGGCGGAGGAACGCCGTCGGCCCGAAACCGTCCGCGGCTCGGCCGCCCAGGATGATGAAGGCGGCCGCTGCCAGCAGATAGGCATTGACCGTCCATTCCACGATCGCGGGACCGAGGCCGAGGCCGCGCGACATGGCGGGGAGCGCCGCCATGATCGCCGTGCTGTTCTCGCCGATGGCGAAGATCGCGAGATAGCAGGCGATGAGCACCAGCCTGGACTCCCGCGGCATCGCCTTCCCCCAAATCCCGGCCGGCTCGCTATTGCACCTTGACGACCAGCTTGCCGAAATTCTTCCCCTGCAGCAGCCCGATCAGTCCCTCCGGTGCGCCCGATCCAGACCCTCGATGATATCCTCGCGGTATTTGACGCGGCCCTCGCGGATCCATTGCCCCATCTCCTTGTAGAAGGCGGGCCGCTGGTCCGCGAATTCGCGCTGGATGAAGCCGCGGATATGGAGGCTTCGGCTCAGCACCTCGCGCATGACCACCGGCAGGCGATCGGGTCCGGGAAAGGGCGGGGTGGCGTTGTATTGCGCGATCAGGCCGCAGACGGGAATGCGGGCGAAGTCGTTCAGCAGAGGAAAGACCGCATCCCAGACATGGCCGCCGACATTCTCGAAATAGACGTCGATGCCTTTGGGGCAGGCCTCCTTGAGCCGCTCGGCGAGATCGGGGGCGCGATGATCGAGGCAGGCGTCGAAGCCCAGCTCCTTGACCGACGAAATCGCATTTCGCCCGCCCGCCGGCGATGCCCACGGCGCGGGCGCCCTTGATCTTGGCGATCTGGCCGACGCCGCTGCCGACGGGACCGCTGGCGGCGGCCACCACCACCGTCTCCCCCGGCTTGGGCTTGCCGATGGTCAGCAGCCCCGCATAGGCGGTGAAGCCCGGCATGCCCAGGATGCCCAACGCCGTGGTGACGGGGGCCGCCGCCGGATCGAGCTTGCGCAGATCCTTGCCGTCGGAGATCGCATGGGTCTGCCAGCCGGAATAGGAGAGGACGATGTCGCCCTTGGCGTAATCCTTGTGCCGGGATTCCATCACCTCGGCCACCGTGCCGCCCTCCATGACATGGCCGATCTCCACCGGCTTGGCATAGGATTTCCCGGCGTTCATGCGCCCGCGCAGATAGGGATCGAGGGAGAGGTAGAGGATGCGCAGCAGGACCTCGCCCTCCTTGGGCGCGGGGACCGGCGTCTCGTCGCTGCGGAAATCGCCGGGTTTCGGCATTCCCTCCGGCCGGGCGGCCAGAAGAATCCGCTTGTTCGTGAGAGCAGCCATGGATTTCCCCCTTGAGATGAATCTCGGCCGGCCAAGCCTCCCCTTGCGCCCGGGCGCCCGGCAACCATCTGTGGAACAGTGGCGTTGGCAGCCGGCGCTGTCCAGCGCCGGCAATCCGTGGGAGATGGGAGCATCCGATCATGGGTCTCGGGGATAAGCGGCGGCCGTCGAAGGATGATGCGCTCGTGGACGAAGCCGCCAAGGAATCCTTCCCCGCCAGCGACCCGCCCGCCTTCGGTCCTTCCCACGCCGGGTCGCCGGAAGGCCATGACGCGCCAAAGCCCGAGACGCCGCCCCGCGCCCGGCGGAAGAAGGGCTGACGGGTAACTGCCCGCTTCCTCTAGCGTAGCCCGCTCCCCCCAAACGTCATGGTCGGCGAAGGCCGACCATCCACGAGTTTGTTGGCCGCAAGTCCGCCGTTTCGCTGCAATCCTCGGTCATCCCGAGTCACCCAGCTCACCATCCCCGAATGCACAGCCTGGGGCTGGCAAACTCGTAGATGGTCGGCCTTCGCCGACCATGACGGAATAGAGGGCATGGCTAGTCGGCGGGCCGCGACTTCGCCCCGTACCGACGCTAGAATAATCGAGCGCGACAAGCCAAGCGGGGGAGAACGTCGCATGCTGTTCATGGTCATCGAGACATTCCGCAATCAGGATGCCAAGGCCGTCTATCGCCGCTTCCGCGACAAGGGGCGCCAATGTCCGGAGGGCCTGACCTTCGTGTCCAGCTGGGTGACCGCCGATCTCCACCGCTGCTTCCAGATCATGGAATGCGAGGATGTGACCCTGCTCCAGAGCTGGGCGGCGAACTGGTCCGATCTGGTCGAGTTCGAAATCCTGCCGGTGGCGCCGGGCAAGGATGTCGCCGCGGCGCTTGCGAGCGGCCTCGGCTAGCGATGGCCCGCGCCCCTCGTTCCAAGACGCCCTTCGACATCCTCAAGGCCGCGGCGCTGGCCTATCCCGAAGCCTGGGAAGACCATCCCTGGGGCGAGACCGTCATCAAGGTCCGGGCCAAGATTTTTCTCTTTTTGCATGAAGGGGAGGAGGGCCTCCGGCTCTCGGTCAAGCTGCCGCGCTCGCGCGAATTCGCGCTCGAATATCCCTTCACCAAACCCACCGGCTACAATCTGGGCAAAAGCGGCTGGGTCACCGCGAGCTTCGGCGCAAAGGCAAAGCCGCCGCTGGATGTGCTCGAAGCCTGGCTCGACGAAAGCTATCGCGCGGTCGCGCCGAAGAAGCTGGCCGCCGCCCTGGATTGACTTCGCCCTTTCCTTAGGAGAAATTCGAGGCATGCAGACCGCTCGCGTCATTCGCGTCAAATCCAAAGCCTCCGACATCGGGGAAGCCGAGGAATTGCGCGGGCGCTGAGCCGCTCTTGCAAGATCATCGAGGGACCCCGCCGGTCAGGACGGGGTCTTTTCATTTCCGGCTCCCGCTCTCCGGCCAACCGAAGGAGAGGGACATGGAAAACGTAAGACCGCCGATATCCGGACTCTGGCTGCCGCTGGTGACACCCTTCAAGCAGGGCCGCCTCGACGAGGCCTCGCTCGCCCGGCTGCTGCGACATTATCTTGGCCAAAGGGTGGATGGCTTCATCCTGGCGGCCACCACCGGCGAGGGCCTGACCCTCGACGAGGCGGAGACCGAGCGGCTCATCGCCCTGGCCGCTGAGGAGATCGAGGGCCGGCGTCCGCTCTATCTCGGGCTCTCCGGCAGCGATACCGCGAAGCTGGTGAAGGCGCTGGGGCGGACCCGATCCTGGCCCGTCGATGGCTATCTCATCGCCTGCCCCTATTATACCAGGCCGTCCCAGGAGGGGCTCTACCGCCATTTCACCGCTCTGGCCGAGACGACCGACCGGCCGATCCTGATCTACAACATCCCCTATCGCACCGGCGTCAATCTGGGCAATGAGACGCTGCTGCGCCTGGCGGAGCATCCCAATATCACCGGCCTCAAGGATTGCTGTGCCGATGCCGGCCAGTCCGCCGAGCTGCTCCGCCGCAAGCCTTCGAGCTTCGCCGTGCTCACCGGTGAGGATGCGCAGTTCCATGCGGCTCTGGCCCAGGGGGCGGAGGGCGGGATTCTCGCCTCGGCCCATCTCAGGACCGATGACTTCGCGCGAGTCCGCGATCGGGTGCTGGCGGGGGAGAATGGCGCCGCTCTCCGTGCCTGGCATGGGCTCGTCGATCTGACCCGCCTGCTCTTCGCCGAGCCCAGCCCCGCGCCGGTCAAGTTCTGCCTCTGGCAGCTCGGCCTCATCGACAGCCCCGAGGTCCGCCTGCCCATGACCGAGGTGAGCCCGGCGCTGGCCGCAAGGCTGGCCGAGGCGATGATGGCCGCCGCCTAGTCCCGCAGCAGCGGCACCAGCGAGGCGACAAGCAGCAGGGCCATCACGACGTTGAACAAACGCAGCCGGCGCGGCGTCATCAGGAAGCGGCTGGCGCCGGCGCCGAGCGCGGCCCAGGCGCCGACGCAGGGGATGGAGACCAGGAAGAAGAGGAGCGCCAGCAGGGCGACCTGCCGGTAGAGGCTCCCCTCGGCGGTCGTATAGGTCGCCACGGTTGCCAGCGAGATCAGCCAGGCCTTGGGGTTGATCCACTGGAAGAGCGCGGCCCCGACGAAGCTGAGGGGCGGCCGGCCCCCGCCGCCCGTGAGTGTTCCCTTGGCGAAGGCGATCTTGGCCGCGAGCCAGAGCATCCAGGCCGCCCCCACCCAGCGCAGGAGGCTATGGAGGCGAGGATCGGCCGCCAGCGGTCCGGCAAGCCCGCTGCCGAAGACCAGGAGCATCACCGCGAACCCGACGGCGATGCCGAGGATATGGGGGATGGTGGACCGGAAGCCGTGATTGGCGGCCGCCGCCGAGACCATGATGTTGTTCGGCCCCGGCGTGGCCGAGGTGGCGATGGAGAAGAGGAGGAAGGCGAGGAGGTCCATGAGGGCGCGTCCGTTGTTGGGGAGAGCGGACGGGCATGAAAAAGCCCCGTCCGGCGATCGGCGGGGCTGCTGACATTCGTGCTGCGCGCTAGCTCAGCACAAGCGCCGCCCCCACCGGCCGTGCCAGGCGGTAACTCGCAGGGAGGAGGGGCGACAGGAATCAAACATAGAGCAAGTAATCCATATCGGCGCGGCGCCGTAAAGACGGCATTAGCAATCTTTGAGCGAAAATCTAAAGAGGGCAGGCCGAGGAGAAGTTTCACAAACCTGCCGCCGCGGCCCTCCCCTGCCGCGGTGGTGCGCCGGCGTGGTTCCCTTCCATGCGGCGCCGGAGGCCGTCGCCGGTGCCTTGGTCCGAGGCGATGCCGGCGGCGGCTCTCTCGGGGCAAGAGGACGATTCAGCCGAAGCCCTTCACCACATCATGCTGGAGCTGATAGATGCTGCGCTCATGGGCCGGCACGCCCCGGACGGCCAGCGCTTTGCTGCCGAGCTCGCTGTCCATGGCCTTGGCGACGGCATCGGCCGATCCCTCCACCAGGATGATCCAGCGGGGCACCTTGTTGTCGGCCCGGTCCTTCTGCTCGGCGCTGCGCCGGCGGCTGCTGTCGAGATCGGCCCGGCAGATATGGATGCCGGCGACGGCGGGCTGCTCGGCGATCCGGGGGATGAGCCCGGCCAGTTCCCGCATCAGGGCTTCGTCCTGGGCCGGATCGCAGTCGAAGCGGATGGTGCCGAGGCTGCCGCCGGCCCCGACCCCGCGGGACGCCTGCACCTCGCAGAGGGAGCGCGATTTATTGCTGAAATAGCCCACCGTCCGGAGCGTCCAGGGCGTGGGATCGTTGAGCCGGGCATGATAGGCGGGGCCGGAAAGCACGGCGGCATCCCTGGTATTGTAGAGGGTGAAGAAGGCCGGCGTGCCGGATGTGGCGATATAGCGCCGCCCGCGCAGGAAGCCCTCGATCCCGACCCGCTCGGGAATATGCTCGCGGTTGTGCCATTCGTAGAAGGCTTCCACCCCCTCGGGGCTGATGTCATGCCAGATGGCGATGACCCCGGTTCCTTGCAGGGACATGCTGTTTTGCCCTCTGCTCTCAGGCGCCGGCCGCATAGGCGCGCAAGCTCTGGTGCTGCTCGCCCAGCCCGTCGATCCCCAGCCGCAGCTTGTCGCCGGGCTTCAGATAGCGCTCCGGATTGAAGCCGGCGCCGACGCCGGCCGGCGTCCCGGTGGTGATGACGTCGCCGGGCTCCAGGATCATGAACTGCGAGATGTAGGAGACGATGAAGCGGGCGGGGAAGATCATATTGGCGGTGGTGCCGTTCTGGACCCGCTCGCCGTTGACCTCCAGCCAGATGGAAAGCTTCTGCACATCGGCGATCTCGTCGGGCGTCACCAGCCAGGGACCGAGGGGGCCGAAGCTGGCGCAGCCCTTGCCCTTGGACCAGGTGCCGCCGCGCTCCGTCTGGAACTCGCGCTCCGAGACGTCGTTGCAGATGCAGAAGCCGGCGATGGCGCGCCAGGCCTCGGCCTCATCGGCATAGCTCGCCCGCGACCCGATGACGATGGCGAGCTCGACCTCCCAATCGGTCTTCACCGATCCCCGGGGGATGACGATGTCGTCGTCGGGGCCGGAGATGCAGGAGCGGGCCTTGTTGAACAGGATCGGCTCGGCCGGGATCGGATCGCCGGCTTCCTTGGCATGGTCGGCGTAGTTGAGCCCGACGGCGATGAAATTCCCGACATTGCCGACGCAGGCGCCCAGCCGCGGCTTGCCGGGCACGAGCGGAAGGCTCTCGGGATCCAGGGCCGCGAGGCGCTTCATCTCCGCCGGGGCCAGGGCCGGGGCGGCGATGTCGGGGATCTGGGCCGAGAGATCGCGAATGCGCCCCGCGCGGTCGAGAAGCCCCGGCTTCTCCGCGCCTGAATTGCCGTATCGCACGAGCTTCATGGTCGTTCCTCTTCGCTGGTCGTGATGGGTTGGTTCAGGCCGCCGGCCGGAGGTAAGCGAGGATCACCTCGACGATATGCTCGCCCCAGGCCTCGAGCCGGCCCGGGGCCAGGAGATCGCGCTTGAAGTTCACCTCCAGGGTCCAGTGATTGGCCAGATAATAGAAGCTGAGGGCCGCGATGGTGATGTAGACCTCGACGGGATCCATGCCGCGGCGGAACTGGCCCTTGCGTGCACCGCGGGCGAGGAGATCGGCGATGGCCGCGATGAGCGGCGAGTTGAGGTCGGAGAGGCGGCGCGAGCGCTTCAGATATTTCGCCTTATGCAGATTCTCCGTGCGCACCAGGCTGATGAGATGGGGATGCTTGACGTGATAGCGCCAGTTGAAGAGGGCGAGCTCGCGGATCCCCTGGAGCGGATCGAGATCGCCCAGATGCAGCTCGGCCTCGGCGGAGCGCAGCGCGGAATAGGCGCTGTCCAGCACCGCCAGATAGAGATCGTCCTTATTGCCGAAATAGTAATAGATGAGCTGCTTGTTGACGCCGGCGCGCTCGGCCACCTTGTCGATCCGCGCCCCGCCATAGCCGCTCTCGGCGAATTCCTTCATCGCCGCGGCCAGCACGGCGGCGCGGCTGCGCTCGGAATCGCGGACCGCTTTCTTGCGGACGGGCTTGTCGGTCTGTGCGCCGGCGCGCGACCGCTTCGATCCGGATTCGTCGTCCAACGGCATGGGGTCCCCTGGCTCGCGACGGCCGGTTCCCTTGTGCTTGACAGGCCGCGGCTTGTCAAGTTATCAACCAACTAGTTACATAAATACTTCCGCCGCGGCGGGGCAGGGTGGGAGAGCTTCCCGTTGTCGCATATGACGCATCGCTCGCGAGGCGTTCGCGCCGTCTTCCTCGGCGCCGATCTTCGCCGCGCCTTTCCCGCCGCGTCCGCGGGGCCATGAACCGCATCGATCTGACGGGCCGCAAGGCCATCGTGACCGGGGGCTCCGGCGGCCTCGGTGCTGCCATCGCGGCGCGGCTGCGGGAATCCGGCGCGGCGGTGGCCAATCTCGATCGCACGCGCCCCGCCGCCGAGAATGCCGACCTCTTCTGTCCTTGCGACGTGACCGATGCGGCGGCTGTCGAAGCCGCGGTCCGCCGCTGCCTCGAGGCCTTCGGCGGGCTCGACATCCTGGTCAACAACGCCGGCATCGCGGCCGAGGTGGCGCCGGTCACCGCCGCCTCGCTGGAAGCCTGGCGCCAGGTCATCGAGGTCAATCTGACCGGCGCCTTCATCTGCTGCCGCGCCGCGGTGCCGCATATGACGGCCCGGGGCTATGGGCGGGTGGTCAATATCGCCTCGCTCCGCGGCCGGGAGGCGCCGGCGCTCTCGGGCGCCTATGCCGCCTCGAAGGCCGGGCTGATGGCGCTCACCCGCACCCTGGCCAAGGAGGTCGCGACCCAGGGCGTGGTGGTGAATTGCGTCGCGCCCACCGCCTTCGAGGGCGGCATGTCCGACGGCGACGATCTGGCGGAGGGCGAGGAGGGCCGCGCGGCGATCATCGCCCGCATCCCCATGGCCCGCTACGGCCGACCGGAGGAGCTGGCCGCGATGGTCGCCTGGCTGGCCAGTGACGAGTGCTCCTTCTCCACCGGCGCGGTCTTCGACCTTTCCGGCGGGCGCGGCGCATGGTGAGCCGCATCCGCCGCTCGAGCGAGGAGGCAGCGCCGCGGGGCGTGGCGGGAAGCCTGATCGACGTCCTCAATCCGGCGCTCTGGATCCTGGCGCCGCTGGTCATCTGGGAGATTGCCGCCCGCGGCATGCGGCTGCCGGATTATATTCTGCCGCTGCCCTCCCAGGTGTTGCTGCGCCTCATCGCCGATCGCGACAATCTGCTGCTCCAGGCGGGCCGCAGCTCGCTGCTGATCGTCGAGGGCTTCCTGGTAGGCGCCATTCCCGGCATTGCCGTCGGGCTGCTCATGGCCTCGGCCCGCCTGCTGGAGAAGGCGCTCTATCCCCTGATCGTCTTCATCCAGACCACGCCGCAGATCGCCATCGCCCCGCTGCTCATCGTCTGGTTCGGCTACGGCGCGCTGCCCAAGGTGATGCTGGCCGCCATGCTCACTTTCTTCCCCGTGCTGGTCGACAGCAGCACCGGCTTCAAATCCATCGATCCCCGGATCTTCTACGTGACCCGCTCCATGGGCGCCTCGCGCTGGCAGACCTTCCGCCGCGTGCAGCTGCCCGCGGCTTTGCCGCTCATCGTCTCGGGCTGCAAGATCTCGCTGCTGATCTCGGTCACGGTCGTCATCGTCGTCGAATTCCTCTCCTCAAACGAGGGGCTGGGCTATGTCGCGGTCCGGGCCCTCTCCAACCAGGATCTCTCCCTGATGTTCGCCGCCATCTTCACGGCGATCGGCATCGGGCTGGCCTTCAGCTATCTCGTCGATCTCGGCGAGTGGCTGCTCATGCCATGGGTCCGGGTGGGGAGGAGAGGTCGTTGAGCCGGCAAAGCAGAGAAACGTCCAACAGAGGGAGAAGCACCATGCCTATCGGAATCGCGCGTCGCAAATTGGCGGTCCTGTCCGCCGTCGGCCTATTGGCGGGGTTGGCCTGGGGGGCGCCCCCGGCCTCGGCCGCCGACCATATGAAGATGACCTTCAACTGGGTGGCCGACACCGGCTACATCCCGTTCCTCTATGCCGATCAGCTCGGCTACTACAAGGATGCGGGCATCGAGATGGAGTTCGAGCAGGGCCGCGGCTCCATGGTGACCTCGCAGCTCATCGCCCAGGGCAAGGCGGATGTCGGTTATGCCGATTCCGGGGCGGCGATCAGCGTCGCCTCCAAGGGCGGGCCGATCAAGATCATCGCCGTGATCAACCAGGCCAATAGCTACGGCCTGGTCTCCCTGGCCGATTCCGGCATCAAGACGCCCCAGGATCTGGTGGGCAAGAAGATCGCCGTCTGCCCGGGCTGCGCCCAGGTGCCGCTGCTCGACGCCTTCATGGCGGTGCAGCATCTCGACCCCTCTAAGGTCGAGATACAGAACGTGCAGGAGTCCGCCTTCGCCGGCCTGCTGACCGAGAAGAAGATCGATGCGGTCGCGCAGGATCCCCAGACCATCATGGTGCCCTTGGCGGAGAAGGGCATCGCGACCCAGATGATGTATTTCCGCGACAATGGCGTGGCCCTGGTCAGCTTCGGGCTGATCGCCAATGAGGAGAAGCTGAAGGCCAATCCCGATCTCTACAAGCGCTTCGTTGCCGCATCGCTGAAGGGCCTGGCGGCCTCGATGAAGAATCCGGAAGCCGGCGTGGATGCGCTGCGCAAGTATTATCCGGACTCCGCACCCAAGGCGACGGCGCTGGCGAGCTTCACCAAATACGACATCCCGACCTTCTGCATCGCGGGTGCCAAGAGCCTGGGCAGCCCGCCGCAATCGGCCTGGGATATGAGCTATGAGATCATGACCAAGAGCATGAACATCCCGACCGACAAGCCCATGAGCTTCTACTACACCACCGACTATCTGCCGGCGGACGCGCCGAGCTGCTAACCTCGGCCGATCGCCGCGCCGGCCGGCTCTTCCGGTTGAGCCGGCCGGCGTTTCTTTTCCTGTCGCACGTCTCTAGCCGACGCTCGAAAGTGTCCCGATGAGTTTTTCCGGCGGTCGCCAGACTGAAAGCCCGCGCGCGCCGCTGCTCTCCGCGGCGGCGGCGGAGCGGTTGGTGCGGGTCGGGCTGCCGACGTTGCTCATCGCCATTTTCCTCGGGCTCTGGCAGCTCTCCGACACGCTGTTCGACATCCCGGTCTATATGCTGCCGCGGCCCTCGGATTTCCTGCCGCAGTTCTGGCTCAGCTTTCCCAAGCTCTGGCACAACACCTGGCCGACGGCGCTGGTGATCCTGGGCGGCTTTGCCATCGGGACCGTGGTCTCGATCCCGCTGGCCTATGCCATCGCATCGAGCCGGATGCTGGAGAAGGGGCTCTATCCCGCTCTGGTGATTCTCCAGATCGCGCCCAAGACCATCATCGCCCCGCTGCTCATCGTCTGGTTCGGCACGGGCTGGATGCCCCAGCTGGCGCTCACCACCGTCATGACCTTCTTTCCGATCCTGGTGGACAGCATGACCGGCTTCAAGGCGGTGGATCCGCGGCTCTTCTACATCGCCAATTCCACCGGTGCCTCGCGGTTCGAGACCTTCCGCTATATCCGCCTGCCGGCCGCCATGCCCTATATCTTCTCCGGCCTGAAGATCGGCATGGTCTCCGCCATCACCGGGGTGATGGTGGTCGAATATATCGCGTCCAACGCCGGGCTCGGCTATCTCACCCTGTGGGCCTCGGCTCATCTCGACATGCCGCTGATGTTCGCGGCGATCCTGACCACGGCCTTTCTCGGCTTGGTGCTGAACCTCGCCCTCACCTCCGTCGAACTGCTGCTCATGCCCTGGCTGAAGCGCGATCATGACAGCTAGCCTCCACCTTCCAAGCCAGGCCGCGCTCGAGACCACGCATCGGCGCGGCGCCGCCATCGCCATGCACGCGGTCGCCAAATCCTTCGGACCGCCCAAGGGCGGCTATCACGCGCTGGGGCCCATCAGCCTCGATGTCCGCCCGGGGGAGTTCGTCAGCATCATCGGCCCCTCGGGCTGCGGGAAGAGCACGACCATGCTCATCGCCGCCGGGCTCATCTCGGCCTCCGAGGGCCATGTCGAGATCGACGGGGTGGTCCTCGACCGCCCGCTCACCGATGTGGGCATCGTCTTCCAGGATCATCTCCTGCTCGATTTCCGCACCGCCATCGACAATGTGATGCTGCAGCAGCAGATCCGCCGGCTCGACCGCGCGGGGATGCTGGAGAAGGCCGGCGAGCTCTTTCGCAAGTTGGGCCTGACGGGCGCGGAAGACCGCTATCCCCGCCAGCTCTCGGGCGGCATGCGCCAGCGCGTCTCCATCGCCCGTGCTTTGGTGCATGAGCCCTCGATCCTGCTGATGGACGAGCCCTTCGGCGCGCTGGATGCCATCAGCCGGACCCAGATCCGCCATGATCTGGAGCGGCTCTGGCTCGATACCCAGAAGACCGTGCTCTTCATCACCCATTCCATCGAGGAGGCGATCGGCCTCTCGGATCGCGTCCTGGTCATGTCCCAGGGGCCGGGGCGCATCGTCGAAGAGATCGTGGTCGACCTGCCCCGGCCGCGCCCGGCCCATCTCGGCCATTATCCCGAGTTCGTCGCCTATGCGGACCGCATTTACGCTATCTTCGAGAAGCTCGGGGTGTATTCCTTCAAGTGACAACAGACGGCGATCATTGAACGAAGGGGAGAGAGAATGACGAAATGGCGTGGCGTGTTTCCGGCGGTGACGACCAAGCTCCGCCAGGATGGGTCGATCGATCTGAAGGCGACCCAGGCGAGCCTGGACCGGCTCATCCTCAACGGCGTCTCGGGCGTGATCGTGCTGCCCATGCTGGGCGAGAATGCCTCGCTCGATCCGGCCGAGCGCGAGCAGGTGATTCGCGCGGCGAAGGAAGTGGTGGCCGGACGGGTGCCGCTGCTCTCCGGGCTTGCCGCCATCTCGACCGCGGATGCGACGGCGAGTGCCCGTCGCTTCGAATCCTTCGGCGCCGAAGGGCTGATGGTCTTCCCGAGCCTTGCCTACAAGACCGATCCGCGCGAGACGGCCGAATGGTACAAGGCCATCGCCGAGGCCTGCGGCATCCCGATCATGATCTACAACAACCCCATCGCCTATGGCGTCGACGTGACGCCGGCGATCCTTCGCGATCTCATCGGCACGCCGGGCATCGTCTGCATCAAGGAGGAGAGCGGCGACATCCGCCGCGTCACCGACCTCTACAATGAGCATGGCGACCGCTTCCAGGTCTTCTGCGGTGTCGACGATCTGCTGCTGGAGAGCGTGGCGCTGGGCGTCACCGGCTGGGTCTCCGGCATGACCAATGCCTGGCCCGCCGAATGCGTCGAGATCTTCAACCTCTGCACGGCCGGCCGCTTCGACGAGGCGCGCGGGCTCTACCGCCTGATGACCCCGGCCTTCCACCTCGATACCCATGTGAAGCTGGTCCAGTACATCAAGATGGCCGAGCATCTCGCCTATGGCGCGCCGGAATGGGTCCGCGCCCCGCGCCGGCCGCTCGAAGGCGCCGAGCGGACGCGGGTGATGGAGGTCATCAACGCCACGATCCGCGGCCTCGGCCAGCGGCGCAAGGCGGCTTAGCCTCGGTACAGACCGGATCCTCTCCTCGAGGATCCGGTTTCCACTTCTACGGAAGAGGTTGCGGAACGCCTTCGCAGGCGCGAAAAGAAGTCATTGCCGCCGCTGCAACGGATCGGCCGGGCGAGGACTTCATATGACGCCGCGAAGGAGACCCATGATCCGGCCCGTCCTGCGCCTCTCCGTTCTCTTTCTGATCTGCCTGATCCTGAGCCTTGCCAGCCCCGGCGCGGCCAAGGCACAGCAGGCCGCGCCCGCGCCGGCCGCAGCACCGGCGGGCAGTACCGCTTTGCCGGCCGCCGATCCCGTGGCCCTCGGCCATCTGATCGACACCCTGCAGGATCCCATCACCCGCGACCGGTTCCTCTCCGACCTCAAGGCCCTGCAGGCGGCCCAGCAAAATACCCAGCCCGCCGCCCCGGCCGCACCCGCCTTGCCCTATGCCCTGGGCGCCGAACTGCTCCAGGCCATGACCGATGCCTTCGGCCGTTTCCGTGCCGGCTTCGAAGAGCTCGCGTCGAGTGTCGGCGACCCGGCGCGTCTGTGGGCCTGGGCCCGGCACGAGGTCGAGGATCCCGGACGGCGCGCGCTGCTGCTCGAGTTCCTCTGGCAGCTCGCTTTGATTCTGGGGGTCGGCATCGCCGTCGATCTCATCGCCCGGCATTACGTGCGCCGGGGCCAGCGGGATCTGCGCCCGGTGGTGAAGCCGCGCTCCCTCGGCCGGATCGGGCTGCTGCTGGCCCATAGCGGGCTGGAGCTGCTGCCGATCCTGGCCTTCGCCGTCGCGGCCTATGCCGTGGTGGCCGTGATCCAGCCTGGTTCGGCCGTACGCCTTGCGCTGCTTGCCATCGTCAGCGCGGTGGTGATCGCGCGCACGGCCTTCGTCGTCTGCCGGTTCCTGCTCAGCCCCTTCGCCCCCACCCTCAGGCTGTTTCCCCTCGGCGACGAGACGGCCGCCTATCTCTACATCTGGGCCAAGCGGCTGATCTCGCTCGCCGTCTACGGTTATTTCGTGCTCCAGGTGGCGGTCCTTCTCGGCCTGCCCGACTCGGCCTATGAGCTGGCGCTCAAGATCCTGGGGCTGATCTGGGCCCTGTTGCTGGCGGCCTTGATCCTGCAAAGCCGCGATAGCGTCGCCAAGATGATCCTGCATGGCGCGCAGGACAGAGAGGCCCGGCTGCGCAATCTCACGCGCCTGCGCCGGCAGTTCGCCCATTCCTGGCATGTGCTGGCGCTGATCTATCTCCTGGCGGTCTATGTCACCTGGGCGACCGACGTGCCCGGCGGCTTCACCTATCTCGGCCGCGGTACCGGCCTCACCATCCTGATCCTGGTCCTCGCCTGGCTGGCTTTGGCTTTGTTGCGGGCCGGCTTCGAGCGCTTCCTCGTCATCAACCAGGATCTCCTGGGCCGCTATCCGATGCTGGAGCAGCGGGCCAATCGTTATCTGCCCTTGCTGCGCCGGGTGCTGGCGGCGCTGATCCGCATCGTCGCCGTGCTGGCGATTCTCGGGGCCTGGCAGGTCGACATCGGTTCTATCCTGGCCGGTGCGGCCGGCGCGCGAGGTCATCGGGCGGATCACGACGATCCTGCTGATGCTGTGCGGCGCTCTGGCGATCTGGGAGATCGTCGACGCCTCGATCTCCTTCTATCTCGAGCGCCGGGACGATAACGGCAATCCGATCATGACCAGCGCCCGGGCGCGCACCCTGCTGCCGCTGGTGCGCAACGCGCTGCTCATCGTCATCTCCGTGCTGGCCGGCCTCACCATCCTGTCGGAGCTCGGCGTCAACATCGCCCCGTTGCTGGCCGGCGCCGGGGTGGTCGGTCTCGCCATCGGCTTCGGTGCCCAGACCTTGGTCAAGGACGTGATCACCGGGGCCTTCATCCTGTTCGAGGATACGGTCAATGTCGGCGATTCCATCACGGTCAACAGCATCAGCGGCACGGTGGAGGGGATGTCGATCCGCACCCTGAAACTTCGCGCCGGCGACGGCACGCTGCACAGCATCCCCTTCGGCACCGTGACCACCGTCAGCAATCAGTCGCGCGGCTTCGGCTATTACACCATCGACGTCGCCGTGGACTATCGCGAGAGCACCGACGAGGTGATCGCGGCGCTGCGCGAGGTCTTCGAGGATCTGATTGGCGATCCCCGCTATCGCGCCGACATATTCGGCGGGCTGGAGATCCAAGGGGTCGATCGCTTCACCGACAACGCCGTCCATGTCGTGGCCGGAATCAGAACGCGAGCACTCCGCCAGGCGCCCGTGGGGCGCGAGTTCAATCGGCGGATGAAGATAAAGTTCGACGAGCGCGGAATTCGATTCTCGCCGCCGCCGCGGCTGGCCTATGCCATGGCGCCCGCCAGCCCGGCAACACCGGTCGAGGCGCTGCCGGCCCCGGGGCTTCGCGGGCCAGCGAAGGCCCGGCGCCCAAGCCGTCGTCCTGAGGGTTCCTACTCCAGCCCCGCCTGCATGCGCTGCTTCAACTCGGCGAGACCCTCGGCGAAGTCGACCTCCGGCTGCCAGCCGAGATGGGCGCGAATGCGCGAGATATCCGCCAAGGTCGCCTCGGCATCGCCGCCGCGCCGCGCCTCATGGCGCTGGTCGGAGGAGATCATGTCCGCCAGCTCCTTGACCGAGATATTGCTGCCGCTGCCCACATTGTAGATCTCGCCGTGCCGCTCGCTCTCAAAGGCCAGGATATTGGCGCGCACCACATCGCGGACATGGACGAAGTCACGCCGCTGGCTGCCCTCGCCATGGATGATCAGCGTGCTGCCGTCGGCCCAACGGCGCAGGAAGATCCCCATCACCAAAGCGTAATTGCCGGTCTGGGGCTGGCGCGGGCCATAGACGTTGAAATAGCGCAGCACGATGGCCGGCACGCCGAAATAGCGGTCGAAGGTCAGGCAGTACTGCTCGCCCACCTGCTTGGTGAGGCCGTACATGTTGAGGAATTCGCCCGGCGTCTCGTATTCGCGATGGGGCGGCGGCTGACGGCCGTAGAAGGTGGAGGAACCGCTGTAGACGATCTTGCGGGCACCGGCCTCGCGCGCCGCCAGAAGAACGTTCTGGGTCCCCAGCACATTGTCGCGGGTGCAGATCTCGATGCTGGCGGGAGAGGGGTTGACCCGCGACACGGCCGCCAAATGGAAGACCCCCGCCGCCCCCGCCATGGCGGCGCGGCAGGATGCGAGATCGGCCACATCGCCCTTGACGAATTCCGCTTCCGCCGGCACCCACTCCCGGCGCCCATAGACCAGGCTGTCGAGCACCCGCACCCGATATCCGCGGGCGAGCAAGGCTTCGGCGAGGTTGCTGCCGATGAATCCGGCGCCGCCGGTGACGAGGACGAGGGTCATGGAAAGGATCTCATGCGGATAACGGGGCGCCCCGGCCTGCCGGACCCTCAGGCTCGAGCGCCTATCGGTTGCAGGGCCGCCCGGAACATAGCAGGTGGCGCGGGGAAGAAAAGTGCCCCCGTGCCGGGCTTCCTTCCCATGGCCCGGGCTTCCTGCCCATCGGCCCGTGCTTCTTGCCCATAGGCCGCCGGGGCCTGTAGAATTCAGCCTGTTCGCGTTGGAGCCTGTTCCACTGAGGGGACATGGAGCAAGCCGGCGCGGGCGACCGGCGCAACAGCATCAGGTGCAGAGGTGACTCCGCGATAGCCAATCGCTTCTGCCGAAAGTCGAAGAGCCTCCATGTCCGACCCCAAGACCGCCAAGTTCCGCATCGGCGAGATCGTGAAGCACCGCATCTTCCCCTTCCGGGGGGTCATCTACGACGTGGATCCGGAATTCGCCAATACCGAGGAATGGTACAATTCGATTCCCGCCGAGGTCCGGCCGCGCAAGGACCAGCCCTTCTACCATCTGCTGGCGGAGAATGCGGAGACCACCTACACCGCCTATGTCTCGGAGCAGAACCTGCTCCCCGACAGCGAGAGCGGGCCGGTGCGCCATCCGCAGGTGAAGGAGCATTTCAACGGCCTGAAGGGCGGCCTCTACGAGCTCCGCCGGCAACGGGCGAACTGACGGCGGGTCGCGCACTGTTTTCTTCCGTCATTCCCGCGAAAGCGGGAATCCAGGGCCGCAGGTCTCGCTGGTTGCCCTGGATCCCCGCTTTCGCGGGGATGACGAAGGAGAGAGAGACTACCCCTGATCTAGCAGCTGATCGCTAATCTTGGGCCGCTCGCCCTTCCGCCGCCACTCAGAAGCTGGCGTCGGCGGTGACCGTGAAGCGGCAGCCGCAGATCGGGCAGACGACGACCTCGACCGCATCGGCCTTGGCCGCCCCGCTGGCGATCTCCTGCTTCAGCAGGCTCTGGGCGTCGGCGATCATCGCCACATGATCGCCGCCGGCGGCCGCCGGCGTCTTGCAGGCAAGGGCGAAGGCCGATTTCACCGGAGCGGTCATGGGCTCGATGGTGAAGGCGGCGGCGCTCCGCGGCAAAGCGGCGACGCCGATCACGGCGGCAGCGCCGCCGAAGGCGGCGCCGGTCATCAGCTGACGGCGGTTCAACATGGTCCTCTCCCGAATCGGGGTTGGAATGCTGCGCTGAGACTAGGCTCCGGTGCGCCGGTTTCGCAATCCCGCAAAACTCATCGGCCCGATCAGCGGATAGTTGTCGTGGTCGGGACGTGACCGCGGCCCTACCAAAGATTCTTCCCGTCGATGACCTGGACCGGCACGGCATCGAGATCGAAATCATCGAGGAGGCGCGCATTGATGCCGATCTTCGGATGGTCGAAATCCGCCTTGCCGGTGGACCAGTCCGGTGACTTCGAATAGGTGCCGCAGCCGCAGGTCGCGCAAAAATGGTGCTCGCTGGTCTTCGTCCGCCAGCGATAGAGGGCGTCCCCGGCCGGCGGCGTGGTCAGGCGGAATTGCGCCGGCTTGTAGTAGCCCCAGAGCGCGCCGCGCTTGGCGCAGAAGGAGCAGGTGCAGCGCGTCACGCTGGCCGGCGCTTCGTCCACCTCGAATTGCGTCTCGCCGCAATGGCAGCTTCCCTTGACCGTCATGGCTCCTCCTCTCTGGCTGTCAGGATTTGCAACCGCATTTGATTCGGCGGGTCGATTCCCCTAAGCCTAGCATCCCCAGCTGGAACAACCCACCGGAGCCTGTTGATGGGTCAATACGACGCCTTGCTGCAGCCCTTCACCCTGAGGCATCTGACGCTCCGCAACCGCATCGTCAGCACTTCCCATGCGCCGGCCTATGCCGAGGGTGGCATGCCGCAGGGAACGCTATCAGCTCTATCACGCCGAAAAGGCCAAGGGCGGCATCGCCCTCACCATGTTCGGCGGCTCCTCGGTCGTCTCGCCCGATTGCCCCGCGACCTTCGGCCAGCTCGACGTCAGCGACGACCGGATCATTCCCCATTTCCGCGAGTTCTCCGACCGGATCCATGGGCTGGGCGCGGCGCTGATGTGCCAGATCTCCCATATGGGCCGGCGCACCCGCTGGGATGCCGGCAATTGGCTGGCGCCCGTCGCCCCCTCGGCGGTGCGCGAGCCGGAGCATCGCTCCTTCCCCAAGGCGATGGAGGATTGGGACTTCGCCCGCATCATCCGCGATTTCGGCCAGGCGGCGCGGCGCTGCAAGGAGGGCGGGCTCGACGGCGTCGAGCTCTCCTTCCAGACCCTGCATCTGGTGCCGCAATTCTGGTCGCCCAGCGCCAACAAGCGCACCGATGAATATGGCGGCAGCCTGGACAACCGCATGCGCTTCAGCATGGAGGTGCTGGAGGAGGTGCGCCGCCAGGTCGGGCCCGATTTCATCATCGGCATCCGCATGACCGTCGACGAGCTGATCGCCGACGGGCTCGACGCCAAGGAATGCCTGGAGATCGCCGTGCGTCTGGCGAAATCGGGCATGGTCGATGTCCTCAATGTCTGGGCGGGCCAGGCGCGGGACTGGCGCTCGCTGTCGGTGGTCATGGCCAATATGGCCTTCCCCGTGGCGCCCTTCCTGCATCTCGCCAGCGCCGTCAAGGCGGCGGTCGACATCCCCATCATCCATGCCCAGCGCATCAGCGACGTGGCCACGGCAGCCCGCGCCGTGGCGGAGGGCCATGTCGATCTGATCGGCCTCACCCGCCCGCATATGGCCGACCCCCATATCGCGAAGAAGCTGCTGGAGGGACGGCCCGACGACATCCGCCAATGCGTGGGCGCCAATTACTGCATCGACCGCATCTATGTCGGGGGCGAGGCGCTCTGCATCCAGAATCCGGCCACCGGGCGCGAGGCGACCATGCCTCACGACATCGAGCGCTCGACCGGTCCGGCCCGCAAGGTCGTGGTGGTCGGCGCCGGCCCGGCGGGGCTGGAGGCGGCCCGGGTCTCGGCGCTCCGCGGTCATAAAGTGGTGCTGTTCGAGGCCGAGCCGCGCACCGGCGGACAGGTGAACATCGCCGCCAAGGCGACCTGGCGCGAGGCCCTCAGCGGCATCACCCGCTGGCTCGACGGCCAAGTGCATAAGCTGGGCGTCGATCTCCGCCTCGGCCAGGAGGCGGGTATGAGCGAGGTGCTGGCGGAGCAGCCCGATATCGTCGTCGTCGCCACCGGCGGGGTGCCCAACAAGGGCGACTTCAAGGGCGCCGAGCTCGCCGTCTCCGGCTGGGATATCCTGACCGGCAAGGTGGCGCCGGGGGAGAATGTGCTGCTCTTCGACGATCATGGCGGCCATCAGGGACCCTCCATCGCCGAGTTCATGGTCAAGCGCGGCGCGCTGGTGGAGATGGCCACGCCCGAGCGGCTGGCCGGGATCGAGATCGGCGGCACCAGCTTTCCCATCCACCAGCGCGAGCTCTACAAGGCCGGGGTGATCTTCACCCCCGACATGCGGCTGATCGAGATCGGCCGCGAGGGTAACAAGCTCATCGCCGTGCTGAAGAACGAATATTCCGACCAGGAGGAAGAACGCGCCGTCGACCAGGTGGTGGCCGAGCATGGCACGCTCCCGCGCGACCAGGCCTATTTCGCCCTCAAGGAATCATCGAGCAATCGGGGCGAGGTCGATTATCACGCTTTGTCCCACAACCGCCTGGCGCCGGTGATCTCGAACCCGGCAGGGAAGTTCCTTCTCTTCCGGGTCGGCGATGCGCTCGCCAGCCGCAACATCCATGCGGCGATCTATGACTCCCTGCGGCTGTGCAAGGATCTGTAGAGAGGCACAGACCCCCTCCCCATCGTCATTCCCGCGAAAGCGGGAATCCAGGGCCCCATGCGATGCAGCTTGCCAGTTGCCCTGGATCCCCGCTTTCGCGGGGATGACGTAAGAAAAGAGTCGCCTTTCACTCTTTGTTCCCATGCCCACCGTCAGTTTGAACTGTCACCTGTTTGGGCTACCCTTGCCCAACAATTGGGCAGTAGCAGGGAGGGCCCATGGCCCGTAAGGCGGAGCAGCTTAAGACGGAGCTGGTCGAGAAAGCGGTGGCGCTGGCCCTGAAGCGGCTGGACGGCCCGCGGGCCGAGGCGGCAGCGCGCTTCATCCGCGAATTCTACGCCAATGTGTCGCCGGACGATCTGGTGGGGGCGGAGGTCGAGAACCTCTATTGCGCCGCCCTCTCCCTCTGGAATCACGGCCAGAAGCGTCTGCCCGGCCAGGCCAAGGTCCGGGTCTTCAATCCCCGCGTCGACGAGCATGGCTGGTACAGCGCCCATACCGTCGTCGAGATCGTCAATGACGACATGCCCTTCCTCGTCGATTCCGTGACGGCGGAGCTCGGCCGCGACGATCTCACGGTCCATCTCGTCATCCACCCCGTGATCGAGGTGGCGCGCGACCCCCAGGGGCTCATCGTGGAGACGGGCCCCACCCACGACGAATCCTTCATGCAGATCCGCACGAACGAGCAGCGCGATCCCCATCGCCTCGACCGGATCCGCCGCGATCTCGAACGCGTGCTGGCGGATGTGCGCGCCGCGGTCACGGATTGGCGGGCCATGCGAGGCAAGGTCGAGGAGGCTTTGCTCGAGCTCGAGAAACTGCCGCCGCCTTTGCCGGCCGAGGAGATCCACGAGGCGAGCGAGTTCCTCGCCTGGATGGGTGCGGATAACTTCACCTTCCTCGGATATCGCGACTACGATTTCCTCGGCGAGGATGACCAGGCCCGGACCTCGATACTGCCCGGCACCGGGCTCGGCATTCTGCGCGACGACAGCGTCTCGGTCTTCGACCAGCTGCGCAACACCGAGCGGCTGCCGCCCGACGTGCGCTATTTCCTGCATCAGTCGCGCCTGCTGATGGTGACCAAGGCCAACCGCAAGGCGACGGTGCATCGCCCGGTCCAGATGGACACGGTGGGGGTGAAGCGCTTCGATGCCGAAGGCAGGGTGATCGGCGAGCATCTCTTCGTCGGCCTCTTCACCTCCTCGGCCTATAGCCGCAGCCCGCGCGAGATCCCCATCCTCCGGCGCAAGGTCGAGGCCTGTATCGAGCGCGCCGGCTTCGATCCGGCGAGCCATGACGGCAAGGCGCTGCTCCACATCCTGGAGGGCTTTCCCCGCGACGAGCTGTTCCAGATGTCGCCGGACGAGCTCTTCGAGACGGCGCTCGGCATCTTGCACCTGCAGGAGCGCCAGCGCATCGCCCTCTTCGTCCGGCGCGATCCCTTCGAGCGCTTCATCTCCTGCCTGGTCTATCTGCCGCGCGACCGTCTCACCACCGAGCTCCGCCTGCGGATCCAGGAGATCCTGGCCGAGGCCTATCACGGCAAGCTCAGCGCCTTCTATACCCAGGTGACGGACGACAAGCTGGCGCGCCTCCACATCGTCATCGACACCACGCCCGGCGCCATCCCCGATGTCGACCAGGCCGAGCTCGAGGCCCGTCTCGTGGAGGTCGGCCGCTCCTGGACCGATCATCTGCAGGAGGCGCTGATCGAGACCCATGGCGAGGAGCAGGGCCTCGTCCTGCTGCGCCGCTACGCCAATGCCTTCCCCTTGAGCTATCGCGAACGCTTTCCCGCGCAAGCCGCCGTGCTCGACATCCAGCATGCCGAGGCGGTGCTGGCCCAGCGGCAGATCGGCATCAACCTCTACCGGCCCATCGAATCCCCGGCCCATGAGCTGCGCCTCAAGCTCTATGTCGCGGGACAGGCGCTGACCCTCTCCGATGTGCTGCCGACCCTGGAGCATATGGGGCTCAAGGTGCTGACCGAGATCCCCTTCCGCCTCCGGCCCGGCGACTCCGGCGACAGCATCTGGGTCCACGACTTCCGGATGGAGACGGCCGACGGCAGCGAGATCGGGATCTCCGAGGTCAAGAACGTCTTCCACGACGCCTATGCCAAGATCGTCGCCGGCGAGATGGAGGATGACGGCTTCAACAGGCTGGTCCTGCTGGCCCATCTCGACTGGCGCGAGATCAGTGTCCTGCGCGCCTATGCCAAATATCTGCGCCAGGCCGGCATCGCCTTCAGTCAGATCTATATGGAGGAGGCCCTCGCCCACAATGCGCGGCTCGCGCGCCGCCTGGTGCGGCTGTTCCGCGCTCTCTTCAACCCCGCCAAGCAGGCGACCGCCGCCGAGCGCGCCCGGATCAACGAGCAGGAGATCCTGAAGGGACTCGACGCGGTCACCAATCTCGACGAGGACCGCATCCTGCGGCGCTTCCTCAATCTCATCCAATCGACCCTCCGGACCAATTTCTTCCAGCGCGGCAAGGATTACATCTCCTTCAAGCTCGACTCCCATGCGCTGGAGGAGCTGCCGCTGCCCCGCCCGCTGGTGGAGATCTGGATCTATTCGCCGCGCGTCGAGGCGGTGCATCTGCGCGGCGGCAAGGTGGCCCGGGGCGGCATCCGCTGGTCCGACCGGCGCGAGGATTTCCGCACCGAGGTGCTGAGCCTGATGAAGGCCCAGATGGTGAAGAACGCGGTCATAGTCCCCGTCGGCTCCAAGGGCGGCTTCGTGGTCAAACGCCCGCCGCTCACGGGCGGGCGCGAGGCCCTCTCGACCGAGGTGATCGAATGCTACAAGACCATGATGCGGGGGCTGCTGGACATCACCGACAATCTCTCGCTCGGCAAGGTGCTGGCCCCGAGAGATGTGGTGCGCCGCGACCAGGATGATCCCTATCTCGTGGTGGCGGCCGACAAGGGCACGGCCACCTTCTCCGACATCGCCAATGCCGTCTCCGCCGAATACGACTTCTGGATGGGCGATGCCTTCGCCTCCGGCGGCTCGGCGGGCTACGACCACAAGAAGATGGCGATCACCGCCCGGGGCGCCTGGGAATCGGTGAAGCGGCATTTCCGCGAGATCGGCTCCGACATCCAGCGCGACCCCTTCACCGTGGTGGGCGTCGGCGACATGTCAGGCGATGTCTTCGGCAATGGCATGCTGCTCTCCGAGCAGATCCGCCTCCTCGGCGCCTTCAACCACCTCCATATCTTCATCGACCCCGATCCCGATCCGGCTGTCTCCTTTGCCGAGCGCAAGCGGCTCTACGACCTGCCGCGCTCCGCCTGGTCCGACTACGATCAGAAGCTGCTCTCACCGGGTGGGGGGATCTACGACCGCAAGGCGAAATCCATCGCGCTGTCCCCCGAGACGCGCCGGCGCTTCGGCATCGAGAAGGAAAGTCTGCCGCCCAATGAGCTGATTCGCGTGATGCTCAAGGCCGAGGTCGATCTGCTCTGGATGGGGGGCATCGGCACCTATGTGAAGGCCTCCGACGAGAGCCAGGTCGAGGTCGGCGACCGCACCAACGATGCGCTCCGTGTCGATGCGCGCGAGCTTCGCTGCAAGGTGGTGGGGGAGGGTGGCAATCTCGGCTTCACCCAGCGCGGCCGGATCGAAGCGGCGCTGGCGGGCCGGCGACTCAACACCGACGCCATCGACAATTCCGCCGGCGTCGATTGCTCCGACCACGAGGTCAACATCAAGATCCTCCTGAACGATCTGGTGGCCGCCGGCGACATGACCGTGAAGCAGCGCAACAAGCTGCTGGTCCAGATGACCGAGGAGGTCGCCCAGCTCGTGCTGCGCGACAATTACCTCCAGACCCAGGCGATCTCCGTCGCCGAGCGCCAGGGCTGGTATCGCATCGATCAGCATGGCCGCTTCATGCGGTCGCTGGAGCGGATGGGCAAGCTCGACCGTTACATCGAGTTCCTGCCCGATGACGAGAGCATCAAGATCCGTCTCGCCCAGCGCCAAGGTCTGACGCGGCCGGAGCTCGCCGTGCTGCTCGCCTATGCCAAGCTCACCCTCTATGAGGAGCTCCTGCCCTCCGACCTGCCGGACGATCCCCAGCTGGTCGAGGATCTGATGCGCTATTTCCCCGCCGTGCTGCAGGAGCGCTTCCCCGAGGCTATCGGCCATCACCGCCTGCGGCGCGAGATCATCGCCACCTACACCACCAACAGCCTGGTCAACCGCGCCGGCTCGACCTTCGTCCATGTGATGAAGGAAAAGACCGGGCTCGCCGCCTCGGATATCGCGCGGGCCTATGCCATCTGCCGCGGCGTCTTCGCGTTGCGCGAGCTCTGGGCCGAGATCCAGGCCCTCGACAACCAGGTCCCGGCCGAGCTGCAGTATGACATGCTCGATGCGACGACCCGGGTGGCGGAGGCGGGCACCCTCTGGTGCCTGCGCAATCTGCCTTCGCCCCTCAACATCGCCGTCCATATCGAGGGATTCTCCCCCGGCATCGCCGAGCTCGACCACACCATCGAGGAGCTGATCTCCGAGGGCGGCAAGAAGAGCCTGATCGAGCGGGTCGAGCGGCTGACCAAGGGCGGGGTGCCAGAGGATCTGGCGCATCGCGTCGCCCGTCTCGATTTCCTCGCCCCCGGGCTCGATATCGTGCGCATGGCGAAGAGCGCGAAGCGCACGGTGGCGGAGGTCGGTGCCTGCTATTTCGCCGTCGGCCGGCGCTTCCATATCGACTGGCTGCGCTCGGCCACCTCAGGCGTCAATCTCGACACCCATTGGGACCGCCTCGCCGTGGCCGCTATCGTCGAGGATCTCTATGGCCACCAGCGCGACCTTGCCGCCAGCGTCATGCAGCAGGCCAATGGCGCCGGCATCGACAGCTGGGTCGAGGAGCATCCCCAGCCCGTCCAGCGCATCGAGGCGCTGATCGCCGATCTGCGCCAGCAGGGCGGCCTCGACCTCGCCAAGCTCGCCGTCGCCAACCGCGAGTTCCGGAGTTTGTCGGGCGGATAGGGCGTAAGGAAGTTTCACCACAGAGACACAGCGTCACAGAGGATGGGGAGGGAGCGGAGCCGACCGGGGCTTTCCCGTGCGCGTCTCTCGCCTTCCAGACTTCCTTGGCTTCGCCTTCGGCGAAGCCAACTTCTTCTCGGTGCCTCTGTGCCTCTGTGGTTCAAATCGTTCTTTGGCTCAGGGAAGCTGCGCGCCCTGGATATCCACATAAAGCGCATAGATCGAGGTGCTGCCGCACATGAACAGCCGGTTGCGCTTCTTGCCGCCGAAGCAGAGGTTGGCGCAGGTCTCCGGCAGATGCACCTTGCCGATCATATCGCCGTCGGGGGCATAGCAGCGCACGCCGTCTTCCAAGGGATCGGCCCAGCCCATGCTGCACCAGACATTGCCCTTCACATCCACGCGCATGCCGTCGGTGAAGCCGGGCGAGAAATCGTCGGCGAAGACGCGGCTCTTGCGCAGCTTGTTGGCGACCACGTCGAAGACGCGGATATGGGCCGGGCCGCCATGGGTGGCGCCGCTGTCGACGATATAGAGCAGCTTCTCGTCCGGCGAGAAGGCAAGCCCATTGGGCCGGGTGAAATCATCCACCGCCACGCTGGCGCGCCCGGTCTTGGGGTCGATGCGATAGACATTGGTGCCGAGCTCGAACTTGTCGGTATGGCCCTCATATTCGCCGTCGATGCCATAGCCGGGATCGGTGAACCAGATGGCGCCGTCGGAGGTGACGACGATGTCGTTGGGGGCGTTCAGCCTCTTGCCGTTGAAGCTGTCCATGACCACGGTGATGCGCCCGTCGAGCTCGGTCCGGGTGACGCGCCGCGCGTCATGCTCGCAGGTCAGGAGCCGGCCTTCCCGGTCGCGGGTATTGCCGTTGGAGTAGTTGGAATGGTGGCGGAAGACGCTGACATGGCCATCTTCCTCGAGCCAGCGCATCATCCGGTTGTTGGGGATGTCGCTCCAGACGAGATATCCCCCATCGCGGAAATAGACGGGACCCTTCGGCCCAGCGGAATCCGGTGGCGATGCGGTCGATGCCGGCATTGCCCTGCTTGGGAAAACGCTTGTCCAGATTCTCGATGCGCGGATCGGGATAGCGGGTCCCCGGCAGGGGTCCCAGCGGCAGGTCGCCTCGCTGTGGTCGCATCATGGTCTCCTCCCCTAAACAGGCGCCCTGTTCAGCGCGCCTTGTGGCGCAATTCGGCCGGCGGCGTCATACCGCCGTCACCAAGCCGGTCGCGAAGGCTACACAATCCCCGCCTAGCTTCGCTACGCCAAAGACAGGAGGGTCAGATGTCGATGTCAAACCGGTCTCGCTGGATCACCCGCCGTTCCTTTCTCTACAGCGCCGCCGCTGCCGGCGGCAGCCTGGTGGCAGCGCCCCTTCTCGGCCGGCCGGTGCTGGCCGATACGGCGCGTCCCACGATCACCCATGGGGTGCAGTCCGGCGACGTCCTGGCCGAGCGCGCGATGATCTGGAGCCGGACGGACCGGCCGTCGCGGATGTGGGTCGACTGGTCGCTGGAGGAGAGCTTCGCCCGTCGGGTGCGGGTGCCCGGCCCCAATGCCCTGGCGGACACCGATTTCACCGCCCGGCTGGATCTTTCCGATCTGCCCCCCGGGGAACAGGTCTTCTACCGCGTCACCTTCGAGGATCTGGCCAATCCCGGCACCATGAGCCAATCCGCCACCGGGCGGCTGCGCACCGCGCCGCTCGGCAGGCGCGATATCCGCTTCGTCTTCTCGGGCGATGAGGCGGGCCAGGGGTGGGGGATCAATCCCGTCTGGGGCGGCTATCGCATCTATGAGGCGATGCGGGCGGTGAACCCCGATTTCTTCATCCATCAGGGTGACCAGATCTATGCCGACGGCCCCCTCAAGGAAGAGGTCAAGCTCGACGACGGCACGGTCTGGAAGAATGTTGTCACTCCGGCGAAATCGAAGGTCGCCGAGACCATCGACGATTACCGCGGCTGCTTCGCCTACAATCTGACCGACGACAACAAGCGCCGCTTCGCAGCCGAGGTGCCTTTCCTCGTCCAGTGGGACGATCACGAGACCCATAACAACTGGTATCCCGGCGAGTCTCTGGCCGGCGACGCCCGCTACAAGCAGGTGACCAGCGCCGATGCGCTCGCGGCCAATGCGCGCCGTGCCATGTTCGAATACAACACCTTCCGGCCCAATGCGCTGGAGGCCGAGCGGGTCTATCGCCGCTTCCCCTACGGCCCGCTGCTCGAGGTCTTCATCCTCGACGAGCGCAGCTATCGCGGGCCCAACGGCACCAACCGCCAGCCCAGCCTCACGCCCGATGCCGCCTTCCTGGGGCCGAAGCAGCTTCTCTGGCTGAAGCAGGGGCTGCTGGCCTCCAAGGCGACTTGGAAGGTGATCGCCAGCGACATGCCCATCGGTATCCAGGTGCCCGATGCGCAGCCCTGGATTCCCAAGGGGAACTTCGAGGCCTGGGCCAATGGCGACAATGGCATGCCGCTGGGCCGCGAGCTCGAGCTCGCCAGCCTTTTCGCTTTCCTCAAGAACAATGCCATCCGCAATGTCGTCTGGATCACCGCCGATGTGCATTACGGCCAGGCGATCCGCTACGATCCCGCCAAGGGCGCCTTCGGGGATTTCGATCCCTTCTGGGAATTCGTCTCAGGCCCGATCAATGCCGGCACTTTCGGCCCCAACGACATGGATCAGAGCTTCGGGCCCGATATAAAGTTCACGGCCATTCCCGCTGGCATGAAGCAGAACCAGCCGCCCAGCGCCGGCTTCCAGTTCTTCGGCCAGGCGGATATCGACGCCGCCAGCGGCATGCTGACCGTCGCCCTCAAGGATGTCACGGGCAAGACCCTGTTCAGCCAGCCGCTGACCCCGGCGAGCTAGGGTAGCTTTCTCTCTTCCGTCATTCCCGCGAAAGCAGGAATGACGAAGGTGGAGATCTAGGGCCTGGACTAATTGGCGCGCGGCCAAATTCGGAGTTCCGCGGGTTTGATGAAGGCTAGAGCAGAAACCAAACCAAACGCAAACCAACTTGTACTCGTTTGCTTTGGCGCTATCTTCGGAACATGACGTGGTCCGTTCTTCTAGACCTCGACGGCACCTTAATCGATTCGCACCCTGGCATTTTGGCAAGCTGCCTTGCGGCACTGCGTGCCCTTGGACATGAACCGGATGAAAGCCTCGATATAAGAGGTGCCATCGGGCCTCCGCTCGAAGATGCGATGCACATCTTGCTGCAGTCATACGGCGACGACAGAGTCGGGGAAGCCGTCGCTGCCTATCGTCAACATTACGGTGAAAGGGGGCTACTCGGAAGCCTGCCCTATCCGGGAATTGGCAATTCCCTTGAAGAGATGAAGCGTGCCGGATTGCAAATCTATCTCGCGACATCAAAAAGGGCGATTTTCGCAAGCCGCATTCTGGACCATCTGAAGTTTTCCGCATACTTCGATGGCATCCATGGCTCAGTGCCGGGCGGCGAGCTGGATCACAAGCCTGAACTGCTCGCCCATATTCTGTCCAAACATAGTCTTCCGCCGTCTCACAGTCTGATGGTCGGGGATCGCCGACATGATATTTCCGGTGCCCATGCCGTCGGAATGCGCGGTCTTGGCGTGCTCTGGGGTTATGGTACCCGAGAGGAACTTGAAGCTGCCGGCGCAGACCGGCTGGTGGATTCCCCTGCCGATCTCGCCCGTACGGTCCTCGCGATGGTCGATGGGAAGGAATCCCTGGGCTAGCGCAGCTACATCTGAACAAGTAGCCCAATATCCGCTCCTGGCACGTACTTAATTGAGGGAATCTGTAACAAAGGCTAGCCTGACCGCCCCGCCCCTATCGCCCGGCGGAGCTTTTCTTTTGGGGCGCCAAGCGCCCATTTCGAGACGATGTCCGAAAGAAGGTTCAGGTATTTGGTCGCGTGGCGGAGGCAGTAAGGTACGAGTCTCGCGCTAGGGCCCCCTGGGGCATTTGATTGCATCCAAGATCAGGTCGGGGTCAAAATGCGCGGGGACAGATCCAGATAGGCCCACCGTGAGAAAAGAATACTTCGTCATTCGGTCCTCGCACATGACATCAGCGTTGCCAGGGCGCTGACGCCATCCCTTGCCATGAACTCGCTCCTCGTCACGGCCATCGTTTTCGTCTGCCTCTTCTCTGGTGCCTTACTGGGCATGGCGCTGCGATCGATCCTTCCGGAGCACCACCTCAGCCAGAGCTCGACGGATGTTATCAAGCTCGCCACTGGTCTCATGGCGACGCTGGCCGCCCTAGTCCTCAGCTTGCTGATCTCCTCCGCCAACACCAGCCACGACACCATCGAGGGTGAATATCGTTCGGTACTCGCGACTACAGAATTGCTCGATCGGCATCTAGCGGACTACGGTCCAGAGGCGGTGCCGGCTCGGGACCTGCTTCGGCACGCGATCATTCGCGGGTTTCAAGTGACTTGGCCGCAGGAGGATTTCGGGCCGCCGGAGCCGCCGACGGCGGGTGGACGTGCCGGCGTCGAGGCGCTTCAAGGGAACCTACTGCATCTCTCGCCCGCGACCGATGCGCAGAAGTGGCTCCAGTCCCAGTCGCTTCAGCTTCTGGACGGTCTGGCGCAGGAGCGCCTGCTACTTAACGACCAGGAAATCGGCTTGGCTCTGCCGACACCATTGCTGGTCGTCTTGATCACCTGGGCAACGGCAATCTTCATCAGTTTCGGCCTGTTGGCGCGGCCGAACGCGACCATCATCGCCTCACTGCTCATCGCCGCCCTCGCGGTCGCAGGCGCGATCTTCATGATTAACGAGCTGGGCAGCCCTTTCGGCGGGCTAATCCAAATCTCCAGCGCCCCGGCGCACGCAGCAGTAGCCCTGCTGGGACAATAGACGAGTAGTGAGCCAGACGAGAAGTGAAACGGCGGAGGGCTAGTCAAAGTTGAACGACCGTCTTCGCATATCAGCTTCGGCGAGTTGCAAATTTTGGCCTGCAAAATGCGCTTCAAGAACTCCGGGTTTATGTGTCGATGCCGGTCACGGAGTTCTTCGGGCCTTTGCAGTCTGAGAGTTCGCGCGCCCAGAGAGTCGTAAATGGGCGCGGCACCCAACAGGTTTGGGACCAGCATCGCTGCAAAGCAGGCGCTGATCATCGGCAGAAGTACCGGGAAGCTAGCAGTCATCTCCGTAACGAGAACGATGCCGGTAATCGGAGCCTGAACCACGCCGGTAAAGAAGGCTGCCATTCCAGCAACGGCGAAGGCTCTGGGCTCGAGTCCCATATCGGGGAAGGCAACAACGCAAAGAGCACCGACAAGCAGACCGAGCTGCGCTCCCAGGACAAGGATGGGAGCGAACAAGCCGCCCGGCGTCGCCGCCGCATATGACACCGCTCCAAGGCCGAAGCGCAGTAGAAAGGCCGACGGCAAAAATGCGAGCGAAATTCCACCGCCAAGCACGCGTTGCGTGATGTCGTCACCGCCACCGATTAGATCGGGAAGAAACCAGTAGGGAGACCGTGCCGGCGCGTCCCTTCTTCATCGGCAGCCCGGGCTGGGTGCGGTCGAGCGCCTGGATCTGGCTCTTCTCGTCGACCGACAGCACGACGGCATGAGCCGGTGGATCGACATACAGGCCAACGATGTCCGTGAACTTCTCCAAGAAGCGTGGATCCGTAGAGAGCTTGAACGTCTGTACGCGATGGGGAGTAAGGCCGTGCGCTGCCCAGATTTGTTGCACAGAGCGCAGGCTCACGCCGGTGGCCGCGGCCAGGGCCCGGCCCGTCCAGTGCGTCGTCTCGCCGGGCGGTGCGGCGAGCGTCAGATTGACGACCCGCCTGACCGTCTCGCCCGGCAGCGGTCGCTTGCCGGGTGGCCGCGTCTTGTCGCGCAGGAGGCCATCCACGCCTTCATGCATGAACCGCTCCTGCCAACGCCAGACGACCGGCTTCGACAGGCCGGAGCGGCGCACGATCTCCAGTGTCCCGCAGTCCTCGGCGGTCGCCAGGATCACGCGAGCGCGCGCCGAATGCTTCTGAGGAGTGTTACGGTCCCCAACGATCCGTTCAAGGCGGACGCGATCCTCCGGGGTAACTTCGACAACGATGCCTGCTCCCATGCCAAGAGCATGGCCCAAGTCACCGCGTTCGGGAATCCTCCGAATGCGTCAATCCACTAGCGCTCCAACAGAGGCTCCAATGACCGCACCGCGAATCTCCACGGGCCAACGGGCGAGCCGATCGGTCGCGCGGAGGGCGTATAGCAATGCGGTGTTGTACAGCGTCCCAGCGAGTCCGGCTACGGCGCCCAGCGCGGCGAAAAGCAGCCAGGCCCGTACGCCGACATAGGCCAGCGGCGCGACAACGAAATCCGGGGCCGCGCCGAGGAAGACGCGTGCAACGGCGATAGCTGCCGCGGAGGCACCGAGTGCGGCGATTGCCGTCCGAGTCTCGAACCGCCGCACCAGTTCTTCGAGAACAAAGATGGCCCCGGCAATCGGCGCGTTGAAAGCGGTGGCGAGCCCGGCACCAGCACCGGCGGCAATCAGCACCTTGCAGTCGAGCCAATCGCGCCGGGAGAGTTGTCCGACTACGTGGGCGATCGCGGCGCCCATCTGCACGCTCGGGCCTTCGCGACCCAGTGCCAACCCCGAGCCGATGGCCAGCAGCCCACCAAAGAACTTCACCAGCAGCAATCGGGGCGGCGGCGGCGGCAGCTCGTCCTTGAGAATTGCCTCGACCTGGGGGATGCCGCTCCCCGACGCATAGGGCGAGAAGCGTCGGACCAGCCACGCGGCAAGGGCGACCGCGGCGGCGCAGCCGCCCAAGATGAGGAGAAACCCGACAAGCTTGCCGTCATGCCCCCAGATAATCGCGGAGCTACGAAACCGGTCAGCCGCAGCGAGCGCAAGCCGGAAGACCGCACCGACGAATCCCGATACGACACCGACGATCAGCGCCAGTAACGAAAGTACCAGAAGATTGCCATGGCCTGCTGACGGCTTCATTCGGAGCCTCGGCTGACGGGGCACCCAGCGGCATCGAACGGCGCGAAGCGCCGAGCGGCCCCTCGGGACCCGAAAACGTGCTTTGCAAAAGCTATCTCAGTCCTGGTCGCAATGGAACCCGCGGACCCGAGACGACAATGGGAACGAATGTCCGCCTTGGCACTTAGCGTCATTTCGCTGCGATGCGGAATTGGTCTGCTATCGGCGCATATTGGACATCGAGCATTTGCCGGAGGACGGGGGGTGCCTCGGCCGGGGCGCTAGGCAACGGAGAATCGGTCGATGACCCATAGCCACGTCCCGTCGCCTTGCCGGCGGGCGACCTCCGCGGTCACGCTGCCATCGGGAAGGCGCGTCGAGGTGAGCGCCAGGTCGCCGCTGATGACGGGCGGGCTCTGATTTCCGGCGGCGAATTTTCGGCCCGTGGCGGTGATCTCCGCGAAGAGCGCTCGGATTGCCTCCCGGCCAATCGTCAAATGTCCTTCGCCGCTATCGAGGACGGCATCCGGCTCGAAGAGGGCAGCCATGCCATCGATGTCTCCCACCCATTGGCGGGCAATCAGCAGGCGCTCCAGATCCTGGGGATCACGCGCCGGCTCGCGGTCTGGCCGATCGCTCATGGCGACACCTCCTCTGACGGCATCCGGTCAAGCTAATGGCATTGCCCGGGGCCGAAGCTCGCGGCGAAGCGCGGCCCCTCAATGCCGGAAATGGCGCATGCCCGTAAAGACCATCGCAATGCCCGCCGCATCGGCGGCGGCGATGACCTCGGGGTCGCGCAAGGAGCCGCCCGGTTGGATCACCGCGGTGGCGCCGGCCTCGACGGCGGCGAGCAGGCCGTCGGCGAAGGGGAAGAAGGCATCGGAGGCGACGACGGAGCCCTTGGTCGGGCTCTCCGCGGCGGCCGCTGCCTCGCCCGCTTCCTTCGCTTTCCAGGCGGCGATGCGGGAGGAATCGACCCGGCTCATCTGCCCGGCGCCGATGCCCACCGTGGCCTCCTCTTTGGCATAGACGATGGCGTTGGATTTCACATGCTTGGCGACGGCGAAGGCGAAGAGCATGTCGGCGATCTCGCCGGCGGTCGGGGGACGCTTGGTCACGACCCTCAGATCCGATTTCTTGAGCCGGCCGTTGTCGCGGCTCTGGGCGAGGAAGCCGCCGGCGAGCGTCTTCAGGCTGAGGCCCGGTGCCGCGGGATCGGGCAGCGATCCCGCCGCCAGCACCCGCAGATTCTTCTTCGCCGCCAGCAGCTCGGCCGCCGCCGGCTCGATCGCGGGCGCGATCACCACCTCGGCGAAGAGCTCGGCGATGGCTTCGGCCGTCGCCGCATCCAGCGGCCGGTTGACGGCGACGATGCCGCCATAGGCGCTGACGGGATCGCAGGCCAGCGCCAGGCGATAGGCCGTGTCGAGATCGGGGCCGAGGGCGGCGCCGCAGGGATTGGCATGCTTGACGATGACGACCGCGGGCTTGTCGAACTCCGCCACCAGCTCATAGGCGGCGTCGGTGTCGTTCAGATTGTTGTAGCTCAGCTCCTTGCCCTGGAGCTGGCGGGCGGTGGCGACGCCGGGGCGGCGCTCGCTCGTGACGTAGAAGGCCGCGCGCTGATGGGGGTTCTCGCCATAGCGCAGCATCTGGCGGCGCTCCCCCGCCAGGATCAACCGCGGCGCCAAGGGCTCGTCGCGACCCATCCAGCCGGCGATGGCGGCGTCATAGGAGGCCGTGCGGGCGAAGGCGGCGGCGGCAAGCTTCCGGCGCAGCGCCAGGCCGAGGGCACCCTTCTTCGCCGTCATCTCGGCGGTGATCAGCGCGTAATCCGCGGGCGATGTGGCGACCGCGACGAAATCGTGATTCTTGGCCGCGGCGCGGATCATCGCCGGCCCGCCTACATCGATATTCTCGATGCAGGTGGCCTCGTCGGCGCCGGCCCCCAGCGTCGCCTCGAAGGGATAGAGATTGGAGACCAGGAGATCGATGGGGTCGATGTCATGGGTCTCCATGGCTTCGCGATGGGTTGCATCGTCGCGCCGCGCCAGCAGCCCGCCATGGATCCTGGGATGCAGGGTCTTGACCCGCCCATCCATGATCTCGGGGAAGCCGGTATGGGCCGAGACCTCCGTCACCGGGAGCCCGGCTTCGGTGAGGGCGCGGGCCGAGCCGCCGGTGGAAAGCAGCGCCACGCTTTGGCTGACGAGAAAGCGGGCGAAATCCACCAGCCCGGTCTTGTCGGAAACGGAGATCAACGCGCGGGTGACGGTAAGATCGGTCATCGCATCGGGTCTCTAGGCGGTTGGGGCCTGTTCGGGCGAGCGGTAATCGGGCACAAGACGGGTCAGCGCCTGGCGCAGCCGGCCGAGATCGCTCCCCTCGGATGCCGCCTGCAGCGCATCGAGGGCGGGCTCGAGGGCCGGCCAGTCCAGCGCGCCGGGATCGATGCGCAGCAGGCCGGAGACGCCGGCGGGGGTGGGCTGCTCCTCCTCGCGATAGAGCCGTTCATGCAGCTTCTCCCCCGGACGTTTGCCGGTGAAGACGATCTTGACGTCCACCTCCGGTTGCTTGCCGGCGAGACGGATCATCTGGCGGGCGAGGTCGACGATGCGCACGGGCTCGCCCATGTCGAGCATGAAGACGGCGCCCGGCTGGGGCTGGCGCCAGGCCAATGCGGCGGCCTGGAGCACCAGCTCCACCGCCTCCCGCGTGGTCATGAAATAGCGCGTCATTTCCGGATCGGTCACGGTCAGCGGCCCGCCGCGGCCGAGCTGCTCCTGGAACAGCGGTACGACGGAGCCGGCCGAGCCCAGAACATTGCCGAAGCGCACCGCGAGGAAGCGGCAGCCGCTGCCGGCGGCGGCACTGCGCCGGTCGAAGGCCTGGCAGATGAGCTCGGCCGCGCGCTTGGCGGCGCCCATGATGCTGGTGGGCGCCACCGCCTTGTCGGTCGAGATGAGCAGCATCTGGTCGACGCCGGCCGCCAGGCACACCTCGGCGAGTTGGCGCGTGCCCAGCACATTCGTCGCCACCGCCTCCGGCGGGTTGGCCTCGGCCAGCGGCACATGCTTCAGGGCTGCGGCATGGAAGACGAGCTCCGGCCGCTCCTCGGCGAAGACCGATTCGAGGCGGCCGCGGTTGCGGATATCCCCCAGCGCCGCGCGCCGCGCCAGCTGCGGCTGCAGCGCGCCGATCTCCCGGTCGATCTCGTAGAGCAGGAATTCGGAGTGATCGAGCAAGGTAAGGCGGGCCGGGGCGAATCCCGCGATCTGCCGGGCGAGCTCGCTGCCGATGGAGCCCCCGGCGCCGGTGATGAGGATGCGCTTGCCCGCGATCAGCTCGCGCATCGGCGCCGAATCCAGCACCTGGCGCGGCCGTCCCAGGAGATCCTCGACGGCGACGGGCATCAGGGCCTGCTGGGTGTTGCCATCGGTATGATGCAGCTCCGTCATCCGCGGCAGGCGGGCCAAGGTCATGCCCCGCGCCTCGGCGATGGCGACGAGCTGGCGAAGCCCTTCGCGATCGACCCCGTCATCGGTCAGGACGAAGCGCTGCGGCGCCTTGCCCCGGGCGCCGAGCCGCTCCAGCACCGCGGTCGCCTCGCTGAGCGACGCCAGGACCGGCACGCCATGGATGCGCCGGCCCACCCGGCCGCCGCCGCGATCCAGTATGCCGATCACCGCATAGGGGGCGGTGGCGTCGCGCCGCGTCACCCGGATGAAGGCCTCGGCCGCATCCCCGGCCCCCACCAGCAGCACCGGCACGGCGAGCGGGCGGGCCCGCTGGCCGAGTTGACCCAGATTGCCGTCACGCAGCAGGCGATAGCCGAAGCGGGGCGCGCCCAGGAGGATGATCAGCACGAACCAGTTGATCAGCATCGCCGAGCGCGGATAGCCCTCGAGGCGGGTGGTGAGGAACTGCAGCGCCAGGAACAGCAGCACGGTCAGGCTGACGGCGCGCGCGATCTCCATCAGATCGGGCAGCGAGACATAGCGCCAGACGCCGCGGTTCATCCCGGCGAAGATGAAGACGGCAGCGGCGCAGGCCGTGAACATCAGGGTGCCAAGGCCGAGGAAGGGCAGGTCGCTCTGAAAGCTGCCGACCCTGAGCCAGACCGAGAGCGGGAAGGAGAGGGCCGCCATCGCCACGTCATGAAGCAACGTCAGGGCAGGAGGAAGGGCGAGGCGCCGGCGGAAATTCATGAAAGCCAGAGAACCATGAAGGCGGGGGGACTCGTGATGGAGGCGCGACCATAGCAAGGCCCCCCCAAGGGCTCAATGCACGGCTCGACACGGCCGGTCAATTGCGCCCGGCCTTGGAGATCGACCCCTCCTCATTGCGGTGCATCAGCCGGCGGATCAGCACGAAGACGGCAAGCCCGGCGCCGGCCAAGGCGGCGACCCGCTCGCCCATCTCGGCGCCCAGCGCGAAGAGGATCAGGGCGCCATTGCCGATCAGAATGGCCCCGGTCACCTGATCGTGGCGCCGGCCGAGTTGCAGGCTCTGCTGGTAGAAATGCTGGGCATGGGCCGCCAGGATGTTCTCCCCGGCGCGCGCCCGGCGCAGCAAGGTCCAGGTCGCGTCGACCCAGAAATAGAGCGGCAGGATGATGGCGGCCGCCCAGGCGCCGTCGCCCGCCGCCCGCAGCAGCAGGAATCCGATCAGATAGCCCAAGGCCTGGGAGCCGACATCGCCCAGGAAGATCCGGGCGGGATGCCAGTTCCAGTAGAGGAAGCCCAGCACCGCGCCTACCAGCGCCAGAGAGAGCTGGTCAAGGTCGCCGAAACCGCCGAACCAGAGGGCCAGCACCGCCAGGCCGAAGCCGATGCTCGCCGCCTCGCTGCCGGCGATGCCGTCGATGCCGTCCATGAAGTTGAACAGATTGACGAACCAGAGCCAGGCGAGCCCGGCCAGGAGCGCGTCGAAGGGCTGGGGCAGCAACCCGCCGGTGAACTGCCCATCGGCCAGGGGCTGCATGAACCAGAGGCCGAGGGCGACGGCGGCGATCTGGACGGCCAGCCGCGGCCAGGGAGAGATGCCGCGGAGATCGTCCCACCAGCCGATGGCGGCGAGCGCCAAGGCTCCCAGGAGCTGTGGCCAGAGCCCCGGCTCGATCAGCGCCCAGGCCGGCAGAAGCACGGCCAGCACGGCGATGCCGCCGCCGCGCGGCGTCGGCGCCTTGTGGCTGCTGCGCTCATTCGGCCGGTCCAGGATCTGCCGGCTCAATAGCCAGCGCTGGAGAAGCCAGGTCAGCCCCAGGCTGAGGAGGAGGCAAAGCAGGAAGATGGCTGCCAGGCGGAGCGAGACCTCGAAGGCGGTCATGGCGCGCTTATAGCCGAAGCGGGCGCGCTTGGCATGGGGCTGTTTGGGATGGCATTCCCCGGTCGCCGTCTATAGGAGTAGCCGGCAGCTTACGATCGGAAAGGGACCGGCTTGCTCGAGAACATCATCGCCTTCCTGGCGACCTTCATCATCGCGACCATCGCCGCCACCGGCCTGTTCGGCGTTGCCTTGATGATGGCGATCGAATCCGCCTGCATCCCGCTCCCCTCCGAGATCATCATGCCCTTCGCCGGATATCTCGCCTCCCAGGGTCATTTTGGCCTGATCGCCGCGGCGACCGCGGGGGCGCTCGGCTGCAATATCGGTTCGGCGGTGGCCTATGCCATCGGGCGCCATGGCGGGCGGCAGTTCGTCGAGCGCTGGGGCGGCTATTTCCTGGTCACCAAGCACGACCTCGCCTGGGCCGACCGCTTCTTCGCCCGCTACGGCAGTGCGGCGGTCTTCATCGCCCGGCTGCTGCCCGTGGTGCGGACCTTCATCGCATTGCCTGCCGGCATCGCCGGCATGCCGCTGGTGAAATTCCACATCTATACCTTCCTCGGCTCCTGGCCCTGGTGCTTCGGCCTAGCCTATGCGGGCTTTCATCTGGGCAAGGCCTGGGACAGCAATCCGGAGCTGCGCGCCTTCATGCATCGCTTCGATGCGGTGATCATCGCTTTGATCCTGGTGGGCCTCGTCTGGTATGTCTGGCGCCATTGGCGCCAGCGGGTTCGCCTCGAGGAATAGTTTCATCGCCTCTTGCAAAGCGGCGGCGCGCCCCCATCGTTTGTAAGGTCATGCCCGAGACACCCGCCCTCCTGCCGCCGACCCGCGAGGATATCGAGCGCCTCGCCGGCGAGGCCTTCCTCACCATCCCCGCCGCACTCCGCCGCCATGTCTCCAATATCGTCTTCTGCGTCGAGGATTTTCCCGATGAAGATGTCGAGCGGGAGATGGAGCTCGAGACGCCCTTCGACATCCTCGGCCTCTATCGCGGCATCGCTTTGCCGCGCCGCGGCGTCAATATCGTGCGGCGCGCCAACGACATGATCTTCCTCTACCGCCGGCCGCTGCTCGACTACTGGTGCGAGACCGGCGAGCCTCTCTTCGACATCGTCCGCCATGTGGTGATCCACGAGATCGGCCATCATTTCGGCTTCAGCGACGACGATATGGAGAATATCGAGACGACGACGGAGTAGGTGGGACTACCTCCAGTCGCAGACGCGACTCCCTCTCCCCCCGTCATTCCCGCGAAAGCGGGAATCCAGGGCCGCAGGCCTCGTCGCTCGCCCTGGATTCCCGCTTTCGAGGACGTGAACGAAGTGCAACACCTGTCTAAGGTGATTGCAATGGGAGAGCGATTGATGAGAACCAGTGACATTGGGATGAACGCACCCGCATGTGCCTATCGTCTTGAGGATGCCGTTGACCGTCCATCTGCCAAATCGCGGCGGCGATAGATGGCCTTGCCCTCGTCCTGGTCTGCTCGCGAGACTGAGGGGCATCCGGGGCTAGCAGCTGCGCTACAGGCTGGGCCACGCTCATGAGCTGGCGAAATCTCGGCGCTGGATCCGGATCGTGCCTGGAGCGCGACCGCGACCTGTGCCGCCATCGGCACGATTCGTCCTTCGGCAAATGGGTGTCGGCCAGCAGGCGCTGCGGCAAGATCTTCAGGCGATCCTTGATCTGCTCCACCACCGGGACAGCCAAGCCGGTGTCATTGCGCCGGTCCGTGGTTGCCGCCGCCACGATGATGCCCGTGTCCGGCGTCACCGCCAGCTGAATGTTATAGGCCGCCCGCACAGCCCCGTCGGCAAAGCGCATCATGCGTGCCTCGGGATCGCTCAGGCTGGCCTTCACCTCCGTCTTCTTAGCCTCTTCCTCCTTCTTATGGGTCTTGGCCCGCTTGGCCTGCTCCGCCCGCAGCTTCTCCAGCGTGCGCGAAGCCTCCCCGGCCCGCCGGGCTACCTCTTCCGCCCCACGCTCCTGCGCCGCCCGACGGCGACCCTCGCTCGCCCCCGCATCGCTCCCCGAACCTCGCAGCTGTTCGACCCGTTCCCGGGCCCACCGCTCCAGCCGCGCCAGCTTCTTCGCCCCCTTGAACGACCCACGGCCCGCCCAGGCCCTCACCTTCGTCCCGTCGACCGACCTCCTCCAGCACGATCCCCTCGAAGCCGCCATCAGGTATCGACCAAACCCTGCGTCTGCGATACAGCCACAGCGCCAGGCAAATGTCCGAGGATCGGGAACGCAAGCGGACGCCATGCTCCGGCCCCTGCCACGCACAACCGAGCTCACCGACGAACGCCCAAAATCCTGAGCTCGGTCGTCGACGCCAACCTCAATACCCCACGAAACTGCCTGGACTTCCAGATACCCCTTCCCCGTCATTCCTGCCTCAACTGCTGGGACTACAAATAGGAATTCCACCTTCCCGCTTTCGCGGGAATGACGGAAGAGAGGGCAGGGCATTAACCAATAAGACGCTTCACCTCTTGCCTGAGCTCCGGCAGCAGCGTCTCGCCGAACCAGGGATTGCGCTTCAGCCACGCCGTGTTGCGCCAGCTCGGATGGGGCAGAGGCAGAAATCGGGGCAGATAGTCGCGCCAGGCGGCGACGGTCTCGGTCATGCTGGGCTTTCGCCGGGCCACGAGATGGAAGGCCTGGGCGTAGCTCCCCACCAGCAGGATCAGCTCGATCCGCGGCATCAGAGCGAGGAAGCGGTTCTGCCAGCTCGGCGCGCATTCGCGCCGGGGCGGCCGGTCGCCGCCATGGTTGTCGACGCCGGGATAGCAGAATCCCACCGGCAGGATCGCGATCCGCGCGGCGTCGTAGAAAGTGTCACGATCGAGGGCCAGCCAGTCGCGCAGGCGCTCACCGCTGGCGTCGTTCCAGGGAATGCCGGTCTCATGGACCTTGGTGCCGGGCGCCTGGCCGACGATCAGGAGCCGCGCGGTGGTGGAGACGCGAAAGACCGGGCGAGGGCCCAGCGGCAGATGGCCCTCGCAGATCCGGCAGGCCCGCGCCTCGACCGCGAGGCGCTCAAGCCTGCGGCCCCCGGCTTACCGACCACTAGCCGCATCGGCCTCCCGCTCGGCCGCCGCATAGACTTCCAGCAGCCGATCCACCAATGCGGGCACCGTCTCGCTGGCCGGCCCGTAGATCGCCTCGGCGAAATGCGAGGCCACCGCCGAGGGCGCCAGATTGAGCTCGATGCTGTGCCCGGGCACGAGATCGACGAAGCCCGCCGCCGGATAGACGGAGCCCGAGGTGCCGATGGCGATGAAGAGGCTGCAGCGCCGGAGCGCTTCGGCAATCTCCGGCAGATGCAGCGGGCGCTCGTTGAACCAGACCACGGCGCTGCGCAGCCGTCCGGGGGTGCGGCAATCCGGGCATTCGCTTTCGAGGGTGATGTCCGCATGACGGACATGCTCGGCCCCGCAGGCGAGGCAGCGGGCCTTCAGCAACTCGCCATGCATATGGATGACCCGGGGCGAGCCCGCCCGCTCATGCAGATTGTCGACGTTCTGGGTCACCAGCATCACCTCGGGCAGCGTCCGCTGCAGCCGGGCCAGGGCCAGATGGGCCGCATGGGGCGAGACCTCGCCGGAGAGAAGCTTCTGGCGCCGCGAGTTGTAATAGCCATGGACCCGCACGGGATCGCGCGCGAAGGCCTCGGGGGTGGCGACCTCGTCGATGGGCACCGAGGTCCAGGTGCCGTCGGCGTCGCGATAGGTGTTGAGCCCGGATTCCTTGGAGATTCCGGCACCCGTCAGAATGACGATCACGCCCGTTTCAGCTCCCGGCTGAGCTCATAGCTGCGTTCGGGCATGTAGATGGCGCCGTTGTGGTGGAGATAGCTCGAGAACAGGGTGAAATGCGTCACCTCGAAGGGCGGGCTGCGGAAGAGATTGTGATGCACCAGGAATTCGCCCAGCTTCGGCACCAATTCGCCCCGGCTGCGGGCCAGGGTCACATGGGGCTGGAACTTCTGTCCCTCGGGCGGCACGCCGGCGCGCACGACGGCCGATTCGATCTTGTCGCGCAGATGGTTGAGGGCCGGCTGCTTGTCCACCCCGGCCCAGATGCTGCGCAGCTTGGAGCCGCTGCCGAAATGGCCCACCCCGGCGATGCTGACGGTGAAGCGCGGGGCGCGAATTCCGGCGAGCCCGGCGTCGATGTCATGGAACTCCCGGCCGTCGACTTCGCCGATGAAGCGCAAGGTGATGTGGAGATTCTCCGGGGCGACCCAGCGCGCGCCCGGCAAGCCGCCGCACATCAGGCGCAATTGCCAGCGTACGGTCTCCGGCAAGGCGAGGGCAACGAACAGGCGCATGACTAGGGGCCCTCACGAGTTCTTGAGCGATTCTAACAGCTTCGATCCGGGACGGGGATAGCTATATCGGCAACCAAGCTCAGCTTGGCGTCCCGGCCTTGGCGATGACCTGGCGCAGGGCCGGCAGGATTCCCCGGACGATGATGGCCACGCCCTCTGCGGTCGGATGCAGCCCATCGGCCTGGTTCAGAGCGGGATTGGCCGCGACCCCCTCCAGGAAGAACGGATAGAGGCCGACGCCATAATGCTTGGCGAGATCGGGATAGATCGCATCGAAGGCCGTCGACGTAGTCCGCCCCCAGATTGCGCGGCGCCAGCATGCCGGCCAGCAGCACGGCGCGGTGCTGGGCCGTGAGCTTGGCGAGAATGGCGTCGAGATTGGATTTGGCCTGGCCGGGATCCAGGCCGCGGAGCGCGTCATTGGCGCCGAGCTCGACGATCACCACCTGGGGATCCTCGGCCAGGGCCCAGTCCAGCCGGGCGAGCCCGCCGGCCGTGGTATCGCCCGAAACCCCGCCATCCAGGACCCGGGCATCGAGGCCCTGGGCCCGCAAGGCCTTCTCGAGCTGGCGGCACGAAACCCTCTCCGGCCGGCAGCCCATAGCCCGCCGTCAGGCTGTCCCCCAGGGCGAGGATCTTCACGGGCGCGGCCTGGGCGCCAAAGGCGCCCAGCTGGACGATCACCGCCAGCAGCACCATCTGTGCCAGGCGTGAAAGCGGTGAGAAGGGCGTAAACGGGCGCATGAGCAGTAACTCCCGAGGAAATGGGTCGGCAATGCCGGCGGCCATGATCCGCCTGGCCGGCATCGAGTTGAAGCTGGCGAGCGCAGCGGGCCAGGTCAATATCCTGCGCGGCCTGGATCTCGAGGTGGCGGCGGGGGAGACCGTGGGCATCACCGGTCCCTCGGGCTCCGGCAAATCCACCATGATGATGATCATTGCCGGGCTCGAGCGGCCCAGCGCGGGCAAAGTCGAGGTCGGCGGCGAGGATCTCACGGCCCTGAACGAGGATCAGCTCGCCCGCTTTCGCCGGGCGCGGATCGGCATCGTCTTCCAGGCCTTTCATCTGATTCCGACCATGACGGCGCTGGAAAATGTCGCCGTGCCGCTGGAATTCGCCGGCCGCGGCCGATGCCTTCGAGCGCGCTCGGCGCAGCGCTGGCCGCCGTCGGCCTGCGACCATCGCCTCGCCCACTATCCCGGCCAGCTCTCCGGCGGCGAGCAGCAGCGGGTGGCGCTCGCCCGCGCCTTCGCCGTCGAGCCCTCGCTGCTGCTGGCCGACGAGCCCACCGGCAATCTCGACGGCGAGACCGGCCGCCAGGTCATCGAGCTGATGTTCGATCTCGCGGGCCGGCGCGGCACCACCCTGATGCTGATCACCCATGACCCGGCTTTGGCCGGGCGCTGCCGCCGGCTGGTCCGGCTCCTCGATGGCCGCATCCTCCCAAGCTGAAGCCGCGGCCCGGCCGGCGCCGAGCCTGAGGCTGCCGCTGGCCTGGCGGCTGGCGGGGCGCGAGCTGCGCGGCGGCATTTCCGGATTCCGCCTGTTCCTCTTCTGCCTCGCGCTGGGTGCCGCCCTGATCGCCGGGGTGGGGTCGGTGGCCGAATCGGTGAAGGCGGGGCTCGCCCGCGACGCCCGCATCCTGCTGGGCGGGGATATCGAGATCCGCCTGCTCTACCAGCCTGCAGATTCCCTGCAGATGCAGGCCTTCGCGGCGGCGGGCGAGGTCAGCGCCGTCGACAGCCTCCGCTCCATGGCGCGCACCGCCAATGGCGCGGCGCGCGAGCTGGTGGAGATGAAGGCGGTGGATGGCGCCTATCCCCTGGCCGGTGACATGCAGCTGACGCCGGCGGGGCCGCTGCAGCCGGCCCTGGCCCAGCATGATGGCGTCTGGGGCGCCGTCGCCGATGCGGAGGTGCTGGATCGCCTGGGGGTGAAGCTCGGCGACCGGATCACCGTGGGCAAGCTGACCTACGAGCTTCGCGCCGTCATCGCCCGGGAGCCCGATCGCGGCGCCGGGGCCTTTCTCCTCGGCCCCCGGCTGATGGTCGCCCAGGCGAGCCTGGCGGAGACGGGGCTGATCCAGCCGGGGAGCCTGATCTATCGCCTCTATCGCATCGCCTACCGCCCCGGGCCTGGACGACAAGGCCTTCCGCGCCGAGCTCGACCGCCGCTTCCCCGATGCCGGCTGGCGGCTCCGCGGGCTGGACGATGCCTCCCCGGGGGTCAAGCGCTTCGTCGACCGCACGGCCCTGTTCCTGACCCTGGTCGGGCTCTCGGCGCTGCTCATCGGCGGGGTCGGCGTCGGCAATGCGGTCAAGGCCTTCCTGGAGAGCAAGACCTCGACCATCGCCATCCTCAAATGCCTGGGCGCCCCGGCGCAGGGCCATCTTCGCCCTCTATCTCTCTTTGATCCTGCTGCTGGCCCTGGGCGGGGTGGCGATCGGCATCTTCCTGGGCTCGCTGGCGCCCTTCGTGGCGGCGGGGCCGCTGGCCGCGAATTTCGCCCTCGATCTGGCCCCCGCCGTCTATCCGCAGCCGCTGCTGCTCGCCGCCGGCTTCGGCCTGCTGACGGCGCTGGGGTTCTCCTTGCCGGCCCTGATGCGGGCCCGCGATCTGCCGCCCGGCCAGCTCTTCCGCGACATGCTGGAGAGCCGGGGCGGCGGCTGGCGCCGGCGGCTCCGCGAGGCCCGGGGCTGGGGCGATCTGCTGCTGATGGCCGCCGTCATCGCGGCGCTGATCGGGCTTGCCTTCGCCTCGGCCGGCAACCCCCTCTTCGCTGGCTGGTTCGTGGCCGGGGCGCTCGCCACCCTCATCGTCTTCCGCCTGCTGGCCGCGGGGGTTCGCGCGGGCGCGCGGCGCCTCGCCCGCAGCCGGCGCGGCATGTTGCGCCGGGCGCTCGCCGATCTCGCCGGCCCGCGGGCGCCCACCGGCAGCGTCATGCTGGCGCTGGGCATCGGGCTCACGGTGCTGGTCGGGGTGGCGATGGTGGAGGGCAATCTGCGCCAGGAGCTCGAGCAGGCGATGCCGGCGCGCGCACCCTCCTTCTATTTCATCGACATCCAGCCGGATCAGGTCGCCGCCTTCGACAAACTGGCGCTGAGCGAGCCGGGGGTGAGCGATCTCGAGCGCGTCCCCATGCTGCGCGGGCGCATCACGCGCATGAACGACGTGCCGGTGGAGCAGCTGCCGCGGCCCGCGCGCGAGGGATGGGTGCTCCAGGGCGATCGCGGCATCACCTGGGCAGCGGCCTTGCCCAAGGGCAGCCGCCTCGTCGCGGGCTCCTGGTGGCCGGCGGATTACAAGGGGCCGCCGCTGGTCTCCCTCGATGCCGGCGTCGCCGAGGCCTTCGGCCTCAAGCTCGGCGACAGCATCACCGTCAATGTCCTGGGGCGCGAGGTCACCGGCCGCATCGCCAGCCTGCGCCGCCTGGACTGGGCGACCTTGACCATCAATTTCGTCATGGTCTTCTCGCCGGGAATCCTGGAAAGCGCGCCGCAGACCCATATCGCCACCTTGCGCGTCGATGCGGCCCATGAGCTCGATCTGCAGCGCAAGATCACCGACCGCTTCGCCAATGTCTCGGCCATCCGGGTCAAGGAGGCGCTGGCGAGCGTGGAGAGCCTGATCGCCACCATGACCACGGCCGTGGCGGCCATCGCTTTGGTGGCGCTGGCCGCCGGCATCGCCGTGCTGGCGGGCGCGGTGGTCGCCGACCGGCGCCGGCGGATCTATGACGCGGTGGTGCTGAAGGTGCTGGGTGCCACGCGGCGCGACGTGCTGCTCGGCCTCGCCCTCGAATACGGCCTTATGGGCCTCATCACCGCGGCCATCGCCCTGGTGCTGGGAAGCCTCGCCGCCTATGGCTTCGTGACCTGGGGCCTGGAGGGGGAGTTTACGCTGCTGCCCGGGGTGGCTTTGATCACCGCCGCGGCCGGGGCGGGCATCGCCATATTGGTCGGCCTCGCCGGCACTTGGCGCGCCCTCGGCCAGAAGCCCGCGGCCCTCTTGCGCAACGAATAACGTCAATCGCCGTTGGTGGTGCGTCCTGCCTCGGCGATCAGCCAGTCGCGGAAGGCGGCGATGGCCGGCTCTTCGGCCCGCCCCTTCGGGGCCACGACCCAATAGGCGAAGCGGGTCGGCATGGAGAGGGCGAAGGGCGAGACGAGCCGGCCGGCGGCGATGTGATCGACGGCATGGGAGGTGGTCCCCAGCGCCACCCCCTGGCCCTCGACGGCCACCTGGAGGGCCATGCTGTGCTGGGTGAAGCGCGGGCCACGGTCGGCATCGACCCCCGTGACCCCGGCCGAGCGCAGCCACATGGCCCAGTCCGGCCAATTGCCATGCTCCGTGCTCCATTCGAGATGCAGCAGCGTGTGATGGCGCAGATCGCCGGGCTCGGCCAGCGGATGGGGACCCGTCAGGAGCCGCGGGCTGCAGACCGGGAAGATGTCGTCGGCGAAGAGGCGGATGCCGTCGAGGCCGGGGAATTCGCCCGCGCCATAGCGCACCGCCATATCGGCATCGCCGCGCTCGAGATCGGCCACCGCCATGGTGGCGTCCAGCAGGAGATCGATCTCGGGATGGATCTGGCGGAAGCGCTCGAGACGGGCGACCAGCCAGGTGGCGGCGAAGGAGGGCACGACGCTGACCGTCAGGCGCCGCCGGCGCCGGAGGCTGCGGATCTTGCGGAGCCCCTCGGCGATGCTGCTGAAGCCCTGGCTGAGATCCCCCAGACCCGCCCGGCCGGCCTCCGTCAGCTGCCATTCGCCATCGACCCGGCGCAGGAGCTTGGCGTCCAGATCGGCCTCCAGCAGCTTCACCTGCTGGCTGACCGCCGCGGTGGTCACATGCAGCTCGGCCGCGGCCCGCTTGAAGCTCTTATGCCGGGCGGCGGCCTCGAAGGCGCGCAGGGCGTTGAGGGAGGAAAAGCGTTCCGCCATGGCCGATCCACTTAAGCTCAGCTTTAGCGAAGCATAGCCAAATCTGCTTTGGGTGCAATGGCAGAAATCCCTATGTTTCCCGCATGAATTTGGCAGATATGGATGCGGGAGAAACCCCATGACCGACAATGTCTTTAAAGCAAACCTAAGCCATCTGAGCGCCCTTCTGGCCTTCCGCCAGGGCCTCGGGCGGCTCTCCGCGGGCCTGCGCCGCTGGCGCGACCGCAATGCCTCGCTCCGGGAATTCCAGCGCCTGGGCGATCGAGATCTGGCGGATATCGGCATCGACCGCTATGGGCTGCGCGCCCTGATCGACGCCCGGCTGGCCGAGCGCGACATCCGCGAGCATTGCCCCAGCTGCTAGACTTTGGGCCACCCGGCGGCCTCCCCGCCATCACCTGAGGCGGGGAGGTTCCAGGGGCTAACCTTTCTTGCGCTGCCCGACCTCGGCCTGCATGTCGGGAAGCCCCGCCGCGGCCTTCTGGACATCGGCCGGGAAATCCGAGAGCTCCTGCACCTGGCGGATCTCGATGATTTCATTCTCCGATGCGGGGCAGCGGGAGGCCCATTCGATCGCCTCCTGCTTCGACTTCACCTGGATCATCCAATAGCCGCCCAGGACCTCCTTCGCCTCGGTGAAGGGACCGTCGGTCACCAATGGCTTGCCGCCGGCAAAGGAGACCCGCGCCCCCATGGAGGGCGGGTGCAGGCCGTCGAGGGCCAGCAGAATCCCTGCCTTCTGGAGGGCCTCGTTGTATTTCATCATCGCCCCGACGCGGTCGGCGGGCGGCATCGCCCCTGGCTCGGCCGTCTCGTAGCCCTTGGGGATCATCAGCATCATGAATCGCATTTTTCTGTCTCCTCACAGCGGGTTCGGCGCCGGGTAGGACCGGGCCCTATCGAGAGGACGAACGAGCGCTCGCGCGAGCGACAAAATTATTTTGGGCCGTTTCAGGGCTAGGCCCGCTTCACCATCCGCTTCAGCTCCCCCGCGCTGACGGCACGGGTCACCAGCGCCAGGCCGAAGAAAACCGCCAGCCCGCCAGCGACCAGAAGCGTGAGGGCGGCGGTCTTGGCCACCAACGATCCGGCGAAAGCCGGCGCCAGCGCCCAGGCGCCGGCCCGCAGCGCCACCCCCATGACGAGGCTGCAGAGGAGGGCCTTGGTCAGGTTGCGAAGGAGCGGGGCATCGGCGCGCAAATGGCCGCGGCGATGCAGCTTCCAGCTCAGCATGGCGACATTGAGCCAGGAGGCGAGCGCGGTCGCCAGCGCGATGCCGGCATAGTTCAGGAACTGGAACAAAGTGATCGACAGAACGATGTTGCAGCCCAGGCTGATCATGGCGAGGCGGAAGGGGGTCCGCGTATCCTCGCGGGCGAAGAAGCCCGGCGTCAGCGCCTTGGCGAGCACATAGGCCGGCAGTCCGACCGTATAGCAGACGAGAGCCCAGGAGGTGGCGACCGCCGCCGTCATGCCGAAGGCGCCGCGCAGATAGAGGACGTTGACGATCGGATCGGGAATCGCGATCAGCGCCACCGTCGCCGGCAGGGTCAGAAGCAGGGCATATTCGATGCTGCGGTTCTGGATCGCCGAGGCGGCTTCCTCGCCCTTGGTGCGGAGCGCTCGCGCCAGCTCGGGCAGCAGCACGACGCCTACGGCCGAGCCGATCACCGCGAGCGGCAGCTGATAGATCCGGTCGGCATAATAGAGATAGGAGACCGCCGCGGGCTGGCTGGTCGCGACCATGGTCCCGATCAGCAGGTTCACCTGCATGACGCTGGAGCCCATGATGCCCGGCAGCATCAGCTTCAGCAGCCGCTTCACGCCGGGGGTGAGGCGCGGCCAGGGCAGCCAGAGCGCCATGCCGGCACGATGGCAGGCGATCACCATCCAGAGGAACTGGATGATGCCGGCGATGGCCATGGCCCAGGAGAGGGCGAGGCCGGTCAGCCCCGTCGCGGGCGCCACCACGACCAGGGCCAGGATCATGGTCACGTTCAGCATGATGGGGGCGGCGGCCGCATGGGCGAAGCGGTTGAGGGAATTCAGCACCCCGCCCTGAAGCGCGGTCAGCGACATGAACAGGAGATAGGGGAAGGTCACCTGGGTGAACTGCACCGCCATGGTGAACTCGGCCGGGCGGCCGATGAAGCCCGGGGCGATCACATGCATCAGCCAGGGCATGAAGATCTGGGCCAGGATGGTGAAGACCAGCAGCACGCTGAGCAGCACCGACATGGCTTGCTCGGCGAAGCGCTTGGCCGAGGCAGGGCCGCCCTCGGCCAGCTCGCGGTTGAACAGCGGCACGAAAGCGGCGTTGAAGGCGCCCTCGGCGAAGAGGCTGCGGAACAGATTGGGCAGGCGCTGGGCGACGAAGAAGGCATCGGCCATCTCCCCCGTGCCCAGCACGCGCGCGATCAGCACGTCGCGCACGAATCCCAGTACCCGGCTGGCCATGGTGTAGCCGCCGACGGTGGCAATCGATCGAATCAGCGCCATGGCGGCAAGTGTCTATCGGATTGCGGCGGAATTAGGAAGCGACGGGCGCCGCAGCGGGCGCCTCCACCTTTCCCAGCCGATAGACCTCGAAGATTCCCATGCCGCGAAGCGTCTGGTCGCCGACGGCCTGGCGCGGGATGTCGCGGGGGCAGATGGGCGACCAGAGCGGCGCTCGCGAGCACGATGCAATCGGTCCCATCGTCGAAGCTCTTGCCCAGCTGCTCCAGCCGCTGGGCGGCGTTCACCGTATCGCCGATGAGGGTGTAGTTGACGCGGCCCGGCGCCCCGACATTGCCGACGATGGCGAGCCCGCTATGGAGGCCGATGCGGATGCGCACCGGTGCGAATCCCTTTTTGGCCCGGCGCCGGTTGTCCGCGGCCAGCGTCTCGGCGATGGCGAGCGCGGCGCGGGCCGCATGCAAAGCGTGATCGGAGTCCAAAACCGGTGCGCCCCAGAAGGCCATGACCGAATCGCCGATATATTTGTCGATGGTCCCGTGCTCGGCGTCCACATGCCGGCCGATCAGGCCGAAATGGCGGTTCAGAAACGCGGCAAGTGACGTTGGCGTATGGCGGAGCGCAATTCGCGAGAAGCCGACGATGTCGGTGAACATCACCGTCACCTCGCGCTCCTCAGGGTTGAGCTCGCTCAAATGCGCCTGGTGGAGCAACTGGCCGACCAGCGCCTTGGGCACATAGGTCTCGAACCAGCGCAGCGCCGCCAGCATGCTGTCCCAGGCCCGGCCGGCGACGTCGAGCTCCCGCAAGGGGCTGGCGCCCAGCCGCCGCGTGCCGGAGAAGTCGAAGGCCGAAACCGCCGCCGCGGCGTCGGCGAGACGCCTGATCGGCCGGGCCAGGCTCCGTCCCAGCAGCAGAGCGAGGATCACGGCGATGGCGAGGATGACCAAGGCCGCCACGCCGGCATATCGCTGGCGCCAGATCGGCTCCATAATCTGGTCGCGTGGAAAATAGATGCCGACAGTCCAGGGTTGGGGGCTGAAGTCCGTCACTTTGATCCAGCAGCATGTTATAGGTCACGCCGTCGACCTCGGCCGTTCGCGTCCAGCTCTTGCTGTCGGGAGCCAGCCGCTTTTGGAAGCCGGTGCCCTGCTGCAGCACCCGATCGGGCAGTTCCATTCGCAAAGGCAGGAAGTGATTGGGTGAGGGCGTGAAGCCGCCGCGGGCAAGCAGGGGATGCGCAACGACTCCGTCCGCGGCGTCCAGAATGAACATGGTGCTTCTGGGATCGCCGCTTTCGATCAGCCGGGAGAGATTGCCCACCGGCACGGAGGCGAGGATGACGCCTCTGAATTCACCGTCGCGGTATACCGGCGCCATGGCGCTGAGGAAGCTGACGCCCAGCTCCGACACAAAGTAGACGTCGTTCCACTCCACATTGCGCTTGTCCGTCTTGATGCGCTTGGCCGCCTCCATCAGCTCAGGGGCATAGGGCTGGTCGGCGACTGTTCCCGAGATGCTGTCGAGTCTCGTCGCGATCGCGCTCCCGCCGCAAGCGGACCGCGCTCAGATCCGCGCGTACAAAGATTATCGACTCGATCTGCGGCGCTGCCCCCAGCGAGCCGCGCATCAGCGTCTCGATCCGCGAATCGTCGTCGAGGGGAATACCGCCGACGCGGGAGAGCAGCCCGGCGATGTACACGACATCATCCGCCGCGGGCGTCAGGTAGCGCTCGATGCGGGCTTTCGCCGCATCGAGGCGCTGCTGGGCGTTTTGGGTCTGGAGCTCGCTCGTGTTCGTCCGGGCGACGAAGGCTGAAATCAGCAAGACCGTGATCACCGCGACGGCCACAAGGCCGCCGAAGCTCACCAGGAGGGTGGCGGTGATCGGCAGCTTGGCCCGGCCCAGCAGAGACCAAGCCTTGCGGGGTGGCGGCGGTTCGGGGCTCATGGCGGCCCGATCATCGGGCGGATGGGGAAAATTATCCAGCCTTCCGGAAGGGCCGCTATAGTGGCGCCCGTATTTTACCCGGAGGGGATTCCATGGACGGCGGCGCGCTTTACCCGGAGATCGAGCCTTTCGACAGCGGCATGCTCGACCTCGACGGCCGGCACAAGATGTATTGGGAGCAGAGCGGCAATCCGAAGGGCATGCCGGTGGTCTTCCTTCATGGCGGCCCGGGGGCCGGGGCGGGGCCGGCCCATCGCCGCTTCTTCGATCCGGCCCATTATCGCATCGTCATCTTCGATCAGCGCGGCGCCGGCCGGTCGCAGCCGCTGGGCGAGATCACCGACAACACCACCGGCCATCTGGTCGGCGACATCGAGCGGCTGCGCCAGCTGGTCGGCGTCGAGCGCTGGCATGTCTTCGGCGGCTCCTGGGGCTCCACTCTGGCCCTCGCCTATGCCGAGGCCCATCCCGAGCGGGTCCTGTCTCTGGCGCTGCGCGGCATCTTTCTCTGCCGCAAGGAGGAGATCGACTGGTTCCTCTACGGCATGCGCTGGCTGGCGCCGGAGATCTGGCGCGAATTCGCGGAATATATTCCCGAGCCCGAGCGCGGCGATCTCCTGAAGGCCTATCACACCCGCCTGAACGATCCCGATCCCGCCGTCCACATGCCGGCGGCGCGCAAGTGGAGCGTCTATGAAGGCACCTGCTGCACGCTGCTGCCGAGCCCGGAGCTGGTGGCGAGTTTCTCCGGCGACAGCATGGCACTGGGCATCGCGCGGCTGGAGAATCATTACTTCATCAACGACATCTTCCTGCCCAAGAACGCGCTGCTCGATAATCTCCATAAGATCCGCAAGATTCCCGCCTTCATCGTCCAGGGCCGCTACGATCTCGTCTGTCCCCCCGCCACGGCCGACGAGCTGCATCGCGCCTGGCCCGAGGCCGGCTATGAGGTGATCTCCGACGCGGGCCATTCCGCCATGGAGCCGGGCATCCGCAAGGCCCTCGTCCGCGGCATGGACCGCTTTCGCGCGATCAAGCCCTGACGCGCGACCTTAGTTCGACAGCGTCCGGCCCTTGGCGGAGCCGGGGGCGGGACGGTCGGCGATGATGGTGGCGATGGTGTCGCCCGGGCGGGCCAGCCGGTCCGCGGCCCGGATGAGAAGCAGCCCGTCGACGGGCGCGGGGATGGCGACCTCGCCGGCGGCGTGGCCGGGCTCTACCAGGATGCGGGCGAGGCATTGGCCCTGGCTCACCCGGACCCCCAGCGGGACCTCCAGATAGAGGGCGCCGAGCGCCGGGGCCGTCACATTGACCACCTGCTCGTGGCGCACCGCCGGTCCCTGCCAGGCCGGGCGGGGGCCGATGGCCGGGTCGGTGAGGATGTCGCGGTCTGCGAGCAGCTCGTAGAGGGCGCGGGCGTCGCGGCGGGCGAGGGCGGGATCGACATCGGCCCGCCCGCGCAGCTCCACCGTCGCGGAGAGGAAGGGCTTGGCCGCGGTGGACGGCAGGCGGTCGATGGTCACCGCCTCCTCGAAGGCGGCACCGCCCTCCTCGGGGCCGGACCAGAGCAGCACGGCGGCCACGCCGAGCCGCGCCGCGAGATCGCTGGCCCCAGGCCAAAGCTCGGCATGGGTGTACATGTAGAGGGCGGCCTCCTTGTCGCAGTGGAGGTCGAGGACCACCGAGGCCCCCGCGGCCAATTTCAGCAGGGCCGCCTTCAGGGCGTTGTCGGCGCGGGGCGCGGGTGCTTGGCCGTCGGCGCTGCGACCCGCATTGGGCAGCGGGAAGGCGCGATTGAAATTGCTGCCGCTGGCGAGATGGAAGCGGCCGAGATGGCGGCCGCCGATCACCTGGGTCAGGCCGATGGGATTGGCATAGGGAACGAGGGTGATGTTTTCCTTCAGCCGGCCCTCGGCCTCGGCGCGCTCGAGGAGGCCGGCCAGCTCATGGATCACCGCCACACCCGGCTGCTCATCGGCATGGAGCGCCGCCTGGAGATAGGCCCCGGGCCGCCCGCTGGCCCCGCGATAGACCAGCACCGGCAGGCGCCAGCCCTCCATCGCCGAAAGCCCCGCCACATCCTCCCACCGCCGCTCGACCATCTCGCGCTCCTTTGCCGGTTGCCGGCGCTCTCTGGGGTGCCGGCGCA
>CAVWQS010000002.1:0-294444 GCA_963757155.1 uncultured Alphaproteobacteria bacterium
CCGCGGCGACGTGTCCGTTGGTGAGCGCCAACAGCCTGTGCGCAGCAACCATCTCGTCGTCGAGCAGATAGCGCTCGATGCATTCGACCCCACGAGCGAGGGCTGAAACAGCACTCCGAGCGGCAGTTGACAAAACTGTCAGCGAGCATCGAGCAATTCGGGTTCATCGTGCCCGTGCTGGTGGATGAACACCTTAAAGTCGTCGCAGGCCAAGCTCGGCTCGATGCGGCGCGTCGGATCGGGCTGGCGACTGTCCCAGCGATCCGGTTGAGCCACCTGACCGAGAGTCAGATCAGGGCTTTCCGGATTGCCGACAATCGCCTGGCCGAGCTTGGTACCTGGAACGAGCAGGCGCTTGGGCTGGAACTCCGGGAATTGTCCTTCTTGGACCTGGATTTCAGCCTCGAGCTGACAGGCTTCGAAACCGCTCAGATCGACATCCTGATCGAGGGGGTCGATGATGCGGGTATAAACGACGACGATGAACTGCCCATACCAGCATCCGGGCCGGCCGTGTCTCGCTTGGGCGACCTCTGGCGACTGGGTGAGCACCTGCTTCTTTGTGGTGATGCGCTAAAGCCCGAGAGCTACGACCACTTAATGGCGGGAGAGGAAGGCCCGTCTGGTCTTCACCGACCCACCCTATAACGTCCGGGTATCGGGCCACGTCAGTGGACTTGGTCGGGTACGCCACCGGGAATTTGTCATGGCTTCCGGCGAGATGTCGGAACAGCAATTCACGACGTTCCTGGAGTCGTCTCCGGTGTCTCGCGGACCAACTGGTCGATGGCGGCGTGCTCTACGCCTGCATGGATTTCCGGCACCATCACGAGCTAGGAACGGCCTATCGCACCGCAGGTCTTCAGCTCTTGAATGTCTGCACCTGGGTCAAGTCGAATGCGGGTATGGGAGCTTTCTACCGCTCCCAGCACGAATTGGTATTCGTTCTGAAGGCTGGGGATGCGCCGCACGTCAATAATGTGCAGCTGGGCAGATATGGCCGCTACCGCACGAATGTGTGGGAATACGCAGGCGTCAACACCTGGGGGCGAGACCGGCAGGAGGAGCTTGCCATGCACCCCACCGTCAAGCCGGTCGCTTTGGTTGCGGATGCGATCCGCGACGGCAGCCGGCGGGGAAATGGTGCTCGACGCATTTGCGGGCTCGGGCACAACCATCATCGCCGCGGAGCGCACCGGGCGCATAGCCCGGGCGCTGGAGCTCGACGCTGCATATGTCGACGTATGCCTGCGCCGCTGGCAGAGGGCGACGGGGAAGCAGGCCGTCCATACCGAGCTCGGGATTCCATTCGACGAAGTCGCTGCCCGCAGGAGGAAGGACGGCAATTCGAACTCTGCCACCGCGCCCGCATCGAATGCGCCTCCAGATCAGAACCTAGCCCCGCCGCCCCAGCCGGTCCTGGCCCTTGCCAAACTACCATTAGCCGACCCACCCCTGGCTCCCGTGCGCGATCGCCCCCGACGGATCGGTGGACCGACCGGCTTCGAGCCCCGCTAGCACTGGAGGTCGATTATGTCCCCGAAGATAAAGGTGCTGTCGGGCACCGGCTACGAGGTCGGCTATGGCCGACCTCCGCGGCACACCCGGTTTAGGCCGGGCCAAACCGGCAACCCCAAAGGCCGCCCTCGCAAGGATACGAGCCTGTCGGCGATCCTAGAGAGATCGTTGCACAAGCAGGTGATGATCCGAAGCGGCGGTCGCCGAGAAGCGCATGTCACTCGCCGAAGCCCTGATTCACCAGATCCTGACCGATGCTACCCGGGGCGATCGCCATGCGCGAGCTTGATCCTGAAGCTAGGCAATTCGCGAGCCGCGATGGCGGCGAAGGTCGCCCATCTGGCCAATGACAACGAGGAGGCAGATCACATCTTGCCGGCGGACCAGGCGCTCCTGGACCAGCTCAAATGTGAGCTGCGCGAGGAAGCCCTGCAGGACGCCGAGAGGGGCGTCCCTTCACCGCCGGCCCCAACCGCGACCGGAACCAGCGGCACGCCAATCAGAGCCAGACCCAGACCGCGGCGGGAGACGGAAATCATGACCTCCCAAAATCGCGCGCTCCTTGATGCTGCGCTAAGGGACCGGCTGCATCTTTTCGTCCAAAAATGCTGCACAGCACTATACCCGGGCACGCCCTTCGAGCCGAACTGGCATATCGAGGCCATGTGCCACCAGCTGGAGAGGGTAAGGCGGGGAGAGGTCCAGCGCCTTTTGATCACTGTTCCGCCGCGATACCTGAAGTCGATGTGCGGGTCGGTGGGCTTCGTCGCCTTCTGCTTGGGCCATGACCCACGCCTTAAGTTCCTTGTCGCGAGCTATGGCCCGCAGCTGGCCGCCGAACATGCCAGAGACTTCCAGAAGATCCTGGAGGCCGATTGGTACAAGTCGCTGTTCCCCAAGATGCGCAACAATCTCCGCAAGAATACGGAGATGGAGTTGATCACCGCGGAGGGCGGGGGCCGAAGGGCCCTGACGCTGAACGGTGCCATTACCGGGTTGGGTGCGGATATCCTGATCGTGGACGACCTAATGAAGGCCGCCGATGCACATTCACCGGTCGAGCGCGAGCGGGTCAAGGCCTACTATCAGGACAGCCTGGTCTCGCGCCTCAATGACAAGCGGACGGGGCGCATCATCGTCATTCAGCAACGCCTTCACGAGGATGACCTCGCCGGTTTCCTGATCGCGAACGGCAACTTCGAGCACCTCAATCTGACGGCCATTGCGGAGCGCGATGAACCATTCGATCTACCCGGAGGCCGGCGCCATAGGCGAAGTCGGGAGGACGCTCTGCATCAGCAGCGGGAACCGCTCGAGACCCTTGACCGCATCCGCCGGGAAATCGGGCCTGCCGCGTTCTCGGCGCAGTACCAACAATCCCCTGTCCCTCCGGGTGGTAACCTGATCCGGTGGGGTGGTTTCCTTCATACGACCCCGCGCTGCTGCGCACCGACTACCCTATGTTGTCCAGAGTTGGGACACAGCGACGGAAATCGGCCGCCACAACGACTTCTCGGTCTGCATGACATTCGGCTGGTACCAGCGGGGGTGGAACCTGCTGGACATCTATCGGTCCAAGCTGGAGTACCCGGAGCTTCGACAAATGGTCATCGAGCAGCGACACCGATGGCATGCAGACCTCGTAATCATCGAAGCTTGCGGTGCCGGCACCGCCATCGCGCAGGAGCTGTGGCGAGAGTATCGAGGGATACACAGCTTCCGACCGCGGCAAAACAAGGAGGTTCGCCTGGTCGCTCAATCGGGCAGGATCAGTGACGGGGTTATTCGCCTTCCAGCGGATGCGCCTTGGTTGGATGCATTCCGGGACGAACTGATCGCCTTTCCCAACGGGAGGCATGACGACCAGGTTGACACCCTATCCCAGTTCCTGGAGTGGGCCGATCCATACTATGTCGAGAGACGGATCGATCGCCTGCCGCACAATGGGCGACCTTCGGGCAGGCCCCGACCCCCGGGGCGGACCAGAGAGGAGAGAACTTCTGTATTGCGGATTCGCGCTAAAGGGTGGCCACAATGAGGGCGAGCAAGGCCATGGCCGAGGGCGGCCGAACGGTTGGTTGTTTCATGATCCGGGGGAGCTGAACAACGCCACCTTCTTATCGCCGAAACGACTGGATACGGTCGGCGAAGGAAGCATTGGTGTCCTCCACGGCGGCATTTCGCCGCCCCAACGAGGAGGACAACATGCCCAAGCTCACCGATGCGCAGCTCATAATTCTCTCGGCCGCCGCGAAGCGCGACGGCGGTTCGATCTTGCCCCTGCCGAAGAATCTCAAGATCAACTCAAAGGCGGCGAGCAGCATGCTCAACCACCTGCTCAAGAAGGAATTGATCGTCGAACAGCCCGCAGCGCCCGAGGCGCCCGCATGGCGCGACAATGGCAACGGCCAACGCCTGATGCTGGTCCTCACCGATGCCGGTATACGCGCGATCGGGATAGAGCCGAAGGGTGATCTTGAGGCGGTCGACGTTCCGGCCAAGAAACAGCCGCGCAAGGGACGGGCGGGGTCAGCGAAGTCGCGAGCGACCAAGGCGCGAGGGGGTCGGGGCGCCCGGACGGCGCCGGCCACGAGCGCGCCAGCTCCCCGCGCCGGCTCCAAGCAGGCAAAGGTCATCGATCTGCTGTCCCGGCCCACGGGCGCCAATATGGTCGACTTGGTCAAGGCCACCGGCTGGCAGGCCCATTCGCTGCGCGGGGTCATCTCCGGCGCCCTCAAGAAGAAGCTCGGCCTCGCCGTCGTCAGCGAGAAGACAAAGTCGGGCGAGCGGCGTTATCGCATCGCGGGCTAAAGGCCGACGATGGCACGCCGGATCAAAGAATTCCCCGGTCGCGGGGATTCCAATGCAGATGGCCACGGCAGCCCCGTGGCCATCGACCTTCGTGAAGCACCTGCATCTCGATCTCGATGCTCAGATCGAGGCCCTGGGCTGCATGACCGTCGCCGAACTGCGCGATGCATGGTCTCGGTCGTTCGGCGAGGTACCGCCCGGCCAGGGACGAGACCTTCTGCGCCGGCAACTCGCCTGGCGGCTCCAGGCCCGGGCCCATGGGGATCTATGCCCCAACACCAAGCGCCGGATCCGTCGGTTGCATCAGACGTTCGAGGGCCGAGCCGGGCTTCACACCCTCGCCCACCTTCGATCTGCCGCCGGGCACCGTTCTCACTCGGGAATGGCAGGGGGCGCTCATCGCGTCCCAGGTCCTCCAGGGAGGCTTCGCCTATGCCGGCCAGCAGTTTGCCTCACTGTCCGAAGTTGCCCGCCGTATCACCGGCACCCGCTGGTCGGGACCGGCCTTCTTCGGGCTCGAGGTGTCCGGTAAAACAAAATGACCCGCAAACCCCGCCTGCGCTGCGCCATCTATACCCGCAAGTCCTCCGAGGAAGGCCTGGAGCAATCCTTTAACTCCCTGCAGGCCCAGCGAGAGGCCTGCGAGGCCTACATCAAGAGTCAGGCCCATGAGGGCTGGGTTCTGATACCCACCCTCTATGACGATGGCGGGTTCTCCGGCGGCTCCATGGAGCGTCCGGCCCTGCAACGTCTCCTGGCCGACATCGCCGCGGGCCAGATCGATACCATCGTGGTCTACAAGGTCGACCGGCTCACCCGGTCGCTTTCCGACTTTGCCAAGATCGTCGAGATCTTTGATGCCAGGGCGTCTCCTTCGTCTCCGTCACCCAGCAGTTCAACACCACCACCTCATGGGGCGGCTGACCCTCAACGTCCTGCTGTCCTTCGCCCAGTTCGAGCGGGAGGTCACCGGGGAGCGCATCCGGGACAAGTCGCCGCCTCGCAAGCCAAGGGCATGTGGATGGGTGGCGTCCCCCCCCTGGGTTATGACGTCGTGGATCGCAAGCTCGTGGTCAACCGCCCGAGGCCGAGAGGGTGCGGCTCATATTTGAGCGTACGCCCGGCTCGGCTGCGTCGCCAGGCTGGCCAAGAGCCTCTGGCAGGACGGTATCGTGAGCAAGCGATGGCAGACGCAAGCCGGCACGACGCGGGGCGGCGCACATTTCGGCAGAGGCGCGCTCTATCACCTGCTCCAAAACCGGATCTATCTCGGGCTGATTGTCCACAAGGCCGATGCCCACCTCGGGCAGCATGAGCCGATCGTGCCTCAGGACCTCTGGGACCGGGTCCAGGCACGGTTGACGGGCAACCGGCAGGTGGCGGATCGGGAGACCGAAGGAACACCAGTCGACCAGCCCCTCCTCGGCCGGATGTTCGACGATCGCGGCAACAGGATCAGCCCGGTGCATGCCAGGAAGAAGAACGGCATCCGCTACCGCTACTATGTCAGCCAGGCCCTGCTGGCCGGCGAGCCTGATAAAGCTGGATCGGTCGCCCGGGATCGGCGCCCGAGATCGAGCGCATCGTCGAGCATCAAATTATTCGTCTGCTGCCGGAGCCCGAGCAACGAGCCTGGGCCAGGCAAGATATTGCCGAGCGCGTCTCCCGAGTTGCGGGCCATCGTACAGCGCGTGGTCATAGGGCGGGACGCCGTCGAGATCGGCATCGACGATATGCGCTGCGCCCGGCGCAGGCAACGGGCGCCCGCCGTCCCAGACCGCTGATCAGTGACCCCCACCCCGCCAGGACAATTTCTGTCCCGGTCCGCGTCAGGAGCACGGGCCGCGCCAGAGTACATCGGAGCCAGCGGAGCGGTCAAGGAAGGGTCATCGCTCCCCGTCCTGATCGTTCGCTGATCAGGGCGCTGGTCCGCGCTCATCACTGGCGTGACCGCCTCAGAATCCGGCGAGGCCAACTCCACCTTCGATCTCGCTCGCCAGGAGGGTTGTCACGTCCGCTACATACGCAATATCCTCAAGCTTGCCTTCGTCGCTCCTGACATTGCAGAGGCGATCCTAGACGGGCGTCAGCCGGCCCACCTCGCCTTGGCTGACGTCATCCGCGCCGACCTTCCCGACGACTGGTCGGCCCAGCGTAGGTTGCTCGGCTTCCACGCCTGAGCTGACGCGCAACCTGATGCTTGCCAAAAGTGGGACTCGCGAATTAGGGGCCCGGAGAAAGCCGGCCCAATGCCCCCTGAACTGCCCGAAAATCCCCTAAATCTTGGCCGCCGGAAGTGCCTCAGTCATCGGCCAAGCCTCGGAACTCTCGAGGCAATACGGGACGAGCCGGACTGACGGAGGCCAGTTCGTCAGACTAGGTGGCGGAGGGGGAGGGATTCGAACCCCCGATGCCCTTGCGGGCATAACGGTTTTCGAGACCGCCGCGTTCAACCGCTCTGCCACCCCTCCGCGGGGCTTGGCGGGGCGGTGGGTCTGGGGTTGGTCCAGGCCGCCCTGCCAAGCGAAAAACGGGCCGGGACGATAGCGAAGAGGGGCGCCAGCTTCAAGGGGCCGCCGGGGCCCCGGTCGGGTTTCTCGCGGGGTGTCCGGGGGCAGGCCGGGCGGCGGGAATCCCATTGACACCCCGCCGCCGGTGGCTATAGTCCGCGGCTTCCAGCGGACACCCCTGGGTGGCCGCGACCCCAATCATGCGCGTCAGAACCATGTTCGCAGTGCTCAAAACCGGCGGCAAGCAATACAAGGTCGCCAAGAACGACATCATCGAGATCGAGCGCCTGCCCGGCGAGGCCGGCGAGACGATCGTCTTCGACCAGATTCTGATGGTCGGCGACGGCACTGGCGCCACGGCGGGTGCGCCCTTGATCGCCGGCGCTTCGGTGGCGGGAACGCTGCTGGAGCAGGCCAAGGGCGACAAGGTCATCGTCTTCAAGAAGCGCCGCCGCCACAATTACCGGCGCAAGCGCGGCCATCGCCAGGAGCTGTCGGTCGTGCGGATCGACGAGATCCTGACCGACGGCGCCAAGCCGGCGGCGAAGGCCGCGGCGGCCGAGGCATAAGGAGCAGGATCCATGGCTCATAAGAAAGCAGGCGGTAGTTCCCGCAACGGGCGCGACAGCGCCGGCCGGCGGCTCGGCGTGAAGTGCTACGGCGGTCAGGACGTGATCGCCGGCAACATCATCCTGCGCCAGCGCGGCACCAAGTTTCATCCCGGCAGCAATGTCGGCATGGGCAAGGACCACACGATCTTCGCGACGGTCGAGGGCAAGGTCTCCTTCCATCGCACCACCGGCGGACGCACCCTCGTCTCCGTGGAGCCGCAGACCTAGCCCAACCCCGTCATCTCGCGTTCGATGAGGGGGAATGGCTCGCCATTCCCCCTTTTCATTTTTGGCCCCTTTTCACCCGGGCCCCTCGTCCTTCGGGGTCCGGCCCCGAGCTGAAGCATGAAATTTCTCGATCAATGCAAGATCTACGTGAAGAGCGGCGACGGCGGGGCCGGGGCCGTCTCCTTTCGCCGCGAGAAATTCATCGAGCTCGGCGGGCCTGACGGCGGCCATGGCGGGCGCGGCGGCGACATCATCATCGAGGCCGTGCCCAATCTGAACACCCTGATCGATTATCGCTACCAGCAGCATTTCCGCGCCGGCCGCGGCAATCACGGCATGGGAAAGGACCGCAGCGGCGCCAGCGGCAAGACCCTGACCCTGAAGGTGCCGGTGGGGACCCAGATCCTCGACAATGACCGCGAGACCCTGCTCTTCGACCTGACCAAGCCGGGCCAGCGCATCGTGCTGTGCCGGGGCGGGGATGGCGGCTTCGGCAATGCCCATTTCAAGACCTCGACCAACCGGGCACCCCGCCAATACGGCCCGGGCTTTCCCGGCGAGGAGCGCTGGATCTGGATGCGCCTGAAGCTGATCGCCGATGCCGGGCTGGTCGGCCTGCCCAATGCCGGCAAATCGACCCTGCTGGCCGCCGTCAGCCGGGCCAAGCCCAAGATCGCGGACTACCCCTTCACCACCCTCACCCCCCAGCTCGGCGTCGTGCGCAGGGGCGATCGCGAATTCGTCCTCGCCGACATCCCCGGGCTGATCGAGGGGGCCCATGAAGGCGCGGGCCTCGGCGACCGTTTCCTCGGCCATGTCGAGCGCTGCGGCGTGCTGATCCATCTGGTCGACGGCACCGGGGAGAAGCTGGGCCAGGCCTACCGTACCATCCGCGCCGAGCTCGAGGCCTATAGCCCGAAGCTCGCCGCCAAGCCCGAGCTGGTCTGCCTCAACAAGATCGACGCCCTGGATCCCGAGACCATCGAGCGCAAGGCCCGCTCGCTGGCCCGCGCGGTCAAGGCCGCCGGCCCCGCCCAGGGCAGGCTGAGCAAAGTCATGCGCATCTCCGGCGTCAGCGGCAAGGGCGTGGATCAGCTGATCGAAGCCGCCTGGGCCGCCATCGAGGCCCATCGCGCCGCCACCGCGCCTTCGCCCGAGCCCGCCGAGGTGGAGCTGCTGTCATGAGCGCCCTCGGCCTGACAGCCGAGGTGGAGTCATGAGGGCCCTCGGCCTGACGGCCAAGGCCGGGGCCGCCCCCAGCCTGGCCGGGGCCAAGCGGGTGGTCGTCAAGATCGGCTCCGCGCTCCTGGTCGAGGAGGAGAGCGGCGATATTCGCCGGCGCTGGCTCGAGGCTTTGGCCGATGACGTGGCCGCGCTCCGGGCCGAGGGGCAGGAAGTGATCCTCGTCTCCTCCGGCGCCATCGCCGTGGGCCGGCGCCATCTCGGCCTCGCCGCCGGCACGCTGCGGCTGGAGGAGAAGCAGGCGGCGGCGGCCACGGGCCAGATCCGCCTCGCCCATGCCTATCAGGAGGCCCTTGCCCGCCACGGCATCACCGTGGCCCAGGTCCTGCTGACCCTGGAGGATACGGAAGACCGGCGGCGCCATCTCAATGCCCGCGCGACGCTCGCCACCTTGCTGAAACTGCGCGCCGTTCCGGTCATCAATGAGAACGACACGGTGGCCACCTCGGAAATCCGCTTCGGCGACAACGACCGCCTGGCCGCCCGAGTCGCTGCCATGATCGCGGCCGATGCCCTGGTGCTGCTCTCCGATATCGACGGGCTCTACAGCGCCGATCCGAAGCTGGACCCCGCCGCGCGCCATATTCCCCTCATCGAGGATCTCTCGCCGGAGATCGAGGCCATGGGGGGCGAGGCTTTGCCCGGCTACAGCTCCGGCGGCATGGTGACCAAGCTCGCCGCCGCCCGCATCGCCATCGGCGCCGGCTGCCGCATGGCCATCGCCGATGGGCTGCGCCTCAATCCCCTGAAGGCCATGGCCCAAGGTGCGCGCTGCAGCTGGTTCATCCCCGCCGGCTCGCCGCTGACCGCGCGCAAGAAATGGATCGCCGGCGCCCTTAAGCCCGTCGGCAGCCTGACCGTCGACGACGGCGCGCTGAAGGCGCTCTCCGGCGGCAAGAGCCTGCTGCCCGCCGGCGTCGTCGCCGTCGAGGGGCCCTTCGAGCGCGGCGATGCGGTCCGCGTGCTCGACCGGACCGGCCGCGAAGTGGCGCGCGGCCTCTCGGCCTATTCGGCCGGCGATGCCCTGCGGATCATGGGGCATAAGAGCCGTGAAATCGAAGCTTTGCTGGGCTATCGTGGCCGCGACGAGATGATCCATCGCGATGACCTGGTGGTGGAGCGATGAACGCACCCAACACGACGGAGAGCGAGGACAGCGCCGAGATCGAGCGGGCCGTCCGCCAGGTCGGCGAACGCGCCAAGGCCGCCTCCGCCCGTCTCGCCCAGAGCACCGCCGAGCAGCGCAGCCTTGCCCTTGTGGCCGCGGCAGCGGCGATCCGCGCCGCGAGCCCGCGGCTGGTCGAGGCCAATCAGGAGGATATGGCCGCAGCCGAGAAGCAGAGCCTGACCGCCGCCTTGCTCGATCGCCTGCGCCTCGATGCCGGACGCGTCGAGGCCATGGCCGCCGGGGTGGCCGCTGTCGCTTCCCTGCCCGATCCCGTGGGCCGAACCCTGAGCGAGGTCACGCGACCCAACGGCCTCCATATCGCGCGGGTCTCCGTGCCCCTGGGCGTCATCGGAATCATCTATGAATCCCGGCCCAATGTGACCGCCGATGCCGGGGCGCTGTGCCTGCGCGCCGGCAATGCCGCGATCCTGCGCGGCGGCTCGGAAAGCCGGCATTCCTCGGCAGCGATCCTCGCCTGCCTTCGCGGTGCGCTCGCCGAGGCGGGACTGCCGGAAGATGCGATTCAGGGATTGCCCACTACGGACCGGCGAGCGGTGGGCGCGCTGCTGCGCCTGGCCGATTGCGTCGACGTGATCGTGCCTCGCGGCGGGCGCGGGCTGATCGAGCGGGTCCAGCGCGAGAGCCGCATTCCCGTCCTCGCCCATCTCGACGGGCTTTGCCACACTTACATCGACGCCGGCGCCGATCCCGCCATGGCGCGGCAAATTCTGCTGAACGCCAAGATGCGGCGCACCGGCGTCTGCGGCGCGACGGAAACCTTGTTGATCGATCGCCGCATCGCCGCAGCCCAGCTGCCCGCCATCGCCGAAGATCTTCTGGCCGCGCATTGCGAGCTCCGCGGCGACGACGCGGCCCGTGCGATCGATAAGCGCATCGGCATCGCGAGCGGGGCCGATTGGGATACCGAATATCTCGACGCCATTCTGTCTATCGCCGTGGTCGACGGGGTGGAGGGCGCGCTCCGGCATATCGCCCGCCATGGCTCGCGCCATACCGAGGCAATCGTGACGGAAGACAAGGCCGCCGCCGAGCGCTTCCTCGCCGAGGTCGACGCCGCCATCGTCATGGTGAACGCCTCGACCCAATTCGCCGATGGCGGGGAGTTCGGCATGGGGGCGGAGATCGGCATCGCTACCGGCAAGCTTCACGCCCGCGGCCCTGTCGGCGCCGAGCAGCTCACCAGCTACAAATACATCGTCCGCGGCGACGGCCAAGTCCGGCCGTAAAGCAAGGTCGCCTTCTGCCGCGAACCTCGCTCTCTGAACTGAAAGGGCGCGCGGTAGAGAAACTACTGCGACAGCAACCCGCCCTGCGAGATCTTGCCGAGCTCGCTCAGATGGGTTTGCACCATGGTGGTGGCCTTGGTGGCGAAATCCTGCAGCTCCTTGTTGCCGCCGTGGAGGCGGTAGTCGACCTGGGTCTGCAGCGCCTTCTGATGGCCGTCCATCTGCATCTTCAGATAATTCCGGTCGAAATCCACGCCGGTGGAGGCCTGCAGCGTATCGAGGAGCTGCTGATGCTCGCCATCGAGCGCCGTCGGCACGTCGACATCGACCTTGGCCGCCGACAGCGCCTGCTTCAGCTCGCGACTCGACGTCGCGTGGTCGGTGATCACATGCTGGGCGAAGGCGCGGACCTGCGGATTGCCGGACTTTCGCAGCGCAAGCTCGCTCGCTTCCGCTTGGAACATGTCGCCGATGGCGGTCTGCTCGACATAGGAGGCCGCCTTCACCTCCACCGCGGCATCCGTGCCTGAGGGTTCCGGGACCGAGGCATCGTCCTGCGCCCGGGCAAGACCGCCGCTCAACATCAGGCCCGCCAAGACGACGAGGCCAAGACTCGCTACCTGCTTCATCTCGCACACTCCTTTGCGGTGACGGATCCTCGTCACCGGGACGAAACGGCGGGTGTGCGCAGGTGGTTCCGTGCCGCCGGCGTCCTCAGCTCGGCGGGAACTGGCGGTCGTGGGCGCCTTCGCGGTCGGCCCAGTGGAAGATGCGCCGGGTGACGAAGATGTAGACGCGCTTGCCCGTAGCCATCCAGATCCTCGAGGGCAGGGAGCGGGTGGCGAGGATCTTCTTCTCCCGCGCCGTCAAGGCCTCGGGGCAATATTTACGCTTATGCTTCAACATATGGCGCAGGTCCTCCCGCGCCGCGAGGCGGAAGAGCGAGCTGCGCCGCCGGCGCTTCGTGACCCAGGCGAGCTGGAAATCGGTGACGGCGGCATCCCCCTCCGGCGTCACGAGCCAATTGGGCTCCTTGGCCAGATCGTTATGGGCGATGCCGTGGCGGTGCATGGCAACCAGCAGCTTGAAGGCGCCGCGGTAATAGGCGGGATCGCTGGGCTTGGCGACCTGGAGCGGCGCCCCCGGGATCCAGGACCGCACCAGCACATGGCCCCGGGCCATATGGAGCTGCGGCATGCCCGGGAAGCCCTTCAGGGCCTCCAGGGCCCGGACCTCGTGGCGCTCCAGGAAGCGGGCGAGCGGAATGGTCCACCAGCGGGCACAGGAGGTGTCGCGCATGACCCATTGCCCCGCCGGCTCGCCGCCGGCGAAATGGCCGCGCTCGACCCGGCTGAACAGGTCCTGCTTCAGGATCGTCTCGCGCACCCAGTCCCGCATCGCCGTGCCGTCTCTCTCTACCAGCCATGGCATTCGCGGGGCCAACCTATCGACAGAGCCAAGCAGCGGCAACAAGCCCGCCATGTCCCGCCATGGGCGCTTCGGGGCTGGACGGCCCCCGAAGCGGGGCGGCTATACTGCCCGCCAAGCAGCTGGGGGGACAGGTTCGGGGCATGGCGCGGCGGATCGGCATATTGGGCGGCTCTTTCAATCCCGCCCATCGCGGCCATCTCGACATCTCGCTCAAGGCGCTCCGCCAGCTGGACCTCGACCAGGTCTGGTGGATGGTGAGCCCGCAGAACCCGCTCAAGCCGGTCGCCGGCATGGCCCCCTTTGCCGAGCGCATGGTCGCCGCCCGGCGCATGGCCCGCGATCCCCGGATCAAGGTCACCGATATCGAGCAGCGCCTGGGCAGCCGCTACACGGCCGAAAGCCTGAAGCTGCTGTGCCGCCGCTTTCCCGATTGCAGCTTCGTCTGGCTGATGGGGGCCGACAATCTGGCCCAGATCGACCATTGGCGCGCCTGGCAACAAATCTTTCACCTGGTTCCCATTGCGGTTTTTGCGCGCCCTTCCTATTCTTCTGGTGCACTGGCCGCCAAGGCGGCGCGGCGCTTCGCCCGGTACAGGCTCAAGGAGGGTGCAGGGCGGAGGCTGGCGACGTCGACACCGCCCGCCTGGTTGTTCGTGCATGGCCGGCTGAACTCGATCTCGGCGACCGAGATCAGGCGCCGCCGGTCAGGGTCCCGAAGCGCAACAACAACCAAAGGGTGACGCCCATCGCTCGCAAAGCCAAGGCCGGATCAGCCAAAGCCCCGGCCGCATCGAAGAAGCTCCTCGGCCTCATCGAAAAGTCGCTCGACGACGATAAGGCCGAAAACATCGTCGCCATCGACCTCACCGGAAAATCCAGCATCGCCGACTACATGGTCATCGCCAGCGGACGCTCAGGGCGCCAGCTCGGCGCCATGGCCGATCATCTCTCGGTCAAGCTCAAGGCTCTCGGCATCAAGCATGTCGGGATCGAGGGCGCGGCCACCGGCGACTGGCTCCTGCTCGACGGCGGCGACATCATCGTCCATCTGTTCCGTCCCGAGGTTCGCCAGCTCTACAACCTCGAGAAGATGTGGGGCATGGAACTGCCCGATCCGGAGCGGGCGCTCGCCGTGGGCTGACGGCCCACGATAGCACCCGGCGCCTCGGCCGCGATCCGCGGAGCACTCGATCCGCGGGCGGGGCCGTCGTCTACCCCTGCGAGAGCGCGTCGCGCAAGCGGGACAGGAAGGCGCGTCTTTCGGCAGCGGTCTCCACCCGAAAGCGCTCCCAATCGGCACCAGGCCGAACATCGGCATGGAGCCCGGCTGGGTCCTCGTGGAAATGCAGGAAGGCACGGCCCTTGCGATAGAAGACGCCCGGGCTGCGCTCGACCACGCCACCTTGCTTGCGGATATCGGCGAGCAACCCGCCGAGGGCTTCGAGCGCTTTGCCGCCGGCGTGCTTCATCTTTGCGGCGTCAGACCTCTGTTAGCGCAGAAGCCCGCTGGTCAGCTGCACGATCGCCAGATTGCGGTCGAGATAGATGCGCAGGGCCGAGATCTGGTCGCGCTTGTCGAACAGGAAGACATTGCAGACCGGCAGGCTCAAGGGGCGTCCGCGCGGCGCCATGCCGAGCCATTGCTGGCGGTGATTGCCCTGCAGCACCATCTCGATGACGACGCTGCGGTCGGCCACATGCTCGGCCATCACCTCGATCACCAGATCGGGAAAGGCGCGCAGGAGATCGCTGTAGATCTGCCCCACCCGCTCCGCCCCGATGTGGCGCGGGCCACCGACGAATTCCAGGGTCGGCTCGGGGCCGAAGCAGGCCAGTATCGCCGGCAGGTCATGGCGCCCCTGCGCCTCGATCAGGTTGCGCACCGCCGTCAGCCGGGCGGCCGCGGCGGGCTCCAGGCTGGAAAGCTTGATCAGGCTCGGCTTCGGCGCCGGGGGCTGGACCAGGGGCGACGGGGGCGCGGGCCGCGGAGGGACAGGCGTGCGGGCCTCGGCGACTGCGGCGGCGGGCGACCTGGCTGGGGGGGAGGATTTGGCCGCGGCCTTGACCGGGGCAGCCTTTGGCGCACTGGGAGGCTTGGGCGTGCTGGGAAGCTTGGGCGGGGAGGCGGGCTCGGGGGCGGCCTTGGCTGCCGCGGCCGTTTTGGGCGCGGCGGGCTTGGCTGCCGGCTTCGCGGCGGCAGGCTTAGGGGGCGCAGCCCTTGAGCGGCGCCACCTTGGGCTTCCCGGCCGGGGCCACCGGCTTGGCCGAGGGTTTGGCGGTACCGGCGGGTTTGGCGGCGGTCGAGTGCTTGGCTCCAGCGACAGGTTTGGCTGCGGTGGAAGCCTTGGCCGCCCCGGGGGCCTTGGCCGCGGCACCCGGCTTATGGGCCGGCGCAACGGCACTGGCCGCCGGCTTCTTCGTTCCCGGTTTATTCGCATGACCGCTCTTGGCTGCGGCCTTCTTGACGGTCGTGACCATCGTCGCCCCCAGGCAAGGGCTTAGCCGCGTCGACGACGCCGGCGCGGGCCCCCTTCATCGTCACCAGCCTGCAACACATCCTTGGGCGCTGGCAAGCGCACAACGGCGGAAAGATGCGGGTAGGGACGGGTTTTGTGAGGAATCGCCATGGCTTCGACGAAGTGCTCCTGGAATTTCGGTTCCACGGCGGTCTCGATCTTCTCCACCTGCTTCACCACCCGGGCGATCTCGGCCCGGGATTTCATGTTGAGCAGGGCAATCCGGGCCCCCGTTCCCGCTGCGTTCCCGGCCGACCCGACCTTGGACAGGTCGCAATCCGGAATCATCCCCAGGATCATGGCGTATTTGACGTCGATATGGCTGCCGAAGGCCCCCGCCAGCGTGATGCGGTCGAGCTGGTCGATCTCGAGATGGTCCATGAGCAGCCGCGCCCCGGCATAGAGCGCCGCCTTGGCCAGCTGGATCGCCCGGACATCGTTCTGGGTGATCCGCAGCACCGGCTGGCCCGCGGCCGTGCCGTCATAGAGCAGATAGGAGAAGGTTCGCCCCTCCGGCTGGATGCGCGGCGAGCGCGCCGCCAGGCTGCCGTCCACCACCCCGTCCCGGGTGATGATGCCGGCCAGGAACATCTCGGCCAGAGCCTCGATGATGCCGGAGCCGCAGACCCCGGTGACGCCGGTCCCCACCGTCTCCTCGACGAAGCCCGGCTCGTTCGACCATTTGTCGGAGCCGATGACCTTGAAGCGCGGCTCCAGGGTCTCGGGATCGATGCGCACCCGCTCCACGGCCCCCGGTGCTGCCCGCTGGCCGCAGGAGATCTGGGCGCCCTCGAAGGCCGGTCCCGTCGGGCTGGAGGCGGCGAGCAGCTTGTGGCGGTTGCCCAGCACGATCTCGGCATTGGTGCCGACATCGACGATCAGCGTCATCTCGTCGGACTGATGGGGCGCCTCGGAGAGGATGACGCCCGCGGTATCGGCGCCGACATGGCCGGCGATGCAGGGCAGCACGAAGATCCGGGCATTGGGATGGACTCTGAGCTCGATCTCCGAGGCCCAGATGGTGATCGCCCCGTCGGTCGCCAGCGCGAAGGGCGCCCCGCCCAGCTCGGTCGGATCGATGCCGAGCAGCAGATGATGCATGATCGGATTGCCGACGAAGGTGACCTCGAGGATCTCGCGCAAGCCGATGCCCGCTTCCTTGGCGACATTGACCGCCAGGATGTTCAGCGACTCGCGCACGGCCTTGGTCATCTCGGCATCGCCGCCGGGGTTCATCATCACATAGCTGACCCGGCTCATCAGATCCTCGCCGAAGCGGATCTGGGGATTCATCAACCCGGCCGAGGCGATGACCTCGCCGCTCGCCAGATCGCAGAGATGGCCCGCGATGGTGGTCGAGCCGATGTCGATGGCCAGCCCATAGACCTTGTCCTGGAAGCCCGGCCAGACCGCCGTGATCTGGCGGCCGTAGTGGACGGCGACGGTCACCTTCCACTCGCCCTGGCGCAGCGCCTTCTGCAGCCCCTGGATGACCCGCAGATCCGTATCGAGGCCCTTCATGCCCCATTGCTCGCGCAGCGCCTTCTCCAGGCGCTGAAGGTCGCCGGCCGGATCATGCATGTCCGGCTCGGCCACCTCGACATAGTGGAGCCGGACCACGGGATCGAGCTCGATATTGCGCATCTCGGCCCGCTTGCGCACGACCTGGCGATGCACCTGGCTCTCCGAGGGCACGTCGATGACGGCATCGCCGTAGAGCAGGGTCGAGCAGGAGAGGCGCCGTCCGGGCTTCAGGCTGCGCCGCTCGGCATAGCGCTTCTCGATGGCGCCGAAGCCGGAGAGATGGTCCGCCGCCGAGGTCAGCCCCAGCTTGGGGAACTCGCCCTCGGCGATCTCGATCTGGCAGCGCCCGCAGATACCGCGGCCGCCGCAGACCGAATCGATGTCGACGCCCAGGCTGCGCGCCGCCTGGAGCAAGGGGGTGCCCAGCGGGAAGCGGCCGCGCCGCCCCGAGGGCATGAAGACGACGAGGGCGTCGGGTTTGGTCGCTTGATCAGGCACGGCGGCGGCGTGCCTCTCTGCGGGACCGCGCGCTGTCCTCGCCCTCGGCCATCGGCTCGCGGAATTTCTGGATCCAGCGCATGCAGTTCATGTCATGGCCCATGGCGACATCGGCGCCCAGCACCGCCGTCATCTCCTCGGCATGCAGCGGGTTGGTGATGGCCGAGGTCATGCCCGCGCCGATCAGCATCGACAGGAAGGCCGCATTGAGGCCGTGGCGGTTGGGCAGGCCGAAGCTGAAGTTCGACGCCCCGCAGGTGGTGTTGACCTTGAGCTCCTCGCGCAGCCGGCGGATCAGATGGAACACGCTGCGCCCCGCCTGGTTGAGGGCGCCCACCGGCATGACCAGCGGATCGACGACGATATCCGAATAGGGAATGCCGTAGTCGCGGGCGCGGTGGACGATCTTCTTCGCCACCTCGAAGCGCTGGTCGGGGTCTTCGGAGATGCCGGTCTCGTCATTGGAGATGGCGACGACCGCCGCCCCGTATTTCTTCACCAGCGGCAGCACGCTTTCCAGCCGCTCCTCCTCGCCGGTGACGGAATTGAGCAGCGCCTTGCCCTTGTAGACCTTGAGGCCCGCCTCCAGCGCATCGACGATGGAAGAGTTGATGGAGAGCGGCACATCGGTCAGCGACTGCACGAGCTGGATCGTCTCGGCCAGGATGCGCGGCTCGTCGGCGAGCGGAATGCCGGCATTGACGTCCAGCATATTGGCCCCGGCCGCGACCTGGGCCAGAGCGTCGGCCTGGACGCGGCTGTAGTCGCCGGCCGCCATCTCGGCGGCGAGCAGCTTGCGGCCGGTGGGGTTGATGCGCTCTCCGATCAGCACGAAGGGGCGCTCGAAACCGATGACGACCTCCCTGGTCGCCGATGAGATGACGGTGTCGGTCATGTTCCTAGCCAGTCCTTTCCTTGGCCGCACGGCGCGGCGCGCGATTTCGCATGATACCTGATGAGGTGATGATGTCCGAGACGAGCTCTTCCTGGCGATAGGCCATCACATGGATGCCCGACACGCCTTCGATCTCGCGGATCTGCTGAATCAGCTCGATGCAGATCTTCTTGCCTTCGAGCTTCTGGTCCTTCGCCCCTTCGAGGCGGGCGATGACCGGATCGGGAATATGGATGCCCGGCACATTGGCGCGCATCCAGCGCGCCCCGCGCGCCGTCGCCAGCGGGCCGACGCCGACCAGGATGAAGCATTTCTGGTGCAGTCCCTGCTCGCGCACCTTCGCCATGAAGCGCTCGAGCAGCGGCATGTCGTAGCAGTACTGGGTCTGGATGAACTGGGCGCCGGCGGCGACCTTCTTGGCCAGATGCAGGGGCCGGTAATCATAGGGCGGGGTGAAGGGATTGGCCGCCGCCCCCAGGAAGACCTGCGGCGGCATGGTGATCTTGCGGCCGGAGAGGAACATCCTCTTGTCGCGCATGACGCGGATGGTCTCCAGCAGCGAGCTGCTGTCGAGATCGAAGACCGGCTTCGCCTGGGGCTGGTCGCCCGCCTGCACGCCATCGCCCGTGAGGCAGAGGATGTTCGCCACCCCCATGGCGGCCGCGCCCAGCACATCGCCCTGGATGGCGATGCGGTTGCGGTCGCGGCAGGAGATCTGCATGACCACGGCATAGCCCGCCCGCGTCAGCAGGCTGCAAATGCCGACGCTCGACATATGCACATTGGCGCCGGAGGCGTCGGTGGCGTTGATGGCGTCGCAGACCTCGGAGAGGACCAAGGCGCGGTCGTAGACCTCCTGCGGATCGGCGGAATCCGGCGGGTTGAGCTCGGAGGTCACGGCGAACTTGCCCTCGCGCAGCACGCGCTCCAGCCGGCCGCGGGAGCTGTGGCCGGGCAGCGGCGGCAAGGGATCGCCGGGATCGATATAGGTTTGCGGGGTCACGGGGCGCTCGCGGGAACCGGCGGCTTCGCGGCCGCGCTTTCGGCTTGCTGCCCGGGGGCGGGGCCGGCGGCTCGGTCTTTTCGCGCACGACGCGCAGCCAGGAGGAATGACCCTTCAGCCGGTTGTCGACGGGCTTCTGGACATCGAGGATGGCGGCGCCCTTGCGCATATGGCTGGCGCCCGCCCAGGCCTGCACCCAGACGCATTTCATCTCGGGCTTGACCTCGCAATGGCCGTTCTCGCGAACGCCGCCGCAGGGCCCATTGCGCAGGTTCTTCGGACAGTTCATCGGGCAGGACATGCCGGTCGAGGACAGCGCGCATTGGCCGCACATCTGGCAGTCGAAGAGGAAGCCCTTGACCACCCGCTCGACGGCGGCGACGGGCTTCTCCAGCCGCTGATAGCCGATGCGCTTCAGCACCGGGGCCAGCATCACCAGGCTGGACTCGAGCATGTTGTAGAGGCGCTCGAGGCCGCGGGAATGACGCACGGAGAAAAGGCGGACGGCATACATGGATCAGGCTCCGCCCTCCCTTTCGTCATTCCCGCGAAAGCGGGAATCCAGGGCAAGCGACGGGTCCTGCGGCCCTGGAATCCCGCTTTCGCGGGAATGACGGAAAGAAATCATGATCATGCCGCCCGCCGATTCTTCAGCAGGCCGGATTCGGCGATGGCCTCGGCGATGGACTGCTCCTGGCGCGGGGCCATGAGATGGGCGCCGGCGACGCCGTCGATCTCCGCCAGCTCCTGCAGCAGCTCGACGCAGATCTTGCGGCCCTCGGCGCGCTGATCGCTGGCTCCCTCCAGCCGCTCGACGATGGCGGGCGGGATGTTCACGCCGAAGAGATTCTCGTTCATCCAGCGCGCCGATTTGGCCGAGGCGATGGGGCCGATGCCGACGATGACGAAGAGCCGCTCCAATATGCCGTGGTCGCTGAGCCGCGCCAGGTAGCGGCGCAGCAGGCCGAGATCGAAGCAATACTGGGTCTGCACGAAATCCGCCCCGGCCTCGATCTTGGCCTTCAGCGTATCGGGCTTCCAATCGGGTTTCGGATCCTGGGGCGCATCCGCCGCGCCGATGAAGAGCCGCGGCGGCGGGACGATGGCGCGCCCGGTGGGCAGCGTGCCCTGCTCGCGCAGCCGGCGCGCCGTGGCCATCAGCCCGCGGCTGTCGATGTCGTAGACCGCCTTGGTCTCCGGCTGGTCGCCGTTCTTCGGATCGTCGCCATGCAGGCAGAGGATGTTGGGAATGCCCAAGGTCGCCGCCCCGATGAGATCGCCCTGGAGGGCCAGGCGGTTGCGATCGCGCATGGTGAACTGCAGCACCGGCTCGATGCCATGCTGGGCCAGCACGACGGCGCAGGCGAAGGCCGACATATGCGCCCTGGCCCCGGCGCCGTCGGTGACATTGACGGCATCGGCCAGGCCCTTCAGGCAGCCGGCGCGCTCCAGCACCGCGGCTTGCGCGGCCGCATCGGGCGGCGAGGTCTCCGCCGTCATGACGAAGGCACCGCTACGCAGCAGCGCCTCCAGCCGGCCGTTGGAAAAGGGGCTCATGCGGGGATCCTTCGGGCGTTCCGGTTCGGCGGGGCGCTCAGGCGATGCCGCCCTTGTCGACGAGGCCCGTCAGCCGCGCCTCGTCATACTCGCTCTCCAGCCGCTCGGCGGCGGTGGCGGCCTCGGCCTCGAGATCCTCGCCGCAATCCACCGGCGCGGCGCGGCGCCATTCGGCAAGATAGGAGTCCGTGTCGCGGAGATTGGCCCGCATCGCGGCGCGGTCGATCGCCTTCTCGAAGCGCTCCGTCAGCTGGCGCTTGGCCGTGACGCGGCCGCGCTTGACGATCACCTGGGCCGGGATGTCACGCCAATAGACGACGATCAGCTGCGCCATGGCGTGCTCTCCGCTCCGTTGTCCGCTTGTTTCTTGCCCGATTTCAGGGCGCCGTCGATGAAGCCTTCGAGCTCGCCATATGCCGTGAGCCGATAATCGAAGGCAAGGCCCAGCCGGGCGGCAGCGGCCTCGGCCTTCACCTTCAGCTTGGGATCCTCGATCTGGGCCAGATAGATGAGGCGGGTATAATTGCCGAAATAATCGTCGCGCAGCTCCGGATGGCGGTCGAGGCCGAGCCCCTCGATGATCAGCCGGTCGAAATGGCGCACCATGTAATCGGTCAGGAAGAAGCAGGTGGGATCGCGCTCCATCAGCGCCTCGAAATCCACCGTGCCGGCATAGAACTGATAGCAATGGGGCCCCTCGATTCGCTCGACCCCCTCCTCCGCCAGCACCCGGTCCAGCTCGCCCCCGGTGCCGCAATCGCCATAGGCGACGAGGATGCGCTCATGGGTCTTGCGGCCCGCGCGGATCTTGCGCCGCACCCCCTCGGGGATCTTGTGCGGCCGGTTGTGCCAGATCGCCGGCAGGCAGGTGATGTCGAGCCGGTCCCAGCCATGGATCCGCTTCAGCTCGACCACCTCGCGGGCCAGCGCGCCGCAGGCGATGAGAAGGGTTGAGCCGTTGCGTATTCCCGCCATTTGGGCCATGACGCGAATGTAGGAATTAAGCCTGGGAACGGCCATATCCCCCGCGACAGCCGCTGCTCCGTTTGCGACAGGGAAGGTCGCGGCTAGGTCAAACCCCGGCGGGCGCGGCTGATACCGGCGCCTTTTCCTCGATCACCTCCCAGTCATGGGTGATGACCGCGGTCTTGGCCATGATGGCGGAGGCGGAGCAGTATTTCTCGGCCGAGAGCTTGATGGCGCGCTCGACCTTGGCCGGCGCCAGCCCCCGCCCCGCCACCTTGTAATGCATGTGGATGCGGGTGAAGACCTTGGGGTCGGTCTCGGCCCGCTCGGCCTCCAGCTCGACCACGCAATCCGATACATTCTCCCGCCCCTTGCGCAGGATCAGGACCACGTCGAAGGCGGAGCAGCCGCCCAACCCCATGAGCAGCATCTCCATGGGCCGGACGCCGAGATTGCGCCCGCCGGCCTCGGGGGCGCCGTCCAGCACCACCGCATGGCCGCTGCCCGATTCGGCGAGGAAAGTGACCTGCTCCACCCATTTGATTCGCGCCTTCATGCTGGCCTCCTGCGATGGAATTGGTCCGCTGTCCGCAGGTTAATAGCCAAGCCTCGCGGACGCCAGGCATCGCCCGGGATGGGAAAGATTTACTTCCTCCTCGAGGAAAGATTTCTGCGTTTACCCGCACCCTGCCCCGGGGCCTATTCGAGGTGATCCCAGCGGCGGCGCCGCGGCCCCAGGAGACGATGCCATGCCCAATTCATTGGAAAGCCCGGCCTCCGCCGCGGAGACCGATGTGCTCTGGTTCCTGCCGACCCATGGGGATGGGCGCTATCTCGGCACCGGCATCGGGGCACGCCATGTTTCGCTCGGCTATCTGACCCAGATCGCCCAGGCGGCGGACGAGCTCGGCTATTTCGGCGTGCTGCTGCCGACGGGCAAGTCTTGCGAGGATTCCTGGGTCGTCGCCTCGGCCATGGTGCCGGTGACGCAGCGCCTGCGCCTCCTGGTGGCGCTGCGCCCCGGCCTCTATGAGCCCGCCGCGGCCGCCCGCATGGCCGCCACCCTCGACCGCATCTCCGGCGGGCGCCTCCTGGTCAATGTCGTCGCCGGCGGCGATCCGGCGGAGCTGCGCGGCGACGGTGTCTTCCTCGCCCATGACGAGCGCTATGCCGTGACCGCCGAGTTCCTGGAAATCTGGAAGCGGCTGATGCAAGGCGAGACCGTCGATTACAAGGGCGAGCATCTCGCTATCGAAGGCGGCAAGCTGCTCTACCCGCCGCATCAGGCGCCCTACCCCCCGCTTTATTTCGGCGGCTCTTCGGGCGCGGGCCAGCAGGTCGCCGCCGACCATGTCGATGTCTATCTGACCTGGGGCGAGCCGCCGGCCGATGTCGGGGCCAAGATCGAGGAGATGCGCAAGCTGGCAGCCGCGCGCGGCCGCCAGCTCAGCTTCGGCATCCGCCTTCATGTCATCGTGCGCGAGAGCGCGGCCGAAGCCTGGCGCGAGGCCGATGCCCTGATCCAGCATCTCGACGACGAGGCCATCGCCACGGCGCAGCGCGCCTTCGCGCGATTCGATTCGGTCGGCCAGCAGCGCATGGCGCGCCTCCATGGCGGGCGGCGCGACAAGCTCGAGATCAGCCCCAATCTCTGGGCCGGCGTCGGGCTGGTGCGCGGCGGAGCCGGCACGGCCTTGGTGGGCGATCCGGAACAGGTCGCCCAGCGCATGAAGGAATATATGACGCTCGGCATCGATCGCTTCATCCTGTCGGGCTATCCCCATCTCGAGGAATGCTATCGCTTCGCCGAGCTCGTCTTCCCGCTGCTGCCGCTGCGCGCGACCACGGGCAACGACCTGGGGCCCGCCCGCAATGCCGGGCCCTTCGGCGAGATCATCGCCAATGTCGCGGCACCCGCGCGCGTGTCGCAATCCTAGCAACAGGAGATCCTCCATGCGGACTAGAGCAGGCTTGACCACGGCAGTCCTCGGACGCCGCCGCTTCCTCGTCATGGCAGCGGCGCTTGCTTTGGCGCCGGCGATGGCGTCGCCACCGGCCTTCGGCGAAGAGCAGACGATCCATATCGGCGTACAGAAATACGGCACCCTCATCGTGCTCCAGGTCCGCGGCGAGCTCGAAAAGCGCCTGGCGCCGCTGGGGGTCACGGTCAAATGGACCGAATTTCCGGGCGGCCCGCAGCTGCTCGAGGCCTTGGCCGCGGGCAGCATCGATTTCGGCACCACCGGCGAAGCCCCGCCGGTCTTCGCCCAGGCGGCCGGCGCCGAGCTCATCTATACCGGGGTCGAGCCCCCGGCCCCCAGGGCGAGGCGATCCTGGTGCCCAAGGATTCGCCGATCCAAAGCGTCGCCGATCTCAAAGGCAAGCGCATCGCCCTCAACAAGGGCTCGAACGTGCATTACTTGCTGGTGCAGGCCCTGGCCAAGGCCGGGTTGACGCCGGCGGATGTGAAGCCGGTCTATCTGGCGCCGGCCGACGGCCGCGCCGCCTTCGAAAGCGGCAATGTCGACGCCTGGGTGATCTGGGATCCCTTCCTGGCCGCAGCCCAGAAGGCGACAGGCGGGCGGATCCTCAGCAATGGCGAGGGGCTGGTGGAGAACCGCCAGTATTATCTGGCTTACCGTCCCTTCGCGACCTCCCATGCCGATCTGCTGCGGATCATCCAGGAGCAGATCGCCAAGACCGACGCCTGGGCGGCCGATCATCAGCCCGAGGTCGTCGCCCTCCTGGCCAAGCATACCGGGCTGGACTCCGGCGCGGTGGAGCTGGCGATCTCGCGCCTGGCCTATGGCACGGGCCCGATCACGCCGGCGACCATCGCCTATCAGCAGAACATCGCCGATACCTTCTTCAAGCTCGGCCTGATCCCGCAGCAGATCCGAATCGCGGATGCCGTCCCCAACTCTTGAGGCCGACGAGTCGCTGTTTGCGCCGCGCGCGCCGGCGATCCGGGTGCGCCGGCGCGCCGTGGCAATGCGCCTGCACGCCCGGGCCGGCGCGCTCATTCCCTGGCTGCTGCCGATCCTGCTTCTCGCGGCCTGGCAGCTTCTGACGCAATCCGGGCTGGTCTCGACCAGAATCCTGCCGACCCTCAGCGCCGTCGCCAAGGCTGGCTTCAAGCTGGCGCTGTCGGGCGAGCTCTTCGAGCATATGGGCATCAGCTTCGCCCGCGCCATGGCCGGGCTGGTGGTGGGCGGGGTGATCGGCTTCGCCCTCGGCCTCGCCAACGGCCTCTCCCAGGTCTCCGCCCGCCTGCTCGACAGCTCGCTGCAGATGATCCGCAACGTGCCGCATCTCGCCCTCATCCCGCTGGTCATCCTCTGGTTCGGCATCGACGAGAGCGCGAAGCTGTTCCTGGTGGCCCTCGGGGTCTTCTTCCCGATCTATCAGAACACCTATCACGGCGTGCGCACCGTCGATCCCGGGCTGATCGAGATGGGGCGGGTCTATGGCCTCGGCCGGCGCCAGCTGTTCTGGCAGGTGATCCTGCCCGGCGCCCTGCCCTCGATCCTGGTCGGGCTGCGCTATGCCCTGGGTTTCATGTGGCTGACCCTGATCGTCGCCGAGACGATCTCCGCTAGCTCGGGCATCGGCTATCTCACCATGAATGCGCGCGAGTTCCTGCAGACCGATGTGGTGGTGCTGGGGATCCTGATCTACGCCTTGCTCGGCAAGCTGGCCGATATGGCGACGGCCGCCATCGAGCGCCGCTGCCTCGCCTGGCATCCCGCTTTTCAAGCCAAGGCCGCGGCATGACCCGCCCGGGGACCGTCCTCTCCTTCCCGGACCTCCGCCCCGAGACGGCGCTGATGCGCGCCGGCGAGGGCGTCGAAATCCGCATCCAGGGCATCGCCAAGAGCTTCGGCGACAAGCAGGTCTTGAGCGATCTCGATCTTCACATCCGCCCCGGCGAGTTCGTCGCGGTGGTCGGCCATAGCGGCTGCGGCAAGAGCACCCTGCTGCGCCTCATCGCGGGGCTGGAGCGGCCGAGCGCGGGCGGCGTCGCCATCGACGGCGCTCCCGTGGCCGGCCAGGTGGCAGCGGCGCGCATCATGTTCCAGGACGCGCGCCTCCTGCCTTGGCGCCGAGTGGCGCAAAATGTCGGCATCGGCAAGCGCGGCGACTGGCGCGCGGCGGCAGTTGCAGCCCTGGGCCAGGTCGGCCTGGCGGAGCGGGCCGATGAATGGCCGGCCGTGCTGTCAGGCGGCCAGCGCCAGCGCGTGGCGCTCGCCCGCGCCCTCATCTCCCATCCCCGGCTGCTCCTGCTGGACGAGCCGCTGGGCTCCCTCGACGCGCTGACCCGGCTGGAGATGCAGCAGCTGCTGGAAAAGGTCTGGCGCGAGCAAGGGTTCACCGCGGTTCTCGTGACCCATGACGTCGGCGAGGCCGTGGCGCTGGCCGACCGCATCATCCTGCTCGACGGCGGACGGGCCTCTCTCGTCCAGACTGTCGATCACCCCCGCCCGCGCCGGCGCGGCGATGCGGCGCTGGCGGAGATCGAGGGCCGGATCCTGGCCCGGCTCATGCAGCGCGGCCCGGCTTAGGCCCGATCCCTGTCGTCCGCGAAGCCGGCAGAGGACTAGACGCGCCCCACCTGCTCGAACAGCCACTGCCGGAAAGCCGTCACTTTCGGCGACTGGCTCGCGCTCTCCGGCGAGACGAGGTAATAGGCGAAGGCCAGCGGCACGCTCATCTCGAAGAGGCGGACCACCTTGCCGGCTGCGAGATCGGCCGCGGCGATGGTCGCTTTGGCCAGCGCTACCCCGCGTCCCAGCACCGCCGCCTCGAGCACCAGGCTCGACTGGCTGAAATGCGGCCCGCGGATCGCATCCACGCCCTGGACCCCGGCGGCGCGCAGCCACATGGGCCAGGTCGGACAGCTCGGATCGTTGTCGGGGCTGTCGTCATGGAGCAGCGCATGCTCGACCAGATCCTCCGGCCTCGCAAGCGGCCGGTCGCCGTCCCGCAAGGCGGGGCTGCAGACGGGAATGACCTCCTCGCCGAGCAGCCGCTCGACCCGGAGGCCTGGGTATTGGCCGGAGCCGTAACGGATCGCTACATCGACATTGCCGTCATTGAGATCCACCAGCGGCATGGAGGCGTCGACATGCACGTCGATGTCGGGATGGCGCGACTCGAAATCGCTGAGGCGCGGCAGCAGCCATTTGGCGGCGAAGGAGGGCGCCACGCTGACGGTCAGCCGCCCGACCTTGGTCTGCGGCTTGGCCTGGCTGACGGCGGCGGCGAGCTGGGCGAAGCCCTCGCGAATGCCCGGCAGGCAGGCCTCGCCCGCGGGCGTCAACACGAGCACGCGGCTTTCGCGCCGGAACAGGCGCACCCCCATGAAATCCTCGAGCTGGCGGACCTGCTGGCCGACAGCGGCGGGGGTCACCAGCAGCTCCGCGGCAGCCTTGGTGAAGCTGCTGCAACGGGCCGCAACCTCGAAGCTGCGGAGCGCATTTAAGGGCGGCAGCTTGCGCAGCGGCAATGGCGGCTCGGCGCGAGAGCCGGGAGCGTTATGCTGGGAAGCGCGATGGTCCGGTGTCTCGACGGCGCGCAAAGGACGAATGATCATCAACTCGGTCTCCTGCAACAGGGTTTCCGAGGCGTCTCCACCGCAGCTGGCGGGGCGCCGGCGATCGTCATGCCGGCATAAAAAACCCCGCGCAGCGAAAGCCGGCGGGGACCGCCTCTCTTTAGCTGCATTTTTTAAGCGCCCGCAAGCTGAGCTCAAATCGGCGCTATGAAATGAGGTTATCCAGAACAGGCTCTCCGGTCAAGCGACCCGGCTTAATGCGTCAGCCCGGTCTAGTGCATGAGATAGCCGAGAGCGCCGCCGATGGTGAGAAGCAGGGCGCCGACGACGGCCAGCGCAGCAGCGATGCGAGTCATGGTGATACCTATGAGCGATTGCGACAGGGGATTTGCGATTGCGATAAGCGAAAAGCCGGCAAGGGCACGTCGTCTCGCGCCTGCCGATGAGGGAACCCCGCGGAGAAGAGTCTCCCTTGCCGCCCTCGATGCTCACAAGAAAGATAAACTTTCTCGTTCCCTAAAGTTTTTCTTTCAACAGGGGCATGCAGCCCCGAGCTTGTGAAGCGCCGCGGCGATATGCTTCCGTGACGGAAGCGGCAGGTGTGGGGGAAGCGTGGCCGAGACCCAGCGATTGGATCCCGTGGATGTGGCCGTGGTGGGGGCTGGCTTCGCCGCGGCCGCCTTCGCCGCGCGGTTGGCCCAGCAGGCGCCGGGGCTTCGCATCCTCTGCCTCGAGCGCGGCGGCTGGGTCGATCCCGCGGCCATGCCGGCCGCGACTCGGCGATGGCAGCGCGCGGCACTGGGCGCCTGGGCCTCCTCGCCCAATCTGCGCCTCCAGGCCGGCGGCAATCCTTTCTCCGCCGATTATCCGATCGACAATTCGGCCTCGGCGCTGAAGCCCTTGATGTGGAACGGCGTCGGCGGCTCGACCGTCAACTGGGCGGCGCATTTTCCCCGCCTGCATCCCTCCGACTTCCGCACCCACAGCCTCGACGGCGTCGGAGAGGACTGGCCCTTCGGCTATGACGCCCTCGAGCCCTATTACGATCTGAACGACCAGGCGATGGGGGTGAGCGGTCTGGCGGGCGATCCCGCCTACCCGCCCAAGCCCGCCCGCGACCAGCCGCCGCTGGCCCCCGGCCGCCTTGGCTTGGCGGCGGCGCGAGGCTTCGACCGGCTGGGCTGGCATTGGTGGCCCGTCGATGCGGCGATCAATTCGCGCGCCCACGGCGGCCGGCCCGGCTGCAATCATTGCGGCCCCTGCCAGATCGGCTGCGTGAGCCGGGCCAAGGCCTCCGTCGACGTGACTTATTGGCCCCAGGCGATCGCCGCCGGCGTCGAGCTCAGGGATCGCTGCATCGTGCAGCAGATCGTCATCGAGGCGGGCCGCGCCACCGCCCTGCTCTATCGGGGGCCGGACGGCCGCGACTATCGCCAGCCCGCCGGCCGCATCGTCGTCGCCGGCAATGGCATCGGCACGGCACGGCTGTTGCTGGCCTCGGGCGTCGAGAGTCCTGCTCTGGGCCGCAACCTCATGTACCACCCCACCGCCTATGTCCGCGGCATGTTCGCCGAACCGATGGACGGGCCAGCCGGCCCCGTCGGCTGCGCCATCTATTCCCATGAATTCTACGAGACCGATGCGAGCCGCGGCTTCAAACGCGGCATCCATCTCCAGGTCACGCGCGAGAACGCGCTGCTGCTCCAGGCGATGCGGCTGGAGCGGCCCTGGGGCGAGGCGATGCAGCGGGCGCTGCGCGAGGAGTTCCACCACTCGATCCCGGTGCTGATCATGGTGGAGGATCTGCCGGAGCCCGAGAACCGCGTCCTTCTCGCTGGCGGGACCGGGGCCGACGGGCTTCCCGGCGTCAAGGTCGAGTATCGGATCTCCGAGGCCTCGCGGCGCATGCTGGATTTCGGACTCGACCGGGCGGAGGAGATGCTGCGCGCCGCCGGCGCCCATGGGGTGGTGCGGGTGCCGATGGCGCCCTTCACCGGCTGGCATCTTCTCGGCACGGCGCGGATGGGCGCCGACCCCGCCAGCAGCGTGACCGATGCGCGCGGGCGCTGTCATGCGGTCGCCGATCTCATGGTCGTCGACGGCAGCCTGTTTCCCACCGTGGGGGCGGTCAATCCGGGCTCCACCATCGGGGCCCTGGCGCTGAAGCTCGCCGACGATCTGGCGAGGGATATTGCCCCTGGGGAGATCGGCTGATGGCGGCTGCCTTCCACGAAGCTCTCCTCGATATCCTGCTGCCCGCCGAGGCCATGCCGCCCAGCGGCCGGACGGCGCTTCCCAGCGGCCGCGCGGCGGGCATCGATCTCACCCGCCAAAGCGAGGCGGCAGGACCCGTGCTGGCGCTGATTGCCGCGGCGGCGGGCGGCGAGGAAGCCTTCATGGCGGCTACACCGGAGGCGCGCCATGCCGTCGTCGCCGCGGTCGAGGCCCGTTCTCCCGAAACCTTTCGCCGGCTCATCGCCCTCATCCTTCCCGACTATTGCGAGACATCCGAAGTGCTGGCCGCGTTCGGTGGGTCGACCGAACCACCCCAGCCCCATGGCCAACCCTTGGCGGAGATGGATGGCGCGGTGGCGGACGCGCTGGAGAAGGTTCGCCGCCGCGCCAAGCTCTGGCGCGGCTAGACCGGCCCTGCTACGCCGGCGGGAAGAACAGCAGGCTGCGGGTCTCGATGCTCTCGCGGGCGATGGGCAGGCGCGGGCCGGTGGGATCGTCGAAGGCCGTGTGGGCGGCAAAGCGCGCGCGGCCATCGGTCGCCGAATCGTAGCATTTCAGGAACAGCACTTCCTCGCGCCGCATCTGGGGAAAATAGAACCAGCGATGGGCGGGGTTGAAAGCGACGGAATAGGTCTCACCGGTGCGGTCGGGGTAGCGCAGATCGGTCGCGATCAGATCGCTGGGCGCGATGCTGCGGGCATCGCAGACCGCCAGCGGTGCTTCTTCGACCGGCCCGCGGATCGGACGCCAGATATTGACGATGGCGAAGCGCTGCTTCAGCCGCTCTTCCGCCTCGGCTGCACCCAGCAAATCGCGCACCCGTTGCGGTCCCGATTTGACGGTGTAGTCGTTGTGCACGCGGCGCACAGGCTCGCGAAGGCCTTTCTGCTGCCGGGCGGAGCCGACGCGCAGCGTATGGTCGAAGGTCACCACCTTCTCCGCCCCGGTCGCCTGCTTCATCAGCGCCTCGATCTCGGGGTAATAGACCCGCTCGATCTCGGCCGGGTCGTAGAAATCCTTCACCCCCGTCTCGTGCTGGCGGAAGAGAAAGCCCTGCCTGTCCAAGGAGAAATCCTCGCCGCGGCGCCGCCCGTTCAGGATGGGTAGGCGATGCTCCTCATAGGTGCCGCTGCGCTGCGGCACGCCCGGCGGCGGCTCGTAGTTGTAGGCAAAGGGCTTCACCCCCGTATCCACCAGATAAGTCAGAGCCCCTTCGACCTGGTCGAAGGCACCCTGGCCGACCTGGTCGATGAAGCGGGGTTGGAGGCTCTGCGCTGCGACGGCCATGTTGATCTCCCTTGGCGGTATGGCGCCGATCCCCCTTGGAGGCCTTGGCACCGGTCTGGGAGAAACATGGCCTGCCGCCAGGAATGAACAACGCAGATTATCTTCGGGATTTCGCAAGCTGAGCTTGCAGGCATGCCGCAAGGATGCTTGAATAACCATTACGGTTTGTTCATATATGCCTTTCGATTCTAACGGCGCCTCCACGGGCGCCAATAGCTTGGGGGTATCCCGAGGGAACGGGGCCAAATCTGTCTGCCGGCCCAAGGAGTGGGCCGCTTGGCACTGCATGATGCGAGCGAGGGCCGCTGCGGATGACGCGAGGGATAGCTGGGCGATGCTAACCGACATGCTCGATCTGGTTGAGGTTGAGGTCCCGTCTCTCAAGGTGGTTAGCCGTCAAATTCGTCGCCACCGCAGAACACGGTGTCGAGTTCAATATCGAGACCCCACGGCGGGGTGAGACGACCAACGCGCTGGCCCTCTTCGTTTCCGGCTGGGCAGGTATGGCCGGCCGGAAGATCAGCAATGTCCTGATCCGCACATCGAGGCGCACCCTAATCTGTACCCGATCTCCGCGTCCGGATCTCGCGGGTCCTTCGGGGCGTCGGAGGCCGCGCGAGCTGGATTTTTTGCCGAGCTCCGGGTCTTCGATCTCGTCAGGCACGGCCGAGGCGGAGATCTTGGCCGAGATCGAGGGCGGCAACTTCTGCGTGCTCGCCAAACTTACCGTTCAAGCAAGTGGTCGAGCGCGGAGTGATCTCGTCGGCCATTCCACCCCGTCCGGCTTCAGTCGTCAAATTCCCACGCCTGCTCACCATCAACTCTCACGGATCGCTCTGGTACCTCGCTCCTGATGGGACGATTGTTTCGCCACCCTCAAATCGGCGGGTATGCGGTAGCACCCTTGAGTTTCGGTTCGTCCAGCGGGCCTCACTTCAAGACAATGTTCTCGATCACCAACACCAGAAGTCCCTATTTTGAAAACAATCGCTGGTACAGCAATTCCTTTAGCTCGCTCACATGGTTCGAAGATGCCGCCGCAGCGGAAGAGCTACGTCAGATCTTGGTTCAAACGGAATTGTCTCGCCTGACGAATATCGTTCTGGATTATCGCGCCCTCTTGCAAAGAAAAACGTGGACGACAGATTTCGGTCATCTGTGAGAAAACCATCGTCGGCGATATCGCCAGGTTTCTCGCTATGGTTCTGGCCAAGATCCAAGACCGTGATCCTCGTTCGCGACCTCAGGGATATGCTCTGCTCCTTCATCGCCTTCGACCAAAAGCGCGGATTTCCAGTTTTTCGAAGGAATCAACCAAGATCCGGAATTGTATTTTTCCAGACTGTCCGTCTATGTGTCCCAGCTGCAAAACATGCGCAGGGACAACTCCAACTCGACGCTCATCGTCCGCTATGAAGATCTGGTCTTGAAATCCCCGAGTCCTGCCTGAAGGAGATCTTGGACTTCTGCGAGATCGAGGCCGGTAGCGTGGCGGTCGATAGGTGTCTCGCCGAAACGCCAGCCGCCCAGGATTTTCAGAAGACCCATTCGACCTCGCCGAGCGCCCGATCCTCCATCGGACGCTGGCGCCAAGACCTGCGCCCTGAGGCGCACGACTACTACGAGAAACAGCTGAAGTCGGTAAACGCGTATTTCGGGTATAATTGACGCTGTTGCCGCTCTCACGGCTCGGCCTCTGAACCGATGCTGCTCTCTCCCGATGCTTCGGCTTGAGGTGACCGGGCTTTAGGCCGCCGCACCCCGCCGTCCCAGCCGCCGCAAGCAGCGGTCGACCCATTGGACCGTCAGCTTCTCCTGCACCCCGTTCTGGCTGAGGCGCCGGCGCAGCGCGCCGAAATCCACGGCATCCAGCGGCTGATCCTGATTGAAGCAGGAGAACACGATGGTCTCCTTGCCCGTCTCGGGATCGTGATGGCGCTGGAGGCATTGGGCGCAGACCTCCTTCATCATGCATTGCATCGGCGAGTTGATGGAGCCGATGGCATGGTGGTGGGGCTTCAGCCAGGGCTTCAGCACCTCATGCCGCGCGCGGGCGACCGCCGCCATCATCCCGTCGGAGCCGATGGCGATGATGCGGTCGACCTCCGATAGATCGATCGTCTTCGGCCCCAGTTCGCCCTGCTGATAGGCGGTCATGGCCCGCACGATATTGGCGGCGATCGCCTTGTCCTGGGGCCGGCCGGGGGTGAAGCCCGGCGCCTCGTCCGAGGCCCAGACCACGACATCGGCGGCGGCCTCGATCTCCGCCACCTTGTAGCGGTCCTGCAGGCGCTTGTAGCCGGCGAAGTAGAGGACGCGGGAGCCCGCCGCCTTGAAGGCGCGGCCGATGGAGAAGAGCACGGCATTGCCGAGGCCGCCACCGGCCAGCAGCACCGTCTCGCCAGCCGGGGTCTCGGTGGGCGTACCCGTCGGCCCCATGAGGATGACGGGCTCGCCCGGCTTCAACAGCATGCAAAGATCGGAGGAGCCGCCCATCTCCAGCACGATGGTGCCGACGAGCCCGCTCTCCGGCTCGGTCCAGGCGCCGGTCAGAGCGAGACCCTCCATCGCCAGGGTCGTTCCGTCCACCCGGTCGGCCAGCGTCTCGAAATTCTGGAGGCGGTAGAACTCCCCGGGATGGAAATTCCGCGCGGCCTGCGGGGCCCGCACCACCACCTCGACGATGGTGGGCGTGAGGCGATTCACCGCCACCACATGGGGACGCAGGAGGTGGTTCATGCGCGCGGTGAATTCCGCCGGATCCTCGGGCGAGGCCGATTGCGCGAGGCCGGCCAGCGCCCCGGCCACTACCGGCCAGCCCTGCTTCACCCCGCCCATGGCCTTCACCACATTGCCGGCGAAGCTCGGATGCAGATCGCCGAAGAAACTGACGGCGCGGCCGTCCTCGCGGATCTGGTGCAGCACATGGACATGGGCGGGCTTGGCGAGGCGCTCCGGCGTGACCGGCTCGCCGCTCACATCGACGGCCGAGAAATACTGGCCGTCGAGGGCGAAATGCTCGGCGTCCTCGCGGGCCAGCACCGTATTGGGCCGCGTGCCCGCCGCCACCAGCACAGCGCGGGCCGGCAGAGTGGCGGTGCTGCCGTCGGCCCGCTTCAGGCAGATCGCCGCGGCATGGCCCGCCTCATCCACCTGGATCTCCGTCGGCGTCAGCCCCTCGGCGAAGCGGATGCCCTCCTGGAGGGCCTTCTCGACCTCCTCGTGATTGAGGGTGTAGCTCGGCGAATCGATCATGCGCCGGCGATAGGCGATGGTGACGCCGCCCCATTCGTCCATGAGCGTCGTCAGCCGCGGCGCCTCGCCTTCGGCCGCCGCCCGCGCCCGCTCGGCGCGGATGGCCCGGGCATGGGCGATGAATTCCTCGGCGATCCGGCTCTCCGCCGGCGTCCAGGCCGCGCGGACCGCGGCCTCGCCGCGCTCGGCCGCCAAGGTTTCGAAGCGGCCGAGGAATTTCTCCACCTGGCGTGGGTAATAGGCCAGCGCCTCGGTCGCCGTATCGATGGCGGTGAGCCCGCCGCCGATCACCACCGCCGGCAAGCGAAGCTGCAGATTGGCGATGGATTCGGCCTTGGCCGCGCCCGTCAGCTGCAGGGCCATGAGGAAATCCGAGGCCATGCGCACGCCGGGCGCCAGCTGATGGGGCATGTCGAGGATGGTGGGCTTGCCCGCACCCAGGCAGAGCGCCACATGGTCGAAGCCGAGTGCGAAGGCCTGCTCCAGGGTCAGCGTGCCGCCGAAGCGCACGCCGCCGAACATGGCGAAGCCCGCGCGCCGCTCGATCAGCAGCCGGATGATCTTCAGGAAATTCTTGTCCCAGCGAACGGTGATGCCGTATTCGGCCACCCCGCCGAAGCCCGCCATGGCGCGGTCGTCGAGATTCTCATGCAGCTCGCGGATATCGCGGATCGGCTTGAAGACCGCCGGCACGCCTTCGGGCGTGCGGCCGGAGAATTCCCCCGGCAGCGGCTCGATCTTGAGCCCGTCGATGGCCACCACCGTATGGCCGTCGTTCAGCATGTAATGCGAGAGCGTGAATCCCGCGGGCCCGAGCCCCACCACCAGCACCTTCTTGCCCGAGGCGGGCTTGGCGAGCGGGTCGCGCAGGTTGAGGGGATTCCAGCGCGTCAGCAGGCCGTAGATCTCGAAGCCCCAGGGCAGCTCCAGGATATCCTTGAGGGTCCGGGTCTCCGCCTGGGGAATATCGACCGGCTCCTGCTTCTGATAGATGCAGGCCTTCATGCAGTCGTTGCAGATGCGGTGGCCCGTCGCCGCCGCCATGGGATTGTCCACCACGATCATGGCGAGCGCCCCCAGCGGCACGCCCTCGGCCTTCAGGCTGTGCATCTCGGAGATCTTCTCCTCGAGGGGACAGCCGGCCAGCGTCACCTGGAAGGGGCTCTTCTTGAAGCTGCCGTCGCGTTCCTTCAGCCCGCGGCTGCAGGAATCCTTCCCCTGGTGATGGCAGAAGATGCAGTAGTGGGCCTGGTCGAGAGCGCCGGTCAGATCGGTGCCGGGATCGGTGAGGGCGAAGCCCTCGCGGTGGCGGTGGTGATGGGGATCCAGCTCGGCCATGGAGACGCCATGGCGATCGACGGTCTCCACCGGCACCAGATGATAGGGATCGAGCTTGCGCGGCGCCTTGAACAGCACGCCGGCGCCATGCTTGGCCCGTCCTGCCTCGGTGAGGGTCGCCCAGGCGGCATAGCGCGCAGCGAGATCCAGATCGGCCTTGTGGGCCGCGTCGTCCTCCATCCAGCCATTGACCTTGCGGGCGAAGGCGAGCTCGGTGAGCGGCTCCCCCAGATGCGCCTCGAGCTCGCGGGCGAGTGCCTCGCCGTCGAAGGCCGCCGCGGCCTCGGGCTTATGGGCCTTCAGCGCCTGGCGCTGGACGAAAAGCCGCTTGCAGGTGAAGACCGGCGCCAAAGCGTGATGGCGCTCGGCCAATTCCCCCAGCTCGCGGCTGATGCCGAAGAGGCGGCCGACGAAATCCTCGAGATGGGGCGCCAGCTCGATCAGGAAGGCCGATTCCTCCTTGCCCGACAGGGGCGCCGCACGGGCAGCCAGCAGGCGCTGGCTGAGCGCCGGGGCCAGGCTCTCGAGGAAGAGCGCATCGATGCGCGCCAGGCCTTCGCTGGCATAGAGATCGGCGAAGGCCAGGCCATGGGCAAGCCGGAGGTCGCTCACGATCGAATCCCTCAGACTTGCGGTGCGGTAAGGCTGAGGTATTGCCAGGCGACAGTCGCCGCGGCGAGCGCGGTGATCTCGGCCACGTCATAGGGCGGGGCGACCTCGACCACATCCATGCCGACGAAATCGATGCCGGCGAGCTTGTCGAGGATCGCCTTCACCTGCCAGGTCCACAAGCCCCCCACCTCCGGCGTGCCGGTGCCCGGCGCCTGGGAGGGATCGAGGGCATCGATGTCGAAGGAGAGATAGGTCTTGCCGTGGCCCACCTTGGCGCGGATGGCTTCGATCACCGCCTCGGGCCCGCGGGCGTGGACCTCCTGCGCCGTCACGATGGTGACGCCCTTGCCCACCGTCCAATCCCAGATGTCGCGGGCCAGCGGCGAGCGGATGCCGATCTGGATCATGCGGTGGGGATCGACGAGGCCCTCCTCGATGGCGTGGTAGAAGACCGAGCCATGGCCGTAGACCTGGCCGAAGGTATCCGGCCAGGTATCGACATGGGCGTCGAAATGGATGAGCCCGACGGGGCCCTGCTTCTTGGCGACCGCGCGCAGCAGCGGCAAAGTGATCGCGTGATCGCCGCCCAGCGTGATCAGATGCCGGCATCGCGCCGCCTGCTCCTCGATCAGCTTGAGGCTCGCGAGCGTGTCGCCCAGCGCGATCTCGAAATCGCCGATATCGGAAAACGGCATGGCCTGGGGATTGCGCCAGTTCAGCGGATTGACGCCATCCACCAGCATGCGGCTGATGCCGCGGATCGCCATGGGCCCGAAGCGCGCCCCGGCGCGATGGCTGGTGCCGATGTCGAAAGGCACGCCGGCGCAGACGATAGGCGCATCGCGGTCCTCATTGGCCGTCCCCAGGAAGCTCGGCCGGGTGGAGAATGTCGGTACGATTGCCATGATCAGCTCTCAGCGTTCCGGAGCCGGCTGTTCTAACCGATGGAACCCGGCCGCGCTACTGCCGCAAGACCCTCAGCACCCTATGGGGATTGGGACCGCCAAAGAAGGAAGTGAACCACAGAGCCACGGAGGCACAGAGGGGGTGGGTCAGCGCCCCTCCTGTGGTCAGGCGCGCCTCAAAAAATGCTTTCTTCTCTGTGTCTCTGTGCCTCTGTGGTGAACTCTTCTTTGTCTTCCCGTCAGATTACCGCGAGCGATTTGAGCTTCCCCGACTGCACCAGGGCCTTGGCGGCGGCGATGTCGGGGTACATGGCGCGGTCCTGGTCCCAGAAGGCGACGGATTGGCGCAAGCTCGCCTTGGCCGCCTCCAGCGCCGGCGAGGATTTGAGCGGGGCGCGCAGATCGATGCCCTGGGCCGCGGCCAGCAGCTCGATGGCGACGATGCCCGCGGTATTCTCCGCCATCTCCTGGAGCCGCCGCGCGGCGAAGGTGGCCATGCTGACGTGATCTTCCTGATTGGCGGAGGTGGGCAGGGAATCGACGCTGGCCGGGTGGGCCAGGCTCTTGTTCTCGCTGGCCAGCGCCGCCGCCGTCACATGGGCGATCATGAAGCCGGAATTGAGCCCGGGATCGGCGACGAGGAAGGGCGGCAGGCCGCCCATATGCTGGTCGGTCAGCAGCGCGATCCGGCGTTCGGCCAGCGCGCCGATCTCGGCGATGGCAACCGCCATGGCATCGGCGGCGAGTGCCACCGGCTCGGCATGGAAATTGCCGCCGGAGACGATTTCGTTCGTGTCGGCGAAGACCAGAGGATTGTCGGAGACGGCATTGATCTCGCGCCCGATGACGCCGGCGGCATAGCGCAGCTGGTCGAGCACGGCACCCATCACCTGGGGCTGGCAGCGCAGCGAATAGGGATCCTGGACCCGGTCGTCGCCCTCGATATGGGAGCGGCGGATCTCGCTGCCGGCCATGAGCTGGGCCAGGGTGCGGGCGACCTCGATCTGGCCGGGCTGGCCGCGGAGATGATGGATGCGGGGATCGAAGGGGGCATCGCTGCCGGCCGCCGCATCGACGCTCATGGCGCCCGTGACCAAAGCGGCGGCGAAGACCTGGGCCGCGGCGAAGAGGCCGGCGGCGGCCAGCACGGCGGAGACCTGGGTGCCATTGAGCAGCGCCAGCCCCTCCTTGGCCGCGAGATCCAGCGGCTTCAGCCCGGCCCGGGCGAGCCCGTCGCGGGCGGGCTGGATGCGACCCTCGATGCGCACCTCGCCCTCGCCCATGAGGGCAGCGCTCATATGGGCGAGCGGGGCCAGATCGCCCGACGCCCCCACCGAGCCCTTGGCGGGGATGCAGGGATAGACCTCGGCATTGACCAGGGCCGCCAGGGCCTCGACGGTGCTGCGCCGCACGCCCGAGGCGCCGCGGGCGAGCCCGTTGATCTTGGCGATCATGATGCCCCGGACCAGCCGATCCTCCAGCAGCGGACCGGTGCCGGCGGCATGGGAGAGGACGAGGCGGCGCTGGAGCTCGGTCACGGCCTCGGCGGGGATGCGGGTCTTGGCCAGGCTGCCGAAGCCGGTATTGACGCCATAGGCGGTGCGGCCCTCCTCGACGATCCGGCGCACCACCCCCGCCGAGGCCTCCACCGCGGCCCAAGCCGAGGGATCGACCTCGATCCGGCGCCGGTCGTCCAGCAGCCGCTCGAGATCGCCGAGGGTGAGTTCGCCGGGACGGAGCCGGAAGACCTCATTGCCCATGATCAGGCCTCGCCAACTTGTCTATACAACTTCGGCTTGATAGCATGCCCCCGCTTCCGCGAAAAGCCGGGCCCGCGAAAAGCAGCTCAAGTCCCGCACGGGACATCAGTTTCTGCCCATGTCGCCTAACGGGCAAATGATGTCGCCGCCGCACGTGGGACCGAGGGCGGCCTTGACTAGCTTGTGCCGGCTAAAGGAAAACAGCTGATCGCGGCCGCTGGCCGCTGGCATGCAAGGACCTGGATCATGGCCGATGAAGGCGAACTCGATCTGAACAGCTTGTCGGACGACGATCTCGTGCAGCAGATGCATGACGATCTCTACGACGGCCTCAAGGAAGAGATCGAGCAGTCGGTCCATATCCTGCTGAACCGCGGCTGGACCCCCTATGACACCCTGACCAAGGCGCTGGTCGAGGGCATGCGCATCGTCGGCATCGATTTCCGCGACGGCATCCTCTTCGTGCCCGAGGTCCTCCTGGCCGCCAATGCCATGAAGGCCGGCATGTTCATCCTGCGCCCGCTGCTGGCGGAGACCGGCGCGCCCAAGATCGGCAAGATGGTGATCGGCACCGTCAAGGGCGACATCCACGACATCGGCAAGAACCTGGTCGCCATGATGATGGAGGGTGCCGGGTTCGAGGTCGTCAATATCGGGATCAACAACCCGGTCGAGAACTACCTGAAGGCGATCGACGAGCATAAGCCCGACATTCTCGGCATGTCGGCGCTGCTCACCACCACCATGCCCTATATGAAGGTGGTCATCGACACGCTGATCGAGAAAGGCATGCGCAACGACTATGTGGTGCTGGTCGGCGGCGCGCCGCTGAACGAGGCCTTCGCCAATTCCGTCGGCGCCGATGCCTATTGCCGCGACGCCGCCGTGGCGGTGGAGACGGCCAAGACCTTCATGGCCAAGCGCCAGGGGTCGGTCGCCTCGCAGGTGAAGAGCTGACGAGCGCTCCCGACTGATCTTCGCGGGCGGCTTCGGCCGCCCGTTTCGTTTCAGGGGGGCGGAGCGACCCGCTACATCAACCTGCCGTAGCGATGCAGGCCGGGACCATAGATGGCGAGCCAGTCGCGGGCGCGGTCCATGTCGGGGCAGAGGGTCTCGGCCAGGCGCCAGAATCGCGGCCCGTGATTGAGCTCGCGCAGATGGGCGACCTCATGGGCGACGACATAATCCATCACGAAGCGGGGCGCCAGGATCAGGCGCCAGGAGAAATTGAGCACGCCGTCGGGCGAGCAGCTGCCCCAGCGGCTGCGGGGATCGCGCACGCCGATGCGCCGGATCCGCTTGCCCAGCTCATCGGCCTTCTGCAGCGCCCGGCGCTCGAATTCCCGGCGCGCCTCCAGCTTCAGCCAATCCTCGACCCGGCGGGGCAGATGCTCCGGCCGGCCGGCGACATGGATCTCCCCGGCCTCGCGCCAGACGACGCCGCGGTTGGCCTGGCGGTGGCGGATGCGGTGCTCGACCCCGAGGTAGGGGATCGAGACGCCATGCAGGAAGGGCAGCGGCTCGGGCATGCGCGAGAGCCGTTCCTGGATCCAGCCCTTGTTGGACAGGGCGAAGCGGCGCCCATCCTCCTTGGTCGCCCGGGCGGGCAGGACGACCACGATGCTGCCGCCATGGTCGAGGCGGATGATGATCCGGCGCGCCCGCTCGTTCTTCTCGAAGACCAGGGGAACCGCCCGGTCACCCACCGCCAGCAGGTTGCTGCCGATGACGGCCGGCTGGCAGCGGAGACGGGGCGAGGTGGCGGGGGGCTGGGACATGGACCCAAGTGTTGCGGAGGGCCCGCCGCCAAGCAAGGGAACTCGATGGCTTATAGGAGTTTCTTCCTAGCCTCCATCTCCGACTCCCGTTCCAGAAGAGCGGCTTTACGCTTGATTCCCCACCGATATCCGGTGAGACCGCCGTTTTGGCCCCGGGCCCGATGGCAGGGCACGATGAGGGAAATCGGGTTGGTGGCGCAGGCACGGCCCACGGCGCGGGATGCGCCAGCATTGCCCAAGGATCGGGCAATCTCGCCATAGCTCCTTGTTTCGCCGAGGGGAATCCGCTGCAGTTCCTGCCAGACCCGGCGCTGGAAAGCGGTCGCCCGGATATCCAGCGGCAGAGCGACATGGGGTTCTTTTCCTGCCAGATAGGCCAGCAGGGCGTCGAGCGCCCGGCCGAGCTCGCCATCGTCCCGGCGGATGCTCTCCGCGGCGTGGAAATCATGCCGGAGCTCGCGCTCCAGCGCAGCGTCGCTGTCGCCCAGCCCGACGAAGCAGATGCCCCGGGGCGTGGCCGCCGCCAGCAGCCGCCCCAGCGGCGAGGCGGCGGTGCCATAGGCGATCTCGGCCCCCTTGCCGCCCTTGGCGTAGGTGGCAGGCGTCATGCCGATGAGCCCGTCGGCCCGCTCATAGACCCGGCTGGAGGAGCCGTAGCCCGCCCCATAGGTGGCCGCCGCTACCCCTTCGCCCTGCTGCAGCTCATCGCGGAAGCGGGCCAGGCGGTGCTGGTCGCCATAGTCATGGGGGCTCACCCCCATGGCCCGGCGGAACTGGCGCTGCAGATGCCAGGGGCTGAGGCCGCAATGGGCGCCGAGCTCGGCCAAGGTGAAGCGCTCCCCCTCGGCCACCCGGGCCTCGATGAAGCGGCAGGCCCGTTCGATCGCGTCCAAGGGCTTGTCTGACTTCGCCGGGGTTGGCGGCTTCGCCGCGGGCCGGCGGGCGGGGGCCGTCCTCTGGGTTTCCTTGAACCGTGCCATGTCCATCGCCTCGATCCTTCCGAAGTCTAGCCGATGGAGGATGAGATAGGTGATCGGCCGGCCGGCCTCTATCCGATGGTTGCGGCGGTGTAAAAGCTCAGTCGATCCAGTCGATGATGTGCTCTTCCGGCGGGCCGGCCTCGTCCTCGCTGATGACCCGGCCGCGCACGGAAATCCCGGCCTGATGCACGGTATCGCGGTCGCCCGAGACCAGATAATGCCACCAATAGAGGTCGCGGCCCTCGTTCACCAGGCGATAGGCACAGGTGGAGGGCAGCCATTTCAGACGCTCCACCTCGGTCAGCGTCAGGGAGAGGCAGTCGTTCACCTTCTGCTGCCGATTCGCGTAATCCGAGCAGCGGCAGGTCTTGAGGTCGAGAAGCCGGCAGGCGATCTCGGTATGATCGACCTCGCCGGTATCGTCGTATTCCAGCTTCACCAGGCAGCAGCGGGCGCAGCCGTCGCAGAGCGATTCCCATTCGGGCCGGCTCATCTGGGCGAGCGTCTTGGTCCGCCAGAAGGGCTCGGCCGCCGGCGCCGGGGCCGCGCCCTTGATGGCCTTCCGCGGCCCCGGGGGCTTGGAGGCGGCGGGCCCAGAGGCGGCGGGCCTGGAGGCAGGGGTCCTAGAGCCTTTTGCTGAGGTCTTTGGCGATGTCATCGGCGGTTGCCTGCGGGGCGTAATGGGTGACATAGGTCCCGTCCGGGCCCATGAGATAGATCAGCGCCGTATGGTCCATGGCGTAGTTCGGCCCCTCGCCCGCCTTGGCATAATAGACCCGATATTCCTTGGCCACCGCTGCGATATCGGCGGGGCTGCCGGTCAGCATCACCAGCCGGGGGGTGAAATTGGCGGCATAGTCCTTCAGCGCCTTGGCGGTGTCGCGCTCCGGATCGACGGTGATGAAGACCGGCGTCACCTTCTCGGCCTTCGGCCCCAGGTCGGCCATGGCGTCGGTCAGGGTCTGCAGGGTCGTCGGGCAGACGTCGGGGCAATTGGTATAGCCGAAGAAGACCAGCGTGTACTCGCCGCGGAAATCGGCGTCGCTGCGGGGTTTGCCATTCTGGTCGGTCAGCTTGAAGGGCCCGCCGATGGCCGCCGCCCCCATCTCCTGGGCGACCTTCCCCTGCCAGAGGCTCTGCCCCCAGGGGGTATAGGCCAGGACGACCACGGCCACCGCCAGGAGCAGGGCAGCGAAGGCGATGATCCGGACCGCGGGGTTCTGGGGCATGAGGCCCTCCCTATAGGCTCAGGGAGTCGGGGGATCAATCATTCCCGCGGCATTATCACAGGAAGATGAGGCGCGAGGCTCAATAGGGGCTGAGGGCGTCGCGCAGGATCTGGGCGTTCTTGTTGGTCAATTTGCCCTTGAGGACGATATCCACCGGCTGGGCATTGGGCCCGTAGTACTCGGCATTCCAGCCGTCGCGCTTGAAGATGCCCGATCCGTCCAGGGAGATGCCGGCGAAAAGCCCCTCGGTCTTGGCCCAGCTATAGGCATCGGCGTCGAAATTGGTGGTGGTCGAGGCGGTCAGCCCCTTGCCCACCGGGCCGACGGCCACGTCGATATTGCCGCCGATCTTGAACTGGTTGTCGATGACCGCATCCATTGCCTTGGCGCTCATGATGGTGATCACCAGCTCTGCCGACTGCCCGCCGATCTGCAACCCCAGGCTGCCCGAGGCGATGGTGTAGAAGGCGGGATAGCTCCAGCCCCCCTGGCCGCGGGCCACCAGCACGCCCGAGCCGCCCTCCGCCCCGATGATGAAGGCGCCCTTGATCATGTTCGGGAAGATGAGCAGGCCACGGGCCCGCTTCACATATTCGCGCATCTCGCTGAAGGCCGGGTCGGTGATGATGTCGAGGAAGGCGATGCGGGATTTCTCGACCAGCTGCTGCGGCTCGGACATGGCGAAGGCGGGCCGGATCACGGCGCTCGCCGCGGCCGCGGCCGGCAGAGCGAGGAACAGGCGGCGCGAGAGAGCGGTCATCCGAGAATCTCCTTGTTTCGCGGCGGCCCGAAAATCCAGGCCCGCGGCCGGCATGTCGACTAGAAACACTGATTCGGGGGCCCGGTTCGAGGCCCAAAACGCCCGAACTATTAAAGATCATTCAGGAATTTGGCATTTCTGCGGCCGAGGCGGCTCAGCCGGCGGGATGGGCACCCCGTGCCAGGAGATTGACGGCGCCAACGCGCCAGGCGTCGTCGGCCGCGAAATGATCGAGGCGGGTCAGCGAGCAATTGTCGACGGCGAAGCCCAGCGCCCGTTCTGCCTCGATCCCCAGGGCATGCGCCAAAGCGGCGCGGATCGAGCCGCCATGGGCCACCACCACCAGATCCCGCCCGGCCGCGCCCGGGGAGATCCGCTGCACGGCAGCGGCGACCCGCGACCATCACATCGGCGAAGCTCTCCCCGCCGGGCGGCCGCACCACCGCCGGCGCATGCCAGAAGCGATGGGCGGCGCCGTCGCGCAAGCGCCGCCAGCTCGTCATAGGTCAGGCCCTGCCAGCTGCCGAAATGCTGCTCCAGGAAGTCGGGCTCCTCGCGCAGCTCCGCCGGTGGGGGGGCGCCGGCGGCGAAAAGGGCCTCGGCGGTCTGGCGGGTGCGGCGCAGCGGCGTGACCAGCCAGAGGGCGTCGCTCGGGCAGCTGCGCGGCCAGCCCGCGGAAGAGCGCCTCATCGGCGCAATCGGCCGGCAAATCGTTCTGGCCATAGACGCGCCCGCCATGGCTCGTCACCGGCGCGTGGCGGATCCACCACCAGCGGGTCGGGATCATCGCCCCACCAGCGTGCGCGTCGCCACCAAAGCGAGGAGAATGGCGATCTCCGCCAGCTGCTCGACGGCGCCCAGCACATCCCCGGTGATGCCGCCGAGCCGCCGGCGCGCGAGCGGCAGGATCAGCAGGCCGAGCAGTGCGGCCAGGGCGGCGATTGCGCCCCGGGCCGGTCCGGCGGCCAGAAGCAGGATGGCGAGACCGATCAGAAGGGCCACGACCGCCACTTTGCCCGAGGGACGGCCGGCACCGACCGCCAGGCCGTCGGCCCGGGCCTGGGGCTGGCCATGCATGACCCAGGGCAGCAACGCCCGGGCCCCGGCATGGGACGCGAGCAGCGCCGGCCCGACACCGGCGGGCCCCATGAGTGCCGCCAGTGCGGCCACGCGCAACAGCACGCTGAAGACGAGGGCCAGAGTCCCGAAGCTGCCGATGCCGCTGGCCCGCATGGCCGCCAGCCGTTCCGCCGGCCCGCCCCGGACGCCGAGGCCATCGGCGAAATCCGCCAGCCCATCCTCATGCAGGGCGCCGGTCAGGAGCATGGCGCTCGCCACCGCCAGCGCCGCGGCGAGGAGGGCCGACAGCCCGAGATCGATGGCGAAGCCGTAGATCAGGGCGGCGACACCGCCCACCAAGAGCCCGGCGAGGGGAAAGGCCCAGCTCGCCGCCGCCAGATCGCCCTCGACCACGCCGACGGGCAGCCGGGTCATGAAGCCCAGGGCAAGGCGAAGGTCGCGCCACCAAGACGCAGGCATCGGAGTTGGGGTGGTTTCCTCGGGCATCGCGGCGAGCTTATAGAACAGCGGCAATTTCAACCCAAGGAAGTTATCCCGCGGGCGGCCGGCGGGGTCAGCGGCCGCGGCCGTCGATCGGCCAGATCTCCACCAGCCTGTCGCCGCGCACGCAGTGATAACGGTCGTAGAGATTGATGGTCGGATCGCAATGGGGCACCAGGAATTCCACGGCCTCGCCGAGCTTCAGGGTTCCGCCATTCGGATCGTAATCGACCCCGCCATGCTCATCGCCCATCAGCTTGTAGCTGGCGCCGACGAGCTTTGGCGAAGAGACCCTGGGCATGCCGCCTTCGGTCGCGAAGGATTTGTAGCCGGCATTGACCACGGCGAAGCCCTCGCGATTGGCGCTGACGACCGAGGCCTGCACGAACAGGGAGGCGACGAAGGGCGAGGTCCGGCCGGCGGTCATGTCGATCTCGAGATATTCGCGATCCATGAAGGGATAGGAGCCGGGCTGGACCTCCGTGTAGACGCCGCCGGCGGGATCGATATCGAAAGTGCCGGTGCCCCCGCCCGTCACCACGCCGGCCGCCACTCCTTCCGCCTTCAGCCGCGCCAGCAGATCGCGCACGCGGTCCATCTGCCCGGTGGCGGCAGCCTTGCGGTCGGCGAAGGCCGGGATGTGCTGCATATGGCCGTAATAGGCCTGAATCCCCAAGAAACGCAGATGCTCCGCCGCCTCGATGCGCCGTGCCAGCGCGATCGCGCCTTCGACGCTGGTGACGCCGGTCCGGCCCTGGCCGACGTCGAACTCGACGATGACCGAGAGAGGCTTGCCGGATTTCTGGCCGGCGGCGGCAAGCGCGTCCACATTCACGGGATTGTCCGCGACCACCATGAGCCCCTTGGCCTGCTTGTTCAGGGCCACGAGCCGGTCGATCATCGGCGGCGTCACGACCGGCGATGTGATCAACACGCCTTCGATTCCGGCGCCCGCCATCACCTCGGCCTCGCCGACGGTCGTACAGCAGATGCCGATGGCGCCCGCGGCCATCTGCCGGCGGCCGATCTCGATCGATTTGGCGCCCTTGCTGTGCGGCCGCAGATTGATGCCGGCCGCTTTGGTATGCGCGGCCATGGCGGCGATATTGGCGTCGAGTGCGTCGAGGTCGAGCAGCAGCGCCGGCGTATTGAGACCCGCGCGGGAGCCCTGCTGGCCGATGAATTTCTCATTCGGCCCAAGGCCGCCGGCTTTCGATCCGACCATGGTCATCTCCCCGTCTCCCTTCCCCCGCAGGCTGCAGCCCGTTGACTATCAAAAGAGCCGTTTCGGCCTAGCCGGCGTAATCTCGTAGTTCTGCAAGATAGGCTTCGGTTCTGGCGGGGGGCAGCCAGGCGCTGGCGAAAGCGTTTTCGGCGAGCTGGCGCAGCTCGGCCCGGCCGAGACCCGCTTCCTCGTGCACCCGCATCAGATTCTCGTTCATGTAGCCCGGAAAGTAGGCGGGATCGTCGGAGTTCACGGTCACCCGCATGCCCTTGTCGAGCATGGCCTTGATGGCGCCCGCCTTGCTGCCGTCGGTGACATAGGCATTCGAGATCGGGCAAACCGTCAAAGCGAGGGAGCGGCGCTTGATCTCGGCGCAGAGCTTCTCGTCCTCGAGCGAATTGACGCCATGGTCGATCCGATCGACGCCGATATCGTTGATGGTTTGCCAGATATGACCCACCGACCCCTGTTGATCGACGTCGCAATGCATCGTCAGGAGATAGCCTTCTTGGCGCGCCCGTTGAAAGACCTTGGCGAACTTGACCGGGGGATTGTTTTTCTCGTCGGAATCGAGGCCGACCCCCACGATCCACTCCCGATAGACCAGCGACTGCAGCAGGGTCGTCATGGCGAATTCGGCGCTCCAGTCCCGCAGGAAGCACATGATGAGCTGAGAGTTGACGCCCAAGCTCCTCTGCGCCTCCATCTGCGCCCGGCGCAGACCGCGGATGACGGTGTCGAAAGCGACGCCGCGGGCCGTGTGCGCCTGGGGATCGAAAAACATCTCGGCATAGCGGACATTCTGCGACTGCGCCTTGCGCAGATAGGCAAGGGTCACGTCGTAGAAATCCTGCTCCGTCAACAGGACGCTCATGCCCTCGTAGTAGACGGCGAGAAAGGAGGGGAGATCGTCGAAATCATAGGCAGCCTTCAGCGCCGCCTCGCTCTCGTAAGGCAGCTTGATCCCGTTTCGCTGGGCGAGCTGAAACTTCATCTCGGGCTCGAGCGTGCCCTCGATATGCACATGCAATTCGCATTTCGGCATGCCTTCGATGAAGGCCTCGAGTTTGCTCATCTTCCCTCCTCGATCGGCTCTCCCCACGGGGTCACGACCTCAAGGGACAAGGAGGTCGGGGCCGGCGAAAGAGTGGCCCGCATCGCCTGCGACTGCAACCTTCGGCTCCGCCTACAGTTATCTTTTCACCCCCTGCCCGATCTCCCTGCGGAGATGCCAGAGGTGGTCGAGGCAGTTTTGAGCAGATCAGCGCGACATTCTCTCCGGGACATTCCCGGAGCAGCCAAACCTTCGGAAACCGATAACCCCTGTTTGCGCGCGTGCTTCGCGTGAGCGATTTCAATCCCCGCCGCTATGACGCTTCTCCCCGGGAGGCCTATCCGGCCCTGCGGCAAACCTCGGCGGTGAGCAATCTGGCTGTCGGCGTCTTCGTCATCGCCGCCCTCTATTTCGCGCGCGAAGTCTTCGTCCCCCTGGCTCTGGCTCTGCTGCTGAGCTTCGCCCTCGGGCCCCTGGTCATGTTCCTTCGCCGCTGGCATGCCGGCCGGGTGCCGTCCGTCATCGCGGCCGTCCTGCTGGCCTTTGTCCTGATCTTCAGCCTGGGGTCGGTCATCGGCAACCAGCTCGCCCATCTGGCCGAGAATCTGCCCCAGTACCAGACCAATGTGGCCGAGAAGATCCATTCCCTGCGGGGGTCGGCGACGGACGGCGGAGTTGTAGGCCGCGCGTCGGCCATGCTGAAGCGGCTCAGCGACGAGATCACGCGCTCGACGCCCGCGCCGGCCACCCGAGCGCCGGTCGCGCTTCCCGCCGCGCCGGCCCCGCGCGCAAGCACGCAGCCGGCCCCCATACCGGTCGAGATCCATCAGCCCGATCCCACGGCGCTCGAGGTGCTGCAGACCATCATCGGCCCGCTGCTCCAGCCTCTGGCGACCACGGGAATCGTCATCGTCTTCGTCGTCTTCTTCCTCCTGCAGCGCGAGGATCTGCGCGACCGCTTCATTCGCCTCGCGGGTGCCCATGACCTGCAGAAGACGACCAAGGCGCTGGACGACGCCGCCCAGCGCCTCAGCCGCTATTTGCTGATGCAGCTGGCGATCAACGCCACCTTCGGCATCCTGATCGGCACGGGGCTCTGGCTGATCGGGATCCCCAATCCCGTGCTCTGGGGCATCCTCGCGATGCTGCTGCGTTTCGTTCCCTATATCGGGCCCGTCATCGCCGCTGTCTTTCCCGCCGCCCTTGCCTTGGCGATCGATCCGGGCTGGACGATGCTGGTCTGGACGGCCTGTCTGTTTCTCGTCGTCGAGCCCCTGATGGGCCAGGTCGTGGAGCCTCTGCTCTACGGCCATAGCACGGGCCTCTCGGCCGTTGCGATCGTCGTCGCCGCCGCCTTCTGGACCTGGCTCTGGGGCCCGATCGGACTTCTCCTGTCGACGCCCTTGACCCTCTGCCTCGTGGTTCTGGGCCGGCATGTCGAGCGGCTGGAGTTTCTCGCCATCCTCCTGGGCGACCAGCCCGCCTTGACCCTGGAGGAGAATTTCTATCAGCGGGTGCTCGCCAACGACCCGGACGAAGCCGCCCATCAGGCCGAGCTCTATCTCAAGAGCAAGCCGCTGGCGGAGTATTACGACGAGGTCGCCATACGGGGCTTGGCGCTGGCTCAATTGGACGTCAATCGCGGGGTGCTGGAGCATGCGCGCCGGGTGCAGATCAAGGAGGCCGTCCTCGGCCTGATCGACGACCTCTCAGATCACGTCGATGCGCCGCCGGCCGCGGAGGCCGATGCCGATGCGGATGCCGCCGGGGGCAAGGCCGTGGCACCCCCGCCGCTGCCGGTCGACGACAGGCGGCAGGTCATGTGCATCGCCGGGCGCGGCTCGCTGGACGAGGCGGCGGCGGCGATGCTGGCCCAGCTCCTGGACAAGCAGGGGATCCAGGCTTCCGTGGTGCCGAGCGACGCCGTCGCGCCGGTTGCCATCTTCGCCCTCGACGCGGCTGACGTGCAGATCGTCTGCCTCTCCTATCTGGAGCCCGGCGGATTCACCAATGCCCGCTATCTCGTCCGGCGGCTGCGCCGCAAGCTGCCCCGGGCGCAGATCCTCGTCGGTCTCTGGACCCTCAATGACGAGGATGCGAAGCAGCGCGACGCCTTGCGCGAGACGGGGGCCGATCTGGTCGTGACCTCGCTTCGCCAGGCCGTCGAGCAGATCCGGGCCTCGACAGAAGCGCTGATCCAGGCCGAAAGTCCGGATCCGAGCGAGCTCCCGCTCTCCCTCGCGGCGAGCTGATTTCCCGCCCCTTCGAGGCTTCGGGCTTTATCAATCATCCACGCGGCGCTATGTCTCACTACGACAAGCGTCCCGCTGCCCCAGGGGCGGGCGCCTCGCTTTCGGCCGTCCCCGCCAACCCCAGCCAGAAAGACCCTCCGTGACATCGAAGCCTGCCGCCAACCTTGACGAGATTCGCGCCGTGATGGCGGAGCTGCCGGGACCCAATCTGGAGGCCGGGAAGACGGCCGCGGCCCGCGAGGCCGTGCTGACCAAGCCGCCCGGGGCGCTCGGCCGGCTGGAGGAAGTGACCCATTGGCTCTGCCTCTGGCAGGCTCGCCATCCGCCGCGCCTCGACCGGGCGCGGGTCGCCGTCTTCGCCGGCAATCACGGCGTGGCGGCGCGCGGCGTCTCCGCCTATCCCGCGGAGGTGACCAAGCAGATGGTCGCCAATTTCATCTCCGGCGGGGCGGCGGTGAACCAGCTCTGCCTCGCCGCCGGGGCCGAGCTCCGCGTCTATGAGATGGATCTCGACCATGCCACGGCGGATTTCAGCGCCGAGCCGGCCATGAGCGAGGAGGAATGCGCCAAGGCCTTCGCCTACGGCATGATGGCGGTCGAGACGGGCCTCGACCTGGTCTGCCTGGGCGAGATGGGGATCGCCAATACCACCAGTGCGGCCGCCCTCTGCTGCGCCCTCTTCGGCGGCAGCGCCGCCGAATGGGTCGGCCCCGGCACCGGCGTGGTGGGCGAGGCCCTGGCGCGCAAGATCGCCGTGGTCGACGAGGCGTTGGCGCTGCATCGCCCGGCGCTGGGCGATCCTTTCGAGGTCATCCGGCGTCTGGGCGGGCGGGAGCTGGCGGCCATCGCCGGCGCGATCATCGCCGCGCGGCTGGCCCATGTGCCGGTGTTGCTGGACGGCTTCGCCGCCACCGCCGCGGCTTCCGTGCTGGAAGTGGCGATGCCCGGCGCCCTCGACCATTGCCTGGTCGCCCATTGCTCGGCCGAGCCCGGCCATCGCCGCCTGCTGGAGAGGCTCGGCAAGAAGCCGCTGCTCGATCTCGCCATGCGCCTCGGCGAGGCTTCCGGTGCGGCGCTTGCCATCCCCCTGCTGCGCGGGGCTGTCGCCTGCCATACCGGCATGGCGAGCTTCGCCGAGGCGGGGGTCAGCGACAAATCGGACTAGCCATGCGCCAGGTCCAGGCCGTCGAGCTGCGGCGCTTCCTCCTTGACCGTCTCGGCCTCGCCGGCCCGTTGCGGCCTGCGGCCGAGCTGCCGGCCTTGGCGGCCGAGCTTGCCATGATCCAGATCGATTCGATCAGGGTCGCGGGCTTGCGCAACCACGAGCTCGCCTGGCTCGCCCGGGGCGAAGGCAGCGTCGCCGATTTCTATGCCATGCTCTATGGCCGCGGCGAGTTCATCGAGACCCATTACCCTGTCTTCGCCGTGCGCCGCGACTGGCTCCCGATCCTCTCCACCGCTTTGCTCGACCAGCGCCCGGCAACCCGGATCCGGCGCCGGCGCCTCAAGCCCCAGATGCAGAAGATGGAGGATCACATCCGCGCCCATGGCGCTGTGGGCCCGGCGGATTTCGATTCCCGCCGCGTGGTCGGCGGATTCAACACCATCAAATCGACGACCCGCGCGCTGGAGCAGATGTGGTCGGACCGGCGCCTGCAGATCAGCGGCCGCACCCCGCATTTCCACCGGCTCTTCGATCTGACCGAGCGCGTGCTGCCGGAGCTGGCCGACGCCCCGCCGCCGACCTTGCCGGAATATGAGCGCTTCCTGCTGCGCTCCGCCTTGCAGGTGCTGAAGATCGCCACGGCCGAGCAATGGGCGGACCGAGTGCGGCTCCACTACGGCTCCTGGCGCGGGGAATCGATCCGGCGCTGGCGCGCGCTGGTGAAGGCCGAGGCCGAGGCCACCGCCGAGCCCGTCGAGGTCGTCGATCTCCCGGGACGGCCGGTCTATTGGCATCTCGCGAGCGATGCCGCGGGCTGGGAGGCGGCGGCGCGCGATGCCCGGCCGGCGGACCCGGCGCGCATCATCCCGCCGCTGGACAATCTCCTTTTCAGCCGCAACCGCTTCAGCGCCCTTTTCGGCTTCGACTATAAATTCGAGGCCTATACGCCGCAGGACCAGCGGAAGTTCTATTTCGCCAAGCCCATCGTCCATGGCGATCGCGTCGTGGCCCTGCTCGATGCCAAGCGGGCCGACGGCGAATGGCGCATCGTGGGCTATGAGCAGATCGCCCCCGCGCCGCCCGATGCGCTGCGCCAGGCGGTCCATCGCCTCGCCCGGATCGCGGGCGCTGCGAAGGTCGGCGCCTCGACCCGCCTCACCCGCGAGCTGCGCCGCGCGCTCGTCGGGAAGATCGAGCCGTCCTAACCGCCTTGCGCTTGCGAACCGCTGCGGCGGTGGCCGCATCGGCGGGATAGAGCATCTCCAGGGCAATCTCCGACAGGGTCACGTCGATGGGCGTGCCGAAGACGGTGACCGTGCTGAGGAAGGAAAGCTCGCCGAGGCGGCTCGCAAGGCGCAGCGGAATGGCGACGGCGGGCCGAACGGCCGCCTCGCCTCCCCGTCCTGCGAGCGGCAGGCCATAGCCCTCGGCTTCCCTTAGCAGGGCTTCCAATATCGGATCGGCCGTCAACTCGATCTCCCGCCGCAGCCGTCCGAGCAGATGCTGCGACCATTCCCGCAGATTGAGGATGGCCGGCGCCAGCCCCTTGGGGTGCAGGCTGAGACGCAGGACATTGACCGGCCGAGTCAGCAGCTCGGGTGCGACCCCCTCATAGAGCTCGGGCAAGGCCGCATTGGAGGCCACGATCTCCCAATGGCGATTGATGGCGAAGGCCGGGAAGGGCTTATGCGCCTCCAGGGTCGATGCGATCGCCGATCGCACGGCTTCGAAGGAGGGATCCTCCAGCGCGCGATCGCCGAAGCTGGGCGCGAAGCCGGCGGCCACGAGCCAGATGTTCCTCTCCCGCAGCGGCAGGTCCAGCTCCTCCGCCAGGCGCAGGACGAGCCCGCGGCTGGGCGCCGCGCGGCCGAGCTCGACGAATCCGAGATGGCGCGGCGAGACATTGGCGCGGAAGGCGAGCTCCATCTGGGGCAGCCGCCGGCGCTTGCGCCAGAGCCGCAGATGATCCCCGAAGCTCTCGCCGTTCAATCGCATGGGATCGGCATTTCCTCGTTTGTGCCCGCCGCATTTTACCTCGCGCGATAGATCGAAAAACTACCTTTCAGGTAGTCGATCCGCCCGCGGTGTCTCCCCACACTCACCCCGTCATTCCCGCGAAAGCGGGAATCCAGGGCCCCATGCACGGGACCTCGCCCCGTTGCCCTGGATCCCCGCTTTCGCGGGGATGACGGAAGAAACAGAGAGCCGGAGTCCCAATCATGTCCGTCACCTATCTCATCAAATTCGACGTCCACCCCGAACAGCGGGAGTTGTTTCTCGGCCTTCTCACCGGCGTGCTCGATGCCATGCGCCGCGAGCCCATGTTCCACGAAGCGGTCCTGCATCGCGATCCCGAGTCGGAGGATCGCTTCATGCTCTATGAGACCTGGGAGAGCCATGAGGATGTCATGGCCGTCCAGCTCCAGCGTCCCTACCGCAGGGCCTGGCATGACGCGCTGCCGGCCCTGCTTCGCACACCCCGCGACGTCACGGTCTGGCAACCCCTGCGCGCCGATCGCAATTCCACAACCCACAGGAGCTGAGACATGCCGGACTTCCAAACCCGCGACGGCACACGCCTTTTCTACAAGGATTGGGGAACCGGGCAGCCGGTCGTCTTCGTGCATACCTATGTCCTCAACTCGGACGCCTGGGATTATCAGATGGCGTTTCTCGCCCGCCATGGCTTGCGCTCAGTCGCCTATGACCGGCGGGGACATGGACGGTCGGATCGGCCCGGTGGCGGCTATGATTTCGATACGCTGGCGGACGATCTGGCCGCTCTTCTCGACCATCTCGATCTCGCCGAGGTCACCCTTGTCGGCCATTCCATGGGAGCCGGCGAGGTGGCCCGATATCTCTCCCGCCACGGCAGCGCCCGGGTGGCGCGCGTCCTGCTGGTGGCGCCCATCACCCCCTTCATGTTGCGCACGGCGGCCAATCCCGATGGCATGGATCCCGCGATCCGCGACCTCTTCGCCGCGGCGATCGAGACCGATTACCCCCGCGCCTTGCGGCAATTCGCGCCCGGCTTCTGGGGCGACGGCGAGGAGGTGTCGACGGAGATGAAGGATTGGGGTCACGGGCTTGCGCTGCAGACCTCCTTGATCGCTGCGCAGACGCTTCTCCAGGCGAACTGGACAACCGATTTCCGCCCCGATCTCGCAGCATTCGATCGTCCGGTGCTGGTGATTCAGGGCGAGCACGACCAATCGACGCCCCTCGATAAATGCGGGCGGCCGACAGCGGCAGCGATCCCCGGCGCCCGGCTCATCGTCTATGAGGGCGGGGGCCATGCGCTGCCGCTGATCGCCCGCGAGCGGTTCAATCGCGATCTGCTGGATTTCGCGAGCGGCTCGAACCTCGCTTCGGCAGACAGAGAAAAAGCATCCGCAGCATGAGAGGTCACGCCGCGCGATGCATTCCGCGCGCGCTAAGGCTGCTTGGCAAACTCCGTGCAGGACGCGACCCGCCCCTTGTTGGGCGCATTGAGGTAACAGAGCTCCAGCAGGCTCGGCGCCAGGAGCGTGGCGATCGTATAGCCGTCATCGTCGGCGATGAGGATCGTGCCGGTGCGCGAGATGACCCCGATGATCGTCTCGGTCGCCCGCGGCGAGGCGAATGTGCCGGAGAACCGGCGCCCGTCCTGCATATCGATCTTCATCGTGAAGCTGGCGCTATGCAGCTCGGGCTTGCTGTCCGGCGCGCCGGGGTGATGGGAATTCCCGCCGCTGCCCATGATGATCGACTCGCTGTTGCCCTTCCAGGTGCCGCGCAGATCGGGAAATGCGCTATCGGCAAGAGCCGGCAGGGCGATGAGTCCGGTGAGAGTGAGGATCAAACCCCATTTACGCATGGCGATCTCCTATGGCTTTGACTGATGATGCCACGCTATTGCGCGACAGCTGGTGAAACCTCCCGGGGGCCGCAGGCCGCCAGGAGGGATCCTTCTGGCAATCGGACGGAGATGCTACTCTTCCCGCCGCCCCCGATCATCGGGGAATATAGCAAAAGCGAAGGAAGGGGCCAGTGGCCGCACAGGAGATCCGCTTCAACGACGGCGCCGCCTACGAGCAGATGATGGGAGTCTGGAGCCGGCTCGCGGGCGATGTCTTCCTCGATTGGCTGGCGCCTGCCCCTGGCTTGCGCTGGATCGACGTCGGCTGCGGCAATGGCGCTTTCACCGAGCTGCTGGTCGAGCGCTGCGCCCCCATCGAGGTGCAAGGGATCGACCCATCGGAGGCGCAGCTGGCCTTCGCACGCAGCCGGCCCGCGGCACGGGTGGCGGAATTCCGCAATGGCAGCGCGATGGAGCTCCCCTTCGCCGACGGCAGTTTCGATGCCGCCGTCATGGCGCTGGTGATCTTCTTCGTTCCCGATCCGTCCAGAGGTGTCGCCGAGATGGCGCGGGTGGTTCGCCCAGGCGGCACGATCGCCGCCTATGCCTGGGATGTCCTGGGTGGCGGCTTTCCGCTGGAGCCGATCAGGCTCGAGATGCAGGCCCTGGGAGTCGAGGTCGCGATGCCGCCAAGCCCGGGCGCCTCGCGGACGGAAGCGTTGCGCGAGCTGTGGCGTACGGCAGGGCTCGAAGGGATCGAGACGCGGGAGATCACGGTGCAACGGAGCTTCACCGGTTTCGAGGACTTCTGGACGATCAGCCTGTTGTCCGCGAGCGTCGGGGCGGCAATTGCCGCCATGGCCGCGTCCGACGTGGCGCAACTCAAGGCGCGGGTGCAAGCGCGCCTGCCGGCGGATGCCGCGGGACGCATCACCTGTGGCGGGCGGGCCAATGCGGTCAAGGGACGGATGCCGACGTAGCTTCGTTCGAAGGGCGCGGAGCTTCCTATTCCCCCTGCTGCATCAGCAGCCCATGGCGCCGGGCCATGCGGAAGACCCCCAGATAGATCACGATTCCGATGGCGATATAGACGAGGTTCAGCCCCGCGGCCTCGAGCATGAGATCGCCGCGGAACTGCTTGTCCACCAGCAGCGAGCGCATGCCTTCGAAGACATAGGTGGAGGGCAGCGACCAGGAGATCGGCTGCAGCCAGGACGGCAGCACATGGACCGGGTAATAGACGGCGCTCACCGGCGCCAAAAGGAAGATCAGGAACCAGGCGAAATTCTCCGCCCCCTGGCCGAAGCGCAGGATGAGGGCGGTGATCGGCAGGCCCATGGCCCAGCTCATGACCAGGAGATTGGCGAAGAATCCCAGCAGCGGCAGCCCGAGGCTGAAGATCGAATAGTGATAGAGCGGGATCGCCAGCAAGGGCGGCAGGAAGCACGCCGATGATGGTGCGGATCAGGCTCATGGTGATCAGCGACAGCACATGCTCGATGGGCTTCAGGGGGCTGACGAAGAGATTGGCCAGATTGCGCGACCACATCTCCTCCATGAAGGAGAGGGTGAAGCCGAGCTGGCCGCGGAACAGCACGTCCCAGAGCATGACCGCCGAGAGCAGCACGCCGAAGGCGCGGGCGACCCAGGTGGAGTTCGTATAGAGGAAGACGGTGATGAAGCCCCAGATGATCATCTGCATGGTCGGCCAATAAGCGAGCTCCAGCAGACGAGGCCAGGACCCGCGCAGCACATAGAGATGGCGGATGACCATGGCGCCGATGCGCGCGGGCGAAATGCCCATGGGCGAGCCGCTGTCGGTTCTCACGGCTCATGCTCCTCGAGGCCGGCGCTGCGGGATTCGAGCTCCCTTGCCGCCTCACCCTCGGGTGTGCGCTGCCGGCGTTCGCGGGCGATGTCGAGGAAGACCTCCTCCAGATTGCTGCGGCCGTAGCGCGCGACCAGCTCGGCGGGCGCGCCGCGATCGACGATCTGGCCGCGGCGCATCATCAGCACCTCGCTGCAGAGCCGCTCCACCTCGCCCATATTGTGGGAGGCGAGCAGGATCGCCGCGCCCTCGCGGTCGCGATAGCGCTCCAGATATGCCCGCACCCAATCGCCGGTATCGGGATCGAGGGAAGCGGTGGGCTCGTCGAGCAGCAGCACCTCCGGGCGGTTCAGCATGGCCTTGGCCAGGGCGACCCGGGTCTTCTGCCCGGCGGAAAGGGCACCGGCCTTGCGCTTCAGCAAGCGCGGTAATGGCGAGGTCCTCGGCCACTTCCTCGATCCGCCGGCGCCGGTCGGCGATGCCATAGAGCATGGCATAGACCGTCAGGTTCTCGCGCACCGTCAGCCGGTGCGGCAGATCGACATAGGGCGAGGAGAAGTTCATGCGGGCCAGCACCCGGTGGCGGTGGCGCAGCATGTCCTCGCCCAGCACCCGGATCTGCCCCGCCGTGGGCAGCAGGAGGCCCAGCAGCATGGAGAGGGTCGTCGTCTTGCCCGCGCCATTGCCGCCCAGCAGCGCGACCGTCGCCCCCGCCGGCACGCTGAAATCGATGCCGTCGACGGCGACCACCTTGCCGTAGTGCTTGACGAGGCCGGAGACCTCGATGACGGGCTGAGGCATGAGGGGCGTGGTTGTCTGGTGGGTGGGCTCTCGCGGGGGCGGATTATAGCGGCGGTGCAGCGAAGATCGAGGCACCCTCTTCTACCTCTCCGGCTTTGAAGCGGGAGAGGGAAGCAACGCTCACGCCTCCTTCTTCGGTGCCGATCCGCGATAGGCCTCGGGCAATCCTTCGGGCAGCCATTGCTCGAAGCTCATGGGCGTGAGGCCGTCCTCCTCCAGCATCTGGATACGGTCGCGGTCGAAGATGATGCGCTTGCCCACCCGCGGGTAATTGCCGATGTCGAAGCCGCTGTGCTCCCCGCCCATGAGATAGACCAGATCCTCGCCATAGGGATTGGTCAGGTGATGGGCGACCGAGGGGGTGGCGAAGCCCATGAAATCCCCGGGCCCGACCTCGATCGTCTCGCCGTCGATCTCCGCCCGGCCCCGGCCCGAAAGAATGAAGAGGAATTCCTCGTCGCGCTCATGGGAGTGGTAGATGAAGGATTCCCGCCCCGGCGGGACCCGCGCCAGGGTCAGCGAGGTCCGCTGCAGCCCGGCGAAGCGGCCCAGCGAGCGGAGATAGACATCGGATTGCGGGTTGAGTGGATGGCGGATATGGACCTCCGGCGCCGCGGCGATCTCGGCGGCGGAGAGATAGGATTTCGGCCTCGGCTGCTCCGGCATGACGACATCTCCTTTCAGACTTGTCGCGGTCGCCCTTCCTACCATGGCGGGCTTGCCATCTCACCTGCCCGGCCTTCCTATGGCGCCATGACCTTCGATTCGCCCCCCGTACCGGCCCTGGCCCGCGGCGGCCGGGTGCGGCTGCGGACCCTCATCACCGTGCGCTGGATCGCCATCGCCGGTCAGGTGGCGGCGCTCGGCATCGTGCGCTATGGCCTGGGATTTCCGCTGCCCATCGGCCCCGCGGTGGCCGTGGTCGGGGCCTCGGCCGCGCTCAACCTTTGGCTCTCCAGCCGGCGCCGGGGCTCGGCCTTGCTCAGCGACCGCATGGCGGCGCTCCAGCTCGGCTATGACATGCTGCAGCTGGCCGCCTTGCTCTGCCTGACCGGCGGCCTCGGCAATCCCTTCGCCGTGCTGATCCTGGCCCCGGTCACCGTCTCGGCGACGGTGCTGTCGCGGCGCAGCACCATCTCCCTTTCCGTCCTGGCGCTGGCCATCGTCGCTCTGCTGGCGCGATACCATCTGCCGCTGCCCTGGCCCGACGGCGCCTTCCGGCTGGAGCCGATGTTCATCCTCGGTCTCATGCTGGCGCTCGGCACCGCCGTGGTCTTCATCGCGGCCTATGTCTCCAGCGTGTCGGAGGAGGCGCGCCGGATGTCCGATGCCCTCTCGGCGACCCAGATGGCGCTGGATCGCGAGCGGCGCGCCTCGGCCGTGGGGGCGCTGGCCGCCGCCGCGGCCCATGAGCTGGGCACACCGCTCGGCACCATCGCCCTGGTCGCCCATGAGATCGCCCGGGAGCTGCCGAAGGACAGCCCCATCGCCGGCGATGTCGCCTTGCTGCAAAGCGAGGCCAAGCGCTGCCGCGACATACTGGCCGAGCTTGCCGCCCGGCCCGGCAGCGACGACCGGCCGGAGGATCCCTCCTTCGGCCCCCTGCCCCTGGCCGCGATCATCGAGACAGCCGCCGCCCCCTACCGGCGCGAGACCGTCGACTTCCAGATCGAGACGACGGGGGAGATACCGCCCTTGCCGCCCAGCCCGGAGGTCTCCCATGGCCTCGGCACCTTGCTGCAGAACGCCTTCGAATTCGCCCGCGGCGAGGTCATCGTCCGGCTGGCCGCCACCCCCCAGAAGCTGGAGATCGCCATATTGGACGACGGCCCGGGCTTCGACCCCGCCTTGCTCGACCAGCTCGGCACGCCCTACATTTCCACCGGCGGCGCCGGCCGGCGCAGCCAGGGGGAGCATATGGGCCTGGGTGTCTTCATTGCCGTGACTTTGCTGGAACGCACGGGCGCGCGCCTCAGCTTCCGCAACCGGCCGACCGGCGGCAGCGAAGCCGTGGTAAGGTGGGACCCGGCACGGTTGCGGAACCTGCGCCGGGAGGGGTTCCGGGAAGAGGTGGAATGAGCGAGGACAAGAGCCTTCTGATCGTCGACGACGACGCGCCCTTCCGCCAGCGCCTGGCCCAGGCCATGGAGAAGCGCGGCTTCGTGGTGGTGGCGGCCGAGAGCGTGGTCGCCGGCATCGAGGCCGCCCGCGCCCGCCCGCCGGCCTATGCCGTGGTCGATCTGAAGCTGACCGACGGCAATGGGCTGGAGGTGGTGAAGGCGCTGCGCGAGGTGCGGGCCGATACCCGCATCGTGGTCCTGACCGGCTATGCCAATATCGCCACCGCCGTGGCGGCGGTGAAGACCGGCGCGGTCGATTATCTCGCCAAGCCTGCCGATGCCGATGCGATCCAGGCGGCCCTCCTTGCCATCTGCCGGCCCTTGCCGCCGCCGCCGGAGCAGCCGATGACCGCCGACCGCGTCCGCTGGGAGCATATCCAGCGCGTCTACGAGCAATGCGACCACAATGTCTCGGAGACCGCGCGGCGGCTGCGCATGCATCGCCGCACCCTGCAGCGCATCCTGGCGAAATACGCGCCCAAGGCCTGAGTCCCGCCGCCGACCCATCATGAATCGGCGCGAGGAGAGGCCCGAGGAATTGTCCTGGGACGGGCACCGGCAATCGGCCGCCCGTCCCTACCGCAGCGACATCGACGGGCTGCGCGCCGTCGCGGTGCTGTCGGTCATCGCCTTCCATGTGAAGTTCTCGGCGTTTCCGGGCGGCTATATCGGCGTCGACGTCTTCTTCGTGATCTCGGGCTATCTGATCGGCGCGATCATCCTCGAGGAGGTCCGGGCCGGGCGGTTCTCCCTCCTCGCCTTCTACGAACGACGGGTGCGGCGCATCTTCCCCGCCTTGGCCGCGCTGCTGATCCTGCTCTCGGTCCCCGCTTATCTCTATCTGCTGCCCAATGAGCTGACCGCCTATGGCGGATCGGTCCTGGCCGCGACCTTCTCGGTCTCCAATTTCTATTTCCTGCTCCATACCGGCTATTTCGCGGCACCGGCCTATTACCTGCCTTTGCTCCATACCTGGTCGCTGGCGATCGAGGAGCAGTTCTACATCTTCCTGCCGCTCTTCATCCTCCTCCTGCACCGGCTCGTGCCACGGCTTCTGCCGCTGCTGCTCCTGGCGGCCACGATCCTCTCCTTCGCGCTTTGCCTGCAGAAGACAGGGGTGGATCAGGCGGCCGCCTTCTATCTGCCCTGGACCCGGGCCTGGGAACTGCTGCTGGGTACGCTCGTCGCTCTCGGGCTCTTTGCCCAGCCCCGCACCCCGCTCTGGCGCAATGTCGCGACGCTGGCCGGGCTGGCGCTGATTCTGGGGCCGGCCGCGGCCTATAACGCGGCGACGGTCTTTCCCGGCGTCAACGCGCTGGCGCCTTGCCTGGGCGCCGCACTGATCATCGCCGCCGGGCGCGCCGGCGATTCTCTGGTCGGCCGGCTGCTGTCCTGGCGGCCCCTGGTCTTCATCGGCCGGATCTCCTATTCGCTCTATCTCTGGCACTGGCCGGTCATCGTCTTCATGATCATGTCGGGTCTCGCCCCGTCCACCCACCAGCCCTCCTGGCTCAAGTTCCTGGCGGTGGTGATCTCGGTGATCCTGGCGACGCTGTCCTGGCGCTATGTCGAGACCCCCTTCCGCAGCGGCCCGCGCCGGCCCTCGCGCCGCAGGCTCTTCACCTTGGCGGGCGCCGCCGCGGCGGCGCTGGCGGTGCTCGGCCTCACCGGCACCCTCTCCAAGGGCCTTCCCGGACGGTTTCCCGCCCATAGCGCGGCCATCGCCGGCTATCTCGACTACGACTGGGCGAGCAAGGGCTATTTCCGCCTGGGAAGCTGCTTCCTCGATACGGGCCTCGCCTTTCAGCCCTTCCTCGCCGGCGGCTGCATCCGCGAGGACGGCAAGCGGCCCAGCGACCTCATCCTCGGCGACAGCCATGCGGCCCATCTCTGGTACGGCCTGTCGCAGGTCTTCCCCGGAATCAATTTCCTGCAGGCGACATCGCCCCTCTGCAAGCCCGTCCTGGCGCAGCCGCCCTGGGCCGCGCCGGTCTGCCAGCGCGTGATGAAATACGTCTTCGAGGATTTCCTCCTGCATCACAAGATCAAGAGACTGATCCTGGCGGGGGCGTGGAGCCTCTATGATATCGAGCCCTTGGCCGCGACCCTGGACTGGGCCCGGGCCCATGGCATCAAGGCCCTGCTGGTCGGACCCATCGTCGTCTATGACGACATGCTGCCGCGGCTTCTCGTCCTCTCCATCCGGGACAGCGATCCCGGCCTCGTCGATCGTCATCGCGCCGATCTCGCAGCCTTGGACGAGGCGATGCGGCAATTGGCGGCGAAGAAAGGGGCGGACTATATCTCTTTGGTCCAGGCGATCTGCGGCCAGGGATCCTGCGCCACCCTGGCTGCTCCCGACATCCCCCTGCAGTTCGACATCGCCCATCTGACGCCCGAAGGCTCGATCTGGCTCGCCCGGCGGCTGGCCGAGATGAAGGCGCTGCCGTGATTCACCCCTCTACCGCCTCGAAGCGCAGGAGAGGCATTAGGCGGACAGCCGGCGCCAGGCCTCGGGCAGCAGCCGCGCCAGGCGATCGGCCCAGGCGCGCTGGCCGGCGGGGTCGGCGATGAGATCCTGACGGATCTCGATCTCCACATGGGGGATGGCGCGGCGCTCGCCATGGACGGGGATGGTGTAGTCGGTGAGATCGCCCACGGCATAGGGCTCGTTGTCGCCGACGGTCAGATCACCCTCGGCCTCCAGCAGCGCCTTCAGGGCATGGGCGAAACGCGCGTCGCGGTGATAGAGCACACCGATCTGCCAGGGTCGCGCCACGCCCTTGAAGACCGGCGTGAAGCTGTGCATGGCGATCAGCACCGTGGGCCGGCCGGCGGCCTGGCGCCGGTCGAGCTCGGCCTCGATGCGCCGGTGATAGGGCTCCAGGATCTCGCGCACCCGGGCGGCGCGTTCGGCCGGGCCCAGATCGCGATTGCCGGGAATCTCGGTGAGCTCGCTGAGGGTCACGATGGAGCTTTCCACCGAGGGATCGCGATTGCTGTCGATGACGAGGCGCGAATAGATCTGGCTGATGGCGTAGGCGTCCAGCGCATCGGCCAGAAGACTTGTGACGGCAGCGGCCCCGATATCCCAGGCGATATGGCGCTCGAACTCCGCCGGCGGCAGGCCGAGATCGCCGAGCTTTCGCGGCAGGCGCCGGCCGCCGTGATCGCAGGTGAGGAAAAAGGGCGAGGCACCGCGCTCATGCTCGATCGCGAAGGGTGGCGGCTCGTCCTCGGCCAGGAGGCGGTATTGCGGGGCGGTCATCGCGGCAGGTCTCTCAATAGGTGAGCGCGTAGCGGGCGCATTGCGCCGCCGGGTCGAGCCCCTCCAGGGAGCGGATCTCGGCCCGCTTGTGGCGCAGATAGGCATCGAGGAAAACCGGCCCGAACCAGGACCGGGCTTCGGGCGTCGCCTCCAGCAGGTCCAGCGCCTCGCCCAGGGAATGCGGCAGCGACCGGATGCCGGCCGCCTCGCGCTCCGCCTCGCTCATATGCGCGACATCGCGGGGTGCGGGCAGCTCGAGCTTGCGGCGGATGCCATCGACGCCGGCATGGACGACCGCCCCCAGCGCCAGATAGGGGCTCGCCGCCGCATCGGCGGAGCGGTACTCGACATTGAATTGGCGGTCCGGATCGCTGCCGGGAATCGTCAGCACCGGGCAGATGCGCAAGGAGGCCTCACGGTCGCGATCGGCGATATAGGCATAGGTGGGCGCCCAGCGATTGGGCGTGAGGCGCATATAGGAGACCGTGGAGGGCGCCGTCACGGCGCAGAGCGCGGGCAGATGTTTCAGCACCCCCGCCATGAAGGCGCGGGCCGGCCCCGCCAGCCCATAGGCCCCGGCGGGATCGCGCATCACCGGCTTCCCCTCGGAATCCTGAAAGCTCATATGGATATGCACGCCATTGCCGACGCCGTTGGGATCGAGGATCGGCGAGAAGATGGCCCGGGCCCCCAGGCGCTGGGCCGTCGAGCGGGCGATCTCGCGCATGACGATGGCATCATCGGCGGCCCGCACACCCAGGGCCGGCTGACAGGTGACCTCATATTGCCGGGCGCCATATTCCGGCAGGAAGGAATCCGGGATCACCCCGGACTGGCGCAGCGCCGCGGTGAAGGCCTCGCCGAAGATTCCTTGGCGGCGATAGGCATCGAGGCTGTAGGCCGCTCCCGGCAACTCCTCCACCCCGGTATAGACGAACTCCTGCTCGAAGGCCGAGAGCAGGCGAAGGCCGGCGACCTCCTCCAGCGCCGCCAGGCCGCGACGCAGGAAATCGCGCGGGCAGCATGACCAGGGCGTGCCGTCGGTCTCGCGGATATCGCCGAGATAGAAATGCTCCGGCGCGCTCTCGTCGTCATAGCGCACCCGGACCTCGGTCTCCGTATCGGGCACCAGGATCAGATCGCCGGTGGCCCCGAAGGGCGTATCGCCGATGATGCCGAAACAGGAGATCATGCTGTTGGTCGGAACCCAGCCCACGCCCTTGCTCAGGCGCTCCGGCAGATCCTTGAGGGGAAAGCCCTTGCCCCGGACCCGTCCGGCCATCTCGCAGGTGCAGACCATGATGAGCGGTTCGCAATTCATCTTCCTCTTTCCCGGGTGGTTCATGCCTGCCTCAGCCGGCCACGCCTCTGCCGGCCCCTAGGACTAGATTGACAGGCTCTCTCATCCAATTCCAGACCTAGGGAGCACTGCGCCGGCGTGACAATGAAGGCTGAAGCGCCCTACTCTCGGCCCAGCAAATCGCGCAACTCGCGGAGAGCGGAAGGTCCCTCTCCCGCGCTTTGACGCGGGAGAGGGAGGGGACCCATCGCAAAGCGATGGGGAGGGTGAGGGTATCATGAAAACCGCCCTATCTCAGCGACGCGCCCGAGAGTTGCGGCAGCAATCGACTGAAGCGGAAAAGAAGCTTTGGCAGCATCTCCGCAATCGACAACTCGACGGCATCAAGTTTCGCCGCCAAGTGCCGATCGGGCCTTACATCGCGGATTTCGCTGCTGTGGAAGCGCTGCTGGTCATTGAGCTCGACGGCGGCCAGCACGCCGATCAAGCGAGCGCCGATGAGAACCGCACTGCGTGGTTGAGGCAACATGGGTATCGCGTGATCCGGTTCTGGAACAACGACGTCCTTGCCAATCCCGAAGGCGTCTTCGACATCATTCAGCGCTTCCTTCAGGTGCATGAACAACCCTCACCCTCCCCATCGCTTCGCGATGGGTCCCCTCCCTCTCCCGCTTCGAAGCGCGGGAGAGGGACTCGAACCGCGCCTGCCGGGCGACGATTGAGCTGGAAGGACATCTTGCCCGACCCCATCCTCTTCGGTGCTGCCTATAGCGTCTATGTCCGTATCGCGCGGCTGGCGCTGGCGGAAAAGGGCGTGGCCTATCGGCTGGTGGAGATCGACATCTTCGCCGAGGGCGGGCCGCCGGGAGATTATGCGGCGCGTCAGCCCTTCGGGCGCATCCCCGCCTTCGAGCATGACGGGTTCCGCCTCTATGAGAGCGGCGCGATCACGCGCTATGTGGACGAGGCCTTCCCGGGACCACCGCTGCAACCGCAAGATCCCCGCGGACGGGCGCGGGTCAATCAGATCCTGAGCATCCTCGACAGCTACGCCTATCGTACCCTTGTCTGGGACATTTATATCGAGCGCATGCGGGCGGCTGAGAACGGCCGCGTGACCGACGAAGCCCGGATCGCCGCCGCGCTCTCCCGGGCCGAGACCTGCCTCGGCGCGCTGGAAGCGCTGATGGCGGACGGCCCCTGGCTTGCGGGACCGGCGCTGACCCTGGCCGATCTTCACGCCGCGCCGATCTTCGCCTATGGGATGATGGCGCCGGAGGGTCGGGCGCTCGTCGCCCGCCATGGCGCCATTCAGGATTGGTGGGAAAGGATGGCCCGCCGCCCGAGCATGGCCGCGACGCGCTTTCCGCGCGAGCAATCCGCTCAGTAAGCCCGCTTGCTGATAAATCCGACGAAGAGGGTGAGCGACAGGATCCTGAGATCGAACCAGAGCGACCAGTTGTCGATATAACTGAGGTCGTATTGCACGCGGGCCCGCATCTGCTCCACCGTCTGGGTCTCGCCGCGCAGGCCGTTCACCTGGGCCCAGCCGGTCATTCCCGGCTTCATGCGGTGGCGGCCGAGATATTCGTCGATCATGGCCGCATATTTGTAATTATGGTCGACGGCATGGGGCCGCGGGCCCACCAGCGACATCTCCCCCTTGAGCACGTTCCAGAGCTGGGGCAGCTCGTCGAGGCTGGTCCGGCGCAGCAGCCGGCCGACCCGCGTTACCCGCGGGTCGTTGCGGGTCGCCTGGGGCACGCCCTGCTCCACCCCGCGGTCGACATACATGGTGCGGAATTTCAGCACATTGATGGGGTTGTTGTTGAACCCGAAACGGGTCTGGCGAAACAGCACCGGCCCGCGGCTGTCGAGCTTGATGGCGAGCGCGATGAGCAGGCAGGGGATCAGGAACACGAGGCAGATGATCGGGGTGAGGACCCGGTCCTCGAGGTTCTTCAGCACCAGATCCCAGCCCGAGAGCGGCCGCTCGAAGACATCGAGGAAGGCGACGCCGGCGACCGAGGTCATCCCGCGCAGCGGCAGATAGAGGGTGAAGACATCGGGACAGATCCGCACATTGATGGAAAGTGCCGCCAGCGATCTCAGGATCTCGCGGATCCGCTTCTCCTGGCTCCAGGGCATGGCGACGACCACCTCATCCACATCGCCGCGCTGGATATCCTCGACCAGCCGCACCAGCCCGCCGCGGAGCCGCCCATGCTCCGGGCTTTGGCCCGCCTCCTCGGCCCCTTCCTCCGGGTCGTAGAAGCCGACGACGCGCAGGTTGCGCTCGCCGAGCTGGCGCATTTGCCGGTCGACCTGACGGGCAAGCTCGCCATAGCCCACGACCGCAATCTTGAGCGCCAGCCGTCCGGATTTGAGCCAGCGGTCGATCTGGAGTGCGGCAAAGGCGCGCAGAAGCAGGAAGCCGCCGAGGCTGAAGCTGAACCAGAGGGCGACCCAGGCGCGCGAAAAGAGCTCGGAGGTGTCGGTGAGGAGGCTCACCACCACCAGCGTGGCGAAGACCGCGACCCAGGCGGCCACCACCTTGGCCACCTCCACCGCCTGGCGGCGCAGGCTCGACAGGCTGTAGACCCGGGCGAAATGCATGTAATTGGCGGTCAGCAGCATGCCGAGCACGGTGGCGGAGATATAGGTGCCGGGCAGCTCCAGATTGCCGGCGCGCAAGGCATAGGCGATGCCGGCCGACAACGCGACGGACAGCACATCGCCCGCTCTCAGAAGACCCGAGAGAACGGTTTCCGAATCCTTGCTGAAACCGGCGGAAAGCCGCGTCATGGCGCCGAGTTATAGTCCCGGTGCCGATGCCAGGCCATGCCCTTCCTGATCCGCTGCCATGACAAACGCGACCGCCGTCCCATTGTGACCTCTATAATGCCCGCCGCGGGCCAGGAGATGCATCGAGGAATGCATCTCGGAACTCTCCCCTCAGGCTCGCCGCCCCACGGCCAAAACTTGCCCGCCCGGCGCGGCGTGGACCTTTAGCGCTTTCCGGGCTAGGGTCGCCCCCTTTCGCCGACGGAACTTCAGAGGATGTTAAGCCCATGATGCTGCGCAAACGTGTCCTGGTCACCGGCGGGGTGGGCTTCCTCGGCTCGCATCTCTGCGAGCGGCTGCTGGCCGAGGGGCATGACGTGCTCTGCATCGACAATTTCTTCACCGGCACCAAAGACAACGTCCTGCATCTGCTCGACAACCATCATTTCGAGCTGGTGCGCCACGACGTGACCTTCCCGCTGTATGTCGAGGTGGACGAGATCTTCAACCTCGCCTGCCCCGCCTCGCCCATCCATTATCAGCATGATCCGGTGCAGACGACCAAGACTTCCGTCCATGGCGCCATCAACATGCTGGGTCTGGCGAAGCGGGTGAAGGCGAAGATCTTCCAGGCCTCGACCTCGGAAGTCTATGGCGACCCCCATATCCATCCCCAGACCGAGGACTACCGCGGCAACGTCAACCCCATCGGCCCGCGCGCCTGCTACGACGAAGGCAAGCGCTGCGCCGAGACCCTGTTCTTCGACTACCACCGCCAGCACAATCTGCGCATCAAGGTGGCGCGGATCTTCAACACCTACGGCCCCCGCATGCATCCCAATGACGGACGCGTGGTCTCCAATTTCATCGTTCAGGCGCTGAAGGGCGAGCCGATCACCATCTTCGGCGACGGCTCCCAGACCCGCTCCTTCTGCTATGTCGACGATCTGATCGAGGGCTTCATCCGGTTGATGGCGACCGGCGACGAGGTCACCGGCCCGATCAATCTCGGCAATCCCGGCGAGTTCACCATCCGTCAGCTGGCCGAGCAGGTCATCGCCGAGACCGGGGCCAAATCCAAGCTGATCTTCAAGCCCCTGCCCCAGGACGATCCGCTGCAGCGCCAGCCGAATATCACGCTGGCCCGCCAGCATCTGGGATGGGAGCCCAAGATCCCCCTGAAGGACGGCCTCAAGCGCACCATCGCCTATTTCGACGCTCTGCTGCGGCGGATGAAGGACGAGGCCACGATCTGAGGGTTGGATGGGCGAGCCGGCAGCCTCGGGCATCCAGATCAGACTTGCAGGCCCCGGCGACGCCGCGGCGCTGACCGAGCTTTTCCATGCCATCGACCGTCACTACTGGGGTGCGGCGCCGACCCTAGCGGTCATGGCCGAGCATGTCCGCCAGCGGGTCCTGAGCGCGACGCTCCTGCGAGATCGCCCTCGCCGAGATCGAGGGAAAGGCCGTGGGCTTGGCGACCTTCGCCATCCTCTATCCCGCGCCCGGACCCAGCGGGCAGCTCTTCGATGAAGGATCTGTTCACCCTGGCCGCCGCGCGGGGCCGCGGCGTCGGTCATGCCCTCATGACCTTCCTCGCATGCCTCGCCCTGGAACGCGGCTGCACGCGCTTCGACTGGACCGCGGAGACTGACAATTCCGAAGCCCTCGCCTTCTACGACCGCCTGGGCGCCCGGCGAGTGGAGGAGAAAGTCTATTTCCGCTTCGACGGCGAGGCGCTGAAGACGCTCGCGGCGAAGGAATAGCACTTCACCCTTGCTTCTTCCCCCAGAAGGGAGGCGAGAGGCGTAGCGAGGGCGGGAAAGCCTTAGAACATCGTCTCCAGCACCCGGTCCGGGGGCTTGTGGCCGTCGACGAAGGTCTTGATGTTGATGATGACCTTCTCGCCCATGTCCAGGCGGCCTTCCAGCGTGGCCGAGCCCATATGGGGCAGCAGCACCACATTGTCGAGCTTCAGCAGCTTCGGGTTCACCGCCGGCTCGTGCTCGAAGACATCGAGGCCGGCGCCGGCCAGCTCGCCCTTTTCCAGCATGCGGGTCAGCGCATTCTCGTCGATCACCTCGCCGCGGGAGGTATTGACGATATAGGCATGCTTGGCCAGCAGCTTGAGGCGCCGGGCCGAGAGCAGATGAAACGTCGCCGGGGTATGCGGGCAATTGACCGAGATGATGTCCATCCGGGCCAGCATCTGATCGAGGCTTTCCCAATAGGTGGCCTCGAGCTCCTGCTCCAGCCCCTGATGCACCCGGCGCCGGTTGTGATAATGGACGGCGAGGCCGAAGCCCCGGGCCCGGCGCGCCACGGCGCTGCCGATGCGCCCCATGCCGACGATCCCCAGCCGCTTGCCCCAGATCCGCTTGCCCAGCATGAAGGTCGGGCTCCAGCCGGTCCAGCCGCCCCCGCGCAGCAGCCGCTCGCCCTCCGCCAGGCGGCGGGGCACGGCCAGGATCAGGGCCATGGTCATGTCGGCCGTGTCCTCGGTCAGGACGCCGGGGGTGTTGGTCACGCTGATGCCGCGCTGGCGGGCGGTCTTCAGATCGATATGGTCGACGCCGGTGCCGAAGGAGGCGATGAGCTTGAGGCGCTCGCCGGCCTGGGACAGCACCGCGGCATCGATCTTGTCGGTCACCGTTGGCACCAGCACGTCGCAGGATTTGACCGCCTCGATCAGCCGCGCCTGGGTCATGGGCGTGTCCGACAGATTGAGGCGCACGTCGAAGAGCTCCATCATCCGCGTCTCGACGGGATCCGGCAGCTTGCGGGTGACGACGACGACGGGCTTGACGGGCATCCGCTCTCTCTTCGACGGGTAGGACGCTGCCATAGCAAGCGACGCCGGGCTTGTCCAGGGAGCCTCTCCGGACGGGGCCTCTTCAGCGGGGGACTTGACCGCATGGCGGCCGCGCGGTTTAGGTGATGGCATGCGGCGGGGACTCCTGGTTTTGATTCGGCCTCTGATTCGGGTTTGGACGATTCTCCTTGCGGCAGTGCTTTTCCTCAGCGGGGTGAGCCCGCCGGCGCTGGCGCGCGATCAGGGGGGGCTGCCGGTGCCCCGCTTCGTCTCGCTCCATGCCAGCAAGATCTATCTGCGCACCGGCCCCGGCATGAACTTCCCGGTGCAATGGATCTACCAGCGCCGCCACATGCCGGTGGAGGTGATCGCGGAATACGATACCTGGCGCAAGATCAAGGACTGGCAGGGTACCGTCGGCTGGGTCCATCAGAGCATGCTGGACGGCGGCCGTTACGCGCTGATTACAGGGGCCGAGCGTCCCCTTCACCAGGACCCCGCCCCCGATGCTGCCCCGACGGCAAAGCTGATGCCGGGCGTCGTCGCCCAGATCCTGCGCTGCGATGGGGTCTGGTGCCGGCTGGAGGCCGATGGCTACAAAGGCTGGCTGAAGCGCAGCGATTTCTACGGCGTCTATCCCGACGAGAAGCTGCAGTAGCCTTATCCCCTGCCGCTCGGCGCGGCTCTCCTGAAGATGTTCATCGCGAAGGCCGGGGGTTGCGGCGCGCTGCCATCTGTGCTGCTAGAGCGGCGGGATTCAAGGAGACCGATATGACGGGGCAGGCGAAAGTGGACGGAAGGGCCGGGGTGGCGGAGGTCGAGGCCTTCCTCAAGGCTCACCCGGATATCGAGGCGGCGGAAGCGCTGGTGACGGACCCCACCGGGGTCGGGCGCGGCAAGCTGCTGCGGGTGGCCGACCTCGCCAAGATGTATCACGAGGGCCGGCCGCTCCCCTGCTCGATCATGAGTCTCGACATCACGGGCGAGGATGTGGAGGAGACGGGGCTGGTCTGGGATATCGGCGATGCCGACAAGCTCGCCTGGCCCGTCGCCGGCAGCCTGAAGCGCGCTTCCTGGATGGGGGTACCCACGGCTCAGCTTCTGCTCAGCCTCTGGGAGCTCGACGGGGCGCCCTATGTCGCCGATCCGCGCCATGTGCTGGCCGGCGTGGTGCGCCGGCTGGAGGCCGCGGGCTATACCCCCGTGGTCGCCGCCGAGCTCGAGTTCTATGTCGTCGATCCGGCCCGCGGGGCCGACGGCCGGCTGCAGCCGCCCAAGACGCCGGCGACGGGCCGGCGCCTCGACCGCATCGACGTCTATAGCGTGATCGAGCTGGAGGAGTTCGGCCCCTTCATCGCCGAGCTCTATGCCTCGGCCCGGGCCATGGGCCTGCCGGCCGAAACCCTGATCTCCGAATATGCGCCCGGCCAGCTCGAGGTTGTGCTGCGCCACCGCGCCGATGCCATGCGCGCGGCCGATGAGGCCATCCAGTGGAAGCGGCTGGTGCGCGGCGTCGCCGCCAAGCATGGCCTGCTCGCGACCTTCATGGCCAAGCCCTATAGCGGGCGCGCCGGCAGCGGCTTCCACATCCATGCCAGCCTCGCCGATGGCAAGGGCACCAATCTCTTCGCCACCGAGGACCCGCAAGGCACGCCGCTGATGCGCCAGGCCATCGCCGGGCTGCTCGCCACCATCGCCGATGGCATGGGCGTCTTCGCCCCCAATGCCAATTCCTATCGCCGTTTCCAATCGGCGAGCTATGCCCCGGTCGCCCGGACCTGGGGGGTCAACAATCGCAGCGTCGCCGTGCGGGTGCCCACCGGCGGGCCCGAGACGCGCCATCTCGAGCATCGCGTCGCCGGCGCCGATGCCAATCCCTATCTCGCCATCGCCACCGTCCTGGCGGGAATGCTCAAGGGCATCGTCGAGAAGCTGGATCCCGGCGCCGCCATCGAAGGCAATGGCTATGCCCAGGGCAGCGCCGATATCCCCACCGACTGGCTGGCAGCCCTACGCCTGCTCGAGGGATCGGCCTTCATGAAGGATTGCCTCGGCGAGCGCTTCCTGGCGATCTACCACGCCATCAAGTCAGCCGAATGCCGCCGCTTCAACTCGCAGGTCAGCGAGCTGGATCTGGATTGGTATCTGAACCGGGCCTAAGCGAGAGAAAATTGAACCACAGAGGCACAGAGACACAGAGAAGATAGGAGGGCTTCGCCCTTTTGGGCGAAGCCGAGAAGTCCGGTGGGCGACGACCCCGCCAAATAGGCAGGTTCGACTCCTTGCCTCCCGTGCCTCTGTGTCTCTGTGCCTCTGTGGTGAACCTTACCCTTCACCGGCTCCGCGACAGCGCCAGCCAGATGCCGCCGCCGATGAGGAAGCAGCCGCTGAAGCGCGAGATCAGCCGCACCCGGCGCTGCGAGACAAGCTGGCCGGCGCGGCCGCTGAGGAAGGCATAGGTGCTGTCGGAGAAGGCGGCGAAGGTCATGGCGGTGCCGCCCAGGATCAGCACCTGGCGCAGGTAGCTGCCCGCGGGATCGATGAACTGCGGGATGAAGGCGCTGAAGAAGAGCAGCATCTTGGGATTGCTGAGGGCCACCAGCAATCCTTGCAGGAAGAATCCGCCGCGGGGCTTGCCCCGCGCCCGGGCGGCGGCGAGATCGCCGGAGCTTCGCAGCAGCTTCCACCCCAGCCAGATCAGATAGACCGCACCCGCCAGCCGCAGCCAGTCGAACCAATGGCCCAGCGCCTGCATGGTCGAGGAAAGTCCGACGGCCAGCACCACGACCATGCCGGCGACGCCGAGCTGGGTCCCGGCCACATTCAGCAGCCCGGCGCGGGTGCCATGGGTCAGGCTATTGGCGATGACCAGGGTCGTCGTCGGCCCCGGCACAATGACGATGACGATGCAGGCGGCGAGATAAGCGAGATAGAGCTGGATGGACATGACCCGGCACTCCTTCAGCCGATGAGCTCGTCGAGGCCCGCGCCCACCACGGCGATCAGCCGGTCGACCTGCGCCTGGCTCGTCACCGGGGAGACCAGGGTCATGTTGTGGAAGGGCGCGATCAAGACGCCATGGTTGATCAGATAGAGATGGAGGGCGAGCTCCAGGCTGTGGTGCATCGCCGCCTCCGCCTCGGTCCCGTTGCGCGGCCGCTCGGGCGCGCAGACGAACTCCGCCCGGGCGCCGACATTGGACACATGCCAGGGCAGGCCACGGCGCTGGATCTCGGCCTCGATCCCGCGGGCCAGCCGCTCGGAGAGCGGCAGCATATGGGCATAGGCCGCCTCGGTCATGACCTGCTCCAGATTGGCCCGCATCGCCTTCAGGGCCATGGCATTGGCGCTGAGCGTCGTGCCGATGCCGCTGTAGCCGGGGCCGGCCGCCGCCTCGACCGCGGTCATGCGCTCCGCCATTTCCGCCGTGGAGCCGAAGACCGAGCAGGGAATCCCGCCGGCGACAGGCTTGCCCAAGGTAAGGAAGTCCGGCTCCAGCCCATGGACGCGGCTATAGCCGCCATAGCCGGTCGAGATCGTATGGGTCTCGTCGATGATCAGCAGCGTGCCGTATTTGCGGGTGAGGTCGCGCAGCCCCGCATGGAAGCCGGGCTCGGGCAGCACCATGCCGATATTGGTCAGCGCCGGCTCCGCCAGCACGCAGGCGACATCGCCCTGCTTCAGCGCCGCTTCCAGCCCCGGCAGATCGTTGAACTCCACGACCGCGGTTCCGAAGGTCAGATCATAGGCCTGGCCGATCAATCCCCGGCGGGGCACCGGCCGGCCATCCCTGAGGCGCAGGAAGGAATCGTCGACCGAGCCGTGATAGCAGCCGTTGAACACCAGCACCTTGGGCCGGCCCGTGATGGCGCGGCACCAGCGGATGACGAAGCGGTTGGCGTCGGTGGCCGTGGTGGCCACCTGCCAGAAGGGCAGGCGGAACTGGCGTGCCAGGAGCTCGCCCACCACCGCCACATCCTCGGTCGGCAGCATATAGGTGAGGCCATGGCTGGCCTGGGCGGCGATCGCCGCCGCCACGGCCGGGGGCGAATGGCCGAACATCGAGCCGGTGTCGCCGAGGCAGAAATCGTCATAGCGATGGCCGTCGACGTCGGTCAGCGTGGCACCGGCGGCATCGGCGACGAAGAGCGCGAAGGGCGTACCCCAATCGAGCATCCAATGCATGGGCACGCCGTGATGCCAATGCGGCGCGCAGCGCTCGGCGAGCTCGCGCGACCGGGGATTGGATTGCAGGAAACGGTCCCGCTCGCGCCGGATCATGGCATCGACCTTCGCCGCTGCCACGCCTGCCTCGTCCGACGCCTGCTGGATTGCGCTCATCGATCAGTGTCCCCTCGCCGGATGCTCATTGCGGCGGCATTCTAGGGGTCGCGCCGGGCTTGGCAACCTCACCCTCCGGCAGCGGTGCTTGCTCGCGCGCGCTCGGACGGATAAGGACAGCGAGTAGGCGAGGTCTTGCCCCCTGCTACCACCCATGATGGAATCGGCGGTGAGGATCGCATGGCAAAAATCTGTTCACCCGCCAGGTCGCTGCAACCCCCACCCACTTTCCTCGCGCGCCGGGCCGTCGATGGTAACGCTCGCCGCCCTGTTCGCCGCTGCTGCCGCCGCCGCGGGCTATTCCAGTTTTGCGGCCTTTCGCTGGGGTGAGCTGAAGCGCTTCTGGCTCTTCCTTGGGGCCGTCATCCCGCTCGCGGTGGTCGCCGTTGCCTTGCTGTGGATCGGGATTCAGTATCCCCACCTCGATGAGCGCTTTGCGGCCAATATGGGCTTCGGCCCCGAGTGGGACTGCAGCTCCAATGCAAGCGGTGGCGCGGTTTGCCTGCGCAAGCCGCAATCGCCCACCGCGATGCTCCGCCTCGACGGCGGAGCCGAAGACGCCATGACGGAAGCGGCCGAGGGTTCCGGCCCCAAGGTCTATTACAACAGCCGCTGCCCGGTCTGCCGCGCCGGCATCGAGAGCCAGCGCCGGCGCATGGCGGCGGCCGGCGCGCCGGTCGAATGGTGCGACATCAACGCACATCCCGAGGCGCTGGCGGAGATCGGGGCCGGCATGGAGGCAGTGCGCGAGAAGTTGCATCTGCGCGACGCCGACGGCCGGCTGGCGATCGGGGCCGATGCCTTCATCGCCCTTGCCCGGGCGACCCCAGGCCAGGGCTGGCTCGCCCGGCTGGCCGCCCTTCCCCTCGTCAAGCCCTTGTTCCACAAGCTCTATGACGGGTTTGCCGCGCGGCTCTACCGGTGGAACCGGCGCCGGGGCCGCTGGTAGGCGGGCGGCCATCCTGCCGCGGCGAGGCGCAGGATTCCCCTTACCGACGCGTGTATTACTGCATGAACGCCCAGATCGGGGAGCGTAGAAATGGTCGAGCAACGTGGCTTTCGCATACGCCCCACGGCGGGGGAATGACGATGTTGGCGCGGCGGCGCCGAAGGTAGATTGGGGCGGAGCCCGTCGGCTTTCGGACGCAGCGATGGAAGATGAATCGGACGACGCGCTGATGCGGCGCGCCGGCAGCGGCGACAAGGCAGCCTTCGCCCTTCTGGTGCGCCGGCACCTTGCCCGCGCGACGGCCCTGGCTCAGCGTATCGTCGGCAACCGGAGCGACGCGGAGGAGATCGTGCAAGAGGCCTTCCTGCGTTGCTGGCAGAAAGCTCCGGAGTGGCGGCCCGCCAATGACAGGCCGTCGGATGGGAGGGCGGCCAATGCCCAGGCAGCCAATGACGACGATCAAAAGGACGGGACGCGCGGCAGCACGGCGCAGTTCGGAACCTGGCTCTATCGCGTGCTGGTCAATCTCTGCCTCGATCGCCGCCGCCGGCCCCAGCCGATCGGCATCGAGGCGGCCGAGGAAGTGCCCGACACCGCCGCCGACGGCTTTCAGGAGACGTCGCGCGGCGAGACGAGCCGGCGGGTGCAGGCGGCCATGGCGCAATTGCCCGAGCGCCAGCGGGCTGCACTGGCGCTCTGTTACTTCGAGGATATGGGCAATATCGAGGCGGCGGCGGCGCTGGAGATCAGCATCGGCGCCTTGGAATCCCTCCTGGTCCGAGCGCGGCGTGCCTTGCGCGAGGCTCTGGGAGATCTGTCTGAAGAAGGAGCGGCGGGATGACGCCACTGAATCGTTTTCGTGACTTGCTCGGCGCCTATGGCGCCGATCCGCGGCGCTGGCCGCCGGCGGAGCGCGCGCGCGCGCTGCTGCTGCTCGGCAATTCCGCCGAGGCCGAAGCCTTGCGGCGCGAAGCGGCGGCGCTGGATTCGCTGCTCGACCAGGCGCCTCGCCCCGTCCCGCCCCGCATCGATGCCGCGGTGCTCGCCGCGCGCATCACCGCCCGGCCGCAGGAGGCCTACCGGCGCCATGGGCGGTTCCAGGACATGCTGTGGCTGCGGGCCGTCGGGCTCGCCGCCGCTGCCCTCATCGGCTTCGTCGTCGGAACGACCCAGCTGACCGATATCGGCGATTCGTCCGCCAGTGCCGCGCCCATCGATGTGGCGGATGTTGCGCCGTGGTGAGCCTCAGCCTCCCGAGCTGGCAGCCGAGGCGGCGGTTGCTGGCCATCGCTCTCTTCATCTCGCTGGTGGCGAATCTGTTCCTCGGCGGGCTGACCCTCGGCTGGATGCTGCATCTCAACCTCTGGCCCTGGCAGAGCTCCTATGTCACCGAGTTCGGCTCCCAGACCGGCCGTGCGATCGAGCATCTGGTTCGCAATCTCGACAGCGCCGACCGGGATATGGTGGTCGACACGATCCGCAGCCATCGCGATGAGCTCTCGAACTACGCCAAGGCCATGCGCGAGCAGCGCGACAAGGTGAAGGCGCTGCTGCGCGCGCCGGTGTTCGATCGCCAGGCGGTCGAGGCAGCCTCTGCGGAGATGCGCCGTCTGGGCGACGAGATGCAGGCCGCGTTGGGCAAGGCTATCCTCGAGGCGGTCGAAAAACTGCCGCCCGAAGCGCGCCGACACATGGCCGATTGAGCAAGGTCGAGGACCGGCATCCCTAAGTTACCTGCCGCCACGCTCGTCGTCATGGCCGGGCGAAGTCCCGGCCATCGCACGCTGGGCGGCACCTGCCTCTTCCAAGTCGAAGCATCATTGTCGGCCCGCAGCCGCCCTTTTCCGAGGGCTGTCTGCCGCCTGGGACAGAAATCCCGCCGCCCGTGGCTGCGGCCTTGCCATGACCAACCGTGAAGATTTGTCCATGATAATCGCTTGCCGGATTACACGAACGCAATACACGCCTAACTAATAATATAAGTAAATAATAGAATTCGACACAATTAGACCGCAAAGTCGCAGTAGAAACTTGCTCTGAGATTCGCGGGCGCGGCGGGGACATCCAGGTCGCGCTCGGCGACATCATCCCCGACGCAGAGTGAGCTACGATGACCCTTCCCGTCTCAGCCTTCATCGCCGCCAACCGCTTCGGTCTGGGGGCGGCCCCGGGCGAGCTCGCCGCGGCGAGCATCGACCCGAAAGCCTGGCTGAAGTCACAGCTCGCAGCACCGCCCGAAACCCCTGTCGCTTTCGCCGACCTGTCGGATTCCGCCGATGTGCTCGTGGAGCAGATCAGCAAGCGGCCGGCTGCCAAGGCCCTGCGCGTTCAACCGGAGATCATGGGTGTTTCGGCCAAGCTCGGGCCTGCGACCCTCGGTTCCGCCAAGGCCGGGGCCGGCAACACCGGATCCGCCATGCCTGAACCCGCGAAGCCCCAGCCCGCCATGGCGGCGGCCCTCTCCTTCCCCATGATCGAGTACCAGCGATATGTGAAGGAGGTGGAGGCCCGGATCCTCGCCCAGGTTCAGAGCCGCCAACCCTTGCGCGAACGCCTCGTGGCCTTCTGGTCCAATCATTTCACCGTTTCCATCGCGCGAACCCACGGTGACGGGTCTCGTCGGCGCCTTCGAACGCGAGGCAATCCGTCCGCATGTGACCGGCCGCTTCCACGATCTGCTGCTGGCGGCCGTTCGCCACCCCGCCATGCTGATCTATCTCAACAATGCAGGCTCGACCGGCCCCCATTCCCCCTTCGGCCTTCGGCGCGACGTCGGGCTCAACGAGAACCTCGCCCGCGAACTGCTCGAGCTGCATACCCTCGGCGTCGACGGCGGCTATACCCAGGCCGACGTCACCCAATTCGCCCGCATCCTCACCGGCTGGTCCTATGCCAATCCCCAGGAGAAGGGCGCCGGGGGATTCGCCTTTCGTCCCGCCCGGCATGAGCCGGGAGTGAAGATCCTCCTCGGCTATCGCTTCGCCGAGGGCGGCGAGAAGGAAGGCCTCGATGCCCTCGCCCTGCTGGCGCGCCATCCCTCGACGGCCCGCCACATCGCTCGGCAATTCGCCCGCCATTTCATCGCCGACGATCCACCGCCCGCGGTGGTGGATCGTTTCGCCGAGGTGTTCCGGGAGACCGACGGAGATCTCACGGCCCTGACCCTGGCCGCGATCGACGCGCCGGAGGCCTGGGCTCACCCCCTGGCCAAGGTGAAATCGCCCAATGAGTTCGTGGTGGCGAGCCTGCGCGCCACGGCCGCGCCCCTGTCGAGCCCCGGGGAGATCGGGGCCGCGCTCGGCGCCCTCAAAGGGCTCGGCCAGATGCCCTTCGCCGCTCTGTCACCGGCCGGCTGGCCCGACCGAGCCGACGGCTGGATCGGCCCGGATGCCGTGATGGACCGCGCCGATTTCGCGGCCGCCTTGTCGCGCCGGCTGCGCGGGCGGCTTGTCCCCGCCCGGCTGCTGGAGACCAGCGTCGGGCCCGTGGCCTCGCGAGACCTCGCCCGGGCCCTCGCCCATGCCGCCTCGGTCGAGGATGCCAATGCGCTGATTCTCGCGAGCGCGGAGTTCCAGAGACGATGATGTCCAAACCCGACAAGGCAAGAACGCCCCTGCTGACCCGCCGGCGCCTCCTGGTCCTGGGAGCGACCGGGCTCGTGATGGTGCCCGGCATCCGGATGGCGCTCGCCCGGGCGCCGACGGAGAATCGCGTGGTGGTGGTCGTGCTGCGCGGCGCCCTCGATGGGCTCGCCGCCGTGCCGCCCTATGGCGACAGGGACTACGCCGGCCAGCGCGGCAGCCTCGCCTTCGCCCCGCCCGGCGAGGCGGGAGGCTGCCTCGATCTCGACGGGCATTTCGGCCTGCATCCCGCCTTGAGCGACCTGCTCCCTCTCTGGCAGGCGCGCGAGCTCGCCGTCATCCATGCCGCGGCCACCTCCTATCGCGACCGCTCGCATTTCGACGGCCAGGACCTGCTGGAGACGGGCGGCACGGCCCATGCGCTCGCCGATGGCTGGCTCAATCGGGCGCTGGCGGCCATGCCGGGCGACGGCCGCGCGCTGGGTTTGGCCGTCGGCCCCGCCACGCCGCTGATCCTGCGGGGGGCGGCCCGGACCGGCTCCTATGAACCGCAGCAGATCATCGCCCCGGCGAGTCCGGATTTCCTCAACCGTCTCGCCGATCTCTACCGGTCCGATCCCCTGTTCAATCAAGCCCTGGCGGAGGGGCTGCAGGCTCAGGCCCTGACCGATGAAGTGATGGGCAATCCCGGCAGCAAGCCTCTGCCAGGCGCGCAATATCTGATAGCGGCGGCGGAGGGGGTGGGGCGGCTGCTGGCCGATCCCCGCGGCCCCCGGGTCGCCGTGCTGGAGGCGCCGGGCTGGGATACCCATGTCAATCAGGGCCTGGAGAAAGGCACGCTCGCCTTTGCGCTCAAGGGGCTGGGACAGAGCCTCGTCAAGCTGAAGCAAGCGCTCGGGCCCGCCTGGCAGCGCACCACAATCATCGCCGTCACGGAGTTCGGGCGCACCGTCGCCGTCAACGGCACCGCAGGGACCGACCACGGCACCGGCACCGTCGCCCTCCTCCTCGGCGGCAGGGTCGCGGGCGGTCGCGTCATCGCCGACTGGCCGGGCCTGGCGCCGAAGAATCTCTATCAGGGCCGCGACCTCGCCCCCACCTTCGATCTGCGCGCTGCGCTGAAGACGCTCTGCCGGCAGCAGCTCGAGATCGACCCGACGACGGTGGAGAATCGGATCTTCCCCGACAGCCGCCATGCGCCGGCGCTGCCGAGCCTGTTGCGGGCCTAGAGCAAGATCGGGTCAGCTTGATCAAGCTGACCCGCGAACTCAGGCTCTAGGAACCGGGACAGGCTTTCAGGATCGCGGCATAGGCCTTGGGGAATTCTTCCAGGCTGTAGCGGTAGGGCTGAGCCGAGGCATCGCCGGAAAGCCGCAGGGTCAGATTCGATTCCCGCCGCAGCGCCTGGATGATCTTGGCGGCCTCGGCCTCGCTCGCGGCAAAATGCCCGCTCTCGCTCAGGCCCGACGCTCTCGCTCGGCGCCAGCGCGAAGCTCGCGGTGCCGATCTCGAGCAGCACGGCGCTGACGCCCGGATGATCCGACAGGGCGACCGAGACATCCTTGGGCGGCTCGACGCGGAGCGCAATGCCGGCTTGGGAGACATCATTGGCGGCAGCAGAAGCCGCATTGATCGAGGCCGACGCAGACGCCGCGCACCGACCATTCCTTCTGTTCCAGGATCGTCATGGGCTCCTGCGCGGCCGCCGGCAGCATCGGCAGGAGCAGCCAGGCCAGCAGGATCAGGCGGTAGCGCATGGCGGCCTCCTTGCCCTAACCCGCGATGGCGATCTCGATGGGCGCGTTGGTCGCCTGGGGTCCCGGCGCCGGCAAAGGCTCGGCCAGCACGGTCATCAGCCTCTCGCGGATCGCCTTCAGCCGCCGCTCGTCGTCGATCTTCAGCCCGAAATGATCCTTGACGTAGAAGACGTCGACGGCGCGCGCCCCGAAGGTCGAGACCTTGGCATTGGCGATCTGCAGCTTGAGGTCGGCCAGCGCGCGGGTCAGGCGGTGGAGCAGGCCCTTGCGGTCGCGCCCGTTCACCTCGATCACGGTGAAGGCGGCGCTGGCGCGGTTGTCGATCAGCACCCGGGGGATGACCGGGAAGAGCTCGGCGCGGCTGGGCAGGGCCGGCGGGGGAATGGCGATGTCCCTGGTTCCTTCGCCGGGGGAATCGGTGATGACATGCTCGATGGTGGCGGCGAGCCGGGCGAGCTTGTCGGGCCGCTCGAAGGCGCCCCCGGCATCCTGGATGGTGAAGCTGTCCAGCGCCTTGCCGTTGGTCAGGGTGAAGATGCGGGCATCGACGATATCGGCACCGGCGAGCGCAAAGGCACCGGCGAGATCGGAGAAGAGGCCGAGACGGTCGGCGGCATAGACCGTGACCTCGGTCGAGCCGCGCGGCGGATCGACCCGGGTCTCGATGGCGAGCGGCGCGCCCTCCTCCTCGGCCCGGCGCACGAGCCGGGCCTGGCGGGCCAGCGCCGGGGCGTCATAGGCCAGCCAATAGGCCGCGGGGCCGCGGGCGAAATGGCGCTCGATCTCCGCCTCGTCCCAATCGGCGAGCTCCTGGCGGAGTGCCGCCATGGCCGCGGCGGCGCGGATCTCCACCCCCGCCGAAGAGAGGCCGCCGGAGAGCTCCTCGGCCGTCCGCCAATAGAGCTCGCGCAGCAGCACGGCCTTCCAATTGTTCCAGGTCTTGGGCCCCACGGCGCGGATATCGGCGACGGTCAGCACCAGCAGCAGGCGCAGGCGCTCCAGCGATTGCACCTGGGCCGCGAAGGTGGCGATGGTCTGGGGATCGTCGAGGTCGCGCTTGAAGGCGGTATTGCTCATCAGCAGATGATAGCGAACCAGCCAGGCGACCTGCTCCGTCTCCTCCTCGCTGAGGCCGAGCCGCGGGCAAAGGCGCAAGGCGAGATCGGCCCCCAGCTCCGAGTGATCGCCGCCGCGCCCCTTGGCGATGTCATGCAGCAGCACCGCGAGATAGAGCACCCGGCGCGACAGCACCTCATGCACCACCGTCGAGGCGATGGGCGCCTCTTCCGTCAGCTCGCCCTGCTCGATCTTGTGCAGCATGCCGATGGCGAAGATGGTGTGCTCGTCCACCGTATAGTGGTGGTACATGTCGTATTGCATCTGGGCGACGACGCGCCCGAAATCCGGAATGAAGCGGCCGAAGACGCCGGCCTCGTTCAGCCGGCGCAAGGTGATCTCCGGACCCTTGGGCGAGGTCAGCATGGCCAGGAACAGGCGATTGGCCTCGGGATCGCTGCGCAGCTGCTTCACCAGCTTCAGATGGCGCGTGACCAGGCGCAAGGCCGTGGGGTGGATGTCGAGGTCCCGGCGCTGGGCCACCTCGAACAGCCGCAGGATATTGATGGGCTGGCTGGTGAACAGCTCGGGGTCCGGCACGTTGAGGCGGTCGCCCTCGACGGCGAAGCCCTCGATCTCGCGCCGGCGCAGCCCGATGCCGGGGAAGGCCAGGCTGGGCAGCCTGAGGAAAGGCCGGCGCTGATGGGCCGCCTCGATGGCGGCACAGAAGATGCGGGTGAGATCGCCGACGCTCTTGGCGATCAGGAAATAATGCTTCATCAGCCGTTCGACGCCGCAGCGTCCCGGCATGGTCGGTATAGCCCATGCGGCGCGCCAGCTCGGGCTGGAGGTCGAAGGTCAGGCGCTCCTCCGCCCGTCCGGCGAGATAATGCAGATGGCAGCGCACGGTCCAGAGGAAGGCCGCGGCCTTCTCGAAGGTCGCAACCTCGGCGGCGCTCAGCACCCCGCGCTCGACCAGAGCGGAGACCTCGTCCACCTGATAGAGATATTTGGCGATCCAGTAGAGGGTATGGAGGTCGCGCAAGCCCCCCTTGCCCTCCTTGATATTGGGCTCCAGCGTGTAGCGCGAATTGCCGGTGCGCTTGTGGCGCTGGTCGCGCTCGGCAAGCTTGGCCTCGACGAAATCCAGGCCGTTGCCGGTGGCGACCTCGCGCCGGAAGCGGCGCTTCAGCTCCTGGAACAGCTTGGTATCGCCCCAGAGGAATTGGGATTCCAGCAGCCCGGTGCGGATGGTCATATCCGCCTTGGCCTGGCGGATGCACTCGTCCACCGAGCGCGTGGCATGGCCGACCTTCAGGCCCAGATCCCAGAGGCGGTAGAGCATGAACTCCACCACCTGCTCGCCATGGGGCGTCAGCTTGTAGGGCAGCAGGAAGAGGAGATCGATGTCCGAAGCAGGGGCGAGCTCGCCGCGGCCATAGCCGCCGACCGCCACCAGGGCCAGATGCTCGCCGGCGCTGGGATTGGCCAGCGGGAAGACCTGCTGGGTCGTGTAGTCGTAAAGGGTGCGGATCAGCTGATCCATCAGGAAGCAGGTCTCGTGCCCGACCCGGAGCCCCGCATCCTCCGCCCGGGCCTCGGCCTCGAAGCGCCGGCGGATCTCCGCCCTTCCCTGGGCCAGCGCCCGCTTCAGCACCTCCAGAAGTGCCGCATCGCTCTGCGCCCCCGCATCAGCGAGGCTGGTGGAGAGGCGCCGGCGGTCGATGACGGCGCGCTGATCGCGGATGGTCTCCATGGCACCGCATCATATGGTATCCAGGGGCCCTGTTGTAAGCGGGCTTCGGGAGCAAGCGATGGCCGAGAGTTTCGATTTGCGGGTTATCTGGGCGCCCTTCGGCGCCTTCTTCCGGGCCGGCGCGCTGAGAGGCGCTCGCATGATCCGCGCCGCTCGATACCTCCTGTTGACCGCCCTCCTGCTGCCGGCGGCCTGCGCCGCCGAGAAGCCCGTCCAGCTCAGCAGCGCGCCGCCGCCGCTGGAGACCGGATTCCTCTCGCCGGATATGGTCGAGGTCACGCTGCGCGACCCTCAGCCGGTCGTGGCCGCCGCTCTCATCGATCCTGAGGGCCATGTTTTTCCGGTCGGTCCGATCGCTCATGCGCGGGAGAGCGAAGCACCGTCGGAGGGCATTCCGCCGCAGGTCGAGCTCGGCGCCTCCGGCGGCTCCGGCGGCCTCGATACCGCCGGCATCGGCGTCGGCTTTCCCGTTTTCGGCAGCGCCGGAACGCCCGCCGGCTCGGTGATGGTGAGCCGCTTCACCATCCGCATCGCCGATATGGAGGCCTATCGCGCGAGTTGGCAGAGGTGGAAATTCCATCTCACGCTGGGAAGCACCAAGAGCAACCAGCGCGACATCGAATTCCTCGGCCCTCGCCCGCCGGAATAGGTTTTCCCGGCGGTCCGATCTGCTTCTGCAGGGAATTTGCAGTGACTCTCCCGTACGAACCTTAAACTTACAGTATATACGCAAAACGCGTATTCGTCAAATGCCCTTATAGACTCTCCGCATATCGGGCGATGCGCCGGCCGGCCTCCTCGAGCTCGGCATCGGGGGCGCCGAGGTTGATGCGGACGTAGTTCGCGAGCTGCGGCCCGAAGGCGGTGCCGGGAAGCAGGGCCACCTTCTCGGCCTCGAGCAGGCCGAAGGCGAAATCCTGGGCGTTCTTGCCGGTGCGGCCGACATCGACCATCAGGAACATGCCGGCCTCGGGCCGGTCGACGGCGAGCGTGGGCACCTGGGCCAACTGGCGATGCAGGAGATCGCGCCGGCGGCGATAGGCCAGGCGCATCTTCTCCAGCGCCTCATGATCCTCCTCCAGCGCGACGATGGCCGCATCCTGGATGAAACCCGGCGAGCCGTAGAGCATGCAGAGCGCCAGATCGCCCAGATGATGCATCAGCGCCTCGGGCCCGATCGCCCAGCCGAGACGCCAGCCGGTCATGGCATGGGATTTCGACAGGCTGTCGATGGTGACGGTGCGCTCCGCCATGCCCGGCAGGCCGGCGGGGCTGATGTGATCGCCCTCGAAGACGAGGGAGCCATAGACCTCGTCGGAGATGAGCCAGAGATCGTGGCGCCGGCAGAGCTCGGCCAGGGCCTCCATCTCGGCGCGGCGGATGACGGCCCCGGTCGGGTTATGCGGGCTGTTGATCAGCACGGCGCGGGTCGCAGGTCCGATGGCGGCGGCGACATCGGCCGCCTGGAGGCGGAAGCCATGCTCGGGCCGGAGCGCCACGGGACGGATCGCCGCCCCGCTGGCGCCGATGGCCGCCTCATAGGTCACATACATCGGCTCCGGCACGATGATCTCCTCGCCCTGATCGAGGAGGCAGAGCAAGGCGGCGAAGAGGGCGCATTGGGCCCCGGCCAGCACGACCACATTCTCCGGCCCGACGGCGACGCCCATGCGCGCCGCCTGCCGCCGCGCGATGGCCGCGCGCAACGGCGGATCCCCGACGATGCCGGTGTAATGGGTGCGGCCGCGATCGAGAGAGGCCTTGGCCGCCTCGACGATGGGCCGCGGGGTGTCGAAATCCGGCTCGCCCACGGAGAGGACGATGATCTGCTCGCCGGCGCGCCGCCGGCGCATGGCCTCGGAATGCACGGCCCAGGCGCGCGCGCCTTCGCCGCCGATGCGCTCTGTCAGACGGGAGAATTTCATGGCGCGCGGTATAGCGCGGCCCGAACCGTTTCGTCCATCGCCGGCTGGAGAAACCTGCCCGCTTTCACCCGCAGATTGCGCGGGCCGCTTCTGGTTGGGTGGCGCATCCGATGCGGCCGGCGACGCAACCTTCGCTGGTTCGACTGTCCCCTGTGGTCTTTCGTGGGTTATTTCCAACAAAATCTTGCCACGACGATACTTTCCGCCCGGGTGTACCCTCTCTTGCGTTGCTTGTGAGATCGCGGATTGCATCGTCCTGAACCGGCCATAGCGACACGAACCAATTCGCCGGGTCGCGGCACCTCAAAAGTTGCGGTGCCTTGTGCTTGGCTCAATTCATCAAGCGGGCTTGTCATCAACCGGATGGGAAGCGCACTTGTCGATCTTCGGCCAAGACTCTCTGATCGCCACACCCGCCCGACCTGGAGCATGGCTAACCAGGATTTCGGAGGTGGGTTATATCCCGGCGGCGATCCTGTTCCTCGCCTTCTGCGGATGGAAGTTCACGCTCGGTCTGGAGCATGTGCTGGACCTGCGGCTGGGTGACGAAACCAAATATCTCAGCTACGCGCTCGGCTATGCCTCGCCGTCAGACCCTGCCGAATGGTCGCCCCTCTATGTCGATCTGTATCGGCTCGAGCACTTCCTCGTGCGCGATCCCATCGATCTGTATTTTTTCCATCAACGGCTGATCGCGGCTCTCCTGCCGATCTGCATGTTTGTATATTTTGCCTGTCGACGCGTTCCGACCACCCTGGCGATCGCAAGCGCCACCTATCTCATGATTTCGGCGGCGAATTTGCCGGTTGAGCCGAAGACGATGCATCTCGCGCTCTCCGTCATGTTTCTCTTTATTTCGATCTTCGTCTGTCTTGGCGAGCATCCCGCCCGATGGGCCCTGATGCTTGCGGGCGCCGCGCTCTTGTCGCTCGTGCGGCCCGAATATGCGATCGCGTTGATCGGCTTTGTCCTATATGCGGCCTATCTGATAGCCGCAACGCGTGCCAGGGATCGATCGCTCCTGCTGCATCTCGCCATCGGTTCGATTCTTGTGGCCTTGCTCTACGCCCATTACGGGTTCCCGATGTACGGCGGCAGAAGCGTCTTCGCCTTCGCGCAGCATTTCGCGTTGAACTACAGCGCCTGGAACCACTTGGCGCAGGATCCATGGTCGAGCGACTATCAGCAGATTTTCAACTCGGTCTTCCCTCACGCCTCCTCCATCTTCGGCGCTTTGATCGCCAATCCCTCAGCGTTCTCCCATCATCTCCTGTCGAACCTCATACATATTCCCGTGATGCTCGCAGGATTGTTCTTCGGGCATTTCAACTTCATCCTTCCCCGCTTCAAGCTCTACACCTGGGCCGAAGCGATCTTGCTCCTGGCGGCACTCGCCGCTTTCGTCATTTTCCATCGCGCACGCGGCTCACCTTCGCTTGATCTGTCCTTGCGGCCCTCGGATGGAGGGTACCTGGGCCATGCCTCGGCAATCTTCGCCAGGATCTTGCGTTCATTGCCGGAGGCAATTTGCCTGATCATCTTTCAGCTGCCCTTCGCCTTGATGATGCTGATCCTCTATCCGCGGAATCACTATGTGCTGGGGTTCGGCGCCATCCTGTTTGCCCTGGCGGTCGTCCTCCTGAGCCGACGCCTCCGCGGCCGGGGAACACGCGCCAATGGTCTCGTCGTGGCAGCCGTCCTTTCCGTCATCGTTCCCAACCTGGGCGCCGTGGGGGCCAGGGTCGACGCTACGATGGGTGAGTGGTCGGTCGTGCCTCGGCCGGCGCTGCAGACGGCATATTTCCTGCGGCGGCTGGAGATCAAGTCGATGGTCCGAGTCTGCAGTTCGGTGACGCCAACCGCGGGGATCTATGCGGGCGGCAATTTTGAATCGGTTTCTGCCTTGGACAAGCATCAGGATCTTGCCGGCTTCCTGAAAGCCGACGGCATCGGAATCCTCGTGGACGACGATCGAATGCGCCAGAGTCCCGCGTTCTACGAGGATCCGGCGTGGCAGATCTTTCAAACGACTCCCGGGAAATTCGGGTTTGCCGCGCATGATTTACCGGACAGCGGCGGGACCGTCGTTTTCGTAAGGGAAGATCTCGCCCCGGCGGAGCGTCTGGGCCCTATTCCATGGTCGCCTTATTCGGGATTACCCTCTCGTTGACCATCCCGGAATGAAGATGCACCGGAATGTCAACGTTTTGGCCAGCCATGTCTTATGAACCTCTACGTCGCGGAATCTGAGCTCTCGGCGATCGTGAGATCCGCGCCGCTGCCGGTTCGTCCGCGGTATTGCCGTCATCGGGTGAATCTGCAACCGCGGCCGGATCAGCGGCCTCATCCTTCGCTGGAAGACCGGGCGTTTCGGTGCCCCAGCCTGGCACCGGGATGGTTACGGTCGAATCTTCGATGCGCACGTCGCCGAACAGCGCTTCGACCACCGCGTAATCACGATGCGGGCGGATACCCAGCGCCTGTGCCCTTGCGACGGCCTCATGCAGCAGCTTGCGCGCGTCCGCGGGCTCGATCGCGACCAGAGCGCCGCTCTCGGCCACCATCGCGTAGAATCGATCCAGCTCCGGCCCGTCGATGGGGCGGAAGACGACATCTTTGATGCCGTAATGAGCGTCGAGCAGGAAGCCGCCCATGGAAAGTGCGCCTTCCGCACTCTCGCGCACCAGGATCAGCATGCCGAAGCCGAGCCTGCTCAAGCTGTCCTGCAGGGCGCAGCGCATAATTCTTCCGGCGGTGGCGCGCCGCACGCGCTCGACGAGCGAGCCGCCCGTCGCGGCGATCTCGGTCTTGCGCTTGCCGGCCACGATCGCCTTGCGGCGTTGAGCCTTGGCGGCGCGCTTCTGAGCGATGTTCGATCCCATGATGCTTCCGTGATGGTGAGAGAAACGCGACGAGGAGAATACTGTCCCTAATCGTCAGAGAGAGCGCGACCTCATGTCTCCCCCTTCGCCAGCCGCCTGAGGCGATAGAGCTCCTCCAGCGCCTCTCTCGGCGTCATCTGGTCGGGGTCGAGGGCGGCCAGCGCCTGCTCCGCGGGCGAGGGCTTGCGCGCTTCGGCGATGCGGGCGGAGAAAAGCGGGAGGTCGTCGGCGAGCCTCGTGAGCGCGCTCGCCTGCTCGCCCTTCTCCAAGGTGGCCAGCACCTGCTCGGCGCGGGCGACGGCGGCGGCGGGCAGGCCCGCGAGCTTGGCCACATGGATGCCGTAGCTGCGGTCGGCGGCGCCCAGCGCCACCTCATGGAGAAACACCACATCGCCCTGCCATTCCTTGACCCGCATGGCATGGGGCGAGAGGGCCGGCAGCCGGGCGGCGAGCGCCACCAGCTCGTGATAATGGGTGGCGAAGAGGGCGCGGCAGCGATTGACCTCATGCAGATGCTCGATCGTCGCCCAGGCGATGGAGAGCCCGTCGAAGGTCGCCGTGCCGCGGCCGATCTCGTCGAGGATCACCAGCGAGCGCGGGCTCGCCTGGTTCAGGATCGCCGCCGTCTCCACCATCTCCACCATGAAGGTCGAGCGGCCGCGGGCGAGATCGTCGGCGGCCCCGACCCGGCTGAACAGCCGGTCGACGATGCCGATATGGGCGGCCCGCGCCGGCACGAAGGCACCGATCTGGGCCAGCACGGCGATCAGGGCGTTCTGGCGCAGGAAGGTCGATTTGCCGGCCATATTGGGGCCGGTCAGCAGCCAGAGCCGCTGCGCCGCCCCCAGATCGCAGTCATTGGCGACGAAGGCGCCCCCCTGCTGGGCGCGAAGGGCCGCCTCCACCACGGGATGGCGCCCGGCCTTGATCTCGAAGGCGGCACTCTCATCCACCATCGGGCGGCAGTAGTCGCCCTCGACGGCGAGCTCGGCCAAGGCGGCGGCGACATCGAGCAGGGCAAGCGCGGCAGCCGCCGCGGCGATCGCCTCGGCGGCGGCGCTTGCCAGCGCCACCAGCTCGGCGAAGCATTCGAGCTCCAGGGCCAGGGCCTTGTCCGCCGCCGTGGCGATGCGGCGCTCGAGCTCGCCCAGCTCCACCGTCGTAAAGCGCGTGGCATTGGCCATGGTCTGGCGATGGATGAAGCCCGCCGATTTGGTCAGCTTCTCCAGATGGATCGCCGTCGATTCGACGTAATAGCCCAGCACATTGTTGTGCCGGATCTTGAGGGAGGAGATGCCGGTCTCCCCGCGATAGCGCTGCTCCAGCTCGAGCACCAGGCGCCGGCTCTCGTCGCGCAGGCTGCGAAGCTCGTCGAGCCCGTCGCGATAGCCGGGGGCGATGAAGCCGCCGTCCCGCGCGATCACCGGCAGCTCCGGCCCCAAGGCGCGGCCCAGTTCCGCGACGAGGGCGCCATGATCGCCGAGCGCTGCCTCCGCCTGGCGCAGCCCGGCGGGCAGATCGGGCGCGCCGGCGAGGCGCCCGCGCAGCGCCCCGGCGGCGGCGAGGCCGAGGCCGAGCGCCGCCAGATCGCGGGGACCCCCGCGGCCGATCAGCAGGCGCGAGAGCGAGCGCTCGATATCGGGCGCGCGCCGCAGGGCCTGGCGCAGATCCTCGCGCAGCCGGGGCTCGGCGATGAGGGCGGCCAGCATGTCGAGCCGGGCATCGATGGCGGCGGGATCGGTGAGGGGGGCGGCCAGCCAATCGGCGAGGCGCCGGGCGCCGCCGGCGCTGACCGTGCGGTCGATGGCCGCCAGCAGCGAGCCCTGGCGATCGCCCGTCAGCCCGCGCGTGAGCTCGAGATTGCGCCGGGTCGCCGCATCGATCTCCATGACCGCGCCGGAGGCGAGGCGCCGCGGGGCCGCCAGCCGCGGCAGGCGGCCGAGCTGCGTCGTCTGGAGATAGTCGACCAAGGACGCCGCAGGCGGCGATCTCGGCCCGCTCGAAGCTGCCGAAGCCCTCCAGCGCCTTGACCGCGAAGACCTGCTCCAGCCGCCGGCGCGCCGCCTCGCTCTCGAAGCGCGCCGCGGGCAGCGGCGAGAGCTGGGTCCGGTATTCCGCCAGGAGTCCCGCGAGCTCGGGCTGCTGGAACAGGCGATCCGGCAGCAGGATCTCGCTCGGCTGCAGCCGCGCGAGCGCGCCGGCGAGCTCGCTCGGCCCCAGCGGCTGCACCGCGAAATCGCCGGTCGAGATATCGACCCAGGCGAGGCCCATGGCCCCGCCGACATCGGCGATGGCGGCAAGGAAATTATGGCTGCGCGCGTCGAGGAGGGTCTCCTCCGTCAGGGTCCCGGGCGTGACGATGCGCACGACATCGCGCCGGACCACGGATTTGGCGCCGCGCTTCTTGGCCTCGGCCGGATCCTCGATCTGCTCGCAGACCGCGACCTTGAAGCCCTGGCGGATCAGCTTGGCGAGATAGCCCTCGGCGGCATGCACCGGCACGCCGCACATGGGGATGTCCCCGCCGTCATGCTTGCCGCGCTTGGTGAGCGCGATGGCCAGCGCCGCGGAGGCCCGGGCCGCATCCTCGAAGAAGAGCTCGTAGAAATCCCCCATGCGGTAGAACAGGAGATGGTCGGGATGGGCCCGCTTGACCGCGAGATACTGGGCCATCAGCGGCGAGGAATCGGCGGGGATGGCGAGCGGTTGCGGTTCGCCGGAATTCGGGACATCCGGCCCCGGGGTCTCCGGCCCGGCGTTGTCCGATTTGGGGCTGTCCGATTTGGGGCCTTCCGTCATGGGCGGCGAAGGTAACTCGGATTTGCCCCCGCGGCCACGCTTCTGGACATGCCCCCCATCCCTTTGCCGCTATTCCTTTCATGCGTTTTTCATGCAAGCCTTGATCATCAAGCTCAAAAATTGCGGGAGGCCTCGTTCATGATCAAGGCGCACGGCAGCACCACCGACCAGGAGGCGCTGCTGTTTCATTCCCAAGGCCGTCCCGGCAAGATCGAGATCCGCGCCACCAAGCCCCTCACCACCCAGCGAGATCTGTCTCTGGCCTATTCCCCCGGGGTGGCCGTGCCCTGCCTGCGCATCGCCGAGGATCCCTCGCTCGCCTACGACTACACGGCCAAGGGCAATATGGTCGCGGTCATCTCCAACGGCACGGCGGTGCTGGGGCTGGGCGATCTCGGCGCCATCGCCTCCAAGCCGGTCATGGAAGGCAAGGCGGTGCTGTTCAAGCGCTTCGCCGATATCGATTCCATCGACCTCGAGATCGACACCCGCGACGTCGACGAGTTCATCAATTGCGTGCGCTATCTCGGCCCCAGCTTCGGCGGCATCAATCTGGAGGACATCAAGGCGCCGGAATGCTTCATCATCGAGCAGCGCCTGCGCGAGCTGCTCGATATTCCCGTCTTTCACGACGATCAGCACGGCACCGCCATCATCGCCACCGCCGGGCTCATCAATGCGCTGCATCTGACCGGCCGCAATTTCGCCGACATCAAGATGGTGGTGAACGGTGCCGGCGCCGCCTCCATCGCCTGCGTCGAGCTCATCAAGACCATGGGCCTGCCCCATGACAATTGCATCCTGGTCGATACCAAGGGCGTCATCTACCAGGGCCGCACCGAGGGCATGAACCAGTGGAAGTCGGCCCATGCCGCGCGGACCGATGCGCGCAGCCTGGCCGACGCCCTGAAGGGGGCCGATGTCTTCTTCGGCCTTTCGGCCAAAGGGGCCGTGACGCCGGCGATGGTGGCCTCCATGGCGGCCAAGCCGATCATCTTCGCCATGGCCAATCCCGATCCGGAGATCACCCCGGAGGAGGTCCATGCGGTGCGCAAGGACGCCATCGTCGCCACCGGCCGCTCGGACTATCCCAACCAGGTGAACAACGTCCTGGGATTTCCCTATATCTTCCGCGGCGCGCTCGATGTGCGCGCCTCCACCATCAACGACCAGATGAAGATCGCCGCGGCCCATGCGCTGGCCGAGCTCGCCCGCGAGGACGTGCCCGACGAGGTGGATGCGGCCTATGCCGGACGGCGGCTGCGCTTCGGCCCCGACTACATCATCCCCGTGCCCTTCGATCCGCGCCTCATCTCCTACATTCCCATCGCGGTCGCCAAGGCGGCGATGGAAAGCGGCGTGGCGCGCAAGCCGATCCTGGATCTCGAAGGCTATCGCGCCGAGCTCTCCGGCCGGCTCGACCCCACGGCCGCGAGCCTCAATCTGATCTTCGAGCGGGTGCGCAACAATCCGCGCCGGGTCGTCTTCGCCGAGGGCGAGGAGGAGAAGGTGATCCGCGCCGCGGTCGCCTTCCATCACGCCGGCTACGGCACGCCCGTGCTGGTGGGCCGCGAGGAGCGCATCCATGCGACCATGCAGGCCGCCGGGCTGGGCACGCCCGAGGGCATCGAGATCACCAATGCCCGCCTCTCCGACCGCAACAAGGATTACACCGAGCTGCTCTACCGCCGCCTGCAGCGCAAGGGCGCGCTCTACCGCGACTGCCTGCGCATGGCCAATCAGGACCGCAATGTCTTCGCCGCCTGCATGGTGGCCGAGGGCGACGCCGATGCCATGGTGACGGGCGTGACCCGCAGCTTCTCCACCACGCTGGAGGAAATCCTCAGGGTGCTCGATCCCCGGCCCGGCCATATCCTGTTCGGCCTCTCCGTCGTCATCGCCCATGGCCGCACCGTGCTGCTGGCCGATACCGCCGTGCATGAGCTGCCCTCGGCGCAGGAGCTCGCGGGCATCGCCACTCAGGCCGCCGAGATGGCGCGCCTGCTCGGCCATGAGCCGCGGGTGGCGCTGCTCTCCTTCTCCAATTTCGGCAATCCGCCGCTGGAGCGCATGGAGCGGGTTCGCGATGCGGTGCGCGAGCTCGATTCGCGCCAGGTCGATTTCGAATATGACGGCGAGATGCAGGCCAATGTGGCCCTGGATTTCGAGCTGATGCGCCAGCTCTACCCCTTCTGCCGCCTGACCGGGGCCGCCAATGTCCTGCTGATGCCGGCCCTCCACAGCGCCGCCATCTCGGCCAAGCTGCTGCAGCAGCTCGGCGGCGGCACGGTCTACGGGCCTATCCTCTGCGGTCTCGCCCATGCGGCCCAGATCGTCCAGACCGGAGCGACGGTGTCGGAAATCGTGACCGCCGCGGCCCTCGCTTCGCTCGGGGCCAATGCCGAGCTGCTGACTCGCTGATTACCTACGGGTGGTTCATTGCAGTTTTGTGACAGTTACAAAAACATGACGCGCATCGAGGTCGCGCCGCGCCGCCGGAAGGTCTATAGCTAAGCGGATAATCGCTATAGGCCGTCGATGCCGCCTCGCCCGCCGCTCAGCCGCCTGCTCGCCGCGCTCGGCCTGCTCGCCGCGCCGATCCTCGTCATCCTCGCCGGCCTCGTCGCCGTCGCCCATCTGGCGCTGGTGCCGGCGATCGTCGCGGGGCTGCTCCTGCTGCTCTGGCTCTGGCTGCTGCTGCGCGGCCATCTCACCCATCTGGGCGCCCTGGCCGAATATGCCGAGCGCATGGCCGCCGGCCGGCCCGGCCCGCCGCCGGCTGGCCGGGATTCCGCCCTGGGCGGGGGTCTCGCCCCGCGGCTGATCAATGCCATCGGCGTCTGGCGCGAGCGCGAGGAGGGCCTCGCCCTGCATGCCGCCGAGGCCGAGCGGGTGTTGGCGCATTTGCCCGATCCCCTGCTGCTGGTCGATAGCCAGAAGCGCATCCGCCTTGCCAATCCCGCGGCCGAGACCCTGTTCGAGGGGCCGCTGCTCGGGCGCAATCTGACGGGCGTGCTGCGTCAGCCCGAGCTGCTCGACGCCGTCGACCGGGCGCTGGACAGCGCCGAGGCCGAGACCGTGGAATTCACCATGCCGGTGCCGGTGGAGCGCAGCTTCGATGCCCATGTCCTGCCGCTGTCCCCGACCGCGAGCGAGACGCCAACCGTGCTGCTGGCGCTGCAGGACATGACCAAGGTCGTGGTGGCCGACCGGCTGCGCGCCGATTTCGTCGCCAATGCCAGCCATGAGCTGCGCACCCCGCTGGCCACCCTCCTGGGCTTCATCGAGACCCTGCGCGGGCCGGCCAAGGACGATGGCGAGGCAAGGGCGAAGTTCCTGGGCATCATGCAGGAGCAGGCGTCCCGAATGGCGCGGCTGGTGGGCGATCTTCTCTCCCTCTCCCGCATCGAGCTCAACGAGCATAGCGTGCCGACCGAGGGGGTGCGCCTCCATGCGGTGCTGGCCAGCGTCGCCGACAGCCTGGCCATGAAGGCCGCGGCCCGCAGCATGACCATCGAGCTGCCGGCCGATCTCGCTGGTCTGCCGGCGGTCCAGGGCGATCAGGACGAGCTGATCCAGCTGTTCCAGAACCTGATCGACAATGCCCTCAAATACGGCCGGGCCGGCAGCCCGGTCCGCGTGCTGGCCCGGACCAGCGAGCCGCCCGCGGCCATGACCCCGGCGCGGCCCGCCGTGGCGGTGGCGGTCATCGACCAGGGTGAAGGCATCGACCGCCGGCATCTGCCGCGGCTCACCGAGCGCTTCTATCGGGTGGATACCGCCCGCTCGCGGGATCTGGGCGGCACCGGGCTGGGGCTCGCCATCGTCAAGCATATCGTCAGCCGTCATCGCGGTGCCTTGGAACTGGAAAGCGAATTGGGCCAGGGCAGCCGCTTCACGGTCTTTCTGCCGCAATTCGAGTCCGGGGACGGCCGCACCCGCCTCTCATGGGCGTTGATAGTCACAAATCAGTCATATATCTGTAGTACGCAAGTCGCGGGACCGGCGCTAGGTCTTCATCCGGCGGACTTGGGCGCCCCGGCGCTCGAGTTGCCGGCAAGGGGTCGCCCGAGCCGGCTCGCCAAGCTGCCAATGGGTCGCGGGAGCTGCCTGAATATGACCACCGAACACACGGTCAAGAGTTTCGACGAAGAACTGAAGCGCCTCAGCGATCTGGTCGCCCAGATGGGCGGGCTCGCCGAGGCGCAGCTGCAGGCTGCCATCGAAGCGCTGGTGAGCCGCGACGCCGAGCAGGCGGCGCGGGTGGTGCAGAACGATGCCCGCATCGACCAGCTCGAGCGCCAGATCAGCACCCAGACCGTCCGCATGCTGGCGCTGCGCCAGCCCATGGCGGTGGACCTGCGCGAGATCGTCGCCGCCATCAAGATCTCCAGCGACATCGAGCGCATCGGCGATTACGCGGCCAATGTCGCCAAGCGCGCCATCGCGCTGACCCAGAGCCCGCCGATGCGCCCCGTCGGCGGCATCGCCCGCATGGGCCGGCTGGTGCAGCAGATCATCAAGGACATCCTGGACGCCTATGGCGCCCATGATGCCGACAAGGCCGTCGCCGCCTGGAAACGGGACCAGGAAGTCGACGATATGTACAACAGCCTGTTCCGCGAGCTCCTCACCTACATGATGGAGGATCCGCGCAACATCGGCCCCTCCACCCATCTGATCTTCATCGCCAAGAACATCGAGCGCATGGGCGATCACGCGACCAATGTCGCCGAGATCATCCATTTCCTGGTCCGCGGCGAGGATATCAGCGAGGCGCGGCCGAAGAGCGATAAGACCAGCTTTGCGGTGGTGACGCCGCCGGAGGAAACCGCATGAAGCAAGCCCCCTTGGTTCTCGTCGTCGAGGACGAGGCCGCCCTGGTGACCCTGCTGCGCTACAACCTCGAGCGCGAGGGATTCCGCGTCGCCGAGGCGCGCGACGGCGAGGAGGCGATGCTGCAGATCGCCGAGCAGATGCCCGATCTGGTGGTGCTCGATTGGATGCTGCCGCTGATGTCGGGGATCGAGGTCTGCCGCCAGCTCCGCCGCCTGCCCGAGACGCGGCGCCTGCCCATCGTCATGCTGACCGCACGCGGCGAGGAGGGCGACAAGCTGCGCGGCCTCGATGCCGGGGCCGATGATTACGTCACCAAGCCTTTCAGCCCGAGCGAGCTGATCGCGCGGCTGCGCGCCGTGATGCGCCGCTCCCGCCCGGAGCGCGACGGCGAGACCCTGCAATATCAGGATCTGGTGATGGATCTGGCCTCCCACCGGGTGCGGCGCAACGGCCGCGAGGTGCATCTGGGCCCGACCGAGTTCCGCCTGCTGCGCCATCTCCTGGAGAATCAGGGCCGCGTCTTCAGCCGCGAGCAGCTTCTCGACATGGTCTGGGGCCGCGACGTCTATGTCGAGCCGCGCACCGTGGATGTGCATATCCGCCGGCTGCGCAAGGCGATCAATGCGGATGTGGAGACCGATCTGATCCGCACCGTGCGCGCCGCCGGCTACGCCCTCGACCTGGCGGAGTAGCCTCTCGGGCTGCTTTCCCCCCTCGCCCCTGGGAACGGGTGATAGGGCCGGGGTGGGTCTGCAAGAGAATAGGTCTCGGCCTGAGGGGTGAACCCTTACATCGCCACCGGCGCGGGCGCGCGGTGGTGCCCACCCACATGGTCATGTTCCTTGGCGCAGGACAGGGGCCGAATGCTGTAAGGCATCGGGCCTGCTAGGCCGTCATCTTCGGCGGCCAGTTGATGCGCCTCCGTCTGGAGCGATTGGCACCAGGCATAAAGCGCGTCGTACATGACCATGCCGTGCTTCAACATCTCGTGGTCGTCGGCGAACACTGCCGAGAGGCCGAGCGAGATGGCAAAGAGCCCCGGCGATTGCGGCGTGAGGTCGAGGCGCGAGGTATCGGCGCCGCGCACGATCTGCGCCACATGCTGCAACGCTGGGGTATCAAGCTCATACTTCTTGAGGAAGGCATCGAAACTGCAGAGCTCGCCGACATGAGAGAGCTCGACGCCCGGGATGTCATAGGGGATGGCGCCGGTCTCTTTGGCGACCTCCTGCACGCGATTCGGCGCGACATACAGGAACTCCGGCGCCTTATCGATGAATCGCGTGACCAGCCAAGGACAGGCGATCCGATCGATCTTCGGTCGCTCGCGGGTAACCCATTTCATTCGGCAACTCCTTCCAGGTTGCAGCAAGGGGCCGGTCTGGGCGCCTTGTCTCCATGAGGACGCGGAAACATACGCTCGCTCCCCAAGATGATACAAGTGTTGCGTTTTCTAGTTCTAGACGTGATACATATAGCCGATGAACCAAGGATTGACCCAGACGGCCCAGCCCCAAGAGGGCATACCCGCCCATGGCGTTTCCTTCCGCGAGGCATTCTGGGTATGGGTCAAGGTTGCGGCCTTGAGCTTCGGCGGCCCGGCGGGGCAGATCGCGGTGATGCACCGGATCCTGGTCGAGCAGAAACGCTGGATCGGCGACACCCGGTTTCTTCACGCCCTGAACTACTGCATGCTGCTGCCTGGGCCGGAAGCGCAGCAACTCGCGATCTACATTGGATGGCTGCTGCATAAGACCAGGGGCGGACTCGTCGCCGGGACCCTCTTCGTTCTCCCAGGTTTCATTGCCCTCATGGTTCTGAGCTGGATTTATGCCGCCTTCGGCAATGTCGGCGTGGTGCAGGCCATGTTCTTCGGCCTCAAGGCGGCCGTGCTGGCGATCGTGCTGGAGGCGGTCGTTCGGGTCGGCAAACGCGCGCTCCGAAACAACATCTTGCAGGGTATTGCGGCGGCGGCCTTCATTGCGATCTTCTTTTTCCACGCTCCCTTTCCGCTGATCATCTTGGTCGCGGGAATCATCGGGTTCATCGGTGGGCGCGCTGGCTTGTCGGCTTTTCTTGCCGGCAATGGTCATAGGAAGGTCGGCGACAAACAGGTCGCCGATGCCGACACGGCGCTCGGCGACGGCACCCCCGCCCATACGCGGCCGACGACGGCCTGGTCGCTGAAGATTGCCGCCATCTTTCTGGTGCTATGGCTCGGCCCTGTCGCCCTCCTGTTCTTTACGCTCGGCAGCGGCAATGTGTTCAGCGACATCGCCGTGTTCTTCAGCAAGATGGCGGTTGTCACTTTCGGCGGCGCCTATGCCGTGCTTGCCTATGTTGCCCAAGAGGCGGTCGGGACTTATGGGTGGCTCAGGCCTGGCGAGATGCTCGACGGCCTCGGCATGGCGGAGACGACGCCCGGCCCGCTCATCATCGTGACGCAGTTCGTGGGCTTCATGGGTGCCTTTCGCCATCCCGGCACGCTATCGCCGATGGTGGCGGGGACGCTCGGCGGCATCCTCACAACCTGGGTTACCTTCGTTCCGTGCTTTCTCTGGATATTCCTGGGCGCGCCCTATATCGAGAAATTGCGTGCCAACAAGGCGCTCACCGCAGCGCTGGGCGCAATTACCGCCGCGGTGGTCGGCGTCATACTCAACCTTGCGATCTGGTTCGCCCTCCATGTCCTGTTTGGCGAGCTGGCCCCCGTGAGCAAATGGGGTTTGACGCTCGATATCCCGGTCCTCGCCACGATCAATATCCCCTCCCTGATCCTGACCGTCGGGGCAATGCTCGCCATCTTCCGATTCAAGGTCGGCATGATTCCGACCCTGGTCGGCGCCGCTGTGCTGGGCGTGCTGTATCATCTCGCGCGAGGCACGATCTGAAACCCTCATCGCTCTTCACCATGGAGTTTAGGTGGGATGAATAATTCCCAGACCGTCGCCTTCGTCTGCCAGCATGCATCGGCAAAGAGCCTGGTGGCCGCGCAATATCTCAACCGCTTGGCCAGAGAGAGAGGCCTCGCCTTCGAGGCTACGACGTCGGGGCCAGAACCTGATCCCGAGATTCCCGTGAATGTGGTCGAGGGGCTGTTGCGTCGCGGCATCGACGTTCGAACGGTCCGCCCCGTGCTCGTCAGCCCGGATATCCTGGCAAGGGCGGACTACGTCGTTTCCTTCGGTTGCGACATCAAGGGGCTCGTCACTGCAAACCAAGCCCTTGAGCACTGGGATGATTGCCCCGCCGTCAGCGACGATTTCGATATTGCCTGGTCCTTCATCACCACGCGGGTCGAGCTGCTGGTGAACCGTCTTGCTGAAACCAGACGCGTGCGGTAACCGGGACTATCGAGGGCGAAGCGGCGATTGCCACGGAGAATTCAGCTCCCAGGCCTCGTTCCCTTCGCAGATTTTCTCAGCTCGCGCTTCTTTCGGAAATAGGCGTACAGGTTTTCCAGGATTGCACTGCCTGCGTCGATTCGCGCCTCGTCGTCGCTCTCGGCCATTGCCATGCCGGCAAATAGCGTCCTCATCCCGGCGCATTCGGTGCGCCCGAACTTCTCATCCTTGAGGTCGATGTCGTGAACGATTTCAGCGATCGCCTGCAAAGCGCGGTCCTGGAGGCCGCTGCGCGCAAGAATGACTTCGAAGCTGCAGCGATCGCCCTCATGGGTGTACTCGGCTTCAAACATATCGAACCGCAGTTCGCCCTTCTCCGGGACATATCCCTTGGCGCGGCACGAATTTGAAACGGGCAGCGGGATCGATGAACCGGCGGACCAGCCAGGCGCAGGCGATACGGTCGATGAAGACGCCCTGGCGGGTCACCCAGACACGGCCCTTCAGATCTTCCATACCAGCCGCCTTCGGACGATCTTCCACGGGATGTTCCAATGTCTCCTCCTTGAGGCTGTCCTCGATGCCGGCCAGGAGGCCATCGACGGCTTCGCGCCCGACGGCGCCGAAGAAATCGAGCGTCACGATTTCGGCCTGCCGGGACTTCAGCCGCGCAAGCCGCGCCTTCGCATCGACGCGCTGCTCGCTTGTCATCTTCTTACGAAGGCTCTTGGCGAGGGGACGCGCCTCCTTCGCCAGGTTTTCGTACGCGAGTTCGCGCACGGCATTGAATTGCGCCTTGACCTCGTCATCCGTGAGACCGTCAATGAGCCGCGCCTCGCAGATCATCGCCTCACCGCCGGCTTCGGTGATCTCCTTCAACACCCATTCGAAATCCTCCTGCGCCTGTTCGCTGGCCGGGAGCGCATAGACAGCATTTTTTAGCAGAGCGGCGCCAATGCCTTGCAGGCGGCGCCAGACCTTTACCCTCAGATAGGCAGGCTTGGCCGGAAGCTGATGCAACAGCAGAAGCCACCGTTGAGGTGCCGTGACGGTGCGGTTATCGAGCTTGCTCATCGGGTTGAAGTTATCCTCGATTCCGGCCTCCTGCAACACATGTATCTTGCCTGCTTGCTATCTGGCCTCTGTATCAGATACGCGGTCGTGCAACCGGCCGTCAGGCAAGGTGTGACCCCGGGTCTACCCGCCGTCGTGATATAGCTGTGTCATCACGGCTGTGTGACGACACAGCTGCTGCAGGCGGCTTATCTTCTCCGACAGCAGGCGGCCAGACTTGTGCAGCATTCGTGAGGTCGGCCGGCGAAGGAGCAGACGATGCGAGCGACTTTGTTGGCCGCGACCGCCTGGTTCGCGGCCGGCCTTTCGATCCCCGCCTGGGCTGCCGGCACCGGTCAGCCTTTGGTGCCGGAGCGAACGATTGCGCTCGCCCATGTCAGCGGGAGGATCGATCATATGGCCGTGGATCTCCGCCGCCATCGGCTATTCGTAGCCGAGCTCGGCAACGATAGCGTTGATGCGATCGATCTCGGGTCGGGCACTCTCCTCCACCGATTCACTGGTCTCAAGTCACCCCAAGGCGTCGCCTATGTTCCCGGCGCGGACGTGATCGTCGTCGCCAACGCCGGCGACGGGAGCGTAATGTTTTTCGCCGGTGGCGATTTCGCTGCCCTCGGCAACCTGAATCTGGGAGACGACGCCGACAATATCAGGGTCGATCCTCGCAACGGGCATATCGTCGTCGGTTATGGCGAGGGAGGCCTCGCCATCATCGATCCCGCGACTCGCACGAAATTGCAGGACATCAAGCTCCCCGGTCATCCCGAGTCCTTCCAGATCGATGCCCAATCGAACCGCGCCTATGTCAATGTTCCGGACGCCAGGCAGATCGCCGTCGTCGATCTTGCCGCTGGCCGCCAAATGGCGAGCTGGACCGTGCCCGGTCTGGCACAGAACTTTCCGATGGCCCTCGACAATTCCGGCGCAACAATCGCCACAGTTTTCCGTTCTCCGCCGCGGCTCGTGTTCCTGGATAGCAGGACCGGCGCCGTGACCGGGAGCGATTTGACCTGTGCGGATGCGGACGATGTGTTCTTCGATGCCAAGCGCCAGCGGGTCTATGTGAGCTGCGGCGCCGGCGCCGTCGATGTGTTCAGCCGCGACGCCACCGGTAGCCGACATATCGCCCGCATCCAAACTTCGTCGGGCGCCCGGACCTCGCTTTTCGTGCCGGAGCTGGACGAGCTGTACATAGCGGAGCGCGCCGGTCTGGTCGAGGACGCCGCCATTGCCGTATTCCGCCCCGCCCCCTGAATCGCCCGCGAAGGCAGACTTCTCACAGCGGCGCACGGACCTTCAGGGACGCCAGCACGGCCTGTCCGCTTCGATCTGCGCCTCCGCCGGGCTGACGCCGATATCGCTCAGCATACGGTTGTCGAGTTCCGCGAGCACCCGGCGCTCGCGATAGCGCGCGTACCACAGCGCGAGCCCCCGCTCGGGACGGGCCGCGATTGCCTGCCTCGGGTGCCAGCTTTCGCGCCCAGCGATAGAGGGCGTCATAGAGCACGAGGCCTTGCGCCACCCGCTCGTGGTCGTTGCCGATGCAGCCGGCCAGCCCAAGCGATATCGCCCGCAAACCGGCGGCTTCCGGGGCGGCGGCAAGGTTGCCGTTGTCGGCCGCGAGCACGATGGCGCCGACGCGGCGCAGCGCCGGATCCCTGAGACGGTATTTGGCCAGGAAGGCATCGAAACTGCATCCGCCGGGCCCATGCGACAGTTCGACACCCGGGACGTCGAATGGAATGGCGCCTGTCGCGGATGCGAATTGCCGCACCTCATCGGCCGGAACGAACAGAAATTCGGAACTCTTGTCGATGAACCGCCTGATCAGCCAAGGGCAGGCAAGCCGATCGATCTTCGGTCGCCGTCGCGTCACCCATTGCATGTCGGTCTCCTGTGCGCTCGATGGATAAGCGCGTTTGGGAAGCAGCCGATGGAGCTGCAGGAGCCCGCGTTCGGGCAGCGGATCCGTCCGGTCTCGCGTGCTCATAGTTGAAACTTATCACAAATATCGTGAAATGCAACATATGTATCATCATATAGCGAGCGTATCTTTCCACACCTGCCGCGGTATCCAACGCGCCAATTTCAATTGGGAGACGGCAGGTCGACGTGGCAATGGCCGCGAGGCCGCGAGGTGAGCTGCCGGTCATTGCGGCCGGAGGCATCAGCGATGCGCGGGGTATCGCCGCATGCTTCGCGCTGGGTGCCTCGGCAGTGCAGCTCGGGACGGCTTTTTTGCTTTGTCCCGAGGCGCGGACGTCGACGCTGCACCGTCAAGCCCGAGGACGGTGCGCGACAATCAAACGGTGCTCACCGATGTCTTCAGCGGCCGCCCGGCTCGGCCAAGCTCGTTCGGTAGGACGAAGACCGCTATTCGATCGCCGCCGCGAGGAATTCCGCCGCGACCTCGAGATAGAGATCGACCTCCGCCTCGCCATGCTGGAAGGAGCAGCCTGGCCCGGCGCTCGCCACCGCATCCCAGAGTCCGCGATTGGCCATGAAGAGCTTGCGGGCGTCGGCGAATTCGCGATCCATGGCCAGGCGGGATTGCGCGGCGTCGCGCGGCAGCTCCGCCGCCAGCACCCAGCCGGCCCGCCCGCCGATGACGGGTGCGCGCCAGGGAAGCCCCTGGCGGCGGAAGAGCGCCTCCAGCCCCTTGGCCAGGCGCTGCCCCAAGGCATCGACCCGGGCGTAGTCGACTTCGCGCATGCAGGATTCCAGCGCCGCCCGTGCCGCGGTCAGCGCCAGGGCGCTGGCATAGGTGGTGCCGCCCAGCGCCAGGCCCTGGCCGCCGGGATCGCTGTAGAGATTGCGCTCCATGAGCCGGGCGATCTCGGCCGTGACGCCATAGGCGGCGAAGGGCACGCCGGTGCCGAAGCCCTTGCCCAGGATCAGCATATCGGGATGGAGGTCCCAGAGCCGCGTCAGCCCGCCGAAGGCGAAGGAATGGGTATGGGCCTCGTCGATGACCAGGAGCACGCCCGCCGCTTTCGCCAGCCGCTCGGCCTCGGGCCAGAAGCCGGGATCGGGAAAGACGATGTTGCAATTGGTCAGCATGGGCTCGGCGATCAGGCAGGCGGTATCGCCCCGGGCCAGCGCGCGTTCGAGCGCCGCCAGATCGTTGAAAGGCACGGTGCGCGCCTTCTGCTCGATCCCCTTGGGCAGGCCGAGAAGCTCGGCATGCTCGCCCTCCCCATCGCTCGAGACCAAAGCGTCATCGAGATGGCCATGATACTTGCCGTCGAACATCAGCACCCGCTCGCGCCCGGTCATCAGTCGCGCGATGCGGATCGCCTCGGTATTGGCGATGGTGGCCGATCCCGTGAATTGCCAGAAGGGCATGGCCGTACGGGCGGCCAGAAGCTCGCCGGCGATGAGCCCATCTTCCGTCGGCAGCAGGAAGGAGCTGCCCTGGGCCAGGCGCCGCTGCACCGCCTCGACGACCGCCGGCGGGGCGAAGCCGAGGGAGCCCGCGAGATCGACGAGGTTGAAATCGACATAGCGATGGCCATCGATATCGGTGAAGGAAGCGCCCTGCCCCGAATCGACGAAGACGGGATCATGGCGCTGCAGCCCGACCATCCAGGGCATGGGCACGCCCGCCGGCATGACGCCGCGGGCCCGGGCGAGCATGGCCTGGGATTTCGGCCGGCTCTGCTTGAAGCGGCGATCCTCCGCGGCGGTCAGGTCGGCGATGCGGGCCGGCGAGAGACCCGCGATGCTCATTGGGAGAGGAGCCGGCGATAGAGCGCCGCCGGCTCGGCCCCGAAGCAGCAGAAGACGACCTGCTCGATCTCCGGATGGCGCGAGAGCCCCTCGCGCACCGCGGCGATCGCGATCCCCGTCGCCCGCTCCAGGGGATAGCCATAGACGCCGGTGGAGATGGCGGGAAAGGCGATGCTGCGGATGCCGTTCGCCGCGGCGATTTCGAGACTGCTGCGATAGCAGCCGGCCAGCAGCGCATCCTCGCCTTTGTCGCCGCCCTGCCAGACCGGCCCCACCGCATGGATCACATGGCGGGCCTTCAGCTTGAAGCCGGGGGTGAGCCGCGCCTCGCCGGTCGGGCAGCCGCCGACCCGCGGCACAGGCCTTGGCCAGCTCCGGCCCGGCGGCGCGGTGGATGGCCCCGCAGACTCCGGCACCTGCCTCGAGATGCCGGTTGGCGGCATTGACGATGGCGTCGACATCGAGGGTCGTGATGTCGCCCTCGACGATGGCGATCCGTTCAGGGGCGATCCGCTCAGGCGGGCTGTTTGGCATAGCCGGCGTGCTCCGTCGGATAGAGACGCATGAGCCAGAAGAGAAGCAGCAGCCCCGGAATTGCCAAGGCGGCGGAGACGGTGAAGAAGGCGGCCCAGCTCATCTGCTGCGCGAGCCAGCCGCTCCCCGAAGAGAGCAAGGTCCGGCCGACGGCCATGAAGGAGGAGAGCAGGGCGTATTGCGTGGCGGTAAAGGCGATGTTGCAGAGGGCGGAAAGATAGGCGACGAAGGCCGCCGAACCCAGCCCGCCGACGAAATTGTCGCCGCCCACGGCGATGGCGAGCCAGACCGTGTCATGGCCCCTCAAGGCCAAGGGCACGAAGAGCAGGATCCCCACCGCCTGCAGAACGCCGCCGATGAGGAGCGCGCGCATGATGCCGAAGCGCGCCACCAGCACGCCGCCGGCGAGCGTGCCGGCAAGAGAGGCGATGATGCCGAAGACCTTGGTCACGGCGGCGATTTCCACGCCCGTGAATCCGAGCTCGACATAGAAGGGCGTGGCCATGGTGCCGCTGATCGCATCGCCGAACTTGTACAGCAGCACGAAGAGCAGGATGACGATCGCGCCGCGGCGCAGAAAGAATTCCGCCAGCGGCCCCACGACGCCGCGCATGAACCAGTCGGTGAAGCTCTCGCGCTTCGGCAGCGGCGGGGCCGGAGGCTCCGGCGCCACGAGGAAGGCGATGACGCCGATGCCCATCAGCCCGGCGAGGATGGCGAAGACCACGGGCCAGGCGACAAAATCGGCCAGGGCCAGGGCGCCCGCGCCGGCGGCGAGAAGGCCGAAGCGATAGCCGACCTGGGTCGCCGCCGAGCCGGCGCCCTGCTCCTCCAGCGGCAAGATCTCGATGCGATAGGCATCGATGACGATGTCCTGGCTTGCGGAGAGGAAGGCCACCACCACGGCGGCGAGCGCCGTCCACCAGGGATTGACGGCGGGATCGGTGAAGCCCATGGCGAGGATCGCCAGCGCCAGCGCCGCCTGGATGATGATCGCCCAGCCGCGCCGCCGGCCGAGGAAGGGCGGCCGGATCTGGTCGAGCAGCGGCGCCCAGAGGAATTTGAAGCTGTAGGGCACGCCGACGGCGGCGAAGAGACCGATGGAGGTCTTGCTGACGCCCAGCTTGGCGAGCCAATAGGAAAGGGTGGAGAGGGTCAGCAGCAGCGGCAGGCCGCTGGAGAAGCCCATCACCGTGATCAGGAAGATCTTGGGATCGGCATAGACCGCGAGCGCGCGGCGCCAGCGGTTCACCAAGCGGCGAGAGCCGCGGCCCCCCTCAGGGCGGCGGGCTCCCCCGGCGGTGGGGCGAGGGAAATGTCCGATGGGGAGGGCGCCATTCTAGCTCACGTCCGCGGCCTCCGCCGCGCGATCGGCGCGCTTGCGGGCGTTGGGGTCGAGCATCACCTTGCGCAGCCGGATGCTCTTGGGCGTCACCTCCACCTCCTCGTCGTCCTGGACATAGGCGATCGCGACTTCCAGCGTCATCTGGCGCGGCGGGGTCAGGCGGACCGCCTCGTCCTTGGAGGTGGTGCGGATATTGGTCAGCTGCTTGCTGCGCAGCGGATTGACCTCGAGATCATTGCCGCGGCTATGCTCGCCGATGATCATGCCGGCATAGACCTGCGTGCCGGGCTGGATGAACATCGGGCCCCGGTCCTGGAGATACCACAAGCCATAGGCGACGGCATTGCCGGCGCCGTTGGAGATCAGCACGCCGTTGCGCCGTCCCTCTATCGTGCCCTTGTAGGGGGCATAGGCATGGAACAGCCGGCTCATGATGCCGGTGCCGCGGGTGTCGGTCAGGAACTGGCCGTGATAGCCGATCAGGCCGCGCGAGGGCACATGGAAGGTCATGCGCGTCTTCGCCCCGCCCGAGGGCCGCATGTCGATGAGCTCGCCGCGGCGCATGCCCAGCTGCTCGACCACGATGCCGGTATGCTCGTCGTCGACGTCGATCTGGACCTCCTCGATGGGCTCCAGCCGCTGGCCCGTCTCCGGATCCTGGCGGAAGATGACGCGCGGCCGGCCGACCGAGAGCTCGAAGCCCTCGCGGCGCATCTGCTCGATCAGCACGCCCAGCTGCAGCTCGCCGCGGCCCGCGACCTCGAAGGCATCCCTGCCCTCGCTCTCGCGCACCTTGATGGCGACATTGCCTTCCGATTCGCGGAAGAGCCGGGCCCGGATCATGCGGCTCGTCACCTTGTCGCCTTCGCGGCCCGCCAGCGGGGAATCGTTCACCGAGACGGTCATGGAGAGCGTCGGCGGATCGACCGGGGTGGAATTGATCGGCGTGATCATCTCGGGCTCGCAGATCGTATCGGCGACGGTGGTGTGCTCGAGCCCGGCGATGGCGATGATGTCGCCGGCCTCGGCGCTCTCGATCGACACCCGCTCGATGCCGCGGAAGGCCAGCAGCTTGCTGAGCCTTGCATGCTCGATCACCCGCCCGTCCGGGGCGATGGACTTCACATGCATATTGACCTTGGCGGTGCCGGTATGGATGCGCCCGGTCAGCACCCGGCCGAGATAGGAATCATATTCCAGCGTCGTGGTGAGCATGGCGAAAGGCGCGGTGGCGTCGCCTTCGGCCGGCGGCACATGCTTCACGATCAGGTCGAAGAGCGGCGTCATGTCGACCTTCTCGTCCGCGAGGTCGGTCACGGCCCAGCCGAGCTTGGAGGAGGCGAAGAGGGTCGGGAAATCGAGCTGCTCGTCGGTGGCCCCCAAAGCCGCGAAAAGGTCGAAGACCATGTCATGGACCTCATGCGGGCGGGCATCGGGCCGGTCGACCTTGTTGATGACGACGATGGGGCGCAGGCCCAGGGCGAGCGCCTTCATGGTGACGAATTTGGTCTGGGGCATCGGCCCTTCGGCGGCGTCCACCAGCACGACCACGCCGTCGACCATGCTGAGGATGCGCTCGACCTCGCCGCCGAAATCGGCATGGCCGGGGGTATCGACGATGTTGAGGCGATCTTCCTTCCAGGCGACGGAGGTGCATTTGGCGAGGATGGTGATGCCGCGCTCGCGCTCCAGATCGTTGGAATCCATGACCCGTTCCGCCACCTGCTGATTGGCGCGGAAGGAGCCGGATTGGCGCAGGAGCTGATCGACCATGGTCGTCTTGCCGTGGTCGACATGGGCGATGATGGCGAGGTTGTGCAGTCGGGTCACGATGTCATCTCGATTCAGAAGTCGGTGTCAGGAGTCGGTGAGCAGGAGCTGAGCCAGCGGCCGTTCCGGCCGGGCACCGAAATGGGAAATGGCCTCGGCCGCGGCAATGGACGCATAACGGCCGCAGTCGGTTGCCGGAAGGCCGCGGCAATAACCATGCAGGAAGCCCGCGGCATAGAGATCCCCCGCCCCGGTGGTATCCACCACCCGGGCGACGGGCGCGGCCTCGATCATATGGGTCTCCGCCCCCGACAAAACCAGGGAGCCCTTGGCGCTCTGGGTCAGTGCGGCGGTCTCGCAGAGGCCCCGGGTCAGCTCCAGGGCCTGCTCGAAGCTGTCGACCTGCCAGAGAGAGCAGATCTCCGCCTCATTGGCGAAGAGGATATCCACATGGTCGCGCAGCAGGTCGCGGAACTCGTCGCGGTGGCGGTCGACGCAGAAGGGGTCGGAGAGGCTGAGGGCCACCTTGCGGCCCGCCTCATGGGCGATCCGGGCCGCCTTGAGGAAGGCCTGCTTGGCCGCCGGGGGGTCCCAGAGATAGCCCTCCAGATAGGTCACCTTGGCCCGGCCGATCATGGCGGGGTCGATATCCTCGCGGCGACAACTCGACGCAGGCCCCCAGATAAGTGTTCATGGTCCGCTGGGCGTCGGGGGTGACGAAGATCAGGCAGCGCGCCGTCGGCGTGGTGGAGGTGGCGACGGGGGTCTCGAAGGCGACGCCATTGGCCCGGATGTCGTGGCGGAAGATCCGGCCCAGCTCGTCGGCGCCGAGCTTGCCGATATAGCCGGCCCGGCTGCCGAAGGAGGCGAGCCCGGCGATGGTATTGGCGGCGGAGCCGCCGGAGACCTCGATCCCCGGACCCATGGCGCCATAGAGCGCCGTCGCCCGCGGGGCGTCGATCAGGGTCATGGTGCCCTTGTTCAGCCCGTGTTGCGCCAGGAACCCTTCCTCGGCATGGGCCAGGACATCGACAATCGCGTTGCCGATACCCACGACGTCCAACAAACCTGCGTCGAGAGACCCTTCGGCCATGGTCGATCGCTTACCCTTCATCTGGAGAAAACCGGCCTTGGAAGCGGGTCCCGTGTGGGAATCCAGCCAGCGCCGGAAAATCGCGGCGGACTATGCCCAGGCCGGGGTCCGCTTGCAAGGCCGGCGCCGGGTCGGATAATGGCTTCCCACCGCGAGTTGTTCGCCCATGTTCTCAGCCCTTGCCAGGTCTCTCGGCCAATTCGACGATCCCGGCGTCCGGCGCGTCGTCTGGAAAAGCCTGGCCGGCGCCCTCCTGTCCTTCGCGATATTGGCGGTTTTGTTCTGGTATCTGGGGGGCTGGATGGCCTCGGGGCTCGCCCATTGGGTCGATTGGGTGGCCCATGCCGGGACCATCCTCCTTACCCTCGTCCTGGTCTGGTTTCTCTTCCCCGTGGCGGTGACCGCCGTCGCCTCGCTGTTTCTGGATGAGGTGGCCGAGGCGGTGGAGGCCCGCTACTACCCCGGGCGTCCCGCCCCCCGCTCGCAGAGCCTCGCCGCCCAGCTTCTCGGCACGCTCCGCTTCGCCGCCGTCGCCATATTTCTTAACCTCCTGTTAGTGCCCATATACCTCATCCTTCTCATCTTTCCGCCGCTTTATGTCGTGGTGTTCTACGCGGTGAACGGCTATCTTTTGGGCCGTGAGTATTTCGAGCTGGTGGCCTATCGCCGGCTCGATGAACGCACAGCCGACGCCATGCGGCGCGCCTACCGGGGGCGATTGACGCTGGCGGGCATGGTCATCGCCGTAATGCTGACCATTCCCGTCTTCAACCTGATTGCGCCAATCGTCGCCACGGCCTTCGCTCTGCATCTCTTCGAGGCGATGCGCCGGGAGGGGCCGCCGGGTGGGACTCGGGCGGCGGGCTGACGACAAAGGACTGGAAAGGGGGCTTTCTCATGTTCGGAAAACGCAGAGATGACGGCGGTGCCCGGGGAACTCCGGAGGTTCCGGCCACGCCGGGCTCCGATGGGGGCCCGCGGATGTATCGCGCCGACAGCACCATGGCGCCGGCACCCCGGGCTCCAGCGCCGGTAGAGCCGGCGCGGCGCGCGCCCGATGTGACGGCAACGACGGGGCGGCGGGCGGAGGTCAAACCCTCGGCGCCCGGCGATACCGAAGGCAAGAAGCTGATCGTCGGGCGCGAAATCGCGCTCAGCGGCGAGATCCGGGCTTGCGATCTCCTGGTCGTGGAAGGACGGGTCGAGGCTGTGCTCTCCGACAGCCGGGCGATCGAGGTTTCCGCCACCGGCGTGTTCAAGGGCAAGGCCCAGATCGAATCCGCCGAGATCAGCGGTGTCTTCGAAGGCGAGCTGGTCACCACCGACAAGCTGATCATCCATTCCACCGGCCGCGTCTACGGCAGTATCCGCTACGGCCAGATCGAGATCGCCCGCGGCGGCATCATCGCCGGCCAGATCGACGTGCTCGCCACCGGGGCGGGGATGGAATCCGGCATGGCGGCGCCAGGAGCCGTCGACGGCGAATCCGCGGATATGCTCCCCGACAGCCCCGAGGCTCATAACGGCTGAGGCGCCAGAGGCGAATCATCACTGCCATGCGGCTTGGGGGTAGGATCAGGGCATTTAGGGCGACAGCGATCGTAGCCCTCTCATTGCTGCCGGCAGCTTGCGGGACGCCGCATCTGAAGACCGCGGGGCAATCGGCTTCAGCGCCGGCGGCCTCGGCTACGGGTTTAGGGGACTCGGCGCCGGATGCCCAGCCGGCCGGCTTCACCCCCACTGCCGGGAATCTGCTCGGCGCAAACCCCACCAAGCTCGAGCAATGGCTGGGCAAGCCGGGGGTGGTCCGCCTCGACGATCCCGCCCAGGTCTGGCAGTACCGCGCCCAGGGCTGCGTGGTGGATGTCTATCTCTATCCCAGCAGCGACGGCATGGCGGTCTCCCATGCCGAGGCGCGCTCGCAGAAATATACCGGCGATCCCATCAACCCCTGCCTCGCCGTCCTCAGCCGGTCACGCCACAAGGCGATCGGGAGCTGAGGGGAGGCTGCTAGCGCGCCTTCGTCGCCTTCAGGGGCGGCAGCTTCTTCGGGGCCCGCCACAGCGCGGCACCGCCTTCGATCCCCGCATCGTTGGATTCGATCCGCACATTGGCGGGCAGCTTGAAAGTCAGATGGCGGGCATTGCCGCCGCCGATATGGAGCTGGTCGAAATTCAGCAGGGTGTCGAGCTGCTTCACCGCCCGCTCGACGCGCTTGTTCCACTGACGCTTGCCGATTTTCTGCAGTGCCGCCCGGCCGATGAACTCGTCATAGGTCTCATGGCCATGGGCCGGATGCTGCCCCAGCTCCATATGCGGGCTCGCCACACCCTCGCGAAACAGCGCGGTGCCGGCACCGGTCCCCAGAGTCAGAACCAGCTCCAGGCCCTTGCCCTTGATGATGCCGAGGCCCTGCATCTCGGCGTCGTTGACGATCTTGGCCGGCTTCTTGCCGAAGCGCTTCGACATCTCCGCGGCCAAGGGAAAGCCCGCCCAGGCCGCCGTACCCAGATTGGGGGCCGTCAGCACCTTGCCGTCGCGCACCACGCCGGGAAAAGCGATGGAGATCCGTTCGAAGGCCGGGAGCGCCTTGACCAGCTCGCCGACCGTCTTGAGCAGCAGCGCCGGCGGGCAGGGATGGGGCGTCTCCACCCTCTGGCGCGGGGCCAGCATCTTGCCCTTTTGATCGATGACCGAAGCCTTCAGGCCGGTGCCGCCGATGTCGATCGACAGGATCCTCATTGTCGCTTTCCTCCCTGGTCTCGTTTCTTAGTCGTGCCGCGCCACCGGCGCCGCGTTTCCGCTCGGCGGTCTTCCGCGGCGACAGCCCCTCGGCCCGCACCAGGCCGAAGGCCGTATTGACCAAAGCGACATGGGAAAAGGCTTGCGGGAAATTGCCGAGGAAGCGCCGCGCGCGGGGATCATACTCCTCCGACAGCAGGCCGACATCATTGCAAAGCCCGAGGAGGTGCAGGAACAGCCGCCTTGCATCCTCCAGCCGGCCCATCAGGGCATAATTGTCGGCGAGCCAGAAGCTGCAGGCGAGGAAGGCACCTTCCCCCTGGGGCAGCCCGTCCAGGTGCCGGTCGGTCTCATAGCGCAGGACCAGCCCATCGACCAGGAGCCGGCGCTCGATGGCGGCCACCGTCTTCCTGAGGCGCGGATCATCGGGTGGCAGGAAGCCGACGATGGCCAGCAGCAGCAGGCTGGCGTCCAAGCGCCGCGAGCCATAGGCCTGGACGAAATGCTCGCCCCGGGGATCGAGCGCGTTGCGGCAGATCTCCCGGTGGATGCGGTCCGCCAGCCTTCCCCACCGCCTGCGCGCCGCCGGGTCGTTATCGCGGGAATCGGCAGCGCGCCGGAAGGCGACCCAGGTCATCACCTTGGAATGGGTGAAATGCTGCGGCTTGCCGCGCACCTCCCAGATGCCGTTGTCGGGCAGATGCCAGATGCGCGCCAGATGCTCCAGCCAGGAGGTGGTGACGCCGCGCCGCACGGCGCTGAGCCCGCCCTTGCGCGCCAGAGCCAGGGCATCGGCGACCTCGCCATAGACATCGAGCTGCAGCTGGCCGGCCGCCGCATTGCCGATGCGCACCGGCGCCGATGCGGCAAAGCCCGGCAGCCAGGGCACCTGCCATTCGTCCAGGCGGCGCTCGCCGCCGAGCCCATACATGATCTGCATCTGATCGGGGCTGCCGGCGACCGCCCGCAGCAGCCAGTCCCGCCAGGCATGGGCCTCCTCGCGATAGCCGGCGTTGAGGAAGGCCAGCAAAGTGAAGGCCGCGTCCCGGAGCCAGCAATAGCGGTAGTCCCAATTGCGCTCGCCGCCCATGAGCTCGGGCAGCGAGGTCGTGGGCGCGGCGACGATGCCGCCGGTGGCCTCGAAGCTGAGACCCTTCAGCGTGATCAGGGAGCGGCGCACGGCAGCGCTCCATTCTCCCACGTCGTCGCAGCTCCCCGACCAGCCGCGCCAGAATTTCTCCGTCGCGGCCAAGGCGGCCTTGGCGTTGAAGGGCCGCGGCACCGGCAGATGCGAGGGGCCATGGGTCAGGACGAAGGAATGGGTCTGGCCGGCGGCGATGGTGAAATCGGCGACCGAGCGCAGATCCTGGCCCCGCATCGGCACGGTGCCGGCGAGCGCCAGCAGATGGGGGCCGGCGATGGCGGTGAGCACGCCGCGGGGCCCTTTGCTGACCCAGGGCACGGTGATGCCGTAGTCGAAGCGCAGCACCAGCTCGGCATGGACCGCCACGCGCCCGGCGCGCCCGATGACCCGGCGCACGATGCTGCTCTCGGGCCGGCCGATCGGCATGAAATCCACGACGGAGACGATGCCGCTGCGGGTCTCGAAGCGGGTGTCGAGCACCAGGCTGCCGTCGCGATAATGGCGCGTCACTTTCGCCGGCGCCTTGGGGGCGATCTTCCAGCAGCCATGCTCCGGCTTGCCCAGCAGGGCCGCGAAGCACGCCTCGCCATCGAAGCGCGGCAGGCAGAACCAGTCGATGGACCCGTCCCGTCCGACCAGCGCCGCGGTGCGGCAATCGCCGATCATGGCGTAATCCTCGATCCGGCGCTTTTGTCGGGAAGCTGTCTTCAGGGTCATGGCTTGCCAACCAAGGTCTGTCCGATTACGGCCGGCCCACAGCCCTTGACTCGTCATGGCCGGGCTTGTCCCGGCCATCCACGTCGGCCCGCGCCGCCAAATTAGAGGGGAAAGGCGATGAGCGGCAACTCGATCCTGGGCTGCTTTCTCGAGATCCCCCGACATGGATGGCCGGGACAAGCCCGGCCATGACGGAGGGGAGACCACTGCCCCGACTAGTCGCTGCGGGTCGAGAGATCGACCGTCTTCGCCTTGTAGCGGCAGATGTCGTTGATCAGGCAGGCCGGGCAGTCGGGCTTGCGGGCCTTGCAGACATAGCGCCCGTGCAGGATCAGCCAGTGATGGGCGTGGAGCTTTCGTTCCGGCGGCACGACCTTCTCCAGCCCGTCCTCGACCGCGCGCGGCGTCTTTCCCGGCGCCAGGCCGGTGCGGTTGCAGACCCGGAAGATATGGGTGTCGACGGCCAGGGTCGGATGAGCGAAGGCGACGTTCAGCACGACATTGGCGGTCTTGCGCCCCACCCCCGGCAGGGTCTCCAGGATGTCGCGGTCCACCGGCACCGCACCCCCATGCTGCTCGATCAGCATCTGGCTGAGGCGGATGACGTTCTTGGCCTTGGTGTTGAAGAGGCCGATGGTCCGGATGTATTCCTTCAGCTTCGTTTCCCCCAGCTTCACCATCGCCGCGGGATTGTCGACCAGCTTGAACAGCGGCTCGGTCGCCTTGTTGACGCTGGCGTCGGTCGCCTGGGCGGAGAGCACCACGGCCACCAGCAAGGTATAGGGATTGATGAAGGCGAGCTCGCCGCGCGGATCGGGATCGGCGGCCGCGAAACGATCGAAGACCTCGGCGATTTCGGCCGGCTTCAAGCGCCCGCCGGATTTTCGAACCTTCTTCACCATGCTTTGCCTCCCCCGACCCACCTGCCGAGTTTAGCCCTCCGGCGGCGCGGACTCTATATTCCAGCCATGAGCGATCCTGCCGCAGAGCCGGTGCTGTTCGACGCCCTGCTCACCCCTCATCGCAGCCTGAGCCCCCGGGGCTTCGCCTTGCTGATGGCGATCGCGGGGCTGGTGGGCTTCGGCTTCGGCGCCGCCTTTCTCGTGATGGGCGCCTGGCCCATCTTCGGCTTCTGCGGCGCCGAATGGCTGCTCTTCTATGTCTGCTTCCGCCTCAACTACCGGGCGGCGCGGATGCGCGAGCGGGTGCGCCTGACGCCGGGCCTGCTCACCGTCGAACGCCGCGATCCCCGCGGCAAGGTCCAGTCCTGGAGCTTCCAGCCCTATTGGCTCCGGGTCGAGATGGATGATCCGCCCGAGCATGGGAGCCAGCTTTCCCTCGCCTCCCACGGCAAGCGCCTGACCATCGGCAGTTTTCTCTCGCCGCCCGAGCGCCAGGATCTGGCCGAGGCCCTGCGCGAGGCCCTGGCCCGCGCCAGGCAGGCACCCGCCGCCGGCTGAGCGGCGCCCAGACCCCAGCCCGCCACAACCCCATCATGGCGAACCGGCCCACCCCTCTGACGGCCAGCGGCCGCGACTATGTCCTGCTGCTGCTCCTCTCGGCCATGTGGGGCGGGTCCTTCCTGCTGATCAAGCTTGCCGTCGCCACTTTGCCGCCGCTCTGGGTCGCATCCCTCCGGATCACGGTCGGCGGCTTGGCGCTGCTCCTGGTGCTGCGGCTGCGGGGCCTGGTGCTGCCGCGGGGGCGGGCCGTCTGGGCGCGTCTCGCCTTCATGGGGATCGTCGGCAATCTCGCCCCCTTCGCCCTGATCGGTTGGGGCGAGCTTCAGGTCGCCAGCGGGCTTGCGGCCATTCTCATGGCGATGGTGCCGCTGATGGTCATGGTGATCGCCCATTTCCGCGTGCCGGACGAGCCGCTCACCCCCGGCAAGACCCTGGGCGTCGGGCTGGGCATCCTGGGCGTCATCCTGCTCATCGGCCCTTCGGCGCTCTCGGGCGTCGGCAGCCATGTGGCGGCGGAGCTGGCGATTCTCGCCGCCACCGCCTGCTATGCCGCCTCGGCGCTCGCCGCCCGCGGCCTGCCGCCGCTGCGCGCCGATGCGATGAGCGCCGGCATGCTCCTGGTCGCAGCACCCGTCGGCCTCATCGTCGCCGCCCTGGTCGATTCGCCCGCGAGCCTCGCGCCCAGCCTGGAATCACTGCTGGCCGCCACCCTTCTGGGACTGTTCTGCACCGGCCTCGGCTATGTGCTGTTCTTCCGCATCCTGACCAGCGCCGGGGCGGGGTTCGCCTCGATGAACAACTTCCTCGTCCCGCCCTTCGGCGTCATCTATGGCTGGATGGTGCTGTCGGAGCATCTGCCCGCCTCGGCCTTCGCGGCTCTGGCGCTGATCCTGCTGGGCCTGCTGGCGCTGCGCTGGCGGGCGAGGCGATAGAAAAGATCGCTTAGAGCCCCAGCACGTCCTTCATGGCGTAGAGGCCGGGCTTGCGGCCCGCGGCCCAGCGGGCGGCGCGCAACGCACCGCGGGCGAAGATCTCGCGGCTGGTCGCCTTATGGGTGAGCTCGACCCGCTCGCCTTCGGTGGCGAAGATCACGCTATGCTCGCCCACGACATCGCCGCCGCGGAGCGCCGTGAAGCCGATGCTCCCGCTCTTGCGCGCGCCGGTGATGCCGTCGCGGCCGCGATCGGCCACCTCGTCCAGCTTCACATTGCGCCCGGAAGCGGCGGCCCGGCCCAGGAGGAGGGCGGTCCCTGAGGGCGCGTCAACCTTGTGGCGGTGATGCATCTCGACGATCTCGATATCCCAGGCAGGGTCGAGGGCCCGGGCGACCTGGGTCACCAGCTCGGCCAGGAGGTTGACCCCCAGGCTCATATTGCCGCAATAGACGATCGGTGCCCGGGCGGCGGCCTCCGCCAGCTTCGCTTCGCCCGCCGCGTCGATTCCGGTAGTGCCGATGACATGGGCCTTGCCCGAGGCCGCGGCGAGGGCCGCATGGGCCAGCGTCGCCGCGGGGGAGGTGAAATCGAGCACGACGTCCGACGCGGCGAAGACCGCCTCGGCCTTGTCGCCCAGCGTCAGCCCCAATTCCTCGATCCCGGCGAGGCTGCCGAGATCGCGCCCGAGCTCGGCCGCCCCCGGCCGCTCGCTGCCCGCCGCCAGGCTGTAGCCCGGGGTGGTGGCGGCGAGGCGCAGCAACACCCGGCCCATCCGCCCGGCCGCGCCGACGACGCCGATCCGACAGTCGCTCATGATTGCGATCCCCCGCTTCTGTCCCGCTGGACGGGACGGCCCCCTCACCCTCGCAGAATTGGAGCGAGCTACTCCTTCAGCTCGTTCCAGAATTCCTTGACCTTGGCGAAGAAGCCTTCGGCCTCGGGGCTGTGCTGCTTGCCTTTGCCGGCATTCTCGAATTCCTGCAGCAGCTCCTGCTGGCGCTTGGTCAGATGCATGGGCGTCTCGACCATGATCTGGGCATACATGTCGCCGCGCTCATGGGAGCGCAGCACGCTCATGCCCTTGGCGCGCAGGCGGAATTGCTGGCCGGTCTGGGTCCCGGCCGGAATGGTGATGCGCGCGCGGCTGCCGTCCACCGAGGGCACCTCGATGATGCCGCCCAGTGCCGCGGCGGTCATGGTGATGGGGACGCGGCAATAGACATTGGCGCCCTCGCGCTGGAACAGCTTGTGGGGCGCCACGGTGAGGAAGATGTAGAGATCGCCGCCGGGCGAGCCGCGCAGGCCGGCCTCGCCCTCGCCGGCGAGGCGAATGCGGGTCCCGTCCTCCACCCCCGGCGGGATGGTGACGTTGAGGGTCTTGTCCTGGCGGCTGCGGCCCTGGCCGCCGCAGGAGCGGCAGGGCTTGTCGATGATCTTGCCGCCGCCCTGGCAGCCGCGCGCAGGTCGTCTCGACGGTGAAGAAGCCCTGGGAATGGCGGACCTTGCCGCTGCCGCGGCAGGTCGGGCAGGTGATGGGCTTGGAGCCCTTCTCCGCCCCGCTGCCCGCGCAGATCTCGCACTGGCCCAGCGCGCCGACGCGGATCGTCGCCTGCTTGCCGGCGAAGGCCTCCTCCAGGGTGATTTCCATGTTGTAGCGCAGATCGCCGCCGCGCTGGCGCGCCTGCTGGCCACGCCGGCCGCCCATGAATTCGCCGAACATCTCCTCGAAGATGTCGGCAAAGCCGCCGCCCCCGGCATTGAAGTCGAAGCCGCCGGCGTTTCCCGCCGCCATGGCCATTCTCGAAGGCCCGGTGGCCGAAGCGGTCATAGGCCGCGCGCTTCTGATCGTCCTTCAGGACGTCATAGGCCTCGCTGATTTCCTTGAATTTGTGCTCGGCGGTCTTGTCCCCCGGGTTGCGGTCCGGATGGAACTTCATCGCCAGGCCCCGATAGGCCTTCTTCAGCTGCTCCGCCGAGGCGTCGCGCCCAACACCGAGGGTATCGTAATAGTCCTGCTTCGCCATGGCTTGTCACGCACCCGCCGGCCGGCTTATCCACCAGCGCCGCAGCATCCCCCTTTTTCTGCGATTGGCAAGACCACCCCCGCGGTCCGTCCTGCCGATCCTCTGTCGCTTTGGACCCGAGGGGACGGCGCCTTCCCTCTCCCGCTGGATCGGGAAGGCGCCGTCGGCCCCGAAGGTCTTGAGCGGGCCAGCAGGTTTAGTTGGCCTGCTTGCCCTTGCGGTCGTCGACTTCTTCGAAGTCGGCGTCCACCACTTTCTCGTCGCCGCCGGCCTGGCCATTGCCGGAGCCGCCGCCCGGCGCGGGCCGCCGCCCTGGCCGTTGCCCGGCCCGCCTTCGCCGCCCGGCTGCTGCGCTTTATAGAGCTGCTCGCCGATCTTCATCGAGATCTGCTGGAGAGACTGGGTCTTGGCCTCGATGGCGGCCGCGTCCTCGCCTTCCATGGCCGTGCGGAGCTCGGCGATGGCCGCTTCCGCCGCACTCTTGTCGGCGGGCGAGACCTTGTCCTGGTTCTCCTTCAGGCTGCGCTCGGTGGTGTGGATCAGCCCGTCGGCCTGGTTGCGCGCCTCGACCGCCGCCTTCCGCTTCTTGTCTTCGGCGGCATGGGCCTCGGCGTCCTTGACCATCTTCTCGATATCGCCCTCCGACAAGCCGCCGGAAGCCTGGATGCGGATCTGCTGCTCCTTGCTCGTCGCCTTGTCCTTGGCCGAGACATTGACGATGCCGTTGGCATCGATGTCGAAGGTGACCTCGATCTGCGGCACGCCACGCGGGGCGCCTGGAATGCCGACCAGGTCGAACTGGCCGAGCAGCTTGTTGTCCGCCGCCATCTCGCGCTCGCCTTGGAAGACGCGGATGGTGACCGCGGTCTGGCCATCCTCGGCGGTCGAGAAGACCTGGCTCTTCTTGGTCGGGATCGTCGTGTTGCGGTCGATCAGCCGGGTGAACACGCCGCCCAGGGTCTCGATGCCCAGGGACAGCGGCGTCACGTCCAGCAGCAGCACGTCCTTGACGTCGCCCTTGAGCACGCCGCCCTGGATGGCCGCACCGATCGCCACGACCTCATCCGGGTTGACGCCCCGATGGGGCTCGCGCCCGAAGAACTGCTTCACCGTCTCGATGACCTTGGGCATGCGGGTCATGCCGCCGACCAGGATCACCTCGTTGATCTCCGAGGCCTTGAGGCCGGCGTCCTTCAGGGCCGCGCGGCAGGGCTCGACGGTCTTCTGGATCAGCTCGTCGACCAGCGCCTCGAGCTTCGAGCGGGTCAGCTTGATGACCAGATGCTTCGGCCCGTTCTGATCGGCCGTGATGAAGGGCAGGTTGACCTCGGTCTGGGTCGCGCTGGAGAGCTCGATCTTCGCCTTTTCCGCCGCTTCCTTCAGACGCTGAAGGGCGAGGCGGTCCTTGCGCAGGTCGATGCCCTGCTCCTTTTTGAACTCGTCGGCGAGATAGTCGATGATCCGGGCGTCGAAATCCTCGCCGCCCAGGAAGGTGTCGCCGTTGGTCGACTTCACCTCGAAGACGCCGTCGCCGATCTCCAGGATGGAGACGTCGAAGGTGCCGCCGCCGAGGTCATAGACCGCGATGGTGCCGGTGCCCTTCTTCTCCAAGCCATAGGCCAGCGCTGCCGCCGTCGGCTCGTTGATGATGCGCAGCACCTCGAGCCCGGCGATGCGGCCCGCATCCTTGGTCGCCTGGCGCTGGGAATCGTTGAAATAGGCAGGAACCGTGATGACCGCCTGGGTCACCTTTTCGCCGAGATAGCTCTCGGCCGTTTCCTTCATCTTCTGCAGGATGAAGGCGCTGATCTGGGAGGGCGAATATTTCTGGCCGCGGCACTCGACCCAGGCATCCCCATTGTCGCCGGAGACGATCTTATAGGGCACGAGCTCGCGATCCTTCTGCGCCAGCGGATCGTCGTAGCGCCGGCCGATCAGGCGCTTGATGGCGAAGAGGGTATTCTCCGGATTGGTGACGGCCTGGCGCTTGGCGGCCTGGCCCACCAGCCGCTCGCCGGAATCGGCGAAAGCGACCATGGAGGGCGTGGTGCGCGCGCCCTCGCTGTTCTCGATCACCTTCGCGTCCTTGCCTTCCATGACGGCAACGCAGGAGTTGGTGGTGCCGAGATCGATACCGATGACTTTACTCATGTTTCCTTCTTTCCTGGCGGATGCAGCCCCGAAGCCCGCATGGCGGCGCCTGGGGCAATCCCCATAAACCATTGGACCCGCCGGCATATATAGGGAGGCGACCGGGGGACGCAAGACGGATCGGCAGGGGGAAGCGAGGTTTTCCGCGGGTCCGGCGGGCCTGGAAGGCTGCCGGCTGGTCCCGCCCCGGGCTCGGGGTCTAAGATCGGCCCATGAGCGATGACACGCCTTCCTCCCCGGGCTCGGCCCCGCCTGCAGAGCGCCCCGTCGACCCGGAGCGCGAGCCCATCTACCGGCTGGTGCGCCGGCTCATGCTGTTCGACCTGCTGCTGGGCGTGGTCCTTTTCGCCATCGTCGGGCCGATCTGGCATATCCCCGGCCTGCAGATCGCCGGCGCCCTCTTGGCGGCCATCGGCCTGGCTCTCTATGTCTTCTTCGGCCGGCTGGCGGCACGCCAGCGGGTGCGCGGCAGGGGATGACCTTCGGGCCCCCGGGAACCGGCGACCGGATGGGGGATTAGTCCAGTAGGGTCTTCTCGCGTCAGAGGATCGACGGCATCCCCTTGAAGGAAATCCAAGATGTATGTGCTGACCAACGGATCCCGCGTGAGGTTCTTCTCCTTTCTGTGTGCCGATATCGTGCTCGGATCCCGGCCCCAAGAACGACCCCCACAGGGGCGACAATCAGGTCTGGCGGACCGAAATCGCGGCGTAAGGCAGCCTAGCGGATCATATAGACCTTCCGCACCGTCTCCCGGACGCGGCAGGTGCCCTTCCAGCCCTCGGGGAAGAAGGCGACCGTGTCGGGCTCGATCTCGATCACCTCGCCGGATTCATGGGTGTAGGTGCAGCGCCCGGCGACGAAGTGGCAATACTCGTCGCTGGTGACATGGCAGTTCCAATAGCCGGGGGTGCAGGTCCAGATGCCGGTCTCCCGGCGCCCGCCCGGCCCCTTATGCAGCAGGATGCCGGCGGTCACCGACTGCCCCTCGATCATCGTCGGCACGGGCCCCCAATCCCTGAGGGGGCCGGCCATCTGCGGGCCCCTGAGGATCGGGGCGGCGCCGCGGTCGATGGCCGTCGGCGCGCGGACCAGCATATAGGTGTTGCGCAAGGTCGCCTCGACATCGCAGCGCCCGGTCCAGCCCGAGGGGAAATGAACCACCGTGCCCGGGCCGATCTCGATGGTCTCGCCGTTATGCTCGGTATAGGTGGCGCGCCCGCCGAGGAAATAGCAGAGCTCGTCCCCGGGAAGCGAGAGCCGCCAGGAGCCGGGGGTGCAGACCCAGAGACCGGCCTCCACCACGCGCTCGCCCCCTTCGTCCTGTTTCCAGAGCAGCTTTCCGCTGGAGATCGACTGGCCCTCGATGGCATCGGGCTGCGGCCCCCATTCGGTGAGGCCGGCGGCCTTGGCGGCCTCCGTGATATGCGGGGCCGAGCTGGAACTCATGCTGCCTTCTCCGTCACTTTCAGGATCAGATCCGCGGCCTTGTCCGTGCCCTTGGCCTTCTGCATATGGCGCGACGAGGGCCTGGAGGCGCTTGGCCATTTTCTTGTCCGCCAGCAGCCGCTCGATGGTCGAGGCGAGATCGCGGTCCGTCCATTTGTAGCGCGGCAGGTCCGCGCCATAGCCCGTGTCGGTGATCCGGGCGGCATTGTCGAGACCGTCCCAGCAATAGGGCATGATGATCGCCGGCTTGCCGAAATAGAGCGCCTCGTTGAAGCTGTTGTTGCCGCCGTGGTGGATGAAGAGATCCACCTCCGGAATCACCGCGGGCTGGGGGTACCAGCTCTCGACATGGACATTGGGCGGCGGGGCCGCGTATTCGCCGATGTAGTCGCCCAGATTTATCAGGAAGCGATAGGGCAGCCTGGCGAAGAGGGCGATCATCCTGATGTACAGATCGACATCCGCCGCACCCAGGCTGCCGAAGCTCACATAGATGAGGGGCTTGTCCTCCTTCTCGCCGAAGGCTGGCACCTCATAGCGGCCCTCGTCGCGGACGCAGCCCTCCAGATATTGGAAGCGCCGGGGATTGAGCGGGTGCTTGCGCTTGTAGCGCAAGGGCTTGGGATAGAGCAGCAGGTTCATATGCGGCGAGGCCTCGAAGAACTCGCCCAGCGGATAGGGCGCGTGGCCGACCTTGGCCAGGAACTCGTTGAAGCGGGCATGGGCCGGCTTGATCAATTTCAGGAAGCGCTGCTCGAACTCCTTGAAGCCCGCCTTGTCCTTCTCATGGCAGCCGGAGAGATGCGGCGGGATATTGGGATCGGGGATCTCGTTCTCCGAGCAGGAGATGATGCGGATCCAGGGCTTGCCCGTCGCCTTGATGGCGGGGAAGAGGATCACATTGTCGACGCAGACCACATCGGGCTTGATGCGGTCGAGATGGGCCGTCAGCCCCTCATGGGAGATGATGGCGCTGTCGACGATCGCCTCCCAGACCGGCACCACGTAGGTCGAAAGCTGGCGGATCGGCGAGAGCCGGAAATGGGGCAGATGGCCGGCGATGAAATTGGCCCAGAACTTCGCCACCTCCTCGTCCGAGAGCCCGCCGGACATGTCGACGAGATTCTCCTCGAAGCCGTATTTCTCGAAGACGCCCTTGAAGCCGCGGTCGCAGACGAAGACCGGGTTATGGCCGCGCTCGCGCAGCTTCTGGGCGATGCCGACGCAATTCAGCGCCGGGCCGAAGGCGGCCTCGGGATAGAGCACGATGGTTTTCGGCTTGGCTTTGGCGCGGGCCATGTTCTCCCCCTGACGATTCCGCCGGCGAAGGTGGCTTGGGGCCAAGCGTCCGGTCAAGCTCTCTCGCCGCTTGGCTGTTTCTGCAGCGAATTAACAGCGAACTTCGTCAGCTTTGCGGGCCGTCCCGGTCCGCGGCCCTGCTTCTGCAGGGAATTTGCAGGGACCGCGGCCCACTCAGCATCTCAGTGTATACGTAAACTGCGTAACATCCAAGTCCTGCGGTGGCCGCGACTTGACAGAAAGGCTTCTGAGCTTTAATACACCTCTAGGTTAATTAACTGGACCGGTGTATCAGAGATGACGGCAGATCACCTCAGCGCCACTTTCGCGGCCCTCGCCGATCCCACGCGCCGGGCCATCCTCGCGCGGCTCGTCGCCGGGGAGACATCGGTGCAGGAGCTGGCGGCGCCCTTCGCCATCAGCCCGCCCGCGGTCACCAAGCATCTCAAGGTGCTGGAGCGGGCGGGGCTGATCTCGCGCAGCCGCCATGCGCAATGGCGGCCCTGCCGCCTCGAGGCGAAGCCCCTGCGCGAGGCCGCCGATTGGATCGAGCGCTACCGCGCCTTCTGGGAAGGCAGCCTCGATCGCCTGGAGGAATTCGTAACTGGTTTGCAAATGAAGGAGAGAAAGCGTGGTCAAAGGAAGCGCCAAGACCGATAGCACTGTCGTCGACACCTCGGATCGGGAGATCGTCATCACGCGGCTCATCGACGCGCCGCGCGAGCTCGTGTTCAGGGCCTTTACGGATCTGAAGCAGGTGGGGAAATGGTGGGGGCCGAGGGGCTTCACCACCACCACCCATGAGATGAGCGTAAAGCCGGGCGGCGCCTGGCGCTTCATCATGCATGGGCCCGACGGCACCGATTACGACAATGAGATCCTCTACCACGAGGTCGTAAAGCCCGAGCGCCTGGTCTACGACCATGGCGAGCCGGGCAAGCCCGGCCAATTCAAGGTCTGGGTGACTTTCGCCGAGGAGGCCGGCAAGACCCGGCTCACCATGCGCAGCCTGTTCGAGACCGCCGCGGCGCGGGACTTCGTGATCAGGGAAGTCAAGGCCATCGAGGGCGGCAACCAGACGCTGGACCGTCTGGAGGCGCATCTGGCAGGGATGTCGCGCTAGGCCGAGGCGGCTTCCTCGATCAGGAGGCCGTCTCCGCCACGGCGCCCGACCAGGGCGAGGCGATCTCGGCCATGCCGATATTGCGGTGCTCGGCCTGCATGACGGCGCTGGGGGAGGCGAAGAGCACGGGATAGGCCCGGGTCTCGCCGACCTCGACCGGGCCGTCGGCGGCGACAGCGGCGATGACCTCGGGCCCCAGCCTTGCGTCGAGGGTGACGATGCCGCTGCCGCTCTCGTCCAGCCGGGGCTGGTGGAAGGCCGTCTCCAGATCCATGCCGTAGTCGATGAGGAAGGAGAGGATCTGGGCGACCGCCGGCATGATGCTCCGCCCGCCCGAGGCCCCCAGCGCCAGCCAGGGACGCTGCGTGCCGGCGTCGGGCCGGCTGACGGTGACCGGGCACATATTGGCGAGCGGTCGCTTGCCGGGCGCGATGGAGTTGGGATGGTTCGGGCGCGGGTCGAACCACATGATGCCGTTGTTCATCAGCACGCCGGTCTCGGGCAGCAGCACCTTGGCGCCGAAGCGCGACAGCAGGGTCTGGGTCAGCGCCACCATCATGCCGTCGCGATCGACGACGGAGAGATGGGTGGTCGAGCTCGCCCGCGGATTGCCGGCCGGGCCGGTCGCTTCGCCGCCGGCACCTGCCTGGGCGAGGCGCTCGACATAGGCCTGGCGCAGCTCGCGGGCATAGGCCAGGTAATCGGCCGCGCCGGGCGCCTCCCCCGAGAGGGGACGGCCGGCGAGCCTGCCCAGCACCTGTTGCAAAGCCGGGCCGCCGGAGAGCCCCGGCACGCCGGCGACGCGATGGCCCCGGTAGTCGAAATCCAGGGCGGGCACGACGGCCGCCCGGTAGCCCGCGAGATCGGCGGCGCTGAGGGCGCTGCCGGCGGATTTCAGCTCGTCCGCCAGACGGCGGGCAAGCTCGCCCTCATAGAAGTCCCGCGCCCCGGCGCTGGCCAGGCGCCGCAGGGTCTGGGCCAAGGCGGGCAGCGGCAGATAATGCGGCGTGGTGCCGCTGCCCGGCAGAGGCGCCAGGCCTTCCGGCAGGAAGAGCCGGCGCGCCGGCTCGAAGAGGGCGAGATCGGGGCCGGCGACGGCGATGGCCAGCGCCCCATACCAGTCCAGCAGCACCCCCTCCTCGGCGAGCGCGATGGCGGGCTCCAGCAAGGCGGGCCAGGCCAGCTTGCCGAAACGCTCATGGGCGAGGCGGATGCCTTCGACATAGGTCGGCAGGGCGACGGACTCCGGACCGATCACATTGCGGTCCTGGATCACCCGCGGCCAGCCGAAGATGTCCTGATCGCCCTTCGCGCCGGGCAGCAGCTCATAGCGCGCCGGATCGAGGCCGGCCGCCGCCACCAGGCCGAAATCGACCACCTGGGCCGGCCCGCCACCGGGCTGCGCCACCACCATGAAGCCGCAGCCGCCGAGCCCGCTCATCCAGGGCTCCACGGCGCCCACCGCGAAGCCCGTGGCGATCGCCGCATCCACCGCATTGCCGCCGGCGGCCAGGATCGCGGCCCCCGCCGCCGCCGCGCGCCGGCTCTGGCTGGCGACGATGCCGCCCCGGCCGGTGACGGCAGGCTTGCGCAGATCCCAGGGTCCGATGGTGGTCATGGATGGATAGCCTCTCCGTTGCGATTTCGTCCGTTGCAGCGACGGGCATCATGGAATGCAAATCCTGTGAAAATCATGAGCGACCGATAGCCGGGCTTTACTCTAGACTTCGCGCCGCATGCGCCGCTATTTCGATTGGCTGATCCCCCTCCTTATCCTGATGGCCGCCATCGCTTGGCGGTTCCAGGACGGACCGCTCGTCACCGAGCTGCGCAACAAGGTCTTCGACGTCTATCAGCACATCCAGCCCCGCTCCTATGACCCGAAGACGCCGGTGCGCATCCTCGCCATCGACGAGGAGAGCCTGAAGCGGATCGGGCAATGGCCCTGGCCACGGGAGACGCTCGCCCGCATCATCGATCGTCTGACCGGGGCCGGCGCGGCCGTGGCGCTCGATATCCTGCTGTCGGAGCCGGATCGGATGTCACCGGCAAGCCTGGCCCAGCAATGGAAGGATCGGCCCGAGGCCCAGGCCCTCCTGGCAGCGCTCGCCAAGCTGCCGAGCCCGGACGAGACCCTGGCCAAGGCGCTGGCTCAAGGACCGGTGGTCGTTGCGTTCTCGCTCAACCACGGAGGGCGGTGGGCGTGCACCCTTGGCGAAGGCCGGGTTCGCCATTGCAGGGGACAGCCCACTTCCCTACCTGCTGAGGCAAGGCCGGGCGACGACGTCCCTCAGGCCCTTCGAGGAGGCCGCAGCGGGCAACGGTGCCGTGACGGTACCCGCCGATACGGACGGCATCATCCGACGCGTGCCACTGATGCTGTATTTTCAGGGGCAGATCGAGCCGAGCCTGGCCGCCGAAGCCCTGCGCGTGGCCCAAGGTGCCTCCGGCTATCGTCATCAAATCGTCGAATGCCAGCGGCGAGGAGGCCCATCAGCGGACGCAGACGGTGTCAACATATCAGGATCGGCCAGATCATCGTGCCGGTCGATGCCAACGCCAATCTGATCCTTTATGATTCCGGAGCCCGGCCCGAGCGCTTCATCCCCATCTGGAAGCTGCTCGATCCCAGCTTCGATCCTTCGCAGCTCGCGGGCAATATCGTGCTCATCGGCGGCCACGGCGGAGGGGCTCAAGGATTTCAAACCGACGCCGCTGGATCCGGCCATGGCGGGCAGTCGAGATCCACGCCCAGGTGCTCGAGCAGATCATCAACGGCCAGTATCTGCGCCGGCCCGATTGGATAGACTGGATTCGAGATCGTCAATGTCGCCCTCCTCGGCCTGGTCATGATCGTCCTGACCCGCCGCGTCGGCGCGCTCTGGACGGCGGTGGTGGGCGGGCTGACCGTGGCCGCGGCCGTCGGCAGCTCGTGGTTCGCCTTCATCCATTATTCGATGCTCATCAATCCCGTCTATACGGCCGCCACGGCGCTGGTGATCTATCTCACCTGCTCGCTCTTGGGCTATCTGCGCACCGAGGGCGAGCGGCGCCATGTGCGCCGGGCCTTCAGCCAGTATCTGGCGCCCGCCATCGTCGAGCAGCTGAGCCGCAACCCCAAGCTGCTGAAGCTCGGCGGCGAGCTGCGCGAGCTGACGGTGATGTTCTCCGACATCCGCGATTTCACCAAGATCTCCGAGAAGCTCGACCCCCAGGCGCTGACACATCTGATCAACTCGATCCTGACCCCGCTGACCGACGCGATCTACCGGCGCAAGGGCACGGTCGACAAATATATCGGCGATTGCATCATGGCCTTCTGGAACGCGCCGCTGTCCGATGCCGAACATGGGCGCAATTCGCTGCTGGCCGCACTGGGCATGCGCGAGGCCCTGGCGGAAGCCAACCGCCGCCTGGCGGCGGAAGCGGCCAAGGCGGGGCATGCCTTCTCGCCCGTGGGCGTGGGCATCGGCATCAACAGCGGGCCCTGCAGCGTCGGCAATATGGGCTCCCAGCAGCGCTTCGCCTATTCGGCCCTGGGCGACACGGTCAATCTCGCCTCTCGCCTGGAATCCCTGACCCGCGCCTATGGCGTCGAGATCATCGTCGGCGAGGATGCCGCCGCGGGGATCACGGACATGGCGCTGCTGGAGATCGACCGGGTCCGGGTCAAAGGGCCGGTCGAAGCCGCTCACCATCTATACCCTCCTGGGCGCCGCGCGGGACGCCGCCTTCGAGCAGCTTGCCGAGACCCAGGGCCGCTTCCTCGCCGCCTATCGCCGGCAGGACTGGTCGGCGGCCAAGACGCTGCTGGCGGATTGCGTCATGGCCGCCCCGTCGCTGGGGGCGCTGGCGGCGCTCTTCGCCGCCCGCATCGCCGAATACGAGACGCAACCGGCCAATCCCGACTGGGACGGCGTCTATACCGCCACCTCCAAGACCGGCTGAGACGGCTTTCAGCCTTGCCAGCCGGGCCCGAGAGATGAGAAAGGAGGGGGAATGTTGTCCTCGCCGCCTCTCCCGAAACCCGCCGTCGCACGGATTGCCAAGAGCAACCGGAGATTGAAAACCGGCAGCGGGATCGGGAAGCCGGAGTTTACGGCCGGGCGGGCCGAAGGATTTGCTGCAGGAGAGGTTGAGGGATCGTGACGGGAATCGTTGCCTATGTCTTCGGCATCATCGGGCTGCTGACGCTGATCGGCTTCCTGCCGGCCTTCGCCCGGCGCATCAACCTTCCCTATACCGTGCTGCTGGCGGTGGTGGGGCTGGGCCTCGGCGGCATCATCGTGGTCGCGCGGAACTCCGCCGGGCTGGGGGCGCTGGGGGATTTCCTCCATGCCCTCGACGGCTTCTCGATCCCGGCCGAAGCCTTCCTCGCCATCTTCCTGCCCACCCTGCTGTTCGAGACCGCGCTCGCCATCGATATCCGCCGGCTGATGGAGGATGTCGCCCCGGTGCTGCTGATGGCCGTGGTGGCGGTGATCCTCTGCGCCTTCTTCGTCGGCGCCGCCCTTTCCTGGAGCTTCGCCCTCGCCTTGCCCGCGGCTTTGCTGCTGGGCTCCATCGTCGCCACCACCGATCCGATCGCCGTCGTCGGCATCTTCCGCGACCTGGGCGCGCCCAAGCGGCTGCTGCTGCTGGTCGAGGGCGAGAGCCTGTTCAACGACGCCGCCGCCATCGCCCTCTACGGCCTGCTGATCGCTTTGCTGACGGGCGAGCATGGCGAGGGCATCGTCGAGGCGATCCTCACCTTCCTCAGGGATTTCATAGGCGGCGCGATCTTCGGCTATGTCGCGGCCTGGATCGCCCTGCGGCTCGCCCGGTGGCTGCGCGGCCTGCCCGAGGCGGAGATCACCCTCACGGTGGCGCTGGCCTATCTCGCCTATATCGTCGGCGAGCATTACGTCCATGTCTCCGGCGTGGTCGCCGTGGTCGTCGCGGCGCTGACCCTGGGCGGCATCGGGCGCACCCGCTTCACCCCCACCACCTGGCACCGGCTCGAGCATACCTGGCAGCAGCTGGGCTTCTGGGCCAATTCCCTCATCTTCCTTCTCGCCGCCATGCTGGTGCCGCGCCTGATCCAGACGGTGAGCTGGGAGGATGTGCTGATGCTGGCCGTGCTCATCCTCTCCACTCTGGTCGCCCGCTCCATCGTGGTCTTCGGCCTGATGCCGCTCCTCGGCATGGCCCGGCTGGCCGAGAGCATCGGCACGGCCTATGGGGCGGTCATCGTCTGGGGAGGCTTGCGCGGCGCGGTCTCTCTGGCGCTCGGCCTGGCCGTCGCCGAGAACCAGGCCCTGCCGGAGCAATTCCGCCATATCGTGGCGGTGCTGACCACCGGCTTCGTGCTCTTCACCCTGCTCGTCAACGGCATCAGCCTCCGGCCGCTGGTCAAGCTCCTCGGCCTCGACAAGCTGCCGCCGGCGGAGCAAGCCTTGCGTGATCGCGCCCTCAACCTCGCGCTCGCCCGCATCAAGGACAAGGTTTCGGAGGTCGCCGCCGCCGACCGGCTCGCCCCGCAGCCCGTGGCCGCGGCGATCGAGGAATACGACCGGCGGATCGCCGAGGCCAAGGCCGACCCCGAGATGGCGAATATCGCCCTCAGCAAATCGGATCTGGTCGCCGTGGGCTGCGCATCATGGCCAATCGCGAGGGCGAGCTGGCGCTCGACAAGCTGGAGGCGGGCATCCTGCCGCGCAGCATCGCGGATTCATTGATCCAAGGTGCGGGCCGGCTCGGCGACGCCGCCAAGGTCGGCGGGCTTGCCGGCTATGAGCAGGCGGCCAAGGCGGCCGTCGGCTTCGGCGTCGTCTTCCGCATCGCGCGCTGGCTGCACCAGCATTTCCGCATCGAGCGCCTGCTGGCCGGCGAGCTCGCCGAGCGCTTCGAGCGCCTGCTGCTCGAGCGCATGATGCTGATCGACCTCGGCAAGTTCGTCGACCATCGCCTGGAGCCGGTGCTGGGGGGCGAGACCGCCGCCACCATGCATGAGGTGCTGGGCCGGCGCGCCATCCAGGTGGAACAGGCGCTGGCGGCGCTCAGGCTGCAATATCCGGATTACGCCGAGCTGCTGGAGGGACGCTATCTCGGCCGCGTCTCGCTGCGCCTGGAGGAAGACGCCTACCGCGACATGCTCCAGGAATCGGTGGTGAGCCAGGAGATCTTCAACGATCTCGACCGGCATCTTGGCGAGCGGCGCCGGCGGCTCGAGCAGCGGCCGGGCCTCGACGTCGCCCTCAGCCCCGAGGCGCTGATTCCCAAGGTGCCGCTCTTCGCCGATCTGGCGCCCGAGCGCCAGGCGGCCATCGCCAAGCTGCTGCGGCCGCGCCTGGCGCTGCCCGAGGAGCGGATCGTCGCCAAGGGCGAGCGGGGCGATGCCATGTATTTCATCACCTCCGGCGCCGTCAGCGTCGACGTCCCCAGCGGCGCGGTGCGGCTGGGCAGCGGCGATTTCTTCGGCGAGATCGCGCTTGTCGCCGGCCGGCCCCGCACCGCCGATGTCTGGGCGCTGGGCTATTGCAGCCTGCTCACCCTCTTCGCCGGCGATTTCTCCCGCCTGCTGTCCGAAGACGCCGAGATGAAGCGCACCATCGACGAGGTGGCGCGGCAGCGGCTGGGGGTGAGTTAGGGCTTCCCTTCTACCGCTCGAGTCAGCGCCTCCCCCCTTCGTCATGACCGGGCTTGTCCCGGTCATCCACGTCGTTGTGAGCAAGTATCCTTCAGGCTGCGAGGCGCGGCCCGACGGGATGGCCGGGACTTCGCCCACGATTTCGGGTTCGGGCCAGCAAGCTTCGCTCTCTCAACCGTCATGCTCGGCCTCGTGCCGAGCATCCACGCCTTCTTCGTCACGACGTCATGGTCAACGGCAACTTCCACACGCTCGCTTGACACTTTTGGCCCTCTTACGAAGATCGCCGTCGGACCGGGGCTAACCAAGCCGCTGCCGGCGCGGTGGGGTGCAAGAAGGCCTGGATGCTCGGCACAAGGCCGAGCATGACGTGAATAGGGGCAACCGTGGCCACTCCGTGTCAGACAACGCGCCTGCCAGCGGAGGCCCAGTCCTGATGGCACTATCCACGCTACTCGCGGTAGCCGAACCGGATAGCCCTGGGACTTTGCCCGGCCATGACGTTGAGAGAGCGGGTTTGCCGCGAAAGCGAGGAACGATGGAGGGCCGCTCCGTGACCTCCGTGCCTCCGTGGCGATTTTCTTCGCCGCAGCGCTCTACGATAGCCGCTTGGCGAAGATCACCTTGGCCTCGCCGGGGGCGTAGAAGTCGGGGAGCTCGGCGGCCTTGAGGTAGCCGGCGCGGTGGTAGAAGGCGCGGGTGCGGGCGTAGTCGGGGCGGCCGGAGGTGTCGGCGTAGATGGTGGCGGCGCCGGCCGCAGCGGCGCGCTGCTCGGTGGCGGCGAGGAGCCGGCGGCCGATGCCTTGGCCGTGATCCGCCGCGGCGACGGCGATCCAATAGAGATCCCAGCTCGCAACCGTGAGCGGCGTCGGCCCGTAGCAGGTATAGCCGAGGGCGGTGCCCTCACCGGAGTCGGCGAAGAGGAAATGATAGCCGCTGGCCTCGAGCCCGCGGTCGAGGCGCTCCTGCAGGAGCTCGACCGCGAGATCGACCTCAACTGCCGAGAAGACGCCGGAGGCCTGGGTGAGGCGGCGGACGGCGGCGAGATCGGCCGGTCCGGGCTGGTCGCGGAAAGAAAGCGCCGTCAAGAAGGCCCGTCATCTCGCCTGTTCGAAGGCCTGGGCGGCGGCAGGAATCGAACGTGGCCGCGGTTCGGCCTGCGGCGCGGGACGCGGGCTCACCGGCAGGGCGCGATCGGCGACAATGCGGGCGACGATCGCCGGCAGGTCGAGCCCCGCTCGGGCCGCGGCGGCGGCGAAGCCCGCATCGGGCGAGAGGCAGGGGTTGATATTGACCTCCAGCACCTGGACCTCGCCGCGCTCATCGACGCGGCAATCGACCCTGGCATAGCCGCGAAGCTCGAAGAGCCGCCAGCAGGCCTCGGCCGTCGCCGCCAGGCGCTTCAGCAGATCGCCGTCCTCGGCGCCGAAATCGAAGCGCCGCGGGGTGGCGTGAAACTCGAAGGAATGCTCGTCCCATTTGGCGGCGTAATTGACGATGCGCGGCTTGCCGGGCGGAAAACCGACGAAGCACATCTCAGCCGGCGGCAGCAGTTCCATACCTTGCGGGCCGCCGAGCAGCGACAGATTGAACTCGCGCCCTTCCACGAAGGCCTCGACGAACCATTCCCCGCCGAGGCGCTGGCGCCGCTGCTCCATCAGCAGCGGGAATATCGGCCGATATCGCCGGTAACGGAGCCGTCCTCCAGCCCGATGGAGGCATGCTCCCAGACCGACTTCACGATGTAAGGACCGGGAAAGCAGGGCAGCTCGCCGGCGGCCGCCCAATCGGGCGTGGCGATTCCCGCACCCCGCAAAAGCCGCTTGGCCAGCGGCTTGTTGGAGGTGACGTAGATCGCCTCCGCCCCGCTGCCCGTATAAGCGAGGCCCAGGGAGTTCGAGCAGGCTCGGCGCCAGATGGATCAGCCGGCCCTGCCCTTCCAGGGATTCGACCAGGTTGAAGACGAAGTCGGGCTTGAGGCGGGCGAGGCGCCGGCCCGCCGCGGCGAGATCGAGGCCGAGCGGCAAAGGCATCGGCCGGTAGCCCAGCGCGGCCAGCGCGGCGCCCACCGTCGCCACCTCCACCAGCACATCCTGCTCGTCCGGCGCGGCATCGGGAGCGACGGCGCCATGGAGGATCGCCACCTTGCCGCGACGGCCACGGAGATGCGCGCCCATGATCCCTACTCGGCGGCGACGATCTGGGGCTGCGGCCGGCGCGAGAGCCCGGCGCGCTGCAGACCCTGGCGCAGGATGCGGCCGATCAGCTTCTCATAGGGGATGCCCGCCTGGGCCGCGAGGATCGGCAGATCCGAATGGGTGGGATGCAGCCCGGCGAGGGGATTGACCTCCATGAACTGCGGCCGGCCGGCGGCGTCGGAGCGCAGATCGACCCGGCCGGCATCGCGGCAGCCCAGCGCCCGCCAGGCGGCCAGCGCCACCGAGGCGGCGGCCTGAGCCTCCACGTCGGAAGCGAGGCGATAGAGGATTCGGCTCTCGCATTCCTCCTTGTTCAGATAGCCATAGACATCCGCCTCGGCCCGGCCGGTGAGGAGAACCTCGAGCACGGCGATGGATTCGGCATGGCGGCCGGTGCCGATCATGCCCACGGTGAATTCGCGGCCGGGCAGGAAGGTCTCCACCAGCACGGGCTGACGGAAGCGGCCCATGAGATTGCGGCAGCTGCGCCGGAGCGCCGCCGGATTCTCCGCCCGGCTCGCGGGCGAGACTCCCTTGCCGGTGCCCTCGGCCACCGGCTTGGCGAAGACCGGGAAGGGCAGGGTGAAGCCGTCGAGATCGGCCATGGTCTCGATCACCGCGAAGGGGGCGGTGGGAATCCCCTTGTCGCGCAGCACATGCTTGGTCAGCCCCTTATGCAGGCAAAGCGCCATGACCAGGCTGTCGGAGAAGCTGCAGGGGATGCCATAGGCCTCCAGCAGGGCCGGCACCTGGGCTTCGCGACCCGCGCCGGACAGCCCCTCGCAGATGTTGAAGACGAAATCCCAGCGCTCGCCGGCGGCGAGGCGCTGGGCCAGGCTGCGGATATGGCCGATGCGCACGGGCGCCACGCCATTGGCGGCCAGCGCCCGCTCGAGGGCATCGATGGTCTCCGGGCTGTCGAACTCCGCCGTCTCCTCCTCGCCATAGCCGGCGGCGCGATATTCCTCGCGCAGGTCATAGGTCATTCCGATGCGGAGCATGTTTGCCTCCGTGGGGAAAGACCGGTCGCGGGCAAGGGTTCCGGCGGCGCATCGCTGTTCATGAACGCGCCGACAAAAAAAGCCGGCAAAGCCGGCGGACGCAGAAGCAGCAAAGGAAAGCGGAACCTGAAACGGGACCTGACGGGTCCCTGGGCGGATCTACTGGGAGGCTCGGAATCTTCCGGAGCCAGTCGCGCAAACATGTCGGTCAGGGAGCTCCTTCGGGCTCTCCACTCATCGCGGCCTCTTCACGAGGCATCGCCGCATCAGCCGTCATCGCAATTAGTCCCATCCCAAAGGTTTGTCCAGTAGGCCCGCGCAGGGCCGCGCAAAAAACTGTGGATCGATGACGCGGACTTAATTTTCCGTCTGCCGTTTCGCCCGGAGGATAAAGCCGGCATAGTCCGGCGAGGCCGATTCATGAGCATTTCCCCGCCCTCTGCTTCCCCGCCCACTCGACAGGTGCTCGCGGGCATCCTCCTGATCATCGCCGCCGGCTTCCTCTTCACCGTGATGGATGCGACGGCGAAATATCTGAGCCAGAGCCTGCCGCTGGTGGAGGTCGCCTGGGGGCGCTATCTCTTCCACGCCCTCACCCTCCCCTTCTTCCTCCTGCGCGGCCGCAGCGTCGCGGTGCTGCGCAGCAGCCGGCTGGGGCTGCAGCTCTGGCGCTCGGTCTTCCTGCTGGTCTCGACGGTGCTGTTCTGGCTGGCGCTGAAGTTCATCCCGCTCGCCGAGGCGACCGCCGTGGGCTTCGTCGGTCCGCTGATGCTGACCGCTCTCTCGGTTCCGTTTCTCGGGGAGAAGGTGGGCCCGCGCCGCTGGGCGGCGGTGGGGATCGGCTTCCTCGGCGCCCTCATCATCATCCGGCCCGGCCCCGCCATGGCCCAGCCCGCCGCATTGATCCCGCTCGCCTCGGCCGCCGCCTTCGCCGGCTATGCGCTCTGCACCCGGATCCTCAGCCAGACGGATCATTGGACCACGACCCTGATCTGGTCGGCCTCGGTGGGGCTGGTCATCCTGAGCGCGGCCGTGCCCTTCGTCTGGCAGACGCCGGATCTCGCCGGCTGGATCGGACTCATCTTCCTGGGATTCCTCGGCGGCTTCGCCCATCTCCTCCTGATCCTCGCCTATGCCAGGGCGCCGGCCTCCACCTTGGCCCCCTTGAGCTATCTCCAGCTCATCTGGTCGACGACGCTGGGCCTCATCCTCTTCGGCAATTTCCCCGATGGCTGGACCCTGGCCGGCGGCGCCGTGATCGCGGCCAGCGGTCTCTATGTGATCCATCGCGAGCGCCTGCGCCGGCGGGAGGGATAGCAGGGGCGAAATCGCGCCGCTTCTTGCGGACCAGGGCCCTCTCCTGCAAGTTACCGCCTCGAATCGGGGCGCCAAGGGCCCGGATTTCGGCCGGCCGCCTCGGCGATGGGGTCGCCGGCAGGCCATGTTACTGGTAACATGCCTTCCCAGGGCAATGAACGAGGGCCGCCGGCAACTCATGTCGTCCGAAGCGAAAGTCAGCAAGCGGGGCCGCGGGGCCACCACCTCGCGGATGCGCGACGTCGCGCGGCGCGCCGGCGTCTCGGTCATGACCGTGTCGCGCTGCCTGAACGAGCCCAGCAAGGTCTCGGAGGAGATGCGCGAGCGGGTGGCCGCGGCGGTCAAGGAGATCGGCTATGTCCATAACCGCCTCGCCCGCAGCCTGTCCTCGAACCGCTCCAATGTCATCGGGCTGATCGTCCCCAGCATCCGCAACTCGCTTTTCGCCGAGACCATCAAGGGGATCTCCGACGTCCTCAGCGACAACGGCTTTCAGCTCATGATCGCCGACAGCGGACCGGGGCTGGCGAAGGAGGAGGAGGCGATCGCCGCCTTCCTCGCCCAGCGCGTGGCGGGGCTGGCGCTCCACAACACCAGCCATACGCCGCGGGTGCCGGCGATGATCCGCCAGGCGGGCATTCCCGTCGTGGAGAACGGCAATCTCAGCGCCACGCCGCTGGATTCCGTGGTCAGCTACTCGAACTTCGAGGCCGCGCGGGCGATGACCTTGCATCTGTCGCGCATGGGCTATCGCCATATCGGCTTCGTCAGCCTGGCCACGCAGGAGAACGACCGGGCGCGGGAGCGCCGCCGCGGCTTCCTCGCCGCGCTGGCCGAGCTCGGGCGCAAGCCCGACGAGCGGCTGATCATGGAGCGGCCCTCGGGCCTGGCTGCCGGCGTCGAGGCGGTGGTCCAGATGATCGAGACCGTGCCGGAGGTCGACGCCGTCTTCTTCGCCGGCGACGTGCTGGCCATCGGCGCGGTGCTGGAATGCCAGCGGCGCGGCTGGAAGGTGCCGGGCCGCATCGCGATCGCGAGCTTCGACGATCTCGACCTGCTGCGCCATGTGAACCCGCCGGTGACGAGCATCCGCCTGCCCCGCTACGAGATCGGCAAGCGCAGCGCCCAATGCCTCCTCGACCGCATCCAGGGCCGCACGGAGGACGGCGTCAGCGTCGATCTGAAGTTCGAGATCATCCAGCGCGAGAGTACCTAGCGCCTTCGCTGACGTCTACGCGCGCATTCGGCAGCCGGTCAAGGATCGGCGAAGGCCGACCCAGTTCGTCATGGCCGGGCGAGTCCCGGCCTCCACGTCGGGAAGCCGAAAGCAGCCCGGAGCGTGCAGGCCACGTGTCAGCCGTGCTCAAGAGCTGGCATTGTGTCGCGGCCCTCGTCATGGCCGGCCAGCCGACCATGACGATTGAGAGAGCGCGGCTCGCGAGAGCGGACAGCCAGGAACCTGGCCAGCCTAAAAGATGCCCAACCCGCTGATCACAAAGCCAGTTACCGGTATCACGTTTCCCCTTGCAAACCGCCTCGGCGGCGGCGAAGATGCCGTCATTCACCCCTATTCTGCCGCCAGAACAAATGGGAACGGTAACAGCGAGGCATGGTTCAGGAATCCAGGTTCCCGGTCATGGCGGCTCACGCCCTCTCCCTTCCGCCCCCCGACTCCCCCTGCCGGAATCCCGCGTGATGCAGACCTATTCCCAGCGCCTGTCCGATTGGGCCGCCGCCCTCAGCTACGAGGACCTGCCGCCGGCGGTGATCGAGCATACGCGCCTGCGCGTCCTCGACGTCTTCGGCCTGGTGCTGGCCGGGCTCGGGACCCCCTTCGGCCGCTCGGTGCGCGAGGCGGTGCTGGCCTTGAACCCGGGCGGGCCCTGCCGAATCCTGGGCAGCGGCGACAGGACATCGCCCGGCGGCGCGGCCTTGGCCAATGGCGCGCTGTCGCAGGCTCTCGAGTTCGACGATACCCATAACGAATCCATCGTCCATATGAGCAGCCCGGCCGTCGCTGCCGCCTTCGCGCTGGCGGAGGCCGGCAGCCTCGGCGGCCGCGACCTCATCACCGCGATCGCCATCGGCAATGAGATCTCCTGCCGCATCGGCAGCGTGGCGCCGGGGCAGTTCCACCGCCGCGGCTTTCACCCCACGGGGCTCTTCGCCACCTTCGGCGCCACGTTTCTGGCGGCAAAGCTCCTGGGGCTCACCGTCCCCCAGATGACCAACGCGGCCGGAATTGCCGGCAGCTTCGCCTCGGGCCTGCTGGAATGCTGGGTCGACGGGACCCAGTCGAAATTCCTTCATCCCGGCTGGGCGGCCCAGAGCGGCATCACCGCCGCGACTTTGGCCCGCGCGGGCGCCACCGGCCCGGCGACGATCCTGGAAGGGCGCTTCGGACTCTTCGCTTCCCATCTCCAGGACAGCCGCGGTGACGCGCGACTACGGCCGCATCGCCGATGGTCTGGGCCAGCATTGGGAAAGCGAGAGGGCCTCCTTCAAGCCCTTCCCCGCGGCCCATGTCATCCATCCCTATCTCGACGCCGTGCTGCGCCTGCGCGCCGAGCATGGGATCGATCCGCGCGAGGTCGAGCGCGTCGCCTGTCCCGTGGCCGCCTATATCGTCGGCATCGTCTGCGAGCCGGTGGCGGAGAAACGCCGGCCCCGCACCGACTCCCACGGCCGCGTCAGCCTGCAATACAGCCTGGCCGAAGCGCTCGTCCGCGGCCGGCTCGGCAAGGATGCCTATCAGCCCGAATTCCTCTCCGATCCCGAGATCCTGCGTATCGCCGACCGGGTCGAATACCGCGTCGATCCGGATTTTCCGGGCCCCGAGCGCTTCAAGGGGGCGGTCGAGATCACGCTTCGCGACGGCCGCCGCTTCGAGACGGTGGAGGAGAACAACCGCGGCTCCGCCGCCAACCCGATGCCCGCGGCCGAAATCATCGCCAAATTCGAGGAGAATGCCGCGGAGATACTGGCACCGGCAGCGCGCCAGCGGCTGGTCGAGGCGGTGCTCGCCCTGGAGGGCGCCGCCGATGCCGGCGCCATCGTCGATCTTACCCTCGCAGGAGGCCACGCATGCTGAAGGGCCGCGCCGCCCTCGTCACCGGCTCGAGCAACGGCCTGGGCTTCGCCATCGCCGAGGGCCTGGCGCGGGCCGGCTGCGACATCATGCTGACGGGGTTGGAGAGCGCGGCAGAGATGGATGAGAGATGCCGCGGCTTGGCCGAGGCCGAGGGCGTGGCCGTCGCCTATCACCCCGCCGATCTCGCGACCCCCGCCGGCGTCGAGCAGCTGATCGCGGCGACCGAGAGCCGGTTCGGCGGCATCGATATCCTGGTCAACAATGCGGTCGTGCGCCATTTCGCCCGAATCGACGATTTCCCGACGGAGCGCTGGGATCAGGCGCTGGCAGTCAATCTCTCCGCCGCCTTCCACACCATCCGGCTCTCCCTGCCCGGCATGCGGCAGCGCAAATGGGGCCGCATCATCAACATGTCCTCGGTCTACGGCAGCTTCGCCATCGCCGAGCGGATCGACTATGTCACCACCAAGACCGCGCTCCTCGGCCTGACCCGCGTCGTGGCGCTGGAGACCCTCGACGACGAGATCACCTGCAACGCGGTCTGTCCGGGCTCGGTCCTGACGCCCTATAGCGAGCAGCGCCTGCAGCGGATGATGGCGGCCGAAGGCTTGACGCGCGAGGCGGCGGTGGAGAAATTCCTCGCCGACCGCCAGCCGGCGGGGCGCTTCGTCGCTGCCGAGAACGTGGCGGAGCTGATCGTCTTTCTCTGCGGCCCCGCGGGCCGTGACATCACCGGCTCCTCCTTGCCCATCGACGCGGGCTGGCTGGCGAGCTGAGATAGGACGGCGCCGGAACGCCGCCTGCCATCGAAAAGACGGGAGAACGCCATGTCCGATTATTCGATCTGGGTCCTGGAATACAGCTATGTGCCGGCGGTGCCCAAGGGCCTCGTCCTCCAGGGGGCGTTCAATGCGGGGACCTGCAAGCTGCCCTATTGCTATGTGTTGATCAAAGGCAAGGGCCAGGTGGCCATGGTCGATGTCGGCTACAACAACAAGGACTACGGCGCCGTCATGGCCAACAGCTTCGGCGTCCAGGGCTGGCAGCCGCCCAAGACGGTGCTGGCGGAATGCGGCGTGACGCCCGAGCAGGTGACGCATGTCTTCATCACCCATGCGCATTTCGACCATATGGGCGGCACGGAGGATTTCCCGAACGCAACCTTCTATGTGCAGGAGCGCGAGCTCTCGAAATGGGTCTGGGCCATGTCCCTCGACCGGCGCTTCCGCTGGTTCATGGGCGCGACCGATCCGGGCGATCTGCTGCGTGCCGTGGATCTGGCGCGCCAGGGCCGTCTCGTCAGCGTCGAGGGCGACCGCACCGACGTGCTGCCGGGCATCGATCTGCATCCCGCCTTCGACACCCATACCTGGGGCTCGATGTATATCAACATCCGCAATGACGGGCGCGCGGAGAGCCAGGATTGCTGGATCTTCGCCGGCGATCTCATCTACAGCTACGCCAATCTAAGGGGTACCGATCCCAAGGATCCGCAGTTCCTGCCCATCGGCCTGGCAGCGGGCAGCCAGACCAATCTGATCTTCGCCGCCGACGAGATGGTGAAGCGCACCGGCGGCGAGGTGAAGCGCGTCATCCCGATCCATGACGAGAATCTGAAAGATGTCTTCCCCTCGCGGGTGACCGACAAGGGATTGCTCATCCATGAGATCGCGCTGGCGAAGGGTGAGACCTCGCGGGTTCGGTAGAGGCGATCTCAGAATATCCCCCGCTCCCTCTTGTGGGGGCCGATCGCATGTGCCGAGCTCAAGCCTCGCACTATCCCTTCGTCATTCCCGCGAAAGCGGGAATCCAGGGCCATATGCGAGGTATCCGTCACTTGCCCTGGATTCCCGCTTTCGCGGGAATGACGGCAATAAAAGCTGTACCAGTATTCCACCTGCAATCGCCCTGCCCCACAGGGGCGGGACGTCTTGCAGGGTGGACCTGATCTGGTCGCCGCGCTTTAACCCCCGTTCTGGATCACGAGCTGGATCGGGATGCTCGGCTGCACCGGCAATAGCGGATTGCCGAGCGGCGAGGTCACCGAGTTGAAGTAGTCGGAGTATTGGAAGCCATAGACCGGTTATTGCCGAAGGTGTTGAAGACCGCCGCACCCCAGGGGTTGTAATAGGGTTTCGACGGCTGAACCCCGGCGAAGAGCTTCGTCGCGCTCGACGACCATTGGGCGCTGGTCATCGTGCCATAGGTCTTGCCCGGGATCGGCGAGGTAACGGTGCTGTTCGCGAAGCCGCTGGCGAAGCTCACCAGCAGATCGCGCACCACCAGCGAGAACACGTCATTGGCGCCATTGCTCTCCACCTGGCCTGACGAGCAGACATTGTTGCTGCGGCGCGACCGAATAGGAGAGCACGGCGGTGTAGAGGGCGGCGGAGAAATCGGCCGGCGTCACCGCCGGGCTGTAGCATTTCGCCGGTCCTGTCGGATTCCCGCAGCCGGCGGGCGTCGTGGACGATCGGCGTCATGGCGGAGATCGTGAAGTCCCCCACCGTGGAGCCCGTGCCGGTGATGGTCAGCTTGTTGCCAAGGAATTTGATGGCGCTGGTGGAGTAGCTCTGCGCCTTGAAGGCCGCACCGCCATTGCCGGTGCAGACGGTGGTGGCGGGCTTCGGCGCAACGCCCGAGTAGCTGTTGGAGATATTGATCGGCGTGACGGGCGCGCCGGTCGTGGGGTTGAAGGCGCTGGCGATATAGGCGTTGAAGATCGGGAAATAGGTGAGCAGGGGATCGGTCGCGGCATTGGCGTTCGCCGGGCCGATAGCGCGGATGAAGGTCGGCTTACCCTGCGATCCCACGGGATAGACGGCCTTGCCGCCGCTCAGATTGCCGAGCGCCAGCTCGGAGATTATTGAGCTGCGCCGCCGTGGCATTGCCGTAGGCGGCGCTGCCCTGGTTGAAGGCCAGCGGGACAGAAAAGAGATTGATGAAGGTGGCATCATAGTCGCCGCCGAGCTCGAGGAACTGCCAGCGGGTGCCGAGGTTGCAGTCGCCCGAATTCGACAAGGGCGAGGGCGCGGCGCGGGCACCGGGGGCGATCGGCTTGCAGGTTTTCTGCGCCGTATTGCCGACCAGCAGCCCCTTGTCCGAGATGTACAGATTCCCGCCCAGATTGGTCGACGGCGCCAGGAGAGCGCCATTGGCGATGCTGGACAGCGGCACGGAGGTGAAGGGCGGGAAGGTGACGAGATTTCCGGTCGCCTTGTTCACATAGGAAAAATTGGGGTTGGCCGCGGAGAGGAAGGTCACATAGGGGGTTTTGATCGTCGTCGAGTTATTGACGATCTGCAGCCAATAGGAGCTGGTCGCCAGCCCCCAACCGGAATTGATGGCGAGCGAGAGTATCTGGTTGGCGGCCCCCAGCTTCACCGCATTGACGGTCGGACTCATCGTCGCGACGATCGCAGAACCCAGGGTCGTCTTGGGCTGCTTGGGCGCCGATGTGATGGGCGCGCCGCCGCTGTAGCTCAGAAGCTGGGTGGACAGCTGCCAGGACTTTTGCGTGGCTTTGGACGGAAAAGGCGTGGCGACCTTGTTGTTCAGCACCGTGAAGCTCCAGGTCGCCAAGCCCTGAGCGGTGTAGGTGAAGAGGCCGATATAGCCGTGGGGCGTGGCCGGCCCCTGCATCTCGAGGAAATATGCAGGACCGTTGGGGTTCTGCGTCGGGTTGTAGACGCCGGCGGCCGGCGCCAAGGGCGGCGGCGCCTGCACCGTCGTGCTGATGGGAAAGCGCTCGATCGTGGTCGTCACCGCTGTCCCGCCGGTACGTGGTGTCCAGATCAGCGTGCCGAGGCCGGGGGCCGCGAAGGTGAATTTCACATTGGCGACGATCGTCTGCAGCCGCGGGGCCCCGGCCTTGCTGCTGCCGGAGAGATTGCTGAACTCGCTGGCCGTGCCCTGGAAGGTCTGATTCTGCGCGTTTGCCGTCGCGTTGATGACGTACCAGACCGGGGTGCCGTCGGCCCGGAAGGTGCAGACGACGCCATAGAGGGCGTGGGCGGTCGGATTGATCTGCAGGCCGTAACGGATGCCGGTGTCGTAATGCAGGCTGGGGATGGTGTTCGTCCACCACCAGCCATTCGCGGGCAGGGCCGAGGGCGGCGCGCTGTTGATGCCGCAAGCATAGGGGCCGTTCGCCGGTACGGTGATGACAAAGGGCGCCGCCGTCGCGCCCGTGCAGAGGCCGGTGCCGCCGGTGATCACGACGCCGGAGGTCAGCCCGATCGTCAGGGTGAGCTTTCCCGGTTGGACCGCCAGCGTGCAGGATTGTTTGGTGCTAGGCTGGGCGATGCTGCAATGGGCGCCGGCGGGGGTCACGACGTTGAGTACCCCGGGCCCGTTGGCCGTCACCGTCATCGGAGAGCCCGCGAATATCCCGCAAGTCACCGCGGCGCCGCCCGCCACAAATTGATAGGCGGAAGTCGTGATGCCGCCGCAGGCCCCCGTGCCGCCGGTGACCACGGATCCCGTTTTCGGCGTGGCGACCACGGAGATCGCATCGCCCGTCGTCACATTCTGAATGACGCACGGCGCGTTGGGCTGAAGCACGAAATTGCAGATTTGGAGAGGTTTGCCGCTCGTGACGTCCTTGACCGCCACGGTATTGAGGCCGATCCCGTAGTTCGAGGTTATCGTCAGCGTCGTGGCGGCACGGGCACCGCCCGGCAGCAGGGCCATCGCGGCCAGCAGGCACAGGCCCAGCAGGCACGGGCAGCGAACTCAGCTTGTTCATGTGCTTCCCCCAAATGGCCACGCCGGACCCGCAGCAATTCCTAAGCTGTCGAGCCGCCCTCGAATTCTCTCGGATGGGTCGTAATTAGCGTGGCCGCCCGTGATCCCCTCACAAGCGGATGTAAAGGCGGACCAAGCAAATGTTCAACTAATAAATCATCGAGGCCCGCTCCGGGGCGAGGAGAGGGAGCGACGTTCGCCGCCGCGGGCCGGTGGCGTCACCGCCTCGGTCATGCCCGGCCGGGACCTAGCGATTTCGCCGCCAGCCTCCGCCGCTCATGGCCTGCTGTCCATGATGGAAAGCTGGACCGGAACGTGGGGCTTGATCGTCAACTGCGGATTTTTGAGCGCCCGTTCTGCCGCCTGGGTAAAGTAATCCGAATACTGGAAGCCATAGACCTGATTGGCGAACAGGTCGAAGAACGCGGCTCCCCATGTGTTGTAGTTCCGGGCCGTCCGCTGGACGCCACCGAATATCTGTGTCGCGCTGGTCGACCATTGCTGGCTCGTCATCGCACCATAGGTCGCGGCCTTCGGCGTCGGTGGCGAGAGAGACGAGGGGGCCTTGACCGGGCTGTCCGCGAAGCCGCTGACGAAGCCCACCAGCATATCGCGGACCACTACCGAAAATACGTCGTTTGCGCCGTTGTTCTCCACCGCCCCCGGCGTGCAGATTTTATTGCCGACCGAAACCGAATAGGAGAGGACGTTGGTGTAGAGTTCCCCGGTCAACTGGGCTGGGGTCGTTTGGGGCCTGAAGCACCTCGCGCTCGTGCTCGACGAGGTACAGCCAACGGGCATCGGCACAATCAGCGTTTGCGCGGTGATCGTGAAAGCGCCGATGCGTCCTGCCGTGCCTTTGATGACCAGAACATTGTTTTTGTAGGTGATGCTGGTGGTTGAATACTTCTGGTCCAGGAACGCAACAGGCTTTTGGCAGACCGAGGTCGGGGAGACTATCCCACCCGTGCCGTCGTAGAAATTGTTGACATTGATCGGCGGACTGGCCGCTCCATTCGGCCCTTTGAACACGTCGGTAAAGTAGGAATTGAAACTCGGGTATTGCGTCAGCAGCGCGTTGGTGGGGGCCGCGTTGGCTGGCGAGATGGCGCGGACGAAATTGCTTTTCCCCTGCGAACTCTTCGGAAAGATCTCCGCACCCACAGTCTTGGTCAGTTTCGCGAGGCTCTCCTCCAGCAGGAGGATTTTTGGCAAGGTGGTATTCCCGAGGCTCTCGCTGCCTTGGCTGATCCCCAAGGGGATCGAGAAGAGATTGATATAGGTGATGTCGTAGTTGCCCCCTAATTCGATGAACTGCCAGCGCGTGTGCAAATTGCAGTCGCTCGGATTCACCGGCGAGGGTGCGGCGTTGTTCGCCGGGCTCATGGGCGCGCATTTCTTGCCGTTCCACGCCGTCAGCGGGTTGTCCGAAATGTACAGATCGCCGTCCACGCTCAGAGACGACACGTTGAGGCTGCCGCCAGGGAAGGTCGATAGCGCATAGGATGTGAAGCTCTTGAGTTTGACCACCTTGCCTTTCGACAGGTACCAGAAGTAGCTCGTCGGCGTCGACGGGTCTAAGTACGACACATAGAGGCCCTTGGTGTAGGTCTTTCCCTTATTCACGATATGCAGAACGAAGGCGCTGGGCGCGGCCTGGGCTTGGGCGAGCGGCACAAGGGTGGCCGGCGCCAGGTTCGCCAGTTGCACCATGCTGTTCGCCGGAGCATTGGCCGTATTGCTCGCCTGACCGTCCACACCCGTCGACGGGATGAATTGGGCGACGATGGGGTAACCCACCGTTTGCTTGGGCTGCTTCGGCTTTGCCGCCTCGATCGGTGCCCCGCCGCTGGGACTGAGGAGGTTTGTCCTCGCCCTCCAGCCCGCCTGTCTCGTCGCCGCCGGATAAGGGGTGACAAGATGAGTGCCCAAGGTATCGCTGACGCTCCAGGTCGCCCGCCCGTCCTTGCCATAGGAAAAGGCGCCGATATAGGCGTGGGGATTGTCGGCGGCGCTGCCCTGCATTTCGACAAAATAGGAGACGCCGGCCCCCTGTGCCGGAACGTAGAAGCCGGTCGCCGGCGCATAGGCGGGGGCCGCTTGCACCGTGGAGCCGATCGGGAAGCGCGTCAGGGTCTTGACGACCGTCGGCCCGCCGTCGCGCACCGACCAGCTCAGCGTCGCGGGGCCAACCGCCGGGAAGGTCAGCACGACATCGGCGAAGATCGTCTGAAGCCGCGCGGAATTGCTCTCCGGACCGTCGGTCAACCCGCCGCCGCCGGCGTATTCGCTGGCCGTGCCCGCAAAGGTCCAACTGGCGGGGTCCGTGCTGTTCGCCTTGCCGTTGTTGCTCGCGTTGGCGGTGTTGTTCGCGTTGATGACATACCAGACGGGACTGCCGTCGTCCCGGAAGGTCGATGCGACGCCGTAGAGGGAACTCAGGTCGGCGCTGAACCGCAGGGCGTAGCGGATTCCAGAGTCCGGCGTTTGCTGCGTCCACCACCAGCCGCTCGCCGGCGTTGATGGAACACCGGTATTGATGGCGCAGAAGTAAGGACCTGCCGGCGGCACGGTAATTTCGAAGGGGGCCGCCGTCGCCTTGCTGCACAGGCCGCTGCCGCCGGCGAGAACCTGACCCTGTTGCAAGCCGACGGTCAGGGTCAGCGTCCCCGGCGCCACCGCCACCTGGCAAGAGGCCTCGCCGCCGGGCTGACAGGAGGGGCCGACGGGAATCGCCTTGCCGCCGGTCGCGATGTCGCTGATCCCAAGCCTGGCCGCGCCCGCGGCCTGGATCGTCAGGGGATAGCCCCCGAATATCCCGCAGGCCATTTCGCCCGACACCGGAACCTTGAACTGGGTCGTATCGGAGGGAAAGCCCGCGCAATTCCCCGTGGAGCCGGAGACGATGAAGCCGTTGTTCGCTTTGAGGGCAAGATGGAGCGCATCGCCCCGCGTTACATTCGGGATGACGCATTGCGACGACTTGGAGAAATCGCAGGTATAGGGCTGGAGGTTTCCGGGGTTCGTAACGTCGCTGACCGTCACCGTGCCGAAATTGAGCCCATAGAGCGAGCTTATGGTGAGGTTGGTCGTGGGGGCCGCCGCATCGAGACGGCCCGGTAACAGGCTCAGGGCCAGCAGCAGGCACAGGCAACGGATAAGCTTGTTCATGGCACTTCCCCCAAATGGCCACGCCGCACCGGCAGCATTTCCTAAGCTGTCGAGCCGCCCTCGAATTCTCTCGGATGGGTCATAATTGGCGTGGCCGCCCGTGATCCCCTCACAAGCCGATGTAACGGCGGGCCAAGTAAATGTTCAACTAATAAATCATCGAGGCCGACCTAGGTGAGAAGACGCAAGCGACCTTGCCGGCCAACCAGAGACCCAGCAGGTGGCGTGGGGACGACGCGCGGGGAAACGGCGGGGCGGCGCCCCGCCGTTCAGGTACCGTAGCGGCGGGTCCGGGCCGGCTTGGGCAGGATCGGCCAGAGATCGCCCGAGACGCCGGCGAGCGCCCCCGGATCGAGCTCGAGCACCTGCAGGCGCTTCGGATCCTCGCCGGGCATGAAGAGCCCATGAGCGGCGGCGGCGCGGAAGCCGAAGCGTCCGTAATAGCTGACCTCGCCCACCAGCAGCACGATGGCGTAGCCCAGCTCGTCGGCCAGACGCAGGCTTTCGCGCATCAGCCGATCGCCGATCCGCTCCCGGCGCCGGTCGGCGGCAACTCCGATGGGCCCGAGCAGCAGGGCCAGGGTCCCGGCCGGCGCGCCGGTGATGGCGACCGGCCATTGCCGGATCGTGCCGACGACCCGGCCGCGGTCGCGGGCGACCAGGGAAAGGGCCTCGACCGGGCCGACATGCTGGCGGAAGCGATAGGACTGCTTCTTGTGGCGGTCGGCCCCGAAGGCCTCGTCGAGAAGCGCCTCGATGGCCGGCGCGTCGTCAGGCGCTTCGGGCTCGATCGAGACGAGGGAAATGGGCATCGGTGAAGTGGGTACGGGCGAGGAAGCGTCGTTGGGCATGGAAGGTTCCTTGGCAGGCGAGGCGGCGATCCGACCGCTCGCGGGACCTTCGATGCCTATGTCAGGGCGAAGGGTCGCTTCGGTCAGACGGCGAGAGCGGCGGGGAAAAGACCCGCGGAGCCGGCTCGTCGTCGGAGTCGAAGGACCGTCGTCACCTTCATTCCTCTTGCTCAAGGCGCATGAGAAATAACACGCGCAGGCGCGCTGTCAATGGATTGGCCCGGGATAGGGCGGAATTTTTTTCTCCGACAGGGAAAGGGGCCCTTGCGGGCCCCTTTCGGTCGTCGCCCCTCGGGTGAGTCTCATCCCCAGAAGTACCACCAGCTCGCCGCCACCACGAGAGCACCGGCGATGGCTGTGGCATAGGGCAGCATGCCCGCCTTGCGCACATGCATCATCTCCTCGGTGATGCCGAGGTCGGTCAGCATCTTGGCCGGCCACTTCCCGTGGTCCTGGATGTAGTGCCGGAAGATGAAGATCGGGATGATCAGCGCCGCCCCGCACAATCCGAAGAGAAGCGTGCGGTCACCGTAAATATTGGCGCCCGCCCCCATGAAGAACATGTTCACGAAGGCAAAGACGGCGCCCAGCCCCAGGAGCCAATTGGGCGCCCGCCAGGGCCGGCGGACATGGCCGGAATCGATCCGGTGCAGCCAGCCGGAATTGAGGTTGATGAAGTTGAAGATGATGTAGAGACAGTTGGAGACCGCCAGGATGAAGACATAGTCCGACATCATGAGCAGGATGAGATTGAAGCAGAGATCGGTCCACATGGCCCGGGTCGGCGCGCCATGGGCATTCACATAGCTCAGATATTTCGGCAGCCACCCGTCGACCGAGCCCTGATAGAGGGTGCGCGAGGAGCCGGCCATGGCGGTGATGATGGCGAGGATCAGCGCCAGGATCAGCAGGATCACCATGACGAAATAGATGGCGCCCGCCGTGCCGAACATGCTCGCCATGGCCCTGGCTACGCCTGTCCCGTCATAGATGCTGGGGTCGAGCATCGCCTTCACCCCCAACACGCCCTGGAAGCTGAAGGGCACCAGGATGAAGAGCACGAGGCAGAGGACGCCGGAGAAGAAGATGGCCTTAAAGGTATCGGTCCCCGGATTGGTCAACTCGCTGGTGTAGCAGACCGCGGTCTCGAAGCCGTAGGTCGACCAGGCGGCGAGGAACATGCCGGCGAGGAAGAGCCTCCAGCCCGTTTGGTCCCACGCGCCATTGAAGGGATAGCCGGCACCATTGGCATCGCCCAGGGGCACCAGCGGCGTCAGGTTCGCGGTCAGCACATGACCGCTGATGATCGGCCAGACAGCGACGATCAGCAGCGGCACGGTGACCACGACGCCTACCACCGTCTGGAACCAGGCCGTGCGCAGGATGCCACGATGCTGGATGGCGAAGCAGAGCAGCAGCAGGACCGCGCCCAGGAAGAAGGTGGAATTTATCCGTAGCGATAGCCCCTCCTTGACGAAGCCGAGATCGGCGATGGTCCAATGCCAGGTCTGGATCGGGGAATCGGCTGGGAAAAATCCCGTGAGCACATAGCTGGCAGCGTAGCCGGTGCCGAGGCAAGCACCGGCGACCAGGCGAGCCAGTAGCTCCACACCGAGAGGGGGCCGAAGATCTTGCCGTAGTGGATCCAGGCCGCCGCGCCGTAGATGGGTGCACCCCCGGATTTGTTGGGGAACATCCCGGCGATCTCGGCATAGGTGAAGGACTGGGCGAAGCCCATGAGGATGGAAAGCGTCCAGACGATATAGGACGGCGTGCCGACGGTGGCCGCGATGCCGCCGATGGAGAACAGCACCAGGGGCGGTACGCCGCTGGCGATCCAGAAGGTCTTTTTCCAGTCGATAGTGCGATGCAGCGTCCGCTCGCCAACGGCCTCGGTCATCACGCTCATGTTTCCGCTCCCCTTATTTTGACCCGGCCCCGGCGGCTTATCTCGCCGGCGGCCTCAAACGAAAACCGCCCGGCACGATGGCGCGGGCGGCGGTAGCTCCTGCCGGTATTCGCCGATGGGGCCGGAAGGCCGGATCGTCGAAGCCGGATCGTTTCTGATGAAAAATGCAGGGCCTATGGCAAACCCCCTTGTCGCTGGAGGTCCCACGAAGGTCGAATGCGGGCTCAGCCTCATCTCCCCTTCCCCCGAAGACTTCATGATGTAATCACGTCATTTTGACGGGGGCAACGACCATCATTGTGCCAATTCGAACCAATTCCCCGGTCGCCGGGGAAAATTTGCACTAGCCGGAGGAAAAACCCGAGATATTGGCCCAATAATGGTCTGGGCCGAGATCAGGTTTCCTTCCCCACCACCAGATAGACCGGCATGGCCGCCCGGCGGCGCACCCGATAAGGCTCCTGCGACCAGATCATACCGGCGACCAGCCAGTGGCGGGGCGAGTCGGCGGCCATCACGATCGCATCGACTCGGCGCCGGCCCGCCTCGATCACGATCCGCTTGGCAGCATTGCGCGTGCCCAGGACCTGGCCGCTGGCCGAAACACCGCGGCGCTTCAGCAAGGCGAGCGCCGCGGCCACCCGGTCCTGCTGCTCCTTGAGCTCAAGCTTGTTCGGCATCAAGGCGGGATGCGGCAGGCCCAGGCTGGTGCCCCAGACCCGGGCGATGGAAAGAACATGAACCTCCGCCCCCGTCTGCTTGGCCAGGCGCGCGGCAAGCTCCACCGCCGGGCGGGAAATCGCCCGGCCCTCGGAGGCGAGCAGCAGCAACTTGCCGGCGAATTGTCTCGGGTCCGGTGCGCGCGCCTCTCGTTTCCAAGGCAGCCAGCTCCGCGCCGGGCGCGAAGCCGGCTCCGCCTCGGCCCTCACGGCCTCATGCCGGGCTGCGCCTGTCCTCGACATAGACCCGGTACCAGTAGAAGGGCAGGTAGGCGAGGAGGGTCGCCCAGCCGAGCCAGTAGTAGACCTCGACATTGCCGATCTTGGAGTACCAGAGGCCGCCGAAGAGCCAGAAGACGAAATAGACCGCGGCCAGCAGCAAGGCGACGTATTTCATGTATTCCGGCAGGCGGAAGGGCCGGCGCTGGTCGGGCTTGTCCTGGCGCAGCAGGAAATAGCCGATCAGCACGGGGATGAAGGACACGGTATAGCCGACATTGGAGAAGCTGTAGATCTCCACCGCGCCACCCAGCAGGACGACCAGCAAGGAGACGATGACGTTGAGCGACATGGCCCGCGCCGGCACGCCATGCTCGTTGACCTTGGTGAAGAAGGTCGGAAACTCGCCGTCCAGCGCCATCTGATAGAGGGCGCGGCCCGAGCCCATGATGGCGTTCAGGGCCGAGAGCGCGAGGGCCACGATCAGCATGAAGGCGATGATCCAGTTGAGGACCTCGCCGCCGATGCCGGGAAGGATCTTGCCGGCGAAAGTCACGAAGATCGTCTTCGGATCGGCGAGGGTCGCATCCGAAAGCGCATGGCTTCCCAGCACGACGATGAAGGCGATGGGAATGAGGGTGTAGATGAAGACCCCATAGCCGCCCTCGAGATTCATCGCGATCTTGGCGTCATGGTCGGGATTGCCGCATTCGCCGATGTAGCAGGCGGCCGCCTCCATGGCGATCACGTTCCAGGTCAAGAGGAAGCCATAGGCGATATAGACCTGGAGCCAGTTGTAGCCGCTCATGCCGGCGAAGAAGCTGGAGCCGTCGAGATGCTTGAAGCCCGCCAGCTCGCCGAAATTCACAACCGAGGGATTGAAGATCCAGGCGACCGCGATGAAGGTGAGCGGGATCATGGAAAGCAGCGCCAGCACCGTCGCGAAAGCGGCGCCGAAGCGGATGCCGCGGTAGGCCGGGATGAAGAACAGCAGGATGCCGATCACCGCGATGACCAGGGTCGACCAGGCGATGAAGGTATGGATGGGGGTGAAGCCCGCGGTCGTGTTGATGCCGAAGCGGTCGGCGAGGTAGTAGCTCGCCAGGATCATGTTGAGGGGCGCGACCGGAAACCAGCCGAGCCAATAGGCCCAGGCGGTGAATCCATTGATGTGCTTGGCGAGCCTGGGCCAGCGGTCCTTATAGGCGGGATAGGCGTAAGTGGGTGAGCCGCCGGTGCGCTCGGGCATCATCGCCGAGAGTTCGGCCAGGAAAAGGCAGAGCAGCCAGCCGGTGAGGGTGATGAAGACGGTGACCGGGATGGAGGCGGCGCCGAGACTCGTCACCATGACCGGGGCGATGCCGGTCACCAGGATCGTGCCCGCGAGGCCGATGACGAAGGCGCCCCACCAGCCCGTCTCGCGCTTCAGTCCGGATTCGACATAGCCCATCGACTTGGCCGCCGAATAGGGCTGCTTGCCGCCTACGTCATGCGCCGTCATATCACTTCCCCCTATTTCTAGCGCTGCCGGCCCCGGCCCTTCGGGCTCTGCGGCCTGCGGCGACGGTTATGTTCGGTGCTCGACTCTCCTGGCTCTGCCGTTTGGCCGGGGACCCGGCGCTTGGCCGCCATTTCCCAGGCTGAATATGAAGTGAACGCTATGAACTACGACATTACGTCGCAGATTTTTACCGGTCAATGAGAGGGCGCATTAATTCGGCGCCGCGAGAGCCGGTCACGCTCCGCGATTCGGGCCGATATTCGAAGGAGAGGGAGGGGAGGCTAGCCGGCCCTTTGCAGCCGGGGTGCTGCGCTTGCCTCGACGAGGTCGAGCCAGCCCTCCGAGATCTGGCGGGCGAGCGCCGCCTGGCCCGGCATATGCCGGGCGATGTCACCCTCGAGGCCGGGAAGGAAATCCGGATGGCTCTTCCCCAGGGCCGCGATATCCGCCGCCTTCACCCAGCTGCGCAGCATCGGCCGCGTGGCCTCGAAATGGAATTGGAAGGCATAGGCATGGGGGCCGATGCGGAAGGCCTGGTTGCGGCAGCGCTCGCCCGTGACCAGGAGCTCCGCGCCTTCGGGCAGGTCGAAGGTGTCCTGATGCCATTCCATCACCCGCTGGCGCCGGGCCGCCCCGGCGAGAAGCGGGGATCGGGCGCCGGCATCGGTGATCTCGACCTCGGTGAAGCCCAGCTCCAGCTCGACATGGCGGTAGACGGGCTTGTCGAAGACGCGGGCGACGAGCTGGGCCCCCAGGCAGATGCCCAGGATCGGCTTGTCCGCCTGGTGGAAGCCCCGCAGCAGCTGGATCAGCGGCTGGAAATAGGGATTCTTCTCATCGTCGAAGGCGTCCATCGTGCCGCCGAGCACGATCACGCCGTCATAGGGGCCATGATCGGGCGGCAGATGATCGCCCTCCTGGGGCATGACCTCCTCGACCGTGGCACCGCGGCGATAAACATGCTCGCCGACGAAGCCCATATGGCTGAAGGCGTTGTTCTGCACCGACAAGAGATGAAGCGGCCGCGTCATGGCGGAGAAGTTAGACAAGGGACGGCCCCGGAGACAAGCCCCGGCGGGCGCAGGACAAGCCCGCGAAATTGACAGTCCTGGCGTCTCACGCCTCGCGCTTCAGGGGCCGGGCCAGCAGGCGGCGAAGCTCGGCATCGATATCGCCGCCGGCCAGGATGGCGGCGACGGATTGGGAGATCGGCATCTCCACGCCATGGCGCCGGGCCAGCGCCACCACGGCCGCGGCACTCTCCACCCCTTCCGCCACGCTTTGCCGCTCGGCCAGGATCTCGGCCAGCTTGCGCCCGCGGCCGAGCGCCTCGCCCAGCGAGCTGTTGCGCGACTGGCTCGAGGTCGCCGTCAGGAGCAGATCGCCCGCCCCGGAGAGGCCCATGGCCGTCTCGCGCTTGCCCCCGGCCGCCGCCACCAGCCGCGCCAGCTCCGCCAGGCCGCGGGTGAGCAGCGCCGCCCGCGCGTTCTCGCCCAGGCCCCGGCCGAGGACGATGCCGCAGCCGATGGCGAGCACGTTCTTGGCCGCGCCGCCCAGGGCCACCCCGACCGGATCGTCGGAGGCATAGGGCCGGAAGGTCGCGGTCGCCAGCGCCGCCGCGAGGCTCTCGGCCAAAGCGAGGTCGCGGCTGGCAATGACCACGGCGGTGGGCAGGCCGCGTGCCGCCTCGCCGGCGAAGGTCGGGCCGGAGAGCACCGCCGCCGCCACATCCGGCTGGATCTCGGCCATGACCTCGGGCATGGATTTCAGGCTCTCCCGCTCCACCCCCTTGGCGCAGATCACCGCCGGGATCGCCTTGGGCCAGGGGAGTGCCGCCAGATGGGCGCGCAGATGCTGGGCCGGCAGCGCGATCAGCACCGCCTCCGACTCGAAGGCCTCCTCGAGGACGGCGGTCACGCGGATGGCGGGTGCCAGGCTGACGCCCGGCAGATGCAGGCGGTTCTCCCGCTCGGCCGCCAGTGCGGCGGCCTGCGCCGGGCGCCGGGCCCAGAGGATGACCTCGCGGCCGGCACGCTCGGCGATGATTGCCAGCGCCGTGCCCCAGGCCCCCGCTCCCACGATGCCGATGCGCCGGATCATGGGCGCCAGTAGTAGAGCGGCGGGCCCGACGCCGAAATGGAAATTTCCGCGACGCTTGACGGCGGACCCCACCACCCCGGATCATCGCGAAAATCGAGGGGGAACTCGTGGCGCGCGGCAGCATTCTGGCGATCGATCAAGGCACGACCAGCACGCGCGCCATCGTCTTCGACGGCGAAGGCCATATCCGCGCCGTGGCGCAGCGCGAGCTGCCGCAGATCTTCCCGGCCGACGGCTGGGTCGAGCATGACCCGGAGGAGATCTGGCAGGCGACCCTGGCCGTCTGCCGCGAGGTGCTGGCCGCCGCCCCCGATGTGACGGCCATCGGCATCGCCAATCAGCGCGAGACCACGGTCATGTGGGAGCGGGCGAGCGGCAAGCCGATCTACAACGCCATCGTCTGGCAGGACCGGCGCGGCGCCGATCTCTGCCGCAGGCTGGAGGCCGAAGGCCAGGGCGCGATGGTCCAGCGCCTGACGGGCCTCCTCCTCGATCCCTATTTCTCCGCCACCAAGATCGCCTGGCTGCTCGACAATGTGCCCGAGGCGCGCAAGCGCGCCGCGGCGGGCGAGCTTGCCGTCGGCACCATCGACAGCTTTCTGCTCTGGCGGCTGACCGGTGGGCGCGTCCATGCGACCGATGCCACCAACGCCTCGCGCAGCCTGCTCTTCGACATCCATCGCCAGGCCTGGGACGAGGGGCTGCTGGCGCTCTTCGGCGTCCCCCGCCCCTTGCTGCCGGAGGTGCGCGATACCGCCGCCGATTACGGCGCGACGGAAGCCGGCGTCTTCGAGCGCCCGCTGCCCATCCTCGCCCTTGTCGGCGATCAGCAGGCCGCGGGCGTGGGCCAGGCCTGCTTCGAGCCGGGCATGATCAAGAGCACCTATGGCACCGGCTGCTTCGTGCTGGTGAACAGCGGCGCCGAGGCGCCGCTGTCGCGCAATCGCCTGGTCACCACCGTGGGCGTAAGAATTGCCGGCCGCACGACCTATGCGCTGGAGGGCAGCATCTTCATCGCCGGGGCCGCGGTGCAATGGCTGCGCGACCGCCTGGGCTTCGTCGCCCAATCGAGCGACAGCGAGGCGATCGCCGCCGGGCTTCCGGGCAATGCCGGGGTCTATCTCGTGCCGGCCTTCACCGGCCTCGGGGCGCCCTATTGGGAGCCCGAGGCCCGCGGCGCTGTTTTTGGTCTCACCCGCGACATCGGCCGAGCCGAGATCGTGCGCGCCACATTGGAGGCCGTCTGCTACCAGACCCGCGATCTGATGCAGGCCATGGCAGCCGATGGCGCACCGCGGCCGAAGGCGCTGCGCGTCGACGGCGGCATGAGCGCCAATAACTGGCTGATGCAATTCCTGGCGGATATCCTGGATTTGCCGGTCGAACGCCCGGTGGTAACGGAGACGACCGCCCTGGGTGCGGCCTATCTCGCCGGGCTGCAGGCCGGCATCTTCGCCTCGACCGCCGATATCGCCCAACACTGGCAGCGCGACCGGCTCTTCGAGCCGAAGATGAAGGCGGCGGCGCGCGAGGGGCTCTATGCCGGCTGGCTGGACGCGGTGGCCAGGGTCAGGCGGTAATCGGTCAGTAGACAGGCCAGGCTTCCTACTGGCCGGCGCTTGCCGAAAACGACATCAGCAGCTGCTGCGAACGCGTCTCCATCGCTCGCCAATCCTCGAGCAGCGGCTTGGCGAAGCTCAACGTGATATGGGCGCGCTGAAACACGAACTCGTCATGGCAGACGGGGGCGAGCACGGCGCCCTCGGCGTCGCAGGTGATCACGCTCCCGATCTCGCCGCCCTCGACATGAACGAGAAGCTCGAGATGGGGATCGTAATGTCCCTGGCTCAGCGCCGCGTCCCGGGGAAAGACCTGCAGCCCGAAACGCTCGCCCGCCGCCTGTGGCGCTGCGCCGACATAGCGTCGCATGGTCTCGAAGCGCCCCGGCAGCGCGATGGCGAGCTGATCCTCGTCGGCGCCGATGAAAAGGATGTCTCGGCCCAGCGGCGGCGTCCCGTCGGCAGCGGCGGGAATGAGCGAGGGCCAGCGCACCGCCAGCAGGAACTCCGCATCGTCATGGCCGCCGGCGACATAGTCGATGGGGATCTTGAGATGCAAGCCGCCGACATTCTCCGCGCGCTTGAAGTCGAGGGCCGGGGCGGACATGACGGGCGCAAGCAGGCCGACCGCCAGGACGAGGGTCATGACGAGACGACGGCGAGGCAGCGCAGAGAGCGCGTCGGCCATGCTCGCGCAGGATAGCACGGCTATCTGCTTGTCGAGCAGCGGGCCCCGCTCTCCCCCCGTCATGGTCGGCGAAGGCCGACCATCCACGTCTTAGGACCGCCCCGCTTGTTAGCTGATAGAGTTAGAGGCCTGAAATGCGCGGCTTGCGGCTTGCAAACTCGTGGATGGTCGGCCCCCTGCCTTCGCAGGGGCAAGCTTCACCGCCGACCATGATGGGGTGGATGGCCCCCTCACGGCATCAGTGTGCCAAAGTTGGGTTGCGACAACCAACCAACGGGAGCCATCCATGAACCAGATTAGCATTGTCGGGCTGGATATTGCGAAGAAGGTGTTCCAGGTGCATGGCGTTGATGCGGCTGGGGTTGTGAAGGTGCGGCGGACATTGCGGCGCTCGCAGGTGCTGGCGTGGTTTGCCAAGCTGGCGCCCTGCCTGATCGGGCTGGAGGCCTGTGCAACATCGCATTACTGGGCGCGCGAGCTGAGGAAGTTAGGTCATGAGGTGCGCCTGATCCCGCCGGCGTATGCGAAGGCCTATGTCCGTCGGAACAAGAACGATGCGGCGGATGCGGCGGCGATCTGCGAGGCGGTGAGCCGGCCGGGCATGCGCTTTGTGGCGATCAAGACGGAGGCCCAGCAGGCGATCGGCGGGGTGCACAAGGTACGAGCTCTGCTGCTGAAGCAGCGAACCATGCTGATCAACCACCTTCGGGGCTTGATGGCAGAGTTTGGCTTTGTGGTCGCCGCTGGCCCGCAGCATGTGGGCGAGCTGCTGGCGATCCTGGCCGATCCCGCGGCGGCCGGCCTGGTGGAGCCGTTGCGCAGTGCGCTGTTGGGAATGACGGAAGTCTTGCGCGCCCTGGAGCGGCGGATCGAGGCCATCGACCGGCAGATCGTCGCCTGGGGTCGCAGCAACACAACCTACCGCCACCTGATCACCATTCCCGGCTATGGACCGATCCTGGCCAGTGCCGTTGCCGCCCTCGTGACCGACCCGACAAGCTTCCGCAGCGGGCGGGACTTTTCCGCCTCGCTCGGCCTGGTGCCCCGGCAGGAGGGGACCGGTGGCAAGGTGAAGCTCGGCCCGATCAGCAAGCGTGGCAATGGCTATCTGCGCCGCCTGCTGGTGAATGGAGCCATGTCGGTCCTCGGCTCCAAGCGGGGCCGCCAGGATCCCTGGATCGCCAAGCTGCTCGCCAGTAAGCCGCGCAAGCTCGCGGCCGTGGCCGTGGCCAACAAGCTAGCGCGCATCGGCTGGGCGATCATGATGCGCCAGGAGGACTTCCACACCCAGCCGGCGGCGGCCTGACGGCCAACCTGGGCAGGGCGGAAGCTTGCGAGGGTGAAACGCGTGATGGCATCGTCGGTCAACCGACGGATCGAACTATACCTGCTACCGTCATTGGGGCTCCGAGACCCCGCGACCATGATCAGGCCTCGATCCACGGAACCCATCAGGGCCAGCGGCCTCGGCCGCGATCAAGGGCCGGACACATGACCGCAAGTGACCGTCGTTTCCAGAACGCAAAAAACCCTTGCTTGCCGGGGGCCATCCACACATGACGGCTGAGAGAATGAGGCTTTGCTTGAGCCCAGGAATAGCGCCGTCCGGCCCGCGTAAATCTCAGAACGCCTCGGCCGGCAGCTCCATCAGCGTCTGCTTGCCGCTGCCGATCATCTGGAACAGCGCGGCCTGCTGCGGCAGGACTCTCGCCATGAAGAATCGCGCGGTCATCAGCTTGGCCTTGTAGAACCCGGCCTCCGCCCCTTCCTGCTGCGCCAGCGCGACGCGCGCCATGCGGGCCCACATATAGGCCTGGGCCACGAGGGCGAAGAAGGAAAGGTAATCGCTGGCCGCCGCCCCCGCCTCCTCCGGATCCCTGAGGCCGGCCTGGGCGATCTGGGCCGTCAGCTGCTGCAGCCGGGCGAAGGCCTTGGCGAGCGGCAGGACGAATTCCGCCAGGGCCGGCTCGGCGCCGGCCTCCTCGATGAAGGCCGCGACGGGATGGAAGAAGCGGCGCAGCAGCCGGCCGGTGCCCTGCCCCAGCTTGCGGCCGATGAGGTCGAGGGCCTGGATGCCGTTGGTGCCTTCGTAGATCTGGGTGATGCGGGCATCGCGCATGAGCTGGTCCATGCCGTTCTCACGGATATAGCCCTGCCCGCCCCAGACTTGGACCGCCGTGCTCGCGCAGTCGAAGCCCATGTCGGTGAAGGAGGCTTTCACGATGGGCGTCATCAAGGCGACGAGATCGTCGGCCGCCTGGCGCTGCTCGGGATCGGGATGCTTCGCCGCCTCATCGGCGGCAAGCGCCACCCAGGCCGCCAGCGCACGGGCCGCCTCGACGCGGGCCTTCATGCCGAGCAGCATGCGGCGGATATCGGGATGGACGATCAGGGGATCGGCGGGCTGATCGGGAAATTTGGCACCCGACGAGGCTGCGGCCCTGAAGCCGCGTCATCGCATAGTCGCGGGCCCCCTGATAGGCGGCCTCGGCCAGGCCCAGCCCCTGGATGGCGACGCCGAGGCGGGCCGCGTTCATCATGGTGAACATGGCCGACATGCCCTTATGCGGCCGGCCGACCAGCCAGCCGGTGGCGCCGTCGAAATTCATCTGGCAGGTGGGCGAGGCGTGGATGCCCATCTTTTTCTCGATGCCGCCGCAGGAGAAGCGGTTGCGCATGCCGGTCGGGCAGGAGCTTGGGCACCAGGAAGAGGCTGATGCCCCGGGTGCCGGCCGGCGCGTCGGGCAATCGAGCCAGCACGAGATGCAGGATGTTCTCCGTCAGATCATGCTCGCCGGCGGAGATGAAGATCTTCGATCCCGTGATCTTGTAGCTGCCGTCCGCCGCGGGCTCGGCCTTGGTCCGCACGAGGCCCAGATCCGTGCCGCATTGCGGCTCGGTCAGGCACATGGTGCCGGCGACGCTGCCGTCCACCAGCCCCGGCAGATAGCGCTGCTTCAGCTCCTCGGCGCCATGCAGCATCAGGGCGTTATAGGCGCCTTGGCTGAGGCCCGGAAACATGCCGAAGGAGAGGTTGGTCGAGCAGATCATCTCCTCGACCGCGACATGCAGGGCAAGCGGCAGGCCCTGGCCGCCATAGGCGGGATCGGCGGCAAGCGAGATCCAGCCGCCGGCGGCGAATTCGTCATAGGCCTGCTTGAAGCCCGCGGGGGTGCGCACCGTGCCGTTCTCGAAATGCGAGCCCTCCTCGTCGCCGCTGCGATTCAGCGGCAGCAGCTTCTCGGTCATGAAGGCGCCGGCCGCTTCGAGCACGCTCTGGAAGAGGTCGGGCGTGGCTTCCTGGTAGCCGGGCAGGCCGGTGAGAGATTGCGCGCCATGGAGCTCGAAGAGCACGAAGCGCATGTCGCGGAGCGGGGGCTGATAGGCGGGCATGGCTAGGAGGCGCTCCAGACTAGCCCTCTCCCACGCTTCGAAGCGGGAGAGGGAGGGGACCCATCGCGCAGCGATGGGGAGGGTGAGGGTCCTGCAAGCGCCACGCCCGCGCTGCCCTCACCCGGCCGCCGCCGCTGCGCGGCGCCGGCCACCCTCTCCCGCGTCAAAGCGCGGTAGAGGGGAAGAAGCGCGGGAATGACGGAAGAAAGATATGAGCTTCGCTTCGACAACCTCATCTCTCCCTAATTCCGCAGCGGCTTGCCGGTGGCCAGCGTGTGCTCCATGCGGGCGAGCGTCTTGGGCTGGCGCAGGAGCCGCATGATGGTCTGGCGCTCGAGCTGGCTGATCTTGTCCTCGGGCAGCGGCTCGACGGGATCGGCCTCCGGGCCGCCGGTCAGGACATCGGCCAGACCCTCGGCGACGATGCGGTCATAGGCGGTGGCCTTGCCCAGCCGGACGAAATTGTCGACGGCCAGCATGAGGGCCGCCTTGCCCGAGGGACCCGGCAGACGGAAGCTCGTGGGCGCGGGCGGCTGATAGGCCTCCGCCAGAGCCAGCGCCTTGGCCTTCGCCGCGGCCAGAAGCCGGTCGCGGTTCATGACGATCTCGTCGCGGGGACCGAGGAAGCCCAGCTGCTTCGCCTCGGCGGCGGAGCGGGCGACCTTGGCGGTGGAGATGGTCTCGAAGGTCGCGGCCACCGGCGGCATGGGACCATGGCCCTTCGGATGGGCGGTGCTGCGCGCCAGCAGCTCCTTGCAGCCGCCCCAGCCCGGGACGAGCCCGACGCCCGCCTCCACCAGGCCGATATAGCTCTCGGCATGGGCGACGACGGCCGCGCAATGCAGCAGGATCTCGCAGCCCCCGCCCAGCGCCATGCCCGAGGGCGCGCCGACCACGGGGAAGGCCGAGTATTTGATGGTCTTGTAGGTCTGCTGCCCCGTCGCGACCATGTCCTCGATCATCGCCCACATCGCGAGATTGGCCGAGAAGAGGGCGAGGCCGAGGTTGAGACCCGACGGAGAAATTCTCGCCCTCGTTGTAGATCACCAGCGCCTTCAGCTTGCGCTTGGCGACCAGATCGAGGGATTGGCGCAAAAGCTGGAAGCTGTCGGGATCGATGCTGTTCATCTTGCTGTGGAATTCAAGGCAGGCGACGCCATCCCCGATATCCCAGAGGCTGGCCGAGCCATTGGCGGCCAGCGGCTTGCCGGCGCGCTTGATATCGGCCAGCAGCAGCACGCCCGGCGGGCGCGGGATCGGGCGATAGGCGCCGTCGAACCCGAGCTCCTCCACTTCGCCTTCGCGCTCGCGATAGAAGCCGCCGGCTTCGGCCGCCTTGGCGATCAGCGGCGGCACGGGCAGCTTCTCGCGCGCCAGGCGCTCGGCCAGATATCTGGCACCCAGCCGGTCGATGAGCTGGAAGGGCCCGTATCTCCAATTGTAGCCATTGCGCATGGCGCCATCGACGGCGGCGATGTCGTCGGCGATCTCCGGCGCCACCAGGGCGGCGTAGCTCAACAGGCCGGAGAGCACGCGCCAGGCATAGCGCCCGCCCTTGTCGGGATTTTCCACCAGCGCCTTCAGCCCGGCCTTGGCGGCGGCGACGCTCTCCAGCCGCGCCTCCTGCTTCGGCCGGTATTGACCCGGTCTTGAGGTCGATCGCCTCCAGCCGCTTCTCCTCGCCCTCGCGGACCAGGCGGTAGAAGCCGCCCTTGCCTTTGCGGCCGGTGTAGCCCTCGGCGATCATCTTGTCGAAGAGCGGCCAGTCCCGGCGCAGCGCCTGATAGGGATCGCTCTTCGGGAGCTGTGCGGCCAGCGAGGCATCGACATGGGGCTGGAGGTCGAGGCCGACGAGATCGAGCAGGCCGAAGATCCCGGTCTTGGGAATGCCCAGCGGCCGGCCCATCACCGCATCGGCCTCCTCCACCGTGAGGCCCTCGTCCACCGCGAAGACGGCCGCGCTCTGAATCCAGAAGGCGCCGATGCGGTTGGCGATGAAGCCCGGCGTGTCCTTGGCCCAGACCACCGCCTTGCCCAGGCGGAGATCGGCGAATTCGGCGAGCGAACGGATCGCCGCGCTGCGTTCACCGGGAGGCGCCACGATCTCCAGCAGGCGCAGATAGCGCGGCGGGTTGAAGAAATGCGTGATGGCGAAGCGGCGGGCGAGATCGGCCGGCATGCCTTCCGTCAGCCGCTTCAGGGAGATGGTGGAGGTATTGGAGCTGAGGATCGCATCGGGCTTCACGATGCCGGCCAGCTTGGCATAGAGCCCATGCTTGATCTCCAGCTTCTCGACCACCGCCTCGACGATCCAATCCGCCTCCTTCAGCCGGTCGAGATCGTCCTCGATATTGCCGGGGCGGATGAGCCGGGCATTGGCGCGATCCATCAAGGGCGCGGGATCGGTCTTCAGCAGCCGCTCGATGGCCGCCGCCGCGATGCCGTCGCGCGGACCCGTCTTGGCCGGAATATCCAGGAGATCGACGGGGATCCCGGCATTGGCGATATGGGCGGCGATGCCGCTGCCCATCACCCCGGCGCCGATGACCGCGGCGCGGCGGATCTCCATCAGACGGCCTCCAGGATCGTGGTGATCCCCTGGCCGCCGCCGATGCATTGGGTCGCCAGCGCCAGGCCCTTGCCCTCGCGCTTCATGATGGCGGCCGCCTTGCCGGTGATGCGCGCGCCGGTGGCGCCCAAGGGATGGCCCAGCGCAATCGCCCCGCCGTCGATATTGGTCTTGGCCCAGTCGATGCCGAGCTCGTCCATGCAGGCCAGCGCCTGGACGGCGAAGGCCTCGTTGAGCTCGATCACGTCGATATCCCCAAGGGCGAGCCCGGCGCGCTTCAGCGCCTTGCGCGTCGCCGCCACCGGACCGATGCCCATGATCTCCGGCGCGCAGCCGGCGACCGCGATGCTGCGGAGCTTGGCGATCGGCTGCAGCCCATGGGCCTTGGCGTAGTCCTCGGTCACGATCAGGGTGGCACTCACCCCATCGGTCAGAGGCGAGGAGGTGCCGGCGGTCACCGTCCCGTCCGCGTCGAAGGCGGGCTTCAACCCCGCCAGGGTCTTCAGATCCGTGCCGGGGCGGATGCAGCCGTCCTTCTCCACCCGCTGATTGCCTGACGTGATGGGGATGATCTCATCGGTGAATTTGCCCGCCGCTTCCGCCGCGGCGGCGCGGGCATGGCTGTCGACGGCCAGCTGCTCCTGCCGCTCGCGCCCGATCTTGTATTTGCGCGCCAGATTCTCCGCCGTCTCGCCCATGGAGATATAGGCCTGGCTGATGGCGACCAGCCGGGGATTGGGCATGGGGTTGAAGCCGCCCATCGGCACGCGGGTCATGGATTCCATGCCGCCGGCGATGAAGGCCTCGCCGGCGCCGAGCTGGATGGCGCCGGCGGCCATATGGATCGCCTGCATGGAGGAGCCGCAGAAGCGGTTGACCGTCGTCCCGGCCACGCTCTGGGGCAGCCCCGCCAGCAGCCCCGTCAGCCGCGCGACGTTCAGCCCCTGCTCGCCCTCGGGCATGGCGCAGCCGACGATCAGATCCTCGATATCCCCGCCCGGCACGCCCGTCTTCTGCAGCAGGCCCTGGATCACGGCCGCCAGCATGTCGTCGGGGCGCACCCGGGTGAGCGCGCCCTTGCTCGCGAAATGGAAGGGCGAGCGGACATAGCCGGCGATGAAGACGTTCTTCATGCGGTCGTTCCTTCTGCGAGGAGGTCCTTCTTGGAGATCTTGCCGATGACGGTCTTGGGCAGGCTCGCCCGGAACTCGATCTGCTTCGGCATCTCGAAGGCGGAGAGCTTGTCGGCGAGAAACTGGGTCATCGCCTCGGCGGTCAGGCTCTGGCCCGGCTTCAGGGCGAGGAACAGCTTCACCGTCTCGCCGCGATAGGGATCGGGCACGCCGACCACCGCGCATTCCAGCACCGCGGGATGGGTCAGCACCACCTCCTCGATATTGCGCGGATAGATCTTGAAGCCGCTGGCGTTGATCATGTCCTTGAGGCGGTCGGTGATGAAGACATAGCCCTGGGCATCCATATGTCCGACGTCGCCTGTGGCGAGCACGCCGTCACGCAATACATGTTGCGTCTCCCCGGGCTGCTTCCAATAGCCGGCCATGACCTGGGGGCCGGCGGCGCAGATTTCCCCGGTTTCGCCCCAGGGCCAAGGGCTGGTGCGGCGGCTCGATGGCGCGGATCGAGATCACGGTCTGCGGATAGGGCAGGCCGACGGAGCCCGCAGGCGGTAGGGCCTCCGGCCGGGGATTGACGGGATTGCAGCAGACGACCGGCGAGGCCTCGCTGAGGCCATAGCCTTCCAGCAGCTTGGCGCCGATCGCCTTCTCGAAGGCGGTGCGCAGCTCCCCGGCCAGGGCCGCCCCGCCCGAGACGCAGTAATAGAGCGAGCTCAAGTCGTGCCGGCCGAGATCCGGCGCGTTCAGCATGGCGTTGAACAAGGTCGGCACCCCGGCCATGACCGTCGGCTTCTTGCGCGCGATGATGCGCAGGAGATCCTCCAGCTTGAAGCGCGGCAGCAGGATCATCTCCGCGCCCTCGAACAGGGCCCAGTTCATGATCACCGTCATGGCGAAGACGTGGAACAGCGGCAGGACGCCCAGGATCCGCCGCGGCCCGGCGGGCGCATTGGCGAACCAGCGCACGCATTGCTCGGCATTGGCGTAGAGATTGGCGTGGGTCAGCATCGCCGCCTTCGGCACCCCGGTGGTGCCGCCGGTATATTGCAGCAAGGCGATCGCCTGATAGGGATCGATAGGCGGCGCCACCATGATCCCGTCATTGGCGATCAGCCGGGCGAAGGGCACATGGCGCTCATCCACGGGGATGCGTGCCACTTCATGGCGCATGACCCAGGGATAGAGCCAATTGCGCGGGAAGGGTAGCGCGTCGGCCAGGCGGCAGACCACGACATGCCTCAGCCGCGAGGCGCCGATCAGAGGGCCCAGCTTGGTGTAGAGCGAGACGACATCGAGGGTCACCATGATGTCGGTCTCGGAATTGTCGATCTGATGGCCGAGCTCGCGGGTGGCATAGAGGGGGTTGTAATTGACCACCGTCCCGCCCGCCTTCAGCACCCCGTAGTAGCAGATCACGGAATAAGGACAGTTGGGCAGATGCAGCCCGACCTTGACGCCGGGCCCCACCCCTAGCGCCTGAAAACCCTTGGCCGCCCGGTTCGCGAGCCGGCCGATCTCGGCGAAGCTGTAGCGCCGGTCCAGGAAATCGATGCAGGGCCGGTCGGCGAAGCGCGCGACCGCATCCTCCAGCAGGGCGTGCATCGGCTTGATGTCGATCTCCGCCGCCCAATCGACATCGGACGGATAGGAGGCCAGCCACGGAAAAGCGGGCGCCTCGCTTGCCGTCCCCTGCTGCATCCTTCCTTCGCTCCCGACCCTGAATTTGTCGCCTGGGATAAACATAGGCCGTCCGCGCCGGAATTGCGATCCGGGCCGATTTGCCCTTATGGTCGCAACCCCTTGCTTTCCTTCGGATGACCCAGACATGACGAAGTTCCGCACCCTCGACGACATCGACGTCTCCGGCAAGCGCGTCCTGCTGCGCGCCGATTTCAACGTGCCCATGAAAGACGGCAAGGTCAGCGACATGACCCGCATCGAGCGCGGGGCCGCCAGCATCCGCGAGCTCGCCCAACGCGGCGCCAAGGTCGTGGTCCTCTCCCATTTCGGCCGCCCCAATGGCAAGCCGGTGCCCGAGATGTCGCTGAAGCCCATTGCCGCGGCCCTATCGCAGGCCTTGGGCGGTCAGCCCGTCGCCTTCGCCGATGGCTGTATCGGGCAGGATGCGAACAAGGTCATCGCCGGGCTGGCGCCGGGCGGTGTGGCCCTGCTGGAAAACCTGCGCTTCCATGCCGAGGAGGAGAAGAACGATCCCGGCTTCGCCCGCGCTCTGGCGGCCGAGGGCGATATCTATGTCAACGACGCCTTCTCCTGCGCCCATCGCGCCCATGCCTCGACGGAGGCCATCGCGCATCTCCTGCCTTCGGCCGCGGGAAGGCTGATGCAGACCGAGCTCGAGCATCTGACCCAGGCGCTGGCCGAGCCGAAGCGGCCGGTGATGGCGATCGTCGGCGGCGCCAAGGTCTCCACCAAGCTCGATCTGCTGGGCAATCTGCTGAGCAAGGTCGATGTCCTGGTCATCGGCGGCGGCATGGCCAATACCTTCCTCCATGCCCAGGGCATCGCCATCGGCAAATCCCTGGCGGAGCGCGAGATGGCCGATACGGCGCGCGAGATCCTGGCCAAGGGCAAGGCCCGCGGCACGGAGATCGTCCTGCCGGTGGATGCGGTGGTGGCCGAGGCGCTCAAGCCCGGAATCGCCACCAGCACCGTCCCCATCGGCAAGGTGCCGGCCGACCGCTCGATCTTGGACGTCGGCCCGGCGACGGTGGCCGATCTCGAGGCGCGGCTCGCCGGATGCAAGACGCTGGTCTGGAACGGACCGCTGGGCGCCTTCGAGACGCCGCCCTTCGATGCCGGCACGATTGCCGTCGCCCGCACCGCGGCGAAGCTGACGGAGGCGGGCAAGCTGCTCTCGGTGGCGGGGGGCGGCGATACCGTGGCGGCGCTTGCCGCCGCGGGTGTGGTGGAGCGCTTCTCCTATGTCTCCACCGCCGGCGGCGCCTTCCTGGAATGGCTGGAGGGCAAGACCCTGCCGGGGGTCGCCGCGCTGATGCGCTGAATATTCATGAAACCGGCACTTTGGAACCCCGGCTGCGCATGCCAGCTTAGGTAGAGATGATGACCCTCCGCACCCTGCCCCGCCTTCTTCTCCCTTTCGCAGCCCTGTTGCTGCTGGCGCTGCCAGTCGGGGGGACAGCGATCGCCGAGACGCCGAGCCAGGCGCCGGGGCAGCGGTTCGAGATCGATCCCGGCAAGCTTCCCGCCCCCTATGCCACCGATGCCGTTGCCAATGTCGCCGATCTCGTCGATCGTCCCTCGCCGCCGCCCTTCCGGCTGCCACCGGGCTTCAGCGTCAACGAGTTCGCGGGCGGTCTCAGCGATCCGCGCTGGATGACAGTGGACGCCAATGGCGATGTGTTCCTCACCTTGCCGCGTCTGGGCCAGGTCTTGCTGTTGCGCGACAAGGACGGCGACGGCAAGGCCGAGCTGAAGACGGTCTTCGCGGCGGGCTTCCAGCGGCCCCACGGTCTCGCCATTCACGAGGGATATCTCTATGTCGCGGGGACCGACGGGCTCTGGCGCATGAAGCTCGGCGGCGACCGCGCGACCACAAAGCCCGAGATGGTGACCAAGCCCGATGCCTTCGGCGCCGGGGTGCATCACTGGACGCGCAATGTCGTCTTCTCCCCCGACGGCAAGCGCTTCTTCATCGCCATCGGCTCCGTGGACAATATCGGCGAGGATCCTCTGCCCCATGCCACGGTCCAGAGCTTCGCCGCCGACGGCAGCGACCAGAAGACCTTCGCCGCGGGGCTGCGCAATCCCGTGGGCATCGCCTTCTATCCCGGGACCAACGATCTCTACACCGTGGTCAACGAGCGCGATGGGCTGGGCGACGGGCTGGTGCCGGATTATCTGACCCGGCTGCAGGAGGGCGGCTTCTATGGCTGGCCCTACGCCTATATCGGCCACCACGTGCAGCCCGATTTTCCCAGCCGGCCCGAGATGGTGGCCAAGACCCTCACGCCCGATCTGCTCTTCCAGTCCCATTCGGCGCCGCTGGGCTTGGTCTTCTACGACGGCAAGATGTTTCCGCCGGAATATCAGGGCGATGCCATCGTCGCTTTGCACGGCTCCTGGAACTCGAGCGAGCCCACCGGCTACAAGGTCGTGCGCGTCCCCTTCAAGGACGGGAGACCCCAGGGCTATTACGAGAATTTCCTCACCGGCTTCTGGCTCGAAGGCCAGAGCCCGGCCCAGGTCTGGGGCCGCCCCGCCGGCCTCGCCGTGGCGGTGGACGGCAGCCTGCTCATCGCCGATGACGCCGGCGGGGTGGTCTGGCGCGTGAGCTATCGGAAGCCCTAGGCTTCCGAGGCCTGGAACAAGACAGAAACCGTGCTATCTTTATTGAATGACTCCGAAGCCCGCGCCCTACGCTGTCGATGACGAAATGGACGAAGCCACTCCCTTGAGCGAGGAAGAGCGAGCGGCGGTCAAACGCGCCGAAGCCGATATCCTCGCGGGCCGCCTCCATGATCACGAGGACGTGGCAAAATGGCTGCGCCAACGAGCGAAAGAGATCGTCGAACGCGCCTATAAGCGCGCCAAAACTCGTTAGGCTGTGCCCAGGGTTCGTTGGACCGATGAGGCACGAAGAGACCTCAGCGACATCCTGATCTACGTCGACGAACACAACCCCTCGGCAGCCATAGATCTCGTCGAAACCATCATCGCATCTGGTAATGCGCTCGCCGCATTCCCCGCACGAAATCCGGTTCGGCATCCCGAGCAGCTTCGAGAGCGGCCCGTGCTCGGAACACGCTATCTCCTCCTCTATCGGATAGAGGCAGACGATTTGGTTGTGATCCTGGCAGTTCGACACGGTGCGCGATCGCGACTGCCCTGAGACAGCCGTCGGGCGCAAAGCGCGCCTAGCCCATATGCTCCGACAGATCGTGGATCGTCGCGTGTCCGCCGCAGAGGCGGCAGGCGGGGTCGCGGGGGATGCGGAGCGTGCGGAATTCCGTCGCCAGCCCATCATATATAAGGAGTCGCCCCGAGAGGGTCTCGCCCAATCCCAGCAGCTCCTTCAGCACCTCGGTCGCCTGCAGCGCGCCGGCGCTGCCGGCGAGCGCGCCGAAGATCCCGGCCTCTTCGCAGCGCGGCACGAGATCGGCCGGCGGCGGCTCGGGAAAGAGGCAGCGGTAGCAGGGATGCGGCGGGCCGAGATAGGCCTTGAATACCGAGAGCTGGGCGTCGAAGCGCAGCAAGGCGGCGGAGACCAAGCGGCTTCCGCCCGAGATAGCAAGCATCGTTCAGGAGATAGCGGGTGGCGAAATTATCGCTGCCGTCGGCGACGAGGTCGTAGCCCGCCACGAGCTCGGCCCGCATTGGCCGCGGTGAGCCGCACCGCATGGGTCTCGACCTCGATCTCGGGATTGATGGCGGCGATCGTCGCCTTGGCGCTCGCCACCTTGGTCCTGCCGAGGCTGGCCGTGCCATGGATGATCTGGCGCTGCAGGTTCGAGAGCTCGACGGAATCATCGTCGACGATGCCGATGCGCCCCACCCCGGCCGCCGCGAGATAGAGCAGCATCGGCGAGCCGAGCCCGCCCGCGCCCAGCACGAGCACGCTGCTGGCCAGGAGCTTCTCCTGGCCGGCCTCGCCGACCTCGTCCAGGATCACATGGCGGGCGTAGCGCTCGAGCTGAGGGTCGGTGAGCGCCGGCATCAGCGCCGCCCGGTGGAACCGAAGCCGCCCGTGCCGCGCGCGCTCTCGGGCAGCACCTCGCTCTCGCGCCAGGCGAGGCGGGCGACCGGGGCGATGACGAGCTGGGCGATGCGGTCGCCGCGTTCGAGACGGAAGGGCGCCTCGCCGAGATTGATCAGGATGACGCCGACCTCGCCGCGATAATCGGCATCGATGGTGCCGGGGCTGTTGAGCAGGGTCACGCCATGTTTGAGCGCCAGGCCCGAGCGCGGGCGGATCTGGGCCTCATAGCCCGCGGGCAAGGCGATGGAGATTCCGGTGGGGATGAGCCGCCGGGCGCCGGGCGCGAGCTCGACCGCCTCGCCCACCGCGGCCAGGAGATCGAGGCCCGCGGCATGGTCCGTGGCATAGGCGGGAAGCGGCAGGCCGGCGCCATGGGCCAGGCGCTGTAGCGGAACTTCAATGGGGCGCAAGGGAGGAAGCCGTCTCAGGCCGAGCGGGCCAGGCGGCGCTGGATCGTATCGGCGAGGCGCTCCGCCACCTCGAGCTTGCTGAGGCGCGGCCAGCTTTCCACCCCGTCGGCCGCGACCAGATGGATCGTGTTCTCCGCGCCGCCGAAGGTGCCCGAGCCCGCCGAGACGTCATTGGCCAGGATCAGGTCGCAGCCCTTGGCGGCGAGCTTCTTCTTGGCATTGGCGATCAGATTCTCGGTCTCGGCGGCGAAGCCGACCACGACCAGAGGCCGCGCATTGCCGGGGGCCGCCAGGGTCGCGAGGATATCGGGGTTGCGGGTGAGCGCGATGGCCGGCGGCTCGTCCGATCCCTTCTTCATCTTCTGGGTCGGCTGGCTTGGCCGGGCGCCAATCGGCGACCGCCGCCGCGCAGACGGCGATATCGGCGGGCAGCGCCGCGCGGCAGGCGGCCAGCATCTCCTCGGCGCTCTCGATATGGTGCACCTCGACCCCGGCCGGGTCCGGCTCGGCCGTCGGGCCGGAGACCAGGACGGTCGCCGCGCCCCGCCGGGCGAGCGCGGCGGCGATGGCATGGCCCTGCTTGCCGGAGGAGCGGTTGGCGATGAAGCGCACGGGATCGATGGCCTCGAAGGTGGGGCCGCTGGTGACCAAAGCGCGCCGGCCGCTCAGGGGCGCATCGGCGCCGAAATAGTCCTCGATGGCGGCCAGGATCTCCATCGGCTCGGCCATCCGCCCGCTGCCGAACTCGCCGCAGGCGAGATCGCCCGCCTCGGGCCCGATCTGGAGAACGCCGCGGGATTTGAGGGTGGCGATATTGGCCTGGGTCGCGGGATGGGCCCACATCAGGGTGTTCATCGAGGGCGCGATCAGCACCGGCTTGTCGGCCGCCAGCAGGGTCGTGGAGGCAAGATCGTCGGCCAGCCCATGGGCCAGCTTGGCCAGGAGGTCGGCGCTGGCCGGGGCCACCACGATCAGATCGGATTCCCGCGACAGGCGGATATGGCCCATCTCGCTCTCGTCGGTGAGGGAGAAGAGCTCCTGATAGACCTTGCTCTCGCTGAGGGCCGCGACCGACAGCGGGGTCACGAATTGCGCCCCGCCCTTGGTGAGGATCGTGCGCACGCTCGACGCCCCGTTCGCGCAGCCGGCGGATGAGCTCCAGGCTCTTATAGGCGGCGATGCCGCCGGAGATCACGAGCAATAGGCGCTTGCCGGCCAGCATGGGGGACTCCTGCCCGGGTTCCGGGCTGATCCATCAAGCTACAAGGTAGGAAATCGCACCCCTTGCCGCAAGCAGGGTGCCTAGCGCCCCCGGAGGCCCTTGGCCATCTGGACCAGCTCGCGCAGCCGCCCGCGGGCGAAGAGCAGCAGGACGGCGACATAGACGAGGGTCCCGATGGCGACCCCGGCGGCGAGCTGGAGGGCCGGGCGCTCGCCCGTCAGCAGGGATTCGACCCCCATGACGGCCGCGGCCATGGCGGCCGCCCCCAGCCCCGGCACCAGAGCCTCGCCCAGATAGGCTGCCACCGGGAAGCGCACCAGCCGGCGCAGCACCGCCAGCTCGAGGCCATAGAAGATGATCTGGGTGGCGGCCACGGCGACGGCCACGCCCGGGATCCCCCACTGCACGCCGATCAGGCTGAGGCCGACCTGGGTCAGGGCCTGGGCGGTCACGACGCCAAGGCGGATGGTCGGGCGGCCTAGCGCCGTCACCACATGGCCGAAGAAGAAGCCCAGGCAATAGGCCAAGGAGAAGAAGGCGAGGATGCGGGTCGGCAGGATGCTGGGCTCCCATTGGTCGCCGACGCCGACGCGGATGAGCGAGGGGGCGATGGCGGCCAGGCCGATGAAGGCCGGGATCACCGTCAGGCTGAGCAGGCGCTGGGCCGTGATCAGCCCGCGGGCCACCCGCTGGCGATCCTCCTGGATGCGGGAGAAGAGCGGCACCACGGCGCGCTCGGTGCTGCCGGCCACGAAATCGGTGATGATGGAGACCAGGCGCTGGGCGACGCTGTAATAGCCCACCTCCGTGGCGCCGAAATAGAAGCCCAGCAGCAGCCGGTCGGCCTGGCCGCCGAGGATGCGGAGCAGATTGGTCGCCAGCACGTTGAAGCCGAAGCCGAAGAGATCGGCGAAATGGCGCCGGGAGAAGGCGAAGCGCGGGCGCCAGGCGACGATGGCCCAGAGGATCACCACCCCCACCGCCTGGCTGACGAGGCCCTGGCCCACCAGCGCCCAGACCCCCATGCCGGCGAAGGCCATGGCCACGCCTACCGCCCCGCCGATGAGGGCGCTGGCCGTCTGGCGCAGCGCCAGGTCGCGGAAGCGCAGCTCGCGCCGCGCCAGCCCGATCTGGACCACGCTGATCGAGGTCAGCAAGGGCGCCAGGGAGTACCAGCGCAGCACCGGCGCCAGCCGCGGCTCGCCATACAGATCGGCCAGCGGTCCGGCGAAGGCGATGGTCAGGAGCATGAGCGCCAGGCCGACGCCGAGATTGGCCCAGAAGGCCGAATCCTTATGGGCCTCCTCGATGGTCTCGCGCTGGATGAGGGCGGTGGTGAGACCCTGGTCGGAGATGGTCTGCACCGCCATGAGATAGACCTGGGCCAGCGCCGCCAGGCCGAAGGCCGAAGGCTCGATCAGCCGGGCCAGCAGCAGGAACACCCCGGCCGAGACGATCTTCATCCCCCAGCTCTCGCCCATGGACCAGAGCGCGGTCACCAGCGCGGTGCGCTTCAGGGACATGGGGGTGCCTTCGGGGGTAGGCCGCAGCCGGAGCGTTGAGAGACGTACACCGCCCTCATCCCGTCACCGCACCAACAGAAGAAGGAGCGCGGCGAAAATCGCGGCGAGCCAGATGTGCCAGGTGATGGAGCGGCGGTCCTCCCGGTTCATCTCCGACAGCGCCGCCATGGTCTCGGGCGCGAGATTGACGCCGCGGCGGGCGGTCGAGGCGGCGGCTTCCACATCGGCGATGAGGTCGGGCAGCCGGCCGGCGATGCGGACGAGCTCGCGGGTCCCCTCGGCGATGCGCGCCTCGGGGCCGCGGTTCTCGCGCATCCATTGCTCGACCAGAGGCTGGGCCAGGGTCCAGATATTGAGGGCGGGGTTGAGCTGGCGGCTGACGCCCTCGGCCATCAGCATGTTCTTCTGCAGCAGCAGAAGCTGGGGCTGGGCCTCCATCTCGAAGGATTCCGAGAGGCGCAGGAGCTGGCCCAGCACCTGGGCGAAGGAGATCTCGTCCAGGGAGCGGCCGAAGATCGGCTCGCCGATGGACCGGCAGGCCTGGGTGAATTCGTCCAGGGACTGGTCCGCCGGCACGAATCCGGCGGCGAACTGCACCTCGGCGACCCGGCGGTAGTCGCGCTCCAGGAAGCCCAGCAGCATGTCGGCGAGGTAGTAGCGCGTCTTGCGGTCGAGCCGGCCCATGATGCCGAAGTCGACGGCGCCGATATTGCCCTCGAGATCGACGAACATGTTCCCGGGATGCTGGTCGCCGTGGAAGAAGCCGTCGCGAAAGGCCTGCTTGAAGAAGATCGCCGCGGCGCGGGAGAGCGCCAGATCGATGTCGATGCCCGCGGCCAGCATCCCCGCGCGGTCGTCCATGCGGATGCCGGTCAGCCGCTCCAGGGTGAGCGCGCGTCGCGTCGTCCGCCGCCAATCCACCTGGGGCACGCGATAGGTGGTATCCCCGGCGAAATTCTCCGCCAGCTCGGCGGCGGCGGCGGCCTCCAGCCGGAGATCGATCTCGACGCGGACCATGGCGCGGAAGGTCTTGACCACCGCCAGCGGCTTGAAGCGCCGCAGCCGCGGCTGGCTGCGCTCGATCCATTCGGCGATCCAGGACATGAGGTCGACATCCCGGGCGAAGGCTTCCTCGATGCCGGGCCGCAGGATCTTGACCGCGACCGGCTCGCCCTCGGTGGTGACGGCGTAGTGGACCTGGGCGATGGAGGCGGCCGAGACCGGGGGTCTCATCGAAGGAGAGGAACAGCGCCTCCAGGGGCTGGCCGAGCTCGGCCTCGAGGATGGCCGCGGCTTCCTCGCCCGGAAATGGCGGCAGGCGGTCCTGGAGCCGGGCCAGGTCTTGGCGTCACCTCCTCGCCCAATATGTCGGAGCGGGTGGCGAGGAGCTGGCCGAGCTTGATGAAGACGGGGCCGAGATCGATCAAGGCGCGGGCCAGGCGCTCGCCCGGCCGGCCGGTCTCCTTCTCGCGGGAAAAGAGCCGGGCCAGCAGCAGGATGGCGGGCGCCAGCCCGGCGCCCTCGATCTGCTGCAGGAAGGGCGCCAGGGCCCCATGGCGGGCGAGGGTCCGTGCGACGGTGGTGAGCCGGGCGATGTTGCGGCAGGCGCGGAACAAACGGCCTCAGATGCGCCAGGCGGAATGGAGGGCCGCGATGCCGCCGGAGAGGTTGCGATAGCTCGTCCGCTCCAGCCCGGCGGCCGCCATGCGCGTCGCCAGCTCCTGCTGGGCCGGGAAGCGGCGGATGCTTTCCACCAGATAGACATAAGCGTCGCGGTCGCCCGCCACGAGCCGCCCCATCCAGGGCAGGACGCGGAAGGAATAGAGATCGTAGAGCTGCTTGAGCTGGGGCAGCACCACCTGGCTGAACTCCAGGCAGAGGAAGCGCCCGCCGGGCTTCAGCACCCGGCGCGCCTCGGCCAGGGCCTTGTCGATCTCGGCGACATTGCGCAGCCCGAAGGCGATGGTATAGGCATCGACGCTGCGGTCGGCCAAGGGCAGGGCCTGGGCATCCCCCGCCACCCAATCGATGCCGGTGATGATCCCCTTGTCGATGGCCCGGTCGCGCCCCACCGCCAGCATGGCCGGGGTCAGATCGCAGACGACGACCCGGGCGCCCGTCCCCGCCTTTGCCAGGAAGCGCTGGGCGATGTCGCCGGTCCCGCCGGCGACATCGAGCAGGAGCTGGCCCGGCCGGGGCGCCAGCCAATCGATCATGGCCGCCTTCCACAGGCGGTGGATGCCCCCGGACATCAGGTCGTTCATGAGGTCGTAGCGCCCGGCGACGCGCTCGAAAACGCCGCGCACCAGGCGCGGCTTCTCGGACGTCTCGACGCGGCGGTCGCCGAACCAGGTCTCGTCATCCTCGATGGGGGGACTGCGCTCCATCTCGGGAACATAGCGCGGCGCCTGAGAACACGCTACTTGGCGCCGTGTCAGGCCCTGAACTAGAATTCGGCCGCATTTCACCAGTGTGCTGCCCCAGAATTCGCACTTGCGAATTTCTGGGGCAGCCACTCGACTCAACAAATTGTGTCCCGTTCCCACCGAGATTCGATAACTTGCGTTTTGGCACTAGGGACACAGGGAGATTCCTTCGAGTGACCGAGACCGACGTCGCTGGCCTCCAAACCCTGGCGCAGCGCCTGCAGGCGCGCGCCGGCACCGAGCCCGAGGGCCAGGCCTTTCTGCATCTGAAGGACGGCGAGGCCGAGGCCGGCCGCCTGACCTGGCGGGAATTCGACGCCGCGGCGCGGGATGTCGCCGCCTCGCTGGCCGGACGCGCCCCGGGCGAGCGCGCTCTGCTGCTCTACCGGGCGGGGCTCGATTTCATCACCGCCTTCATGGGCTGCCTCTATGCCGGGATCCTCCCCGTGGCCGCCCCGGCGGATACGCTGGGCCATCGCGGCCGGACCCTGGCCCAGCTCCTGGCCACCTTCAACGACGCCCGGCCCTCCATCCTGCTCTCGACGGGCGAGCTGCTGGGCAGCATCGGGGCGCTCGAGGCCCAGGCGCCCGATCTCTGCCGCACCGATCAGCTCGATACCACGGCGATCGCGCCCGGGACCGGGGCGGACTGGCGCCCGCGCGGGGAGAGCTTGGACGATATCGCCTATCTGCAATACAGCTCCGGCTCCACCGCCAGCCCCAAGGGCGTGGTCGTCGGCCAGCGCGAGCTGGTCCGGATGATGGAGATCATCAGCCAGGCCTATGGCTATGACCGGGAAAGCCGCTTCGTCTGCTGGATGCCGCATTACCACGACTACGGTCTGGTCCAGGGGCTGCTGCATCCGATCCATGCCGGCATCCCCTGCATCGTCATGTCGTCGGCCAGCTTCATCCAGCGGCCCTATCGCTGGCTTGCCGCCATGACGAAATATGCCGCCAGCCATAGCGCCGGGCCGAACTTCGCCTATGACCATTGCCTGCGCCGGATTCCCGAGGCCCAGCTTGGCGAGCTCGACCTCAGCGCCTGGCGCTTCGCCGGCAATGGTGCCGAGCCGGTCCGGGCCAAGACCCTGGAGGAGTTCGCGGCCAAATTCGCCGCCTGCGGCTTCCGCAAGGCGAGCTTCTATCCCTCCTATGGCTTGGCGGAGGCGACATTGCTCGTCTCCGGCCCCAAGCCGGCTGCCGAGGCGGCCCCGGCCGTTCTCACCCTCAAGGCCTCGGCCCTGGAGCAGGACCGGGTGGAGATCGCGCCGGACAACGAGACGGGCGTCCGCCATATCCCGAGCTGCGGCAATCCGGTCAAGGGCGCCACCATCCGCATCCTGGATCCGGAGACCCGGCGACCCCGCCCGCCCCAGGAGATCGGCGAGATCTGGGTCGCCCATGGGGCGCTGGGCCGGGGCTATTGGAACCGCCCCGAGCTGACCCAGGAATTCTTCCAGGCCCGCATCGCCGATAGCGGCGAGGGTCCCTTACCTCCGCACGGGCGATCTCGGATTCCTCGAGGACGGGCAGGTTTACATCGTCGGGCGGAAGAAGGACCTGATCATCGCCAATGGCGGCAACCACCATCCCGAGGAGATCGAGTGGTCCATCGAGCAGAGCCATCCGGCGATCCGGGCGGGCTGCGTCGCCGCCTTCACCATCGACGATGACGAAGGCACGACCCTGGCGGTGCTGGCGGAAATCGCGCCCGGCCCGTAATGCCGAGACCGCCGATCATGCCGCGGTCATCCGGGCGATCCGCAAGGCCGTGGCCATGGACCATAGCCTCACCATCGGACGGATGGCGCTGCTGGCGCCGGGCGCCATCGCCAAGACCACCAGCGGCAAGATCCAGCGCGCCGCCTGCCGCAGCGCGCTGCTGGCGCGGAAGACTGGCGATCGTCAGCGAAGGCTAACTCTGGGCTTCGATGATCGACTGGCCGAAACGGGTGCCGAGCTGCGGCAGTCCCGAGGCGAAGATGTCGACATGGGCGGCGGCGATGGGATGGAGCGTCCATTGCCGCGCCAGCGCGCCCCAGCCGGGCTTGACCTGCTGGAGGCGGCCGATGCGGTCGGTCGAGGCGAAGACCGTGATCGCCCCGCCATAGGGTCGCGGCCGATAGCTCGTGAGCGCCTTGGTCATGCCGATGCGGATCGCCAGATGCCGGCGCTGCATCTCCGCGCCCTGCACCGGCCGCTCGACGGTCTCCCTCGGCGTATGCCAGCCGATGAGCGGCCCTAGCCGGCGGCGCAGATGAAGGCCGCGGCGCACCACCCAGCGCCAGAGGCGCGTGGCCGGGGCCTCGGGATTCTTCCAATAGAGCCAGGGCACCTCGACCGGATTGGCCCGGGGATCGATGAGGCCGACGAAGGCCACCTCCTCCCCCGCCGCCCGCAGGATCCGCGCCATCTCCACGGCGGTCAGCGACCCGTCGCAGAGCCCGGCCAGAAAATAGGGCCCGGCGGGCTGCACCCGGCGGATCAGCTTCACGAAATCGCTCGCCATCTCCTCGAAATCCGTATGCGGCGGATCGTCGCCCTCGAGCCCGCGCGCCTGGATCGCATAGAGCGGCTGGTCCGGCGGCAGATAGGGCAGGAATTGGCGGACGAAGACCACATCGCCCAGGATCGTATGGGTGAAGAACAGCGGCGGCAGGCTGCCCTCGGGCCGGATGGCGATGAGGGGACGCTGGACCGCCTCGCGGCGCTGGATCACCGGCGCCGGAGGCTGGACGGCTGCAACGGGTTGCGCCACGACAGAGGCCGTCTCTTCCTCCAGCCGCTGGGCCAGGAGGCGCACATTCGGGCAATCGAGGAGAACGGAGACGGGCAGCGCCACGCCGAAAGCGCTCTCGACCTCGCCGAACAGGATGAGCCCCACCAGGGAATCCCCGCCGAGCTCGAAATAATCATCCTCGACGCCCAGGCCCCGGATCTCGAGCACCTGCTCCCAGATCGCCAGCAGACGCTTCTCGCCTTCCGTCGCCGGCGCCACGGCCGGCGCCGCAAGGCGAACTGCGCGCGCTCCCGCGGCGCCGTGGCGGGCGCGGCCGTCGCAGGGCTGGAGGCGCTTGGACTCATGAGCTCTCGCATATCGCCGTGATTCGCCGGTCGGCGGATCAGCGGCGAATACATCACGCTCAATCGGCCGTTACAAATGGAAACAATAGGCAATAGACGGCAATGACGCCCCGCCCTTTCCGAGGCGATGGCGCGGCGCGCGGCGGCAGGCTAGGTTCGCGCCATGCCGGAGTTGCCTGAAGTCGAGACCGTCTGCCGCGGGCTCGCCGCCCGATTGCAGGGGCGGCGGCTTGTCCGGGTGCTGCAGCGCCGGCCGGACCTGCGCTTTCCCTTGCCGGCCCGCTTCGCCAAGCGTCTCACCGGGCGGCGGATCGAGCGCATCGACCGCCGGGCGAAATACATCCTGGTCCATCTCGACGACGGGCTGGTGCTGATCTGCCATCTCGGCATGACCGGCCGGATGCTCCTGGGCAAAGGCGAGCCGGAGCTCGAGATCCACGACCATATCGTCTTCTACGCCGAGGGCGATGTGACGCTGCGCTTCAACGATGCGCGGCGCTTCGGATTCATGGATCTGACAACGGAGGCGAAGCTCTCGAAGCACAAGCTGTTGAAGGGCCTGGGGCCGGAGCCGCTGGGCGCCGAGTTCGACGGGCCGCGGCTGGCCGCGGCCCTCGCCGGCAAGCGCACGCCGATCAAGGCCGCCTTGCTCGATCAACGGGTGGTAGCCGGCATCGGCAATATCTACGCCTCGGAAGCGCTGTTCCGGGCCGGCATCTCGCCGCGGCGCCTGGCCCGCACCGTGCAGGGCGAGCGGGCCGAGCGGCTGGCCCGCGCCGTCACCGAGGTTCTGAGCGAGGCGATCGCCGCCGGCGGATCGTCCCTGCGCGATTATGTTCAGGCCGATGGCGAGCTCGGCTATTTCCAGCATCGCTGGCGGGTCTATGAGCATGAGAGGCAGCGCTGCCCGGGCTGCGACTGCGACATCGAGGTGACCGGCGGCATCAAGCGCATCGTGCAGGCCGGCCGCGCGAGCTTCTACTGCCCGAGACGTCAGCGCTAACGAAAGCTCCCGTTTCCGCAGAGGTGCTTGACGGCGCGCCGGCTTCCCTATTCAAACGCCCCAGATCCTCGATCCCCGGAGCCTCCATGTCCTATCAGAACATCCTCGTCGAGACGCGCGGCGCCGTCGGCCTCGTCACCCTCAATCGGCCCAAGGCGTTGAACGCGCTGAATTCCGAGCTGATGCGCGAGCTCGGCCAGGCTCTCGATGACTACGAGGCCGATGCCGCCATCGGCGCCATCCTGCTGACCGGCAGCGACAAGGCCTTCGCGGCGGGAGCGGATATCAAGGAGATGAAGGACCGCGGCTTCGTCGATGTGTATCTCAGCGATTTCATCACCAAGGAATGGGAGCGCCTCGCGCGCTGCCGCAAGCCGACCATCGCCGCCGTCGCCGGCTATGCGCTGGGCGGCGGCTGCGAGGTGGCCATGATGTGCGACATCATCATCGCGGCCGACACGGCCCGCTTCGGCCAGCCGGAGATCCAGCTGGGAACCCTGCCCGGCGCCGGCGGCACCCAGCGCCTGACCCGCGCGCTGGGCAAGGCCAAGGCGATGGAGATGGTGCTGACCGGCCGCATGATGGATGCGGCCGAGGCGGAGCGTGCCGGGCTGGTCGCCCGGGTCGTGCCGGCGGCCGAGCTGATGGCCGAGGCCATGAAAACCGCCGAGAAGATCGCCGGAATGTCGCGCCCGGCCGTGCTCATGGCCAAGGAAGCCGTCAACCGCGCCTTCGAGACCAGCCTCGCCGAGGGCCTGCGCTTCGAGCGCCGCCTGTTCCACGCCACTTTTGCCACAGCCGACCAGAAGGAAGGCATGGCGGCCTTCGCCGAGAAGCGCCCGCCCCTCTTCAAGAACGAATAGGCTCGGGCTTCAAGAACGAACCAGCAGCGGGGGTCGCTTCCGCGGGCGCCTCTTTATGGTCATTCCCGCGAAAGCGGGAATGATGGAAGAGAGAGACCCTGGACCCCGCCCAGGCTTTGCCCCTGGCATGCCCACCCCGGGCATGCTTGACTGTCTGCCACGCGGCGGATATAACCCGCCGCCTCCAATTCAGCCTATTTCCGGAAGCGAGCTTCAGATGGCCCACCATAAGTCGGCGAAGAAAGCCATACGTCAGACCGAGCGCCGCAGCGCGGTCAACAAGTCGCGCACCTCGCGTGTGCGCAGCTTCATCAAGAAGGTCGAGACCGCGATCGAGAGCGGCGACAAGAAGGTCGCCGCCGAGGCGCTGAAGGAAGCGCAGCCGGAGATGCATCGCGGCGTGCGCACGGGCGTGCTTCATCGCAATACCGTATCGCGTAAGCTGTCGCGGCTCAGCGCTCGCATCAAGACCCTCGCCTAACTCTCATCACTGTTGCCGGACGAACATCGTCGCGAATTTTTTCGCGACGTGATGTGACTCTTATTGCCTTGGCGGGGCGTCTGGCGGTAGAGTTATGACCGCGACGTGACAGGGGAAGGGCGACCCGGAAATACAATAAAAATGAAATAATTGTATTTCCGATTACTTCAAAACCGAATGACATTGACAGCATAGGCCACAGGCTCTACTTCGGTAGGGCCTTGCTCGACAGTCCATTTTACCGCAACGAACCGCTGATGCAGCGGGTCGGGCGGCAGTTCTTTCGGTAATAAGACCTCGGTTGACGAAGCAATGCGTGAGGGGTGTTGGCGGCATGTCATACGCAGGCGATCTGAACCCGACCGAAGCCTGGAAGCTCCTCAATCAGGATCAGAGCGCTCAGCTCGTCGATGTCCGAACGCGCCCGGAATGGATGTTCGTCGGTCTGCCTGACCTGACCTCCCTCGGTCGGCGCGCCGTGCTGCAATCCTGGCAGGTCTTCCCGGCCATGGAAGTCGATGCCAATTTCGTTGCCGAGCTCGCCCAGCAGCTTCCCGACATGGAGGCGCCCATTCTCTTCATCTGCCGCAGCGGCGGACGCAGCCGGGCCGCGGCGGCTGCCTTGACGGCGGCCGGCTACCGGCGCTGCTACAATGTGGCCGAGGGCTTCGAGGGCAACCCCGATCCCGAGCGCCATCGCGGCAAGACAGGCGGCTGGAAGGCCGCGGGACTGCCCTGGGTCCAAGACTGAGGGCATGGCCATGACCGAGGAGGTTGCCAGGGTCCCCGGTGTCGATTCCGTTCTCGCGGGCCAATGGGCCCAGGTCCGCGGCCGGTTGCGCAGCGAATTCGGCGAGGCGACCTATCGCAGCTGGCTGAAGCCCCTGACCCTGTTGGGACAGAGCGACTGCCAGGTCTCCATCGCCGTGAAGACCCGCTTCATGCGGGACTGGATCTCCCAGCATTACGCCGAGCGCATCCGTGCCCTCTGGCATGCCGCCAATCCGGAGGTCCGCGGCATCGAGTTCGTGGTCGACGGCAGCCGGCCCCAGGCGATGAAGGCCCAGCAGGCGGAGCGGGTCGCTCCGCATACGGATACGATGAGGGCGGAGCCGATGCGGGCAGAGCCCCTGAGGGCGGAATCCGGGCGGGCGGAGCCGATGCGGGAATCCGCGCGCGCCGACGCCCCCGCCACCTTCGCCCCGGAGGATGTGAGCGCGCCGCTGGATCCGCGCTTCACCTTCGAGAACTTCGTCGTCGGCAAGTCGAACGAGCTCGCCCATGCCGCAGCGCAGCGCGTCGCCGAGGCGCGCGCCGTGCCCTTCAACCCGCTCTTCCTCTATGGCGGGGTCGGGCTGGGCAAGACCCATCTGATGCATGCCGTCGCCTGGCACATCAAGAAGCGCACGCCGCAGCGCCGGGTGATCTATCTCTCGGCCGAGAAGTTCATGTATCAGTTCATCCGCTCGCTGCGGCAGCGCAACGTCATGGCCTTCAAGGAGCAGTTCCGCTCGGTCGACGTGCTGATGATCGATGACGTGCAGTTCATCAGCGGCAAGGATTCGACCCAGGAGGAGTTCTTCCACACTTTCAACGCGCTGGTCGATCAGAACCGGCAGGTCGTGATCTCCGCCGACAAATCGCCCCATGATCTCGAGGGGCTCGAGGAGCGCATGCGCTCGCGCCTCGGCTGGGGGCTGGTGGCCGATATCCATCCCACGACCTATGAGCTGCGCCTCGGCATCCTGCAGTCCAAGGCCGAGCAGATGAAGGCGCAGGTGCCCTCCAAGGTGCTGGAGTTCCTGGCCCATAAGATCGTCTCCAACATCCGCGAGCTGGAGGGGGCGCTGAACCGCATCGTCGCCCATGCCACGCTGATCGGCCGCTCGATCACCCTGGAGACGACGCAGGAGGTCCTCCACGATCTGCTGCGCGCCAACGACCGGCGGGTCACCATCGAGGAGATCCAGCGCCGCGTCGCCGAGCATTTCAACATGAAGCTCGCCGACATGCATTCCGAGCGCCGGGCCCGCGCCGTGGCCCGGCCGCGCCAGGTCGCCATGTATCTTTCCAAGCAGCTCACCACCCGTTCCCTGCCGGAAATCGGCCGCAAATTCGGCAATCGGGACCACACCACGGTGATGCATGCGGTGCGCAAGATCGAGGAACTCTGCGCTCTCGATGCCGGCTTCTCCGAGGATGTGGAGCTGCTCCGGCGCATGCTCGAGGGTTGACCGGACAACTCTCTGATTTAAAAGGCCGAATCGCGGCCAACGGACCGCCTAAGTACTTTTCTTGCGCATTTTTTCTCTGCTATAATGACAAACGGCCCCGACGGGTCGTCGGCGCATCGGCCCACGCTCGTCCGGCGGGGCCGGCTGCCGCGGAGTCACCGGACGTCCTGAGAAGTTTCTGACCGCCATGAAACTCACCATCGAACGCGGCGCTCTGCTGAAATCTCTCGGTCACGTCCAGAACGTCGTCGAGCGGCGGAACACGATTCCGATCCTCTCCAACGTCCTGCTCGAGGCCGGCTCCAATGCCCTCGGCCTCACCGCCACGGATATGGATCTCACCATCATCGAGCGGGTGCCGGTCTCGGTGGGAACCGGCGGGGCGGCGACCGTCCCGGCCCATACTCTGCATGACATCGTGCGCAAGCTGCCCGAGGGTTCCCAGGTCGAGATCGACGGCGGGGGCGAGGGCGGCCAGGCGACGATCCGGGCGGGGCGCTCCAAATTCAGCCTGCCGACCCTGCCGCGGGAGGATTTCCCGGCGACGGCGGGCGGCGACCTGCCGCACCGCTTCTCGCTGGCGGCCAAGGATCTGCGCGGCCTGATCGACCGCAGCCGTTTCGCCATCTCCACCGAGGAGACGCGCTATTACCTGAACGGCATCTATCTCCATGTCGCCGAGGACAAGGGGGCGAGCCATCTGCGCGCCGTGGCGACCGACGGCCACCGTCTGGCCCGGGTCGAGATGGAGGTGCCCAAGGGGGCGGCCGGCATGCCCGGGGTCATCGTGCCGCGCAAGACGGTGGGCGAGCTGCGCAAGCTGATCGACGAGACGGAGGAGCCGATCGAGGTCGCCCTCTCGGAGACCCGCATCCGCTTCGCCTTCGATTCCGTCACCCTCTCCTCCAAGCTGATCGACGGCAATTTCCCCGACTATCAGCGGGTGATCCCGACGGGCAACGACAAATCCATGACCGTCGACCGGCGCATGTTCGCCGAGGCGGTGGACCGCGTCTCGACCATCGCCTCGGAGAAATCGCGGGCGATCAAGCTCAGCCTGAAGAAGAACAGCATGATCCTCTCGGCCTCCAGCCCGGAGAACGGCAGCGCCAGCGAGGAGCTCGAGGTCGGCTATGGCGGCAATCCGATCGAGATCGGCTTCAATGCCCGCTACCTCCTCGACATCACGGCGCAGCTCCAGGGCAGCGAGGCGGAATTCAAGCTCGCCGACGCCGCCTCGCCCACGCTGCTGGGCGATGCCGCGGACGCCTCGGCGCTCTATGTGCTGATGCCGATGCGGGTGTGATGGCGCAACCGCGGCCTGAGCCGAATATCCTCGCCTTCCCCGCCTCTCCGCGGCTATCCCCCACAGGTGTCTCGGAGGCGAGCGCTGCCCCGCTGGGCATCCTGACGGCGGGCCCCTATGTCGCCCGGCTGATGGTCAGCGACTTCCGCTGCTATGAGCGCGCCGCGCTGGAGACGGATCCCCGGCCGGTGGTGCTGACGGGGCCCAATGGCGCAGGCAAGACCAATCTGCTGGAAGCCCTCTCCTTCCTCGCCCCGGGCCGGGGCCTGCGCCAGGCGCGGCTGGCGGAGGTGGACCGGCGCGGCCCGGCTCCGGCGAGAGCGCCCGGTCCTGGGCCGTGGCCGCCAAGCTCGGCGGGCCGGCCGGGGAATGCGACATCGGCACGGGGCGCGACCCCGCGGCCGAGGAAGGCAGCCGCGACCGCCGCCTGCTGCGCATCGACGGCACCTCCTACCGCGGCCTCAACGGCCTGGCCGAGCGGCTGGCGGTGCTCTGGCTGACGCCGCAGATGGACGGGCTGTTCCTGGAGTCCAAATCGGCGCGCCGGCGCTTCCTCGACCGGCTGGTGCTCTGCTTCGATCCCGGCCATGCCAGCCGGCTCAATGCCTATGAGCAGGCAACCTCCGAGCGCATGCGCCTGCTGCGGGGCGAGATGCCCGCCGGCGAGGCGCGCAATCAGGCCGTCTGGCTGGAGGGGCTGGAGCAGCAGATCGCCGAGCAGGGCGTGGCCATCGCCGCCGCCCGGCTCGATCTGGTCGCCCGCCTCGGCGCCGTGCTGGCCGCAACCGAGGGCAGCTTCCCGCGTCCTGGCCTCGCCCTTCTGGGCGAGGTCGAGGGCTGGCTCGGCGAGATGCCGGCGCTCGCCGCCGAGGACCGGATGCGGGCCCGTCTGGCGGCCGGCCGGACCCTTGATGCCGAGGCCGGACGTGCCCATCTTGGTCCTCATAGGAGCGATCTTCTCGTGAGCTTCGGATCGGATGGCGGGGCCGTCGGAATGCCCGCCGCCGATTGCTCGACCGGCGAGCAGAAGGCGCTTCTCATTGCCATCCTCCTCGGGCAGGCAAGGCTGATGGCGGCCGAGCGTGGCCGCCCGCCTCTCCTGCTGCTCGACGAGATTGCCGCTCATCTGGACGAGGGACGCCGCCGCGCCTTGTTCGACGCGCTGCTGGAGCTCGGCGTCCAGGCGTGGCTCACCGGCACGGACCGCGGCCTCTTCGCCGCGCTGGGCGAGCAGGCCCAGTACTTCACCGTGGCGGACGCCCGCATCACCAGGAATTGACGAGATATGGCCAACGGACCTGCCAAGAAGATCACCCCCAAGACACCGCCCGATGCGACGCCACCCGATGCCACGCCGCTCGAGACGGTACCGGCCATTGCGCCCGATTCCGTCAGCCCGAAACGCACGATGGAGGGCGCCGCCCCCGAAGGCGAGGCCAGCGAATTCATCTATGATTCCACCGCCATCACGGTGCTGCGCGGGCTCGATGCCGTGCGCAAGCGGCCGGGCATGTATATCGGCGATACCGACGACGGCTCGGGCCTGCACCACATGGTCTATGAGGTGGTGGACAACTCCATCGACGAATCCCTGGCCGGCTATTGCGACCGCATCGAGGTGATCCTGAACGGCGACGGTTCCGTCACCGTGCGCGACAACGGCCGCGGGATCCCCGTCGACATCCACAAGGAAGAGGGCGTCTCGGCGGCCGAGGTCATCATGACCCAGCTCCACGCCGGCGGTAAGTTCAACCAGAACTCCTACAAGGTCTCCGGCGGACTCCATGGCGTCGGCGTCTCGGTGGTCAACGCCCTCTCCGAGCGGCTGGAGCTGCGCATCTGGCGCGACGGCAAGGAGCATTTCATGCGCTTCCGCCATGGCGTGGCGGAGGCGCCGCTCGCGGTCGTGGGCGAAAGCGGAACCCGGCGGGGCACGGAGATCAATTTCCTGCCCTCGCGCGAGACCTTCACCCGCTTCGAGTTCGACTTCGCCACTTTGGAGCATCGCCTGCGCGAGCTCGCCTTCCTCAATTCGGGCGTGCGCCTGCAGCTGAGCGACGCCCGCGGGGTCGAGGCCAAATCGGTGGAGCTCCATTACGAGGGCGGGGTCGAGGCCTTCGTGCGCTATCTCGACCGCAACAAGACCGCCCTCAACCAGCCCCCCATCGTCCTCAAGGGCGAGAAGGAGGGCATCGTGGTGGAAGCCTCCATGGAGTGGAACGACAGCTTCCACGAGACCATGCTCTGCTTCACCAACAACATCCCGCAGCGCGACGGGGGAACCCATCTCGCCGGCTTCCGCGGCGCGCTGACGCGCCAGATCAACCAGTATCTGAACGACCATGCCGGCGCCAAGAAGGAGAAGGTGGCGCTCACGGGCGACGACATGCGCGAGGGCTTGACCTGCGTCCTCTCGGTCAAGGTGCCCGATCCCAAATTCTCCTCCCAGACCAAGGACAAGCTGGTCTCCTCCGAGGTCCGCCCGGCGGTGGAGAGCGTGGTCTCCGAGCGGCTGAACCAGTGGCTGGAGGAGCATCCGGCCGAGGCGAAGAAGATCATCGCCAAGGTCGAGACGGCGGCGGCGGCCCGCGAGGCGGCGCGCAAGGCGCGCGAGCTGACGCGGCGCAAGGGCGCGCTGGACTTCGCCTCCTTGCCCGGCAAGCTCGCGGATTGCCAGGAGCGCGACCCGGCCCAGTCCGAGATCTTCATCGTCGAGGGCGATTCCGCCGGCGGCTCGGCCAAGCAGGGCCGCAACCGCAAGAACCAGGCGATCCTGCCGCTGCGCGGCAAGATCCTGAATGTCGAGCGGGCCCGCTTCGACAAGATGCTGGGCTCGGCCGAGATCGGCACGCTGATCGCGGCGCTGGGCACCGGCATCGGCTCCGAGGAATTCGACATCGCCAAGATCCGCTATCACCGGATCATCATCATGACCGACGCCGATGTGGACGGCTCCCACATCCGGACCCTGCTGCTGACCTTCTTCTATCGCCAGATGCACGAGCTCATCGAGAAGGGCTATCTCTACATCGCCCAGCCGCCGCTCTACCGGGCCAAGAAAGGCTCCTCCGAGCGCTATCTCAAGGACGAGCGCGCGCTGGAAAGCTTCCTGATCGATGCCGGCATCGAGGGCGCGGTGCTGAGGCTCCATGACGGGACCCAGGTCGCAGGCCCGGACCTGCGGCGCCTGGTGGACCGGGCGAGCCTCGGCCGCCTCCATATGCAGCCGCTGATCCGCAAGGTCGGCAGCGCCGATGTGGTGGAGCAGGCCGCCATCGCCGGCGCCCTCAATCCCGAGATCATTCCCGACCGCGAGCGCGCCCGCGCCGCCGCCTCCTATATCGCCCGGCGCCTCGATCTGCTGACCGCGCCGGCGAACCGGGGCTGGGAGGGCTCGGCCGAGGACGACGGCGGTCTCGCCTTCAGCCGGCGGCTTCGCGGGGTGACCCGGCGCCATGTCATCGACGGCACGCTGATCCGCTCGGCCGAGAGCCACCGGCTGGACGGCATGGCCTCCGAGCTGCAGGAGGTCTATGCCCATCACGCCAAGCTCGTGACCAAGGACAAGGAAGTCGAGGTCATGGGCCCGCTCTCTCTCGTGGAGGCGATCCTCGAGCAGGGCCGCAAGGGCATGGCCGTGCAGCGCTACAAGGGTCTGGGCGAGATGAACCCCGAGCAGCTCTGGGAGACCACCCTCGATCCCCAGGCTCGCTCGCTCCTCCAGGTGCGCGTCAGCCACGCCGACGAGGCGGATGAGATCTTCTCCACCCTCATGGGCGACGTGGTCGAGCCCCGGCGCGACTTCATCCAGACCAACGCGCTGAACGTGGCGAATTTGGATATCTGACGGCGCTTTCGGCCGATGGGCTGCGGGCCGGACATGGCTCGAGCGATTCAAGATCGGCGACGAGTCCGGTGGAATTCGGAAGCCGGCGAGGTCACCGGCACGCTCATCCGGATCCATGTCGCCGATTTCGACTACAAGGGCCATACGCATCGCGCGAGCCCGGAGTCTCCGCAGTACGAGATCAAGAGCAGCAAGACCGCCCATATTGCGGCGCATAAGGGCTCGGCACGACGCTGCTGGACGACTAAGCCGAAGCGCCGGCGCCGGGTTGGAGTAAGGGTAGACAAGGAGTCTACACGGAGGTCGACCCGGAGGTCACGGAGAAGAGCGAATCACTCTCCGTCGTCATTCCCGCGAAAGCGGGCATAGTCGCATGTACTGTAGCTCAGTCTGAACGCCATCGCCGCATTCTTTCATTCGACCGCTCTGCCCCCTGCGAGGACTGCTGATTTAGAGTAGCCGCGCGATTTGCAGCGGGAGATGCGAAGACCTGCGGTGAGCGATCGGATCAGCGATCATCGATAGCTTTCGTCGTGGGTGAGCGCTCGCGAGCTGCGCTGGAACTCTCTGCAGCGATCGCCGATTACCACCGCATTCAATAGACGGATTGAGCACGTCCGATATTTATCCATTGGGTCGCCTTTTCGAGCTTCCGTGAGATATCCTCGCTGCAGTGCGTGCGCGACCCTTGGGCGCTTAGCAGCTTCATCGGCGCGTGATTTCTCGGCGGCGCACCCGCTCTCGGAACAGCTTATGAGCAGGCCCGTACGCCGCGGCGACGACAGGCTAAAGCTGGTCGGCGCCCGCGACGAATCCACCGCCGTCGATGACGACGGCCTGGCCGGTAATGAATGAGGCCGCGTCCGAGCTGAGGAACAGCACGAGCTGCGCGATCTCGGCGGGATCGCTGATCCGGCCCATCGGGATCATCGGCAATACCGTGTCCTTGGCCGCCTGCTCGCCGCCGAACATGTTCATGATCAGCGGCGTCATCACCGAGCCCGGCGCGATGGCATTGATACGGATATTCTTGCGCGCCACCTCGAGAGCCGCTGAATTCGTCAGGCCGATGACCCCCCATTTGCTTGCGCAATAGACCGCGGTGGTCGCGAAACCCATGACGCCGAAGAGCGACGAGGTGTTGACGATCGCGCCGCCGCCCTTCGCGATCATGTGGGGAACCTGATATTTCAGTCCGTAGAAAATGCCCCGGAGATTGACCTCCATCAGCAGTGCGTAGTCCTCGTCGTCGAGGTCCTGCAGGGGCGCGGTCTTGCCCGAGACGCCGGCATTGTTGAAGGCGACGTCGATCCGGCCAAAGCGCTCGTAGGCCTCCTCGTGGAGCCGCTTCATGGCGCTGCCATTCCGGACGTCGACCTCCCGGAATTCGAATTCGCGGCCGATCGCCTTGACCTCCTCGGCGAGGCTTCGTCCATGGTCGGCGCCGAGGCCCGAGACGAAAAGATTCGCGCCCGCTTTGGCAAAGGCCAGCGCCGTCGCCCGCCCGATACCGGTCGTGCCGCCGACCACGAGCACGTTCTTTCCTGAAAAATCGTATTTCACCTGCGACATCTCAGTTCACCCTCCCTCGTCGGCTCGGCAATTTCACGCAATGCCCCGGCGCACCTCCCTGCCCGAACGCGGCAGGTGCGGGGCGCAGCTATTTAATCCCCAGAGCCGGGGCAGCATGCATAGGAATGCTATCTGATACCGGTAACAATCTCCAGCGGAAAAGGCCGCTGCAGCGCGTGCCCTATCCGTCGATCAAGACCTCGTACGCCGCGAGCGCCGCGGCATTTTCGGAACCTCGGGGAAGGACCTATTGCCACATCGGCGAAGTTGTCTCATGATACCGCTATCATGACTTGAGTTGTCGGGACCTGCCAAAAGTCGGATCCGGTCGGGATGGCCTGCCTGTCCGGGCAGAGCCGGCGTACCACGCTGCCCTGTAAGGGCCGCATCACAAGGGAGGAGATAGGAGATCACATGCGCAAATTGTTTTTTGCTGCCGCAGCTTTGGCTTGCGCCCTGTCCGCGAGCGGAGCTGCCAACGCTAAAACCCTCGGCATCGTCGCTCTTTTGGCCAATGACGCGTTGAACATCGACGTGATCGGCGGTGCAACCGAAGCGGCCAAGGCGGCCGGATGGGACGTCAAGGTCATCGACACGCAGGCGAGCGCGGACAAAGCCAATGCGGCGATGAACACCTTCGCCGTGGAGCATGTCGACGCCATATTCGTTCTGGCCTTCGCCAGCAGCTCGATCGGTTCGGGGCTCGACGCGGCGCGCCAGGCGCATATCCCTGTTGCGACCTGGGGTGGCGAGCTCGCGCCCGGCATCGTGGTGACCACCAGTGGCCGGCAGGTCGGCGACAACTCCGTCAAATATCTGCTCAGCAAGGTCGGCGACAGCGCCGACATCCTGGCTCTGACCTTCCACCCCGGCAAGCTCTGCATCGACCGGGGAGTCGCCTTCGAGGAGGGGGTGAAGGGCAAGTCCGATATCCATGTCACCTATAGCGAAATCACCGTGCCGGGCCAGGTGCAGAATGGCAACGCCCTCACCCAGGCTTGGCTGACGAGCCATCCGGAAGGGGGTACCCGGAAGCTCGGCATCTGGTCATGCTGGGACGAGCCGACGACAGGCGCCGTGGCGGCGCTGCGGCAGGCGGGTCGCACGGACGTCGTCACCTCGTCGATCAATGGAAGCCCGCAGGCCCTGCAGATGGTCAAGGATGGCGACATGACCGCGACCACCTGGCAACCTGCCTATGAGGAAGGCAAGCAGGTGTTTCAGGCCATTCTCGATTCCATCGCCGCCGGCGATGCCTGGACGCCCAAGGTCATCACCATCCCTGGCGTCGTGGTCAGCTCCGACAACGTCGACCAGTTCATGAAAGACCACCCGACCAAGTAATGCTCGCGAACGGCGACGAGTCCGACGCATCCGCCAACGGGGGATCCGCAAACGCGCGATCCCCCGAAGGCTGGATGCAAATTCGCGAGCTGACCAAATCCTTCGCCGGCGAACTCGCCCTCAGCGACGCTGATCTCGATATCGCGCGGGGCGAAATTCACGGGCTGGTGGGCGCCAACGGCGCCGGCAAATCCACCCTGATCCGATGCCTTGCGGGCGTCACCCTCGCCGATCGCGGCCGGATCACCGTCGCCGACGAGGAACTCCGTCAAGGCTCACCACAGGCCTCCGAGCGGATGGGCTTGGCGTTCATCCATCAGGAACTCAACCTCATTCCCCATTTCAGCGCCCTGCAGAACATGCTGCTGGGCGTCCGCAAGGCAACCCGCTTCGGTCTGATCGACTGGAAGCGCTCGAGCGGTCGCGCTCACGCCGCGGCGGAGCGCATCGGCATCCACTTCCCGTTGGAAACACGAGTCTCGGACCTCTCCGTCGCCGATCGCTGGCTCGTGATGATCGGCAAGGCGCTGACGCGCGATGCCAGCATGATCGCCATGGACGAGCCCACCGCATCCCTTTCGGGTCCGGAATCCCAGCAGCTCTTCTCGATCATTCGCGATCTTTCCCGCCATGGCGTCGCGATCCTCTACGTATCCCATCGCCTCGACGAGGTTCTCGAGCTGTGCGACCGGATCACCGTGTTGCGCGACGGCCGAATCGTCGACGAGGCGCAGCGCGGACGCCTCGACAAGAGGGGACTGATCCGCGCCATCATCGGCCATGATATCCCTTCGTCCGAAGGCCGGGAGCGCTTCGCCGCCGATAAATCGGGGAAACCCGTCTTCTCGGTCCGCGATGTCGCCTGGCGAGGCGCCGTGAAGGGCGTCAGCTTCGATGTCTTTCCCGGCGAGGTGCTGGCGCTCGGCGGACTGATCGGGGCTGGGCGCACCGAGTTGGCGCAGCTGGCGGCAGGGGCGCGGCGGCCCGACGCGGGTCACTTCGAACTCGACGGAAGGCGTCTCGACGTCGCCAACGAAGCCGGGGCCGTCAGGGCGGGAATCGCCCTCGTGCCGGAAGAACGCCGGTCGCAGGGGCTGATGCTGCAGCACACCGTCGGCTACAACATCAACATTGCATCGCTCGCCAATCTGCGGAGCTTTCCCGCCTTGCCGTTCTTGTCCGCGAGCAAGGGGCGCCGCCAGGCCGAGCGCCTTGTCGACAAGCTCAGCATCAAGACCCCCGGCATCGCCACCAAGATCGCCAGCCTTTCCGGCGGCAATCAGCAAAAGGCGCTGATCGCCCGCTGGTTGAGTTCGGGCATCCGGTTGCTGATTCTTGACGAGCCGTCACGCGGCGTGGACGTCGGCGCCCGCGAGGAGATCCATTCCGCCATCCGCGCGCTCGCCCGCTCCGGCGTTGGCATCATCGTCATCTCCTCGGACGTCGAGGAACTTGCCATCCTCGCCGACCGGGTTCTCGTCATGCGCGAAGGGCGCCTCTCGGGGGAGCTCACCGGCGCCGACATCACGGAAGCGCGTATCATCGAACTCAGCTATCACGACGCCGATAGCGGCAAGGGAGAACAGGCGTGACCACACCTACCGACGGCGCAGCAGGGACCGCGCCCGGCCGCAAGCCGATCGACTGGAAACGCCTCGGCCTGACATTCCTGTCGCGCTACGGCACCATCTTCGGGCTGCTTGTGATGATCGTGTTCTTCTCGATCATGGCGCCCACGACCTTCTTCTCGCGCGCCAACTTTCTCAACATCCTGAGCCAGGCGTCCCTGACCGCGATCATCGCCTCGGGGCTGACCTATACCCTTGTCGTCGGCGAGTTCGATCTCAGCGTCGGCTTCGTGGCAAGCTTCATCGGCCTGATCGTGGTCGGCTTCATGTCCTACCAGGGAATGCCGGTCTGGCTCAGCATCCCTGCCGCTCTCGCCGTTGGAGTCTGCCTGGGATTGATCAATGGTGCGCTCGTAACCAAGGTCCGAATAAACGCCGTCATCGCGACGCTCGGGGTCGGCACGATGCTCACGGGGATCGGCTTCTCCTACAGTGCCTTCCCGATCGCCGCCGGTATCCCTCGCTCCTTCACCAACCTGTCCCTTGGCCGGGTGTTCGGCGTCCCGAATCCGGTCTTCTTCATGGCCGGCATCCTCCTGGTCCTTTGGGTCATCCTCAACAAGACCGACATCGGCCAGAAGATGCAGGCCGTCGGCAGCAATATCGAGGCTGCCCGGCTTTCCGGCATTCGTGTCGACCGCATCAAGATGTTCGCTTTCGCAACGGCGGGATTCTGCGCGGCGATCACCGGCACGCTGCTCTCGTCCCTTCTGGGCAGCGGAACACTTGGCGTCGGGGATGGCTATCTCCTCGATGCTTTTGCCGCCGTCTTCCTGGGCTCGGCGACATTGCGCGAAGGGGAGTTCCATATCCTGGGCACCTTCGTCGGCGTGCTCATACTCGCCGTCGGGTTCAACGGCCTCGCCATTCTCGGAGCGCCCACGAATTTTCAGCCGATCTTCAAGGGCGGCATTCTGATCCTCGCGGTCGGCATGTCCGCCTTGGCAAGGCGCCTCGCCGCCTCGAGCTGAGAGCAGGTCACCCGGCGGTTCATCCTGGTCCCTTCGTACTTGGACGTCGGCACGGGGTCAAGGAGTCCGAAGCTTTGGCGTTTGGACGCGAAAAATGAATTCATTAAAGTAATACAATTATTTAGCTGGCCGAGACGATTCGCTCTGCCGGATAGTCGGACGTCCTGAGTTGCCCCTCGCCGGGCGAGGTGCAGAGACATCGGCCGCCCTTTTGGGCAAGATCAGCGGCGACTGCTTCGCGACGGAGCCCCGCGATTGAGCCCAAACTCTCGACTGAGCGCCGATGGTGCGCGCCAACTCCAGATCCTGGGGGAGGATGGCGAGCGCGTCTTCTGTCGGGCTTGGCGCGAGGCGGATGACGGCCAGGAGCGCCCCATCCTTGCCGTCCTTTCCGCCTCGGAACATCCCACGCCGACCTTCCTCGATCGCCTCGCCCATGAATGCGAGCTCAAGGATGACCTCGAGGCCACCTGGGCGGTGCGCCCGATGGAGGTCGCCCGCGAAGGCGGCCGGGCCATGCTGGTGCTCGAGGATCCCGGCGGCGAGCCGCTCGACCGGCTGCTGGGCGCGCCCCTGGAGATGGGACGCTGCCTTCGCATGGCTGTCGGCATCGCGGTCGCGCTGGGCAAGCTCCACCAGCGCGGGCTCGTTCACAAGGACATCAAGCCGGCAAACATCCTGGTCGACTGCGCGGACGGGCAGGTGCGGCTCACCGGATTCGGCCTCGCCTCGCGCCTGCCCCGCGAGCGCCAGGCGCCCGACCCGCCCCAGTCCATCGCCGGGACCCTCGCTTATATGGCGCCCGAACAAACCGGGCGGATGAATCGCTCGATCGATTCCCGCAGCGATCTCTATTCCTTCGGCGCCACGCTCTACCAGATGCTCACGGGCACCCTGCCCTTCACGGCGTCCGAGCCCATGGAGTGGGTGCACTGCCATATCGCCAGAAAGCCGCAGGCGCCCGACGAGCGGTCAGGGAATATCCCGCCCGCGATTTCCCGGATCGTCATGAAGCTGCTCGCCAAGACCGCCGAGGCGCGCTACCAGACCGCCCTTGGCGTCGAGAATGACCTTCGGCGCTGTCTTGCCGAATGGGAGCGTCAGGGGGGCGTCGAAGCGTTTCTTCTCGGCGAGCAGGACGCGCCGGACCGCCTCCTGGTCCCCGAGAAGCTGTACGGAAGGGCGCGCGAGGTCGAGACCCTGCTGGCCGCCTTCGATCGCGTCGTCGAGGGGGGTGCACCGGAACTCGTGCTGGTCTCCGGATATTCCGGGATCGGCAAATCCTCGGTGGTCCACGAACTGCACAGGGTGCTGGTTCTGCCGGGCGCTCTCTTTGCCGCCGGCAAATTCGATCAATACAAGCGCGGCATTCCCTATGCGACGCTCGCACAGGCGTTTCAAAGCCTGGTCCGTCAATTGCTCAGCAAGAGCGACGCCGAGCTCGGCCGCTGGCGGGACGCCCTGACGGAAGCGCTCGGCCCCAACGGCCAGTTGATGATCGGCCTGATCCCGGAGCTCGCTCTCATCATCGGCGAGCAGAAGCCGGTGCCCGATCTCTCACCGCAGGACGCTCACAGCCGTTTCCAGATGGTGTTCCGGCGGTTCATCGCCGTTTTTGCGCGGCCGGAACATCCGCTTGCCCTCTTTCTCGACGATCTGCAATGGCTCGACACGGCAACCCTCGAGCTGGTCGCCGATCTGCTCGTCCATCCCGACGTCAAGAATCTCCTGTTGGTTGGAGCCTATCGCGCCAATGAGGTCGGCACGGATCACCCCCTGATGGAGGTGCTGGCGACCGTGCGCGAGGCGGGGCGGCAAGTCCACGATATCAGGCTTGGCGCGCTCTCGCTCGAGCATGTCGAGGAGCTGATTGGCGATGCCTTGCGCGCAAGGCCGGACCATGTCCGCCCGCTGGCCAAAATGGTCTTCGACCGGACCGGCGGCAATCCGTTCTTCGCGATCCACTTCATCACGGAGCTTGTCGAGGAAGGGCTGCTCGCCTTCGATACGGGCAAAGCGGGCTGGGCTTGGGACCTGCCGGGGATCGACGCCAAGGGGTTCGCCGACAACGTCGCCGATCTGATGGCCTCGAAGCTGGGGCGACTTCCGCCAGCGACGCAAGAGGCGCTGAAACAGATGGCGTGCCTGGGAAACGTGACGGCGGCGGCGACGCTCGCGATGGTCCGGGAAGGGACCGAGGCCGAGCTGCATTCGGCGCTCGGGCCCGCTATCCGCGCCGATCTGGTGCTTCTCCAGGCTGGCGACTACCGGTTCCTGCATGACCGCATCCATGAGGCCGCCTACGCCCTGATCCCGGAAGCCGAGCGGGCGTCCACGCATCTGCGGATCGGCAGGTTGCTCGCCCAGCGAACCGCGCCGGAGCAGCTCGACGCCGGCATCTTCGAGATCGTCAATCAGCTCGTTCGTGGGGCCGGGCTGATCCGCTCGGGGGAGGAACGTCGAAAGGTTGCCGCGCTCAATCTCATTGCCGGCAAGCGCGCCAAGGCGGGCACGGCCTATGTCTCGGCGCTGCGGTATCTGGCCGCCGGCCGGGCCCTGTTGCCGGCGGATGCGTGGGACAGATCCTACCGGCTGACCTTCGATCTCGAGCTGAACTTGGGCGAATGCGAGTTCCTGACCGGTGACTTTGCCTTGGCGGAGGCGCGGTTTGCCTCGCTTTTGACCCGCGCGCTGGACTACGCCGATCTGGCTGCGGTGACGCGGCTGTTCCTCGACCTGTGCGTGACGATGGGGGAGATGGACCGGGCAATTCACGTCGGCCTGGAATATCTCCGGCGGGTCGATCCGGAATGGCCCCGGGATATAACAGTCGATGTCGCGCGCCGGGAATATGACCGCCTCGCGGGGAGGCTCAGCCGGTCACCGGTCGAGAGCCTGCTCGACCTTCCCTTGATGACCGACCCGGCGCAGCGCGCCACGATGGAGGTTCTCACGGCGCTGTCATCGCCGACGCTCTTCGGCGGTGAGGCCCTGCGTCAGCTCGTTATCTGCCGGATGGCGGCGCTCTGCCTCGAACATGGGAACAACGATGGCGCGCCGCTGGCCTATGTATTGCTCGGCAGCATCCAAGGAATGTTCTTCGGTGACTACCAGGGGGGGTTGCAGCTCGCCAGGATCGGCCTCGAGCTCGTGGAAAGGCCGGGGTTCGAGCGCTTCCGGGCCCGCGTCTATTCCGTGTTCGGCGTGCATGTCTCGAACTGGACGCAGCCCCTGCATGTTGCCCGTGGCTACCTCCGCCGCGCCTTCGACGCGGCCCAGGCGAGCGGGGATGTTTCCTTCGCCGCGTTCAGTTGCATCGACCTGATCACGAACCTGCTGGCGGCCGGGACTCCCTTGAGCGAAGTGGCGCGGGAGGCGGAGAAGAACCGCGAGATCGTCAAAGGGCTGGGATTTGGCATCATCCGAAGGGGCATCGCCGAGCAGCTTGCCGTGATTCGGATGCTGCGCGGGCAGGTATCGGCCGACCGGTCCTTCGGCGACGCCGTCATCGAAGCGGATGAGCATGAGGCGCTGGATACCGTTCGCGCCGGGAATTCCGCCGGCGTGCCGGACCTCCGGCATCGCTATGCCTATGCGATAGCGGCGATCCGCGAGCTGCAGGCCTGCGCCTTCATGCAAGACTTCGCCGCGGGGCTCGCGGCGGTTGCGCGCGATCCGCCGCTTTGGACGGTGCCGACCCAATTCGAGCGGGCCGATTATCAGTTCTTCGAGGCGCTCAGTCACGCCGCCCTCTGCGACTCGACCGCCGGCGACGAGCGGCGCCTGCATCTCGAAGCGGCGGCGGCGCATCATGAGCGGCTCGGGTCCTGGGCATCGAACTGCGCCGAAACCTTCGAGAATCGCGCCGCCCTCGTGGGGGCCGAGATCGCCCGCCTCGAAGGCCGGGAGCTGGATGCCGAACGGCTCTACGAGCAGGCTATCCGGTCGGCGCGTGAACAAGGGTTCGTTCAGAACGAAGGCCTGGCTTATGAATTGGCGGCTCGTTTCTATGCGGTGCGCGGCTTTCAGCAGATCGAGCAGCTCTATCTGCGCAACGCCCGGCGCTGCTATCTGAGCTGGGAGGCCGACGGGAAGGTGCGACAGCTCGATCGGCTCCATCCGCAGCTGCGGGAGCGGGAGGAGCGAGGACCCGGGCTGACGAGTACGATCGGAGCGCCTGTCGAACACCTTGATCTCGCGACCGTGATCAAGCTGTCGCAAGCCGTGTCGGGCGAGATCATCCTGGACAGGCTGCTCGACACACTCCTCCGCACTGCCATCGAGCAGGCGGGGGCCGAGCGTGGTCTGTTGATCGTGACGCCGGAGAATGAGCAACGGATCGCCGCGGAAGCCACGACCAGCGCAGATAAGATCATCGTGCAGCTGCGTGACGAGGCGGTGACCGAGGCCGCGCTGCCGGCCTCGGTTCTCCATTACGTCCTGCACACCAGGGAGAGCCTGGTCCTCGACGACGCCGCGGTTCAGGAGCCGTTTTCGGCGGATCCCTATGTCCGCCAACGCCAAGCTCGTTCCATTCTCTGCCTACCGCTGCTGAATCAGGCCAAGATCATCGGCCTGCTCTACCTCGAGAACAACCTCAGCCCCCGCGTCTTCGCGCCTGCCCGAATTCCGGTGCTGAAGTTGCTGGCATCCCAGGCAGCGATCTCGCTGGAGAATACACGGCTGTACCGGGATCTTGCGGAGCGGGAGGCCCGATATCGCGAGGTGCAGATGCAGCTCGCCCACGCCAACCGCGTCGCGACAATGGGTCAGCTGTCGGCCTCGATCGCGCATGAAGTCAGTCAACCGCTCGCCGCCGCGCTGACCAACACCCAGACGGCTCTGCGCTGGCTCGCAAGGGACCCGCCCGATTTGGCGAAGGTCCAGCAGGCGCTCGAGAGGATCGTGAGCAACGGCAAGCGAGCCGGTGACGTCATCGACGGGTTGCGTGCTCTCATCAAGAAAGCGCCGCCGGCCCTCGAGAGCTTGGATATCAACGAGGTGCTCGACGAGATTATCCTGCTCACCCGCGTCGAAGCGGTGAAGAACCGTGTCTCCGTGCGGAAGCAATTCGCGGAGGATCTGCCGCGAGTCCAAGGGGCCCGGGTCCAGCTGCAACAGGTCATCCTCAACCTGATGGTCAACGCCATCGAGGCCATGAGCGAGGACAACGACGGCGTCCGCGATCTGCAGATCGGCACGGGACGGGACGCGTCCGAGGGCGTGCTCGTCACCGTGCGGGATTCCGGTCCGGGCCTGACGCCAGCCATGCTCGAACGCGTCTTCGAAGCCTTCTACACGACGAAGCCGACGGGGCTGGGGATAGGGCTCTCGATCTGCCGTTCGATCATCGAGGCGCATGGCGGAAAATTGTGGGCGCGTCAAGCCGAGGACCGTGGCGCCGTCTTTCAGTTCAGCTTGCCCTCGACGGGGTCCGCCATCCCCATCGACGGCGGCGGCGTGATCGCCTGAGACGGGGCGTTAGGAGTCAAATGGAGCTGGCAACAAAGCTGTTGCAGTGAGAGCCGCTCCCTCTCTCCCGTCACCCCGGCGTGATCCCCGGATCAAGTCCGGGGAGGGGTCCAGGGGCGAGCGGCAAGCACCATCCCTGTGGCCCCTGGATTCCTCCCCGGACTTGATCCGGGGATCACGCCGGAATGACGGGAAGAGAATCTCGGCGAGGTCACGCGCACGGAGGCACCGCCGGCGATTCAATCGTGCGTTTTGGGAAAGCGGCGCCCAAACCGGAATACCGGGACCTCCGACAAATCTATGATCCGCCATAGAGCGCTTCAGCCCCTGAGCGCTCGAAGGCATTTCCATCGATTCCTGTGAGGGTTTGAATGCTCGAGCCGCGACGATCGCCTGCGCCCTCCCTTTTGGGATTTCTGGTTCTCCTCGTCGTGCTTGTCGGCGGCGGTGCTGCGACCTTCGCCTATACGGCGGGATGGCTGTCGCCCGAGCGCCTGACGCCGGTCAGGATCGTCGAGGCCTTCAAGCCGCCGGGTGGCGTGCCGCTCGGCCATCGCAAGAATCATGCCAAGGGCATCTGCTTCACGGGCATTTTCGAAGCGAATGGGGCGGGCTCGGCTCTCTCGCGTGCCCAGGTCTTCGCCGCCGGCCAGTATCCGGCTCTCGGGCGCTTCAATCTCGGCACCCCCAATCCGGACGCGCCGGATGCGACCGTTCGCGTGCGGGGCATGGCATTGCGGATTTCGCCGCCGAACGGGCAGGAGTGGCGCGCCGCCATGATCAATGCCCCGGTCTTTCCGGTTTCCACTCCGCAGGGATTTTATGAGCTGCTGAAGGCGGGGGGGAGCAAGGAACCGGACGCGATGAAGACATTCGTCGCCGCCCATCCCGAATTCGCGCCCTTCGGCGAATGGGCCACGAAGGGGCCCTGGACCGGCAGCTATGCGGAGGAACGCTACAACAGCCTCAACAGCTTCATCTTCACCGACGCATCCGGCGCGGATCACGCGGTGCGCTGGTCGCTGCTGCCGGCGGCGCAAGCGGTTCCCGTCTCACCCGAGGATCTCGCCAAGGGCGGCCCCGACGTTCTCGAGCAGGAGATCACCAAGCGGGTCGGAAGCGCGCCGCAGCGCTGGACGCTGGTGGTGACATCAGCCAATCCCGGCGATCCCACCGCGGACCCGACCAAGGCCTGGCCGGCGGATCGCCCCACGGTCACGGTGGGCACGCTCATCGTGCAAAAGATCGAAGCCGAGGCGGACGGCCCCTGCCGCGACATCAACTTCGATCCGACCGTCCTGCCGGCCGGCATCCGGACATCGGACGATCCCTTCCCGGCGGCCCGCTCAGCGGCCTATGCGAGGTCATATGACCTCCGCACGGCAGAGGCGAAGGACTATCCCCGAACCGCAACGGACGCCCAGCCATGACCCGGACCCGTCGACGCTTCACCCCGCTGCAGCGCCTGTTCCACTGGGTGATGGCGGCCTGCCTCCTGGCCATGCTCTTCATCGGCGTCGGCATGGTGTCCAGCGTGATGCCGAAATATCTGCCCCTCGTCTCGTTCCATAAATCCCTCGGCATCACCATTCTGGTGCTGGCCCTCATTCGCCTGGCGATCCGCCTGCGCTTCGGCGCGCCGCCGCTCCCGGCCGACCTGCCCGAACCGATAAAGCTGGCAGCGCATCTGTCGCACTGGGCCTTCTATGCCCTCATGATCGCCATGCCACTGATCGGCTGGGGCATGCTGTCGGCCGCCGCCTACCCGGTGGTTGTCTTCGGCGGCCTGTACCTTCCGGCGATTCTGCCGCAGAGCGACAGCCTGCACAGCCTGCTCTGGGATGCGCATTTCTATCTGGCCTTCGCGTTTTTTGCCCTGATCCTCCTGCATCTTTCCGCGGCGCTCTTCCATGCGTTCGATCCGGCGGGACGGCGTGTTCACGACGATGGCGCCGGCGCCCGCGTCCCTCGCGAGGAGGTCGTTGCCGCGGAGTAGGAAGCGGGCCGGCGGCCGCCTCCGAGTCCGCGGTCCCGCATCGCAGACGCGCTCTCCGTATGCAGCGATTTTCGCGGCCTTCGCGGCCAGGTTCGAAATCGGTAGCGGCGAGGTCACGCCGCGCCGGCTAAAGCCCGACAGGCCGCATCGGATCACCGCCTCTCGCCTTCTCGAAGGCGCGCCCGATCCGGAGCGCCAGCGCGTCGGCGAACCGGGGCACCAGGATCTGGAGCCCCATGGGCAGGCCCTGTCGCAGCTTACCCATGGGAACCGCCAGGCTCGCGAGGTCGAGGAAATTCACGAAGCGGCCATAGAGCGCCGGCGGCAGGTTCTCGTCGATATCCCCAAGCGGTGGTGCCGGCGCCTGGCAGATCGGCGCGACGATGGCATCGACACGCTCGAAAAGCGACTGGAAGCCGATCTGGTCGGTTCGGCGGCGATCGATCAACCGGGCATAGGCATCGGCGGAGATGTCGCGTCCCCGGCCGATCCGGCCGCGGATGACCGGATTCACCAGGCTCGCCTCATCGTCGATGAGCTTCGAGAGATTCGCATAGCTCTCGGCGCTCATGACGTCGCCGGCATCGCTCAGATAGTCGCCGACACGCCGCGGAAGCTTCACTTCCTCGACCCGGGCGCCCAGCTCCTCGAATTGGAGAAGCGCTTCCTCGAACAGGCCGCGCACATCCGGGCCGAGTTCTGTCATCTCTTCCGCTGCCAGCCGGCCGATGCGCAGGCCCTCGATGCCAAGCTCGAGATCATCGAGCACGTTCAGGCGCCGGCCGCGGCCGGTTTCCTCATCGCGCCTGTCGAAACCCTCCATCGCATCGACGAGGAGGGCGGCGTCCCGGACCGATCGGGCGAGCGGACCGACGGTGTCGAGGGAGGGGGACAGAGGAAACACCCCGCCACGACCGATGGCGCCCCTCGAGGTCTTGAGCCCGACGAGGCCGCAAAAACAGGCCGGGATCCTGATCGAGCCGCCCGTGTCGCTGCCCAGCGCCGCCGGCGCGAGGCCGGCCGCGACGGCGACCGCCGATCCGCTCGAAGACCCGCCGGGTGCCCGATGGACCGCGAGGTCCCAGGGGTTCCAGGGCGTGCCCATGACCGGATTCGTCCCCCAGCCGCCATAGGCGAACTCGACCGTCTGCGTCTTGCCGAGCACGATCATGCCCGCCGCCTCGAGCCGCTGGACGGCGAAGGCGGTCTCTTCGGCCGGCGCCGGCGTCCAGGCCTTGGAGCCCGCCCCCGTCCTGTGGCCCGCGTAGTCGAAGAGATCCTTGATGGCGACGGGGATTCCATGGAGGGGTCCCACCGGATGGGCGGCCCGCGCCTTGTCCCTGGCCTCGGCGGCAAGCCGCGCCTCCCGTTCGAAGACGCTGACGAAGGCATGCAGCTTTCCGTCCAGCACCTGGATGCGCCCGAGATAGAAATCCACCAGCTCGCGGGACGAGGTCTCGCCCGCCGAGAGGGCCGTCGCCAGGGATTCACAGGTCCGGAAGGCGTCGCCGGCGGCAGCTTCGTTCATCGCTCTCGCTTCCTTCTGATCGGTCATGTCGTAGGGGGGCGCCCACTCACCGCAGGTGGCACGTCCGAAAAGCTGCCAGAACCGGACGTGCAAAAAGGCACGGGCGCCAGCCCGGCGGATCATCCGTCGGCCGGCAGAATGACCTGAAATGTTGTTCCATGCGGGTGGGCGAGGGAGGCCATCAGCTGGCCTCGATGGCGCCTCGACGATCGAGCGGCAGATCGAGAGTCCCAATCCCATCCCGTGGGATTTCGTCGTGAAGAAGGGCTCGAATATGCGGTCGATATGTTCGGGGTCCAACCCCGTCCCCGAATCCTCCAGCACGAGGATCAGGCCGGCTGGATCGCGTCGCGCGGAGCTCACCCGCAAGCTTCGCGGCCGATCGGTCACCAGGCTCATCGCCTCGATGGCGTTCATCACCAGGTTCAAAACGACCTGCTGCAGCTGGACCTGGTCGCCCAAGACGCGCGGGAGTTCTGGCCCCAACTCGTATTCCACGACCACCTCGTTCTTTTGCAGCTCGCTGCGCAACAGGCGCGAAGACCTGCCGAACGACATTATTCACGTCGAGCAGCGTCTTCTCCTCGCCATCCTTCTTGAACATCGCCCGGACGGTCTCGATCACCTGACCGGCGCGTTGGCCATCCCTGACAATCCGCTGAAGCGTGGCTGCCGCCTTGTCCCTGTTGGGAGGCTTGTTCGAAAGCCATTGCAACGCCGCTTCGGCGTTCGCCACGATGGCCGTCAAGGGCTGTTTGATTTCGTGAGCAATCGAGGCCGTAATCGCCCCCATCGTCAGCTGCCGGCCCACCCGCTGCAGCTCCTGCCGCGAAGACCGCAACTCTTCCTCGGCTGCCTTGATCGCCGTGACGTCGCGTGCGACGGCATAGATTCGACCTCGGTCGGGAACGGCGGTCCAGGAAAGCCACCGGAATGAGCCATCCTTGTGCCGCAGCCTATTTTCAAACTGCCGCGCGCCGTACCCTTCAGCCAAGCGCGCCAGCTCGGCACGGGTCTTGCTTCGATCGTCTGGATCCACGAGCCAGGCGAATGCAGTGCCCACGAGGTCTGTTTCGGACCAACCCAGGGTTGTGGTCCAGGCTGGATTTACGCTAAGCAGTTTCCCCTCGAGGTCGCCCACGACAAGCATGTCCTGGGAGACGTTCCAGATGCGCGCGCGTTCTCGCGCTTCCGACTCGACTCGCTTTTCCAGGACCTCGTTGAGATCGCGGAGCGCTGTCTCGGCTTCGAGGTGCTTTTCCTCGGCCTTTTTGCGCAATTCGATATCCTGGCAGAAGCCAACCCATTCTCGGATGGAGCCATCTGCCTCCAGAATCGGAACGCCGCGGGCCCGATGCCACACATAAACGCCATCGTGTCGGCGGATCCGATATTCGGTCTCGTAAAGCGACCGCGCGTCTACGGCCTTCTGCCAAGCAACCCCGGCGCGCTCGCGATCATCCGGGTGCAATGAGTTGAGCCAACCCCAACCCTGGATTTGCTCGACGGATTCGCCGCTAAAGGCGCGCCATTCCGGCATGTCTTCGATTTGACCGTCTGGCGAGGTCGTCCAGACGAGCGAGGATGTGGCCCGCACCAGCGCACGATAGCGCTGCTCGGCTATGGCAAGCGCTGTGATATCGGGCTGTGCTGCGATATCCTCGGGACCGGTCACGGCGCATCCACCTGTGGATGCTCGACAATACTACCAAGCGAATGTCTCCGAGAAGGGACTAGTGGGTAGAATCAAACGCTTGTTACCTGGAATGAGCCGTGGCCGGCCGACCCTAGTCTTACTTCGGCATCATCGCCAGATAGGGTTCGGCTTCCTTGAGCGCCCGGGCATAGGACGGGCGCGCCTTCAGGCGGCCGAGATAGGCCGCGGCGTTCTTGTGGGTCTCGGCGAAGGGCATCACGATATTGGCGTAGAACAGGGCGGGTGCGGCGGCGCAATCGGCCATGGTGAAGGCCTCGCCCATGGCCCAATTCTTGCCCGCCACATCCCCTTTGCCCGCCATATCCGCCTCGATCATGTCGAGGGAGGTCTTCAACAGCGCCTTCGCCTCCGCCACGCCATGGGGATCGTCCTTTCCCGCCGGCCGCAGCCTGTCGGTCACGATCTTGCCGACCTGGACGTTCACATAGAGGTCGAAGAAGCGGTCGCTGAGGCGCGTCCGGCGGGCGAGATCCTCGTCCGCCGGAACGAGCTTGGATTTGCCGGGATAATGCTGGGCCAGATATTCGATGATGATGCTGGATTCCGGGATGGTCCGGTCCCGCGCCTCATCCCGCAGCACCGGGAACTTGCCGACGGGCCATAGCTTCTTGAGGGCCGCCCTCTCCGCCGCGTCCATGAGGTTCACGATATGGGGCTCGAAGGGCGTGTCGTTCTCGTAGAGGGCGACCACCGCCTTCTGACAGAAGGACGACAGCGGATGGAAATGAAGCGTGAGAGACATGAGCGTTTCCCCTTTGATGGCGGGATGGCCGGGTCGACGCCCGGCCTATCTGATTGTTTTAGGCAACTGGTTGCAGTATAGGATAATGAACTGCGAGATGCAACCGATTTCGCGACGTTGAATGGAGACCGGTCGGCTGCCGGCCGACCGCACCGCCCGTCAGGGCGTTGGACGGGCGGGCTCCGGGAAGGCCAGCACCTCGCTGGTATAGGTCTCGACCACTTCGCTGAACGGCGTGCCGTCGGGCAAAGTGAGCACGGCACGATGCTGCAGCAGCTGGGCGGGCAGCGCCAAGCTGCCCGCGCCCAGATCGGGCAGGGCCGCGCCCATCTCCCAGCCCTGGGGAAGCGGCGACCAGAGCAGCTCGGCGGACAAGGTGCGGCGGCGGAACTTCAGCGCCTGCACCGCCCGGCCGAAGGCGATGTCGGTCGTCTCGAGCTGGCGGTTCATCTCCGCCGTGAGCCGAGACGGCACATACCAATTATCCGCCTCCGACAGCACATGTGTCCCGCAACGCAGCCGCACCCGGCGATAGCGGATCGGCTCCGCCTCATTCACCCCCAGCGCCTGGCGGAGCTCCGGCGTCGGCGGCTTGTCCTGCCCTTTGACCCGCTCGGCGGTGATTTTCGCCGGCGAGGCCAACCGATGGTCCGCGCACCAGCGATCCAAGGTCAGGGTCGCGCTGTCGTGGCTCAGCAGCTCCGCGTTCAGGCTCTGGAGCAAGGCGAGCGCCTCGAGCCGCGCGACGAAATCATTGCGCCAGGGCGCCACCTCGTCCGCCGCGGCCCGGCCCGCGCCCGTGAGGAGCAGGAGAGCCAGCACAGCCCCGAGAATTCGCCGCAAGCGGATGGCGGCCTCCTCAGCGCATGCGATCGACGGCTTCATCCGTCGACAATACGGCATGGGCGAGAAATCGGTAGTTGATCATGGCCGCCTGATAGCCGTCGCCCCAAACGGGGTGCCGAGGGCCGGCGGTTGCGTCCTTGACCATGGCTACCTCGAAGCCACGCTCGAGGAACTCGCGCAGATGAGATTCGACGCACATGTTCGCCAGCATGCCCCCGAGGATGATCTTGCTGATCCGCCGCTTGGCGAGCTGCAGGACCAGATCGTTGGTCTGCGGTCCCCAGACCTTGTGGGGGCTGACGACGATGGTCTTGCCATCCTCGATATAGGGCTTGAAGCGGTCGAGCCAGTCCGCGCCGGAGTTCGGGAAGCCCGTCAGATCCAGCGCTCCTTTTCGGGCGAAGCTGTGGTTTTCGAATTCCGCGGTCTCCAGCGGGCCGTCGAACTTCCAGGTGCTGTCGGTCGGATAGAAATAATGCGGCGATATGAACACGCCATATCCCTTCGCCTTTGCCGCCTTGAAGATCCGCTCCATGTTCTCGACCGTGCGGTTCTCGGTGACGCTCGCCCCGACGCTGGCCCAATTCGCGCCCTTCTCGCTGAGCACATCGTTCTGCGGGTCGATGAACACGACGGCGGTGTCGGTGTTCTGGAAGGTCATGGCTTGCGTCTCGGCCGCGCCCGCTGCGCCCGGAAGGAGCGAAGCGGCGGTGATAACGGCGGCGCCGCCGATCAGCAATTCCCGGCGCGACGCCAGCCCTTGGCATTCATGTGTCATAGGCGGTCTCCCGATGCGGAATGCAGGATACCGCATGCATGCTAGTCAAGAATCAGAAGGGGTCTTTCGATGACGCACGATCACTCATCGATCTCCGCGATGGGATCCTCCGGCTCGAGCGGCTTTTCTTCCGGCTCGGGCGCCTTGAGATAGACCCGGGCGAGGAAGCCGAGCAGACGATCGGTGACGGTGCCCGGCGTCTCGAGGGAGGAGATATGGCCGGCGCCGGGCAGTTCGATGAAGGGGCAGCCCATGGCCGTTGCCATCTGGCGCCCCTCCGCGACGGGGCGGGGAATATCCTGCTGCCCCGTCATGACCACGGCGGGAAGGGTGAGGCGGGCGAGATCGGCCAGCGCATCCCGCCGGCCGAAGATCAGCCGGCCCAGGGGCACCACGGCATCGACGAGGCGGTCGCGATCCCATTCCTTCAGCCTGGCGCGGAAGCTTGCCGGCAGATCGGGCGCCGTCGCCTGGACATTGGCAGAGAAGAACAGCGGCACGACCACATCCAGCACCGCATCGGGAAGCGAGCGGCTGGCCGCGACGGCATCGAGCACGGCGAAATAGCGGGCGCGGCTGTCGGCCGGCTCGGCCCCAAGGAAGGTATCGAGCAAAGCCAGCGCCGTGACCTGCTCCGGCGCGAGCAAGGCGAGCTCGGCCCCCCACATCCCGCCAACCGAGAGCCCGACCATGGCGAAGCGCTGAATCCCCAGATGATCGAGCAGCGCCAGATTCTGGCGCGCGAGATCGCGCAGATCCTTGGTGGCAGGCGGCATGGGGCCCGAGCCGCCATGGCCCCAGAGATGCGGCACCACGACGCGGTAGTGCGGCGACAGCGCGTCGATCTGCGGCCGCCACATCTCGGAATCCCAAAGGAAGCTGGAGCCCAGCACCACTACCTCGCCCTCCCCGGCGTCGAGCGCGGTCATGCGGGATCCCATGATGTCGACCGAGACCGATCTTTCACCCGTTTTCAAGGCTGCGAACTCCCCAGCGAGACGCCCTCATCGCCGATGCGACAGGCCGCCGCAGAATAATGGCGAGCGCCGCTACAGCCAAATGTCGCGGGGAAGACGCCGCGTTACAATCGTCATGATCACGGCCCCGGAAGATCGCAGTTGGGATAGGGGCACATTTTTTCCGCCGTCATTCCCGCGAAAGCGGGAATCCAGGGCCCCAGGCCTCGTCGCTCGCCCTGGATTCCCGCTTTCGCGGGAATGACGGAAGGGTAGAGCGAGGCTTCAGGTCGTCAGATGCGATTGCCCTGCGGACGCGGCGGGGCCTCGCCCTCAGAACCCCGCGCCGTTCGGCGCCATCACGACCTTCATGGCGCTGTCGGTTTGCGCCAGCTCGAGCCCCTCCTGGGCGCGCTCCAGCGGCATGCGATGGCTGACGATGCGATCGAAGGGCAGCCGGTCGAGATTGGCGGCCATCAGCCGCATGGAGGGCAGATAGGCCGTCGCGGTCTCGCCGCCGACGCCGATGACACTGACGTTCTTGGTGCAGATGTCCGAATTGGGATTGATGCCGACGGGTCCCATGTCGACGAAGGTCCCGGCCTCGACCACCACTCCGCCGACCCGCACCATCCGGAGCGCCTCGACGAAGGTCTAGGGAAAGCCGCTGCAATCCAGCACGATGTCGGGGCCGATGCCGCCGCTGTGCTCGCGGGCGCGGGCAATCCTCTCCGCGGGCTCCGTGTCGTCGACGGTCATCGTCAGGCTGGCGCCGAAGGCCTCGGCCATTTTGAGGCGCGAGGGGAAGCGATCGGTGGCGATCAGCTTGCCGGCACCCAGCAGCTTCGCCTTGATCAGATGGCAGAGGCCGAGCGGGCCGACGCCCAGCACGGCGATGGTCTGGCCGAAGCGGCTGCCCCCGATGAGGCCGAGCAGGCTCTGGGCCGTCTCCACGCCATGGGTCACCGACATGATCTCCGTCAGCACCGCGACATGGTCGGGCAGCTCGTCCGGCACCCGGAAGAGCAACGATCCCGGCAGCAGATACATATGCTCCGCCCAGCCGCCGAAGAGATGGGGTGCGGGGCCGCAATGCAGGGAGTTGCCGTAATCCTGCAGGTTCTCGCACATGTAATAGGGGTAGTTGTTGCGGCAGAAATGGCAGTTCCCGCAGGCGACATTGGCGCCGGGCACGATACGGTCGCCGATCCTGAGGGGCTGGCCTTCGCTGTCCAGCACCTTGCCGCCCAGCGCCACCACCTCGCCGACATTCTCATGGCCGCAGATCAGCGGATATGTCAGGTCGCGCTCATGCGGCGTGCCGGCATATTGCTTGCTCTCGCCGCGGAAGGTGTGCTTGTCGGTGCCGCAGATGCCGGAATAATGCACTTTCATGACGACGGCGCCGGGCTCCGGATCCGGCATGGCGAATTCGTGCAAGGCGATCCGCCCGGGTTTCTCGGTGACGGCGGCGCGGACCATTGTCATGTCGGGATGCCTTGCTGCTGCTGTGCCAGTTTCACTTCACCGCCCCCCCAAATCTTACTTCACTGCGCCTAGCGTCAGGCCGCGCACGAAATTGCGCTGCACGATGAGGGCGAAGATCACGATCGGCAAGGCGCCGACGACGCCCGCCGCCGCCATCGGGCCCCATTGGATCTCGATCTTGCCGATCAGGGTCGAGACCCCCACCGGAACGGTCTGGGCGTCGGGCGTCGAGGTCAGGGTCAGCGCAATGATGAAATCGTTGTAGGTGGTGATCACGCTGAAGATCGCGGTGGCGATCAGCCCGGGGGCGGCCAGCGGGATCACGATCCGGCGCAGCGCCGTCAGCCGCGAATCCCCGTCGACCATGGCGGCCTCCTCGATGTCGCGCGGGATCTCCTCCAGGAAGCTCTGCATCATCCAGACGACGAAGCTGGTGTTGAGGCCGGCATAGATCAGGATCAGGCCGAGGCGCGTGTTCAGCAAGCCCCAGGTCGCCAGCACGATATAGAGCGGGATGCAGAGCATGATGCCCGGGAGCATCCTGACGAGCAGGACCAGATAGAGCGCCATCTTGCGGACGCCGAATTGCAGGCGAAACCGGGCCAGGGCATAGGCGGCGAGCGTGCCCAGGATGAGGCTCACCGTGACCGCGGCGGTCACCACGACCACGCTGTTCAGGAGGAAATAGCCGAAGTGATAATTGTTGAAGAGGCGGTCGTAGTTGTCGAAGGTGATCTGCTGCGGCCAGAGCTCGACGCCCGAGAAGATGTCGATCGGACGCTTGAAGGATGTGGCGAGCATCCACCAGAAGGGGAAGAGCGCCAGCAGGATCGCCACGGCGAGTGCCAGATAGACGAAGGCGTGGCCGAGGCGTTCGCGCGGGGTCACTCGATCCTCTCCGAGGTCTGGCGCATCAGCCGCACGGCGGCCGTCATCAGGACGATCAGGAAGGCAAGCACGCCGATCAGCATCGCCATGGCCCTGCCGTACTGGTTGAACAGGAAGGCCGTGTTGTAGGCGTAGATGGAGATCAGCTGGGTGGCCGTGCCCGGGCCGCCCTTGGTCAGGACGAAGACCTGGTCGAAGGTGCCGACCGCATCGATCGTGCGCAGCACCACGGCGACGAGCAGCACGGGCCGCAGCAGCGGCAGCGTGTGGTGGAAGAAGGCCTGCCAGCGGCTGGCCCCGTCGACCCGGGCCGCCTCGAGCGGATCCTGCGGCATGGATTGCAGGCCCGCGAGAATGATGAGGAAGAGCAGCGGGGTCCATTCCCAGACATCGACCACGACCAGGGCCAGGAAGGCCGTCATCGGCTTGGCCAGCACATGGGGCGCGTCCAGGCCCAGGACCTGGAACAAGGGATCGACGACGCCGATGTCCGAGGCGTAGAGCAGCCGCCAGATGACGCCGACGACCACCGGCGCGATGGTCATCGGCAGGATCAGCATGACGCGGATGAGGCCGGCGTAGCGCAGCTCGCGCGCGACCAGAAGCGCCAGCAGCAGGCCGAGCAAGGTCTCGACGGCGACGACCAGGACGACATACATCGCCGTGGTCAGGATCGCCTGCCAGAAGACCGCATCGTTGTAGACGACGGCATAATTGTCCCAGCCCGCGAAGCCCATGTCGCGCCCGTAGCGGAACCGGTCCAGGCTCGCACGGATGCCGTCCAAGGTCGGGTAGAGGGAGACGGCGGCGAGGGCAAGAACCGCGGGCAGGAGCAGAAGATAGGGTACGGCGGCCGCACGCAGCCGCCGTACCCTGCTTTCGCGTTCTTCGACGCGCTTGGCCTCGACGATTTTGGCGGCGAGGGTCAAGGCCTAGAAATAACCTCCCTGCTGCTTCAGATAGGCCGTGATCTGGCTCCGCGGCCGCCGAGAGATGCTTCTGGGCGATCGCGTCGTAATTCGCCTTGGCCGCGATGGCCTCCACCAGCGCCTGGTTGAGGGCGGTGCCGAGGATGTCCTCCATCTTCGGCTCGTCCGGCGTCCGCGGCTTCTCCACCGAGTTCGTCACGGCATCGGCGATCGCGGGCAGCCAGCGGTGGGCCTTCACCGCCTCCGGATCGTGCAGCGCCGTGCCCGTCACCGCCGCCCCGCCATATTTGCGGGCGAATTCGAGCTGGGTCTCGTTCGAGGTGAACCACTCCAGGAATTGCACCGCGCCTTCCGGATTCTTGGCGCCCGACGCGATGCCGGCGATGAAGGTGCCGATGGCCGGCCCCGACTTCACCTGCTTCGGGGTCGCGGCCATGTAGATCTTGCCCACGACCTTCGAGGAGGCGGGATCGTCGACCCGCTGGGCGAGGCCCGTATACTCGGTCAGCGCCGTGCATTTGCCCTCGAGCATCAGCTGCACTTCTTGATCGGTGTCGTATTCCGCCACACCCTCGGGCATATAGGGAATGAAGCTGAACAGGCGGGAGAGCGCGCCCACGCCTTCCGGCCCGGCGAAGCCCGGCGTCCAGTCGTCGTTGACGAAATTGCCGCCATAGGAATTCAGCAGCGGCAGATAGGTCATCACGATCGGGTTGCCCTTCACGCCGCGGGGCGACCAGCCGTACATGTCCGGCGCTTTCGTGGTCTTCGCCACGGCGTAGATGTCGTCCCAGGTCACCGGCGCCGTCGGGAAGTGATCCTTGTTGTAGTAGAGGATCTCGACGTCATCGATGATGACCAGCGCATAGAGCTCGGGCTTCGCACCGGCGAAGTCCTTCATGCGCGGGCCGGATACCGGCGGCCACATGCCCATGTTGAGGCCCGCGGGCAGGATGTCCGGATTGGCCTTGAGGCCGAGCTGATCGAGGCTCTGGACGATCTTGCCGGCCGCGAATTCCGGCACCCAGTTGTCGTCCATCACATAGATGTCGTAGGCGCCGGTCTTGTTGAGGCCGTCGTTCTTGCAGTTCTGGTACCAGGTGTCGTAGTTCGTCTCGTTGTAATTGACGGTGATGCCCGTCTTGGTCGCGAATTCCTTGACGAAGTAGTCGCGGAACGGCGCCATCGCATTGTCCTGGAAGCTGCCGATCGTGATCGTGCCGCCCGCCGCGCGGAGGATCCGCGGTGCGAAGATGCTGCTGCCGGCCACCAGCGCCGAGCCCGCGAGGCCGCGCTTGAGGACGTCACGGCGCCGCAGGGGCCGTTTGAGCAGCTTGTTGGTGTCCTTGGTCTTGTCGCTCATTGAATTACTCCCTGTTTTGCGTAAGCCGAATGAGTCGTTTCTGCCGGGTCGGATATTGGTCGGAACGCTGTCGTGAGAGCTTCTCCGGTCTCGTCGTCGAACAGATGCAGGTGCCGCCCCGCGGGCCGGACCCCGCAAGGGCTGCCGATGGGCATCGAAAAATCCGCGGGCTGGCGGATGTTGACGAGCGCATCCCCCAGTTTGATCGTGACGAGCGTCTCGTTGCCGAGAGGCTCGACGACATAGATCTCGCCGGGAAGCGCTCCGCTGGCCGTCGCCTCGACGAGGGTCGCATGCTCCGGGCGAAAGCCGAGCTTGACCGGGCCGGCATGGCTTACCGCCGGCAAGGGCAGGCTGCCGGCGGCGTGGCGGAAGGCGCCCTCCCCGATCTCGCCCGAGAGGATGTTCATCGGCGGCGAGCCGCAGAAGGTGGCGACGAAGAGGTTCACCGGCCTTGCATAAAGCTCCGCCGGCGCCGCCAGCTGCTGCAGCTTCCCGCGATGCATCACCGCGATGCGGTCGGCCATGGTCATGGCCTCGACCTGGTCATGGGTGACATAGAGCATCGTCGCCTTCAGCTCGCGCTGCAGCCGCTTGATCTCGATGCGCATCTGGAGCCGCAGCTGCGCGTCCAGGTTCGACAGCGGCTCGTCCATCAGGAAGGCCTGGGGGCGCCGGATGATGGCGCGGGCCAAAGCGACGCGCTGGCGCTGGCCGCCGGAGAGCTGCCCCGGCCGCCGCTCGAGATAATCCTCGAGGCCCAGGAGCTCCGCCACCTTGCGCACCTGCTTCATGCGCTCGGCCGGGTCGACCTTCCGCACCCGCAAGGGATAGGCGATGTTGTCGGCCACCTTCAGATGCGGGTAGAGGGCGTAGCTCTGGAAGACCATGGCGATGTCGCGGTCCTTGGTCGCCGCGAAGGTGACATCCCGCTCGCCGATATAGAGGCGCCCGCCCGTGGGCCGTTCGAGCCCGGCCAGCAGGCGCAGCGCCGTCGTCTTGCCGCATCCGGAAGGGCCGAGGAAGGCCAGGAAACTCCCGTCGGGGACATGCAGGTCGAGGGGCGCCAGCGCCTGGAACGTCCCGAAGGCCTTCGCGACCTGCTGGTAGCGAACATCCATCTAGATGCCGCCGCCGTAGACGACGCCGCGGTAGTTGCCGCCGCCGGGGGCCGATCTGTCCGCCTCTGCGTTCACGCCGCCCTCTGCTGCTGCCCGAGGGCCCGGCGCAGCCCGGCAAGGGAGCGCGCCGTGCCCTCCTCGCCGTCATAGCGCGGATCCTCATGCTCGATGGAGATCACGTCGTCATAGCCCGCCTTGCGCACGGCATTGATCAGCGCCGTCCAGGCCGCAACGTCGCGCCCCTCGCCCACCGGCGCGAAATGCCAGGGCGCCTTCGAAGGATCGCTGGGCGGGGCAAAATGCAGCACCCCATGCTGGCGGATGCGCTCGGGATAGAGCAGCGTGTCCTTGCCATGCATCCAGCCGATGCGGTCGCCGAAGGCCTCGACCACCGTCAGCGGGTCGATGCCCTGCCACCAGAAATGACTGGGATCCATGTTGAGCCCGATATTGCGGCCGACATAGCCGGTCAGCACCTCGAAGCCGGCCGCGTTGAAGACCGTGAGACCGGCATGCATCTCCAGGCAGACCATGACCTCCGGCGCCTCCTTGGCGAGCCAGTCGCTGGTCTGGCGCCAGAAGGGGCCGACCTCATGCTCCATCTGCCAGTCGAACAGCCGCTCGTCATCGGCCGAGGTCGCCCAGCAGGGGAAGATGCCGAGGCCGCCGCCGCCGGCCCCCGCCGGGCAGCCGCTCATGGTCACCACCCGCTTGACGCCGAAGTCGACCGCGAGGTCCACCGCGGCGCGGAAGCGGGTCTGGGCGTCCTTCCGCTTGGCGGGATCGGGATGCAGCAGATTGCCGGCGCCGTTGACGGCCGCCAGCCGCAGCCCATGCTCCTTCAGCTCGCCCGCCAGTTTGTCGCGCTCCTTCCGATCGCCGATGGTGGCGAGATCGAGATGGGGCCGCGGCCAGGGCCCCCAGGCGCCCACGCCCAGCTCGACATCGGTGATGCCGCGCTCGGCGCACCAGGCAAACATCTCCCGCCGCGACAGCTTGGCGAGGGAATCCGAGAAGACGCCGATTTTCATGACTGAGTCCTTTTGGCATTGGCTTTTCTGAAGGCGGAGATCAGGAGCCCGACGTCGCGGCGCCCCTGCTCGACCGTGGTCTGCACCGGGGCCTGGCCCGTGGCGGCGGCATGGAAGGCCCGGAGCTCCTCGCGGAAGGATTCCTCATAGCTCGGCCGCTGGTCGCTGATCTCCAGCGCCCGGTCCTTGCCGCCGCGCCGCAAGGTGAGCCGCGTGGGCATGTGGCGCAGATAAGGTGCGGGAAAGGTGAGCTCGACGATCCGGTCGGCGCAATAGACCGTGACCCGCTCCGTATAGTCGGGCACGCCCGGCAGGTTCAGATGGGTCATGCGGACCCGCCCGCCGCCCGGCAGGCCGAAGGCGAGCTCGACGCCGCGCCCCTGGTCGAAGAAGCTGCCGTAATCCGCCTCCGCCGGCAGCTCGGCACCCATATGGGCCAGCATGCCATGCACGACGGCAACGTCATGAACCAGGGAGGACAGGAATCCGCCGCTGAGCGCCCGCGCCCCCGCCTCGTCCAGCTTCCCGCCCGCCGCCTCGCTGAGCTGGGCCGTCGTCTCGCTCCGCGCCTGCTCGCGCAGCGCGGCGGGAATATCATTGGGCCAGGTCATGGGAAGATGGGCGACGAAGGGTTCGTGATCGGGGTCGTTGACCTCGACCGAGATCAGCTTCACCTCCGCGATACTGTCGGGCAGAAGCTCCAGCGCCCGGCGATAAGCGGGATCGTAGCGCTTCATATAGGCGACCTGGAGGACCCGGCCCGCGCGGTCCCGCGCCGCCGCGATCCGGTCGCAGCCCTCGACGGTGAGGGCCAGCGGCTTCTCGCACATCACATGGAGCCCCGCCTCGAGCCCGGCGATGGCAAGCGCGGGGTGAAAGGAATCCGGTGCGGCGATCACCAGCGCATCGAGCTTGGCGGTCAGCAGCCCCTGGATATCGGCATGCAGCGATTCGAGGCCGTAGCGCGCGCCCACCGCCGCGCGCACCGTGGCCGAGGCATCGGCCAGCGCGACAAAGGCAAACCGCTCGCGCTCCTCCCAGAGGTAGAAGGCATGCTCGGCCTGCCCCACGAGCCCCGCGCCGACCAGCCCTACCCGCAGCCGCTTCATCTCTCCCCCTGTTTGGATCGATGGAATTTCATGAAATTGAACAGGACCCCGCGGTCTAAGTCAACCGAGATTGCGGGTAGAATGGAACGTACGTTCCATTTGGCCTGACATTTCGCGCCCCGGTTGCGGCCCGGGCCCGCGAGGTTCGTTCCTCTCCCCGTCATGGTCGGCGTAGGCCGACCATCCACGAGTTTGCCTGCCACCAATCCGGTATCTCGCGCCGCGGCCGATTCCGGTCAGCGAGCCTCGCTCTCTCAAGCGTCATGCTCGGGCTTGTCCCGAGCATCCACGCCTTCAGGTCTCTGGGCTTGTGCGAAGTAGGAGAACCTGGCGCAGAATGCGCAGCTTGTGGCTGGCAAACTCGTGGATGGTCGGCCTGCGCCGACCATGACGACAAGGACAGAAGGGCAACCCCCCATGCGACGCATCATCAACCCCGGCGGGATCGCCAAGCCGGCGAGTGCCTACAACCATGCGGTGCTGGTCGAGCGGCCGGCGCGCACGCTTTATCTCTCCGGCCAGATCGGGCAGCGCCCCGACGGGAGCATCTCCGAGGATTTCACCGAGCAGGCCCGACAGACCTGGGTCAATCTCCGGGCGATCCTGGCCGAGGGCGGCATGGGCATCGCCGATCTCGTGAAGCTCACTTCCTTCGTCGTCGGGCGGGAGCATGTCCGGCCCTATTACGAGGTCCATCGCGAGGCGGTGGGGGAACTTCTGCCGCCCTGGACCCTGGTGCTGGTTTCGGGGCTGGGCCGGCCGCAATATCTGGTCGAGGTCGAGGCCGTCGCTGTCCAATAAAGGCGGGGGGCCGCGCGCAGAGGATGGACTTTTGTATGATAAATAATTAAGAGTCCCCGGACGAGAATGTCGGACGAAGCTTGGGCGACGCCGCTCGCCCCGGGATCTGAAAAAGTTCTGACAACGGGAGGATTTCCATGAAACGCATCCTACTTTCCGGTATTGCCGCTCTCCTGGCCCTGTCGACCATGTCCGGCGCCATGGCCCAGGACAAGAAGACCCTCGCCTTCGTCGTCAACGGCGCGTCGGATTTCTGGAAGGCCGCCGAAGCCGGGGTGAAGAAGGCCCAGGGCGAACTGCCCAATTACACCCTGGTCCTGAAATATCCCGAGCAATCCGCCGCCGCGATCCAGCAGCGGCTGATGGACGATCTGGTCGCCGCCGGCGTCGCGGGGATCATGGTCAGCGCCGTCGATCCCAAGCATCAAACGGAAGGCCTGGACAAGATCGCCAGCCAGACCGTCCTCTTCACGACGGACAGCGATGCCCCGCAGTCCAAGCGCATCGCCTATATCGGCAGCTCCAACGTCGATGCCGGCAAGCAGGCGGGCGCCATGATGCTGAAGGCCCTGCCCAACGGCGGCAAATGCATCGGCTTCGTCGGTCTGCTCGAGGCCGACAATGCCCGCGAGCGCATCGAGGGCATCAAGGACGCCATCGCCGGCTCCAAGGTCGAGCTGGTCGACGTGCGTGGCGACGATATCGACCAGACCCGCGCCAAGCGCAATGTCGAGGACGCCCTCGCCAAGACCCCCGACATCGACTGCATGGTCGGCATCTACTCCTACAACACGCCCCGCATCTACGAGGCGCTGAAGGAAGCCGGCAAGCTCGGCAGCATCAAGATCATCGGCTTCGACGGGGATCCGATCACCTTGGGTGGCGTCAAGGAAGGCACCATCGTCGGCACCGTGGTGCAGCAGCCCTATGAATGGGGCTACCAGGGCATGAAGCTGATGGCCAAATATCTCGAGGGCGACAAGTCGGGCGTCCCGGCCAACGGCCTCATCATCATCCCGACCAAGGTCATCGACTCGTCCAATGTCGATGCTTATATGGCCGAGCTGAAGGCACAGTAGCCGAGCCCGGACAAGACGAGCGGCCGGCGCCGTCTCCGGATGGCGCCGGCCCGCATCGAAGCATGACCGAACATCTCCTCGAACTCGATCGAATCACCAAGACCTATCCGGGCGTCGTCGCTCTGGATCAGGTCAGCCTCGCCGTCGCCAGGGGCGAGATCGTCGGCCTCATCGGCGAGAACGGCGCCGGCAAGAGCACGCTGATGAAGGTGCTGGGCGGGGTGGTCGAGCCCAGCGCCGGCAAGATCCGCCTCGACGGCAAGGAGCATGCCGCCCTCAGCGTCCGCGAGGCCATGGCCGGCGGGATCGCCTTCGTGCATCAGGAGCTGAACCTCTTCGACAATCTGGACGCCGCGGCCAATGTCTTCATCGGCCGGGAGCCGCGCTATGGCGGACCGCTCCGGCTGATCGACCGCCGCAAGCTTCGCGAGCAGGTCCGCGGCCTGCTGCAGCGCGTGGGCGCGGATTTCAGCCCCGATACCCCCGTGGCCGATCTGTCGCTCGCCCAGCGCCAGCTCCTGGAGATCGCCAAGGCGCTGTCGCTCGAGGCGCGGGTCGTCATCATGGACGAGCCCACCTCATCCCTCACCCTCTCGGAAACCGACCGGCTGATGGGGGTGATCGCCGATCTCAAGGCCCATGGCGTCAGCATCATCTTCATTTCCCACCGCCTGAACGAGATCAAGCGCTGCGCCGACCGGGTGGTCGTGCTGCGCGACGGCAAGGTGGTGGGCGAGCTGGCACGGGACGAGATCGATCCCCCGGCCATGATCCGCCTCATGATCGGCCGCGATCTGAAATCCCTCTATATCCCGCCCCAGGCCGCCCCCGGCGAGACCATCCTGGAGCTGGTCGATCTCAAGACTTCCACTTATCCCGGCCATGCCGTGAGCCTGTCGGTCCGCGGCGGCGAGATCCTGGGCCTGGCCGGGCTGGTCGGCTCGGGACGGACGGAGCTGGCCCGGGTGATGTTCGGCATCGACGCGCCGGTCGCGGGATCCCTTCGCCTCGGCGGGGCGCCCATCAAGGTGCGCTCCCCCCGCGAGGCCATCGAGCGCGGCATCTATCTCGTGCCGGAGGACCGTAAGAAGCTGAGCCTGCTGCTCGATGTCTCGCTCACCGCCAACATCTACTTTGCCTGACCTGAATTCCTACGCCTGGATGAAGTTCATCAGCCCCGCGCGCGAAGCCGCCAATGCCGAGCGTCAGCGCGAGCGCCTGCGGATCAAGACGCCCAGCGTCGCCACGGAGGTGGGGACCATGTCGGGCGGCAATCAGCAGAAGGTCGTGCTGGCCAAATGGCTGTCGATGAAGCCGCGCTGCATGATCTTCGACGAGCCGACCCGGGGCATCGATGTCGGCGCCAAGAACGAAATCTACCAGCTGATGCGCGCGTTGGCCGATTCCGGCGTCGCCGTCCTCATGATCTCCAGCGACATGGAGGAGGTGATCGGGGTCAGCGACCGGATCGCCGTGATGCATGAGGGCTCGATCAGCGGCTTCCTTGATCGCGGCGAGTTCAGCGAACACAATGTGCTCCAGCTCGCCGTCGGCCATTCTCTTCACTGAGATCGGAATTCCATGCTGAAGAAGGATCTGGGGCTTTTCGTTCTGATCCTGGTGGTAGGGACCGTGACGGCGATCCTCAACCCCCGGTTCATCTCGCCCATCAACATCGCCAATACCGCCAATCTGATCGGGCTTTTCGGCCTGTTCTCCATCGGCGAGGGCTTCGTCATCATCACCGGCGGCATCGAGCTCTCCGTCGGCTCGGTCTTCGCGCTGCTGGGCGCGATCTTCATCGACCTGCTGGTGACCTATGACGTCAACTGGCTGGTGGCGTTGCTGCTCATGGTGCTGGCCGGCATCGTGATCGGGGCCATCCATGGCTTCCTCATCGCGCGCCTCAGGCTGCAGCCCTTCGTGGTCACCCTCTGCGGCCTGCTGATCTATCGCGGCGTCGCGCGCTGGTACACCGACGACGGCACCGCGGGCTTCCAATTCGGCCAGAGCTTCCCGACCCTGGAATGGCTCGCCGCCGGCCGCAGCTTCGGCGTTCCCCACAGCTTCATCACCTTCATCCTGGTCGCCATCATCATGGGGCTGGTGCTGCACCGCTCGGTCTTCGGCCGCTACCTCTACGCCGTGGGCAAGAACGAGGAGGCCGCCCGCTATTCCGGCATCAGGACCGAGCGGGTGATCGCCGCCGCCTATATCATCTGCGGCGGGCTCGCCGGCCTGGCGGCGGTCTTCTTCGCCATGTACACCCGGTCGATCTCGCCGGCCTCCCACGGCAATTTCTACGAGCTCTACGGCATCGCCGCCGCCGTGCTGGGCGGCTGTTCGCTCCGCGGCGGCGAGGGCTCGGTGCTGGGGATCGTGCTCGGCTCGGTGCTGCTCCAGATCCTGCAGAACCTGGTCAATCTCCTGGGCATCCCGAGCTCCCTTAACTTCGCGGTGATGGGAACCGTGATATTGATCGGCGTGCTCGCCGACCGGCAGTTCTCGCGCTATCGTCGTGCGAAACCGAGCGAGGCCCCCGCCCGCTCGCCCTGAGCGGAGATCCCGCTCGCCCTGAGCGGAGATATCGAGCGATGGATGACGGAAAGCTCGTCGAGCTTTCGGCCTGGATCACCAAGGCCGGTCTCGCCGGCCGGCCCGAGATCGACATGCTCGATGGCTATTGCGAGCGCCTCCGCGCCGCCGGCCTGGCGCTGGCCGGCGGGACCGTGGTCATCGACACCCTGCATCCCCTCTATGAGGGCCATGCCATCCGCTGGTTTCGCGACCAGCCGGAGACGAAGCGGACGGAATACGGCCGCACCAACCGGGGCGAGGCCTCGGAAAGCTATCGCCGCAGCATCTATTATCGTCTGCTCATGGGCAGCGAGACCCATCTGCGCTGCCGCCTGACCCAGGAGTCCATCGCGGAATTCAGCAATCTCGAAGCATCCTTCGCGGCCGGCAATACCGACTACCTCGGCATCATGAACAAATTCGCCGCCGAGGGCACGGTGGGCGACATGGATTGCGTCTATTCCGGCTGGGAGACGGATCGGCCCGAGGGCTTCAGCGAGGCCGAGGTCCTGGCGCTGCGCCGGCTCTCGCCCTTCCTCGCCATGGCGATGAAATGCGCCTCTCTCGGGCGTACGGCCCAGGCCCTGGTGGAGACCTATCTCGGCCGCGAGGCGGGCCGCCAGGTGCTGAGCGGGCGGATCGAGCGCGGCATCGCCGACCGGATCGAGGCCGTGCTCTGGTTCAGCGACCTGCGCGGCTTCACCCGGATCACCGACAACGCCGAGCCCGCCCATATCATCCCGCTGCTGAACGATTACGCCGAGGCGGTGGTCTCGGCCATCCAGGCCGAGGGCGGCGATGTGCTGAAGCTGATCGGCGACGGGGTGTTGGCCATGTTCCCGGCCGAGGAGCGGGGCAAGGCCTGCGCCGCGGCCATCGCCGCCGCCACCGGCGCCCGGGAGCGCGTCGCGGCACTGAACGAGCGCCGCAGCGCCGAGAGCCTGCCGGTGACGGAGATCTATCTGGGCCTGCATATCGGCGAGGTCTTCTTCGGCAATGTCGGCAGCCCCAACCGCCTCGATTTCACCGTGGTGGGACCCGCCGTCAATGAGGCCAGCCGCATCGCCGCCATGTGCCGCTCCGTGGACCAGCCCTTGCTCCTCTCCGCCGCCTTCGCCGCCGCCCTCGGCAACGCCGGCCCCCCGCTCGCCTCCGTCGGCCGCTACGCGCTGCGTGGCCTGCGCCATTCCCAGGAGCTGTTCACGCTCGATCGCGGCGGCGCCTGACGCGGCTCGCTCTCCATCGTCATTCCCGTCTCTCTCTCCGCCGTCATTCCCGCGAAAGCGGACCGGAGATGCGCAGGGGCCACCATGGCGAGGCGAGTCCTGTGCACGCTCGCCCTCCGGACTCCCGCGCTTTCGCGGGGATGACGGGAGAGGCGGGAGTCGCCTTTCGCGGGGATATCGATATTGCCATTAAGCGGCGGGGCGCTTACATCTGGGCCCTCGCCGTTCTACCCTCGCCCGATGCCCGACCCGCGCCGCCTGCTCATCGTCGCCCATAGCCCCTCGGAGAACACGCGGCGCCTGACCGACGCGCTCCTCCGCGGCGCCACCGCGCCTGAGATCGCGAATGTCGAGGTCATCCTGCGCCCGCCGCTGCTGGCCGTGCCCGAGGACGTGCTCGCCGCCCAGGCGATCATCCTCGGCACCACCGAGAACCTCGGCTATATGAGCGGCGCGCTGAAGGATTTCTTCGACCGCATCTACTACCCTTGCCTGGAGAAGACGCAAGGCCTGCCTTATGTCCTCTACATCCGCGCCGGGCAGGATGGCACCGGCACCAGCCGCGCGGTGGAGCGGATCACGACGGGACTCCGCTGGCGCGCCGTGCAGGCGCCGCTCATCTGCCGTGGCGCCTTCCGCGAGGAATTCGTCGGCCAATGCGAGGAACTCGGCACGCTCATGGCCGCCGGGCTGGAGGCGGGGATTTTCTAGCCGCCTCGCTCCCTGGGCCGTATGATCGGCCCATGGACCATGTGCAATTCGGCCGCAGCGGGCTTCCGGTCTCGCGCCTATGCCTCGGCACCATGACCTTCGGCCTGCAATGCGATGAAGCCCAGAGCGGCGCCATCCTCGATGCGGCCGCGGCGGGCGGCATCGATTTTCTCGACACGGCCGATGTCTATCCCCTGGGCGGCGATCTCCAGACCTGGGGCCGGACCGAGGAGATCCTGGGCCGCTGGCTCGCCGGCAAGCGCCAGAGCTTCATCGTGGCGACCAAATGCTTCGCCCGGATGGGGCCGCTGCCCTGGAATCAGGGCATGTCGCGCAAGCATATCCTGGATGCGATCGATGCGTCGCTGCGCCGGCTGCGCACGGATTACGTCGATATCTACCAGCTCCACGGCCATGACGCCGCCACGCCGCTGGACGAGGCGCTGGAAGCCCTCGACAGGATCGTGCAATCCGGAAAAGCGCGCTATATCGGCGTCTCCAACTGGCTCGCTTTCCGGATCGCGCGCGCCATCGGCCGGACGGAGGTGAAGGGCCTAGCCCGGATCGCCTCCGCCCAGCCCCGCTACAATCTGCTCTTCCGGGCCTTCGAGCGCGACCTGCTGCCGCTCTGCCGGGAAGAGGGCGTCGCCGTCATTCCCTATAACCCATTGGCCGGCGGGCTTCTCACCGGCAAGCACGCCAGGGCTGAGAAGCCGCCCGAGGGCTCGCGCTTCACCTTGGGCAACGCGGGCTCGATGTATCAGGCGCGCTACTGGCATGACCGGGAATTCGCCACCATCGAGGCCCTGCGGGCCGTGGCCGCGGAGGCGGGGATGAGCCTGGCCACCCTCGCGGTCGCCTGGGTGCTGGCCAATCCCGCCATTACCGCGCCCATCATCGGCGCCAGCCGGCCGGAGCAGCTCGCGGACAGCCTGGCGGCCGTCACCGCGCTCTTTCCTGCGGATCTGAAAGCCCGGCTGGACGATCTGACGATAGAGTGGCGCGCCGTGGATGCGGAGCGTTAAGCCTTATCCCTGTATCCTGCGGGCGCTGCCACGCGTAGCATGAGAGAACGGATCGGGAAAACGGAAGACGTGCTGTAGCAATCACGGGTTCACGCGGTGGGGTCGTTCAGGATGAATGCAATCTCCCTGTTTCTCCCGGTGCCGTCGGCATGAGCGCGGGCGCCTGCTTCGCCAGAAGGCTCGCCTGGCGCGGCGCGATCCTGGCGGCACCCCTCCTCCTGACGGCCTGCCAGCCCGCCGTTCTCGACCCGCAAGGCCCCGTGGGGATCGCCGAGAAGACGATCCTGATCAACTCCCTGGCCATCATGCTCGCCATCGTCGTCCCGACGATCGTCGCGACCTTCGCCTTCGCCTGGTGGTTCCGCGCTTCCAACACCCGGTCCCGCTATCTCCCGACCTGGGCCTATTCCGGCCGCATCGAGCTCATCGTCTGGGGCATCCCGCTGCTCGTGGTCATGCTGCTGGGCGGCGTGGCCTGGGTCGGCGCCCATGATCTCGATCCCGCCAAGCCCCTGACCCAGCCCCAGGCGGCGGGCATGGCCATGGCCATGACCCCGGCCCCGGCCGCCGCACCCCTGGAGGTGCAGGTCGTCTCGCTGGATTGGAAATGGCTCTTCATCTACCCGGGCCAGGGCATCGCCAGCGTGAACCATCTGGTGATCCCCGCCGGCACGCCCGTGCATTTCTCGCTGACCTCCGCCAGCGTGATGAACGCCTTCTTCATCCCGCAGCTCGGCAGCATGATCTACGCGATGAACGCCATGACGACGCAGCTGAACCTGCAGGCGGACGCCCCCGGCACTTTCCCCGGCCTCTCCAGCCACTACAGCGGCGACGGTTTCTCGGGCATGCATTTCGAGGTCCAGGCCCTGCCCGCGGCGGAATTCGCGGCCTGGGTCGCGGCCACCCGCAACAACGGGCCGACCCTCGATGCCGCGAGCTATGCCGAGCTCTCCAAGCAGAGCCTGAACACGGCGCCCTTCACCTACGGCAGCGCCGCGCCCGATCTGTTCAAGCAGATCGTCTCGCAGCAGCTGCCGCCCGGGCCAGGGCCGGTAGACCCCAACCGGGACGTATCCCCACGGACGGAGCCATAGCATGTTCGGCAAGCTGACCTGGGCGGCCATTCCCTTCGACCAGCCGATCCCGCTCTTCGCCGCGGCCATCGTGGGGGTGGTGATCGCCGGCGTCCTCGCTTTGATCACGCTGAAGGGCTGGCTGCCCTATCTCTGGCGCGAGTGGATCACCAGCGTCGACCACAAGCGCATCGGGATCATGTACACGCTGCTGGCCATGGTGATGCTGCTGCGCGGCTTCACCGATGCCATCATGATGCGCTCGCAGCAGGCGCTGGCCTTCCATTCCGAGGGCTATCTGCCGCCCGATCATTACGACCAGATCTTCTCGGCCCATGGCACGCTGATGATCTTCTTCGTCGCCATGCCCTTCGTGATCGGGCTGATCAACTTCGTCATGCCGCTGCAGCTCGGCATCCGCGACGTCGCCTTCCCGACGCTGAACTCGGTCAGCTTCTGGCTCACCGCCACCGGCGCTCTGCTCATCAATATCTCGCTGGTCATCGGCGAATTCGCCCGCACGGGATGGCTGCCCTACCCGCCCTTGTCCGAGCTCGCCTATTCGCCCGGCGTCGGCGTCGACTATTACCTATGGTCGCTCCAGATATCCGGCGTGGGGACATTGCTGACCGGCGTCAATTTCGTCACCACAATTCTGAAGATTCACGCCCCCGGCATGACCTATATGCGCATGCCGATGTTCTGCTGGACGAGCCTCGCCTCCAGCCTGCTGATGGTCGCCGCCTTCCCCATCCTCACCGCGACCTTGGCCATGCTGATCCTGGACCGCTACCTCGGCTTCCACTTCTTCACCAACGAGGCCGGCGGCAATGTGATGATGTTCATGAACCTCATCTGGGCCTGGGGTCATCCGGAGGTCTACATTCTGATCCTGCCCGCCTTCGGCATCTTCTCGGAGGTGTTCTCGACCTTCTCGCGCAAGCCCCTCTTCGGCTACCGCTCCATGGTCATGGCGACCCTGGTGATCTGCATCCTCTCCTTCACCGTCTGGCTGCATCACTTCTTCACCATGGGGGCCGGCGCCGACGTCAATGCGATCTTCGGCATCGCCTCCATGATCATCGCCGTGCCAACGGGGGTGAAGGTCTTCAACTGGCTCTTCACCATGTATGGCGGAAAGGTGGTCTATTCCTCGCCGATCCTCTGGTCCCTGGGCTTCATGGTCACCTTCGTCCTCGGCGGCATGACCGGCGTCCTGCTGGCGGTGCCGCCGGCGGATTTCCTGCTCCACAACAGCCTTTTCCTGGTGGCCCATTTCCACAATGTCATCATCGGCGGCGTGCTGTTCGGCGCCTTCGCCGGCTACAGCTACTGGTTCCCCAAGGCCTTCGGCTTCAAGCTGCATGAGGGGCTGGGCAAGGCCGCCTTCTGGTTCTGGATCATCGGCTTCTACGTCGCCTTCATGCCGCTCTATGTCCTGGGCCTCATGGGCATGACGCGCCGCATGCAGCATTACGACGTGCCGGCCTGGCATCCCTGGCTGGTGATCGCCGCCTTCGGCGCCGCCTTGATCCTGACCGGCATCGTCCTGCAGATCTGGCAGCTCGTCGTCAGCATCAAGCGGCGCGAGGATCTTGCCGATGTGACCGGCGATCCCTGGAACGGCCGCTCCCTGGAATGGGCGACCTCCTCCCCGCCGCCGGCCTTCAACTTCGCCGTGCTGCCCCATGTCGAGGGCGAGGATGCCTATTGGGGCATGAAGGAACGGGCCCGCCAGCAGGCGCGCCTGGGCGCGGAGCCGGAATATGAGGCCATCGAGATGCCGCGCAACAGCGCCACCGGCTTCATCTGCGCCTTCTTCGCCACCTTCATGGGCTTCGCTTTGATCTGGCATATCTGGTGGCTGGTCGCCGTCGGCATCGTGGGCGCCTATATCACCTTCGTCGTCTTCGCCTGGCGCGACCGGGTCGAGGATGTCATTCCCGCCGAGGAGGTGGCGCGCCTCGATCGCGCCAACCGCAGCGCCCGCAGCGCGGCGCTGGCCCGCGCCCAGGCGGCCCCATGAGCACCTTCGAGGGCACTGCCGATCGGTCAGATCCCAATCGTATCGGCGCGGGGGTTCGCGACCGCCAGCCGCGGACGGAGCATGCCGCCCGGGGCCTCGCCTCCAAGCGGATCATCGTCGGCTACGGCTTCTGGATCTTCCTGCTCAGCGACATCATCATGTTCTCCGCCTTCTTCGCCACCTATGCCGTGCTGGTGGGGTCGACGGCGGGGGGCCCCAGCGGGCGGGAGCTGTTCGAGCTGCCCAATGTCGCGATCGAGACCGCCTGCCTGCTGCTCTCGAGCTTCACCTGCGGCCTCGCCCATATCGGCGCCCAGCGGCGGAGCGATATCCTGTTCTACGGCGCCATGGCGGCGACCTTCCTGCTCGGCGCCGGCTTCATCAGCCTGGAAATCCACGAGTTTGCCGGGCTGGTCGCCCAGGGCAACGGGCCGACGCGCAGCGCCTTCCTCTCCGCCTTCTTCACTTTGGTCGGCTGCCACGGGCTGCATGTGACCGCCGGCCTGCTCTGGCTGCTGACGATGATGGCCCAGGTCTTCGCCAAGGGCTACCGCCCCGATATCCTCCGGCGCACCCTCTGCTTCTCTTTGTTCTGGCATACCCTGGACATCATCTGGGTGGCGTTGTTCTCCATAGTCTATCTGATGGGAGTCGCGGCATGAGCCAGTTCGAGCTGCAAGGCGATATGGATCAGGCCGATGCGGTGCCGGGCGACGAGCATCTGGACGGCAACGAGCCCGCCGAGGGCATCAGCGGCTATCTGATCGGGCTGGGGCTCGCGACCCTGCTGACCGCCGTGTCCTTCTTCATCGCGCGCACCACCTTGGTCTGGCAGCCCAGCATCCCCGTGGCGCTGGCCGTTCTCGCGGTCGGCCAGATGGGCGTCCATCTCGTCTTCTTCCTGAAGATCACCACCGGCCCCGACAATTTCAACAACGTGCTCGCGCTCGCCTTCGGCGTGCTGATCGTCTTCCTGGTCATCACCGGCTCCCTCTGGATCATGTGGCACCTCAACCACAACATGCTGCCCATGGACCAGATCATGCAGATGCAGCGCTGATCGCGGCGATTGTCCGACTCAGACCAGCAAGCCTCTCTCTCAACGGCGTGAACCTCGCCCCCGCCAAGGGGGGTCCCCCCGACCGTCATGGTCGGTATTGAAGCTTGCCCCTGCGAAGGCGGGGGGCCGACCATCCACGAGTTTGCTTGCCAAGGGCTAGATCTTGCCTTGTGACTGCAAAGCAAGAAGATGGGTCACGGAGGACACAGAGGAATTCCGGAGATCACGGAGGAGAAGGGCCGTTAGGCCTGCATCGTCGCTTCTCCGTGCATCTCCTCTGCCCCTCCGTGCCCTCCGTGTCAAAAATGCTTGCACTCCCGCCGCCTCGCTTGCAGATCCGTTGAACGCTTTCCCCCCGTCGGCCGTTCTGCTCCTGACAATGCAAGGCGCAGGCCCCCCGCCTGCCCGCCGCATTCCCCACAGGAGAAAGCCGATGACGAAATTCGCCCTCTATGTTCCGCTGCAGGCGAAGCCGGGCAAGGAGAAGGAGGTCGCGGATTTTCTGCGCGCCGCCGTGCCCCTGGTCAATGCCGAGGCCGGCACCATCACCTGGTTCGCCATCCAGGAAGGCCCCGCCGCTTTCGCCATCTTCGACACCTTCGACGACGAGGCCGGGCGGGACGCTCATCTCAACGGCAAGGTGGCGGCCGCCCTGATGGAGAAGGCCAAGGCCGGCGATCTCTTCGCCAAGCCGCCGGAGATCCACAAGCTCGGGATTCTCGCGAACAAGCTCCCGAAATAGACCGGGCCCGCGCGCCCGGAGAGGATGTCTTCACCCCGGCAGCCCGGCCTTCAACAGACCCGCGCGGTGATGGTCGGTATCTTCCTGGCGCTTGTAGTGGGTGGTCGATAGATAGTCGGCCGCCGTGAAGCCGGGCTTGCGGGCCAGCGCCTCCCCGGCGTGTCGCCGTGCTTCCGCCTCATTGCCCATCTGGCCATAGGCGGCGGCAAGAAACGCGTGGTGAAGCGTGATCCAGGGCGTGGATGTGGTTGACGGCCTCGATAGCCTCGGCGTAGCGATGCGCCACGAAATAGGCCCGGCCCAGATGGTTCCAGTAGCGCTCGGGGTGGTAGGGATTGAGGCGCATCGCCTTCTTGATCCAGTCGATGCCTTCCTCGGCGCGCCCGAGCCAGGTCAACAGCTCGCCTTGCTGCACGACGATCAGATCGTCGTTCGGGTTCAGCGCCAGCGCCCGATCCTGGTGATAGACCGCCTTGTCATGGTCGTCATGCGTCAGATGGACCGCGGCCAGGATCCGGTGGACGTCGCTGACGTTGTCGTCGAGCGCATGGGCGGTCTGCAGTTCCGCCATGATTCGCTTCCAGGTCGCCTCCCGGTCGGCGCAGTAGCCGTTGACCCAGGCCTGGCCCAGCACACAGGCCGCCCAGGCATGGGCATGGGCATATCGGGGATCGAGCTCGATGGCGCGCTCCAGCATGACCATCGCGGCCGCATTGTCCTCCTTGGTCGATCGATGGTGGAGCAGCTTTCCCGCCAGCACGCATTCATAGGCGACCATGTTTTCCGTCGGCTTGCAGGCGGCGCGCTCGCGGGTCGCGGCTTCCACGCGCGGGAACAAGGTCGCGACGACCGATGACGTCACCTCGTCCTGGATGGCGAAGATGTCCTCGAGATCCCGGTCGTAGCGATCGGCCCAGATATGCCGATCAGCTTCGGCGTCGATCAGCTGCACGGTGACGCGCACGCGGTTGCCCAGCTTGCGGACGCTGCCTTCGAGCAAATAGTTCACCGCCAGCTCGCGGGCGATCTTCTTCACCTCCACGGCCTTGCCCTTGTAGCGGGTCGAGGTGTTGCGCGAGATGACGAGAAGATCGCGAAAGCGCGAGAGCTCCGTGATGACGTCCTCGGTCAGGCCGTCGGCGAAGAACTCCTGCTCCGGATCGCCGCTCATATTGGCAAAGGGCAGCACGACGATGGCCGGCTTGTCGCGCATCGGCGCCGTGGCCTGGCTTTCCGCGGGCGCCGGCGCCGTGCCGACGCTATAGACGCGGACCGGCCGGTCGAAATTCTTGACGGATTGCTCGCCCAGGTCGCGGTAGCCGAGCCGCAGCTTCGGGGCGACCTGGTGATGGGCCGCTTCGGAAAGACAGATCCCGCCGGGTTCGGCCAGGCCCTCCAGCCGGGCTGCCAGATTTACCCCATCGCCGTAGAGATCGCTGCCCTCCACCATGACATCGCCCAGATTGACGCCGATCCGCAGCAAGAGCTGCTCGCTCGCCGGCAGCGCGGCATTCGCCGCCGCCATCCCCTTCTGGATGTCCACGGCGCATTGCACGGCATCGACCACGCTGGGGAATTCCACCAGCATGCCATCGCCCATGAGCTTGAAGATCCGGCCGCCATGCTGGCTGACCAGCGGCGCCAGCACCTCGCGACGGCGGAGCTGGAGGGCCGCCAAGGTCCCCGTCTCGTCCGCGCCCATGAGGCGGCTGTAGCCCACCAGATCGGCGGCTAAGATGGCGGCAAGGCGGCGTTGAACGCGTTCTTCGGCCATCCCGGTGGGCTGCTCTCGGCAAAATCTCGTGCAACCGATTGTATGTCTGCCCCGCCGGGGAGTCTATCGACCCGGAATTCCGGCAAGGGCCGGTGCCGGAGGCGACGCGCATCGCCTGACCGGCCCGGGCCGTGGCGGCCCGCGGAATGGGCATGCCGGGAAACCTGACCCCGACCACCTGACGGGACATCACCCGTAGAAGCCAAGCTCGACGGCCGCGCCGCTGCGCCGCGCGCCATTCGCCGCCGACAGATTCGAAACCTCGCCGACGATGCGCAGGATCTCAGATCGCGTATCGATCCCGTCGAACTCGTCGGCCATGTCAGCGGCGCGCGAATTGTAGTGCTGAGTGTCGAGCACGCTGCGCACGGCCTGGCGCAGCGCCTCGGGCGTCGGCTGATTCGTCGCCAGATCGATCCCGACACCGGACCACGCGACGCGCGCGTTCACATCGGCCTTGTCCTGCGTCAGCCCCGCGGTGACCAGAGGGATGCCATAGCTCATGGCCTGGTTGACGCTGCCGTAGCCGCCGTTGGTGACGAGCAGGTCGGTCTTCGGCAGAATCCATTCGAAGGGCAGATATCTCGCGACCCGCGCATTGACGGGGATCGGGCCGGGGATCTCCTCCGCCGGTCGGCCGCCGGCGGTGACCACGACGAGCAGGTCCGGCTGCTGGGCAAGGGCTGCCAAGGCCGGGACCACCAGCAGGCTGAAATCGTGATTGGCCAGGGTTCCCTGGGTGACGAGCACGACCTTGCGCGAGCCGTCCAGCTCATGGGCCCAGTCCGGGAGCGGCGCCTGGTTCGGGAGGATCGGAAGCGCGCCGATGAAATTCACCGTGGGCGGGATGTCGCGGGGATACTCGAAGCTCGGTACCGACAGCTGCATATAGGCATCGGCGAGCGCGATGGCGGAGTCGAACAGCGGCAGGGTCAGGGGCCCGACGCCCAACGCCGCCGCGATCCGGTTGAAGCTGACGGCGAGCGGCCGGTGGATGAGCCTGTCATGCTCCTCGGCGATGGCCGCGTAGTGCTGGAGCTCAGCCGCGGTGGTCGCCGGCGGCAGGCCGGCGAAGACCGGCGCCTGGTCCGGACGCCGCCAGTGCAGGATCGACGTGCCGCACAGGACGACCGGGGGCCGCCGCGCGCGCGGCCCGAGCAGCATCGGCAGCACGCCGAAGAACAGGTCATCGGCGATCACGACATCGGCCGGGAATTCCCGGAGGGCCTGCTGTAAGCCCTCATGCTGGGCGGGGACGGGCGCGACGAAGATGCGCTCCCGCCGGGCCCGGACCTGTTCCGGCAGTGGCGCCAGATGCTTCGCCGCGGAAGCCTCCATGGGAATACTCCGCGTGTCGAAATCCGCGCCGGCGGGGAAAGGGTGGAACGCCGCCCCGATCTCCTCGATCCGCCCGCGCATCGCATTCGCCGACAGGCCGGCGACCTCATGACCCTCGGCCATCAGGATGCGCCCGATCGCCAGCAGCGGATTGAGGTGCCCCGTCGCGGGGGTCGAAGCAATGAGAACTTTCATCTGATCCTCTCACTCCAGTTGTTCGGCAGATTGCCGCTCAAGCAGGGCGGAGGCTGAGGGCGCGCGGTTACGTCTTGAATTCAGGGCGGGGCGAAATGGTTACAGCCGCAATGCAGCATGGCCTTGCGAAGGCGGCGCCGGGGCGCTGCCATGGCAGCGACGCGCTTGCCGCTGTTGCCGATGCTTGAGGATGGGTTGAGCGAGAAGGAAGTAATAGAATCCGAGCGCTATGTGGCGGGGCGCGCGAGCTCGATCCGGTGATCAGCGTCCGGAAACGTCGCGCGGGCGTCGACGACGAAGAGGGCGCGGAGCTTGTCCCAGAAATTTCCACCGAGGACGAACAAGCTCGCAACCATCATCCCGTCCGTGGCGATGTCCACCCACAGCCCACTCACCGCGATTTGCGGCGCGATGTGGCTGCCCCAGGTTTCAAGCAAGCCTTGCACGATTGGAAAGCAGAACATGACGAGGCCGATCCGGTAACGCATCGGACCGACCTGCGCCGGGGGGCTGAGCTTGCGGAAAACCTTGGCCTTCAGCTCCCGGAAGCCGGCCTTCCCCACCACGGCGATGGCAAACAGCAAGATAACCTTGTTGGTGACCGCGATCCCGGCAGTGGTCGCGGCGATCGTGCTCCCCGACATGCCGAGCGCGGCTTCAATCGGGACCAAAAGCCATGCCAGGATCATCAACGCGATCAGGGCGATGCCGGCCTTGAGGCGCCACCCCGTGGGCGTATTCGCTGCTCGGGCGACGGGTTCGTTGCTTGCCATCTGCTGCCTCTCGCGTTGTCCGTCTTATTGTCCCTGGCCCCGGGACCTCAGTAACCCCATCGACCGACCACCCGTATGTCGGTGCCAGGAAGTTGTCCGCAATCGCTCGAAACCGCCGGTGCCGTCACCATTCCTTGAATGTCGGCTCGACGCAGTCCCCGCAGACCCAAGGAAAGGTCCAATCGGCCGTTCGCTTGGCACTGTCGGGGAGGTACCTGCTCCAGGCATCCGCCCGGACCGGATTGATCGACTGCCAGATGACATCGAAGGTTCCGGAAGAATTTATTCTGCCGATCATGACGGGCTTGGAAAGATAGTGATTGGTATTCATCACGACCTCGAAGCCGCTCGGCGCCTTCAATCTTTGCCCATACATGGCCTGCCGGACGGCATCGACGTCGGTGGTGCCTGCTTGGACAACGGCCTGGGCCCACATCCTGAAGCCGATGAAGGTGGCTTCCATCGGGTCATTTGTCGTCTCGTCCCGTTGCCCGTTGAAGTCGGTCCACATTTTCACGAAGGCTGCGTTTTCCGCCGAGTTGATCGACTGGAAGTAATTCCAGGCCGCCAGGTGCCCGACGGGGACCGTGTCCAGGCCGCGCAATTCCCGTTCGCCGATGGAGAACGCCATGACCGGAATTTCCTTGGCGTCGACATGCTGGGCTTCGAGTTCCCGGTAGAAGTACCTGTTTGCATCCCCGTTGACGGTCGATATGACCGCGGTCTTTTTTCCCTCCGAACCCAGGGCTTTGATCCTCTCGACGATCTCTCGCCAATCGGAATAGCCGAAGGGCGTATAGATGGTCGTAATGTCGTCTGGCGACACCCCCTCGTGCGGCAAGATAGGCGCTCAGGATCCGGTTGGTCGTGCGCGGATAGACATAGTCGGTCCCGAGCAGAATCCATCTGCGAACACCGCCGCCTTCCTTGCTCATCAGATATCGAACGGCCGGAATTGCCTGCTGATTCGGCGCGGCCCCCGTGTAGAAAATGTTGCGCGAGCTTTCTTCCGCCTCGTTTTGCACGGGGTAGAAGAGCAGGCCGTTCAGCTCCTCGAAGATCGGCAGGACGGATTTGCGGGAGGCGGAAGTCCAGCAGCCGAACACGACCGCGACCTTGTCCTTCTCGAGTAATTCCCGAGCTTTTACGGCATAGAGGTCCCAATCCGACGCCGGATCGACGATGACCGCTTCCAGTTTTCGCCCGAGCAACCCGCCTTTCTTGTTTTGGTCTGCTATCAGCATGAGAACCGTGTCCTTGAGCACCAATTCGCTGATTGCCATGGTGCCGGACAGAGAATGCAGAATGCCGATTTTGATGGTGTCTTCGTCCGCGCGAGCAGCCGGGACGGCGAGCGCGAGCTGCAAAATGAGCAATCCCCGCGCGATAGCTCGCAGGAGCGTAGCTGACTTCATGTCGATGCCCCCATGAGCTCGAAAATGTGAGTTTCCTTCGTCATGCCCTTGGCAATGACCGACTCGAGGGCTCTGAACTGGAAGCCGTGCTGAGCCCGCAGATAGACGCCTTCGCTCACGAGGATGGAGGTCCCGAACTGCTTGTTCAGGCCTTCGAGGCGCGCCGCCAAATTCACCGTATTGCCAAGGGCCGTGTAGTTCATGCGCTCAGTTGAGCCAAGGTTGCCGACGACGGCCTCCCCGACATGAATACCGAAGCGCGTGAAGAATGGTTTCAACCCCTCGGTTTCAAACTGGGCGTTGAGCTTTTCGCACGCCAGTCTGCCTGCAAGAACTGCCCGGCAGGCTCGCTCGACGTGATCAGGCTGGGGATTGGGTGCGTTCCAGAACACCATCACGGCGTCACCGATGAACTTGTCGACTGTTCCGCCTTCGGCGAGGAAAGCCTGTGTAAGCTCGGAGAAATAGCGCGACATTTGGTGCATGAGAATATCGGGGTCGGTGGACTCGGCGATAGTCGTAAAATCCCGGACATCGGTAAAAGCGACGGTAATCTCCTCTCGAACCCCGCCAAGCTCCGTGGAGATGGAATTGTCGATGACCCGCTGGACGAGCGCCTTGGGGATAAAGCGGGCGAACGACCATATGGCGCGCTGCGCGAGCTTCATCGCACTACCAAGTTCGTCGATTTCCTTGATGCGTGATGTGATCGGCGAGGAGCCGGGCTCAGCCAGCTTCTGGAGTTTGACGGCCTCAGCCGTTATGTGTTTCAGGGATCGCGACATTCTGCTGCCAAATATCCAAACGATCGGAATAAAGGCAGCCCCCGTAATAATTGCGAATAGTAGTCCGGTTAACTGGAGCCTCCGAACATTTTGGGCAAAATCTCCTTCGGCCGCCAGCAGCAATATATTGGCATTGTATTGCCCGCCGAGAGTGAATTTGGCCACCCTGAACAGATAGTCCCGCCCTTGATCGTCTTGGATGCTTCCCTCGTAATGGTCCCGGCCCTGCGACCCTCGCAAGACTGTCCCCACGACGCCAGAGTCGATATCGTTGATGTTCGGCAATAGCGATTGGGATGGATGTGTCATCGCATCGGCAACGAACTGTGCAAAATCGGGGTGGGCTATAAGCGAGCCAGTCGAGTCGAAAATCAGGACGATCCCGTGCTCTCCGGGCCGTTGCGCCTGGACGAAATCGCTGAAGGCGTCGAGCTTGAGATCGGCGGCAATGACGCCTGGCACTTTGCCTCGCAAGGGGGCGCTGACCGTGATTACCGGGGCGCCGATGCTGAATGCAAGATAAGGCGATGAGACCAGCGATCGGTCGGCTTTCATCGTCTCGCGATACCAGGGCCGCTGGCGCGCGTCGTATCCGTATTTCCATAGATCGAGCTGTCCGACCTCGTTGCCCTGCTGATCTTCAAATATTCGGCGCATGGGCAGTTCCCCACTGGGGGTGGGGCGGACCAGATTGATCGCAATCTTGGCACCGGGCGTCGCACGCAGCCTCTCGCGCTGTTCATCGTTGAGCTCGCTGATGCGCCGCACCTGCAACCAGGCGCCATTTTTGAAGCCGATATAGATACTGTCCATTTGGGGCAGTTCCCGCAGTGCCGCTTTGAATAGCGGGATCGCGGCGCCGGTTTCGGTCCTCTCATTTAAATCGGCCACAGTGGAACTGGTCGCCAGCACATTCACCAACGAAGCTATAGCGGTTATCTCCGCCTGGAGACGTACGACGGCCTTCGTACTGGTCGCGTCCATATAGGCAGACGCCGCTTCTCGCGTGGCCCAATGAAGAGCCCGGACCTGAACTAGCGATCAGCAGCGCGGTCAGGGCGACGATAAACGCCATCACCGCGAAGGTGATTGAGCTTCGAAATGTCAACATCCCCGCATGCCGTCCTCAATCCTAAAGATTGCAGTCGGTTAAGTCTCCTCGTCCCGCAAGCTGTACCACCTTATGGCTTGGATTGTGGAGATTAGAGCACAAGGCAAGCTTTCCAAGCGGCCCACCTATGGTTGCGCTTGCCGAGATGTGCGTTCGGGCGCAATCTGTCGGCAAATGGCTGTTCGAGCGTCTCGAACGGGCCTGACGATGGGAGGCAGCTTTGATGCATCGGATGCGGCGCCTATTCCTGCTCCTTCCCCTTGCCCTCACCCCTCTTGCCCTCACTGTCTTGGCGCCGGCGAGAGCTCAGACGAACTTGCCCGCTTTGTCGGAAGCCGAAGCGCCGGCCTTGCCGCCTTACAAGAACTGGACGGGCGACTTCGACAAGATGAAGGCGGGGCGGCTGGTCCGCATACTCGTCCCCTTCAGCAAGACGATCTATTTCCTGGATAAGGGCGCGGAGCGTGGCACCGCGGCGGAATTCGGCCGTCAGTTCGAGATCTGCATCAACCAGAAGTACAAAGCGAAAGCGCTGAAGATCAAGCTTGCCTTCATTCCCGTTTCGCGCGACCGGCTGCTGACGGGATTGGTGGACGGGCTGGGCGATATCGCCGCCGGCAGTCTGACGATCACCCCGGAACGGCTGAAGATCGTCGACTTCTCCGACCCCGGCATCAAGAACGTCAAGGAGGTCATCGTCACCGGCCCGAGCGCACCGGCATTGAAAAGCCTGGATGACCTGGCCGGGCAGGAGATCCATGTCGGCCGATCGACGAGCTACTGGGACCATCTTCAGACGCTGAGTGACCAGCTCGAGGCCAAGGGGCTGGAGAAGATCAACCTCGTGCCGGCCGATAGCGATCTCGAGGACGAGGATCTGCTCGAGATGGTCAATGCCGGCCTTCTGCCCTTCGTGGTGGTCGACAACTACAAGGCTCGTCTCTGGGCCGAGATCTTTCCCCATATCAAGGACCGGGAGGATCTTGCCGTGAACAGCGGCGGCGACATCGCCTGGGCGGTGCGCAAGAACTCGCCGCTGCTGCTCGCGGAGATCAACGAATGCGCCAAGAAATACGGCGCCGGGTCGAGCTTCGCGGCCGAGGTGCTGCGCAAATACTATGTCAGCACGGCCATCATCAAGAATGCCTACAGCAAGGAAAACCAGGCCGAGTTCGAGAGCGTCATCGCCATCTTCAAGAAATATTCCGACCAGTACGGCTTCGACTATCTGATGATGGCAGCTCAAGGCTTCCAGGAATCGCGCCTCAAGCAGGGGGCTCACAGCCCGCGGGGCGCCGTCGGCGTCATGCAACTCCTGCCCAGCACCGCGGCGGATCCCAAGATCGGGATCACCGGCATCGACAAGAGCGCGGACCGCAATATCGAGGCGGGCATGAAGTACATGCGCCGACTTATCGATGTCTATCTGGACGATCCAAAGCTCGACCGGAAGAATAAGACGCTCATGGCCTTCGCCGCCTACAACGCAGGTCCGGGAAATCTGATCCGCTTCCGCAAATGGGCGGCGAAGTCGGGACTCGATCCCAATGTCTGGTTCTTCAATACGGAAGAGGGCGCCGCCAGGATCGTCGGCCAGGAGACGGTCCAATATGTCAGCAATATCTACAAATACTACATCGCCTATCGCCTGATAACCGAGCGCCAGGCACAGACTGAAGAAGCAAAAGAAGCGGCCGGAACCACCACGGGCCAATAGCAAGGCGAGATAGCTCAGCCCCACGGTTCTCCAAGGCTGCTTTGCAGGCAGGAAAGCAGCGCGTGAGGCGAGCGCTTCCAAGAATCGATACGCCCGATTCACCATCTCGGCGTAATCTCGGCATCGGCGCAGGCCCGCTGACGCAATTCACGGAAGGACTCCCATGGCGACCCCCAATCCCGTGCGGAAATGGACCCTGGCGGTTCTCGCCCTCTGCGTCGTCTTTCTTCTCTATAGCCTGATCGCCGACCGCCTCACCCCCTATACCTCGCAGGCGGTCGCGCAGGCCTATATCGTCGGCATTGCGCCCGAGGTCGCGGGGCGCATCATCGAGGTCGATGTCGAGGACAACCAGCTGGTCAAGGCGGGACAGACCCTGTTCCGGATCGATGCCGAGCCCTATCAGATCGCGGTCGAGGAGGCGGAGGCGAAGCTCGGCTCGGTCGGCCTGACCGTCGGCGCCTCGACCGCGGGCGTCGCCTCCGCAGAAGCCAAGCTCGCCGAGATGACCGCCAGGCGCGACAATACCCGCGACCAGACGGCGCGCGTGTTCGAGCTGGTCAAGAAGGGCACTTATGCCGCGGCGCGGGGCGATACCGCCCTTGCCGAGAGCAAGGCGGCCGAGGCCGCGCTGCAGCAGGCCAAGGCCGAGCTCGATCGCGCCCGCGAGAGCCTGGGCCCCAAAGGTGCCGATAATCCGCAGCTGCGGGAGGCGATGGCGGCGCTGCAGCAGGCCCGGCTCGATCTCAGCCGCACCGATGTTCTGGCGCCCTCCGATGGGCTGGTCACCAATCTGCAGCTGACGACGGGACAGTACGCCGCCGAGGGACAGCCGCTGCTGGCCTTTATCGACATCCGGGACTACTGGGTGAGCGCCGAATTCCGTGAGAACAGCCTGGGCAACGTGAAGCCGGGCGAACAGGCCGAGATCACCTTCGATGTGCTGCCGGGCCGCATCTATCAGGGCACCGTCGAGAACATCGGCTGGGCCGTGGCGCGCGGGCAGACCGGCGCCGGCAGCATGGGAGCGCTTCCGACCGTGAAGAACCAGACCGGCTGGGTCCGTGACCCGCAGCGCTTTCCCGTCAGGATCGACGTCGCCGGGAAGGCGCCGCCGGGAGTCCGCTATAATGCCCAGGCCAATGTCATCATCTATGCCGGCGGCAACCCGATCACCGACGGGATCGGGTGGTTCTGGATCAGGCTGGTGAGCCTCCTCAGCTATGTCTCATGAGGTGACGGACACCGACCTGGGCAGCGCCCCCGATGTGGCCCTCGCCGAGGTGGCCCGCGCCGACGTGGCCCGCGCCAAAATGACGGCGCCGCCGGTCGCGGTCGCCGCCAGAAACACGGCTCTCAGGATCGCCTTCGGCGCCGTGATCGGCTTCCTGCTGGCCGGCGCGTTCCAGATCACGCTTTTCTTCCTGCCCGCGCTGCTGGCGGCCCAGCTTCTCTTTCTGATGCCGCGCCCGCCGGGCCTCGCCCAGGGAGCAGGGCTTGTCTTTCTGATGGGGGTGCTGGCCTGGATCACGCTCCTGATCGCCGGCGCCTTCTCCGGTCAGCCGGTCGCCTATCTCATGATGATCGGCCTGCTGCTCTTCTTCGGCTTCCTCCTCGACAGCGCCGGCAAGGCGATGCCGGCGACGCTGCTTCTCATACTGGGGGCGACGCTCCCGCTGGTCGTTGCGCAGTCCGACACCGGGGCGGCCGGCATCGCGGGGGCCCTGGTCGGGGCGATGGCAATCGCGCTCCTGGCCGTCTGGATCGCCTTCGCGCTCTTTCCGGCGGCGCCGGCCGTCGGCGCCGCAGCTCCCGCAAGCAGGCCGGCGTCGCCGCGCGCCGCCCTCATCAACACGCTGCTGCTTGTCCCCGTTCTTCTGCTGTTTCTGATCGACGGCCGGATGACCTTCGTGTCCGTCATCGTGATCGTCAACATCATCCGGCAGCGCGAACACGGCGCCGCCTCTCTGACGGCCCTGGGCCTGCTCTTCGGCAATATCCTCGGCGGCGTCCTGGCATCGATCGCCTATGTCTTCGTCAGCATCCAGACGGACCCGGTATTTTTTCTGCTGGTCGTCTTGCTCGTCGGGCTGACGCTGGCGGGCCGGGGCGTGGTCGCCGGGCCCAGGGGGCCGATCTATAGTGTCGCCTTCGTCAGCTTCATTATTCTGCTCGGCCTCGGCGCTTCGCCGGTCCCGAGCGAATCAGCCGAGCTTTTCGCCGATCGCCTGATGAGCGTGCTGGCCGCCGGCGCCTATGCCGTAGGCGCAATCAGCCTCGTATCCCGGCGCGACCCTTTGCCGGCGGCGGATGAGGCAAGCACGGCCTGAGGGGAACGCCGCCAACATCCCCCTTGACCCGGCCCCTGGGGCCGCCCCGATAAGAAGACATCCGCCGGCAGCGAGGTGAGTCGTGAGCTCTTCCGCCCCATTCCTGAACCCTTCCGAAGCCGCCAGCCGGCTTGGCGTCTCCGTCAAGGCGCTCCGCCTCTACGAGCAGCGTGGCCTCGTCGCCCCGATCCGCAGCGCGGCGGGATGGCGGGCCTATGGTCCCGCCGAGATGGCGCGCGCCGCCGAGATCGCGGCATTGCGTGCGCTGGGCTTCAGCCTCGCCCAGGTGGCCCGCGTGCTGAAGGGCGACCCGCAGGGTCTGGAGCCCGCCCTGGCGCAGCACCAGGCGATGCTCGAAGCCCGCCTCCGCGAGCTTGCCGGCATGGTGGAGAAGCTCCGCGGCCTGCGGCGCGACCTCGCGCAAGGCCGGGCGCCGACCGTCGCGGAGCTCGCGCGCCTTGCGGCGCCGGCCGCCGCCTGCAGCGCCGCCTTCGATCTTCCCTGGCCCTGGGGCGGCGAGCGGTTCGAGCTGCGCGACATCAAGCCGCTGACCTACATCATCGGCCCGCTGGGCAGCGGCAAGACCCGCCTGGCCCAGCGCCTGGCCGAGACCCTGCCCGACGCCGCCTTCCTCGGCCTGGAGCGGTCGGCGGATGGTGCGGCGGCGGCGCGGGCGCGGCTGGAGTCCGACCCGGCTCTCAAATCGCGGGTCGACCGGACCCTGGCCTGGCTCCTCGAGGACGGCGCCACCAAATCCGACGCCCTGATCGCCTTGCTCGCCGGGCTGGAATCCGAAGGCCCTGCCATCCTCGTCGTCGACATGATCGAGCAGGGACTCGACCACGCCACCCAGGAGGCCGTGATCGCCCATCTCCGCCGCCGCGGGCCCGGCGCGCGGCCGCTGTTCCTGCTCACCCGCTCCTCCGCGATCCTGGATCTGGCGGCCATGACCGCCGACGAGGCGATCATCCTCTGCCCCGCCAATCACAGCCCGCCGACCCTCGTCGCCCCCTACCCCGGCGCGCCCGGCTATGAGGCCGTCGCGACATGCCTGGCCTCGCCCGAGGTGCGGGCGCGGACGGAAGGGGTCATTGCATGGCGGCCGCAGCGGTGAGACGGCCAAGGGTTAGAGCTGCTGGCCGAGCCCGCGATAGACTGGTAATTTGGCGGACCGGGTGCAGGCACTGCGATGCGATACTTTCCCCAGCGAGCTCTCTTGACGCTGCTAGCAGCGTTCCTTTCGATGGCCCCGGGTGGCGCCGAGGCGAACTACCTCGACGACAGTGCCGCGTTCAACAAAGCGATTTCGGAACTGCGCTCTGCAATCGGCGACCATGCCCGCGTCCTTCAGATCACAGCGGATCCCGGGGGTGTCGAGATCGAAGCGCAAGATCCGAACAATCACAGCCACATCGATCACTGGCGCTACGGCATCGTCACCTATCTTACAACTGCTATCTACCAATCGGCTGAGCGGCCCGGATCCGGTCGAGCCCCAGCTGATCGACCCTGACCTCGAAGCCAATCTATTCGACCTTGACGTGATCGATTTCTCCGCTGCGCCCAAGTTGATGCGCGACGCAATCAAGCGCGCAGGCTTGCAGGATCCAGCCACCATCAGCCGCATGGAGATTCAGCGGCGCACGTTCATTCTGCCGAAACCAAGCATTGGTGACGTCCGCTGGACGCTCTACGTCAGTAGCGGGCGGGAACACGCCGAGATATTCGCCGACACAGGAGGCTTGATCCTGAGTGCCGATGTCAGCGGCACGGAGCGGGCGAAAAACCTGAACCTGCTGCGGGAGCCCGAGCTGGTGGCCGATGCGGCAGCTGAGTTTCGTCAGGTCGTCGGCGCCGGTCCGGTGCTTACCTCGGTCGGCGTCCATGAAAAAGACGTGGGCTTCGCCACCAATATCGGCGACCCGACTATCGGCCAGCTGGGTCTCGGCATGCCCGCCACCCAAATCTTTACCTGGGACCTGAACGGTCTGCAGCGGCAGATTGGGAGAATAGACGTCAATGCGCAAATGGGGACACCAGGCCCCGTCCCGTTCAGCGTCGATGACGTAGACTGGACGATCCTTGCCAAGCTCGAAAAGGACGCGCTCGCAAAGGCCGCATTGCCACAAGCGGACATAACAGGCCTCCAAGTCGAGAAATCGTCGGAGCGGCCCGGGGGGCCAGCTCTCGTCTGGACAGTCGAGATCACTGAGCCGAGCGGCGACGTGACCGCGGTCATCGCCAACACCCAGGGCGCCATTCAGCGCATTCTCGTGCCGCCGAGCCGCCGGCCCCCTGTCGATTGGCTAAATCCCGCGACGATCGCCGGCGCGGTCGCCAGCGTCGGGCCGACATTCGGTGCGGCCACCAAGATCGCCTCGATCGTTTTCGACGACCGCGGCGGGCGCATAACCATCGAGGATCCTGCCAACAACGGTCAGGCGCAGGCATTCGACTTCTCAGAAGATGGCGCGACCCGTGCAGCAATTACCTTTCAATTGGATTCGAGCGGAGCACGCTTTAGCGTCTCTGACGTCGCATCGCTCGACGAAAAGATGATCGCCAAGCTCGAAGCCGAGGCGATAAAGCGGCTTGGCGGGCAGACCCCGGTCTATCTGGAAAGCGTTAGTATCGGCGCTCACCTGTTCGAACCGCAGGCCGGCGCTCACGCGATCGAGATCCGCATCAGGGACATCGCCCAAGATTCGGCCCAGGCGCACTACGCTTGGATCGTGTTCGATTTCAGCGGGCGGGTCTTGGACTTCGTGACGTTTTGAACGGGAGGCCCTGCCTACAGCTCAAGCCGCCGGTGAGCGTTCACGCTGCAAGCGCTTCCTCGATGGCAGGCAGGAAGGCGCTAAGCCCGGTATCGAGAAGCTTGGCGCGAAGATTCGACAGCTCACGCCTCGTCACGGCGGGATCGCGGCCTTGCAGCGCACCAGCCAACGCCCGGCCACGCGCCACGAAGAGGTCCGCCCAAGGCAAGGGTTCGGAGGCCGTGTAGGTCTCGAGCGCCGCGGCATAGCGCAGCGCGCCGACCGCATCGCCGGCCACCAGCATGGCCTCGATGGCGTCGCGGTAGAACCAAAGATGGTTGTGGCCGACGGACCCTTGGCGCAGCAGCTGCTCGCCCTCGGCGAGGAGACGGTCTCGCTCGGCCTGCTCGCGCACCACACGGCTCAGCGCAGCCAGGGCCTTGGGCCCGCTGAACTGAGTGCCCACCTCGCGGCAGATCGCCAGCGCCTCGCGCAGCGCTGCATCCGCATCGGCGCGACGGTCTGTATCGAGCAGGAGCCGTCCCTGCATCTCGAGGTTCTGCGCCTCGAATCGTCGCGCGCCCAGCTGCCGGATGAGCCGCATCTCTTGCTCGAGATGGAGCTGCATCGGCGCATAGGCGCCCAGCTCGTAGCACGCGAAGACGCCGATCGTCTCGCCCAGCATCTCTGCCCGCGGCTGCCCGACCAGCGCCGCGGCCCGGGCCGCCGCTTCGCCGTCTTCGCGCGCCTGCCGGGGCTCGTTGAGATAGATCCGACTGAAGCCCACCATAGAGCGGTTGGCCACTTCGATGCGCCCGAAGCCGTGCTTCCGGCTGAGCTCGACGCAGCCGTTGAAGTGCTGGAAGGCTGTAGCCATGCGGCCCTGGGCGTAGGCCGCGTCGGCTAGTCCACCGAGCGAGCGTGCTTCCGCTTCGGCCGAGCCGGAGCGACGCGCAAAGCCGAGGCCGAGCTCGTGCTCGATGCGGCAACCTTCGATCTTGCCCAAGGGAAAGAGGATGTTGCCGCGGAGATGATGGAGGCGCGCCAACTCGAGCACGAGCTCGTGGCGCCCGGCCAGGTTCTCGGCGGCGTCGAGCAGCGCCAGCGCCTCGGCGAGTCCTTCGGAAACGCGCAGCCCTTCGGCCAGGCCAAGCTGAGCACGGCAGAGTGCGGTCTCGTCCGGCGCCCCGGCGACCGCATCCCGGTAGGTTGCAATCGACGCAGCGATGTCGCCGAGGTCGCGCTGCAGCTCGCCTGTGAGACAGATGAGCGCGTGTCGCTCTACGTCGCCGCGGGCAATGGCGGTGCCGCGCGACGCCAGGCGAAGCGCGGCCTCGGCGTGATAGGCCGAGCGCTGCGCCGTCGCCGCCGCCAAATAGGCGCTGGGCGCGCGATCGTCCTCAGCGCGATCGAGATGCTGTGCGTGCAGGACCACGTCCCGCTCGGCGAACCAGTCGGCGGCGTCCCGATGCAGCTCGCGACGGCGGGCGCGCAGCAGCGACATATAAGCGCCTTCCTGGATGAGAGCGTGGGCGAAGAGAAAGCCGTCGCCTTCGGGCAGGATCAAGGCATTGCGAACGAGGCCCTCGCAGGCATAGTGGGGAGAGCCGATCAACTGGCGGAGCAGAGTTAGGTCGAAGCGCTGGCCGATGACCGACGCTGCCTGAAATGCTTGCCGATCGAGCGGCTCCAGCCGGTCCAGCCGCGCCAACACCAGGCTCTGGATCGACGCCGGTATGGCCTCTTCGCCGCCCTCCTCGGCATTGCGCAGCAGCTGCTCGAGAAAGAGCGGGTTGCCCCCCGCGCGGTCGACGCAGGCAAGCGCGAGGCGCTGCGTCGCATCGAGGTAGCCGCTGGCGAGGCTCAGCGCCTCTTCCTCTCTGAGCGGGCCCAGATCAATCGTGACGACGGGAGTACCCCGGCAGCTGGCCCGCCAAGCCGCGTCCAGCGGATCCCCCTCGACGCGCGACGTCATCGCCAGCAGGCCGGGCCCGTGGGCCACGGCCGTGGCGACGGTGGCCAGATAAGCTAGGATTTGAGGATCCGCCCAGTGCAAATCCTCGACCACGATCATCGCGGGGCCGCGGCGACAGCGATCTCCGACCAGCGCCGCTACCACGGCACGCTTGCCGCGCATGCGGCCGGCATTGTCCATGGCATCGTAGAGCGCGCGGCCTTCGGCGCTCTGGGGCAAGTCGAGCAGATCGTTGGCGAAGATCAGCTGGTCGGCCGACACGACGCCCGTTGCCGCCGCGCTCTCGGCGGCAGCGCGGCGCTCCTCCGCCGTCGCCCCCTCGCTCAGGCCGATCAGGCTGCGCAGAATGGCGCGGATCGGATCCTGTCCCTTGCCCATGCCGAAATCCAGCACGAGCGCGCGGTGCAGCGAGAACCCTTGCGCCTCGGCGACGCGACGCATCTCGTCGACGAGGCGAGTCTTACCGATGCCCGCCTCGCCGCGGACATAGACGACCTGTCCGGCGCGCCGGCTGAGGCAAGTGCCGATGATGCCCTTGAACTGCTCGAGCTCGGCGTCGCGGCCGACAAAGGGGCTACGGCTTCCCAAGACCGGCTCGCCGGAGACGCCGTGAAGGCGCCAGATGCCCACGGGCTCGGCAATGCCCTTGAAGCGCACCTCGCCTTGCGCTTCGCTCACGACGCGTCCGAGCAGCGCGCGATGGACGCCGTCAGAGATCAGCGTCTGGCCAGGCGCCGCGGCGCCCACCAGGCGTGCCGCCAGATTGACGGAATCGCCGAGCACCGTGTAGTCCTCCCCCTGGGCGCGACCGAGCGCCCCCGCGACGACCTCGCCGTTTGCGATCCCGACATGGGCCTTCAGCGATCGCCCGGTGCTCTCACTCAATTGGATAAGCGCGTCATGGATGTCGAGCGCGGTGCGCGCGGCGCGCCAGGGATCGTCGTCATGGGCACGCGGCGCGCCGAACAGCGCCATCACCGCATCGCCGATATGCTTGTCGACCGTGCCGCCATAGCCGATGACGATGCCGTCGACGAGCTGGGTGTAGCGTGTCACAAGCTCGTGCAGCTCTTCCGGGTCGAGCGCCTGGGACAAAGCGGTGAAACCCGAGAGATCGGCGAAAAGAATGGTGACCTGCCGCCGGTCGCCCGGCGGTGTCGCAGATGCTGCTGGCGCCGTCGCCGGCGGCGCTGCCCGGCGTGCAGCGATGGCAGCCAGGAGTTGCTTGCGATGGCCGAGTGACGCGACGCCGAGGTCCCTCAGGTCTGCGTCGGTGAGCTGGGCCAGAACGGTCTCGTCTACATCGTTCTCGGCGAACGCGCTTGTGTACCGTCCGAGGCCCAATGCCTCGAGGAACGCGTCGATATCCATTCTGCCAACGTAACCCAAATTACCGCCGTTGGCACGCTCAGGGCGCTGGCAGTATCCCGACAGTAGCGGTGCCTGAGACCCCATTGAGGTCCGCTCCTGGCACATCTGGGACCAACGGGCTCGGCTAGTTTGGGTCCCTTTCGAGGTGAAACCGGACACCGGCCCGCCGTTCGCCCCGTCCGAGCCCGATCAAAGCAGACTTGCACGATGGACAGTCCTGCCGACGTTTTGGCGCAGTCCGTGCCAAAATAGAGACCTTATGGCGAAGTTGCCTCCTGACCTTTGTCCGATTGCGCCGATACATCGATCTCCAGACGCGTCACGAAATTCTGAAATTCTGGGCGGTCGCGTAGTGAGTCGAGCTGGACATCGTGTTTTACGATTCCCAGCAACCAGGATCGCACTCTCGGCGTACGGGAGAGGACATGTTCGAGACGTTCGAGAGCGGCACCAAACTTGCCGGTGACCGCATATGTGCAGGCCGCGTTGTAGTGCACCAGATAATCCTCAGGGCTCATGGCCAGAGCTCGCTCGGCCCACTCCTCGGCCCGCTGATTCTCGCCCAGAGAAACCAAGGTCGCTGCTCCGGCACAGATTGCCATAGCGTCATTAGGACGCCTCATGAGCTGTGCCTCCATCCGAATAAATGCTCGCCTTGCCGCATCTACGGATTTCTCGTGAAAGCCGAGCGATCCATAGCAATCCTTAAGGAGCATCAGCGAAATGTAGTCGGTGGGACGCAATTCTCCCGCACGCTCGAACAGCGCCGCGGCTTTGGCAAATTGGCCCGTATTCCTGCAAACTTCGCCGTACCACTCATGGGCTTCAAATAGCTCGGGGTCCAATTCGATGGCTCGCTCGAAGGCAGTCATCGCCTCCTCAGCATGCCCGCTCAGAAAGAGCGCCAACCCCTTGGATGCGTGCGCTTCGGCCAGGTTCGGCATAAATGTCAACGCCGTGGTGCTGTTCCTGAGAATTTCCTGGTAAGAAATGTCGGTACCACCACTCATCCACAGCAACGCATCACATTCGGCGATGCCAGCGTAAGCTCTGGCATATCCGGGATCGATCTCTATGGCTTTGAAGAACATCTCCCGCGCTTCGTGCAGTGATTGCTTGTCTGCAAAGCCGCCAAATAGAGACGAGCGACCCTGGAGGTAGTACTCATATGCTTCAGCGTTCCTCGTGGCGCGACCGGCGATCGATTTCAATTCCTCAGGCAGTAAATTCACCTTAAGGGCAATGACGACGCTCTTGGATATCTCGTCCTGCAGCGCAAAAATGTCGCCGAAGTCTCGGTCATACCGCTCTGACCAGAGGTGGTCGCCTGTCGCGCCATCGATCAGTTGCACGTTGATCCGGACCCGGTTGGCCGCTTTCCTGACGCTGCCCTGAAGGATATATCCGACATTTAGCCGTTGGGCGGCCTCGGTGACCTCGACCGCCTTGCCTTTGTAGGTGAAGGCGGTGTTCCGGGCGACGACGAATAAGGCGGAGACCTGAGAGAGGTCAGTGATGATGTCCTCGGTGACGCCATCGGCGAAATACTCGTGCTCGGCATCGCCGCTCATATTGGTGAAGGGCAGGATGGCGATGCGCCGGCGCCCTGACTCAGCGGCGCGCCCGGCGCGCGGCACAGGCGTACCCGCGGGCGAGGGCCCCTCCTCATTCGGGGAGCCTTCTGCGGCACGCGCTGGCCACGCTCCTGATTCCGCCGACGGAAGGCCGCGTGCAAGATCCTCTCCTTCCGGCCTGTCAACGAGCGACCGCCAGGCCCTGGCGAGCTCCAGTACCGCAGCGGCGCCCGTCTCGCCAAGCAGTCTCGCCGATAGTTCGCGTTGCTCCTCCGCCTCGCGCAGCCGGCCGGCGGCGAGCAGGAGGCGCAGAAGGGCGACATGGGCCGAAACCTCGTGGGTATCGACGCCGAGGAGGGCGCGCGCATGGGGTAGAGCGGCCTCGGGCTGAGATCTCAATTTTTCGACGAGCGTGCGAAGAATCCGCAGATGTAGCGCCCGCAACTCCGCGCGTTGTGCAATGCACCAGCCGTGAAACTCGTGACTGTACGGGAGTTCAAGCCCCGCCAGGAACTCCCCGCCGAATCCGTCGGCCAGCGACGCCAGATCCTCGGTCGCCGCTGTCTCCAGTCCGCCGGACGCCCTGCGACGTAGATCCACGATGTCGATATGCGCGCCCTGCGGGTCGAATCTGACGGTCTCGCGATCGGTCACGAATTCGAGCCCCGCCTGGCTCGTCGACCAGTCCCCGAAGCTTGCTCAGGCTCCAGCGCAGGGCGCCCCGCGGATCGTTCGGTAAGTCCCACAGGAGCGAGCACAAGCGCTCGCGCCGATGCGGCCGCCCAGTCACTGCCAGATAGGCGAGCAGAGCGCGTGTCTTCCTCGACGGCGGCAGCGCCAGCGTGGCGCCGTCGCGCAAGACCCGCGCCTCACCCAGAAAGTGTAAGGACAACACCGAGGTCACCGGAGGTTGTTGCTGCCCGCGGCGCTCCTGTCACCTTTTGATATCTCTCTCGGACAAAATTGCCAAGCAATTTCAATATGCTCGCAAATACCACGATAGGTCCAGGCAATTTCCACGCGGGCTCAAACGATGGCTACCACGCGGCCCACCCATCTTCCGAAATGTGGAAGGTCGGGCAAACGGGATCCTTAAACCGTGGTATCTGCCACATCTTGTGGCGTGATCGCGATACCACATCCGTTGCGCGAAAGCGCATCCGCCAGGAGCCAGAACTTCGAGAGGAAAACGACCATGACTATTTCGGCCACGTTCATCCCGGGTGCCGGGCAGTTGACGGCGACGGGCGACAATCTCACGAACACGATCGCTTTCAGTCGCGACCCGGCCGGGACAATTCTCATCAACGGCGGCAACATCGCCATCGCGGGCGGCACGGCGACAGTGGCAAATACCGCCACGATCCAGGCCTTCGGCCTGGGCGGCAACGACACGATCGCCCTCGACGAGACCAATGGTGCGCTGCCGGCCGCCCAGCTATTCGGGGGCGCCGGCAACGACACGCTCACGGGCGGCTCGGGAAACGATCAGCTCTTCGGCCAAGGCGGCGACGATATCCTCAACGGCAAGGGCGGCAACGATCTGCTCTTCGGCGGGCTCGGCAATGACGTGCTGACCGGCGGCACGGGCGACGACCAGGTCTTCGGCCAGGAAGGCGATGACCGCATGATCTGGAACCCGGGCGACGGCACGGACCTGTTCGAGGGCGGCGCCGGCAACGATACCGCCGAGGTCAATGGGGGCAACGGGAGTGAAACCTTCTCCATCACCGCCAATGGGACTCGCGTGCGCTTCGATCGTCTCAGCCCCGCTCCCTTCAGCCTCGACATCGGCACCACGGAGACTCTGGTCCTCAACGCCAATGGCGGCGACGATGTCATTACCGCCGGGAACGGCCTGGCCAGCCTCATCCAGCTCAAGATCGACGGTGGCGCGGGAAACGACACCATCACCGGCGGCGACGGAAACGACACGCTGATCGGCGGTGACGGAAATGACGTCATCGACGGCGGCCGCGGCAACGATGTGGCGCAGCTCGGCAACGGCGACGACCTGTTCACCTGGGACCCGGGCGAGGGCAGCGACGTGGTCGAGGGGGGTGCTGGCAACGATACGCTTGCCTTCAACGGTGCCAATGTCGCCGAGAACATCGCCATTTCGGCCAACGGCAGCCGGGCGAAGCTGTCCCGCGACGTCGGCAATGTCACCATGGACCTCAACGGCGTGGAGAACATCCAGCTCACGGCTCGGGGCGGCGCCGACACCATCGCGGTCAACGACCTGTCCAAGACCGATGTGAAGCAGGTCGCGATCGACTTGGCATCGACGCCCGGCAGCGGCACCGGCGACCTGGCGGCCGATAGCGTCGCCGTCAGCGGCACGGCGGCCGGCGACCAAATCGTCGCGGCGAGCAACGGTTCCTCGATCGCGGTCACGGGATTGGCGGCGCAGGTGACGATCAGCGGCGCCGAGGGCAGCATGGACCAGCTGAATATCGCCGCCCTCGGCGGCAACGACACGATCGATGCTTCAGCGCTCGCTGCAGGTCTCATCAACACCACGCTCGACGGCGGCAACGGCAATGACACCATAGTCGGCAGCCGCGGTGCAGACAGGTTGCTCGGTGGCGCCGGCAATGACGTCGTCACCGGCGGCATGGGCAATGATTTTGCCGATCTCGGCGACGGCAACGACCAGTTCGTCTGGAACCCCGGCGACGGCAGCGACACCGTCGAAGGCCAGGCCGGCACAGACACGCTCGTGTTCGCCGGCTCCAACGCCAGCGAGAACATGGACATCTCGGCTAACGGCGGACGGGTGAGGTTGTTCCGGGATGTCGGCAACATCGCCATGGACGTCAACGGTGTCGAGCACATCCAGCTCCAGGCCGCGGGCGGCGCCGACAACATCACGGTCAACGACCTGACGGGAACCGGCGTGACGCAGGCGGCCATCGACCTGGCAGGTCCCGGCACGACCACCGGCGACGGCAGTGCCGATGCGGTCACCGTCAACGCCACCGCCGGCGACGACACCGCCAGGATCGCCGCCACCGGCGGCACGGTGACCGTAAGCGGGCTCGCGGCGCGGACGACGATCACGCACGCCGACGCCGGCGATCGGCTCACCGTCAACGGTCTCGCAGGCAACGATACCATCGACGCCTCGGCGCTCCTGGCCGGCCAAATCGACCTCGCGATCAGGGGCGGGGCCGGAAACGACACCCTCATCGGGAGCCACGGCAACGACACGGTGGCGGGCGACACCGGCAATGACGTGGCCAGGCTGGGCGATGGCGACGATCAGTTCGTCTGGAACCCCGGCGACGGCAGCGACACCGTCGAGGGCCAAGCCGGCACCGATACGCTGCTGTTCAACGGCGCCAATGTGAACGAGAAGATCGACGTCTCCGCCAATGGTGGGCGAGTGAGGCTCACCCGCGACGTCGGCAACGTCACCATGGACCTCAACGGCGTCGAGCACCTCCAGCTCAACGCCTCGGGCGGCACCGACACGATCACGGTCAACGATCTGACCGGAACCGGCACGAATCAGGTCGCCATCGACCTGGCGGCGCCCCCCGGTAGCGCCACCCCCGACAGCCAGCTGGATACTGTCGTCCTCAACGCCACCAGCGGTGATGACGTGATCAATGTTGTTAACAACAACGGCGTGGTCACGGTCACGGGTCTTGGCGCCGATGTGACGATCGCCAACTTCGACCCGACAGATCGCCTTGTCATCAATGGCCTCGGCGGCGATGACGTCATCACGGCATCGGGGCTCGGCACGTCCCTGCAGCTCACTGCCGACGGCGGCGAGGGCGACGACGTCCTCATCGGCAGTGCCGGCAACGACACGCTGCTTGGCGGTGCGGGAGACGACGTGCTGATCGGCGGAGGCGGACAAGACGTTCTCGATGGCGGACCCGGCGACAACGTCGTCATCACCGGCGGGCTCACCTTGACCTCCGCCGATGCCGCCCTGTTAGGTCAGTTCATGGCCTCGAGCTTCGTCACGGCGGGCGACGGCCAGGGTGGGACGCCGATTGAGGATCCCGCATCCAGCCAGCACCCCGTCTTGACGCATCCGCACGCCTGAACGAGGACGAGCCCCGGAGAGCGCCAGTGAGCACGATAATCGACGAGGTGACACCGGCCGATCCGGGGCTCGAGGCCCTGGTGACCCTGCTGCGTTTCAATGGCATTGCGGCGGATGCCGGTCAGATCAGGCATCGGCTGGGATCCACCAGGATCGGCGTAGCGGAGATGCTCCGCTGCGCCAAGGATCTCGGGCTCAAGGCGCGAGCCTGCCGAACCCGGTGGTCGCGGCTTGCCAGGACGCCCCTGCCGGCGATAGCGAGCTTGCGCGACGGCGGGTTCCTGCTGCTGGCCAAGGCGAGCGGGGACAAGGTCCTGGTACAGTCACCGGGGGCCCGGCCGGCCTTGATGGCGCGGGCCGAGTTCCTGTCGGTCTGGGACGGCGGGCTGATCCTGATGACCCGCCGGGCCGGCTTGTCCGACGTCGCACGGCAATTCGGCATCGCCTGGTTTCTCGGGGCGATCAACAAATATCGACGCCTCCTCAGCGAGGTGCTCATCGCCTCGTTCTTCCTGCAGCTCTTCGCGCTGGTCTCGCCGCTGTTCTTCCAGGTGGTCATCGACAAGGTGCTGGTGCACCGCGGCCTGACGACGCTGGAGGTGCTGATGGTGGGTCTGGTGACGATCTCGCTGTTCGAGACCGTCCTCGGCATCCAGCGCACCTATCTGTTCGCGCACACCACCAACCGCATCGACGTCGAGCTGGGTGCGCGCCTGTTCCGCCACCTGATGGCCCTGCCGATGGCCTATTTCCAGGCGCGGCGAGTCGGCGATTCCGTAGCGCGGGTACGCGAACTGGAGAACATCCGCAACTTCCTCACCAGCTCGGCGCTCACCCTCGTCATCGACCTGTTCTTCACCGTCGTGTTCCTGGCGGTCATGTACGTCTACTCCCCCGTGCTGACCTGGGTCGTGCTCGGCTCGTTCCCCTTCTATATCGCGATCTCGGCAGGAGCGACGCCGCTGTTCCGGCGCCGCCTGGACGAAAAGTTCCGGCGCGGCGCCGAGAACCAGGCCTTTCTGGTCGAGAGCGTCACCGGAATCGAAACGCTCAAGGCCATGGCGGTCGAACCGCAGATGCAGCGCCGGTGGGAAGAGCAGCTCGCCGGCTACGTCGCCGCGAGCTTCCGGGTCTTGAGCCTCGGCAACACCGCGAGCCAGATGGTGCAGTTCGTCAGCAAGCTCGTAACCGCCTGCATCCTCTACATCGGTGCCAAGCTGGTCATAGAAGGCGATCTCACGGTCGGCGAGCTCGTCGCCTTTAACATCCTGGCCAGCCGGGTGAGCGCGCCGGTGCTGCGGTTGGCACAGATCTGGCAGGACTTCCACCAGGCCCGCCTGTCCGTCTCGCGGCTGGGCGATATCCTCAACACCCCTGCCGAGCCCAGCTATGCGGCGGGGCGCACACGGCTGCCGACGATCCGTGGCAAGATCGACTTCGAGCATGTCGCATTCCGCTACCGCATCGACGGGCCGGAAATCCTCCGCGATGTCAGCTTCACCGTGCCGGCCGGGCAGACGGTGGGAATCGTCGGGCCCTCGGGGTCGGGCAAGAGCACCGTCGCCAAGCTCGTCCAGCGTCTCTATGTGCCAGAGAGCGGGCGTGTCCTGGTGGACGGCATGGACCTCGCCATCGCCGACCCGGCGTGGCTGCGCCGCCAGATCGGCGTCGTGCTGCAGGAGAACGTGCTGTTCAACTGTTCCGTGCGGGACAATATCGCGCTCGCCGACCCCGCCATGCCGATTGGGCGCATCATCGCCGCGGCGCGCCTTGCCGGGGCGCATGATTTCATCCTCGAGCTCGGCGACGGCTACGACACGATCGTTGGCGAGCGCGGCTCGACCCTCTCCGGCGGCCAGCGCCAGCGCATCGCCATCGCCCGCGCCCTCGTCAGCGATCCGCGCATTCTGATTTTCGACGAGGCGACGAGCGCGCTGGACTATGAAAGCGAGCGCATCATTCAGCACAATCTGAAGGAGATCGCCAAAGAGCGCACGGTTCTGGTCATCGCGCATCGGTTGTCGACGGTGCGCTCGATGGATCGCATCATCACCTTCGAACGCGGCCGCCTGATCGAGGATGGCAACCACGAGGCGCTGATCGAGACCGGCGGCCGCTATGCATCCCTGCATAGGCTGCAGGCGGGGGCTGCATGAAGTTGGCCAGCCGCGAGATGCCGGCCGCAGGCGTCGTGCCGTTTCGCCCCGATGGTGCGCCCGATCGGCGAGGGCGGCGTGGCGCCGAGCTGGCGTTCCTGCCGGCTGCGCTTGAAATAATGGATACGCCGCCCTCGCCGATCGGGCGCACCATCGGGGCGACGATCATTCTGCTGTTCTGCGCGGCACTTTTCTGGGCGTGGTGGGGCACGATCGACATCGTCGCTTCGGCGACAGGAAAGATCATGCCGAGCGGCCGCACCAAGATCATTCAGCCATTCGAGACCGGGGTGGTGAGTGCGGTCTATGTTCAGGACGGCCAGAAAGTGAAGGCGGGCGATGTCCTGATTCAGCTCGACGCCACCGTCAGCGGTGCCGAAAGCGACCGGCTGGCCAAGGAGCTGCTGGCCGCACGGCTCGACGTCAACCGATTGCGCGCCTTGGTGAGCGGGGGCGAGGACCCGGCGGCGAGCTTCATTGCCCCCGAGGGCGCCAGCCCCGCGCAGATCGAGCTCCACCGCGCGCTGCTTTTCCACCAGCTTGAGGAATATCGCGCGAAGCTCGCCAATCTCGACAAGCAATATGCGCAGGCGCAGGCCACCCGCGCGGGGGCCGCCGCACAAGTGCAAAAGCTGACCCTCGCCTTGCCGCTGCTGCAAAAGCGCGTCGCCGCGTACAAGACTTTGGTCGATCACGGCTGGGGCGAGCTGCTGCAATATCTGCAGATGGCGCAGGATCTCGTCGAGTATCAGCAGGAACTGGAGGTGCAGAAGGCAAAGCTCGCGGAGACTGTCGCCGCGCTCGACGGCCTGAAAGAGCAAAAGCGCCAGGCGGAGGCCGAGTTCGGCCGCACCAACGACGCCGACCTGTCGCAGGCCGAGCAGAGAGCCGCCAGTCTGCAGCAGCAATTGGTGGAGGCACAGCAGCGCCAGCGCCTGCAGACCCTGACGGCGCCGGTCGACGGCACGGTGCAGCAGCTCGCCGTGCACACCGTCGGCGGCGTGGTGACACCGGCCCAGCAACTGATGGCGGTGGTGCCAGCCGACAGCCGGCTCGAGATCGAGGCGATGGTCTCGAACCGTGACATCGGTTTTGTCAGCGCGGGCCAGCTGGCCGAGATCAAGATCGACACCTTCAATTTCACCCGCTACGGCCTCTTGCACGGGCGGGTGCTGAGTGTCTCGCAGGACGCCATCATCCGCGACCGGCAACTGGACCGGTCAAACGGCGGGGAGTTGGGGGCGCCGAGCGACGACGCCCGCGGGTCGAAGGGCCAGGAGCTGAACTACAGCGCACGCATTTCGCTCGATCGCACCCAGATGCAGATCGACGACCGGATGGTCAATCTGTCACCCGGCATGGCGGCGACGGTCGAGATCAAGACCGGCTCGCGCACGATCCTGAGCTACCTCCTGTCGCCGCTGCTGCGCTACCGGCAGGAAGCCTTGCGCGAGCGGTAGACGAGGTGTTCCGTCCCAGAGTGTGGTGAAGCGCCTCCGGACCAGGGAATTAATGGCCAAATAGCATGTCCCCTGTTGGAGAGAGGGTGAGCGGACCTATGGCAGACATCGCAAAATCGACGCGATCGACCCCGAAGCCGACATTCTCGGCTGCTCTCCACCCGCACCGTCATGTTGCGGCGGCGAGGCGTTCGAAGACCCAGTAGGCGGCCGTGCAGCCGATGGCGTAGGCGGTGGCGCGCGGAGCCCAGGATGGTGTGCTCCGCACGAGGCGTCGTCGCCAGATAGGCCCAGGGACAGCACGGCGGCGATGAAGGCGAGCTGGCCGAAGCTCGACGCCGACATTGAAGGAGAAGAGCGCGAGCGGGATCTCGCCCTGCGGCAGGCCGATCTCGGCCAGCGCGCCGGCGAAGCCGAGGCCGTGCAGCAGCCCGAAGCTGAAGGCGACCAGCCAGGGATAGCTTCGCGTGATGCCGCTCCGCCGCGCGGGGTCGCGCAGCAATTCGCTGGCGAGGAAGACGATGCTGAGGGCGATCATCGCCTCGACCGGCGCCGCGCGGAACGTTGACCAGGCCAAGGGTGGCCGCCGCCAGCGTGATGGAATGGGCGAGGGTGAAGGCGGTGACGGTGGCGAGGAGCTTGCGAATGCTCGCGGACCAGCAGGATGAGGCAGAGCACGAAGAGAAGGTGATCGACGCCGGTCAGGATATGCTCGACGCCGAGCTGAAGATAGGTCGAAAAGACACGCGAGGCGGCTGGGCCGGGCCGGCACGATGAAATCGGGATGCGATGGCGTGAGGCGTCCCGTCAAGACGGCGCCGTCCGCCGCCTCGACCCGCAGCGAGAACGTCGGTCTGGGTTGCCTCCAGCCCGCGGATACGAATGCGGGCGCCCGCGAGGGCTCTGCTCGCAGCGAAGCCGGCCGCGCTCGATGAACGCTGCTGTCCGACCTGCGCGGTCGAGCGGCTCGCCGATCGGGCGGCAGAAGGCAGGATAGGTGGGCTCGATGGCGAGGCGGATACGTCCCCGAGCGCCGGCACCTTCCAGATCGTCGAGAACAGGCCCGGCTCGGTCTCGCGCAGCTCCAGATAGCCGGGGCGGACCTCGTGCGCGGCCGCGGCGACGGCAGGAGACACGAGCAGCGCCAGAAGGACGCGGGAAGCGCCGAAAGGCGTTTCATTGTCCCGCCGGCGGCTGCCCGGTATCTTCCACGCGGATGGGATAGCGCGAGCGAAGTTTCTGGTATTGCTCGTCAAGGACGGCCGCCCGGCGGGCGGCGAACCATTCGCGCTGAACGGCGTCGCGAACCTCGGCGAACGGCGGGAGCTGCGACGGCTCGAGCGCCGTGACGAGGACGAGGTGAAAGCCGTAGGCCGATTTGAGCGGTCCGGTCCAGTGGCCGGGCGCGACGGCTGCGAGGTCGCTGGCCGAAGCCTTCGCCGAACTGGCCTCTATCTGGCTGAGCGGCGTCAGATCGAAGGTCGCGGGCAGCAGCAGCGGATCGCCCGCAGCCTACGGCATTCGGGCCCGGACGACACGAGGCGCGGCAACATCGCTTCCGCATCGGCCTTCGGGTTGCTTCGCTTCGCGCTGACGAAGACCTGGCGAAAGGCGATGCGCGGCTCGCGGCGGAACTTGTCGGCGATGCGCGTCGAAGAATGCGTGCAGCTCGGCCTCCTGTCGGCTGTTCGACCGTATCCTCGAAGAAGAACTCCATCTTCTGGCGAATGCGGCGACGGACGATCGTGTCGTCCTTGTCGAGCCCGAGGGCAAGGCCGGCGCGATAGAGGACCTCCTCGCGGATGTAGTCGTCGATCGCCCCCTGCAGCTCCTGCCGGACGGCGGTCGCTGCCAGGTGGTCGCGAATCCCGCGGCGATCCGGTCCACGTCGGCCGCGGTGACGACGATCTCCGGCCGCCGGCTGGCGGCTCGGGTCCGCCCCGGCCGAAGAACGAGAAACAGCAGCCCGCCCAGCAGCAGGAAATGCAGGAGCGGCTCGCGGATCAGCCGGCCGAGCATGCGGCGCGCCTTCAGCCCTTCGGCGTGTACCAGATCGGCGAGGTATAGGCCCGCTCCTGCGTCGTCATCGGCACTTCCTTCGGCATGTCGACGCCGAATTTCTTGGCGTCATAGGCGGTCCAGCGCGGCGTCGGGATCTCGATGACGCGCACATAGTAGAAGGCGCGCAGGTCGGGATCGAAATCCGGATCGGTCCAGACGGTGATCAGCTCGGGATCGCCGATCGTGTTGGTCCAGGTCGCATTGGGAATATCGACCGTGCTGCCGACGGCGGAAGCTTGCCGTCGGCGCCGGGCTTGCGCTTGTCGGCATCGCCCCACACCACGTCATAGACCTTGTCCTTCAGCGTCGCCATTGGCGGCCTGCCATCCCTTCACGATCTGGATGCGGTCGAGATTGGCGCCGATCGGATCCTTGAGCGCGGCGACCAGGAAGGTCGGTGCCTTGCCCGTGCGGCGCGGCGTCAAATCGCCGCCCATCGGCACGCCCTTCGCATAGCCGACCTCGGCGGGACTGCGCGTCGGCGGCATCCTCCGGCTTGAAATCCCAGCCGCCGAAGAAGCGCACGATCATCCGCGGCCCCGTCGTGGCGTAGACTTCCTTGCGCATCAGCGCATCGAAGATCGCCTCGCGCGTGTTGTCGGTCGCCCAGATCGCCGGCATAGCCCGAGGCCGTCATCTCCCAGCCGCAGATCATCGCCTTGCCGTCGGTCGACTGCATGAAGGGATGCATGGCGCGCGTCGGGCTCGGCTCGGCGCCCGAGTGCTTGCCGAAGAAATTGTCCTCCTCGGCGGTCGCGAGAGAGGTGTGCGAGTCGGTCGAGCCGATCATGCCGAACTTGAAGGGGTTGACGCCGAGCTCCTTCTCGAGCTTCAGCCCGAGCTCCAGGCCGGAGCGGGCATATTCGTATTGCAGCATCTCCGGCTTCTTGAGCTCGGTGAGATCGAGATTGCCCTTGTCCCAGAGCTCGTAGCCGGCGAACTCGTCGTTCGGCGACAGGAACGGATGGGTCTCGCCGTCGCCCTTGATCTGCGTCACTTCGTAGACCGGCTCCAGCCGCGCGCGCGTCTCGGCATAGCCGCGTGAGGCCGCGCCCGTCGAAATCGACCAGGGCAAACATCCGGCCGTTGGAGAGATTGCCGTTGTGCGGGATCGCCAGCACCGAGCCGCCGGTCTTGTCCTGGTAGGCATCAAGGAAATTCCAGAGCTTTGCCGGGTCCTCGCTGTCGGTCGAGAGAACGGCACGATCTGATCGGCCTTGTCCTTGCCGTCGCGGAAGATCACGACGCGATGGAGGTTGTTGCCGGCATTGTTGCGAGGTCCACTCGTAGCCAATCAGGGCGGTGAAGCGGCCCGGCTCGTTGTAGCGCTCGGCCGTCGCCGTGTAGGCCTGCCAGACCGAGCGGGCAAGCGCTGGGATCGAACAGCAGCTTCGGGGTCGTGCCGGTCCTGACCGATCTGATCATCTCGATCGCGGCGTCCGCGCCCTGGTCCCGCCGCCATCATGTCGTGCCAGCGCTTGAGCGTCGGATCCGCCATCAGGAGCGGATTGCCGTTCTTGAGCTCGATCGTCGCGCCGAGACCCTCGGCGTGATCGGCGACGACCAGAAAGTCGAGCGGCCGGCTCAGCTTCACCCGCTGGCCGGTCGACGAGACGACCTCCTCGCCCGGGCGAACCGGTAGGCCTCCTCCGGGCCCCAGCGTGTTGCCGAAGGCGGCCGCGTCGAGTGAGTTGGCGGTGTGAAGATGGGTATCGCCCCAGAGCACGCGCGTTGGATAGTTGCGGCCGGCATAGGGCGAGTAGCCCGGCTTCTTGAAGAGCGGCGCCACCTCGTCCTTGTAAAAGGTGCCGATGTCCGTCCCGACTGGAGTTGCCGGCGCTTCCTGTGCCCTTGTCGGAACAATAGACAGAGAGGTCATAAGAGCGGCCACGGCCGCTGCAGTTAGCTTGGGTTTTACTCGCATGGCCTGTCCTCCCGCGAACCCAGGCGAAAGCCTATCGCATCGCGCGCCATCGATCCAGACGATAGAGGGCAGGGCTCATGCCGCACGTCTGCTGCTGGCATTTTTCGGAAGTGCCACCTGCGTCGAGTGAAGGCCGCTCTTGGCTCCAAAGCGGACTCCAGCAAATCGCCAGAGGGCGGCGCGTTTATGAGTTCACGCCCTAGTTAGACCACCCTCACAACGTCCCCGCCAGCGTCCCCGTGCTCTCCCCGCCATCCAGCGTAAACACCTGCCCCGTCCCATAGGCCGCCTCGTCCGAGGCGAGATACGCGAACAACCCCGCCAGCTCCGCCGGCCGCGCATGCCGCCCCATCGGGATCGCGTCGTTCACCCGCTGCAGCATGGCCGGGCTGTATTCCGCCTCCTGCATCGGCGTCAGGGTATAGCCGGGGTTGACGGCATTGACGCGCACCTTGGGCGCCAGCTCCAGCGCCATGGTGCGCATGAGCGCGATCATGGCGCCCTTGCTGGCGTTGTAGTCGGCGTAGTGGCGATAGCCGATGACGCCGCTGGTCGACGCCGTGAACAGGATCGCCCCGCCGCCTTCGCGCAGCATGTGGCGGGCGGCGAGCTGGCTGACGAAGAAGGTGCCGAAGAGATTCACCTTCAGGATGCGCTCGAAATCCTTGCGCTCGATATCGACGAAATCATGGCGGATCGAGATGCCGGCGTTGCAGATCAGCACGTCGAGGCCGCCGAGGCTGGCGAGCGAGCGGGCGAAGGCGGGGTCGACGGCATCGGCATCGGCGACATCGACGCTGATCGCCGCGGCGAGCTTCGGCAGCTTCTGCAATGATGGCGTCGAGCCGCTCCTGGCTCTGGCCCCAGACGCAGACCTTGGCGCCGTCGGCGAGGAAGCGCTCGGCGATGGCGGCGCCGATGCCGGTGGAGCCGCCGGTGACGATCACGCGCTTGCCCGCCAGATCGGCCATGGTCCCCTCCCCTTGGTTAGCCGGTCTCCCGGCTGGATGCCGAAGCCCCTTAGATCACGAACCCCTCAGATCACGAAGCCCCGGGGCATGGGATCGAAGGACTCCAGCTTATGCGTGCCGCTGGCCGCTTCCACCGTGGCGGTGATGCCCGGCTTGTCGCGCTGGGAGATCGGAATCTCGAGGCCCAGCTTCCCGAAAAGATCGCCCAGCTGCTGGGCCCGGGGCGAGAAGAGCTCGATGCCGGCGAAGCTTCCGCCCCTGGGCCCGGTCGCGGCGGGGTGGTTGCCGCGAAAATCGATGAAGAAGGGGACCAGCGCGCCGAAGCCGTGGCGGCGGATCCCGACCAGGCTCCAGCTCAGCCAATTGCCGTCCGGCAGATGCCGCCCGCCGCTGACCACGGCGCTGGCATCGACCCCGGCATGGCGGGCGCGGGCCGCGAGCTCGGCGAGATCGACCCCGCCCACGGCCCAGTGATAGAGCCCCTGGCCCTTGAGGGCGGCGATCTCCCGGTCCAGCGTGCCGCCGGTCTGGGCGGGATCGCGCGCCAGGATCTCGATATAGGTGGAATCGCCCAGGGAGAGCACGCTGTTGCGCGTCCCCTGCCCGGGATGGGCGCCGCCGAAGGCGGGGGCCACATCCGTCCAGCCCGAGAAATGCTTTTCGCCCGTGGCGAGGTCGGCGGAATACCAGACCAGGTGATCGACTCTCATGCTGCCTTCTTCTCCTGGTTGGCCGCGCCATGATCGGCCAAGACGCGCGCCACGACGGCGGTCACGCGCTTGGCGGTGGGAATATGCAGGAATTCATTGGGCCCGTGGGCATTGGAATGCGGGCCCAGCACCCCCGTCACGACGAATTGCGCCTGGGGGAATTTCTCCCCCAGCATCGCCATGAAGGGGATGGAGCCGCCCTCGCCCATATAGGCGGGCGGGGCGCCGAAGGTGGCCTCCGAGGCCGCGGCCAGCGACTGCTCGAGCCAGGGGGCGAGCGCCGGCGCGTTCCAGCCGGTGGCCGCCCGTCCGCCCTCGAACTCGATCGTCGCGCCATAGGGCGGATCGGCCAGCAGCAGGCGCTCGACCGCCGCCTCGGCCTCTTCCGCGTCGAGGGTCGGCGGCAAACGGAGGCTGAGCCGCGCGCTGGTATAGGGCCGCATGACGTTGCCGGCATTGCCCGGGGTGGGCAGGCCGTCCATGCCGATGGTCGCGAGCTGCGGCCGCCAGGTCCGGTTCAGCACCAGCTCCACGATATCCTGGGTCACCGGCGTCATGCCCGGCGTGAAGGGGAATTTGGCATGGACGTCCTCCCCCAGCGCCGAGGCGGCGACTTTTGCCTGGGCGATGCGCTCGGGCGGCACCTGGACATAGAGGTCCTGGGGGCGGATGACACCCGTCGCCTCATCCTCCAGCCGCGAGACCAGCATGCGCAGGATCCGGGAGCTGGAGGGGACGATGCCCGAGGCATCGCCGGAATGCACACCCTCGGTCAGCACCCGGACCGTGAGGGTGGCGGCCACCATGCCGCGGAGCGAGGTGGTGAGCCAGAGCTGGTCGTAATTGGCGCAGCCGGAGTCGAGGCAGACGACCAGCGAGGGATTGCCGATGCGCGCCGGAGATGATCGACATAGAAGGGCAGGTCGTAGCTGCCGGATTCCTCGCAGGCCTCGATCAGGATCACGGCGCGGGCATGGGGCACCCCCTGCTCCGCCAGGGCCAGGATCGCCGCCAGCGAGGCGAAGATGGCATAGCCGTCATCGGCCCCGCCGCGGCCATAGAGCTTGTCGCCCACCATCACCGGGGTCCAGGGGCCATGGCCCTCGGCCCAGCCGGTCATCTCCGGCTGCTTGTCGAGATGGCCATAGAGCAGCACGGGATCCTTCGGCGCGGCCGGGCCCTTGGCCGGGATCTCGATCAGGATGAGGGGCGTGCGGCCGGGCAGGCGGACGACCTCGAGCTTGGCGCCGGGCAAGGCGGCGAGCTTGCCCTGGGCCCAGCCCGCCAGCAGGGCCACGGCCTTCTCCATATGGCCATGCTCGGCCCAATCGGGATCGAAAGCGGGGGATTTGTTGGGGATGCGGATATATTCGGTCAGCCGGGGCAGGATTTCCGCGTCCCAGCAGCCGTCGATGAAGCGCGTCAGCTTTTTCTGATCTACCATTCCTGACCCATTATTGCTGTCCGTTCCCTTGATCGCCGCGCTGAAAGAGGATCGTCGGCTGCTCCTTATAGGTCGTGCGGCGGAATTCCCGATAGCCGCATTTCAGCGCGACCCGGATAGAGCCGATATTATCCGGATGGATCAAGCATACCGTCGGCCCTGCGGCGAAATGGCGGTCGCCCCAGCCGAGCACGGCGCCCACCGCCTCCGTCGCGATGCCCGCTCCCTGGGCCGCGGGCGCCAGCGCCCAGCCGATCTCCGGCAATCCTGTGAATTCGGGCTCGATCCGGCGCTTGAAATCGGCGAAGCCGGCCTCGCCCAGGAATCGGCCCGAGGCCCGGTCCGCGATCACCCAATAGCCGAAGCCCAGCAGCGACCAATGTCCGGCATATCTAAGGATCTTCGACCAGACCTCCTCGCGGGAGAAGGGCTTGCCGCCGATATAGCGCGTGACGTCACGATCGCCCCACATCTCGGCGCAATCCTGGAGGTCCTCGATCCGATGTCCCCGCAAGACGAGACGGCCCGTTTCGATACGGGGCGTTGCCACGGGAATGTCATGGGCGGGAAACACGAGACGCTTTACCTTGCCGGGGACTAGGTGTTGGATGACCTGCATTGGGAATGACCGTATTGCGAAACGGCCGTTGGCGGACAATTAACGTATTTCTGTGTATTTCTCCAAACTAAGTTCTCTCGGAGCGCTGCGCCAGGACGCGGTCGCCTCCGGGCATCGGGAGGCGCCGCCGGCGCGACGTTAGGGCTTCGCAAGACGGCAGCGGGCATAGTAAGACCCGAGCTCAGATACGATCAACGGGAGCGGAAATGGCAGCAGGATCCGGCGTGCAAGGCGAGATCGATCGGTACATGCGCCACTACAATTCGCCGCGGGAGACGCAAGCCTCCCTGCTCGCTTCGATCCTCCGCCGCAATGCCGGCACCGAGTTCGGCAAGGAGCATGGCTTCGCCCGGATCCGGTCGGCGGCGGATTACCAGCGCCAGGTGCCGATCCGCCAATGGGTCGATCTGGCACCCTATGTCGACGGGGTGATCGAGGGCCGTCCCGGGGTGCTGACCAGGGAGCGGCCCTTCTTTTATCACCGCACCACCGGCACGACGGGCGTGCCGAAGATGATTCCCGTCACCCGGCGCTGCGAGGCGCTCTCCAAGATCACCCACCGCTTCTGGGTGCTGCAGGCGCTGAAGGACAATCCCCGGATGCTCGACGGCCGGGTCATGGCGGTGCTGAACACGGTGATCGACGGCTATACCCCGCGGCACGAGGCCTATGGCACGGTCTCCGGCAATATCTACTACCGCCTGCCGGCGATCCTGCGCCGCGCCTATGCCCATCCCTATGACGTCTATGCCGTGGAGAATGTCGAGGCCCGGCGCTATGCGCTGACGCGCTACGCCCTCGACAAGGAATGCAGCCTTGCCCTCACCGGCAATCCCATGGGCCTCGTCACCGCCTTCGATTTCGCCGACAAGCATAGCGAGACGCTGATCCGCGATATCCACGACGGCACCCTCTCGCCGGAATTCCCGCTGCCCGATGCGCTCCATGCCGCCGCCCTCAACCAGCTCCCGCCCAATCCGCGCCGCGCCCGCGCGCTGGCCGCGGCGCGCGAGAAGGCCGGCCGGCTGCGGCCGACCGATTATTGGCCCGGCTTCAGCCTGGCGGCATGCTGGATCGGCGGCTCGATGGGGCATTTCACGCCGCGGCTGCGCGACTGGTGCGGCGAGGGCGTGCCCTTCCGCGATGCCGGCTATATGGCGAGCGAGGGCATCTTCACGGTGCCCCAGGCGAATAATTCGGTCGACGGCCTGCCCGCCCTCCATGCGGTCTTCTTCGAGTTCCTGGCGGAGCATGATTTCGGCAAGCCCGATGCCCCCGCGCTGCTGGCCCATGAGCTGGAGCCGGGCCACAATTATCATGTCGTGGTCACCACCACCGGCGGCCTCTACCGCTATGCCATGAACGATGTCGTCCGCGCCGCGGGCCGGCAGCAGGAAACGCCCTTGCTGCGCTTCCTCTACAAGGGCGGCCATGTCCAGAACATGCAGGGCGAGATGCTCTCGATCGAGCATGTCATGACGACCATGGCGGCGCTGGCGGCGGAGACCGGCGTCAGGCTCCGCCATTTCCAGGTCATCGCCGAGATCGACCGGCGGCGCTACGCCCTCCATATCGAGCCCGCCGACGCGGCGACGCTGGCCCCCGGCCAGCTCCGCCAGCTCCTCGCCGGCTTCGACCGGGCGCTGGGGGCGGCGAACGAGAACTACACGATCTTCCGCACCGACAAGATGCTGAACCCGCCGCGCCTGGCCGTCATGCAGAAGGGCTGGCTCGAGCGCATCACCGCCGATCACCTCGCCCGCAGCGGCCGCGACTCCCAATTCAAGCCCGCCGTCCTCGCCAGCACCCCCGAGCACCCCGAAATGGTCGAGCAGTCCCTCGCCTGGTCCGGCGACGAACGCGGCGAGCGGCGAGCGGTGGGGGAGTAGCTACTTCCCCTTCCCCCTTGCAGGGAGAGTGCAGAAAGCAGCGCCCGCTCGCTATTCCGAGGCCGCGATGCAGCCGGCAAGCCCTCGCCCTCTATTCCGTCATTCCGGCTTGACCCACGGTCACGGTCGCCGCGGGTAAGCCTCCCTTTTTAGGCCGTCATGGTCGGCGAAGGCCGACCATCCACGAGTTTGCCCGCCCTGGACTCGAGCCTCCCGGGCTTGCCATTTCCGGCTCCCGATGGCACCCGTGGCGGCATGCAGGGCGGCTGGGTGTACATCATGACAAATCGTCCCGATGGCACGCTGTACATCGGCGTCACCAGCAATCTCCCTCGGCGCGTCTGGGAACACCGCGCGGGCCTGGTGGAAGGCTTTACCAAGCGCTACGGACTGAAGCGCCTCGTGTATTACGAGCGCCACGACGACATTGGATCGGCGATCGTCCGAGAGAAGGCCCTCAAGACGTGGCGGAGAGCCTGGAAAGTGCGGCTGATCGTGGCAGCCAATCCCAATTGGGACGACCTCTATGATCACCTGACGTGACTGCTGGCTGGCAAACTCGTGGATGGTCGGCCTTCGCCGACCATGACGTATAAAAAGAGCGCGCGAAGTCCCCGGCTTCTCCGGGCGCCCCGCTAAGCCGCCCGCCGCGCCTCGATGCCGTTCAGCACGATGTCCAGCACCTGGTCGACCGCCGCATCGTCCATCGGCCCATGGCCGAAGAGCAGGCGCATGTAGAAGAAGCCGTAGAGCGCGTCGCAGATGCCCTCGGTGTCGAGGCCGGGCCGGAACTCGCCGCGGGCCATGCCGCGCTCCAGCAGATGCCGGGCGGCCAGGCGGCGGGGGGCCAGATAGCGCGCGATGAAGGCGTCGCGGGTGGCGGGATCCTTCTGGGCCTCGGCGACGATGCCGGCCAGCAGCTTGCCGGCCCGGCCCCGGAGCGCCGTGGCGTAGAGATGGAGATGGACCCGGAGATCGGCCCGGGCGGAGTCCGTCTCGGGAAAGGGGCTGAGGGTCTCGGCCACGTCCAGCAGGCTCTCCATGGCCAGCGCGCCCTTGTTGGGCCACCAGCGATAGATCGTGGTCTTGGCCGCGCCCGACCGCTCGGCGACCGCCTCGATGGTGAAGGCGCCGAGCCCGCCGGATTCCAGCAGCTCATGGGCGGCCCTGAGGATCGCGCCCCGCGTCTCCTCGCAGCGCGGCCGGCCGGGCTAATTTGATCTCCGGCAATTTGATCTCCATGGGGGCCGACATGATCGACATCTCCTCCCGTCTCGCCAACCCGGGGATTGCCGGCCGGGTTCCAGCACCCAGCCCTGCAAGGGCTGCAAGGCTCTCAGGCCTTGAACCGGCAGCGGTATCGCCTAATTAGATACGCATCGTAGCGAATCATTTCAAGCCTGCGCCAGAGGCCCCCACCGGCCTCCTCCGCGACCCCGTCCAGGGCGAGCGGCGCCAGCGCACCCCGACGCTTCCGCAGGCTTGAGGCATACCCCCAAGGGGCACACCCCCAAGGGCAGACCCACGGAGTGGACGACATGAAGGACTTTGGAAGAATTCTCCCCGCTATTGTGCTGGCGGCGATCCTCACCGCCACGGGCACCGTCAGTGCCCGGGCGGACAGCGCCAGCGATCTGCGCCAGGCGGCGATCGCGGAGGTCGAGGCGGCCGGCGGCTCGGCCGGGCTGATGCGCGCCTGCGGCGTCGATCCCACGCCCATCACCTCGGCGGTGAACGATCTTCTGAAGCGCGTTCCGCTGACCCCGGCCTCCCAGGCAGCACTGCTCGTCAGCTACCACGCCAACGAGACCCGCATGACGCAGAACACCCTGGCCATTCCGGGCGCCCCGCCTTGCGGCGATCTCAGGATCCTGGTGCAGGACACGGTGCGCGACCTCAATGCCGTCGGCCAGCCGGAGGCCGATGCGCCCTCCACGACCGTCTCCTCGCTCGATTACTAGCCGGGGCGACGGCACAGAAAAACGGCGTGAACGGCCTCCGCGCGATTGCCGAGGCCACCCCGCCTGCCTAAGCTTCCCCCACCGTCCGCGAAGCCATTCCCTTTTTGGAGCAGCGCCCCATGGAGTACGTCCGCCTCGGCACGACCGGCCTCAAGGTCTCCCGCCTCTGCCTCGGCTGCATGAGCTACGGCTCGAAGACATGGCGCGATTGGGTGCTGGATGAGGCGGCGGCGCGGCCCTTCATCCGCGAGGCGCTGGACGGCGGCATCAATTTCTTCGATACGGCCGATGTCTATTCCCTTGGTGCCAGCGAGCAGGTGCTGGGCAATGTCCTGAAGGGCTTCGCCGTCAGGCGCGAGGACCTCGTCATCGCCACCAAGGTCCATAGCAAGATGGGCGAGGGCCCCAACGAGAAGGGCCTGTCGCGCAAGCACATCATGGATTCCATCGATGCCTCGCTGAAGCGCCTCGGCACCGATTACGTCGACCTCTACCAGATCCATCGCTGGGACCACGAGACGCCCATCGAGGAGACGCTGGAGGCCCTGACCGATCTCGTGCGCGCCGGCAAGGTGCGCTACATCGGCGCCTCCAGCATGTATGCTTGGCAGTTCAGCCAGGCGCTGCATCTCTCCGAGACTCATGGCTGGAGCCGCTTCGTCTCCATGCAGAACCATTACAACCTGGTCTATCGCGAGGAGGAGCGCGAGATGATCCCGCTCTGCCGCGCCGAGGGCATCGGGCTCATCCCCTGGAGCCCGCTGGCCCGCGGCTTCCTCGCCGGCAACCGCAAGGCCGACGGCAAGACCGGCGAGACCACCCGTGCGAAGAGCGACGAGTTCGCCCAGAGCCTCTATTTCCAGCCCGACGATTTCGCGGTCGCCGAGAAGGTGAAAGAGGTCGCGGCCAAGCGCGGGGTCAAGCCGATCCAGGTGGCGCTCGCCTGGGTCGCCACCCGCCCCGGCGTCACCGCCCCCATCATCGGCGCCACCAAACCCGGCCACCTCGCCGACGCCTTCGCCGCCCTGTCGATCACGCTCGATGCGGAAGAGGTGAAGGCCCTGGAGGCGCCCTATCGGCCCCATGCGGTGCTGGGGCATAGCTGACGTTGAAGGGGCGCCTAACGCGCCCCTTTAACGTCATGTGTGGATGGCCCCCGGCAAGCAAGGGTTTTTTGCGTTCTGGAAACGACGGTCACTTGCGGTCATGTGTCCGGCCCTTGATCGCGGCCGAGGCCGCTGGCCCTGATGGGTTCCGTGGATCGAGGCCTGATCATGGTCGCGGGGTCTCGGAGCCCCAATGACGGTAGCAGGTATAGTTCGATCCGTCGGTTGACCGACGATGCCATCACGCGTTTCACCCTCGCAAGCTTCCGCCCTGCCCAGGTTGGCCGTCAGGCCGCCGCCGGCTGGGTGTGGAAGTCCTCCTGGCGCATCATGATCGCCCAGCCGATGCGCGCTAGCTTGTTGGCCACGGCCACGGCCGCGAGCTTGCGCGGCTTACTGGCGAGCAGCTTGGCGATCCAGGGATCCTGGCGGCCCCGCTTGGAGCCGAGGACCGACATGGCTCCATTCACCAGCAGGCGGCGCAGATAGCCATTGCCACGCTTGCTGATCGGGCCGAGCTTCACCTTGCCACCGGTCCCCTCCTGCCGGGGCACCAGGCCGAGCGAGGCGGAAAAGTCCCGCCCGCTGCGGAAGGTTGTCGGGTCGGTCACGAGGGCGGCAACGGCACTGGCCAGGATCGGTCCATAGCCGGGAATGGTGATCAGGTGGCGGTAGGTTGTGTTGCTGCGACCCCAGGCGACGATCTGCCGGTCGATGGCCTCGATCCGCCGCTCCAGGGCGCGCAAGACTTCCGTCATTCCCAACAGCGCACTGCGCAACGGCTCCACCAGGCCGGCCGCCGCGGGATCGGCCAGGATCGCCAGCAGCTCGCCCACATGCTGCGGGCCAGCGGCGACCACAAAGCCAAACTCTGCCATCAAGCCCCGAAGGTGGTTGATCAGCATGGTTCGCTGCTTCAGCAGCAGAGCTCGTACCTTGTGCACCCCGCCGATCGCCTGCTGGGCCTCCGTCTTGATCGCCACAAAGCGCATACCCGGCCGGCTCACCGCCTCGCAGATCGCCGCCGCATCCGCCGCATCGTTCTTGTTCCGACGGACATAGGCCTTCGCATACGCCGGCGGGATCAGGCGCACCTCATGACCTAACTTCCCCAGCTCGCGCGCCCAGTAATGCGATGTTGCACAGGCCTCCAGCCCGATCAGGCAGGGCGCCAGCTTGGCAAACCACGCCAGCACCTGCGAACGCCGCAATGTCCGCCGCACCTTCACAACCCCAGCCGCATCAACGCCATGCACCTGGAACACCTTCTTCGCAATATCCAGCCCGACAATGCTAATCTGGTTCATGGATGGCTCCCGTTGGTTGGTTGTCGCAACCCAACTTTGGCACACTGATGCCGTGAGGGGGCCATCCACCCCATCATGGTCGGCGGTGAAGCTTGCCCCTGCGAAGGCAGGGGGCCGACCATCCACGAGTTTGCCCGACCCGGATCGGGTTTATCGCGCCTCAACCATCGGGGCAACCAGGCGTGGGGTCACCCTGCGGCAATCAAACTCGTGGATGGTCGGCCTTCGCCGACCATGACGATAAAAAGAGAGTGCCGCGCCCAATTGCATTGACTATTACGCTGTTTGCGTATACACTAAAATGATGACGTGGAAGTGCAGATTATGCTCGCCGATGAAGCGGACAATCCCTGCAGATTCCCTGCAGAAGCAGATCCCGCACCGCAACGAAGGGAGACCCGAACCGCCTGTAGATTCCCTGTATTAACAGGGAACCGACCCCTAAATCACGCTCGCCACCTTCAGCCCCTCCAGCACCGCCTCCTCGGCCGTGCGCGGGGCGACGCAGTCGCCGATGCGGTGGAGCTCGCCGGGCCAGTCGGTCAGGGAATCGAAGAGGCCGGCCTCCTGCTCGTGGCCCAGCGCCAGCACCACGGTATCGACGCCCTCGCAGATGATGGGCTCGCCGCTGGAGGTGTGCTGCAGATAGACCGTCTCGCCATCGGCGCCGTAGAGCCGGGCATAGGGGATCACCTCGACCCCCAGCTTGTGCAGCGTGCCGTTCCACTGGTCGCGGACATATTGCTGGATGCGCTGGCCCGGGACATAGCCGTTGATCGCCAGGCGCACCCGGCAGCCGTCCCGCGCCAGCTTCTCGGCCACCCCCATGCCGATCCAGTCGCAGCGCCAATCGGCCACCAGGACCGAGGCGCCGACATTGACCTCGCCCCGCAGGAGCTGCCAGACATCGACGACATGGGCGCTCTCCGCCCCCTCGATCACCGGCCGGCGCGGCCGGGCCCCCGTGGCGAGGATCACCACCTCGGGCTTCTCCTGCAGCCAGCAGAGCCTCATCCACGGCCTTGTTGGTCACCACCTTGACCCCGGCCAGTTCCATCTCGCGGGCGAGGTTGGTCACGATGCCCCCGAACTCGGCCCGGCCCGGCAGCTGCTGGGCCAGGAGGGCCTGGCCCCCCAGCCGCGGCGCGGCCTCGTAGAGCGTCACCTCATGGCCGCGGGCCGCGGCGATGGCCGCGGCCTTCATGCCCCCCGGCCCGCCGCCGGCGATGAGCACGCGCTTGCGCCGCGCGGCGGGCTTCACCGTGCCGTAATCCAGCTCGCGCCCCGTCTCGGGATGCTGGATGCAGGAGATGGCATAGCCCAGATGGAAATGCCCGATGCAGGCCTGGTTGCAGGCGATGCAGGCCCGGATGTCGTCGAGCTTGCCGGCGGCGGTCTTGGCCGGCATCTCGGGATCGCAGATCATCGCCCGGGTCATGCCGCAGAGATCGGCCTGGCCCGAGGCCAGGACCTGCTCGGCGATCTGGGGCTGGTTGATGCGGCCCGCGACGAAGACCGGCTTGTCCACGACCTGGCGCACCGCGGCGGCGAAGGGCGCCACATATGCGGTGCCGATCGCCATGGGCGGCACGATATGTATGGCGCCGGCGATGCTGGCCGAGCTGCCGGCGATCACATTGTAGTAGTCGAGCTGGCCGTCGCCGGCGAGCGCCCGGCAGGCCTCCAGCACCTCGACCTCGGTCAGCCCGTCATGGTCCATCTCGGCCCCGGAGATGCGCATGCCCACGACGCGCTCGGGCCCCACCGCGGCGCGGCAGGCGGCGATCGCCTCGCGCAGGAAGCGGAGGCGATTTTCGAAGCTGCCGCCATAGCCGTCCTCGCGCAGGTTGAGGCGCGGGTTCAGGAACTGGGCCGGCAGATAGCCATGGCTGGCGACGACCTCGACCCCGTCGATCCCGGCCGCGGCCATGCGGCGCGCGGCGGCGCCATAGCCCTCGATGATCTCGCCGATCATGCCGGGCGAGAGGGGGGACGGCAGGACATGGAAGCGCTCATTGGGCACCGCCGAGGGCGCATAGGCCACGGGCAGGCTGCCGTCCTGGGATTCCATGATCTCCCGCCCGGGATGAAAGAGCTGGGCGAAGACCCGGCAGCCATGGGCGTGGACGGCCTCCGCCACAGCGCGATAGCCGGGGATGCTCTCGTCCGCGATTGCCATCAGGAGATGGGAGGTATAGCGCGCCGTCTCATGCACGCCGGAGACCTGCAGGACGACCAGGCCCGCGCCGCCGGCGGCCCGGGCCCGGTGATAGGCGACCAGCCGGTCGTTGATCAGCCCGCCCGCGGCCAGGTTGGTATCGTGGCCGGTGGAGAAGATGCGGTTCTTCAGCGTGACGCCGCGCAGCGTCAAGGGGGAGAAAAGCTTGGGAAATCGGGGATCCATGGGAACCAACTCAAGATGAAAGACGCTATGCTAGGCAAGCTGACGATGAGTAGGACTATAAGCCCCCGCGCCGCGGTCCAGGAGGCCATCGCGGCCCCCTTCCAACAGATTAATGATCAGTAAAACTACGGCAATAAAAAAGCTCTCGGCACCTGCTTTACAGCGCCGCGGGAAGGGCCGTAAATTCACTCGTAATAATGGGACGCCGTTTTGAGGGGCTATAGCGCCTCAACGGGGCGATCCACAACGTGATAGGGAACGACTATAGTGCTTGACCGATCTGGGCCACCAGCCGGTGTCCGCGTGAGCGCGCAATGCCGCTGATCGCCGTCGTCGACGACCGTGTCACCAATCGCAGCATCCTGACCAAGCTCGCGACGTCGCTCGGCGAGGACATCACCGTGCGCGCCTTCGGCGATCCCAAGACCGCGCTCGAATGGGCGGCGGATCATTCGCCGGATCTCGTCATCACCGACTACAAGATGCCGAAGCTGGACGGCGCCGAGTTCGTGCGCCAGTTCCGCAAGCTGCCGCTCTGCTTCGACGTGCCGGTGGTCGTCGTCACCGTCTATGAGGACCGCGATTTCCGCTATCGCGCGCTCGAGGCGGGGGCCACGGATTTTCTCATCAGCCCCGTCGATCATCACGAATTCCGCACCCGGATCCGCAATCTGCTGACCTTGCGCCGGCAGCAGGAGATCATCCGCAAGCGCGCCCTCACCTTGGAGGAGAAGCTCGTCCTCACCAATCGCCTCCGGACCGAGGAGGTGCAGGAGAGCCGCGAGCGTCTCAGCCATGTCATCGACACCGTGCCGGCGATGATCTGCGCCACCGATGCCGAGGGCCATTGCGTCTTCGTCAACGACGCCCAGTGCGATTTCTTCCGCATCGAGCCCAAGGGCGCCTCGGGCCGGCCGACGGCCGAGCTCTTCGGCGAGGATTATGCCCATCGTCACCGCGAGCTGGACGCCCAGATCTTCGCCACCGGCCAGGTGAATCCGGGAATCGAGGAGATCATCGCCGACCGCGAGGGCAAGTCCCGCGTCTTCCTCACCACCAAGGCCCCGCTGCGCAAGGCGGGCGAGGTGATCAACGTCGTCAGCGTCTCACTCGACATCACGGCGCGCAAGCAGGCCGAGCATGCGCTGGCCCGAGCCAAGGACGAGGCGGAAGCCGCCAACCGCAGCAAGAGCGACTTCCTCGCCAGCACCGGCCATGAGCTGCGCACGCCGCTCAACGCCATCACCGGCTTCGCCGAGATGATGAAGCTCGAGCTGCTGGGGCCTATCGGCAATCCCCGATATCACGATTATGCCGCCGACATCCTGGCAAGCGCCCAGCATCTGCTTCATATCCTCGACGATCTCCTCGACATGTCCGCCATCGAGACGGGCAAGCTCAAGCTCGAGGAAACCGTCATCACCGTGCCCAAGATGCTGAAGGACGTGCTGCGGCTCGTGCGCGCCCGCGCCGAGGACGGCCAGCTGGAGCTGCATCTCGCCCATGCCGACAAGCTGCCGCTGCTCCGCGGCGATGAGCGCAAGCTGAAGCAGGTCCTGCTCAACCTGGTCTCCAACAGCATCAAATTCACCGCGCCCGCGGGCAAGGTCACCATCGCCGCCAGCACGCGGGAGGACGGGGGGTTGCGCCTCACCGTTTCCGACACCGGGGTGGGCATGGCCGAGCAGGAGATCGCCGCGGCGAAGCAGCGCACCAACCGGAAATCACCGAAATCCCTGGCATCGAAGCCCGCGGCATCGAAGCCCCAGGGATCGCAAGCTCGCCCGGTGGGAGGGCGCGGCCTGTCCCTTGCCGCCGAGCTGATCCACATCCACGGCGGGACCATGGACATCGCCAGCACCATCGGCACCGGGACTGCCGTCACCATCGACCTGCCGGCCGTGCGCTGCATCCAGCATGTTCCGCAAGTCTGAGAGCCCGCATGTCTGAGAGTGCGGCCGCCAGCCCCGTGAGCGGGCGCTTGCGGCACCGCCTGGATCTCCTGCGAGGCCGCCTTCAGGGGCGGCCCGACAGCGAGCATGAGCAGGCGATCGTGCGTATCGTCATCGTCGCCCTGGCCTCGGGATATTTCCTCGTCCTCGACTGGGTCCACGCCTTCCGCGATCCCCATTTCGTCTGGGGGACCCTGCTGACGGCGGGATATCTCGTCCTCTCCGCGGTTTATGTCAGCCTGATCATCGCCCGGCCCGGTGTGTCCGTTGCGCGGCGCCTGACCGCCATGGTCACCGACATGCTCATGATCTCGGTGCTGATGTATTGGGGCCGCGGATCGGCCGCCTTGCTCTATCCGATCTATCTCTGGGTGACCTTCGGCAACGGCTTCCGCTACGGCAACCGCTACCTGGCCTTCTCGGCCGCGGCCAGCGTGCTGGGCTTCCTGCCCCTCACCTTCACGCCCTTCTGGAGCGACCAGCCTGGCCTGGCCTACGGGCTGCTGGCCGGGCTGATCGTGCTGCCGGCCTATGTCGCTACGCTGATCCGCAAATTGACCGAGGCCAAGGCCCAGGCCGAGCAGGCGAACCAGGCCAAGAGCCGCTTCCTCGCCGTCATGAGCCATGAGCTGCGCACGCCGCTCAACGCCATCATCGGCATGAGCGACCTGCTCCAGGACACCCGCCTCGACGACGAGCAGCGCGACATGACGCGCACCGTGGCGAGCTCGGGCCGGGCGCTGCTCTCCCTGATCGACCAGATCCTCGATTTCTCCAAGATCGAGGCGGGCAAGATGGCGGTCGACATCGTCGACTTCGATCTCCATGCCGAGCTCGCCGATCTGGTCTCCTTCCTCAGGCCCCAGGCCGAGCGCAAGGGCCTGCAGCTGCTGGTGCATCTCGATCCCGCCGCCCCCTTCCTGCTGCGCGGCGGCCGCCAGCATCTGCGCCAGATCCTGATCAACCTCGTGGCCAATGCGGTGAAGTTCACCGAGAAGGGCCATGTCGCGCTCCGCGTCGGGCTGGTCCCGGGCGGGCCCTCTCGAGGCGAGGGGCGCGCCAGCCTGGTGCGCTTCGAGATCGCCGATACCGGCGCCGGCATCCCCCCGGAGGCGCAGAAATCGATCTTCCAGAGCTTCACCCAGGCCGATGGCGCCACCAACCGCCGTTTCGGGGGGACCGGGCTCGGCCTCGCCATCGTGCGGGAGCTGGCCCAGCTCATGGGCGGCGAGGTGGGGCTGGAGAGCCGGCCGCAGCAGGGCAGCCGCTTCTGGGTCATGCTGCCCTTCGAGACCCGCGCGGGCACGGTCGCGGACGCCGTCGCGGAGAGCGCGGCGGAGACCGGCGAGCCCTTCCAGATCACGTTGCTCTCCCGCGACGCTGCCCTTGCCCATGCCATGCGCCCGGTCCTGGCCCAGGGCGGCTCGACCTTGGTCGAGGCCTCGGGGCTGGGCGAGCTGCGCCGCGCGCTGTCGGCGCGGCGCGATGGCGGCCACCGCTATCATGCGCTGCTGCTCGACGCCCGCGCGTTACCCCAGGCGCCGGCAGGCTTCCTCGAGGAGCTGAAGCGCCTGCTGCCCGATGCCGAGTTCGCCCCGGTGCTGCTGCGGGAATTCATGGCCCCGCCGGAGGAGACGCGGGAGCTGGAGCGCGATTTCCTCGCCATCCTCGATCTGCCGATCGAGAAGCCGGCGCTGACCGGTGCCGCCCATGCGCTGCGCAGCTTCGATACGGCGCGGCGCGACGCCCTCGCCGAGAAGGCGCGCCATTCGGCGATGACCCGGCCGCGCCGGCGGCTCTCGGTGCTGGTGGCCGAGGACAATCCGGTCAACCGCAAGGTGACCGCCCGGATCCTGGATCGCGCCGGGCATCAATGCCGGCTGGTGGAGGATGGCGACCAGGCCCTCGATGCCCTGGAGCGCGGCCGCTTCGACATCGTGCTGATGGATGTCAACATGCCCGGGGCCAGCGGCCTGGACGTCGTCAAGATCTACCGCGCGGCTCATCTGACCGACGCCCATCTGCCCATCGTGGCGCTCACCGCCGACGCCACCATGGAGACCCGCCGGCAATGCGAGGAGGCGGGGATGGACGCCTATATCACCAAGCCCGTCGAGGCGGCGCGGCTACTCGAGGTAATCGACGAGCTGACCGCCGCGGCGGCGCCCGCGGCGGTCGCCGAGATCGCCAGCCATCCGCGCTTCCAGCAGGCGGACAACGAGCCGGTCGTGGCCCTGCAGTCGCTGGCCGATCTCGAGGCCATCGATCCCGGCGGCGCCTTCCTGGAGGAGGTGATCGATTCCTTCCTGGCGGAGACCGAGACGACCCTGGGTCATCTCCGAGGCGCGATCGCCGATCGCAATCTGCGCGACGTCCGCGACTATGCCCATGCCATGCGCAGCAGCGCCGCCCATGTCGGCGCCCGGCGGATCCAGAAAATCTGCGGCTTCTTCTGCCACGCCCCCCGCCACGAGGTCGAGCAGGCGATGGTGGAGAAGGCCCGTCAGCTCGTCGAGGAGTTCGACCGCTTCCGGACGGCGGTGCGCCAGCACCTGCGCGAGCGCACCACCGCCCGCCGTCCGAACTAAGACGCTCCTTAGAGCGCTATCCCACCACCCTCGTCATCCCCCCCTTCCGTCACCCCGGCGAAAGCCGGGTTGGGGCGAGCGACGAGATACCTCGCATGTGGCCCCTGGATTCCAGCTTTCGCCGGAATGACGGGAAGAGCAGACGTCAACTCGCTCTAGCGCGCGGCCGGGTTGATCGCGGCCCAGCGGCGGTCCTGCGCCGTGGCCAGACGCTCCATGATCCTGAGATCGGTCGACCCCAGGGAGAGCGCTGCGTCCACCCACATCTCGACGATGCGGTCGAGCTCGGCCCGGGTGATCGGGTTCACCACCTGACGCGCCGCATAGACGGCGCGGCGGGAGGCGAAGGAGCGCTCGTTCTTCTCGACGAAATCATAGACGGCCTGCTCGCCCATGCCGTCCTCGGCCAGCACGTCGACGACGCCCATCTCATGCATCTCGGTGGCGGTGTAGATCTTGCCGCTGAAGACCATCTTCTCCGCCATCGAGGCGCCGATCTTGCGGGTGAGGAAGCTGAGCGCGCCCATGCCGGGGAAGAGACTGAACAGGCATTCCGGCAGACCGAACTTGGCGCTCTTCTCGGCGACGATGAGATCGTCGGCTAGCGCGCATTCGAAGCCGCCGCCCAGTGCATCGCCCTGGACGAGGGAGATCGAGATGACCGGCAGGTTCATCTTGATCGAACGCTCGTACTGCGCCTCGGTGCAGGCCTTGCCGTACTGCATCAGCAGGGCCCGATCCTTGTCGCGGATCAGCTCGGCGAAGTTGCGCAGATCGCCGCCGAGATTGAAGATGCCCGGCATGCGCGAGGCCATCACGGTATAGCGGGCCGGGACTTCGTCCTGGAATTTGCTGGCGAAGAGCCGGGCGAGATGATCGATGGCGGCCTTCACATCGCGCACCAGGCCGAAGGTGAAGCTCGGCTTGCCCTCCGGGCGCATGTAGAGCCAATAGATCTTGGCATTGTGGTCGAGCAGGGCGTCGAGCTCCGGCAGGTTGAGCTCGTTCGGATCGCCCTCGGCCAAGGCCGCGGGGCGGGCCGATGCAAAGGCCGCGGTGGCGCCGTCAATATAGCTCACCTCGGCGGGACGGCGCAGCCTGAAGTCGGTTGCGGCGTTGCTGCGGTTCGGGGCGAAAGCGGTCTTGGTTACGATGGTCATGGGATCTCTCCACTGGGTTACGTCGAGAAAGGATCAAACGAACAACACGCACGGCCTGCCCGTAGTGCAAAATTTTGCGCGAATACTGTTAGCGAAGATTAAGCAAGTTTGACTCATAGAGCCCCCGCGGCGCCAATCAACTGTGTCTTGCCGCCCGGGATCTATTTAACCATCAATTTACGATATTGTGCGCGGGCCGGTTGCCGCGGGGCGGGACGGCGCCACGGGCGATAATTGTCGGCGCGGCTTTCGCCATGCCATGCTCCGCGGCCTGATTCGAGCGCGGAGGGGAACCCGAATGACCGCCATCAAAGATAAATGCGCCCTGGTGACGGGGGCGGGAAGTTCGGCCGGCATCGGCTTCGCCGCCGCGCGGATCCTGGCCGGCCAGGGCGTGCGCCTGGCCATCACCTCGACCACCCGGCGCATCTTCGAGCGCCTCGCCGAGCTCCCGGGCGGCGCCGATCGCCACAGCGCCTTCGTGGCCGATCTGACGGCCCCGGGTGCGGCGGAGCGGCTCGTCGCCGAATCCCGCAAGGCCCTGGGCCGGATCGATATTCTGGTGAACAACGCCGGCATGACCCAGGTCGGAAAGCGCGATTATTCCTCCCTCTTCCACCGCACCAGCGATGCCGAATGGGCCGAGAAGATCGAGATGAACCTGAACACGGCCTTCCGGGTCACCCGGGCGGTCCTGCCGGCGATGATGCGACGGCGCTATGGCCGCATCGTGCATATCGCTTCGGTGACCGGCCCCCTGGTCAGCAATCCGCATAGTGCCGGGTACAGCGCCGCCAAGGCCGCCATGGTGGGCATGACCCGGGCGCTGGCCATGGAGGTCGCCGATAAGGGGATCACCGTCAATGCGGTGGCGCCGGGCTGGATCGCCACCGCCTCCTCCACCCGGCAGGAGATCACCGCGGGCAAGAACTCCCCCACGGGACGGCCCGGCACCGCCGATGAGGTGGGGCATGTCGCGGCCTTCCTCGCCAGCGAGGCCGCCAGCTACGTCACCGGCCAGATGATCGTCGTCGACGGCGGCAATTCGGTCCAGGAATACAAAGGCCCGCCCGAAGGCTATTACTGACGGCGATTTTCGACAGGGTGGGGTGCGCGGTGGATTGGCAGAACAAGGTGGTTCTCGTAACCGGGGCCGCGAGCGGCATGGGCCTCGCCTTCGCCCGGCGCTTCGCCGCGGCCGGGGCCTCGCTGGCCCTGGCCGATGTTCAGGCCGAGCGGGTCGCGGCGACCGCCCAAACCCTGAGCAAGGAGGCGCTGGGGAAGGATACGCTGGCGATCACGGCCGACGTCGCCCGGGTCGCCGATTGCGCCGCCATGGTCGCCGCCGCCGTCACCCGCTTCGGCCGGCTCGATCTGCTGATCAATTCCGCCGGGGTCTGGGTCGAGGGCCCGGCGGAGGCGATGAGCGAGGCCGAGTGGGACCGCTGCGTCGATATCAATCTCAAGGGGACCTTCTTCGCCTGCCGCTACGCCATCCCCGAGCTGCGCAAGACCAGCGGCGTCATCATCAATATCGCGTCGGATGCCGGGCTCATGGGCAATGCCGGCGCCTCGATCTATTGCGCCTCCAAGGGCGGCGTCGTGCAGCTGACCCGGGCACTGGCCCTCGAGCTGGCGCCGGACGGCGTGCGCTGCAACGCCATCTGCCCCTGCGACGTCGATACCCCCATGCTGGCGGGCCAGGCCGCCGTCTATGGCGCGGGCGATCCCGAGGGCTATACCCGCAAGCTTCGCGCCATCTATCCCCAGGGCGAGCGCACCCGCTTCGTCCGCCCGGAAGAAGTCGCCGAATTCGTCTTCGCCGTCGCCGGCCTCGAGCCCATCACCGGCGCCTGTTTGCCGATCGATTTCGCAACGACGGCGGGGCGGTGACTGGGAGAGCCGGAGGCCCCTCGCTCTAGTTAGGTCGCGCGCCCATCGGATAGCTGCGGCGAAGGTCGCTCTCTATTCCGTCATGGTCGGCGAAGGCCGACCATCCACGAGTTTGTCTGCCGTTGACAGGGTGATATCTAAGAAATGCACCACGGAGACACGGAGATCACGGAGTTGCTTCTCCGTGCCCTCCGTGTCTCCGTGGTGAACGCTTCCTGGCGGTGGGACGAACCGCGATGATCTCAGTGGAGCGTCGAACGGATGAGCACGGGTCTTGCAAACTCGTGGATGGTCGGCCCCCTGCCTTCGCAGGGGCAAGCTTCACCGCCGACCATGATGGGGTGGATGGCCCCCTCACGGCATCAGTGTGCCAAAGTTGGGTTGCGACAACCAACCAACGGGAGCCATCCATGAACCAGATTAGCATTGTCGGGCTGGATATTGCGAAGAAGGTGTTCCAGGTGCATGGCGTTGATGCGGCTGGGGTTGTGAAGGTGCGGCGGTCATTGCGGCGCTCGCAGGTGCTGGCGTGGTTTGCCAAGCTGGCGCCCTGCCTGATCGGGCTGGAGGCCTGTGCAACATCGCATTACTGGGCGCGCGAGCTGGGGAAGTTAGGTCATGAGGTGCGCCTGATCCCGCCGGCGTATGCGAAGGCCTATGTCCGTCGGAACAAGAACGATGCGGCGGATGCAGCGGCGATCTGCGAGGCGGTGAGCCGGCCGGGCATGCGCTTTGTGGCGATCAAGACGGAGGCCCAGCAGGCGATCGGCGGGGTGCACAAGGTACGAGCTCTGCTGCTGAAGCAGCGAACCATGCTGATCAACCACCTTCGGGGCTTGATGGCAGAGTTTGGCTTTGTGGTCGCCGCTGGCCCGCAGCATGTGGGCGAGCTGCTGGCGATCCTGGCCGATCCCGCGGCGGCCGGCCTGGTGGAGCCGTTGCGCAGTGCGCTGTTGGGAATGACGGAAGTCTTGCGCGCCCTGGAGCGGCGGATCGAGGCCATCGACCGGCAGATCGTCGCCTGGGGTCGCAGCAACACAACCTACCGCCACCTGATCACCATTCCCGGCTATGGACCGATCCTGGCCAGTGCCGTTGCCGCCCTCGTGACCGACCCGACAACCTTCCGCAGCGGGCGGGACTTTTCCGCCTCGCTCGGCCTGGTGCCCCGGCAGGAGGGGACCGGTGGCAAGGTGAAGCTCGGCCCGATCAGCAAGCGTGGCAATGGCTATCTGCGCCGCCTGCTGGTGAATGGAGCCATGTCGGTCCTCGGCTCCAAGCGGGGCCGCCAGGATCCCTGGATCGCCAAGCTGCTCGCCAGTAAGCCGCGCAAGCTCGCGGCCGTGGCCGTGGCCAACAAGCTAGCGCGCATCGGCTGGGCGATCATGATGCGCCAGGAGGACTTCCACACCCAGCCGGCGGCGGCCTGACGGCCAACCTGGGCAGGGCGGAAGCTTGCGAGGGTGAAACGCGTGATGGCATCGTCGGTCAACCGACGGATCGAACTATACCTGCTACCGTCATTGGGGCTCCGAGACCCCGCGACCATGATCAGGCCTCGATCCACGGAACCCATCAGGGCCAGCGGCCTCGGCCGCGATCAAGGGCCGGACACATGACCGCAAGTGACCGTCGTTTCCAGAACGCAAAAAACCCTTGCTTGCCGGGGGCCATCCACACATGACGACAGAGAGGGGGCGCAAGGCCTACCGGCTACGAGAAGGGGGGCTCCGGCGACCCATGAGATGCTCCTGACAAGATGTTGTCAGGAGGGGCAGCGTAAGATCACCCTCGATCGGCAAGGCGAGCAGGCAATTCATGCATCACGCAGCGGAGCATCGGACCGGGGTGGTGCTGGTGACGGCGGCGGCCGTGGCCTGGAGCCTGGCGGGGTTCTTCACCCGCCTCATCCCGCTGGATGCCTGGACCATCCTGTTCTGGCGCGGGCTCTTCGGCGGGTTCTTCATCGGGCTCTATGTCCTCTGGCGCTACCGTGCCCGCACGCTTGGCGGTCACCCGGGCCATGGGCTGGCCGGGGCTGCTGGTGACCTGCCTCTCCACCATCGGCATGACCACCTTCATCCCGGCCCTGAAGCTCACCAGCGTCGCCGATGTCGCCATCGTCTTCGCCACCTGCCCCTTCGTGGCGGCGGCCTTCGCCTGGCTCTGGTTCCGCGAGCGGGCGACGCCCCTCACTTTGGCCGCCAGCCTGCTCGCCTTCGCCGGGGTCGTCCTCACCGTGGCCGGGGGCGGGGGTGGCCGCAGCTCGCTGCTGGGCGATCTCCTGGCCCTGGTGATGACGGTCGCCATCGCCGCCATGACCGTCGCCATGCGGCGCTATCGCCACATCCCCCTGCTGCCCACCGCCTGCCTGTCCAATTGGCTGGGCGCGCTCATCAGCCTGGGCTTCGCCGCCCCGCTGGCGGTGGGAGCGCAGGACCTCGGCTATCTCGCCCTCTTCGGCCTCGCCCAGATGGGACTGGGCCTCACCTGCTTCACCATCGGCTCGCGCCTCATCCCCGCCGCCGAGACCGCCCTCATCAGCGCGCTGGAGACGCCGCTGGCGCCGCTCTGGGTCTGGCTCGCCTTCGGCGAGGTGGTGGCACCACCGGCCATGATCGGCGGCCTGCTGGTGATGATCGCCGTCGTCGGCCATGTGCTGCTGCAGAACCGCGCCAACCGGCGCCTCGGCGGCGCTCAAGCCAGCGAAAGCTGATGCGCCTCGTCGCCTGGAATTGCGCCATGGCGTTGCATCGCAAATTCGAGGCGCTGCTCCGCCTGCAGCCCGATGTGGCGGTGATCGCCGAATGCGCCGAGCCAGGGCGGCTTGCGGAGCGGCTGGCGCTCACCGAGCTCTGCAGCGGCCTGGTCTGGGTCGGCCGCAATCCGCATAAGGGCCTCGCGGTCTTCGGCTTCAACGGCTACCGGCCGCATCTCGCCCCCATCCACCGGCCGAGCCTGCGCTATTTGGCGCCGGTCCGGGTGGAAGGTCCGGTCGCCTTCAACCTGCTGGCCGTCTGGGCGCAGAACTTCAGCGCCGGCATCCGGCGCAAGCGCCAGCCCGGCCCGCTGCGCCTCGGTCTCTCGCGCTATCGCGAGTTTCTCGCTTTGGGGCCGGCGGTGGTGGCGGGCGATTTCAACAACAACGTGACCTGGGATCGCCCGGGGTGGCTGATGAACCATGCCCATACCATCGCGCGGCTCGGCAGCGGCGGGCTGGTCAGCGCCTATCACGAGATTCACGGCCAGGAGCCCGGCCGGGAGGCGATGCCGACCCTCTACTGGCGTGATCGCCGCAAGGAGGGCCCCACCTATCACATCGACTATGTCTTCTTGCCGAAGCTCTGGCTCGACCGCTTGCGGGATGTGGAGATCGGCAGCTTCGAGGCCTGGTGCGGCGCAGGCCTCAGCGACCATGTGCCGGTGCTGGTCGACGTCGATCTCTAGGGTTCAGCTTTTCGGCGTGAGGCCGTAGACGCCCTCGGCGGTCACCACATAATCGATGCGCCCCTCGGCCAGGGCCTGGGCGCATTCATCGGGGCCGTTGACGATCGGCTCCTCATGCACATTGAAGCTGGTATTGACCAGCACGGGGATTCCGGTCCGCGCCTTGTAGGCGCTGAGGATGTCGTAATAGAGCCGGTTCTGGCTTCGCTCGATCACCTGCGGCCGTGCCGTGCCGTCCACATGCACCACGGCGGGAATCTTGCTCCGCCAGGCATCATGCACCCGGCAGGTGATGGTCATGAATCGCGCCGCATAGAGCGTGGCAGGACCCAGATCGAAGACGCTTTCGGCATACTCCGCCGTCACCACCGGGGCGAAGGGCATGAATTCGCTGCGGGTCAGCCGGTCGTTCAGGATGCGGTTGATCTCGGCATCGGTGGGCGAGGCCATGATGGTGCGGGCACCCAGCGCGCGGGGCCCGTATTCCATGCCGAGGGTATAGATGGCGACGATCTTGCCCGCGGCGAGCAGATCCGCCGCCGTCTCCACCGGCGTCGTCGAGATGCGGCGAAAGGCGGGATCGCCGCCCAGCCGCCGGTCGATGCGATGGCCGAAGTCGCGGCCGTAGTAGAGGTTGTCCAGGCGATAGCGGTGCGTCAGCCAATGCTCGATCCCGTCGCGCTCGAGCAGGAAATCCAGCACGCCCCCGCAGGCCAGCCCCTGATCGCTCATGGCGGGGTAGACGAAGACCTCGTCCACCGGCATCTCCTCCGCCAGGCGCTGGTTGAGGCGCACATTGGCGAAGATGCCGCCGGAGAGGCCGAGATGGCGATGGCCGTGGCGCGCCAGCAGGCGGCCCACGGAATCGAGCACGAAAGTCTCCAGCAGCTTCTGGGCCGAGGCCGCCACATCCTCCCGCGCCGCCCCCTTCGCCAGCTCGAAGATGAGGGCGCGCATGGCGTGGTAATCGGGGAAATCGCTGTGGATCTGGCCGTCGTCATCGACGCGGAAATGCCGCGCCAGCGCGTCATAGAGGGTCGGCTTGCCATAGGCGGCGAGCCCCGTGAGCTTGCCCTCATGGCGGTTGATGCGGAAGCCCAGCGCCTGGGTGGCGAAGCCATAGGCGAGGCCCAGGCTGTCGATGCGCTGGGGCTGCGTCAGCCCGTCATCGCCGCCATAGAGGGTCTCGATCGCGCCGTCGCGGAAGCGGCGCATCGAATACTGCATGTTGTCGCCGCCGCCATCGGCCGTATAGAGCAGCGCCTCGGCCCAATCCGTGTGGAACAGCGTCGGCAAGGCATGGGCGCGGTGATGGTTGAAGAATCCGAGATGGGTCTCCGGCCGGAAGCCGAAATCGCCGAGGAAGGCCGCCCCATCGAACATGGCGAGGGAATCCGAGCGCCGGTGGCGCACGCTCTCGGCCTCCATGTATTTGTTCTTCTCGCGCCCCGTCACGCGGCGGATTCCGGCGGAGAGCCGCTTGCGGCCGGTGAAATGCGTGAAATAGCGCTGCGGGAAGGCGCCGCGGCCCAGCAGCACCGCATCCACCTCCGCCAGGCTTCGCCCGGCGATGGAAAGGCATTCGTCGATCGCCTCGACCGGAACGCGGTCGCCATCGATCTTCACCCGCGTCAGCCGCTCGAGAGCGACCGCGCTCAGGAGGCGATAGTCGTCATGGAGACAGGCGGAGGCGTCGTGATTGCCGGAATAGACACCGAGAAGCAGCATGCGGGAGGGGAGAAATCCGTTTCGGCCGTTGTTGAGCGGGCGGGAGAATAGCCGCAAGCCCGACCCGCCGGAAACCTTAACTTGCCGGGGCGGCGGCCCCATGTTTGCTTCCTGCCGGCCAGCCCAAGGTGTCCCGTGACCACCCAGACCCCGACCCGCCCCGACCCTGCCGTCATTCCCTTCGAAAAACGCCGGTTCCGCGCCGCCGCCCTGCATTACCTGGAGGGCCGGCCGGCCTATGCCCCGGGCCTGATCGACCGGCTGGTGCAGCTCACGGGCTTGCGTACCGAAGGGCGGGTCCTGGATCTGGGCTGCGGCCCCGGGCAGCTGGCCCTGGCCCTGGCGCCCCATGCCGGCGAGGTGGTGGCCGTCGATCCGGAGCCCGAGATGCTGCGGATCGCTGGCGAGAATGCCGCCGCGGCGGGGCTCCAGATCCGCTTCGTCGAGGGCAGCTCGGCCGACATCGGACCCGAGTTGGGCCGCTTCCATCTCGCGGTCATGGGCCGTTCCTTCCATTGGATGGACCGGCCGCGGACCCTGGAGCGGCTGGACGGCCTGATCGAGCCCGGGGGCGCCGTGGCGCTGCTGCGCACCCGAAATCCCGAGCTGCCGGAGAATGCCTGGGCGGCGGCCTTCGACGCGGTGATCGAGCGCTATGCCGTCGACGACCAGGCGCGGCGCCAGCGCAAATCCCCCGGCTGGCTGCGCCATGAGGCGATCCTGCTGGACTCGCCCTTCAGCCATGTCGAGTTCATCGCCGTGCTGGAGCGCCGGCGGCGGCCCCTCGAGCGCTTCATCGACCGGGCCTTGTCGCTCTCCAGCACCTCGGCCACGAAGATCGGCGCGCGGACCGCCGATCTCGCCGCCGAGCTGCGCGCGGCCCTGATGCCCTTCGCGGTCGAGGGCATGATCGGCGAGGTGGTGGAATCCGGCGCAACCATCGCTTGGCGGCCGGCGGGCTGATATTCGATACTGGCGGCGCTGTTCAGGGACCGCCGAACGGGGGAGAGCCGAGCTCGCCATGAATTCGATATCGGGTCTTGGCCGGTGACCCCGGCGACAGGCCGGCTCCTCGACCGCGGGCGCTGCTGCCTGGCGGTCATCGACGTCCAGGACTTCTTCCTCGCCAAGCTGCCGGCGGATCAGCGGGCGCCGCTGGTTGCCCGCATCGCCTGGCTGATGCGCGTGGCGCTCGCCCTCGAGATTCCGCTGCTCGCCACCGGCGAGGATATGGGCCGCAATGGGGGTGTCCTTCCCGAGATCGAATCGCTGCTGCCGGCCGGCGCGGCGGTGCATGACAAGATGGTCTTCGACCTCATGGGCCAGGCCGATATCCGTGCCGCCGTCGCCGCCACCGGCCGCGATCAGTTCGTGCTGACGGGGCTGGAGAGCGACGTCTGCGTCACCCATTCCGCCTTCGGGCTGATGGCGGCGGGCTATGAGGTGGCGGTGGCGCTCGACGCCTGCGCCTCGCCGCCGCCCCATCATGAGATCGGGATCGAGCGGCTGCGCGCCGCGGGCGTGAGCGTCACCACCGTGAAGGGCATCTACTACGACTGGCTGCGGGATGTGGCGACCCTCGCCAGGGTCAGGGCGCAGATGGGCCGGTCCCTGCCGCCCGGGCTGACGTTGTAGAATTGCTGCTCCTGGGTCTCCTGCCGCTCGCGGCTTTGGGGCTGACGGTCGCGCTGTTCCATCGGCGCTGGCGCGAGCCCGGCGCGGCGGTGGTGCTGGGATCGCTCGCCTGGGCCTATGCCACGGCGCTGGCCATGGAGGCCCTCAGCCTCGTCCGTGGCATCACCTTCGCCAGCCTTCTCATCGGCTGGGCCATCGCCGTCGCTGCTCTGGCGCTGGCGGTCTTTCGGAGCCGACCTGCCGGCACGACGCCGCTGCCGGTCCGCCTCCGCGCTTTCGCCGCGGGGCTGATCCTCGAGGAATGGATCCTCGCCGGGGTGATCCTGCTCATCGGCGGCGTCACACTGCTGCTCGCTCTGATCTGTCCGCCGAACAATTGGGATTCCCAGACCTATCATCTGCCGCGCATCGAGCATTGGATCCAGAACGGCTCCCTCGAATTCTACCGGACCCATATCGAGCGCCAGCTCGATCTTCCCGGCTTCGCCGAGGTGCTGCTGCTGCCCTTGCGGCTCCTGAGCGGCGGTGACCGGCTGCTCAATCTCCTGCAATTTCTGGCCGGCGCCGGCTCGGTCTTCCTGGTCGGGCGCATCGCTGGCTTGCTGGGCGTCTCGCGCCGCGGCGTGGCGCTGGCCCGGCTGGCCGCCGTCACTTTGCCCATCGGCATATTGGAGAGCAGCAGCACCCAGAACGATCTGGTGGTGACCTTCTTCCTGCTCTGCATGGCCGAGCGCCTGCTGGCCTGGCGCGTCAGCCGCTCGAGCGCCGATGCGGCCTTCTTCGCCATGGCCGCCGGCCTCGCTCTGGCGGCCAAGGGCACGGCCTATCTCATCGGCTTCCCCCTGGGGCTCTGGTTCCTGGCGGAGATCCTGCCGGCAAAGCAGCGTGCCGTGCCGCTGCTCCTCGCCTGCGGCCTCCTCGTGCTGCTGCCCAATCTGCCGGGCTATGTCCGAAATCTGGACTACAGCGGCTCGCCCATCGGCCAGGGCGCCCGGAGCACCAACAACACGGCCTTCGGCCTCGGCCCTCTGGTGGTGAACGGGGTGCGCAATCTCGCCACCAACCTCGCCACCCAGAACAGCGGCTACGATCGATGGCTGACCCGGGTCGTCACGGAGGGCCTCGCCGGCCTCGGCCTCGATGCCAGCGACCCCCGGCTCACCTTCATCGAATCCAAATTCGAGGCCAGCACCTTTCAGACCAGCGAGGATATCGCCGCCAACCCCCTGCAGCTCCTGCTGGCCATCGCCGCCGTGCTGGTGATCTTCCTGCCCGGCGGCGGCACCGGCTTTCCCCGGCGGCGCTACGCCCTCTCAGTCATCGGCGCCACCCTGCTGTTCCTGGTCGTGCTGCGCTGGCAGCCCTGGATCACGCGGCTGCAGCTGCCGATCTTCGCCCTCGCCGCCCCCCTGATCGGCTTTCTGGCCTTCGAGCGGATGCGGGGCTGGGCCCGGATCGGCGCCACGGCGCTCCTGACCCTGCTGCTGGTGATCCTCGCCATGCCCCCGCTCTGGGCCAATTACCGCCGGCCGATCTTTCCGCCCATGGGCTATGCCGCCAGCCTCTGGGCCAAGACGGGCGATGAGATCCTGTTCATCGCCCGCCCGGATCTGCTGGCCTCCTATCAGGCCGCCGTGCGCTATGTCGCGGCGAACAAGGATTCCCAGATCGGCCTCGTCATCTCCGGCAATGATTGGGAGTATCCGCTCTGGCGCCTGCTGCGGGAGCAGGGTCTGACGGGGCTGCGCATCGAGCATGTCGCCGTCAAGGACGCACCCATGGCCAAGCCCTATCCGCTCGGTCCCTTCGACCCCACCCTCGTCATCGCCATCGAGGAGTACCCGCCGGCCCAATTGACGATCGATGGCGCCCTCTGGCAGCGCAAGCTGCTATATCCGGGCTTGGCGCTCTATCGCCGGGCGCCTTGATTCGGATGAGAGGCCCGCCGTGACAACCAAGCCGCAATTCTCCATCGTCACGCCGGTCTTCAACGGCTCGCGCTTCCTCGACGAGACGATCCTCAGCGTTCTCAGCCAATCGGGCCCCTTCAGGCTTCGCTACCATGTGCAGGACGGCGGCTCCACCGATGACACGCTGCAGAAGCTCGCGGCCTGGAAGGCGCGGCTGGCGGCGGGATTTCCGGTGCTCTGCGAGGGCATCGAGTTCAGCTACGCCAGCGCGCCCGACCGCGGGCTCTACGATGCGATCCGGCAAAGCTTTGCACAGACCGGCAGCGGCGATGTCATGACCTGGCTCAATGCCGACGACCGGCTGGAGCCCGGGGCGCTGCATTCGGTCGCCCATATCCTGGAGCGCTTTCCCGATATCGATTGGCTGGGCGGACGCTCGACTATCGCCGACGAGACCGGAGTCATCGTCGTCTCCTGGCCGATCATGCCCTTTCCCCGCAAGGCGATCGCCGCCGGCATCTTCGACGGCCGCTTCGCCCCGATCTTCATCCAGCAGGAAGGCGTGTTCTGGCGCGCGCGGCTTTGGGAGGCCGTCGGCGGCGTCAGCGATAAATTTCGCCTGGCCGGCGATTTCGATCTCTGGCGCCGCTTCGCCCAGCATGCCGATCTGGTCCATGTCGACACCATCCTCGGCTGCTGGCGCCGGCGCGAGGGCCAGCTCTCTGCCAATAAATCCGAGTATTACGCCGAGATCGACGCCGCGCTCTCGCCGGCCGAGACCGCGGCGCGAGACGCGATCGGCGCCGAATTCCGCAAGGCCCGCGCCCATAACAAGCTGCTGAAGCACGGCTTCACCTACCGCATCGCGACCCGGCCCGAGCTCGGCGATTGGAGCTGCGAGACCATCGACGTGGTCGCGCCCTTCACCTCCATCAGCGGCCCCATCTATCCCGTCCCCGCAAACTGGGCCGCCCGCCAGCTCCGCCGCGTGCTGGGACGGCTGCGGCGCTGGCTGGGCTGACAGCGGGAAAAGTTAGAGGAACCACAGAGGCACAGAGGCACAGAGGCACAGAGAGAACGAGCCAACCGCGGCTCGCCTTCGCTCTCCTTGCCTCTGCATTCTTGGGCTTCGCCTTCGGCGAAGCCCAATGCATCTTCTCTGTGCTGCCTCTGTGTCTCTGTGCCTCTGTGGTGAAATTGGGCGGACGGGCCTAACGAACCTCCGCCAGCGCCTCCAGCTGCGGCAGCGCCAACCCCGGCTCTCCCTCATGGACCCAATCGATGAAAGCCCGGATCCGCCGCTCGATCTTGATCCGATGGTTCTGGGCGATATCGCGGATCGGATGCTGCAGGAACGGATTCTCGAAGCGCTCCAGCGTGCGGCTCACATAGTCAGCGGCGGCATCGCCCATGCCGCGCGCGGCGAAGCCCGGGATCACTTCAGCCTCATAGATCTGCATCAGCCGCGCCCGGAGCGGCGCATCGGCGAGTATCATGCCGACCGTCTCATCAGGCGAGCGGCGGTCCCTCAACCAGATATCGGCCAGGATGGTATGGCCGAGATTGAGGATATGCAGCTTGAGCCGCGCATAGGGCGCCAGGTCGTCGGTGACGATGACATTCGGATGCTGCAACGGCTCGACAAGGCCGGGCATCCGCTGGATGGCCCAGAGGGCATAGGGCTCGGTAATGGCGCCCGCGGGCTCGATCGCCGCGGAGACGATGCGATCGACCAGCGTGTCGCAAAACAGGACCTCATGCGCGAGCCATTGCCGGAAATCCGCCGGCAGCTCCCCTTTGGCTGCGAGATCCGACAGAAGTGCGCGCAGCACCCGGCCATTCCGGCTCACCAGCTCGCAAGGCAGCACCAGTAGCGGCTTTGCGCCCGCCTTATGGCGATGGCGCAACAGGGCCAGAAACTTGCCGGGAAAGCTGATCGGCACGGTCCCCGCCACCGCAGGTCTCTGATCTTCCTCGCTCAGCGCATAGCCATGGTCGCCGGTATTGCAGACGACGATGTCCGTCTCGGCCGCGAAGATATCGGCGACCCTGTCCCAATCCCGTCCGGCGCTGAGGGCTCGATCCACGCTCTTCACCTGGATCGTCTCATCCACCCGCCGGCCTTGGGCATGGCCGCGGATGATGACGGGAAAGCCCTCGGGTCGCGCGAGCGCAGCCAGCCGGCCCTCGCGCGCCGCATCGGCCGTCGTCTTCACCACCGTGATCGGCCCGATATCCTGTCCGGCCTCGCGCGCCTCATGCACGAAGAGATCGACATGGGCCTGGAGGAAGCGGCTGGTCCCGAACTGCAGGATTCGCCGGCTCATCTAGGCGATGTCGATCAGCGCCTTGACCAGGCCGCTCTTCTCACGGGCCCAGCGCGGCAGGTCGTCGAGCGCGGCTGCCAGGGTCGTGCGATGGGTGACGAGCTTCTCGATCGGCACCTGCCCGGCCCCGATCGCCGCGATCACCCGATTGAAATCCGCGTCGGTGGCGTTGCGGCTGCCCAGCAGGGTCATCTCGCGCTTGTGGAATTCCGCATCGGAGAAGGTGATGGAATCCTTGACCACGCTTACCAGCACATAGCTGCCGCCATGGGCGACGAAGCCGAAGCCCTTTTCCATCGAGGCGCGGTTGCCGGTGGCGTCGATGACGAACTCGAAGCCCTCGCCCGCCGTGGCGGCCGCGACCTGCTCGCCCGCATCCTCGCCGGCGAGGAGGAGGTCCTCGATCCCGATGGTGGACCGCGCCAGGGAGATCCGGCCGGGATCGCGATCCATCATGGTGACGCTGGCACCGGCGATCCGGGCGAAGATGGCCGCTCCCAGGCCGATGGGGCCGGCGCCCACCACCAGCACCCGCGCGCCCTGGCCCATGCCGGAACGGCGGATCGCATGGGCGCCGATGGCGAGAAACTCCACCGAAGCGGCGGCATCCAGGGACAGCCCTTCCGCCGGAAGGAGATTTCTCTCCGGCAGGCAGAGCCATTCGCACATCCCGCCGTCGCGGTGGACGCCGAGAACCGAGATGGCCATGCAGCAGTTCGGCTTGCCCTTGCGGCAGGCGATGCAGGTCCCGCAGGAGATATAGGGATTGACCGTCACCACCTGGTCCTTGCGCAGCCGGCTCGATGCCGGCGCGTCGGCCACCACGCCGGAAAGCTCATGTCCCATGACCCGGGGATAGTCGATGAAGGGATGCAGCCCCTCGAAGATATGATAGTCGGTGCCGCAGGTGCCGACGCGCCGGATCTGCAGCAGCACCTCCTCGGCCCCACGCCGCGGCGCCGGCCGCTGGTCGATGGCGAGCGCGCCGGGCCTCGTACAAACCAGAGCTGTCATGCCGGGCATCGGATATGTCCTCTCGGATCCCAGGAGAGTGCCGTAGCGTTTGTCCTCGGAGCTTACGATAGCAGGCCGCGGCCGTCTTGGATTCCGCAAAAGCGCCCGGGATCCGGGAGGGAAGACGCTCAGAACCTCTGAGGGGAGCCAATAGCTCGGTGCTGCAGTCTAAGGTCCGCTAAGTGTGACGCTGGCAAGCGAAGAGAATGCCCGGAGGCATGTAGAGAAGCGACCAAGCTGTAACTATCCACGCGAATAGGTCACCGACCAGTTTAAGGCCGCGCTAATGTGTGGAACTTGCGGCGAACTTGGCGCACCACGACTGGCGACCATCGGCCATTAGGAGTTGTCATGACCCGCGGGAATGCGTTCTACGCTCAGTCTGGCGGGGTTACCGCTGTCATCAACGCCTCGGCCTGTGGCGTGTTGCAAACTGCGCGCAAGCATTCGGATGAGATTGGCAAGGTATATGCGGGGCGGAACGGTATTATCGGCGCCCTGACCGAGGATCTGGTCGACACCAGCGTCGAGTCCGAGGCTGCGATCGCCGCGCTCAAACACACCCCGGGCGCGGCATTCGGGTCCTGTCGCTATAAGCTCGGGTCGATTCACGAGCATCGGGCTCAGTACGAACGCTTGATCGAAGTGTTTCGTGCTCATGACATCGGTTACTTTTTCTACAACGGTGGCGGTGACTCCCAAGACACCGCCTACAAAGTCAGCCAGATGGGTGCCGAGCTGGCGTACCCGATCGTGACCGTCGGCATTCCCAAGACGATGGACAATGATCTGCCGCTCACGGACTGCTCCCCGGGCTTCGGCTCGGTGGCAAAGTACCTTGCCACCTCGCTTCGCGAGGTAGCGCTCGACATGACCGCGATGAGCCTCACCTCGACCAAGGTGTTCGCCTTGGAAGTGATGGGCCGGCATGCTGGCTGGACGACCGCCGCTTGCGCGCTCGCCGCCGAACGCGAAGGCGATGCTCCACACGTCTTATTGCTGCCTGAAGTCACTTTCAATGAGGCACGGTTCCTGGCGAAGGTCGAGGAGACCTTGGCGCGATACGGTCACTGCGTTATCGCCGTATCGGAGGGGCTCAAACGTCCGAACGGTGAGTTCCTCTCGGCATCAGGCGTAGAGGACGCCTTCGGCCATAGACAGCTCGGCGGGGTCGCACCACTCATCGCGAGCCTGATCAGCACGGAACTTGGCTGCAAGTGCCACTGGGCGGTTCCCGACTACCTTCAGCGTTCGGCACGCCACATTGCCTCCGAGACCGATGTTCAGCAGGCCTATGCGGTCGGTCGCGCGGCGGTGGAATTTGCACTGGCCGGAAAGAGCGCCGTGATGTCGGCGATCCGCCGGCTCAGCGACACACCTTATCGCTGGGACATCGTCGAGGTTCCGCTCTCCGAGGTCGCCAACCGGGAGAAGCTTTTGCCGCCCGAGTTCATCAGCGCCGATGGTTTCGGCATCACCGCCGCGGCCCGCCACTATTTGGCGCCGCTCATCGTTGGCGAAGCCTATCCGCCATTTAGGAATGGACTTCCTGACTATGTGAAGCTGCAGAATGTGGCAGCCCCGAAAAAGCTCGTCAGCGGGTTCGCCGTGTGAAAGCAATCGTGGTCAACATCCCGCGTACGGATGTTCAGGGTCTAAGACCCTGGCTGTGCGCAAGACGGCCCTGTCGGATGGAAAAAAACGGGCATCGACAGCACTTGGCAAGGGCGCGTGCCGATCATGACGCACTCGCGCCTTGCGGAGGTAGCGTGAACTGAAAGATGGCGCCCTGGGGCAGGTTGGGCGTAGCCCAAACTCGGCCCCCTTGAGCCTCGATGATCGAACGGCAGATCGATAGTCCCATGCCCATGCCGTCCGTCTTGGTCGTGTAGAAAGCGTCGAAGAGGCGGTCGAGGGCCTCTCGGCTCAGTCCCGGGCCTGAATCCCGCACGGCGACGAGCACCTGGCCCGATGCGTCTGTCCCCGTGCTGATCCAGATCTCGCGCGCCCCCTCTGTGACGTCGCTCATCGCCTGGACAGCGTTGATGATCAGGTTGAGGATCACCTGCTGCAGTTGGATTCGGTCTGCTTGAATGAGCGGCAAGTCCGCGAGCTGGGTCTCCAGCGAGACGCCATTTCTCTGCAGCTCGCCGCGCGTCAAGGAGATGACTTCGAGGATGGTTTGGTTGATGTCCAACCGATCCTTGCGCGGCGATACCTTCTTGATGAGGGCCCGGATCCGGCCAATGACCTCGCCGGCGCGCAAGCCGTCCCTGGCGATACGAGCAAGCGCCTCCTGGGCCTTCGGCAAATTCGGCGGCTCGGCGCCAAGCCAGCGCAAGGCGGTGTCGGCGTTGGTGACCATTGCGGCGATCGGCTGGTTCACCTCATGGGCGATCGAGGCCGTCAGCTGCCCCATGGTGGTGACGCGATTGACATGGGCGAGTTCCATCTGAGTCTCGCGCAAGGCTTCGGCGGCGGACACATGCTCGGTCAGGTCGCGGCTGATCACGAGCGCGGCCTCCACCTGCTCGGAATCCGGACGCATGGGTGAGTAGGTAATCGCCATGTAGCGCCGGCCGCAGGAATTGGTGAACCACTCCGCATAGCTGACTTCTTCGCCCGCGAAGCATTGGTCCAGCTGCGGCTTTATCGTCTGCTCGAAGACGTTGATCCCCACGACCTCGGCGACGTGCATCCCGACGATCTTCTCGGTCGGCACCCCCCAATTCCGCTCGTGGGATGGGTTTACCCGCTGGTACCGGTAATCTCTGCCGACAATGCAGACGCCATCCGGCGAGCTCTCGAACACCTGCCCGGTCAGATATTCCGCCCGCTTTCGTTCGTCCAACAGCAGCCTCTGGCGTCCTTCTGCCTCCTTGCGCTCGGTCAGGTCGAGCACGAAGGCGACGGCTTCGTCGCGCCCACGCTCGAAAGCAGCCGCGCCGACCAGCACCGGCACGCGGCTGCCGTCCTTGCGGATATACTCCTTCTCGAAAGGTTCGCATCTGCCTGTCGTCCGCATCCGATGCATCGCTTGCTCGCTCACGGGGAGCCACTCGGCGGGGGTCATGTCCGTCCATCGCAGGCGACCCGAGGCGAGATCGTCCCGGCTATACCCCACCATGTCGAGAAAGGCATCGTTTGCCTCGACAATCCGGCCGCCAAGATCGGGGATCATGATGCCCACGATGTTCGAATCGACCAGGCGCCGGATCTTCGCCTCCCGTCGTTCAAGATCGCCGTAGAGACGGGTGTTCTCCTCCGTCGCCTTGCGTCGCCGCCTGACTTCGATCCGGGCGAGGGAAAACGCCGCCCCGGCGAAGATGATCGCAATGCCGACGGCCGCCGCGACGAACCAGATCGTGCCTTGTTGCAAGGCGTCGAGGCGCACCTGCCACCGCGTAAGCTGGAATCCCTCGACATCCAGCATCTGGTCGATTTGCGATTGGATCTCGTCCATACCCCGCAGGAGTGCCAGCGCTGCGTCCACGCCGGAGGCCTTCGCCTTTTCGAGAAGCTCATCCATCGGGCGCAGCTTTGACGCAACGACGAGCGCCAGATGCGCGGCCCGCAGGCTCTGCAAGGGATCATTCGCCACGAGGGTCTGGAGCGCCTCGATCTCCCCCCGCACGCTCTGGTCGGATATGCCGTAGGGCTCGAGATAAGTGGGGTCGCGCGTCAGCAGATAGCGGCGTTTTTCGCTCTCCAGGCCGGCGACATGCATCCGCACCAGATTGAGCGCCTCGATCACCTGGCCGCTGTGCTCGGCCCCGCGGCTTGCCGCTTGCCGCTCGTACCAATACCAGAGGCCCAGGGCACCGGTCGCGGCAAGCAGCAGCAGAAAGGCCGCGACCGCCAGCACCACGGGACGCACAAACCAACGCGAGGGTAAGCGGTGACCCGGGAGCGGCATTAGGCCAGATCCTTCTGCCTCGATGTCCTCGTGGCCGGCCGTCTCGCCAACTGGCGCAGAACCGAGGGCATATGGTAAAATACCATTGCGCGAAGAATAGGATAGATGTGCACGTTCCCATAGCTGGAATGGGTTCGCAGCCCGCACCGGCGGCAGGAAAAGACCGCAACCGAATTCGCCAGTCGTGCGGATCAGAACATCGGGATCAAGTTCGACATGGATAGGTAAAAAGCAAGCAGCGCGAACATCAGCGCTCCATTGGCAGTCCGGCAGATGCAGCTTTGCAGGCAGAGAGGCCCGAGATGGATATGAGGAAAGGCGAGAGCTGGCTGAACGGTCGGATGCCGGTGTCCCGGCGCAGCGTCGTCAGCGGATTGGGTGCCGCCGGCGCCTTGGCAGGAATGACGCTGCTGTCGCGGTGGGGCCTCGCGGACGACTATGACGCGATGTATGCCAAGGCGGCGATCGACTGGAAACAATTCGCCGGCCAGACGATCACCCTCGCGGGTGCCTCTCATCCCTGGTCGAAAGCGATCGGCCCTCTCTTGCCGCAGTTCACCAGACTTACCGGTATCAATGTCGTCAGCGAATTCCAGCAGGAAACGGAGTATCTGGGCGCTCTGCAAATCAAGCTTGCCCGTGGCAGCACGACGCCCGACGTCTTCATGTTTTATGGGTACGGCCTGGGCATCGCGGCGGGATGGCTCGAGCCGCTGGCCGCCCATTATTCGGACGAGTCGCTGACCGACCTGGCCTGGTATGACGAGGGCGACCTCCTGAAGTCGGCCCTTACCTACCCGCTATGGTCGGATGGGGATCGCTACGCCTTCCCGATCACCTCGGAGGCGATGACCTTGTTCCTCAACCGCAAGGCGCTCGCTGCCAAGAACCTGCCGGTACCCGGAACTTTCGACGAGCTGCTTGCGACCGCCGAAGCGGTTCAGACCAAGGATATGTCGGGGATCGCCATGCGGGCGGGCGCCACCGGCGATTCCTCCGCACCGCCCATGGGCTTCGTGTTTTCCTATGGCGGTACGATGGTGAAGGACAAGAGGGCGGCCTTCGACAGCCCCGAGGCGATCGCGGCCATCGAGATGTACGGGCGACTGCTCCGTCAGGCCGGGCCGCCCAATGTCGGCAGCTATGACTGGTACCAGGTGCTGGGCGACTTCCTCCAGGGCAAGACGGCGATGGCGATCGACAGCAGCAACTTTGCGACGGATATCTCCAATCCCGCGAAGAGCCGCGTTACCGCTGAGGCCGGCTTTGCCGCCTTTCCCCATCTCGTCGGCCGCAGCTCCGTCCCCTACATGTCGCACTGGCAGGCCTGCATCAATTCCAAGTCACAAAACAAGAAGGCGGCTTTCCTGTTCATGCTGTGGGCGACGAGCAAGCCGACGTCCTTGCAGACGGCCGCGGCAGGGCTGGCGACGACGCGCCTCTCGGCCTGGTCGAGCGAGGGCTTCAAGAAGGCCTTCGGCCGGGAGGCGGCAGCGGCGGCCCTCACCAATCTGCAACATGGAAATATCGACCTCACCAAGGCGATCATTTTCCATCCGCAGTCGAGCATCATCCTGGATGCCTTCATGATTGGCGTGAATGAAGTGGCCTCCGGCGCGAAGCCGGCAAAGGAGGCGATGACGGCGGCGGCCGAGAAGGCGAATGCCGCGATCCCCGGTTAGCGGGGGCCGAACTCACTCGA
>CAVWQS010000003.1:0-78545 GCA_963757155.1 uncultured Alphaproteobacteria bacterium
GATCGGCCGTGAAATATCCTGATCTCTCTGTGGGAGAGAGGGAAGTCCGGCTGGTTGAGTAATGGATTTTGCAGGAAAGCGGGATTTTGGCGTGGCTTTCTTGCGATTTGGGATTCCGGTTTTGGGCGGATCGTGATTCTCTGAGCGGGTGGTGATGGCTCGGAGACAAGCCATGTCGAAGCCTCGCGACGAGCGGCAGAAGGACCTGTTCCGGCCGGCGCTAGATCAGATCATCGATATGGGCCACCCGCTGGTGCGGCTGGCGCAGGAGATCGACTGGAGCTTCCTGGAACAGCGCTTTGCCTCGGTCTGCGAGGCCGGGCCAGGCCAACCGCCGCTGCCGGCACGGCTCGTTGCAGGTCTGTTCATCCTCAAGCACACTCATTCGCTCTCGGATGAGGCGCTGTGCGCGCGCTGGCTCGAGAACCCCTATTACCAGTACTTCTGTGGCGAGCAGGTGTTCCGCCACGAGCTGGCCTTCGAGCGCTCGTCGATGAGCCGCTGGCGTGGGCGGCTGGGAGAGGAGAACCTGGAGGCGCTGCTGCAGGAGAGCCTGTCGGTCGCTCACAAGACCGGCGCCCTGGAGACGAAGGATCTGGAGCGGGTGGTCGCGGACACGACCGTCCAGCCCAAGGCGATTGCCCATCCAACCGATGCCCGCCTGATGTATCGGGCGATCGAGAAGCTGGTGGCCCTGGCCAAACGCGAGGAAGTGCCGCTGCGCCAGAGTTATCTGCGGGTCGGCAAGCGGGCTGCCATCATGGTCGGGCGCTATATCCATGCCCACCAGTTCAAGCGGGCCCGGCGGATGCTCCGATTCCTGCGCACGCGGCTGGGGCGCCTGATCCGAGATATCGGCCGCAAGATCGATGGCGACCAGGTACTGGAAGCCCTCTTCATCCCCTTGCTCAGCCTGGCAAGCCAAGTGCGTCACCAGGACCGGCATCAGCGCGGGCCCAAGATCTATGCCCTCCATGCCCCCGAAGTGGAATGCATCGGCAAGGGCAAGGCCCGTACACCCTATGAGTTCGGGTGCAAGGTCAGCGTGGCGACCCCGGTGACCTCACCCAAGGGCGGACAGTTCGTCCTCCATGCCAAGGCACTTCACGGCAACCCATATGACGGCCATACCCTGGGGCCCATCATCGCCGATCTGGAGAGGCTTACCGGCGTGGAGACCCGCCGCATCCACGTCGATAAGGGCTATCGCGGCCACAACCATCCCCACAGCTTCAGGGTCTGGATCTCCGGGCAGGTCCGCCGGGTCACGGCATCCATCCGGCGCGAGATGCGCCGCAGAGCCGCCGTCGAGCCGGTCATCGGCCATCTCAAGGCCGAGCATCGCATGGGCCGCAATTATCTCAAGGGCCCCGAGGGCGATCGCATTAATGCCGTACTCGCCGCTGCCGGCTACAACTTCAGCCTGCTCCTGCGCTGGCTGGCCGAGCTTTTGCGTGCCCTTATCCTCAAACTCGTTCGAACAAACCCAGCCGCTCAGACCCTCTGGTAATCCCTCAGCCCGGATTCTTCACAGTCGACTACTTGAGGACTAAGCTGATACCTCGAAAGGCATGAGCCTGGGCGAAGTTGGGATCGATCGCAATTGCCTGAGTGAAGTATGGCTCGGCCTCCCGTTCTCTAAAGGCATTGGTGAGATCGCGTCCACGCAGAAAAAAGTCATAGGCCGACCAGTTCTGAGGTAGTTTGCGCTGCGCGGCAACGGAGCCGGCCGCCACCACCCTGCCTTCCAGCGTCGAGACAATGGTCGAGATCAACTCGTCCTGGACCATGAATATGTCGGCAAGCTCCCGATCATAGCGCTGAGCCCAGAGGTGGCTTCCCGCGACCGTCTCGGTGAGCTGGGCGGCAACCCGCACGCGACCACCCGCTTTGCGCACGCTGCCTTCGAGAATATAGCCAACTCTCAGCTCGCGACCCACGTCAGTGATTTTGGGTGCCTTCCCCTTGAAATGGAACGAGGAATTGCGCGCGAGAACATGCAGCTCAGGAAGCGCGAAAGCTCGGTGATGATGTCCTCAGTGATGCCCTCCGAGAAGTAATCCTGCTCTGGATCGCCGCTCATGTTGACGAAGGGCAGCACCGCAATTGACGGCTTCGATGGCCGATTGACCTTAGCGGTCGTGGTACTGGTTGTACGGTACCAGTGCCGGACACCCGGTAGACCCGCACCGGATCCGCCATATTTTTCAGGCCCCGCTCGCCTAGGTCCTCGAAGTCGAGGTCGGCCTTGCCATTCACATGGCTGAAGACCGTCTGGGATATGAAAACGCTGCCTGCATCCGCCAGGGCCTCCAGCCGGGCTGCGATGTTGACGCCATCGCCATAGAGGTCCCTTCCCTCGACCATGACGTCGCCGAGGTTGATGCCAATCCGAAGGACGATCCGGCGATCATCGGGGAGTCGCGATTGGCCGCATCCATTGCCTCCTGCAGCTCGACGGCGCACTCAACAGCGTTGACGGCGCTGGCGAACTCCACCAGCACGCCGTCTCCCATCACTTTGACGATCCGGCCTCGATGTTTGGCGATCGCGGATGGAGGACGTCCTTACGCCGGGCCTTAAGGGCGGTCGAGCGTACCGGCCTCGTCCAACTGCATGAGGCGGCTATAGCCGACTACATCGGCAGCAAGAATGGCGGCAAGACGGCGTTGGGCGCGTTCTTCGGCCATTTGGTACCGTTTGTTCCACACGCCGCAGCCCAGCAAATTCTATGCGGGCGCCGCCAGGAAGTATATCAACCTCAACCACCGCCATAGGTTCAAGTATGCCCGTTCTGGTGCCTCGCGGAGGGTCGCCAAGCCACCTAAAGCGGAACTAACGTCGTAGTTAGCTACGCCGGGAAGTGCCACCAGCCGACACCCAGCCCCCCGGCTTCCTTCGGTATCGCGCTTTCTCGATAGGCGGTCAGCAAGAACGCGCCTCGTTACGTGTCCGTCTGATAGTCTGCTGCGGAGCAGGCTGGGTCGGGCGTCTCGCTGATGCCGGGGGTGACCAGTTGGCCGTCACTGCCCCTTGTGCTCCAGGAAGTGCAGCACGTGCTCGTTGAACTGCTTCGGATCCTGAAGAAATGAGAAGTGGCTGACAGCGGGTTGGATCAGCAACGCGGCGCCCGGGATCCGGTCTGCCATGAACAGGGTGTTCTCGCGCTTGATCGCCTCGTCGTGGTCGGCATGGACGATCCAGGTCGGCACCGCGATGGTTTTCAGTTTCTTGCCGGTGAAATTCGGCTGGGTGGTCCACATCCTCGTGATCTGCTGGAGGAACGACTTATACTGGTCAGGCGTCGGTGACAGCTTCTTGTACTCCTCCTCGACCCGAGCGAGGTAAGCGATGAATACACCACTCTTCGAGGGGTCCTGCGCGCCGCTCGGGTGAGAATTTCCCGCGAAGGCGAAAAACTTGGTCAGGCGCTTTGGATTATTAATTGCGATATCCAGTCCCACATTCGTCCGTCGCTCCAGCCAACAATCGCCGCCTTCTTGATCCTCAGGAAATCCATCAGGGCGACCACATCGGTGGCCATGAGGTGGTAGCTCAAGGGTTCTTTGTTTCGCGAGCTTCGTCCGTGGCCGCGGCTGTCCATGACAATGACTTCATAGTCCTTGGCCAGGACGCGGACCTGATTGCCCCAGTAGTTAGAATTGCCCAGCCTGCCGTGAAGCAGGATTACCGATTTCCCCTTGCCGAATACGGCGTACCAGATCCTAACGCCGTTGACTGGCGCGGAGCCGAGCTGCGTGCCTTGGAAGTCTCGGCGTGGATGGCAGTTTGAGCCATGTGGCCTCACTCGTCTGCTCGCTCATTCAGCCCTCCTGCACCCCGTCCTATGAAAACGCTGAGTGAATGTTCCACCGGCCCTCATTCGTGAGCAGTCTGCACCAAAAAGGGTTGCTGGAGTCTTGGATACCGGGCTCGGGAGGCTGCAACAGTGAGCAGCCAGTTCATTTCCCTCTGGGTCAAAGTGCGACGTGCTTAGCCGGCAGACAAACGTCCGTTAAAGAAGGCAGAACCGGACCTTGCTGATCGAGTTGGTTTGTCACAAATGCCAACAACGGAAATACAGCCGTGCCCCGTCGGCAAGCCAACAAACACCCCACAGCCTAAAGAGACGAACCGGCCCGAGGCCGGCCGTCTCACTATGGTTTCACCGAAATCATCAGGTGTGCGTAGGGCGTGCCCGCATACATGACGTAGGGCTGAGTCGTGTCCGGGGTCTCGGTGACCGCATGAGGATAGGCATCGAGCAACACCTTCGTGTTGAAGATCATCATGTGTGGGCCATCCGTCAGCGATGCCGCCGGCCGGCGGCGTGGTCGCATTGGGATCGATATTGTGAGGTGGTCCCGATTGGTCGGACAGGTCGGCAGCGGATTTAAGGTGTATTCCGGTTGCTGATCACGCTGCCAAGTTCCAATTCATGTTGAACGCTTTTTGTTGCTGTTGGGCCTGCCCGGTCGAGTAGGCTTCCGCCGGTGTCCGGCCGTCAAGGGCCGAGTGCGGCCGCTCGGTGTTGTGGAACGCCATCCACGCGCCGATGACGCGCTCGGCGGCGAAGCCGTCGGTCATCTCATGCAGGTAGACGGCCTCGTATTTCAGCGACCGCCACAGGCGTTCGATGAAGACGTTGTCCAGGCACCGTCCCCGCCCGTCCATGGAGATCGCGATCTGTGCGCCCTTGAGCACGCCGGTGAACTCGAGGCTGGTAAACTGACTGCCTTGGTCGGTGTTGAATATCTCGGGTCGGCCGTATTCGGCTAGAGCCTCGTTCAACGCCTCGATGCAGAACCGGGCATCCATGGAGTTCGACAGCCGCCACGCCAGGACATGGCGCGTCGCCCAATCCATGATCGCGACCAGATACAGGAACCCGCGCCGCACCGCGATGTAGGTGATGTCGGCGCACCACACATGATCGGCGCGGGTTATCGTCAGGTTCCGCAGCAGATAGGGATAGATCCGATGCGCGGGGTGTGGCGCGCTGGTTCTCGGCGCCTGATAAATCGCCTCCAGTCCCATCAGGCGCATCAGGCGGCGCACCCGATGACGGCCGACACGAACACCCTCCCGCCGCAACTGGCGCACCATTTGCCGGCTGCCGAAGAAGGGATATTTGAGAAACAGTTCATCGATGCGGCGCATCAGCGCCAGGTTCTCCGGGCTCTCTGCCCGGGGCGCGTAATAGAACGAGGAACGGCTGATCGACAGAAGCCGGCATTGACGGCTCACGCTCAAGCCGCGGTGGCCGGGCGCGATCATCGCCTTGCGCTCCCCCCGGCTCATCGCTTGAGCCCGCCGGCCAAAAAATCCCGTTCCACCGTCAACTGGCCGATCTTGGCGTGAAGATCGCGAACCTCGGTCTCGCGATCCTGCCGCTCGCGGTCCGCCCCGTTCGAAAACACCTCGCCCAGGCCGTCGATCGCCTGGCGCTTCCAGCTGCTCACCTGGTTCGGATGCACCTTGTGCTTCGAGGCGATCTCCTGGACCGTCTTGTCGCCGCGCAGTGCCTCCAAGGCAACTCGGGCCTTGAACTCCCCCGTAAACCGACGTCGCGTCGTCATCTCGTATCCCTCCGTTATCCGGTGGAATACACCTTAGCCCCCTGTCCGGTTTTCCGGGACCAGCTCAGTGATCCGGGGCAAAGCAGGAAGAAATGATATCTTGATTACGTATGTTGACGGTCCTGGAAAGAGCGGGGCTAGCTACGCCTTATCGTATGCTGAATTAAATCGGATTCCGTCAGGATGCGTTGTGTCGCTGGCGGGCTTTAGGGATACCTTTGCGCAACATGTTGTTAAATGGGGCGACGTATCGGCAATAGTTATTATCGATGATATTGCGGCAAGCGGAGGTTCGCTGAGTAAAAACATAAACGGATTTCTGCTGGAATATGGTGATTTACTGCGTAAAATTATGGTTCGCGTGGTGACATTAGTGGCTACCAGTTCAGCGCAGCATAGACTACTCGAGAAATGCGGGCAATATAAGGACCTTGACGTCGATTTTCGTGCCTGCGAGATATTAGGGCCCGAGGCTGTGGCCTTTCCAAAGGACGGTACAGGGTGGAAATCAGAGGACATTTTGGATCGAGCCAAGGCGCTATGCGTGAACCTGGGAAGTCGGGTCTATAAGGACAATCCATTGGGGTATGGCGGGCTTGGTTTGCTCGGTAGTGTCCAGAATCTTTCGCACTTTGGGTTCGGTGGCCTGTTCCGGTTAGGCGGTCATTGCGGTTGCGGTGTGGTGCCTGAGCAGGTCCATGTTCAGGTACCGTTTGGTTGACCAGCGCGTGCCGGCAATGTGCCTCAACCTGGCTGCAGCCAAGTTGAGGGCCGAGTTCCCATCGGGGAAGGCACCGACCGCACGGGTCCGTCTGCGGATCTCGCGCATGATGCGCTCGAGCGGGTTGTTGGTCCTGATCCGGCGCCAGTGCTCTTCAGGAAAAGCGTAATAGGCTAGAGTTTCCAGCACCGCCGTCTCGACCAGCTCGGCCGCCGTGGCGAGCCGTAGCTCGCACAGCCGGGCGACAACCTCGGTGGCTTTGCGCCGGGCCGCTTCAAGGCTCTCCTGGGCGTGGATGGCCTTCAGCATCAGCGCCACCGCGCGCAGCTTGCCCGCCGGCACATGGCTGAAGACATTGCGGTAGAAATGCACCATGCAGCGCTGCCAGCGAGCCTCGGGATAGAACTCCGCCGCGCTCTCCACCAAGCCCATGCAAGCGTCCGAGACGATCAGCCGGACGCCGGCGAGCCCACGGCCCTTGAGGTGCGCCAGGAACCCGCTCCAGCCGGCCTTGTCCTCCTTGGCGCCCTCCACGATGCCGAGAATCTCCCGATAGCCCTCGGCATTGACCGAGATCGCCACCAGCAGCGAGACATTGCGCACCTCGCCCGCCCAGCTGCGCTTCAGCACGATCCCGTCCAGGTACAGATAGGGGTGCTCGCCGGCGATCGGCTGGCTCCGCCACGCCTCGATCTGCCCGTAGATCTTCCGGTTCAGATTGGAAACCGTGCCCGGGCTTACCCGCGTGCCCCACAGCGCTTCGGTGATGTCCTCGACCCGGCGGACCGAAACCCCCGCCAGGTACATCTCGATCAGGGCCTCCTCCACCGAGCTCTCCCGCCGGCGATAGCGCTCGATGATCGCCGTCTCGAACGCCTGCTGCCGCAGCTTGGGCATCTTCAGCGTCACCGAGCCCGCTTTCGTCTGCAGCTTCCGCTCGTAGCTCCCAGACCGCAGGTCCCGTCGGGCTTCAGACCGTTCGTATCGCCCGGCGTTGCAGAGCCGATCGGCCTCCGCCTCCAGCATCGCGTTCAACGTCTCCTCGACCGTGCCCCGGACAACCTTGTCCAGATGCTCCTTGACCCGATCGTCGTCGATCCGGATCACGTTGCTCAGCGCCGTGCCTTTGTTATCCTCTTCCATGGTGGCTCCTTACCTCTGGCTCGGTTGATCGTCTTGCAACGCCAAACTTAACCAGAACGCGGGCCACCGCCCAAATCTGCGAAAGATTCTTTACGTCATCGTTTGCTCGTCGTTTTTCCGACGACTGTCCCAAATAACACGCTGCCAATCCTGCATTCTCACGCGAGAGTTAACAGCACGCAGCCTTGGAGGGCGTTATCTCCTAGGAGTCCAAATTGACATAGGGTCTCAACGAGACCTGGGTAGCCGAACTGGGCGTCTCACCCCGCTCCGGCGGGGCTTTGTCTTATCCTTTGTCGCCACTATGATTTGGCATTCCGCTGCCGCTCGGCGACCGCTTGCCTAAGGGCAATGTGTTTTCCAATGGCGTCCAACACGAGGCGGATGGCGTCATCTGACGTCGTGAAACGGTGCGTTTTCTCAATACTCTCATCACTAAAGTCGAAGTATTGATGTTCCTCGACAGTAAAATATTCGTTAGCCTTACCGGAAAATCCGTAGTTCGTGCTGATCGAAAAACGATGTTTCATGTCTTTGATTGAAACAGACGCCATGTGTCCATGCGGCGGAATCGAAATTTCTATCCCTGGATACTCTTTTACTTCATCTTTTATGACCTGAAGCGTCGCCATTACCGGCTTTAATTTCGCAACACGCTCGCGGTGTTCTTCATCGCTTTTGGCGTACTGACTATCCAAAGCTTGCTTCTCGCCCACGATTATCGCGGATAGGGCATTGCGGATGTTCTTCTGAATGTCGTCATCTGCCATTGTCGTCCCTCTCGGGTGCGCTATTTCGTTCGGCGCAGTGCCACCGCTTTTCCACCGGACACCTTAGCACGAGGCGGGAGGGTTGAATGGCAGACGTTGGCCCCTTGAACGCCGCAAAGGGCAGAACGGCACTCCGGCGCCGGAGGGCGCCACTTCGGCCGAACCTTCGGGCAGCGGCAGGATCACAATTCGACGGCCGCCAGGGCGCGACTACCAGCCCGGAGCCGGGCTCGGACAGGATGAGCGTCGAGTGCGTGAAGGCGGGACCGGCGAGAGTAAGTGTAAGGATGGTGGCCAGATGTTCATACCACTCCTATCCCAGGGAGAGATTTAGCGCGGAACCCATCGTTACCTTCGTGCGGACGTGGATCAGCAGCAGCACCTCCGCACTATTTGCGGCAGGTTCGAGTAGCTGGTCGGTTTTGACGGATAGACTGGTGACCAAGTTGTCGTTCTCCAGCAGACAGAAATACGGGTCCTCGTCTGGAGCCGGAGTGGCGTCCGCGGGTAGTTCGGTGGGCACGCGTGGCATGCGGAGCGCATCGAGCAGAGTCTTAATGCGGTTATCAATATCACCACCTTGGGTGATGAGTGCCCCCGGCGCCTCAGGGCGCAGGAAGGAGATCGACAACTCAGCGACTAGTGCGATCTTGGAGCTGACCAGGGCTGCGAACCGGAACTGACCCACCCGGGTGATGAGACTGACTTCCACCGATTCCGGTTTGTATTCGTCCAACAGGCGGCTGAACATGGACATTGACAATGGGCTCTGCTCCCAAAGCCGCTTCATCTGCTCATGGATTTTCCGCCGGATATTATGCTTATCGACGACGGTGCCGCTGGCCTTGAGCGGGCCGCGGTATGTCAGCGTGAACTCCATCTGGCTTTCGCCTATCCCCCGATCAAAGCCCGCCTACTCCCACCAGCGCCAGCTCGCCCGCGGCCATCTTGGCGGCGTCGTTGTCCAGGTCAGGCAGCAAGTGGCCATAGGTGTCGGCCGTCATCGCCAGGGTCGCGTGCCCGAGCATCCCTTGCACCTTCTTCAGCGAGAAGCCTTGGTCGATCAGCCACGAGGCGAAGAAATGGCGCATGGTGTGGAAGCCGTATTTGGCGCGCAGGATCGGCTGGCCCTCATCGTCCTTCTCGCCCGTGTCCTCGGTCAGGCCGCAGGCGATCTGGAGCGGATACCAACCGCGGTTGCAGATGTTGCCGTGGGTCTCGACGTTGCCGACGCCGTTGGGGAAGACGAGGTCGAGCACGTCAGCCTCGCCCTTCTTCCGGCGCGGGCAGGCGAGCTTCCATTCCCTAAGCGCGTTGGCCAACATCGGTGTCATCGGAATCGTGCGCTCGCCGGCTTCCGACTTCGGCGCGCCCATCACGCCCCAGGCGTCGGCGCGCTGGTGGACATGGATCAGCTTGGCGTCGAGGTCTAAATCCTCCCAGCGCAGGCCGCGCAGCTCGCTCGATCGCATGCCGGTGAAGATCGCGGTGATGATGAGCGGCCGCCAGCGGCCCGAGGCGGCCTTCAAGATGGCGTTGATCTCGGCCTTGCTCGGGAAGTCGCGGCCGGCCTTGAGCTTGGCGCTGCCCCGCTTAGAGACGCGGATCGAGATCGGCTGGGCCGGGTTCTTGGCAATCTGGCCCAGGCGCTGCGCGTGTTTGATGATCGACTTTAGGCTGGCGAGCACCTTCCTCGCGGTCGATCGCCCCATGATCTCATCGAAGTCGTCGGCCTTCTGGCGGGTCAGCAGGTCGTCGGCGAACTTCTGGACCCGGGGCGTGCTCAGGTCCGCGAGCTTCGCCCGGCCGATGAGCGGGCCGATGTGGTGGCGGATGTGCCCCTCGTATTGCTTGAGCGTCGACCTCTCGCGCTCGTCGAGCTTGGCGGCCTGGAGCCATAGCCCCGCCGCCTCGGCGACGGTGATGGACGCTCCGCGGGCGGTGTGGGTCCCCTCGCGCATCTCATGGCCCACCTCAAGCCAACGGGCCTCGGCCTCCTTCTTGCGGGCAAAGGTCTCCTGCCGGCGCACGCCCGCCCCGTCGAAGTAGTCGACGATCCAGGCCGACTTCTCCTCGCCGCCGGAGACCCAACTGCGCTTCCTGACCGCCATCTAGTGGATTGACGCATTCGGAGGATTCCCGAATGCGGTGACTTGGGCCATGCTCTTGGCATGAGAGCAGGCATCGTTGTCGAAGTTACCCCGGAGGATCGCGTCCGTCTTGAACGGATCGTTGGGGACCGTAACACTCCTCAGAAGCATTCGGCGCGCGCTCGCGTGATCCTGGCGACCGCCGAGGACTGCGGGACACTGGAGATCGTGCGCCGCTCCGGCCTGTCGAAGCCGGTCGTCTGGCGTTGGCAGGAGCGGTTCATGCATGAAGGCGTGGATGGTCTCCTGCGCGACAAGACGCGGCCACCCGGCAAGCGACCGCTTCCGGGCGAGACGGTCAGGCAGGTCGTCAATCTGACGCTCGCCGCACCGCCCGGCGAGACGACGCACTGGACGGGCCGGGCCCTGGCCGCGGCCACCGGCGTGAGCCTGCGCTCCGTGCAACAAATCTGGGCGGCGCACGGCCTTACTCCCCATCGCGTACAGACGTTCAAGCTCTCTACGGATCCACGCTTCTTGGAGAAGTTCACGGACGTCGTTGGCCTGTATGTCGATCCACCGGCTCATGCCGTCGTGCTGTCGGTCGACGAGAAGAGCCAGATCCAGGCGCTCGACCGCACCCAGCCCGGGCTGCCGATGAAGAAGGGAGCGCCGGCACGATGACCCATGACTACAAGCGGCACGGCACCACCACGCTGTTCGCCGCGCTGAACGTCCTGGATGGCACGGTCATCGGCCGCTGCATGCAACGACACCGGCACGAGGAGTTCATTTGCTTCCTCAACGCTATCGAGCGGGCGGTTCCGGCCGGGAAGCTGATCCATGCGATCGCCGATAACTACGCCACCCATAAGCATCCGAAGGTCCGGGCTTGGCTCGCTCGCCATCCGCGCTGGACCTTCCACTTCACGCCAACTTCCTGCTCCTGGCTCAACGCCGTCGAAAACTTCTTCGCTACCCTCACCAAGAGACGGCTCAAGCGAGGGGTGTTCTGCTCTATCGTCGACCTCCAGGCCGCCATCAACCGCTATCTCACCGAGCACAACCACAAACCCAAGCCCTTCGTCTGGAAGGCAGACCCAAAACGCGTCCTGGCTGCTATCGAACGCGGGAAGCAAGCGTTAAAGTCGATCCACTAGTGTCCAATCCTCCGAGAAATTTACAGATGCTGCCAATATGTCGCAAAACATCCGCTAATCAATAGCACAGGCGAATTTATGCGGCAAGGCTGCGACATGGCGGACTTGAAGTGAGAGAAATTCCCGTGTTACAGCGCTTTCCTATGGGTGGAGCCGCGCCATCATAATCCGCGTGTCGGGGGTTCGAGTCCCTCTCCCGCTACCAATTTTGCCGAACTCCTGGATTGGCCGGTTGGGCAAGTTTCAGTCCAGCTCCGCCATCTTGGCCTGAATCCGGGCCACAACGGTGGCCTTGTCGACGCGGCTACCGGGACAATGATGGTCGTCGGCCTTGCACTCCACATGAAAATGCAGGCCGCTCTGGCCGTAGGCATACGGCACCGGCGCTATGCCGATCCGGCGGTGCAGCAGCGCCATGAGATAGATTGCGTTCTCTGCGACCTGTGCACCGGGGCCGGTGTCGAAGGGCTCCTTGTCGAAGTCCCCGACCATCTCGATCCCGATTGAGCTGTTGTTGAAGCAGGAAGCATGCGTGCCGGCGGCCAGCAAATTGTTAAACCCGAAAACGCAGATGTCTTCCTGGGGCGGGACAAAGAAATGCGGACCCCCGCGCCATCCCATATTTTCGTAATACGGCTGCATATTGTCGATGTACTGCCGTCTCTTCTCGGGCGCCCAGGACATCCAAAGCTCGAGCGACGGAGACGCCGTATTGTGTAGGGTAATGAAGGCCGGCTTTCCGCGCGACCCGTCCTTATGTTGCCAGGTCGAGAAGTCGCTGGCGTTTATGTGGGCAGCGAGTGCATCCCGGGTATAGGGCTTCCCATCGAAGTTTGGCCACATGGCGTGTCCTCCCAGCGATTACTTATGAATTGCACTGTTCGGAAGAAGACTCTACGAGTAAAAGTGTTAACCTCTCGTGCTCGAGCACCGAAACAGATCTGTTCTCCCGGCTCCCGCGACGCAATGCCGCGGCAGGCCATTTGCAGTCCTGTTGCCTCGGTAACCGAAAGCCGCATGCCGGAAGCCTCCGTCCATCCCATATCGGAAAAGTGACGGGGAGATGGGTTGCGCATCTCGTCTCGAAGCCCCTACGATCTATATAACGAAGGCGGCACATGCCTGATCCACTACCGATCCAGGCGACACCCCCAGAATCCCCAAAATCAAGAGAGCAGCAATGGCAGGCAAATCGGCGATCGGACGTTTTGGAAGCGGGCGCGACGTGCCGCGGATCGAGGATGCGGCATTGCTGGCCGGTGCCGGCCAGTTCACCGACGATGTCTCGCTGCCCGGGCAGGCCTATCTCAGCTTCCTGCGCTCGCCGCACCCCCATGCGCGCATCGTCTCGATCGATGCCGCCGCCGCTTTGGCCATGCCGGGGGTGATCGCCGTCCTGACCGGCGCCGACCTCGTCAAGGCCGGGGTGAAGCCGCAGCCGCTGGCTCCCATGTTCAAGCGCCCGGACGGCTCGCCCGGGGCGACACCGCTGCGCCCGGCCCTGGCGCATGGAAGCGTCCGCTTCGTCGGCGAGGCGGTCGCCGCGGTGATCGCCGAGACCCGGGGGCAGGGCAAGGACGCCCTCGACGCCATCGAGGTCGCCTATGAGGAGCTGCCCGTCGTCACCACGATCACCCAGGCGACCGCTCCCGGTGCCCCGATCCTCTGGCCGGAGGCGACCGGCAATATCGCGGCCCAGATGAAGCATGGCGATGCCGCGGCGACGGAAGCGGCCTTCAAGGCCGCCGCCCATATCGTGAGCTTGGACCTCGTCAATCAGCGCGTGGCCCCGACGCCGATGGAGCCGCGCAGCACGCTCGCCAGCTACGATGCCGCCGGCGACCGGTTGACGCTTCGGCTTTCCAGCCAGATGCCCTCGGGCGCGCGCGATGCCCTCTGCGACCTTCTCGGCCTCGAGAAGGAAAAGGTGCGCGTTGTCGTGGGCGATGTCGGCGGCGGCTTCGGCATGAAGACCGGCATCCATCCCGAGGATATCGTCGCCGCCTTCGCCGCGCGGCAGCTGAAGCGCCCGGTCAAATGGACGGCCGAGCGGATCGAGGAGTTCCTGGCTGCGACCCACGGCCGCGATGTCGAGAGCCATGCCGAGCTCGCCCTCGATGCGAACGGCAAGGTGTTGGCCTATCGCGTACGCTCCTTGGCCAATGTGGGCGCCTATGCCGGCACGGTCGGGATCATCATCCAGCTGCTGATCGGCCCCTGGGTCGGCACCAGCATCTACGACATCAAACCGATCGATTTCGACTTCAACGCGGTCATGACCAACACCACGCCGGTCGCCGCCTATCGCGGCGCCGGGCGGCCCGAGGCGATCTATCTCATCGAGCGCCTGTTCGACGCTGCCGCCCGCAAGCTGGGCCTCGACCCGGTCGAGATCCGCCGCCGCAATCTCATCAAGCCGGAGCAGATGCCCTATACCAACGCCATGGCGCAGGTCTATGACAGCGGCAAGTTCGGCTCCATCCTCGACCAGGCCCTGACGCTGGCCAAATGGGAGGATTTCCCGAGCCGCGAGGCGGAATCGCGAGCCCGGGGCAAGCTCCGCGGCCGCGGCCTCGCCTCCTTCCTGGAATGGACCGGCGGCAATGTCTTCGAGGAGCGCGTCACCGTCGCGGTCTCCGGCGCCGGCGAGATCGAGGTCTATGCCACGACCATGCCCATGGGGCAGGGGATCGAGACCTCCTATGCCCAGCTGGTCGTCGATGTCTTCGGCGTGCCGATCGAGAAGATCCGCATGGTCCATGGCGACACCGACCGCGGCTCCGGCTTCGGGAGCGCCGGCTCGCGCTCGCTGTTCGTCGCGGGCTCGGCCATCCGCCATGCCTCGGAGACGGCGGTGGCGACGGGGCGCGAGCTCGCCGGCAATGCGCTGGAAGCGGCCGGCGCCGATATCGAATATGCCGAAGGCGTCTTCCAGGTCGCCGGCACCGATCGGAGCATCGGCCTCTTCGAGCTGGCCGACCGGCAGCCCGAGCATCGCATCTTCATCGACGCCACGAGCAAGGTGGACGGACCGAGCTGGCCCAACGGGGCTCATATCTGCGAGGTCGAGATCGATCCGGAGACCGGCGCCGTCGAGGTCGTCTCCTATGTCTCGGCCAATGATGTCGGTCGCGTGGTCAACCCGATGATCGTGCGCGGCCAGCTGGACGGCGGCGCCGTTCAGGGCATCGGCCAGGCGCTGGGCGAGGAGATGGCCTATGACAGTGAGACCGGCCAGGCGACGACGGCGAGCTTCATGGATTACATGATGCCGCGAGCCGACATCATCCGGAATTTCACCCATATCCTCGACCAGTCGATCCCCTGCCGGAACAACCCGCTCGGCGCCAAGGGGGTCGGCGAGCTCGGCACGATCGGGGCCACGCCGGCGGTCGTCAATGCCGTCGCCGATGCCTTGGTGCGCGCCGGCCATGCCGACCGCGCCGATCTGATTCAGATGCCGCTGACCCCGGCGAAGGTCTGGGAAGCGCTGCAGTAGGCGATCATTGCCCCCGGGGCCGAATGGCCCCAGGCCAAATGATCCTAGGCCGAATGGCCCCGGGCCAAATGACCTGCGGCGGGGTGGCCGATACGGAAGTCGTTCCGGCCGGTGCGGTCCCGGCCGCGCATCAGCCAGATCGGACGGTTGCCGAAATCGACGGTATAGCCGCTGATCGCGCTGCGTTCCTTCAGCCCGCGATCGAAGAGGGAGGTCGCCGGCATGTAGCGGATGGCGACCCCGGCCCGGCGCCGGGGCGAGGGGTTGGGGTTGGAGCCGTGGATCAGATAGACGTCATGCATCGACATCTGCCCCGGCTCGAGCTCGATATCCCAAGCGGTCGCCGGATCGAACTGCTCCGGCCGGACCGACTGCCTCAGCACCAGGTCGGTGCGATCCTCCTGCATATGGGCGTATAGCTTTTCGCCGCGATGAGAGCCGGGGATGACGCGCAGGCACCCGTTCTCCGTGGTCGAGGAATCCAGTGCGACCCAGACCGTGCAGGTCGCCAGCGGCCGGATCGGCCAGTAATGCCCATCCTGATGCCAGGGCACGGCCATCCCGTCGCCGCCGGGCTTGCAGAAGATCTGGCAGCCCCAGAGGATGATGTCGGGTCCGATCACCTGCTCGACCAGATCGAGGATCGCGGGGTTATGTGCCAGGTCGAGGAAGTCGCGGCTGCCTCGCACCCCCTCGCCATTGTCGCCGTCGATATGGATGCTTATCAGCCGCTCGGGCCGGACGCCGGGATTCTCGGCAATCAGCCGGTCGAGAGTGGCGCGCAGCCGGTCGATCTCGCTTGCGGGCAGGCGATATTCGGGGATGACGATCCCGCTCTCGCGATATTGCTCGATCTCCCGGGGCCCCAAGCGCGGCATGACGGAACGCCTCCCTCAATTCAGCCTCGCGGAGAGCATAGCCGCGGTGGCATCTGGGGACAATTGGGGCACACCCCTCCCACGTCATCCCGCGCGAAAGCGGCCCATTGACGAGCGATCGGAGCCGATGACCCTCGCCCCCTATCGCTGCGCGATGGGGGGATCCAGGGCGAGCGGCAAGCTTTTGGACATGTGGCCCTGGATTCCCGCTTTCGCGGGAATGACGGTAGAGAGAGGTCAGCGCGAATCTCTGGCCGAAAACAGGACGGAGACGATGAAGGCCGATCCGACCCGGACGCTGCCCGATCTCCTCAGAGACGGGCTCGATGTGGTTTTCGTCGGCATCAATCCCTCGGTCTTCTCCGTCGAGCGCGGCCATTATTTTGCCCGGCCGACGAACCGGTTCTGGCCCTGTCTTTCGCGCTCGATCTTGAGCCGGGGGGCCAGGCAGGCGCTTTCGGTCGAGAGGTTGGGTCCTGAGCATGATCGGGCTCTGCTCGATTACGGCATCGGTTTCACCGATCTGGTGAAGCGTGCCACCGCGAAGGCGAGCGAGCTCGCGCCATCGGAATTCACTCCGGCCGTCCGCCATCTCCTGGCGAAGCTCGAACACCATCGACCCCGTATCGCCTGCTTCCACGGCGTCACGGGGTTCCGTCCGGTGCATCGGCTCCTCACCGGCCAGGTGAGCGAGATCAAGCTTGGCCTTCAAGAACTGCTTCTGGGGCCGACCCGGGTCTATCTCGTTCCCAACCCCAGCGGCGCCAATGCCCATGTGACGCCGGTCGAACAAACCCGATGGTACGACCGGCTTGCGGAATGCCTCGCCGACACGGCCGCGATGCCCGGCCGCTGACCAGCCTCCTCCCTTACGCCAATTCCCTCGCCGCCACGCCGGCGCGGCCCTCGATCAAGCGCCGTGCCACGGCATGGCCATAGTTCATCGCAGGAAGCTCGATGAGAGCGAAGGAGACGATCGACACGAAATAGGTCAGCACGGCCGTCAGGGCGAAGAGCAACGGCCTGCTTGGGATATCGAAGGTGGCGGTGAGCAGCTGCATGACGAGGATCTGCCAGATGTAGAAGCTGTAGCCGCAGACGCCGGCGGTCCGGATGATCCGGTTGCAGAAGACGAAATTCGGCGGAATCACGGCCGCGCCGGTGACGAACAGCGTCGCCATTAGGGCTGTCGCGCCGACGAAGACGAAGGCCCCATTCGAGCCGGGGTGCACGCCCAGGAAGAATTCCCGGATATGGATAAAGCTCGGCAGGTCGAAATTAAGCACCGCGAGGGCCACGAAGCCCGCGACCAGGCAGGCATAGCCGATCGGTTTGGACAGATAGGGCGCGATGACCGAGGCGCAGATCCCCATCATGAAGGGCGAGAGCCAGAGCGGCACCGTCGTCACCGCCGCCCGCACGGTCACCAGTGCCGGAACCTGAACCAGGAAATGATAGGCGAGGGTGATCGCCACCAGGACCAGGAACTTCGGGAGAGTGCCGCGGATCAGGCAGCTGACGAGACCGATGACGGGCAGGAGGAGGTAGAAGATGACCTCGATCTTGACCGTCCAGAAGAAGGTTTGGGCGTCGAGGAAGAGCAGATGCTGGAGCAGCCAGCCCGGCGGCATATGCCACTTTGCCGAATAGATCAGCAAGGCGAAGTAATAGAGGGGGATCAGCCGCGTGATCCGCTTCACGAAGAAGCCCGCCAGGCGCCGGGGGAAGAGGGCGTCCGCGTGCTGGGGCAGCGTCGGGAACAGCAGGAAGCCGCTCAGGACGAAGAAAAGCCAGACGCCACTTCCGCCGAAGGCCGGCGGCCCCCATTGCGAGTGGGAGACGAGCACCATCAGCGCGGCGATCGCCCGGACGCCATCGAGATTCTTGTAGAGAGGCCGGTGGCTCCTGGAGAGGGTGTCCTCCCGGGCGCGACGAACGATGCCCGGTTCGCCCGAGGGCGTTGCGGATAATCCCAGGCTCTGGGGCGGGGTCATGTCCGCCCCTTGCGGCGCATTCTCTTCTTGGCGCGGAACCGCCGCAATTTGGCAAGGTTGCCGCAGGTCTCCATCTGGCACCAGCGCCGGCGGCCGCCGCGCGAGCTGTCGAGGAAGACCCAATCGCAAGGCTCGTGGGCGCATTTACGAAGCCGGCCGATCCCCTCGCCGGTCAGAAGTTCGGCGGCGGATTGCGCGATCTCCCATTGCGGACGTCTCAGGTCATGGGGTCCGCAATCCCAGCGCCAGTGGAGGTGATCGCCATGAAGCTGGAGGCGGCGGTGAGCCGAGGCGAGCCGCACTTGCTTGTTGATGTGCGCCAGGGGCGCGGGCGGCGGTATTTCATGGCGCGCCAAAGCGAGGAAGACCGTCTGCATCGCGCGGCGTAGCCGCATGAGATCCTTCCATGCCCGCGCGGCCGCGGCACTGTCGCGGCGCGCGGCGACGGCAAGCCGGTCGGCCTCGCTCCTCGAAAGCAGCTCGACCCGCGCCGCCCAGCGCAGGGCTGCGTCATAGCTTGGCAGATAGTTGTTCTCCTCGGCGGTATCGCGATCTTCGACCGAGTTGGCAAAGTCGAGCGCGGGGTGCCCGCCGATCAGCGCTATTCGCTCGATGCCGTCCAAATCCCGCATGGGCCACAGATCCCCAGGGCGTAACCGGTGTCGCAACCTTGACCGGTTGCACCTGACTTGCCTAGAGTGTAACCGTTATTAGTTCATTAACCGGTGTCATATGCCGGGAAGGCGGAGGGAAGGGGAATGGCGCGGGACCGCAAGGTCGATCGTTACCTGACAGCTCTGGAAGGGCCGATCGATGCCGTCACCTGAGGGTGGCGCCGCCCAGGCTTACGATGATCGCCCCTTGCTCGGCGTAGCCACGCTTGTCACGGCGCTGGCCATCCTGCCGGGCATGGACGCGATCGCCAAGCTGCTCGCCGGGCATCTCCCGATCCTCGAGATCGTCTGGGCGCGCTATCTCGTCTATGCGCTCTTCCTGCTCCCCTTGGCGCTGCGCCGCCACAGCGTCGCGCTGTTCCGCCCGGCGCGGCCCCTGCTGCAGTTCCTGCGCGGCGGGCTGATGGCCTTCTCGGCCCTGATGTTCTTCTCCGCCGTGGCCCGCACGCCTTTGGCCGATGCCATGGCGGTGTTCTTCGTCTATCCCCTGCTGATCCTGCTCGGCTCCGCCCTGATCCTGAGAGAGACCATCGGCCGGCTGCGCTGGGCGATGGTCATCCTGGGCTTCATCGGCGCGGCCCTCGTTACCCGTCCCAGCCTGCAGGGGGTGTCATGGGGCGTGATCTTCGCGCTGGCCTCCGGCACATCCTATGCCGCCGCCATGATGGTGACGCGCGAGCTCGCCGCTCATGATGCGCCCCTCGTGACGGCGGCGATCTCGGCCCTTCTCGGCGCCGTGGTCTTCTCTCTCCTGCTGCCGTTCGTCTGGACCCCGCCCGGCACCTCGGACTGGCCCCTGATGGCCCTCATGGGCGCGATTGCCGCGGTCGGGCATTTCCTGATCATCCGCGCCCATCGGATGGCCACGGCCTCTGAGCTCGCCCCCTATGGCTATACGGAGATCGTGGCCGCCATCCTCTTCGGCCTGCTCGTCTTCGGCGATATGCCGACGCCCCTCGTCTGGCTCGGCATCGCGATGATCATGGCGAGCGGCGTTGCGGCGAGCTGGTCGAACGGCAGATTGGACGGGGAGGGCGGCGGCTAGACCTGGTCCCTAGCCGCCGATTTCCAGCTCGTCATAGCGCTTCAGGCGATAGACGATCGCGGAGATGATCCAGCTGGCGGCGAAAATGGCGATGATGAGATAACCCAGCGTGCCGAAATTGTCGTTCAGCGCGCCGATGACATCCCAGAATCCGCCCTGCAGGCTGAGCTTGTCGGCGATCAGGCCCAACGCCTCCAGCCCGCCCACGATCAGGGCCACAAGCACCGAAACCGCCGTGATCGTCATGTTGTAGAACAGCTTGCGGATCGGCTTGACGAAGGCCCAGCCATAGGCGCGGAGCATCAGGATGCTGTCGGTGGTATCGACCAGCGACATGCCGGCGGTGAAGAGGGCCGGGAAGACCAGGATCGACCAGACCGACAAGCCCTTGGAGGCTCCGGCGGCCGAGATCCCGAGGACGCCGATCTCGGTCGCGGTGTCGAAGCCGAGGCCGAAGAGTACCCCCAGCGGATACATGTGCCAGCTATGGCGGATCATGGCGAACACCGGCCGGAAGATCCGCGCCAGGAGCCCGCGCCCGGCCAGGAGCGCGTTCAGATCCTCCTCGACATAACGCCCGCCCGCCTTGACCCGCTGGAAGGTCCGATAGACCCCGAGGAGGATGACGGTATTCATCATCGCGATGGCGAGCAGGAAGAAGGCGGAGACCAGCGTCCCGATGACGCCGCCGACGTCATGGAAGGTGTCGAACTCCTGCTTGAAGATCAGCGCCGTCGCGGCAATGGCAACCGAGGCCAGCACCACGATGGTGGAATGACCGAGGGAGAAGAAGAAGCCGACGGCGATGGGCCGCTTGCCCTCCTGCATCAGCTTGCGCGTGACATTGTCGATGGCGGCGATGTGATCGGCATCGACCGCATGGCGCAAGCCGAAGCTATAGGCCAGCAGCGCCGTGCCGAGAAGCACGGGATGATCGTGAAAGGCCAGGAGCGCCCAGAGCCACGCGCCGATATTGGCCAGGATCAGCAAGCCATAGAGGCCGAGGATGCGGCCCCTGAGACCCGATGCCTTGTCGCTGAAAAGGGCGAAGACGGATTTCAGCATAGCTCCCTATCAGAATGATGAACTACGCCACCCATCACCGACGTAACGCGATCAGATTAGGGAGAAAGCGGGAGCGGGGTCAATCCGCCAGTGACGGCCGCACAGGAAATGCGCTTCACAAAAAAGATATGACCCCGGAGGGCGCCGCGGTCACGGAGAAAAACAATTCTTAAGGATTGGCGGCCTTAGCGATTGCCGGGGCTGCGCATCGCGCTTGCCGGCGGGCGCGCGGGTGCCCGCCGGCAGGCGCGAAAGCGGTCAATGGCCGGTGTGATCGCCCTGGCGGCTGGCCTCATAGAGGAACCAGGCCCGCTTCTCGGCTTCGTCGATCCAATTCTCGATCAGGCTGGCGGTCGCCACATCGCCATGCTCGTCGCACAGGTCGTGGGTCACGCGCATCCGCTTCACGAGCTCCTTATTGTCCTCGCGCAGCTCGGCCAGCATGTCGAGCGGGTCGACATAGGCGGCGTCATTGTCCTGGATGCGCTGCAGCTTGGCGATATGGCCGATCGAACGGATGGTGGTGCCGCCGATCTTGCGAACGCGCTCGGCGATATCGTCGGTGGCGCCATAGAGCTGGTCGCCCTGCTCATCGAGCAACAGATGGTAGTCGCGGAAGTGCGGGCCGCTGACATGCCAATGGAAATTCTTGGTCTTGAGGTAGAGGGCGAAGAAATCGGCGAGCAGGATGTTCAGAGCCCCGGAAATATCCCCCGTGGCATTGGGTGAAAGATCGGTCGGCGTCTCCAGCCGGGGAGCCGTCTTGCGGGATTTCGAGTCAGCGGGGGCCATGGGGTTTATCTCCTTGATAAATAAGAGCTTAATTTACGATGATGTCGGTCGACCACCGATTTCCCCTCGTGGACGGAGCCGCCGGCGGCGGCCGCTCCTCCAAAGTCCAGGCGATGGCGAGCAAGACGAGAAATGGGGTGGGTAGCAGGATCGCGCAATGGGGAAGGGAACCACCGTGCCTCGGCCTCCGGCAGACAGATAAAAACGCCAAACAAAACACGAACATTACCCGTGCAACCGGCCGTGGCGGGAGGGCGTTTCGTTAACGGGCCAGGGGAGCTTGCGGGTGGCGATCAGGTGGGTTGCAGCATTGGCCATGCTAGTCATCTTGGCACATCCCGCCCTCGCATTCGGCGCCGAGGCGATCGCCTATCAGACGGAGATCGTGGTCCCCGGCGATCCCGCGCTTGCGGACCAGATGCAGCAGATTTCGCAGCTGGTCGCCCGTCAAGGCGATGTCGATAGCGAACTCCAGCTGCAACGCCGTGCGGCCGCCGATATCACGCGACTGGAAGCAGCGGCCCGCGCCGCGGGCTATTACGACGCCAAGCTCTCCTATGACATCGACAAGCAGACGCAAACCCTGGCGGGTCACGGTCAAGGTCGCGCTGGGGGCGCCCTATCGCCTGCGCGAGGTCAAAGTCATCGCGCCCGGCGGCGGTGTGCCGCCCGGGGCCGAGCGGTTCAACCCGCGGGATATCGGCCTCGAGATCGGGATGCGGGCGCAATCCGCCGCGATCCTCGCCGCCGAGGACAAGCTGCTGCGCTATTACACGACACGCGGCTGGCCTCTGGCCAAGGTCACGGCCCATCAGGCGGTGATCGATCGCGCCGATCAAAGCATGCATGTCACCTACACCGTCGTTCCCGGGCCTACCGCGACTTTCGGCAAAACCGAAATCAGCGGGCTGACATCGGTGAACCACGACTTCATCGAGAAGCGACTCGCCTGGAAGCAGGGCGAGCGCTACGACAGCCGCAAGGTCGATTCGACGCAGCAGACGCTGATCAGCAGCAACCTCTTCGCCACCGTCCGCATAACCCCGGCAGACAAGGTGAGCCCCGACGGCCAGATCGCCATGCGCATCGCCGTGACCGAGCGGCGCCCCCACAGCATCGGCGCCGGCCTCTACTACGATTCAAGCCTGGGCTTCGGCGGCAAGGCCTTTTGGGAGCATCGCAACCTCTTCGGCGAGGGCGAGCTGCTGCATATCGAGGGCACGGCCGGCCAGAGCGATTACGGGCTGCTGGCGCAGTTCAAGCGCCCGGCCTTCCTGATGCTGGGCCTCGACCTTCGCAGCGAAGCCTCGATCGGCCGGCTGATGACCGATGCCTATGACACAAGGCAGGCGAAGTTCTTCACCGGGCTCGACTACCAGATCGACAGCCAGATCACCACCGGCATCGGCGCCGAGGTGCTCAACGGCCGGGTCGACGACGACACGGGGACTCAGAACTATACCCTCGCCGGCCTGCCGGCCTATATCAGGCGCGACGATACCGACGATCTCCTGAACCCGACGCGGGGCACGCGCCTCGGCTTCACCGCCACGCCCTTCTTCGGCCTCGACGGCAACAGTCCGGATTTCTTTCAGGCCAAGCTCAGCGCCAGCGCCTATCAGAGCCTCGGGTCCGGAAACCGCTTCATCCTGGCGGGCTTCACCAATATCGGCTCGATCACCGGCACCTCCCTGGATTCGCTGCCGCGCGATCTGCGCCTCTATGAAGGCGGCGGCGGATCGGTGCGCGGCTATGGCTTCCAGCGGGCGGGCCCGTTGGATGTCTTCGGCAATCCCATCGGCGGCATCTCCTCCCTCGACCTCGGCGTCGAGCTGCGCACGCGCATCAACGATACCTTCGGCTTCGTCACATTCTTCGAAGGCGGCACTGTCTATGACACGACCCTGCCGGATCTGAGCCAGCGGCTCTTCTGGGGAACGGGCGTGGGGCTGCGCTATTTCAGCCCCATCGGGCCGCTGCGCTTCGATATCGCCACGCCTCTGGACCGGCGTCCCAGCGACGCCGTCATCCAGGTCTACATCAGCCTCGGACAGGCCTTCTAGATGAAGCGCGTCGGCCGCATCCTGCTCTATTCGGTGCTGGGCCTCGTCCTTGCTTTGCTGCTCGTCGTGGCGGGCGGCTATGGGTTCTTGCAGACCAAAACGGGGAAATCATGGCTTGCCGCCACTCTCGCCGATGCGCTGTCCACGCCCAGCAGCAAGGTCGCCGATCGATGGGCTGACCGGCAGCCCGCCCTTCGAGCTATGACATCGCCACCCTCCGCCTCGCCGACCGCGATGGTACCTGGCTGGCGTTCAGCGATGTCGGTCTCTCGATCGACGGCGCGGCGCTTCTGCACGGGGAGCTCGCTATCGGGCAGTTGCGGGCCGCAAGCGCCGAGGTGACGCGCCAGCCGGTCGCCGAACCCACGACGACGGGGAGCTCGTCCAGCCTGGATCTGGCAGCGCCGCGGCTGCCCCTCGATGTCGTCATCGATGATCTCGGGATCGAAAGCGTGACCCTCGCGCCGGCGGTGCTCGGCGAGCCGGTGAAGCTCGACTTCCAAGGCACGGGCCGGCTCGACCAAGGGGCGGGTCGAGACGCATCTGGACCTGCGGCGGACCGACGACAAGCCCGGTGATGCCAAGCTTGGACCTCAGCATCTACGGCGAGCCCGCGGTGCTCGATCTGAAGGGCGAGATCAACGACCCCCGGGGCATCATCGCGGCGGGGTTCCTGCAGCGCGCGGACCGGCCGGCGATGACGACCGCATTTCGCCGGCCGACGGTCCGCTGACGGATTGGCATGGCCATCTCGACGCCCAGCTCGGGATCCCTGCTCAGGATCCAGAGCGATGTCGACGATTGCCGGCCAAGGCCAGACCTATCGGCTGACGATCCAGGCAGAGGCCCACCAGGACGGGCTGCTGCCGCCCGACATGGCGCCCCTCATGGGCGACCGGCTGACCCTGGCAGCCGACATCGACCTACGACGGGAAAGCCACCGTCACGGTCGACAAGCTGACGCTCTCCGCCGCCATCGGCGAGATCTCGGGATCCGGCAGCCTGGACAGCACGACCCAGCGCGTCGACGGTCGACTCCATCTGACTCTGCCGGATCTTCATCTGGCAGAGGCGTTGCTGGGCGAGCCCCTCGCCGGCAGGCTCGACCTCGCGGCCACCATTGCCGGGACCCTGACCGCGCCCACGGCCGAGTCTCGATCTGCGCAGCGACGGGCTGCATCTGTCGGATCTCTCGCTCGACCGGCTCACCGCCCAGCTCCAATTGGCGCTGGCGGAGAAGCAAGGCCAGCGGCAGTGGAAGGCAGAGGGCAAGGGCCGGCTGACCGGCCTGGAGCGGCGCGACGCGCCTATTGCCCGCGGCGCTGGATCGCGATTTCGATTGGTCACTGAACGGCACCTTCGATGAAACCGATCTCAGTCTCGATATCGCGGCTCTCAGCTCGAGGGTGCCTCGCTGAAGCTGAACGGGCGGGGGCGATGGGCGCGCGCAAGGGTCGAGCGGCCAACTCGAGCTGGATATCGCCGCGCTCGACCGCTTCGCCGATCTGGCTGAGCTGCCCGGCCCTTGCCGGCAGCCTGCTATCTCGAGGCCGGATATCAGCGCAACCCCGGCGGGAGCGGCGAGCGTGGTGCTGACGGGCGGCACGGAAGATCTCAAGCTCGGCATGCCCTTGGCCGACGCGCTCCTCGGCCCAGGGGTGACGATCGCCGGCAGGCTCGATCGCGGCGCCGACGGGGCGTTGTCGGCCTCCGATATCGACCTCGCCGGAAGCGGGATCACATTGACAGGCGCTGCCGCTCCGATGCCTCGCTTACCCGGCCGGCGGGCGCGTTCAAGATCGAGTTGCCGCGGCTGGCCGATCTGGGACCGGCGCTCGGCATGCGGCTTCAGGGCCGGCTGACGCTCACCGGCAAGCTCGATGCCGAGGGCTCGGCCAGCGCGCTGAACATCGATATCGAGGGGCAGGGGATCGGCACCGACCGCTTTTGGCCCAGCGGCTCGCGGCGCAGATCCAGATTCCCGCGCTCGACCTCAGTGATCTCGACCATGTGGAGGGCCAGCTCAAGTGCGACGGCCCTTCTCGCCGGCTCGGCGAAGGGCGTGGAAGCGGGGCTGCAGACGGGCCTTGCCCGAACCGCCGATGTCATCAGCCTGCCGAGCCTCAGCCTGACCGCCGCGGGCAGCCGCATCGCAGGCAAGCTGGACTATGCGCTGGCCTCCGGCCTGGCGAGCGGCCAGCTCACGGCTCGATCGCCGATCTCGCGCCCTGGTCGGCGCTTGGCCGGGACGCCGCTCAAGGGTCACGCCGAGATGACGATTGCTCTCACGGCGGCCCAGGGTCAGTCGGCCGATGTGAAGCTCGAGGCGACCGGGCTCGCTCTCGGCGACGGCAATGAACGCGATCGCCATGCGCCGGCTCTCGCTCACCGCCAAGGGGCGCAATCTGCTGGCAACGGCCTTGGGCGAAGCCGATCTCTCGGTCAGCGAGGTCGCCGCCGGTAATCTGCGGCTCGGCCATGCCGCCGCGAAGCTCGTCAGAAACACGCCCGCCGCTCTGAGCTTCTCCGCCGAGGCCAAGGGGGCCTATCGCCTCCCCGATGCCGCGCCGGAGCAGCAGAGCCTGGCCCTCGCCCTCGATCTCGGGGGCGAGTTGGAGCGGCGCCGGCAGGTCCCAGCAGATCGTCCTCGACCGGCTGACCGCCAGCCTCGCCGGCGACAGCGCCAAGCTGCAGCGGCCGCTGCGCCTGGCCTTCGGCGCCGGCAATGCCCGGCTGGAGGATCTGGCGCTCAATCTCGCGGGGGGCAGCGTGACCGGCAATGGCGCCCTGGAAGGCAATAGGCTTCGTGCCTCGCTCGTCATCCAGGGCGTGCCGCTGAAGCCCTTCGGGCGGCTGATGGGTCAGGACGCTTCCGGCACCATCGACGCGACGGCGGAGCTGGACGGGCCGGCCTCGGCCGCGGCGGGCCATGTGACGCTGCGGGGTCGCGGCCTGAAATTCATGGGCCTGGGAGCACCGCCGCGCAGCTGCCGCCTCTCGATCTGGAGCTCGCCTTGGCGCCGGCCGCGGGGCATCTGCAGCTCCAGGGGAAGATCTCGGCTCGCGGCGATCAGCTTATCGCAGCGACACGGCACAGTGCCGCTGCTGCTGTCGGCGCGGCCTTTGGCTGTCGCGGTGCCCCAATCGGGCAGCCTCAGGTCTCGATGTGTCAGGCGATGGCAAGCTCGAGAAGCTGGCGCAAATTCTGCCCATGGGAGAGGACCGCATCACCGGGGATTATCGCGTGGCGCTCGCGGTCGCCGGCAGCCCGGCCCAGCCGGATATCGGCGGCAAGATCACGATCGCCAATGCCAGCTATCTCAACCAGGATTACGGGACGGAGCTGCGCGAGCCTCGCCATCGAGCTGACCGGCAATCAGAGCCGGCTGCAGCTGACCCGCCTTGCCGCCCGCGACAGCAGATCGGGCGCTCTGGAGGGATCGGGCGATCTCGATCTCGCGGGTGCGGCGCCGCGCCTCAACTTCCAGGCAAGGCTGACCAATTTCCTGGTCGCCAACAGCGACGAAGCCAGGGCGCCGGTCGATGCCGATATTCGGGCGAGCGGCACGCTGGATGCGCCGAAGCTCTATGGCCGATTCACCCTGCGGCGCAGCGACTTCCGCATTCCCGACCAGCTGCCGCCCAGCATCGCCAATCTCAATGTCGTCGAGATCGACAGCCGCGATCCCGCGCGCACCGCCGTCGCTCTCGCCGCGGCGGCGCGGGCCAAGCCGGCAGCACCCCCGCTGTCCATCGCGCTGGATGTGGAGATGAACGTGCCGGGCCAGGCTTTCGTGCGCGGCCATGGTCTCGACAGCGAATGGCGGGGCAAGCTCGTGGTGACGGGGACGAGCAACGCGCCTTCGATCGGCGGCGGGCTCAATGTCGTGCGGGGATCGCTCAATCTCCTGGGCAAGAATTTCGTCATCCGCCGCGGCAGCATCCGCTTTCCCACCGGCTCCTTCGAGGAGCCCTGGGTGGATCTGATGGCGGAATATACGGCCGACGGCCTTACCGCCCAGGCGACGCTGACCGGTAGCTTGGCGGCGCCCCATCTGGCGCTGACCTCGACCCCGGAGCTGCCCCAGGACGAGATCCTCTCCCGTGTGCTGTTCGGAACGGATGCCGGCCATTTGACGGCGTCCCAGGGCTTGCAGCTCGCCTTCGCCGCCCGGGCCATGGCGAGCGGCGGTCCGGGCCTGCTCGATCGGCTGCGCAGCAAGCTCGGCCTCGATCGGCTCGACATCGGCAGCGGCGGGGACATCGGCACTGCGAACAGCCAGAACGCCGCCACGCCGACGGTCAGCGGCGGCAAATACGTGGCGCCCGGCGTCTTCGTCGGCGCCGAGCAGGGCACCTCCCTGCAATCCTCCCGCGCCAAGGTGGAGGTCGATCTGCTGCCCCATGTGACGGGCTATAGCAGCATGGGCGCCGACGGTTCCAACCGCGTAGGCCTCGACTGGCGTATGGATTATTGAGCGGCGGTTGCGTCGTGACTCGCCGATCCACTACTGTCGGCGAGGGCCACCGCGCCAGCAGCCAGGAATCGAGCAAAGGTGATCAAGAGCTTCAGCGATTACGCGGCCAACGAACGGACCTTCCTCGCCTGGGTTCGCACCGCCATCGCCCTGATGGCCTTCGGCTTCCTGCTGGAGCGCTTCGATCTCTTTCTCCAGATGGCCGCCATCACCATGGGCGACAAGGCGCCCCACATCGCCGACGCCGGCTTCGGCCGCGGTGCGGGGCTGGGTCTTCTGGTGGCGGGCGTGGCGATCACCGTGGTCGCCGCGATCCGCTTCGTGAAGAATGCCAAGGATATCGCGAGCGAGGAGGTCAAGGCCGACAAGGGCCGGGGCGTGGATATCGCGCTCGCCGTCCTCCTGGTTCTGCTGGGCCTGGCGCTGGCGGTCTATCTCTCCCACGCCCTCATCGCGGGCACCTGAACCCGCCCTCGTATGTCTGATTCAGTATTTGACGGTTACGTGTTTTACGTATAGACTAAAATCTATGATCGCGTGTTGCCGCGTCCGCGCGTGGAGTCCTCGGCCTTCCTGCTGTCACAAGCGGCCTGCCTTCATGGGAAAAGCGGCGAGGATGACTGCAGATTCCCTGCAGAAGCAGTTCCCGGCCGAATGGCCGTCACATCGGAAATCAGAAGAGCCTGTAGATTCCCTGTAAAAACAGGAGAGACCCCGCTACCCCCCGAAATGGCTCAGAGCCAGCCCCGGCGCCGGAACCAGAGGATCGGCCCGATGGCGCTCAGCAGGATCAGGAGCAGGGCGGCCGGATAGCCCCAGGCCCAATGCAGCTCCGGCATATTGGTGAAGTTCATCCCATAGATGCTGGCGATCAGGGTCGGCGGCACGCCCACGACGCCGACCACCGTCATGACCTTGATGATGTTGGCCTGCGCGATGCTGATGAAGCCCAGCACCGCATCGAGCAGAAACTGCACCTTCAGCGTCAGATGGGCGTCGTAGTCGCTGAGCGAGGCGACGTCCTGGCGCAGCGTCTTCAGCCGCGGCTTCAGCTCCTTGGGAAACCACTCGGCGGTGCTCTGGGTGACATAGGGCATGATGCGCCCGAAGACGAGAAGGCTGTCCCGGATGCGGGAGATCTGGTCATTGACCAGCCCCATGACCTGCAGCGCCTTTTGCAGAGCATCGGCGGATCTGCCCGGGCCGCGGCCGGGGGCCTGCTCGCGGAAGATGTGGTTGGAGACGCCATCGAGGTCGGCGCGGATATGCTCCAGCATATCGGCCATCACCTCGATCAGGGCCTCCAGCAGCATGATGAAGACCGCCGCACTGGGCGGCTTCATGGCATTGCCGCGGGTCGATGGCTTGGACAGTCGCTGGGCCACCGATTCGAAGGGCGGCGACGGGGCGAAGCGGATCGTAACGAGGCGTTCCTGGCACAGGACAAAGCCCATGGGTGCGGTGATGCATTGCTCCGTCTCGCCACCCGCTATCACGGGCAGGCTGAGATAGATCGCCTCATCCTCCTCGAAGAACCGGCTCGAGCTCTCGATCTCCGAGAGCTCGGCCTGGGTCGAGACGTAGAGGCCCGTCGCTTTCTCGATCGCTGCCTTCTCTTCCGCCGTCGGGTTCAGCGCATCGACCCAGATCGCCTCGGCGAGCAGCTGAGGCAGCAGCTCGGGCGCGGGCGAACTCTCCATGCCCCTTGCCCGGTCGCGGAAGATGGTCAACATATCGCAGGCCCTGGTGGCGAAACCCGCGGCAGGTTTAGCAGATCATCGCTGCCAGGGCTGTGAAGTTTTGCCGCGGGTTCCGCGAGCGGAGGCGGTGCCGGGCCTTCCGGCCCTTTGATCCCCGCCGGCCCCCCGGATCGACTATTCTGCGAACCGGTAGAAGATGGAGGCGGGGGTTGCTGGGGAGGCGTTTAGGTCGAAGCCTGCTGCTGGCGGCGATGCTGGGTGCGGCCGGCTGTGCTTCGTCTGGCGGCGGAGGGGGTGCGCCCGCCCGGGACATCCTCTCCTGGCAAGGCCAGTCGGCGGCGGCCCTGCAGCAGGGTCTGGGCCCGCCGGACGCGGTCGACAAGCTCGCCTCCGGCGAGACGGTCATGATCTATCGCTGGAGCCATTCCCAGATCTATGGCGGCTATGCCGTCTCCATGGGGGGCTATTCCCAATTGGGGACGCAATATGTGCCGACCCAGGTCGTCAGCATGAATTGCCAGGCTCGCTTCACCATCGGCACCGATGATCGGGTCAGGGATGTCGCATTCCAGGGCAATGGCTGCTTGCAGGAGCACCGCTAGGCTGTTTACGGCCCAGAAATGTCTCGACCGCAGGGTGGCGATTGGCGAGACTGAGGGTCGTTCGTAGGACTGGTCGGATCGAGGGGAATATCCATGGGTCGCGCTCTAAGGTTGATCATGCTGAGTGGGTTTCTCGTTCTGGGCGCGACGGCGTCCTGGGCAGCGGGGATGAACCCCTTCGGCCCCTCCGGCATGCCGCTCACCGCCAAGGATTTTGCCGCCATGGCCGCGATTGCCGATCCGCTCATGGAGGACGAGACGGTCCCGGTCGGGACCAGCCGCTCCTGGAGCAATCCGACGTCCGGCAACTCGGGGACGATCACCTTGGAGGGGCGGTTCACCTATGACTACCAGGGCAGCAAGCTGCCCTGCCGGAAGCTGCGCTATCACACCGTGATCAGGAACTACGCCGACCCCTATAACCTCAGGCTCAATCGCTGCCGCACCGCCAATGGCGACTGGATGCTGCTTTGAGCGGGTGCTCGGCTTAGGATGAACTGATGCCTCGCGGGCGACTTTTCTGACGCTCGCGGCGGAGATGAGCGACGGGCATGGCGAGATCGTGGTCGCCTCTGGCTTTCCCCCTCACGGCGCTGCTGCTGGCGGCCCCCCTGGCTGACGCCATGGCGGATGTGATCGACGGCGATTGGTGCTTCGCCGATGGCCGGCGGTTCGAGATCCGCGGGCCGGATATCGTGACCCCCGCAGGCAGCAGGACGACGGGCGACTATTCGCGCCACCATTTCAGCTATGTCGTACCGAACAGCGATCCCGATGCGGGCAAGACCATCGACATGCGGTTGATGAACGAGAATACCGTCTTCCTGTGGCTGGGCGGCCAGGCGTCGGAGACGGAGGTGCCTCCCCAAGTCTGGCACCGCTGCCTGCCGGCGGTGAGCTGGAGCCGGCTGGCACACCGGAATATTACCTAAGCCGCCCAGGCTGGTTCGATTGCCGCCCTCTCTCCCGGAGATATAGACTGTCGCCGGCCGCCATCCCCACAATCCGGCCTCTTCGGCCGCCATCAAAAAGAGACTCACAGCATGACCTTCGATTTCAAGAGCCGGCGCGTCGTCGTCACCGGCGCCAGCCGCGGCATCGGCCGCTCCATCGCGCTGGAATTCGCCGCGGCCGGGGCGGCGGTATCCATCTGCGCCCGCGGCGCCGAGACGCTCGACGACGCCCGACAGGAGATCGCCCGACGCGGTGGCGGCACCGTCCATGCCGCGGTCTGCGATCTCGCCGACGGCGCGGATGTGGCGCGCTACATCGCGGCCGCGGCCGCCGCGCTCGGCGGTATCGACATCCTGGTCAACAATGCCTCGGGCTATGGCCAGACGGAGGAGGAGGCGAACTGGGCGGCTTGCATCGCGGTGGATCTGCTCGCCACGGCGCGGGCCTCACGCGCGGCGGAGCCCTTCCTGGCGAAGGCGGCCTCCCTGGGGCCCTCGATCGTGAACATTTCCTCCATCTCGGGCCTCAAGGCCACGGCCTCCGACGCGCCTTATGGCGCCGTCAAGGCAGCCCTTTTCCAATACACCGCCACCCAGGCGGTGATGCTGGCGCCGAAGAACATTCGCGTGAACGGCGTCGCCCCGGGTTCGATCGAGTTTCCCGGGGGATATTGGGATCTGATGCGTGTAAACGAGCCCGAGGTCTATCGCCGCGCCGCCGCGCGCACCGCCTTCGATCGCCATGGGCGGCCGGAGGAGGTGGCCCATATGGTGCTGTTCCTGGCATCGCCGCTCGCCAGCTGGATTACCGGCCAGACAATGGTGGTGGACGGCGGCCAGAGCCTCTGACGCGGTTACGCCATTCCCAGGAAATTGTTTATAAACAACGGTCTATAACGACCCGCTGACGGCCGCGCCTCAATGGATGAGGGGCGGCGGACCGACGCTGAGCGAGGGCGCGGGCATGGTGAAGACCGGGCCCGAAGGCTGCGAAAGCATCTGATTGACCCGGTTCAATTCCTGCTGGGTTTGATACATCCGCTGCTGCTGGTTGGGAGTCAGGAGCCCGTGGGACTGCTGGATCTGCAGATCCTGCTGCTGCTGGTTCAGCTGGTTGCGATAGGCCTTCAGCTGAAGCTGCTGGGAGTTGCTAAGGGTCTGGGGTGCGGGATTGAAGTAGGAGGGGTTGGTGACATCTCCCTGGCCCGGCCCCCCTGGGACCGGCACGGTCGCAGCCCCTGTATCGGGCATGGCAGCGGGGGCGGGGACGGAGACGAAGGGCACGCCATGGTCGGATCCGGCGGCAAGCGCCTGAGACGATGCCAGAAGGACGGGTGGCAGAAGAACCAGGGCCAGCAATGCGGCCAGCCATGGCTTGCCGAAGCGGGTTTGTTTCGCGTTCATGCTTACAAATATTGGTCGCTTGCCGCCAGAGGCAAGCGGCGGAAGGTCGCGCGACCTTTGTTCAGATCGCGCACCAGCCGCCATCGACGGGCATGACAACCCCGGTCATGAAGGAAGAGGCATCCGAGGCCAGGAAGATGGCCGGGCCCACCAGCTCCTCGACCCGCCCGCGCCGGCGCATGGGCGTCTGCTGGATCGCCTGTTCCGCCACGGCGGGGTCCTGGTCATAGGCCTCGGTGCCGGTCATGGCATGTTCCATGTAGCCTGGGTTAAAGGCATTGACCCTGATGCCATGCTCGGCCCATTCGGCGGCCAGGGTCTTCACCATCAGATCGACCCCGCCCTTGGAGATGTTGTAGGAGATGATTCCCGGGAAGGCCACTAGGCTGGCCGTCGAGGAGGTCATGACGATGGCCCCGCCGGTCCCTTGCTGGCGCATGCGGCGCGCCGCCGCCTGGGCGGAAAAGAGATAGCCCCCGACGTTGACCGCCAGCACCTGCTCCAGCGAGGCCCGGTCGACCTGATCGGCCGGCTGGGGCCGGTCGATGCTGGCATTGCAATGCATGATGTCGAGACGGCCGAAGGCCGTGACGGCGCGCTCGACCAGCATCTCGCATTGCGCCGGCTCGGCGACGTCGGCCGCCACGCCGATCGCCCGGCCGCCGGCGGCGCGGATCTCCTCGGCGGCGGATTCGGCCTCGCTGCCGGTCCGGGCGCAGGTCACCAAGGCCGCGCCGGCCGCCGCCATGCCTTTGGCGATGGCGCGGCCGAGACCGCGGCCCGAGCCGGTGACGATGGCGGTCTTGCCGGCGAGGCTGAAGAGCTGAAGCGACATCTGCAAATACTCCCGGGCGGCGTTGGGCGGCGGTTCAGCGCTGGGCCGCTTCCCAGCCCGGATGAATCCAGACCGAGAGATCGGCGGCGCGGAGCGCCTCGCGGCCCCGGATCATATCGCTGGCCTTCTCGGCGATCATGATCGTCGGCGCATTGGTATTGCCGCTGACGATCGCCGGCATCACCGAAGCGTCCACGACCCGCAGTCCTTCCAGCCCATGCACGCGCAACTGGTCGTCCACCACGGCACCGCCTTCCGAGGCCGAGCCCATACGGCAGGTGCCGACGGGGTGATAGCAGGTCTCGATCGCTTGGCGGATCCAGGCATCGATCTCGTCGTCGCTGCGGATCTCGGGGCCGGGGAAGATCTCGGCGCCGCGATAGGGGGCGAGGGCCTTCTGGGCCAGCACCTCGCGGAGCAGCTTCACGCCCTGGCGCATATCGGCCCGGTCGGCGGGATCGGCCATGTAGTTGAAACGGATCGCCGGCGGGTCTTTGGGGTTGGTGCTGCGCAGCATGACGCTGCCCAGGCTCCGCGGCCGCATGAGATCGAGATGCACCTGGAAGGCATGGCCGGGCACGCTCTCCACCGTGCCGGGCTTGACGGCCAGCGGCATGAAGGTGAGCTGCAGATCGGGATGCTCGATTCCGGCCCGGCTGCGGATGAAGGCGCCGGCCTCGAAGTGATTGGTCGAGGCCAGCCCGCTGCCGGTCAGGAACCATTGCAGCCCGACCAGGAATTTCCGCGGCGCCCGGGTCGCGGGATAGATGCTGACGGGCTGGCGGCAGAGATGCTGGACGACGATGTCGGGATGATCGTTCAGATTGGCGCCCACCCCCGGCAGGTCATGGCGCACCGCGATGCCAAGCTTTGACAGATGATCGGCCGGGCCGATGCCGGAGAGCTGCAGGAGTTGCGGGCTGTTGAAGGCCCCGCCGCAGAGAATGACCTCCCGCTCCGCCCGCGCCGTTTCCGTCTGGCCCGCGCGGACATAATCCACCCCGACGGCGCGGCGGCCCTCGAGGCGGATCGCATGCGCCAGCGCGCCGGTCAGGATGGTGAGGTTGGGACGGCTTGCCGCGCTGGCCAGATAGCCGCGGGCGACGCTCCAGCGCCGGCCGTCGCGGGTCGTCCGGTCCATCGGCCCGAAGCCCTCCTGCTGCTGGCCATTGGCATCGGGGGTATAGGGATATCCCGCCTGCTGCCCCGCCTGGATGAAGGCGCCGGCCAGCGGCGAAGCATCATTGGCGGGGGAGGAGACGAAGAGCGGCCCTTCGCCGCCGTGATAGGCGCTGCCGCCCTTCTGATGGTGCTCGGCCCGGCGGAAATAGGGCAGGACCTCGGCATAGGACCAGCCGCGGCAGCCCCGCTGGGCCCAGCCGTCATAGTCGCGGGCATGGCCGCGGACATACATCATGCCGTTGATGGAGGAGGAGCCGCCCAGCACGCGCCCGCGGGGATGGCTGAGGCGGCGGTTGTCGAGGAAGGGCTCGGGCTCCGAGACATAGGCCCAGTTGAAGCGTTCGGAAGAAAGCAGGCCGGCCATGCCCGCGGGCATGTCGATGCGCCAGCTCCGATTGGCGGGACCCGCCTCCAGCAGCAAGACCCGGACATCGGGGTCCTCGCTGAGGCGCGTCGCCAGCACCGAGCCTGCGGAGCCGGCGCCCAGGATCACATAGTCATAGGCGCCGGCTTCGCCTGTCGCCGCCGCCCCATTCGTCACCCCGGGGCTCACGCCTGCAGCGACTGATAGACGAGGCTGTGGAAGTGATGGACGAGATGCTCGCTCTGGTTGCTGCGCTCGGCATCCACGAGATAGCGGCCCTGGTCATAGCCGAAGGAGCGCAGCCCCTTCTGGGTGGTGACGTTGAGCTGGATATCCTCAGGCCCCAGCTCCTCGTTCATCCAGCGGATCGAGGCTTCCGTCACCTTGGGCATGGGCCGCTCCGGCCGGTAGTAGCCGAAGCGCAGCAGCGACTTCTCCGGCTCCAGCGGGATCATCAGGAATGTCGCCACCATGTCGGTGAAGGGGAAGCAATAGAAGGTCGTGTTGGGCCAGACGCCGATGTTGAAGAACCAATCGGTCTGCCAGGCCGCGCCCTCGAGGGATTCGCCATAGGCCACCTTCAGGCCCGGCATGGGCGGCGCCATATAGGTCCACCAATTGCCATGGGCCGTCAGGCTGTATTGCTTGAAATCGGTCAGCTTGCTGATGGTCTTGTGGACCGGGCCGGACAGATCGAAGTGATAGCCCTCGATCGAATTGTCCATGATGACCTTCCAATTGGCCGGCACCACGACGTCGGTCTCCTCGATGAGCTGCATGCGGTCGAGATCCGGAAAGAAGCGGCGCATCTCGGCCTCGGCCCCGGGAGCGAGCTTCGCCAAAGTCTCGGCCGCCGGATCGAGATTGACGAAATAGAAGCCGCCGAGAATCTCCAGCCGGACGGGCTTCAGGCCGTATTGCGTCTTGTCGAAATCCTCCAGCCGCTCGCTGCGCGGCGCGTTGCGCAGGTCGCCGGCGAAATCGTAGCACCAGGAGTGATAGCCGCAGCGGATGACGGTACCGAGCTTGCCGCGGCGCTGCAGCAGCAGGCGGTTACCGCGATGCTGGCAGACATTGTGGAAGGCCCGCGCCTGGCCATCGCGCCCGCGGACCACCATCACGCTCTGATCGAAGATCTCCTGGGTCAGGAAATCGCCGGATTCCTTGAGTTCGTTGACATGGCCGACCGCATGCCAGCCCTTGTAGAAGATCCGGTCCCGCTCCGCCTCGAAGACCCCGGCATCGTAGTAGTAGCGCGAGGGCAAGGTGCGGGCATGGGCCGGGTCGCCGGCGTCCCAGCTCAGCTTCTTCGCGGCGGCGAGATCGGTCATGGCGGCGGATCCTCCTCTTGTCGCCGGCAAGGCTAAGGCCGCCGCGGCCGAGGACTTGATCGAAAGCGACAGATTTCCGTCGCATTCAATCGGCGGCGCGCCCATGATGGCGATCCCCCGCAGCAGACGGAGGCCGGCTTGCGCGACGATATCCGAAATGTGGGATTCCTCCTCACCCCCGCCTTCTCCATCCTGGGACTGGCGGCGGCGATCGAGGCCCTGTTCATCGCCAATTGGCTGAGCGGACGCCCGCTCTACGCCTGGCGGAGCTTGTCGCGGGAGGGCGGGGCGGTCAGGACCAGCAGCGGCCTGCGCTTTGCCGTCGATGGCGCCATCGCCGGGCCTGCGAGCTATGACGCCGTCTTCGTGCTGGCGAGCTTCGAGCCGAAGGAGAATGCCCGCGATGCGAAGACCCGCGCCTGGCTGCGCCGGCTGGCGCGCTACGGCACGGAGCTCGGCGGCATCGAGACGGGGAGCGAGATCCTCGCCGCTGCCGGCCTGCTGGACGGTGCCGAGGTCGCGGTCCATTGGGACAATCTCCAGGGCTTCCGCGAGGTCTATCCGCAATGCCACGCCGTCGCCCAGCTTTTCACCATGAGCCCGGGCCGGCTGACCTGTGCCGGGGAGAGCGCGGTCCTCGACATGATGCTGCAGTGGATCGGGGGGCATCACGGCCAACCGCTGGCCAAGGAGATCGCCGATCATCTGCTGCTGGAGCGCCAGCGTCCGCCCTCGGGCCTGCAGCCGGCCCCGGGACCGGCACCCATGGCCTCGCCCGAGGCGCTGGGCGATCCGATGCTCGCGCGGGCGATCGCCCTGATGGAGCAGCGCATCGAGGAGCCGCTGGCGCTCTCACGCATCGCGCAACGGCTCGGCATTTCGCTGCGCCAGCTGCAGCGCCTCTTCGCCCGCCATCTCGGGACGACGCCGCTCGCCCATTACATGCTGATCCGCCTGGCCAAGGCCCATGCACTGCTGCAGCAGACCCGCCTTCCCGTGACGGAGGTGGCGCTCAGCGCCGGCTTCGCCTCGCCGGAGCATTTCTCCCGCCTCTACCGCCGCAGCTTCGGCCGCTCCCCCCGCGCCGACCGCAACCAAACCACCGACGCCCCCGTGCTCCGGCGGCGGCGGGAGCGAGAACCCTGAGCGAAGTGGTCTGCAGCACTATTTGCGAAGCTCTATTGGACTTACTCCGCCGACGATAGAATAGGAAAAACTTACACGGAGGGCACGGAGATGGCAGACGAGGGTAGAGGAGGAGCGGGTTTAACTCACGAGCGGACGCTCAGCGAGCGCGTCATCGGCCTCGCCATCGAAGTCCATCGCCATTTGGGGCCGGGGCTATTGGAGTCGACTTATGAGAAATGCCTGTGCTTTGAATTGCAGCGAGCCGCGATTCGCTTTGGGCAACAAGTATCCCTGCCTGTAGTCTATAAAGAGATCGAGCTGGAGCACGGTTATCGAGTCGACATTCTCGTCGAAGACGACCTCATCCTTGAGATCAAATCTGTAGAGCGACTGTCGGCCCTTCATGAGGCGCAGATGCTCACCTATCTTCGCCTGAGCGGCCGCAAGGTTGGATTGTTGATGAACTTCAACACTGTCCTGCTGAAGGACGGCCTAAGGCGGTTCGTTCTCTAAGGCCTTCTCCTCCGTGACCCTCACCACACCTCTGTGGTCTCCGTGTAGAATTTTCTTTTTATAGCCTCAGAACTCCGTCTGGCCGCCCAGCTCGACGACGCGGTTGGAGGGGACGCGGAAGAATTCGACGGCGCTGAGGGAGAGGCGGAAGAGGAGGAGGAACAGCTCCTTGCGCCACCGCATCAGCGGGGTGTGATCGGAGATCACCAGCTTCTCGCGGCCGACGAAGACCGAGGTCTCCATCAAATTGAAGCGCAGATCCTGGGCCTGGCATTGCGCCAGGACGCGCCAGATATCGGGCTCCTCCACGAAGCCGTAGCGGGTCACGACCGTATAGAAATCATGTCCGAGGTCGCGGATCTCGAGACGCTGATCGTCGGGCACCCGGGGGATGTCGAGGGTCTTGATGCTGAGCAGCACGACCCGTTCATGCAGCACCTTGTTGTGCTTCAGATTGTGCAGCAGGGAGGCCGGCACTTTGTCGACGTCGGAGGTGAGGAAGAGGGCCGTGCCCGAGACCCGCACGGGCCGGTCGGGCTTGAGGCCCGAGAGGAACATGTCCAGGGGCAGGCTCTCCTCGCTGCGTCGCGCCATGATGGCCTGCCGGCCCGTGGTCCAGGTCGACATGATGAGGAAGGCGGTGACCCCGATCAGCAGCGGCGCCCAGCCCCCTTCGGCCACCTTCAGCATATTGGCGCCGAAGAAGGAGAGGTCGACGAGGAGGAAGAGCCCGAACAGCCCGCCCGCCAGGAACGGATTCCAGCGCCGCACCCGAACCATGTAGAGCAACGCCAGGCTGGTGGTCAGCGTCATGGTGCCGGTGACGGCGATGCCATAAGCCGCACCCAGGCTGCCCGATGTCTTGAATCCCAGCACCAGCGCCAGAACCGCGACCAGCAGCAGGAAATTCACCTTCGGCACATAGATCTGCCCTCGCTCGCTGGCGGAGGTGTGGCGGATCTGCATGCGCGGCAGATAGCCCATCTGCACGGCCTGGCTGGTCATGGAGAAGGCGCCGGAGATGACGGCCTGGGAGGCGATGATGGTCGCAGCCGAAGCCAGGATCACCATGGGGATGAGGGCCCAGGTCGGGAACAGGCGATAGAAGGGACTGTCCACGGCGCTGGGATCGGCCAGAAGATGGGCGCCCTGGCCGAAATAATTCAGCAGCAAGGCGGGAAAGACGAGATAGAGCCAGGCGCGATTGATCGCCTTGCGCCCGAAATGCCCCATATCGGCATAGAGCGCCTCTGCCCCCGTCACCGCCAGGACCACGGCGCCCAGCAGGACGAAGCCCCTCCAGGGGTGGTTCAGCAGCAAATGGACGCCCCAATAGGGGTTGAGGGCTTCCAATATCTGGGGCTGCAGGATGATCTGATAGAGCCCGGCGATCGACAAGGCGGCGAACCAGACGGCGGTGATCGGTCCGAAATAGCGGCCGACCGCACCAGTGCCGCGACGCTGCACGGCGAAGAGGCCAAGAAGCAGCAGCACGGTCAGCGGCAGGACCCACTCCTCGAGGCCGGGGGCAATGATCTTCATGCCCTCGACCGCCGAGAGCACCGAGATGGCCGGGGTGATCACCCCATCGCCGTAGAAGAGGGCAGCACCGGCCATGCCGGCGGCCAGCACCAGGGCTGCCAGCCGGCCCCCGCTCTTGACCCCGCGGAGCGCCAGCGCCGTGAGGGCGAGAATGCCGCCCTCGCCGCGGTTGTCGGCCCGCATCACGACGACCACGTATTTCAACGTCACCACGATGATCAGCGCCCAGACGATCAGGGAGAGAATCCCCATGACCCCGGAATGGGTGACATCGCCGGTCTCGGCCATGCAGATCTGCATGGTGTAGAGCGGTGAGGTGCCGATATCGCCGAAGACGACGCCAAGCGCCCCCAGCATCAGGTTCTGGGTCCGTGACTCCGGGCCGGTGGGCGCGTGCTGAGGCGCGATCATCGGGCGCTTCGGGGCGGCTGAGCCTCACGCGTCACATCGCCCCTCGTCATGGAACGAAGTCGCGTCATGGAACGAAGTCGCGGCTGATCGCCGCCCGGCTGGGCAAAGATTGTCAGGCTCAAAGAGATCATCGGCCGGGTAGGTCCATGCCTGGCCTGCGAGGACAGGCGGTTCAAATTCCGAGGACGAGGCTAGCGATCGTATTGCAGCCGGTAGCCCACCCCCGCCTCCGTCAGAATATGCTTCGGCCGCTCGGGGTCGGCCTCCAGCTTCTGGCGTAGTTGACGTATGTAGACGCGCAGATACTGGATGTCGCCGCCGGCTTCAAGCCCCCAGACCTCCCGCAACAGGTGCTTATGGGTGAGGACCTTGCCGGCATGTATCACAAGCTGTTGCAATATATCATATTCTTTCGGCGATAGTTTGACCTCCTTGCCGCCCGCGGTGACGATCCTTCTGACCAGATCGACGCTGAGATCCCCGCTCTGGAACACCGGCCGGCTGCCCTGCTGCTGCAGCCGGTGGCGCAGTGCGGTGCGCATTCGGGCTGTCAACTCTTCCACCCCGAAGGGCTTGGTCACATAGTCGTCGGCGCCCAGGTCGAGGGCCGCGACCTTGCCCTTCTCATCCTCCCGGCTCGACAGCACCAGGATGGGCACCGGCGATTCGGCCCGGATGCGGCGGATGACTTCGATGCCGTCGAGATCGGGCAGGCCCAGGTCGAGAATCACCAGATCGGGCTTCTCATGACGCAGCAGGGACAGTCCCTGGCTGCCGGTGGCGGCCTCCACGACCCGATAGTTCTGGACGGTCAAGGTCGTGCGAAGCAGCCGGCGGATCGCCGGCTCGTCGTCGATGATGAGGATGGTGGCGGGATCGGTGGTCACGTGGGATCTTGCCTCGGATAGGGGTACCGAAAGTAGCAGGGCGCGCGGTCTATCAACAGGAGATGAATATGCCTAGTCAAATATGTGTTCGGCATGCCGGGGCCAAGATCGGCCGGCAAGCACGTCCCGGGGCGACCAACTGACGGAGGAAGCCGGCCATGCCCAGATTGAGCGTCGAAATCTATCAATCCCTGCTGGATGCCATGGTGGCGCGCTGCAAGGCGACCGGGGAGCCGCTGCGTCATTTCGTCTCGCGGGCGCTGTCGGATGCGCTCGGGCTCGATCACGCGACGCTGTTCCAGGTCTCGACCTCGGGGGCGCTGGTGCAGGGGGTCTACAAGGGCGCGGTCACCATCGGCGAGCTCAGGAATCATGGTGATTTCGGCCTCGGCACTTTCGAAGGCCTCGACGGCGAGATGGTCGCCCTCGATGGGCATTTCTATCAGGTCCATTCCGACGGCCGGATCACCGAGCCGCCGGATGCCGCACCCGTGCCCTTTGCCTGCGTCACGAATTTCCACCCGCTGCGCCGGGTTCATATCGAGGCATTCGATTCTTTCGATGCCCTCACGGCCCAGCTCGACAAGCTCCGCCGGTCCGACAATCTGTTCTTCGCCGTCCGCCTCGACGGCCGCTTCGCCGCGATTCACGTCCGCGTCGCCTGCAAGACGGCGCCGGGCACGCCCCTGACCGAGGCGACGGCGCATCAGGCCGAATTCAAGATGACGGATGTGCCCGGCACGATCGTCGGATTCTGGTCGCCGCCCTATGCCCGCAGCATCAATGTCGCGGGCTGGCATCTGCATTTTCTGACCGACGACCGCAGGGGTGGTGGCCATCTGCTGGGCTGCGGCGGGGCGGGGCTGGAGGCGAAGATGGAGGATCTCGACGATCTGCGCCTGGCCATTCCCGAGACCGCGCAGTTCCTGCATGCCGATCTGACGCAGGATCCGAGCGAGGCGCTGGACAAGGCCGAACGCGCACATTGACGGGTGTCGTGGATCTAATTTCCCACCTAACCCGCTCCCGCAAGGGGGCGGGGACCATTGGGAAGTCGGCTCGGTCTTTTACATGCCGCCGTGCAAATGCGAAAATGGCGCTGTCAGTCGTTGTCTGCGATCAATCGTCGCACGGCGGCGGGCCAGCCGGCGTTCTCTTCGGCAAACTTGCCGTTCTCCTGTTCGACGAAGAGGCGATAGGAACGGCAGCGGGTCGCAAGCAGCGCGACATCGCTCTCAGCGGCCTCCCGGCTGTCGAAAACCCTCTCTGAGACAGCGCCTTCGCGCCTTGCCGCCCATTTTCCGTCCTGCCGCCGATAGATCCAGAATACGGCGGGCGCCGCCGCCGCGACCGCGCCGAGAGCCTCGCGAATTTGCGCGATTTCCATCGCGGCGCGCCCCTCTCTGCGTTGACTGCCAGACATCTTGATTTCTCCGAATGTCGGAATGATTTCCGTCACCGACATTTGTGCAAGGGCACCTAAGCGTTCCATAGCGAAACATGCATGGGTGCATAGAGATTTAATCAAGATGGTCATGTCCCTATGTCGGCTTTATGCCTTGTTCGGTGGATCCCCATGGATCGTTTAGCGGGAACGCCGCATCTACCCCCCGCTGCGCGGCTTTCAGATCGCTCTGCCGCGCCGGAGTGATCGCATGTACAGAATGCAAACGGGCCCTCACCGGGCCGACATCTACAGCATCATGGTCGAACCGCGTCCCGCGGGGGCGACGATCGGCCTCTATCGGGGCCTGCCCATCGCCGAGCGGGTCGTCGATCTGTTCAATCGCCGCTACACCTTTGTCGGCGTCATCGGCCGCCGGCGCGACGGGCAATATGACGTCGACGCGTTGAAGCCCGGCCAGTTCGTCGTGGAGCCCGGGCTTGTCTATGGCCTCGAGACGCCTGTTCGCCGGAAGGAGCCTCGGGTGCCCGCCGAGCCGCAGCCGGGGTCCCGGCAGAGCGAAGATAAGCGGGTGCTGACCCATGTCATCACGGCGCTGGCGCTCTTCTTGAGCGGCACGCTCGCGATCCAGCTCCTGCTGCGGATCTTTCACGCCGGCTAGACCAATGGTCCGATCGAACTATTGATGGGGGCTTGCGCGGTGGCCCGCTGTGCCCGTCGTTGACCATCATCCGCCCGGCGCCATGGTTTGGGCGTTTCCTCCCTCCTTTCACGAATGATTGTTCGGGTTGTACTGGGGCATATAGGCACCGCAGTGGTTGAGCGGGACAGTGTTGTCACAATTCGGGGCGGTAGTTGCATAGGGGTGGCCCGACGCCGACGGATCGCTGGATTGGCATCCCATCAGCAACGCGCCGAGGACCACAAGACTGCTCCAGGCGCCGATCTTCGTTGATAGGTCGCCGGATTTGGTTTTGAGCATGAACATCGCAAGCCTTTCTTCTCTTCTCGGATCTCCTGGGGCGGCCAGGTCGTCAATGCGTGCCTTGACGGTTCATCTGCAGCCTCGCTGGATCCAGGAAGCGATATGGATATGGAAACCGCATTCTCAAATTAAAATCATGTAATAATTCTCTTAGATGTTTGAATGGTATCGATATTGCAGTAATCTTAATGAAATAACTATAGTAGTATTGAATAGATCAACTGGTATATTTAGCCGGCCGGTCTATTCTCTATACGGACCGCAGCGACTTGAGCTGCATCGGTCGGGGTCTGGTGGAAAATGTGGGCAATGGGCGTCGCGATTCGTCGAACGAACTACGCCCCGGGGCTCGACTATCGCGACCGCGGCCTGCTTGAGCCGCTGGCGTCAGGCTTCTCCGTGCGGCTCCAAAATGAGCTCTGAAAGACAGCAGATGCGCACTTCGGAACCTGCAAAAATCTATCGCTGCTACCTCCTGAACCCCGACAATTCGTTCCGGGAAACTCAGGAGTTTCGCTGCCCCAGCGAAAGCGAGGCGAAGGAGCGCGCCCTAGCCTGGCTCGATCTGGCCGAGAATGACGGCGCGCGGGGGCTCGAATTGTGGAAAAGAGACCGCTGTCTTTTCAGCTGTTGGAGAGGCGAGATAGCGGCGCGTGCGTCAACGGATTGAGCGGGCAGGCGGCCACCCGGGCCGGAGATGCGGGGCCACGCAGGTGAGGCAGCTGAAGCCGGTGGTTATGCCGCGTCATGGCGAGCGTCAAGGGCATCCGATCGCTTGCACAGCTCCACCAGGAGGTCGCAATCGAAGTGGGGACCGAAGATAGCCTCGCCCTTGTATCGGAATGTTTCGCGAGCCTCGTGCTCCAAGGCCGTGATCACCGCCTTGAACGCCGTCTGGACGATCTCGCTCTTGGAAGTAGGGGAGGAGAGAAACCATTTCCTCCCCTCCCACTCCTGAGACCTTCCCGTGGTGTTGCAGGGTCCTGCGAAGCGGACCCGGAGATACGGGCGGCCCGAGTTCGAACCGCAAATCGAAGATCCAGTCGTTGAACTGAATGTCGCGCAGCACCCGTAGGATGTCGTCGTGCGTCAGCATCGATCTAGGTCAGTCGTTCTCCGCGATCAATCGACGCATGGCGGCGGGCCAGCCGGCGCTCTCTTCGGTAAACCTGCCGCTCTCCTCCTCGATGAAGAGGCGGTAGGAGCGGCAGCGAGCCGCGAGCAGCTCGACATCGGCCTCGGCGGCGTCGCGGCTGTCAAAGACCTTCTCCGAAGCGGAGCCTTCGCGCCTTGTTGCCCATTGACCGTCGCCGCGCCGATAGACCCACAAGACCGCCGGCTCTGCCGCTGCGATCGCACCGAGGGCTTCGCGAATTTGCGCGATCTCGATGGCAGCGTGTCCGTCTCCTCGTTGAATGCCAGACATGGTAGCGACTCCGAAATGCTGCGAATTGTTTCGCCACTGACAGTTGTGCATCGGCACCTAAAGGGTCCATAGGGCGTCAGGGGCGGGGGCATAGAGATTTGATCAAGGGAAGGCGCCCTTATGGGTGCTTGATGCCCTTCTCGACCTATCCGCATGGATCGCTTAGGCGGTCCCACGCATCTAATTCCGGCGTGGAACTTCCTTGTCTTTGCCGCGCCGGAGTAATCCCATGCACAGAATCATAGCCAGCTCCCAACGGGCCGATACCTACAGCATCATGGTCAAGCCGCGTCCTGCCGGAGCCACGATCGGCCTCTACCGGGGCCGGCCCATCGCCGAACGCGTCGTTGATCAATTCGATCGCCGTTTTACCTTTGCCGGCATTATCGGCCGCCGGCGCGACGGGCAATATGACGTCAACGCCTTGAAGCCCGGCCAGTTCGTCGTCGAGCCAGGGCTGGTCTATGACCTGGAGACCGGCGAAGGCCGGGAGAAACGGGAAGTCCGGCTCGAGCTGCCGCCCGAGCCGCAGCCGGAGTCGCAGCCGGAGTTGCAGGAGGCTGAGGACAGACGGGTGCTGATCCAGGTCTCCGCCACGCTTGCGCTTTTCGTCGCGGGCGGGCTCGCGGTCCATCTCATCCTTCGGATCTTTCATGCTCGGCTAAGCAAGCCGATCAGCCGAATTCTTGATGGAATTTTTATGCCGTGGCCGACTCCGTCGTCTCGTCCCCTTATCGGTGGGCCGCTAGATTCTTGAAGTGGCGCGAGCCGGTGCTTGCCACTCGGCAGGCACGCAAGGCCCTCAGGCGCCAAATCAACGGTCATACTGCCATGAACAACCTCGTCCATGCCGACAGCTCCTTTCCCGCTTGGCTGACGCTCTCCTCCGTCTGGGAGGAGTCGATGGATGACCGGGAAGAGACCAAGGTGACGATTGCCCGGAATCTTCGCCGGCTGCGGGAGAAGCGCCAACTTTCCCGGCGAAGCCTGGCCAAGCTCGCTGAAGCGAGTCCGTTTACCCTTCGGGAAATCGAGGACGGGCGGCTTCTGCCGACCATCGGCTTGATCTGGCGCCTCGCTGCCGTTCTCGAGGTCGACTGCGCCGCCTTCCTGGAGAGGCCAGCGGGACCGAGGTGACGTTCCAGGTCTGTCGATGGCAAAAGAAAAAGGGCCCTTTACAGGGCCCTTTGCCAGATCTGCGCGGGGGGGTGCGCCTGGCGAGTGGAACGCGATGCCGCTCAGGCCACCCGCGAGTTGCCCTCTCGCGCGGCCAGCTCGACGGTGCCTGGCTCTTCGATGAAGGCCGTGCACGGCACGTCGAGTGCGCGGGCGAGCTTGAAGAGCAGGCCCAGGGCGGGGAAGCTTCGGCCGGTAGCCAAGTCCTCCAGCTCGGACGGGCTGACGCCGGCGCGCGCGGCCAGACCCTGCAGCGACAGGCCTCGCGCCTGGCTCAGCCACAGAAGATTGGCGCGGACGACATCGCCGATGTCGGTTTCCTGGGCGCCGGCTTCCTGGACATCGGATTCTCGGATGTCGGGCTGCTCATGGCTCGCGCCACGAGCAAAAGAAGGCCAGGGGAAAGAGATCGTCCGTTCACGACACATGGGATCATTTCTCATCGGGGTAGCCTCGCTGAGGGGCAGAGATAAGGGCAGGCCGCTAAACGATCGAGATGAGGAATGGAACAAGGGCATAAGAAGGTCATAGCCGCGGCTCGATCCGCGATCGTCCTCGTCGACCAAATGCCGGCTCGCGACTCGCTGCGGGCCGGGACCGCCGGCAAATTGGGTTCGAAAGGCGACGGGTTCCGTGCCTGGGCGTCATTCCTGGCGTCCGATGGATTGCTCTTGAGTGCCGTATTGGTGCTGGCCGCTGCTCGTGGCCTTCGACGGCTGCGGCTCATCGGACCCGCGGGGATCCTGACAGCCATCGGCCTCTCTCAATATCTCGTGCAAAGGGGAATGCGGATCTCGCGTCGCGAGTGGGCGATGCTGCAGGGCAGGAAGAGGTGAGGCCAGCCTCTCCCAGGGATCAGTAGAATCCCCCTGGACCGGTGAAGAAGCTATACTCAGGCTTCGCAGCCAGTTTGGGAACCCAGAGATCGGTGGTCGGATGAGCGTCATTGCCGCCTATGTCTATGCCGACGGAAGGCGGTTGCGGGAGATCGATCTCCATGCGCCCCAGAGCCTGGAACTGTCGGGGGGCGAGTTTGCCTGGATCGGCCTGTACGAGCCGGACCCGGAAGAGCTTCGCATCCTGCAGGACCGCTTCGATCTTCATCCCCTGGCGGTCGAGGACGCGCTCACCGCGCGCCAGATCCCCAAAGTCGACGTCTATGGCGACCAGCTCTTCGTGGTCGCCCGCACCGCCCATCTGGAGGGCGAAGAGATCGGTTACGGCGAGACCGACATGTTCGTCGGCACCAACCATCTGATCACGGTGCGGCATGGCTCGGCGCGCGCCCATAGCGAGCTGCGCCGGCAGCTGGAGGCCGCGCCTGCGCAGCTCAGGCATGGCGTGGATTACGTCTTGCATGCCGTGCTCGATTTCATCGTCGACGGCTATTTTCCGATCGTCGAGGCGATCGAGGAGGAAGTGCTCGTTATGGAGCGCCATGCGCTCGACGCCTTCCTCAACCGCGAGCAGGTCACCCGGATCTTCAATCTCAGGCGCGAGCTGATGCGATTCCGGCGAATCCTTGGTCCCATGGAGGAGGTTGCCAGCCGCCTCGAGCACCACGACATGCCTTGCATCGACCCGGAGGTGCGCCTCTATTTTCGCGACGTCCGCGATCACATCCGGCGGGTCGCATCCATGGTCGAGGTGCTGCGGGACGTTCTGTCTTCCGTGTTCGAGGCGAGCACCCTGCTGGAGCAGCAGCGTCAGGGGGCGATCACCCGCCAGCTGGCGGCCTGGGCGGCGATGCTGGCGGTCCCGACCGCCATCGCCGGCATCTATGGCATGAACTTCGATTTCATGCCCGAGCTCCATTGGAAATACGGCTATTTCGTCGTCGTCGGGGTGATTCTACTGCTCTGCGGCATTCTCTACCGGAGCTTCAAGCGCGCCAAGTGGCTGTGACTCTCCGCGGGTCAAACCCCGGAGATGCCGTCGAATAGATCTCGGCGGCGCCAAGCGCTCCCAAGGCCAGGCCCGACAAATGCGGAGCGGCGAGCCCCGGCGGGTCGCACAACACCGGCCCTGGCGATTCTCCGGCCTCCCCAATCGCTGAGCAGCCGGCGATCTAAATCACGCAAGCGGCGAAGGCAAGCATCGAAAAGGATCGGCGCATGGAGGGGACCCGTGTACAGGGGCGATGGCGGCGGTCGTCCGGCCGTCGCACCTCGATCATGCGGATTAACCCGTAAGGGATCCATTCGGGGCTTGCGGCAAAGGGATATGGGCGACCTATGAATCCGGGCGCCTTCGGCAGGTCCTGAACTCACCGCGGTCGTGCCAATTCGAAATCTGCGTCGCCTTCTTGGAATACTGGGAAGCGTTCTCGGGGCACAAACTACAGTCCCGCGGCCCGTTGCGAGCTTGTAAATCTCGTGACCGCGACGGCAGGCCGAGTCTGACGAGAACCGAAAAGGCTCTCCAATGCTCAAAGAGACCGTAGCTGGTGTGGCCTTCGGCTTTGCTTGGACTTGTCCGGCACAGACCAGGATGTCTCAGGCGCCACTCAAAACCTATGATTTCTTTATGCCGAGGCCCTGGCGGCGCTCTCGATCTTTGATGGGATGTATTCCTATCTTCTCGATCCAAGTCAGCATTCCGCAATCAGTGTCCTTTGGCCTGCCGTCCATCGGGTGACGGCGGGCAAGTGCCGCGGAAGAGACCCAATGGAGACTCTGGAATGATGGATATTGCCATGCTCGCGATGGGGGTCGTCCTGTTCGCCCTCTTCATCGCCTACGCTCCCCTCTGCGACAAGATATGATCGGAGCCATGTCATGACGTTTGACTACATCCTGGGCGGCGTCGTGTCGCTCGTCATTCTCGTTTATCTCATCGTCGCGCTCGTGCGCCCGGAAAAGTTCTAAGGAACCACCATGACCGCAAACGGACTCCTGCAGATCGCGATCTTCTGCGCGATCGTGGCAGCCATCGCCGTGCCCCTCGGCAAGTATATGGCGCGCGTCTTCGCCGGCGAACGGACCTTCCTCAGCCCCGTGCTGGGGCCGGTCGAGCGCGCCGTCTATTGGGTATCGGGCGTCGATGCCGAAGAAGGAGCAGCATTGGCTGACCTATACCGTCGCCATGCTTCTGTTCAATCTTGCCTGCTTTGCCGTCCTCTATGCGCTGCTCAGGCTGCAGTTCTTCCTGCCCTTCAATCCCCTGGGCATGACCGGCATGGAGCAGAACCTCGCGCTGAACACGGCCATCAGCTTCACGACCAACACGAATTGGCAGAACTACGGCGGCGAGACGACGCTCAGCTATTTCGTCCAGATGGCCGGGCTGACGGTGCACAACTTCGTATCGGCGGCCACCGGCATTGCCATCGCCATCGCGCTCATCCGCGGCTTCGCCCGCCGCTCCGCCCAGTCCATCGGCAATTTCTGGGTCGATCTGACCCGCTGCACGCTCTATGTCCTGCTGCCGATCTCGATCGTGATCGGCCTGGTCTTCGTCTGGCAGGGCATGCCTCAGAATCTGGGCGACTACGTCGATGCCACGACCCTGGAAGGGGCCCATCAGACTATCGCCCAAGGGCCGGTCGCCTCGCAGATCGTCATCAAGACCCTCGGCACCAACGGCGGCGGCTTCTTCAACGTCAACGCCGCCCACCCCTATGAGAATCCGAACGGCTTCACCAATCTCCTGACCGTGCTGCTGGAGTTCTCCATCGGCGCGGCGCTCACCATGACCTTCGGGCGCATGGTCGGCAACATGCGCCAGGGCTGGGCGCTGTTCGGGGTCATGGGCATCCTCTTCCTTTGCGGCGTGCTGGTCTCCTATTGGGCCGAGAGCGCCGGCAATCCTGCCTTTGCCAAGCTCGGCATCGACCAGGCCTATAGCGTCAGCCAGGCCGGCGGCAATATGGAGGGCAAGGAGGTCCGCTTCGGGATCACGGATTCATCCCTCTTCGAGACCGCGACGACGGATACCTCGACGGGTGCCGTCAATTCGATGCATGACAGCTTCACGCCAATCGGCGGACTGGTGCCGATCGTCAACATGCAGCTCGGCGAGGTGATCTTCGGCGGCGTCGGCTCGGGCCTCTACGGCATGCTGCTCTTCGCCATCGTCGCGCTGTTCATCGCCGGGCTGATGGTCGGGCGGACGCCCGAATATCTCGGCAAGAAGCTCGAGTCCCGCGAGGTCAAGATGGCCATGCTGGCCATGCTCTCGATACCTCTGGCGGCGCTCGGCTTCACCGCCTTGGCCAGCGTGCTTTCGGTGGGCCTTGCGGGGCCGGAGAACGCGGGGCCGCATGGCTTCAGCGAGATTCTCTATGCCTTCACCTCGATGACGGCCAATAACGGCAGCGCCTTCGGTGGCCTCACGGGCAACACGCCCTTCTACAATCTGACGGGCGCTATCGCGATGATGATCGGCCGCTTCGCCTTCATCGTGCCGGTTCTGGCGATCGCCGGCTCCCTGGCGGCGAAGAAGCTGGTGCCGGCTTCGGCAGGCACCTTCCCGACGGACAACGGCCTGTTCGTGGGCTTGCTTCTCGGCGTCATCGTCATCACCGGTGGCCTGATCTATTTCCCGGCCGATGTGCTGGGGCCCTTCGTCGAGCACCTGCAGATGCAGGCCGGCTCGCTGTATTGAGGTAAATCATGACCGATCAAACCACGAGCCCGGCCGCCATGGCCGCGCTGACCCCCCGCAAGCGCGTCGTCGCCGGGATCACCTCGGAGATCCTGCTGAGCGCGGCCTGGGAATCCCTGCGCAAGCTCAACCCGCGGACACTCGCCCGCAACCCTGTGATGTTCGTGGTCGAGGTGGTCTCGGCGCTGACCACCGTCATCCTGATCCGGGATATCCTCGCCGGTCATGGCGGGATCGGCTTCACCGCCCAGATCGTCTTCTGGCTCTGGTTCACCGTGATCTTCGCCAATTTCTCCGAGGCGGTGGCCGAGGGACGGGGCAAGGCCCAGGCCGAGAATCTGCGCCGGACCCGCACCCAGACCCAGGCCAAGCGCCTCACCGGCACCGCTTCTGCCACGCGGCAGTTCGAGATGGTCTCCGCCCTCGATCTCAAAGAGGGCGATCTGGTCATGGTCGAGGCGGGGGACATGATCCCCAGTGACGGCGATGTGATCGAAGGCGTGGCCTCGGTCGATGAATCCGCCATCACCGGCGAATCCGCGCCCGTCATCCGCGAGAGCGGCGGCGACCGCTCGGCGGTCACCGGCGGCACGCGGGTGCTGTCGGATTGGGTCAAGGTCCGTATCACCGCCGCCCCCGGCTCGACCTTCCTCGACCGGATGATCGCGCTGGTGGAAGGGGCGGTGCGCCAGAAGACGCCCAATGAGATTGCCCTCAACGTGCTCCTGGCCGGCATGACGATCATCTTCGTCTTCGCCACGGTCACCATCCCGAGCTTCGCCAGCTACGCCGGCGGCGCCGTGCCGGTGGTCATCCTGGTGGCGTTGTTCGTGACCCTGATTCCCACCACCATCGGCGCGCTGCTCTCGGCCATCGGCATCGCCGGCATGGACCGCCTGGTCAAGTTCAACGTCCTGGCCATGTCGGGCCGCGCCGTCGAGGCCGCGGGCGACGTCGATACCTTGCTGCTCGATAAGACCGGCACCATTACCTTGGGCAATCGTCAGGCGTCGGAGTTCCTGCCGCTGCCGGGCGTCACGCCGACGGAGCTTGCGGAGGCGGCCCATCTCTCCTCCCTCAGCGACGAGACGCCGGAGGGCCGCTCCATCGTCGTGCTGGCCAAGGAGAAATATGGGCTCCGGGCCCATGACATGGCCCAGCTGCGGGCGACCTTCGTACCCTTCTCGGCCCAGACGCGCATGAGCGGCGTCGATGTCGGCGGCAGCTCGATCCGCAAGGGCGCGGTCGATGCGGTGGTCGGCTATGTCCGGCAGGTGGCGAAGAATCCGAACATGCCAGCCCCGGCCCAGCTCACCGAGATCACCGAGCGCATCAGCCGGGCCGGCGGCACGCCGCTGGCGGTCGCCAAGGACGGCCGGGTGCTGGGCGTCATCCATCTGAAGGACGTGGTCAAGGGCGGCATCAAGGAGCGCTTCGCCGAGCTCCGCCGCATGGGCATCCGCACGGTCATGATCACCGGCGACAATCCGCTGACGGCCGCGGCCATCGCGGCGGAGAGCGGCGTCGACGACTTCCTGGCCCAGGCCACGCCAGAGGACAAGCTCGCCCTCATCCGCAAGGAGCAGGCCGGCGGCAAGCTGGTCGCCATGTGCGGCGACGGCACCAATGACGCCCCGGCCCTGGCCCAGGCGGATGTCGGCGTCGCCATGCAGACCGGGACCCAGGCCGCCCGCGAGGCCGGCAATATGGTCGATCTCGACAGCGACCCGACCAAGCTGATCGAGGTGGTGATGATCGGCAAGCAGCTGCTGATCACCCGCGGTGCCTTGACCACCTTCTCCATCGCCAATGACGTGGCCAAGTATTTCGCCATCATCCCGGCGATGTTCGCCGCCCTCTATCCGAGCCTGGGCGTGGTCAATGTCATGCATCTGCATTCGCCGCAGAGCGCCATTCTCTCGGCGATCATCTTCAACGCCTGGATCATCATCGCCCTGATCCCGCTGGCGCTGCGCGGGGTGAAATACCGCCCGCAGAGCGCCGGCCGGCTGCTGTTCCGCAACCTGCTGATCTATGGCTTCGGCGGCGTGATCATCCCCTTCGTCGGCATCAAGGCGATCGACATCGCCCTCAATGCCATCGGCCTGATCTAAGGAAGACTCCCATGTTGAAAGAACTCCGCCCCGCCATCATCGTCCTGCTGGCGCTCACGCTCATCACCGGCATCATCTACCCTCTGGCGATGACCGGGATTGCCCAGCTGGTCTTTCCCTATCAGGCGAACGGCAGCCTGCTCCGGGACAAGGACGGCAAGGTCATCGGCTCGGAACTGATCGGCCAGAATTTCACCAGCCCGAAATACTTCCAGGGCCGGCCCTCGGTGACCACGGGCACGGATGCCAAAGGCAACAGCGTTGCCCAGCCCTATAACGCGGCCAATTCCTACGCCTCGAATCTGGGACCCACCTCCAAGGCGCTGATCGACCGGGTGACGGCGGATACGGCCAAGCTCAAGGCCGAGAACCCCGGCCAGCCGGTGCCGGTCGATCTGATCACCACCTCGGGCAGCGGGCTCGACCCCGACATCACGCCGGCGGCCGCTTATTTCGAGGTCCCGCGGGTAGCCAAGGCGCGCAACCTGCCCGAAGATCAGATCCGCCAGCTTGTCGCCGATCACATCGAGGGCCGCTTCCTCGGCATCTTCGGCGAGCCGCATGTCAATGTACTGAAGCTGAACCTGGCGCTGGATGCGCTGGGGTCGAAGTAGCGGACCGGTGGGACGGGGGTGAGCGGGTGCAGCGGCGGGAGGATTGGCGTAGTCTCAGCCAGCGCTGACTGACATATGCCGATGAACGAAGACCGATCCAACCGCGACAACCGCCCCTCGCCGGAGGCCCTGCTGCAGCAGGCGGCCAGGGAGTCCCGGGGCCGCCTGAAGATCTTCCTGGGGGCAGCACCCGGCGTCGGCAAGACCTATGAGATGCTGACGACGGCCCAGGCCAAGCGCCGCGAGGGGGTCGACGTCGTTGTCGGCGTGGCCGAGACCCATGGCCGCAAGGAGACCGAGGCCCTGCTCGAGGGGCTGGAGGTCATTTCGCGCCGGCTCATCGAATACAAGGGCCATCACCTCCGCGAGATGGATATCGACGCCATATTGGAGCGGCGGCCAAAGCTGGCTCTGGTCGACGAACTCGCCCATACCAACGCGCCGGGCTGCCGCCACCCCAAGCGCTATCTCGATGTCGAGGAGCTGCTCGACGCCGGCATCGACGTCTATGCCACGCTGAATATCCAGCATGTCGAGAGCCTCAACGACGTCGTCGCCAAGATCACCGGCGTGCGGGTCCGCGAGACGGTGCCGGACTCCATCATCGACCGCGCCGACGAGGTCGAGGTCGTCGATCTCACCCCCGAGGATCTCGCCCAGCGCCTCAGAGAAGGCAAAGTCTATCTGCCCCAGCAGGCGGAGCGGGCGATGGGCAATTATTTCAAGCCCGGCAATCTGACGGCGCTGCGCGAGTTGGCGCTGCGCCGCACGGCGCAGCGGGTCGACGAGCAGATGGTCGACTACATGCGCGCCCATGCCATCTCCGGCCCCTGGGCGGCCGGCGAACGGGTGCTGGTGGGCGTCAACGAGGATCCGGGCTGCCTGGCGCTGGTCCGCTATACCCGCCGCCTGGCCGATCGCCTGCGGGCCCCCTGGACCGCCGTTCATATCGAGACGTCCAGGGATCAGCGGCTTGGCGACGCCGCGCGGGACCGAATTGCCGATGCGCTGCGCCTCGCGGAGAGGCTGGGCGGCGAGGCCGTGACGATTCCGGGCTCGTCGGTCGCCGAGGAGCTCGTCGCCTATGGTCGGGCGAACAACTGTACCCATATCGTCATCACCTCGTCGCGCCGCTCCCGCCTGGCCGAGATGCTTCAAGGCTCCGCGACCCACGAGATCATCCGCCAGGCCGGCGAGATCAGCGTCCATGTGATCGCGGGCCAGGCCGTGGCCCGACTGGAATCGAAAATGGGTGGCGAGGCGGCGGCGCCGGCGGAGACGACGGCACCGACGCGCGGCCGGAGCGGTTTCGATCTCAAGGCCTATGCCGGCACCCTCGCCATGGTGGCGGTGGCGCTGGGCGTCGGGCTGATCCTGCAGCGTTATCTCGGCGTATCGATCATCGCCCTCGTCTTCCTCACCGGGGTGCTCGCCAGCGCCATCACTTATGGTCTCTGGCCGGCTCTGGCGGCGAGCCTGGTCAGCACCTTGGCCTATAATTTTTTCTTCCTGCCGCCGCTCTATACCTTCACCATCTCCGATCCGCAAAACGTCGTTGCGCTGTTCTTCTTCGCTATCGTCGCCCTGATCGCGAGCAATCTGACGGCGCGCATGCGCAGCCAGGCGCTGGCCGCGCGGCAGCGGGCGAAGACCACGGAGGATCTCTATCTCTTCAGCCGCAAGCTCGGCGGCGCGGTGACCCTGGACGATCTTCTCTGGGCCACCTCCTATCAGATCGCCCTCATGCTTAAAGTGACGGTGGTGATTCTGCTGCCGGAGGAAGGCACGGTCGCCGTGCGCAGCGGTTATCCGCCGGAGGACGCCCTCGACGAGGCGGATCTGGCGGCGGCCAAATGGTGCTGGCAGAACGATCGCGAAGCGGGGAGGGGCGCCGACACCTTGCCGGGCGCCAAGCGCCTGTTCCTGCCCATCCGCACCGGCCGCGGGCCCGTCGGGGTGGTAGGCCTGGGGAGCGAGCGGGAAGGCTCCCTGCTCTCACCCGATCAGCGGCGCCTGCTCGACGCGCTCTGCGATCAGGCAGCCCTTGCCATCGAGCGCACGACGCTGGCCCATGACCTCGATAGTGCCCGGCTGCTGGCCGAGACCGATCGGCTCCGCTCGGCCCTGCTGACCTCGATCTCCCATGATCTCAAGACGCCGCTGGCCTCGATCCTGGGCGCCATCACCAGCCTCCGGACCTATTCCAAGGCCTATGACGAGACGGCCAAGGAGCAGCTCATGGCGACGGTCCAGGAGGAGGCGGAGCGCCTCAACCGGTTCATTGCCAATCTCCTGGATATGACCCGGTTGGAATCGGGGGCCGTCGCCCCGGGCCTCGCCTTGGTCGATCTCTCGGAGGTCCTGGGCAGCGTCTTGAAACGGGCGGCGCCGATCCTGGCCGAACACAAGATCGTCCTGAATCTCGCCCCGGACCTGCCCATGCTGCGTGTCGACTTCGTGCTCTTCGAGCAGGCGCTCTTCAATTTGCTGGACAATGCGTCCAGATACGCGCCCGCCGGCTCGACGGTGGAACTCCGCGGCACCCGCCTGGCCGATCGGGTGATCCTCCAGGTGCTGGATGAGGGAGAGGGGATACCGCCGGCGGATCTCGAGCGAGTCTTCGACAAATTCTACCGGGTCCATGGCACCGATCGCCGCCGGGCCGGCACCGGGCTGGGGCTCGCCATCTCCCGCGGCTTCGTCGAGGCCATGGGTGGGACCATCAGGGCCGGCAATCGAGCCGATCGCACGGGCGCGGAGTTCACCATCGAAATGCCCGTGCCGGAGGGGGAGGAGCCGTCCGCCGCCTCGGACATCCCGAGCGTGGAATTGAGCTGAGCGATGGAAGTTGCCGATTTCGTTACCCCGGCGACGGTCGTCATCGGTCTACGCGCCAAGGACAAGCATCAGCTCCTGGATGAGATCGCGCGGCGGGCCGCCACGGCGCTGGGCCTCGAGCCGGCAGCGATCCTGGAACCGCTGCTCGCCCGCGAGGCGCTGGGCTCGACCGGCGTCGGCAAGGGCATTGCCATCCCCCATGCCCGCATCGCCGGTCTGCCGCGGCTGTTCGGCCTCTTGGCCCGGCTCGAGCGTCCGGTCGATTTCATGGCGATCGACGATCAGCCGGTCGATCTCGTTTGCCTGCTGCTAACGCCGGCCTCGGCGGCGGCCGAGCATCTGCCGGCACTCGCCTGCCTGTCTCGGCGCCTGCGGGAGAAGGGTGTGGCCGATCGCCTGCGCGCCGCCCGGGACGCCGCCGCGCTCTACGCTGCCCTCACCAGCGTCCAAAATCCCGCCGCCCCAAACTGATGTGGCCCGTCCGACGAATCGGACGGGCCACCAGGGAGGCACAATGACGACGGGAACCCCCGCAAACATGCGGGCATCGCTTGCGCGTGACCATGAAATGCGGAGTCGCCTTAAGATCGGGTTAAGTCCGGAGCGAACTGGGCAGGGTTCCCGCTGTTCCTTTCTGCTCGGCACCCGGGGCGCCGCGCCGATTGACAAATACGCTTTCTGCGTATATTCTATACGTTTAGAGTCTGGACCGAGGAATGCCTGCAGATTCCCTGCAGAAACAGGCCGGACCGCCGGGAAAACTGCCTCAAGCAGAATTCGAAACGCGAACAAATGCCGGCTTACGCCGCCTTGTCAGGCGACGGTATAGGCCTTGTATTTGTCGAGCATGCGGACCGGCTTCTTGAGGGCGTCGCGGCGGAAGGGATCGCCCAGTTCCTGGGTCACCATGATCTCCAGCACCGTCGGCTTGTTCGAGGCCGTCGCCTGGCGCAGCGCATCGCCGATCTGGTCGGGCTTGTCGACCTTGATGCCCTCGGCACCCATGGACTGGGCGATGGCGGCGAAGCTCGGGTTCTTCAGATTGGTGCCGACATAACGGTCGGCATAGAAATCGACCTGGTTCTTCTTCTCCGCGCCCCATTGGCCGTTGTTGAAGACCACGGCCACGGCCGGGATATTCTCGCGCACGCAGGTGAGCGTCTCCTGCAGGCTCATGCCCCAGGCGCCGTCGCCGACATAGGCGACCGCGGGACGGTCGGGGGCGGCGACCTTGGCGCCGATGGCCGTGGGATAGGCATAGCCGCAATTGCCGAAGCTCATGGCGGCAAAGAAGCTGCGCGGCGCCTCGAAGCGCAGATAGCTGTTGGAGACCGAGCAGATATTGCCGATGTCGGTGGTGACCATGGCGCTCTTCGGCATGGCCTTCTCCAGCTCGCGCAGCGCGCGGCGCGGCCCGACGGGAGAGCCTTCGGCCTGGCCCCATTGGTTGAGCTCGGCCTCCCAGGCGTCCTTCTGCTTCTTCACCTCGGCGAGGCGCGCGGCCTTGTTGCCGCGGGAGACGATGGCCTCGTTCATGGTCTCCAGCCGGGTCAGGATCGCCGCGGCCGCGGCCTTGGCATCGCCGCAGACGCCGACGCTGATCTGCTTCACCAGCCCCAGCATGCGATGGTCGCTGTCGACCTGGATGATCTTGGCGTTCTTCGGCCAGTAATCGATGCCGTGCTGGGGGAGGGTCCCGAAGGGCCCGAGGCGGGTGCCCAGCGCCAGCACCACATCGGCCTCGGCGATGATCTTCATCGCCGCCTTGGAGCCCTGATAGCCCAGGGGCCCGCACATCAGCGGATGGCTCGCGGGAAAGGCATCGTTGTGCAGATAGCTGGTGACCACCGGGGCCGAGAGATGCTCGGCGAGGCGGACCGCCTCGGCCTGGCCGTCGGACATGATGACGCCGCCGCCGGCCACGATGACGGGGAACTTTGCGCCCGCCAGGGCCTTGGCGGCCTCCGCCAGGCTTTCCTCCCCGCCGGCGCCGCGCTCGACGCGGATCGGCTTGGGGATGGTCACATCGACCTCGCCATAGAAGATGTCGCGCGGGATGTTGAGCTGCGTCGGGCCCCGTTCCGTCATGGCGAGATCGAAGCAACGGCTGGTCAGCTCGGCCATCCGGTCCTGGCGCGCGACATGGGCCTGGAACTTGGTGATCTTGGAGAAGATCGGAAGCTGATCGGTCTCCTGGAAGCCGCCGAGGCCGATGCCCTGGCTGCCGGTCTCCGGCGTGATGACCACCACGGGCGAATGGGCCCAATAGGCCGCGGCGACCGCGGTGACGAAATTGGTGATGCCCGGGCCGTTCTGGGCGATGCAGACGCCCTGGCGGTTGCTGACCCGGCTGTAGCCGTCGGCCATATGTCCCGCACCCTGCTCATGGGCGACGGAGATGAAGCGGATCCCGGCCGGCTCGAACAGATCCAGGGCATCCATATAGGCCGAGCCCACGATGCCGAAGATATGGGTCACCTTATGGGCGACGAGGGTCTCGACGAAGGCCTCGCTCGAGGTCATGCGGGTCATGGGCTTCCTCTGTTGTCTGGCGCTTTGGCACGGACGGGTTCTCGTTGGCCGCTCGTCCCAGAGGCGGAAGCGGGACGGAGGTGAGGCGCGTCGCGGCGATGGGATCTGCTCTACCCGGCGCGTTTGCGCCGCGGTAGGGCCAGCCGTTCTTTTTCCGATGCGCCAGCGAGTTGCTGGGCGATCACCTCGGCCAGCAGCTTGATCCCCGGTTCGATGCGCTCGGCCGGAATGGAGGAGAATCCCAGGCGGAAGAAATGGCGCGGCGCATCCTCGGCGAGGAAATGCACATCGCCGGGCTCGATCAGCACACCGACGGCGGCGGCGGCCTTCTCCAGCACCCTGGCATCCAGCGCCGGCGGGCCCTCGACCCAGAAGGCGGTCCCGCCGGTGGTGCGCTGGAAGCGGCAATGGGTCATATGGCGGGAAAGAGCATCCTGGAGCGCCGCCCAGCGCTGCTTCAGGCTCTGCCCCTCCCGGCGCAGGAGGGAATCGTAGTGGCCACGGGCCAGGAACAGGGCGGCGGTGCGCTGGTTGTTGGCCGGCGGGTGGCGCAGCATCAGCCGGCGCAGCGCTCGGGCCTCGGCAATCAGCTCCCGCGGCCCCACGAGATAGCCCATGCGCAGCCCCGGGGCGATGGTCTTGGAGAGGCTGCCTACGAAGAGCACCCGGCCGCCCCGATCCAGGGATTTCAGAGCCGGCGTCGGGCCGCCCTGATGGTTGATCTCCGCCTCGTAGTCGTCCTCGATGAAGACGATGTCCTCACGCGCGGCCCGCTCGATCAGGGTGCGGCGCCGGGCGAGCGACATGGTGACGGTGGTCGGGAACTGGTGGCTCGGCGTCACATGGACGTAGTTGCATTTCGCCAGGGCCTCGCTATCCATCAACCCCTGCTGGTCCACGGCCAGGCCGACAAGCCGGCTGGTCCGCAGCGCGAAGATATTGCGGGCATCGGCGTAGCCCGGATCCTCGATCCCCACCACCGTGCGCTCATCCACCAGCGAGCGTAGCCAGGAGATAGATCGCATGCTGGGCGCCGACCGTGAGCAGGATCTCCTCCGGCGCCACGAAGACGCCGCGGCGCGGCAGCAGCAAGGTGCGGATCTGCTCGATGAACTGCGGATCGTCGTCGGTGAAGCGGTCGCTCGCCCATTCGCGCACGGCGGCGAGGCTGAGCGCCTGGCGCGAGCATTCCCGCCAATCGGCGATGGGAAACAGGGCCGGGTCGATCTGTCCGTAGATGAAGGGGTATTTGTAGGACTGCCAGTCCCGCGGCTTGACGATGTTGCGCTGGGTCGAGGGCCGGGCCCGCAGCCGCAGGAGCCAATCGGGCCGAAGCCCATCGAGCCCTGCCGCCGGTGCTGCGCCGGCGTCCGCCGGAGGGGCGAGACGGGCCGCGTCGATCTCCCGGCTGACGAAATAGCCGCTGCGCTGCCGGGCGATGAGGAAGCCTTCCTCCACCAGATCCTGATAGGCGAGCGCCACCGTATTGCGCGCGACCTCGAGGGTCTCCGCCAGCTTGCGGCAGGAGGGCAGCGGGCTGCCAGGCGGCAGCTGGCCCTCGCGGATGGCCGCTACCAGCATCTGGCGCAGCTGGGTCTGCAGGGTGGCCCCGGCTTTGGGGTCGAGGTGGAAGAGTTGCTCGCGCATGGTGATTTAGCTATCTGATCCGCGTCCAGGGAGCAATGGTCGTGGCCGTGGGATTGAATTCAACTGTCCCTATAGGGGGTCGTGAGGCGTTGCCTAGGATGGGCGTTGTCCACCGCCATCCCAGGGGAGCTCCCATGTCGATCACCGCCGGCAACAGCCTGGAAAACCACTGGCTGCCCTTCACCGCGAACCGCGACTTCAAGGCCGATCCGCGCCTCATGGTCAAGGCGGAGGGGGTCTATTATTGGAACCATAAGGGCGGGCGGCTGATCGACGGCTCCGCCGGGCTCTTCTGCAGCGCGGCCGGCCATGGCCGAAAGGAGATCGCCGAGGCGGTCTACAAATCGATGCTGGAGCTCGATTACACCCCGCCCTTCCAGCTCGCCCATCCCGCTTCCTTCGAGCTCGCCCGCAAGGTCGCGGCCCTGATGCCGGGGGATCTCGATTACGTCTTCTTCTGCAACTCGGGTTCCGAATCCATCGATACCGCCATCAAGATCGCGCTGGCCTATCACCGCAGCCGCGGCGAGGGGCAGCGCCAGCGTTTCGTCAGCCGGGAGCGGGCCTATCACGGCGTCAATATCGGCGGCGTCTCCCTCTCCGGCATGGTGCGCAACCGAGAGACCTTCGGGGCGGTGATGCCGGGCGTGGCCCATATGCGCCATACCTGGCTGCCCGAGAACCGCTACACCATGGGCCAGCCCGAGACCGGTGCGGAACTCGCCGACGATCTGCAGCGCTTCGTCGACCTCTATGGCGCCAGCACTATCGCAGCCTGCGTCGTCGAGCCGATCGCGGGCTCGACCGGCGTGCTGGTGCCGCCCAAGGGCTATCTCGAGCGGCTGCGCCAGATCTGCGACAAGCACGGCATATTGCTGGTCTTCGACGAGGTGATCTGCGGCTTCGGGCGCACCGGCAAGGCCTTCGCGGCGCAGAGCTTCGGGGTGGTGCCGGATATGATCACCATGGCCAAGGCCCTGACCAACGGTGCCCAACCCATGGGGGCCGTGGCGGTCAGCGAGCGGATCTATTCCTCCATCGTCGACAATGCGCCCGCCGGCGTCGAGCTCTTCCACGGCTATACCTATTCCGCCCATCCCGCGGCCTGCGCCGCCGGCATCGCGGCCCTCGATATCTATGAGCGCGAGGGGTTGTTCGAGCGGGCCGCGGAGCTCTCGCCCTATTTCCTGGAGCGGGTCTTCGCGCTCAGGGATGTGAAGCAGATCACCGATATCCGCGGTTTCGGCCTGCTGGCGGGCTTCGATCTCGCGCCGGGCGAGCGGCCGGGGGCCCGGGGCTACGAGGCGACAAAGAAGCTCTTCGCCGCCGGCATGCATATCAAGTTCACCGGCGATTCCGGCATCACTTGCGCCGGCCTTCGTCGCGGAGAAGAAGCATATCGACGAGATGTGCCGCCTGCTGCGCGAGGTGATCTCGGCGATGTAACGGCCGGCCGCCCCGCGCCTCAGGCGTTGAGTGCCCAGAGAAAGGCGAGAGTGCCGGCCAAGCCGAAGGCCGTGCGCGCGGCATGGAGGCGGCCCCATTTCTCGATGAGGCGCCGTGTCTCAGTAGTGGCGGAGTTGATCGCCGTCGCATGCAGAGCGCGATTGGTCGGCATGATCACGATCAGGGTATAGGGCCAGGAAGCCAGCATGAGGGCAGCACCCAGGAGCCAGATCGCCCGGCCGCTCTCATAAGCGGCGAGAAGGCCCGCCAGGGTCGCCAGCAGCGCCAGGCTGGCCTGCATCAGCTTGCCTTTGTCGTAGCTGGGCTTCCATTCCGCCAGCAAGGCGCGGTCGTCCAGGGTCAGCCGGGCCGGCTGCTCCGCCAGATTGACGTAGAGCGCCGCGCCGGCGAAGACCGCGGCCAGGAGGAGAGCGACTTGACCTGAGAGCATCTTCGCCTCCCGTAAGAGTGAGCCTTCACTCTAGCAGGAGAGGCGGGGTCATAGAATCTCCAGCAACGCCCGTCCGCCGGTCAGTACCGCGAGCAGCATCAGCAGGCGGAGCACCCAGCGGCGAAAGACCGCCGGATCGGCACCGCGGAAGCTGCGGTTGCCCAGCCAGACCCCGGCGGCAAGCGGAGGGAGGAAGAGGGCGGCGCGCCAGAGGGTCGCCCAGGTGAGAAGCCCGTTCCACCCCTGCCAGGCGAGCCCCATGGTGTCGGTCAGCACGAAATAGGCGATGATCGTGGCGCGGCCTGCTGCCGCCCCCGCGGGCGAGCTGAAGAAGAACAGGATCACCGGCGGGCCGCCAGTGCCGAAGCCGCCGTTGAAGAGCCCCGACGCCGTGCCGGTGGCGAAGGTGGCGGCGGGACCGGGCATGGTCTTCAGCGCATAGCCCCGCGCCAGCAGCACGGCAGAGACCAGCACGAAGACCGCCAGCGCCAGAGTCATGGGAGCGGCCGGAACGTTGGCGAGGGCATAGACCCCGAAGGGCGTGCCCAGCAGGCAGCCGAGCCCGAGCCAGCGCAGCGCGTTCCAGTGGATGTCGCGCCAGACGCTGGGAAGCAGATGCAGGCTGGCCGCGATCTCCATCACGAAGATCGAGGGCACGATCTCCGCCGGCGGCAGCAACAGGGAGAGCGAGATGATGGCCAGCAGCGAGAAACCGAAGCCGCTATAGCCCCGCACCACCGCAGCGCCGAAGATGCAGGCCACCGCATAGACGAGGATCAGGATCTGCATGGCCCGCAGTCTGGCCGGGGCAGGGTGGCGCCGCCAGAGCCAGGGACCGGGGGTGCATGGGGCCAGAGAGACGTCAGCGCAGGGCTGGCCTCGCGCGCTGATCCCGCTTATACCCTTCGCCCTTTGTGGTTGTGAGACGGACATGTCCCTTCTCAGCGTCGAGAATCTCGGCTTCGCCTATGGGGCGCGCGGCATCTTCGCCGGACTCGACTTCTCCATCGAGGAGGGCGATCGGGTCGGGCTGATCGGGCCCAATGGCTGCGGCAAGTCGACCTTGCTGCGGGTCCTGGCGGGCCGCGAGGAGATCGACGAAGGACGGCGCCAGACCCGGCGCAATCTCGTCATCGCCGCCGTCGAGCAGATGCTGCCGCCCGAGCTCGAAACCCGGACGGCGCTGGAGGCCGTGGCCGAGGGCATGGCGCCGGGCGAGCGCGAGATCTTCGCCTATCGGGCCGAGGCGATCCTCTCCGCCTTCGGCTTCGACGAGGCGCAGGCGGCGACGCCCCTCAGCGCGCTTAGCGGCGGCTGGCGGCGCTTGGTGCTGATCGCGCGCGCCGCGGTGGCCGAGCCCGACCTCCTCCTGCTGGACGAGCCGACCAATCATCTCGATCTCGCCAAGATCCTCCGCCTCGAGGCCTGGATGGCCGACGAGCTCGCCTGCCCCTTCATCCTCATCAGCCACGACCGCACGCTGCTCGACCGCACCACCGAGCGCACGCTGATCCTGCGCGATGGCAAGGTTCAGGATTTCGCCGCACCCTGCAGCCGGGCGCGCGAGCTGCTGACCGAGCGCGACGTCGCCGCGGCCCGGGCGCGGGCGGCGGAGGAGGATGAGATCCGCCGGCTGGAGGCCAGCGCCAAGCGTCTGGCGAGCTGGGGCAAGGTCTTCGACAATGAGAAATTCTCGCGCCGCGCCAAGAGCATGGAGAAGCGCATCGACAAGCTGCGCGGCGGGTTGACCGCCATCGCCAAGGAAGACCGGCGCGAGCTCACCCTTTCCGAGGCGGCGGCGAAGGCGGAGATCCTGCTGCGCTGCCGGGATCTGACGATCGCCGCGCCCGACGGCCGTCGCCTCTTCGGCATCGATCGCCTGCATCTCGCCCGCGGCGACCGCCTCGCCATCCTCGGCCGCAACGCCAGCGGCAAATCGACCCTGCTGCGCAAGCTGGTGGCCGAGGCCACGCTCCGCCGCGAGCAGCTTGCCGCGACGGCGGAGGTCTATTTCAGCCCCCAGGCACGCACCGGCTATTTCGATCAGGAGCTGTCGCGATTGCCAGCCGAGCGCGGCTTGTTCGAGTTCTTCCTTCAGAGCTTCGACATCGGCGACCAGCCGATGCGCCGCGAGCTCGCCCGTGCCGGCTTTCCCATCGCTGAGCAGGGCCGGCCGATCGGCGAGCTCAGCGGTGGAGAGAGGGCGCGGCTTCTGTTCCTACTGCTGAAACTGGAGCGGCCCAACCTGCTGATCCTCGACGAGCCGACCAACCATCTCGACATCGAGGGCAGGGACCGACTCGAGGCGGAGATCCTGGACAAGGAGCTGAGCGCCATCCTCGTTTCCCACGACCGGCGGTTGATCGAGGCGGTGGCGACGCGCTTTCTGGTCATCGACCGGGGCAAACTAAGGGAAATCGAGGGTCCCCAACCGTTTTATGACTCCTTGATAGGTGGGCAAGTGGCGTAGTCTCCCCGCCATGGTCTGCGATCCTGCCTTTCTGGCCGAAGTCCACCTCTTCAAGCTGCTCGACGAGGAGGAGCGCGTCGCGCTGGCCGGGGTACTGGAATTGCAGCATTTCGCGGCCGGCGATGTGCTGTTCAGTTTCGGCGATCCGGGCGACCGCATGTTCATCGTTCGCAGCGGCAGCGTCGAGATCTTCGCCCAGGACCTGATGGGCCAGAAGATCGTGCTGGAGACGGCGGGGCCGGGCGCCCAATTCGGCGAGCTGGCGCTGTTCGACGGTGGCGACCGGACGGCCAATGCCACCATGGCGGAGGAGGGCGATCTCCTCGTGCTCGATCGCGACGATCTCGTCGCCTTCCTGCGCCATCATCCGGAGGCGGGGCTGGAGATGCTGGGCATCATGTCCCGGCGCATCCGCGAGACCAATGTCCAGCTGCGCCGCCTTTCCGCCCGCAATGCCAGCGACGAGATGGAGCAGAAGCAGACGCGGTTGGACCGTCTTATCGACTGGGTGGCGGCCTTCAGCGGCTCGGTTCCCTTCCTGGTGATTCATGCCGTCTTCTTCAGCATATGGGTCGGCTGGAACATCCTGCTGCCGCCCTTCGATCCCTATCCCTTCGGCCTGCTCACCATGGCGGTGTCGCTGGAGGCGATCATGCTCTCGGTGCTGGTCCTGCTCAGCCAGAACCGCCAGGCGGCCAAGGACCATATCCGCGACGACGTCGAATACGACGTCAATATGAAGGCCGAGCTGGAGGTCGCCCATCTCCACGACAAGGTCGACCATCTGCAGTCGAGCATCGCCGGCCGTTTGGCAAATCTGGAGAAGCTGCTCTCGCGGCGGCAGGTGGCGGAGTAGGCGCCTAGGTAAATGCCTTGAAGGCGATCAGCGTGAAGGTGTCCTTGACGCCGGGAAGCGTCTGGATCGTCTCATTGACGAAATGGCCGATGTCCTGGTCGTCGGCGAGATAGCATTTCATCAGCAGGTCGTATTGGCCGGAGGTCGAATGGATCTCCGACACCTGCTCGACATTCTCGACCGCCTCGTCGGCCACCTTATAGGCTTGGCCGAGCTCGCATTTCACCATGACGAAGATCGTCTTCACCGCGCTGCTCTCCTACCTCGCTGCCGCACGAACTCTTCGCTCTTCCATCAGCTTGCGGCGGCGTCGCGCAAAGCGCAAGCCGTCAGGTGACTGCCGCCTTCATGGCGAAGCGCGGCTCGCGCCACAGCTCCTCGCGCCAGATCGCCGCCAGCTGCTCGACGGCGTCCCAGATCTCGACATAGGCGAGAGTCAGCGGCGTGAAGCCGAAGCGGATGATGTCGGGGGCGCGGAAATCCGGCACCACCCGTCGCGCGCGCAGGGCTTGCGTCAGGGCATAGCCTTCGGCATGGCGGTAAGCGAGATGGCTGCCTCGGGCCTCATGCGCGCGTGGCGTCAGAAGCTCCAGCCCGACCTCCGGGCAGCGCTCCTCGACGAGACGGGCGAAGAGATCCATCTGCGCCTGCGCCTTGATCCGGATGCGTTCCATGCCCGCCTCGAGCAGCAGATCGAGGGCGGCGTCCAGCGCGGTCATGGCCAGCACCGAGGGCGTGCCGGAGAGCGCGCGCTTGATGCCGGGCGCCGGGCGGTAGTGGGCCTCGAACTCGAAGGGCGCGGCATGGCCCATCCAGCCCGCGAGCGGCTGGACGAACATGGGATGCCAGCGTTTGGCGACGAAGGCATAGGCCGGCGCCCCCGGCCCGCCGTTGAGGAATTTATAGCCGCAGCCGACGGCGAAATCCGCCTCGCCGAGGGCGACGGGCAGCGCGCCGGCGCTATGGCTGAGATCCCAGAGGATCAGCGCGCCTTTGGCATGGGCGGCAGCCGTCAGACCCGCCATATCCGCCAGGGCGGAGCTGCGATAGTCGACATGGCTGAGGGCCACCACCGCGACATCTTCGGTGATCGCCGCCCCGATATCCTCGGCCAGGCGCACCTCCACATCTCCCAGGAGATGGGCCAGCCCCTCCGCCATATAGATATCGGTGGGGAAATTGCCCGCCTCGGTCAGGATCACCCGCCGGCCGGGCCGGAGCTTGAGGCCCGCGGCCAGCAGCTTGAACAAATTGATCGAGGTTGAATCCGTGGCGATGACCTCATCGGCCTCGGCGCCGATCAGCCGCGCGATCTTGGCGCCGACGCGCTCGGGCAGCTGAATCCAGCCCGCTTCCGTCCAGCTCTCGATCAGCCCTTCGCCCCACTCCTTCTCCAGCGCCTCCACCACCCGCCGGCTTGCGGCCCAGGGCAGCATGCCCAGCGAATTGCCGTCGAAATAGAGCAGGCCGCGGGGGCGGCGGAAGCGGGCGAGGAAGGGCGCCAGCGGATCGGCGGCATCGAGGCCAGCGCAATCCTCGCGGCTCAGGGATTTGGTCATGGGGTCATTCCGGCAACGGGGGCATTCGGTTCTGCGGCGAGGATGCTAACATCGGAGCCATCGTCGAGGCGAGAGCGAGGGGATGGAAGATGCGGTGCCTGCGAGACATCAAGACGCTGATGGTGGCGGGGTTGGCGCTCTACCCCCTTCTGGTCGCCTTCGGCAACATCACCGATTACGGCTCGAACTACGTCTTCGTCCAGCATGTGCTGAGCATGGACACCACCTTCCCCGGCAACAAGCTGATGTATCGCGCCATCACCTCGCCGGCGATCCAGCATCTGGGCTATGCCCTCATCATCGCCGGCGAGGCGGCATGCGGTCTGCTGCTGGCTTGGGGCGCCATCGCGCTGTTCCGCGCGCGTGGGGGGACGCCAGCGGAATTCGCCGCCGCCAAGCTCTGGGTCGCCCTCGGTGGGTTCCTCGGCTTTCTCGTCTGGTTCGTCGGCTTCCTCGTCGTCGGTGGGGAGTGGTTCGCCATGTGGCAGTCCCCGACCTGGAACGGCCAGGAGGCGGCTTTCCGCTTCGTCGCCTCGATCCTCCTGGTGGTGCTCTTCGTGATGCAGCCGGAGGAGAAGAGCTAGCCTCGAGACATGGCAGACCCATGGCCCTTTGCAGATCCGCCGAATATGGCCGTGATCACGCTCGCGCAGGTGTTTCTGCTGGGAATGCCGGTGCTGCACGTCACCCATGACGAGGATGACGGCGGATGGCAGTTTCTCACGGGCGAAATTGTCGAGGTATCGCAGCCCTTCATGGTGGCGCTGCAGGAGATGATCGAGCACGATCCCTCGCTCGTTCCGCTCGCCGATCTTCCGCTGGGGTGGCATGCCTGGCGCGTGGACAAGGATGCAAAATGGGAGCGCGGGCCCATTCGGTGAGGGCCCTGCGCCAAGGCTACTTTCCCTTTGCCGGTCTCGCCTCCTCCCGTGCCGCTTCCTCCCGGAGGAAGGCGCGGAAGGCCGCCACCTTCGGCCGTGCCAGCGCGTCCTTCTCATAGACGAGATAGAAGCCATAGCCGTCTGCGAGCGCCAGCTCGAAAGGCGATAGTCAGCCGGCCTGTCGCGATATCCTCGACCAGGAGGCTGGGCGTCGTCAGCGCCAGGCCCTGACCGCTGACGGCTGCCTGTATCAGCGCGTTGTCGTCGTCCATCACGATGCCCTTGCGCGCCAAAGCGGGATCGAGCCCGGCGACCAGCAGCCATTCGGTCCAATCCTCCCGCGTGTCCTCATGGAGCAAAGTGGCGCGGGAGATATCTGCCGGCACCTTCAAAGCGAGGCGGCGGATATAGCCCGGCGCCCCCACCACGATTCGCGTGGCCGGGCCGATCAGCTCGCTTTCCACGCCAGGCCAACGGCCCTTGCCCCAGCGTACCGCGAGATCGAGGCCTTCGCGTCCCAGGTCGAGCACCGTCTGGGTATGGCGGATGGAGAGCTCGATCCCCGGATGGCGCTCGGCGAAGCGCCCCATCCGCGGCGCCAGCCAGCGGGCGCCGAAGGAGGGGGTGGTGGTGATGGCGAGGACCTGCTCGCCGCGGCCGATATCGCTCACCGCCCGGCGCAGGATCTCGAAGGCTTCGGTCGCCGCGGGCTGCAGGCGCAGCCCCTCGCGGGTCAGTGCCAGGCGGCGGGTGGTGCGGCGGAAGAGGCTGACGCCGAGCTGCTCTTCCAGAGCGCGGACCTGATGGCTGACCGCGGCCTGGGTCACGTTCAGCTCCAGAGCCGCCTTGGTGAAGCTCAGATGCCGCGCGGCCGCCTCGAAGACCCGAAGCGCCGGCAGGGATGGCAGGCGAAGCGCCATTCATTACTCCTGCTTATAAATCAGCCAAGAAAGCCTCGTTTGTCAAGAGGGGCGGGATCGCCAAAATGTGGCTCGTACGAGGCGATCGGCGCTTCGGACGGAGGAAGAGGAGATAAGCCATGTTCATGCATCATTGGTCCGTCGGCCTGGCCCGGGTCTATGCCTTGCAGGCACTCGAGGAGGAGATCCGTCGCCACCATGGCATGCCGCGGCCGGAGCCGCGCCGGCTGCTCCGCAAGGGGCTGGGCGCCGCACTCCGCGGCACGGGCGGGCTGCTAAGTGCTTTGGGCGAGCGTCTCGCCAGCCGCTCTGCGTCGCAGGCGCGGCCGCTGGGCTGCGGTTGATCGCCTGTACTGGCAAGTCGGACGGCACAGGAGGGATCATGTTCGAGCCATTGGAGGGCGGCTGCCTCTGCGGCCGGGTGCGATACCGCGTGACGGCCGCCCCCCTCGACGGCGCCTATTGCCACTGCCGGATGTGCCAGAAATCCTCCGGTGCGCCGTTGCAGGCTTCGGCGGAGTTCCCCGTCGCGGCCTTCGAGGTGACGGAGGGGAGGCTCAAGGCCTATCGCTCCTCGCCCTGGGCGCTGCGCCGCTTCTGCCCGGATTGCGGCAGCCAGATCAGTTTCGAGCTTGCCGAAAATCCGACATATGTGTCGGTCAATCTCGCGACCCTCGACCGGCCCGAGGCGTTTCGCCCGCGGATGCATATCTGGCGGGACAGCCGGATTCCCTGGTTCGAGACCACCGACGATCTGCCGCGCCATGACCGCGACGGCCCGCCGGTGGGTGGTTGAGGCGACGTAGGTAAAACTAAGGTTCACCACAGAGACACAGAGGAGCAAGAAGGGCTTCGCCCGGAAGGATGAGAACATGACTTGGGAAACTTGGCTGCTCTACGCGGCGACCGATGCCTTCGCCTATCTGGTGCCGGGCCCTGCGGCGCTTTTCATCGTCTCCCAGGCGCTGGCGCGGGGTGCCGGCCGAACAAGCTGGGCGATCCTCGGCGTGCTCTCGGCGGAGGCGATGTATTTCGTCCTCTCCGCCACTGGCCTCGCTTTGCTGCTGACCGCTTCTTACGATCTGTTCTTCGCCATCAAATGGCTGGGTGCGGCCTATCTCGTCTGGCTCGGCATCCAGGCTTTCCGGGGTCAGGGCAGCGCCTTTGCCGTGGGGCGGGCGGCCAAGCCCATCACGCCGCTACGCTCTGCGCTGCAGGGCTTCGTCATGAACGCGGCCAATCCCAAGGTGCTGCTGTTCTATACCGCCATCGTGCCGCAATTCGTGAACCCGCATGTCCCCATCGTCCCGCAGATGCTGCTGCTGGGGGTGACCGGCCTCAGCGTCGGCGTGGTGATCTCCGGGGGTTACGCGGTGATGGCGGCGCGCATGGCCCGGCGTCTGGCGGCGCCGCAATATGCCACGATCACGAACCGGATCACCGGCTCGCTGCTGATCGCGGCGGGGGCGGGCATGGCGGCGCTGCGGCGGAGCTGAGCGGCCCCATGAGAGCGGTCGCTCGCATGCCTGCTCTCGCGCTCATCGTCTGGGCGGCATGGTGAAACTCACAAACCTGCCGCTGAGAGGCTTGTCCACAAAATACCCGTTGAACGCGCATGTTGCAGGCCATCACAGAATCGATGAGACTGACCCATCTCGGACGTGGAGTATGCATTGCAAAAACAATCGGGACCGCCATCCAGGCAAAGAAGCTCGCGCTTCGGGTTTGAGCAGCCGGTGAACGACCTCGGCCTCTCGATCACGGAAATTTGTACGGTAGCGGACAATAGTCCTGCAGGATCGTCGTGAAATTGGACTTGGCTGCGAAATTCCAAACGGATAGCACGGCGACGAAGCCAGATGAGCTCAACTTATTTGCCATCTCACCAAACCAGCGGCGCTTTTGGATTCTTGACCAGTTGGAGCCCGGCAACGCTGCCTATCACATCCCAATTTGCCTTCGCTTGATCGGCCCGCTTAATCGCGAAAGCCTCGAACTAGGTCTGGCGGCAATCGTCGCACGACACGAGCCGCTGCGGTCTCGATTTGTGGTCTACAACAGCGAACCCATGCTTGTCGTGGCTTCGCGGGCAGTCGTTGATCTTCAGGTGCTGGATCTCAGCGCAGTGCCTGAGTCCGAGGGTGAGGCGAAGGCCTATTCGCTGGTGCGCGAAGAGATCGGCAAGCCATTCGATCTGAGCCGCGGTCCGCCAATTCGGGCCCTGCTGTTGATCCTTGCGCCGGCACATCACATCCTAGTCTGCACCGTCCATCACATCGTGTGCGATGGCTGGTCAGCCGAATTGCTGGTTCGAGAGATTGCCGAACACTATGAAGCCTTGGCGGCTGGCCGGGATCCTTCAATCGAACCGCTGGCCTTTCCGTATTCAGCGTATGCGGTTCTGCAGCATCTCGCTCTGGATGGCGAGCGCTTGAACCGGCAACTATCATATTGGAAACGCGTGCTCGCTGGCGCCCCTCCGCTCGTTGATTTGCGGCCCGGTGGCAACCGACCTGAGCGCCCCACCCATAGGGGCGCAAGCTACGCTGTGCGTCTCGATGGTGAAATGGTCGAGGGGCTGCAACAGCTTGCCCGGAAACAGCGCTCGACCTTGTTCATGGTCCTGACGGCGGCATTTGGAGCGTTAGTTTCGCTCCTGAGCCAACGAACGGACATCGTCATCGGGATCCCGGTGACCGGACGCGACCTTGTCGAAACCGAATCGCTGGTCGGCTTGTTCGTCAACACAATCGTTTTGCGGGTGTCCTTGGCTGGAGATCCTTCCTTCGAGGAAATTCTCGATCGGACGCGCGAACGGCTTCTCGATGCCATGTCGCATCAGGACGTCCCCTTCGAGCGCGTGGTTGATGCGATCGGTTGTCACCGCAGTCCGGATTATAATCCGATCTTCCAGATCATGTTTTCAATGTTTAGGGCCGCAGTTCAGTCGCGACGGTTCGGGCCGCTGATCGCTACGCCATACATTGTTGAAAACAGTACGGCTCGCGTCGACCTGAACGTGAATGTCATTCAAGGTCTGGAACACACATGGTGGGTGCAGGCGGAATACCGCACCGATTTATTCGATCGTGCGCAGATTTCAGAGATGCTGGCTGCCTATCTGGCTCTACTCGGCATGGTCCTAAGAGACGCCGACAAGCACCTTTCCGAAATTGGCGTCGCGCTAAATGCCACAGTGCAGACGCACGGCAGCAGGCGGCTTTCAGACGCCAACGGTGGCGATCCGATTGCCCAAAGGCGGCCGGAATCGTCTGTGACGGGGGGGATAGAACGCTTCGACCGATCGGCACCTACGCTGGTCGAAGCGGCCGAACACGCGCCGGATGATATCGAAGGCACTTTGATAACGATTTGGGGTAAAGCGCTGCATCTGCCACGCATTCAAATGGATGATGATTTCTTTAGTGTTGGAGGCCATTCGCTCATGGCGATCTCGCTGATGGTCGAAATCAACCAGACCTTTGGCACCAAATTACCCGTCTCGATGCTTCTGCGGGAATCGACGATCAGGCGGTTTGCACGGCGGCTTCGCAGCCATACCTTTGTCAGTTCATCGTTCGTAGCCCTCTCAAACAGCGGGCATAGGCCGCCGCTGTTTGTTGCGGCAAACAACTACCGGACCAGGGATTTGGTGGACGCCCTTGGTCCGGACCAACCGCTTTATCAGATCGATGCCTACGCGCTTCAGGAGGAGCGTCTCATCTCCGACAAGCCGCTATTTTCGACGGTTCAAGAGATGGCGATCCATTTTGTCAGTCAGATCATCGCGGTACAAGAACTCCGGCCCCTATTTCCTTGCCGGGCAGTGTGATGGTGCGATCATCGCCATTGAAATTGCGAACGAACTGAAGCGGCTTGGGCACGAGGTCGCTTCGCTGATGCTGTTTGATACTCCAGTGACCGGATATTTTCGGATTCCGGCTTGGCATCGACGCTTGCTCATCGCAAGGGAACTCGGAGACCTCCCGCAGCGTGTTTTTCGATCTTTGACGCGGCGCATCCGCGCCTTTTGGGCGCCGCAAAGGCCCTCGCCCACCAAAGAGAAAATTTGGACCGCAATCTGGGATGCGGTTGTCGCCTACGGAACCAGTCACGTGTTCGATGGCACGATCGTACTCTTCCGAGCCACCGAATTCCCCATCATTACGGGCGATGTTGCCGCCGGTTGGGACCGCGTGGGTAACCTCAAGGTCATCGATGTTCCAGGTGATCACGTGGGGATTTTCACAAACCGCGAGTTCTCAGGCCATCATCAAGAAAGAACTCGCCGATTTGCACGCGCGCTTCCTCGGAGGTCCGACGACTTGAGATACATGCCCCCCAGGAATGAACCGTTCACGGGCGAAACCGACGAGGTGGACGACCGGCCGGTTGCGGTGATTCGCGCCTCAAGTTCCCCCACCGAGCTCTTGCAATCCAGCCTACGGTCGCTCTGGCAGAACAGGAATCTGCTTCGCGAGATGACGCTGCTGCGGCTCAAGGTTCGTTACCGGCAATCACTGCTCGGATGGTTGTGGGCGATCCTTCCTCCGCTTGTTCTAATGATCGTGTACACGGTGATTTTCTCGCACGTCCTTGGCGTGAAGAGCGGTGGATTGCCGTATCCGCTGTTTATTTTTGCTGGCCTCGTTCCCTGGTCGTACTTCGCGACGTCGTTGAGTACAGCAACGGCGGGAATCGTAACGCATCGATATCTCATTTCGCGGGTGGCATTTCCCCGTGAGATCATTCCACTCTCCTATGTTGGGGCCGCTTTGGTGGATTTCGCGATCGGTATTGCCATGCTCGAATTGATGACGATCTATTTCGGCGTTTCCCCGTCCCTCAACGTGATTTATGCAATTCCCGCGATTGGAATTCTGATCATCTGCAGCACGGCCCTGGCGCTCGGCTGCGCGTGTTTTCAGGCGCGTTTCCGCGATCTCGGCGTAGCCATGCCGTTGCTGCTCCAATTGCTGATGTTCAGCGCTCCCGTAGTTTATTCGTCCGACGCGATTCCGGGCGCTTTCAAGTCGATCTATTTCGCCAATCCGGTTGCTGTCCTGATCGAGGAGTTTCGCCACGCAATCGTTTCAGGCAGCGCATTGGACGCGTTCGCAATGCTGTATAGCTTCACCGTTTCGGGCTGTTTGCTGATTGTCTTTTACTATGTCTTCAAGCGTTTCGACGGTACGCTCGCTGATGTCCTTTGATCATGCCGTCGGCCGACATCATCGTCACTGATGTATCGAAGAGATACCGGATTCAAACGACACCTTTGAACTCGGGAGGATCGTTGCTCGAACGATGGTTCGCACCGCGCCGGGAGGTGTGGGCCCTGAAGGATATCAGTTTCTCGGTCTTCCGAGGCGAAGCTTTCGGTATCGTCGGTCACAATGGAGCCGGCAAAAGTACGCTGGTGAAGATGCTGTCGGGAATCACACTTCCGACCCGCGGCGAGATCACGATCCGGGGCACGCTGTCTGCTCTGGTCGAAGTGGGGGCCGGCTTTAACACAGAGCTCACAGGCCGCGAGAATGTCTTTCTCGCGGGCGCGATCCTGGGAATGGGCCGCAGCGAGATCACTAAGCGAATGGATGCAATAATCGAATTCGCGGGCATAGACGATGCCATCGATGCACCGGTCAAATCCTATTCCACAGGTGAGTTTCTTCGTCTCGGTTTTTCAGTAGCCGCTCAACTCGACAGCCATATCTTGTTAATGGATGAAGTGTTGGCCGTGGGTGATGTTGCGTTTCAATCTCGCTGTTTCGATCGTGTCGATCGTCTTCGCCGGGCTGGTAAGACCATCGTTTTTATTTCTCATGATCTCGCGGCTGTCGAACGCATCTGCGATCGTGCCATCCTTTTGAGCCATGGCAAACTCGTCTTGACCGGAAAGCCCCGCGAGGTCATCGAGGAGTATTCGAAAACGGCTTATGGGGCGCTATCGCGGTCCGAAAATCCTGGCAACGCCAAACTTGCTCGAATTGAGTTCCGCGGATCCGGCCCCGCAGTCCGCACTGGCGACCCAGTCACCGCACATGTGTCGTTTTCTCTGAACCGTCCGGTCGCTGATCCGGTTGTCACGCTCGCCTTCTACTGGCCAAGCGGTTATCTTTGCACGGAAATGACTTCGACAGCTGTTTTGCCCGCTGGAGCAACCTATGAAGGTGCTCTCAGTTTCGACTTCGCTTGTCCGATTCTTACGCTGCAACGAGGACTGTACCGCATCGACATCACGCTTGATGGAGCGGGCGGAACGGTCGGTCAGTGGCAGGGGTGCTCGCTGCTGCGCGTCGATCCGGGGTTGATCATCCAGGGTGACTTTTATCTTGAACACAGCTGCCAGATGAGGGCTGGAGAGTGAACAGAACAATTGATCGGCAATGAAACTCGATCGCGAGCGCCACATTCATCATCACATGGTCCTCTATCCTGGCGCGGCGTCCCGCGCGTCACGCATTGTTCTTCAATTTTGACCCCCTTTCGGCCATCACGGATTCGACCAAAGCATGGGGATAGGAATTGACCTGCTCAGGAGATAGCGAACTGAGCCCCGCGCGGAGGGCATCCAGCAAGGCGGGCGAACTTTGTGCCGCGGCCGCAATCGGCGCCAAGTGGATGCCTGCGCCCGCGTCTTCTTGTTTGCCCACTTCGACACTGAGCGCCGCTATTGTCGGATTATCGAACAGACGACGGATCGGGATGTCGACCCGGAAATCCCGGCGCACCCGTGCCAGCACTCTCATGGCGGTCAACGAGTGCCCGCCAAGATCAAAGAAATCGTCCTCGACACCAAAATCGTCTCGTTCCAGCACCTCTTGCCAAATTGCACTCAGCCGTTCCTCAATTTCGCCGCGAGGGCGAATGATCTCGTGGCGCCTGCCCGATAGATTTGGACCGGGGGTAGTAGGCAATGCGAGATGATCGATTTTCCCGCTGGGCAGAACGGGCATCCGGTCGAGTTCAACAAGGACTGACGGGACCATGTACTCGGGCAGCCGGGTTCGCAAGAACGCGCGAATATCGTCAACTGGGGATTCTGCTTTTTCCTCCGATAGCACGACGTATCCGACCAGGTGCTGTGTCTCCGGCAAATCGCCGCGGATCGCCACGGCCGCAAGCTGGACGAGAGGGTGAGCCAGCAGAATTCGCCTCAATCTCGCTCGGCTCGATCCGAATACCGCGAATCTTCACTTGCGAATCCAGCCGCCCGAGATATTCGATCGTTCCGTCGTTCAGAATCCTTCCCGAATCCCCGGTCGCAAACAGTCGCTGCGATTGGTCAGGACGAAATCGATTGGCAATGAAACGCTCGGCGGTGAGGTCCGGTCTTTTCCAGTATCCGCGTGCGAGGCAATCGCCACCGACGTGAATTTCGCCGGGAACCAGAGGCGGAACCAAGTTCTTTTGAGGGTCGAGAACAACAACATGGGTGTTGGCGATCGGCCGTCCGATGGGAACGGACGACAAATGCGGGTTCTGGCCGACTTCGTGATAGGTGGCGTCCGCCGTCACTTCGGACGAACCGTAGATATTGAGCAGCTTTGCAGAAGGTAGCGCAGCCTGGAATTTCTCGGCCAGGTCGGGCGGAAACACTTCGCCGCTCACCGACCACAGACGAAGGGTGGGCAATCTACGGCCGAGATCGGGCACGGCGAGCAATATCGCGCGCAGAAATGACGGCACGAGAACGATTCTCGTCACGCCGTGCTTCGCCAGCAGATCTACAAACAGCTCAGGTTCAAGAAGGATTTCATTGGGGACGATGACAGAGCGCACGCCCCCCAGCAGTGGACCGAAAATCTCCCACACCGAATCCACGAAACCCAGTGCGGTCTTATGGCAACAGGTTTCGTCGGCGGAAAACGGGTATTCTTGCCACATCCATGTGAAGCGATTGACCGCCGCCCGGTGGGTGCCCTCGACTCCTTTGGGCACGCCGGTCGATCCCGACGTATACACGATGTAGGCCAAATCGTCGCTTGTTCCATTTTGACGGAGCGGAGCGGCGGTCTCGTCGTAGACCAGTTGCTGATCAACGAGGATCAATTCGATGCGGCCCGGCAATGCACGGTGTCGACCGCGGTGCGTCAAGATCAGATCGCAGCCCGCGTCGTCGATCAGCAGCTCAAGGCGGTGCAGGGGATTGGCAATATCGAGCGGGACATAGGGAACATTGGCCTTCAGGGCGGCCAGCAGGGCCACCACCGCATCGATTGAACGTTCCATGTAGATTCCGACCGGCCGATCCTGATTACGTCCTCGTTCGGCCAGCAACTGCGCAAGCGCCCCGGATTTTCGGTCCAAATCCCGATAGGTTATTTCGATTTCGCCTTCGATGAGGGCCACCCGATTTGGAGATCGTTCGACTTGTTGACGGAACAGCTGCTCGATCCGCGCTGCTCGGTCATAGCCTAACTCAGTCGCATTGAATCGAACGACAAGTTCGTTCCGCGCGGCATCGTCCAGAATGCCTAGATGGGAGAGCGATCGATCGGGATCCGCCGCTATGTTGCGGAGAAGCGTATCGAATTGCCTGGCAATCCGGGCAATTGAATCTCGCTCGAAAAGGTCGGTCGAATATTCGAACGTGCAGTACAAACCATCTTGTTCGACGATTTCAAGGGTGAGGTCGAATTTCGATGTGCCAGCGTCGAACTCCAATTCCTCAAGCGTGAGGCCCGGCAAACTCAGAACCCGCTTTGGTGCATTCTGGAGAACAAACATCACCTGAAACAGCGGCGAATGAACCAAGCTACGTTTGGGATTGACCATCTCGACAAGCTTTTCGAACGGCAGATCCTGATTCTCGTAGGCTTCGAGCATGCTCTTTCGAGTGCGTGCGACGAGTTCGAGGAACGTCGGGTCGCCGGCCAGATCTCCGCGGATCACCAGCGTGCTGGTGAAAAGGCCGATTAAGGCTTCGAGCCGCGCATCCATCCTTCCTGCGGTCGGCATGCCGACAAGAATGTCTTCGTTTCCTGTCATTCGCCAGAGCAGGGTCTGAAATGCCGCCAGCAGAACCATGAAGAGCGTCGCACCGCTCCTTTTGGCAAGGCTTTTGATCGCGTCGGCGCATTGCTCTTCAATTTGGAACGTCTCAATCGCGCCGCGGTGACTTTGAACGGGCGGGCGGGCGCGATCGGTGGGCAATTGCAGGAATCCGCTGTGATCACGCAGCTTCGCGGTCCAGTATGCGGCCTGCGAACGGAGATTTGACGATGTGAAACCGTCGCGCTGCCATTGCGCGAAGTCTCCATATGTAATCGAAAGCGCAGGCAAATCGGCCGGTATTCCATGGACGCATTCGACATATAGTTTTCCGATTTCCTCGAAAAAGATGTTCATCGACCAGCCATCCGTTATGATGTGATGGAAGACGAGCGCGAGGATATGATCCGAACGGCTGAATCGTAAGAGGAGCAAGCGGAACAGGGGGCCGGTCGCCAAATCGAAACTTTCGGCTCCCTTCCGCTGCACGAGGCGCAACGCCTCCGACATGCGGTCCTTCTCGTCAAAGTGACTGAGGTCGAGGAGCGGGACTTGCTGCTCTACAGGAGCGTCGACAACCTGATAGCCATCCCCCGCATCGAATACAAATCTCGTACGAAGCGAAGTATGTCGATCAACGATGATATTCACGGCTCGCCTGAGGCCATCCACATCTAGCGAACCAGTTATCCGAATGACACGGGTCAAATTGTAAGCGGAAGTTCCCGGATCAAGTCGGTCAAGAAAAAGAAGTCGTTGCTGGGCAAACGATAGGGGAAAAAGAGGCGTATCAATCATGCGTTTCATCCTCGATTCCTGC
>CAVWQS010000004.1:0-118072 GCA_963757155.1 uncultured Alphaproteobacteria bacterium
GGCCACGCGCCGTTCCGCTTTGGCGTGGGTCGCATCGCAGCCATCGGCCGGGGCCACGCCGCCCTTGGTGCGGATGCGGGCGATGTAGCCGACCGACGCGAAGGTCCCGCTGCCCGAGTGCGATTTGGCCCTCAGCAACAGCCAGGGGATCGAGCCCGGTTTCGGTGCGGGATTGGAGACCATCACCTCGCCCACGACCGTGCTCCCGTCGCGCGCCTGCCAACTCGGCCCACCGAAATGCCGGCCGAACTCGGCTCCCGCACCGTCCAGCAGCGTGGCCTCTGGTGCCTTGAGGTGCCAACTGAAGCCGGAAGGCGATGCCTCGCAGGTATAAACCTGCGCCCCTGTGCCTCGCAGCTCGATCGCATTCCCAGCCGCATGGGTTGGACCAGCAAGGGCCGGCCCGGCCGTCGCAATTTGCTGCATCCCCCTTCCATTGCCGAAATCGGACATCGCCCCATTTGCCGCCGCGCTGTCGTTGGGCAAAAGGCCCTGTGGCGACATTGTGAGAGGAGCCGCGGCGAGCGCCATTGCCGCGGCTAGAACCGACCTGACTGACATCGAGGACTCCCTTGCTGTTACGCCGCGCGGTCGCTGTCTGCGCGGTCCCCGATCATGTAATCGGCTGTAGGATTCGGAGGTCGAGTTTTCGGTTACTGCCGTAACGCCGCGATCAGCTTCTCGTGATCGCAGCCCCAATCGCTCGCGGGCGCATCCCGCGGGATTTCAACCAGGGCGATAGTCGACCCGTAGGACTTTTTCTTTCGTCATTCCCGCTTTCGCGCTAGGCCATGTACATATCTCGTCGAGCGCCGCTGCTACTTTCTTCCCCCTCCCCCTGCGGGCCGAAGGCCCGCGCTTTGACGGGGGAGGGAAGGGGTGGGGCTGGCCATAGACTTAATATTGCAGCCGATGCAGCGATGACTCTTGATGATCCGCGGACGCGGATCTAACCCCCCGCCCTAGCCCTCCCCCGCAAGGGGGGAGGGGATACAAAGGGAACCCGGCTGGACTTGTATGTATGCCCTAGCGCGAAAGCGGGAATGACGAGAAGAGAGGATGTCGCTTCGCTTCGATCGGAGCGAACTTCTCGAGCCCTAACGCGACTGCCCCTTAGCCTGGTGCTCGTGATGCGCGGCACCGATCTTGTCCAGGCTCATCCGCGTCGTCTCGATGCGGAAGATCCAGGTGACGGCCGCGCCCAGGAGCGAGGTGATGACCAGGATATGCAGCAGGGCCCGGGTCCCGATATCGGCCAAGAGGATGGGGAAGAGGAAGGCCGTCGTCACCGCGCCGATCTTGGCGAAGGCCGCGGCGAAGCCCGCGCCCAGGCCGCGGATGGCGGTGGGGAAGACCTCGCCGGCCAGCAGATAGGTCTGCGCATTGGGGCCGAGGTTGGTCATGAAGTTGAACAGCATGAAGCCCGCGAAGATCAGCAGGATATGGACATTGCCGTCGAAGCGCGTCGCGAAGGAAGCGAGCAGGAGCCCCGCGGCGCAACCGATGAAGCCGAAGCCCTGCAGGGTGATCCGGCTGACCTTGTCGGCGAGCAGCACGGCCGCGATCACCCCGATCAGCAGCAAAACATCAATGAAGGCCGCGCCCTTGGCCGCCAGCATATCGTTGTGGATGAGATCGGTGAGATTGCGGGCATGGACGGGCTCATGCCCGAGGGAGGCGGCGAGGATGGTCGGGGTAAAGATGCCGATGCCATAGGTGCCGAGATCCTGCAGGAACCAGGGCACCGCTGCCAGGATCGTCGCCCGCCGGTTGCTCCGGTTGAAGAGAATCGCAAAGCGGGCGAGAGGCGGGCCATGGGGCAAATGGTGCCGGGGGCCGGGACTCAGTTTGACACTGCGTGGATAGGGCGGCTGGCGCCGCAGCAGGGTCGCCGTCGTCTGCTCGGCCTCCTCGATCCGGCCGCGGGAAAGCTGCCATGACGCGCTTTCCAGCACGAAGAAGCGCCCGATGGTCACGAGAAGAGCAGGGATGATGGCGGTCGCATACATCCAGCGCCAGGCGCCGAGATCGGGGATGTTGTGCAGCACCACATAGCCGACGGCGGTGCCGAGGAGCACGCCCAGGGCCTGGAAGCCGAAGGCGCTCAGCACCAGCCGCCCCCTGAGATTGCTGGGTGTGCTCTCCGAGATCATGAGATGGGCGGTCGGATAGTCGCAGCCCAGCGCCAGTCCGATTCCGAACAGGAAGACGATCAACCAGGGGAGGCTGGGGCTGGCGGTCAGCAATATCAGGAACACGACGAAGATGATCATCTCGCCGATGAAGAGGAGCTTGCGGCCGAAATAATCGGCGAGCCCGCCGAGCGCGATGGCGCCGATCAATATGCCGAACACCGTCGCCGAGCTGACGAGGCCATGCTCGGCCGCCGTCATGTTGAACTCGCGCGCGATCAGGGGTGTGGCCACCCCGGTCATGAAGACGACCAGCCCCTCGAAGAATTTGCCCGCGGCGGCGAGGCCCCAGATGCGCCATTGCATCGCCGTCATGGGTGTCGAGGCGACGGCTGTCCCGTCGGCCCAGACCGGCCTTTCGTCGATGTAATCCTGGACGGATCGCCCGATGTCTTCGCGCGGGGGCTCGGCAGCCGTCATGGTCGGTCCCCTCGCGTCATCCAACCGGCGCCGGGAGCCGGCGCCGGTTCGTTCGAAGGCCCGCCGCTCAGCTTTGGCGGCGGAGCCCCTGCCAGATCGCCGGCAGGCCGCAGGCCCCCAGCACGATCTTCAGCGCATCGCCCAGGAGGAAGGGCATCAGGCCGTATTTGACCGCATCGGCCGCGCCGATCTGGAAGGCGAGCCAGGCGAGGCCCATGGCATAGATGACGAGATTGCCGATGACCATGGCCGCGGCCGCCGACCAGAGGTTGCGGTCCCAGCCGCGCTCGGCAAGCCGGCCGCAGACGCCCGCCGCCACCACGAAGCCGAAGAGATAGCCGGCCGTCGGACCGTAGAGATTGTGGAATCCGGCGCCTTCGCTCCAGCCGCCGGCGAAGACCGGCAGGCCGATGGCGCCTTCCACGAGATAAAGGGCCATGGTGGCGACACCCAGCCGCCAGCCATAGGCGACGCCCAGGACCAGCACCACCAGGGTCTGCATGGTCACCGGCACGGGGTAGAGCGGAATCTGGATCTTGGCCGAGAGCCAGAGCAGGACGGTGCCGCCCAGCGCCAAAGCCGCATTGCGCAGGGCCGGGGACATCCTGGCCTGGGGCCAGAGCACCGCCGCCAAGGTCGGCCGGTCGTCGGTCAGGTGAAGCAGGGACATGTGAAGCTCTCCTCAGAACGTTCTGGATTCAGTTGTTCAGCAAAGCCAGCGGGTGGCAATCCGGCCCGGGCACCCCAAGTCACTCCCCCCTACGAAGATCCCCCGCACATTTGCAGATTTCGGGCGATTTTCAAACCTCACTTCTCGCCGGCCGCCCACACCGGGGCAATCGCATCTGACGACTTCAAGCCTCGCTCTACCCTTTCGCGGGAATGACGGCGAAAAAAAGTGCCTCTTTCCCAGCTTCGATTGCCCTGCGCCACACCCCGGACAGGAACATCGCCCCGGGCATGGCGTTAGTTCTGAAGCCGTTCTCAAGAGATTTTCGGGGAAGAACAATGCCGGCAAACGCCTGGTTGCTCATCAAGGAGACCGTGACCTCCTTCATCGAGGATGAGGCGCTCAGCCGCGGCGCCGCCATCTCGTTCTATACCGTCACCTCGATCGCGCCCGTTCTATACATCGTGGTTGCCATCGCCGGGCTGGCCTTTGGCCAGGACGCTGCCCGGGGGGCGATCGCCGACCAGGTCAGCGGTCTGATGGGCAAGGAGAGCGCGGATCTGTTGCAAAACGCCATCAAGAGCGCGGCCGATACCTCGTCCGGCGTCCTCGCGACGGTGGTGGGACTCGTGACCCTGGTGGTGGCGGCCTCGGGGGTCTTCGGGGAGATGCAATCGGCCCTGAACGCCTTCTGGAAGGTAGAGCCCAGAGGGACAACCGTCTCCCGGCTGATCCGTGCGCGTGCGGCGAGCCTGGGGCTCGTCGCCGCCTTGGGCTTTCTGCTTCTGGTCTCCCTGGTGATCAGCGCGGGATTGTCCGCCCTCGGCAACTACATCAACGCTTTTCTGCCCTTCGCCGATTTCATCCTGGAGGGGTTGAATTTTCTGATCTCCTTCGTCCTGATCTCGGTCCTCTTCGCCGCGATCTACAAGGTATTGCCCGACAAGCGCCTGGCGTGGCGAGACGTCCTTGTGGGGGCCGTCGCCACGGCCTTGCTGTTCACCCTGGGGAAATTCCTGATCGGTCTCTATATCGGCAGCAGCGCCATTGCCTCCAGCTATGGCGCGGCGGGCGCCCTCATCCTGGTGCTGTTGTGGGTCTATTATTCCGCGCAGATATTCCTGCTGGGGGCGGAGTTCACCAAAGTCTATGCCAGCCATCGCGGTAGCCATCGGCCGGGCCTGAAGGCTTTCGCATCCGGGCGCGGCCCTCGCTCGCCCGCACACGCCAGCCAATCGGTGCCGGCAGCCGAAGCGGCACTTCCGGCAATGCCACGCGAAGACGCCGAAGCCCGCGTCTTCCTGTGGAATTTCGCCCTGGGAACGCTGCTGATCGGCGCCCTCTTGCCGATCCTGCGCCGCCCTCGCTAAGGGGCCTTCGCCCGGCCGCCCGCGGACCGCTTGACCGCGGGCGGGCGCTCAGGGAAAGTGCCGCCCAGCTTTCCCTGGGGAGGAATGACCATGGCGACGAATGCGGAGCTGCTGGATCGGCGTAACAAGGCCGTAGCCCGGGGCGTGGCCAGCGCCACCGGCGTCTACGCCGCGCGGGCGGAGAACGCCGAGATCTGGGATGTCGAGGGCAAGCGCTATATCGACTTCGCCGGCGGCATCGCGGTGCTCAATACCGGCCACCGCCACCCCAAGGTGATGGCCGCGGCGCGCGAGCAGCTCGAGCGCTTCACCCATACGGCCTTCCAGGTGCTGGCCTATGAGCCCTATATCGCGCTCTGCGAGCGGCTCAACAAGCTCGCCCCCTTCAAGGGCCCGGCCAAGACCGTGCTCTTCACCACCGGGGCCGAGGCGACGGAGAACGCCATCAAGATCGCCCGCGCCGCCACCAAGCGCACCGGCGTCATCGCCTTCAGCGGCGCCTTTCATGGCCGCACCTTGCTGACCATGGCGATGACCGGCAAGACGCTCCCCTATAAGAAGAACTTCGGGCCGATGCCGGCGGAGGTCTTCCATGTGCCCTTCCCGATCGAGCATCACGGGGTGACGGTCGAGGATTCCCTGAAGGCCCTGCAATTCCTGTTCAAGGCCGATATCGAGCCGAGCCGGGTCGCGGCCATCATCATCGAGCCGGTGCAGGGCGAGGGCGGGTTCTACATCGCCCCGGACGAGCTGCTGCTGGCGCTGCGCCGGCTCTGCGACGAGCATGGCATCCTGCTGATCTCCGATGAGGTGCAGTCGGGCTTCGCGCGCACCGGCAAGATGTTCGGCATCGAGCATTCCGGTGTCGAGCCCGATATCATCGCCATCGCCAAATCGCTGGCGGGTGGCCTGCCGCTCTCCGGCGTGATCGGCAAGGCGGCGGTCATGGATGCGGCGGAGCCGGGCGGGCTCGGCGGCACCTATGGCGGCAATCCGGTCGCCTGCGCCGCGGCGCTGGCCGTGCTCGACGTCATCGAGCAGGAGAAGCTGCTGCAGCGGGCCGACGCCGTGGGTGCCCGCATCAAGGCGAAGCTCGAGAAGATGTCGCGGAGCAATACCTTGATGCCCATGGCCGCGATCCGGGGTCCCGGCGCCATGGTGGGATTCGAGATCGTCAAGGAGCGCGGCGGCTTCGTGCCCGATCCGGAGGCGACCAAGCTGCTGACCGAGCGCGCCTCGCGCTGGGGCTGGTCGTGCTCTCCTGCGGCGTCTACGGCAATGTCATCCGCATCCTGGTGCCGCTGACCGCCGCCGATGCGGTCATCGACGAGGGCATGGACCTGCTGGAGCAGGCGATGAAGGTGGCGGCGTAGGTAACCCGCGGCGGCTTATAGCCGGTCGTAGCGCCCGAGCCAGCCGAGCGCGAGCCGCGCCTCCTCGATGGGCGCGGCCGCCAACAGGCCGAAGCTCGCCTTGGCAATGAGGCATCGGCCGCGGGCCGAGCGATCCGCCGGCGGCAGCAGTACGCCGTCGGCAGCGACCAGCGCTCGAGCTTCTTCCATGACCCGGCGCCCCGCGAGCTCCTGTCCTTCCGAAGACCCGCGAGCGTGCCACTTGGATGCGTTGGCGGATCGGATAAGGGCTACGAACACCGGTGCATGTTCCGGCAGCATATAACTGGGAACCCTCCCCGGCGCGACGAAGGTCTTCGCTTCGAGGAAATTGTAGCAGGCGCTCCAATTGGACAGCCTGGACCAGGTGAGCGAGCTGGTGATGCACAGAATCGATATAGCTCGCCAGGGTGCTGTCCTCGGCTGCAGCGACGGCATCGGCCGAAATCACGCTCATCATGGTGCTGGCGCTATAGTCGAAGAGGTCGAGGTCCCTGCGCCGGGCGGTTTCGTAAAGGGTGTTCGCGTAGTGGTCCACGACGAACGTCAGCCTGCGAAGCGATGGCGCGATAGACCGTCGGAATTGATTCTGAAGCCCAGGCGCGCCGCGTGACCATCCTTTCCACCCATAGCCATTTTGCCTGGTTCAGGGTCACGGGGGCATCGCCGTCGAGCAAACCTGTCAGAAGGTTCTCCTCGGCGAGTTGAATGGCCGAGATCGCCGCGACATCGTTCGGACCGGCGCGCTCCATATCGGCGATGATCCAGCCCGGGAACGTGATGATCCGTCATGAATCCCTCGATGAACTTCACGCCGGCGCTCGACGCCCGAGCGAACGTCCCATCGCGGTTGGGCAGCAAGTCCACGGGAATATGGAATCCAAACGCCATGTCCCAGTCGGCGTATCGCTTGTGTGCCGCGAGGAGGACCAGGATACAGGCGCTGTTGCAGGTCTCGCGGGCGACCACGTCGGTGCCGCTCTTCTCAACGAGCGAGGCGATCTCCACCGCTTCTTTGACCCACCCGCCCGGGCTCGTGATGACGATCCGGCGGGCCGTCGGTTCCTGAGCCAGGAGATGAAGCAGTTTGTCGGCAAGACCCGGGCCTATCGAGCCTCGGATGTAGATTTCCGATCGGGCGGCGATCCATCGAATGGTGAAATCGGACATGCGCTGACGCTCGACGGCTTCGCGATACTCAAAGCTCGCCCACGCGGCGGCTACCAGTCCGACCGGCAACAGGCCGATCACCCCCACCACGCAGGCGATCTTGAGGACGGGCCACCGCCAGAGCCAATGAGATGCTCTTTTGCGCGGCAGCGCCATAGCGCCACCACGCGACGATCGCGGCCAGAGCCAGGCCCAGCGTGGCGACGATGGCAGCGGCAAAGGCAGGCCAGTCCAGAGCGGCGATACCCAATCCTCATTGTCGCGAAGCAGGCGTAGGAAAACCCGCCCACGCCGCAACTGGCGAGGGTGTAGGACAAAGCTCGGATGGGGCTGGGCATAACGGGCGCGCCCAGCGGAACGGCCACCGGCTTAGTTGCTTCGATGCCCTGAGGCTCCCCCTCCAATTGCTCTCCCCCCGAAGACGCTTGGTCCGAGACGCAGGTTAGCCCGGAGGCGCGGTCCGCGAAACCGCGATCCCGAAATCGCCTACTTCTTCGCGCCCTCGGCGATCCAGCGGCCGATGAGCATGCGCTCCTCCGCGTGTCATGCCGGTCTTGTTGCCCAGCGGCATGGCCCGCGTCAGCACGGCCATGCGGTAGATCACGGGCGCGTAGCGCTGGATCTCCTCCGGCGTGTCGAAGGCGATGCCCTTGGGCGGGGCCCTATAGCCGGGATCGGTCGGATGAGCGGAATGGCAGGCCTGGCAGCGCTGCTGGAAGATGGGCTGCACCTGGGCCATCGTGACGGGCGGCGCATCGGCCGGCAGCGACGGGCTGGAGAAATTCATGGTGCTGACGATCATGACCACGGCCAGCACCGCCGCCGCAGGGAGGACCCAGTCCAGCCACCAGGCGGTGACGCCATGGTCCTTCGAATTGATGTAGTGGCGCACCAGCCCGCCCAGCACCAGCACGCCCGCGACATAGACCCAATTGTCCGCACGGGCATAGAGCATGGGGTAGTGGTTGCTCAGCATCATGAGCACGACGGGCAGGGTCAGGTAGTTGTTGTGCAGGGAGCGCTGCTTGGCCTGTTGCCCCAAGGCAGGATCAGGGGTGCGGCCGGCGATCAGATCGGCCACGACCTTCTTCTGATTGGGGATGATGATGAAGAAGACATTGGCGCTCATGATGGTGCCCAGCAGCGCGCCGACATGGAGGAAGGCGGCGCGCCCGCTGAAGACCTGGGCGAAGGCATAGGCCGCGCCCACGGCGAGGATGAAGACGGCCAGCGCCAGCGGCCCGGTCTTTTGACCGATCGGAGAGCGGCAGAGGGCGTCGTAGCAGATCCAGCCCGCCGCCAGGCTGCCCATGCTGATGGCGATGGCGGCGGCGGGGGAGAGCGCCAGCACCGCGGGATCGATCAGGAATTCGCTGGCCCCGAGATAATAGACCACGGCCAGGAGCAGGAAGCCGCTGACCCAGGTGAAATAGGCCTCATATTTGAACCAGTGCAGCTCCTTCGGCAGGGCTGCCGGCGCCACCATGAACTTGCGCGCGTGATAGAAGCCGCCGCCATGGACCATCCAGCTGCCGCCGGAGACGCCCTCGGCTTGGCCTTCCTCGCGGCGCAGGCTGGCGTCGAGCCAGATGAAATGGAAGGAGGTGCCGATCCAGGCGATGCCCAGCATCACATGGCCCCAGCGCAGCAGCAGGTTCACCCAATCCCAGGCATCGGCTCCCATGCGCCCAGCATGGGGTTTTTTCGATTATCGCGCCTTGTGTTATGACTAGAATCATTATCAAGGATTTCTAGATAATCGGGATTCGAGATGGGGGGCCCTTTATGCCGGATACCGAGGACATCGCGATCTTCGTCCGGGTGGTGGAACTGGGGAGCCTGACGGCCGCGGGGCGGGACATGCGCCTCTCGGTGGCGGTGGTGAGCAACCGCATCGCCCGGCTGGAGAGCCGCCTGGGCACCCGCCTGCTGAACCGCACGACCCGGCGGGTGCAGCCGACGCCCGAGGGCGCGCTGTTCTACGAGCATAGCGTCGTGATCCTGAATGAGCTGGACCAGGCGGAGAGCGCGATCTCGGAGCGCACCGACGATCCGCGCGGCCCGATCCGGGTGACCGCGCCCGCCGTCTTCGGGCGGATGCATGTGGCGCCTCATGTCCCGGCCTTTCTCCAGCGCTATCCCAATATCCAGCTTCGCCTCCATCTCTCGGATCAATTCGTCGATCTGATCCAGGAGCGCATGGACCTCGCCATCCGCATCGCCGAGCTCGGCGATTCCAACGCCATCGCTCGCAAGCTGGCGGTGAACCGCCGCGTCATCGTGGGATCGCCGGCCTATCTCCTGCGCCACGGCCGACCCCAGGAGCCGGCGGATCTTCTGAGGCACAACTGCCTGCTGCTGCGCTTCCCCGGCTCGAAGCAATTCCGCTGGACCCTGGAGACGCCGGAGGGGCCGCAGACCCTGCGGGTCTCGGGCAATATGGATTCCAACAATGGCGAGGTGCTGCGCCAATGGTGCCTGGCGGGGCAGGGGCTGGCGCTGAAATCCCTCTGGGAGATCGCCGATGATTTGAACGCCGGCCGGCTGGAGATCCTGCTCCCGGACTATCCGCCCCCGGGCCATGCGATCCACGCGCTTTATCCCCAGAACCGGTTTCTCTCCTCGCGGGTGCGGGTGTTCATCGATTATCTCGCGGAGATCTACGGGCCGGTGCCGCCTTGGGAGAGGGGGTTGAAGATCAAGTTGCCGGAGCCGTGTCGCGGCCTGTCCTGGGCTGCGCGTCTCACTTGTAGCCCTGAGTTTACCATCTGTTATCCCGTCATTCCCCGCTGATAAAGCGGGTGGAGAATCCAGGGCGACAAGCGAGCCTGCGGTTCGCCCTCGGATTCCCGCTCTTGGCCGCGGGAATGACGGAAGAGAGAGATCGTAGCTCGCGAGCTAAGGCGCCGCCGCCGCGTTGCACAGCACAATGAATCTCTGCATCGCCTGATCGAAAGCCTGGCGGGCTTGTTTGGCGCGGTCGGCTTCCGGGACGGTTGCCTGTTGGGTGCCGGCGACAGGGAGCTGGGCGTCGAGGGACGCGCTCATCACGGGGCCGTTATCGGTGACGAATTTCTCGATCATCTGCTCGAAGCGCTTTCTGTCCGGCGCGGACAACAATCCCAGCTCGTCGCGGATGGCGGCGCTGCGCAGCAGCTCCGCACCGGTCTGGAGGCGAAGGATGGGAAAATTCTGCTTCAGGCTGTCGATCTCCCCGGACTTGAGCGCGCTCAAGACGAAGTCCGGCGCAGCCGCCGCCATGGCCTTGGTCGAGAAATGCCGGCAGACATAGCGCCAGCTCCCGGTAGCTTGCGCGGCGACCGCCTGCTTCGCCTGGTCCAGCAGCGCGATGTTCTTGGCCGTGTCCAGCCGGAGCTGCGCATTCTCCTCCCGCAGCGCCGCATTCTCGAAGATCGGCTTGGCGGCCTTCAGGCCGGTTGCCGTGAGATAGAGGATGCCCAGCGCCGCCACGGCGCTGATCCATTGCGGGATCGTGCCCCAGAAATCGGAGCGCTTTCGGGGCGGCGGTTTTGCCTGCTCGCTCATGCCGCGGCGGCGGCGCGGTCGAAGGCCGCCAGAGCGCTCGCCTTTTCCTCCGCTCCCATGAAGGAGCCGGCGAAGCCGTTGCGCCCCACTTGCGCGATTTCCGGCCGGCCGAATCCCAGGGCCTGCTGCACGGCCTGGTAATTCTCGCTGAGATAGCCGCCGAAATAGGCCGGGTCGTCGGAATTGAAGGTCACGAACAGGCCCTGGTCGAGCATCCGCTTGGCGGGGTGATCGGCCAAGGTCTTGACGACGCGGAGCCGGAGATTCGACAGCGGGCAGACCGTGAGCGGAATCTGGTCGCGTGCGAGGCGGGCAACGAGGGCCTTGTCCTCCATGGCGCGGACCCCGTGATCGATCCGCTCCACCCCCAGGATATCGATCGCCTCCCAGACGTAGTCCGGCGGGCCTTCCTCGCCGGCATGGGCCACCAGCCGAAACCCCGCGTCCTTCGCCCGCTTGAAGACGCGGGCGAAGTTCCGCGGCGGATTTCCGACTTCCGAGGAATCGAGACCGATGCCGATGATCTGGTCCTTGTAGCGTAGGGCGAGATCGAGGGTGGCCTGCGCGTCGGCTTCGTCGAGGTGGCGCAGAAAGCACATGATCAGATGGCTGCTGATTCCAAAGTTGGTCTTGGCCTCGTCAAGGGCGCGCTGCAGGCCGTCGATCACGGTGCCCAGCGCGATCCCGCGCTCGAGATGGGCCTGGGGATCGAAGAATATCTCGACATGCCTCACGCCCTGGGCCTGGACCTTCGCGAGATAGGCGGAAGTGAGGTCGTAGAAATCGGCCTCGGTCCGCAGCACCGACATGCCGCGATAATAGAGATCGAGGAAATCCTGGAGCCGGCTGAAATTATACGCCTTGCGGAGCGCCTCGACGGAAGCATAGGGCAGGGAGATCCCATTGCGGGCGGCGAGCCGGAACATGAGCTCCGGCTCGAGGCTGCCCTCGATATGCATATGCAGCTCGCTCTTCGGCAGCCGTTCGATGAAGCCTGTCAGATCGCTCATGCCTGCGGACTCGCAAATACGACTCGCGGGACCGCCGGATACGCTCCCGTCATCCATCCCTCAACCGGAAACTGCCGGCCCCGTTCCCATGATTCAGGGAACGGGGCCATCTGCGCGCGCTTTCTAGATATGACGTTTCCTCAATGCTCCAGGGCCTGCTCTTACTGCGGCAGGGTTCCCTCGATTCCTTCGGCCAGCCAGTTCATGCCGAGGATATCGTCGTCGGTCAGCTGGGCGCCGTCGGCAACCTTGATCTTGCCGCTTTGGTCGTTGATGGGCCCCTTGAAGATCACGATGCTGCCGCCCTTGATGCCGTCTTCGGCCGCCTGGGCGGCCGCGGCGACATCGTCCGGCATGTTGGTCCAGGGGGCCATGTGCAGCATCCCCGCCTTGAGGCCGCCCCAGATGTCCTGGGTCGTCCAGCTGCCGTCCATGGCCGCCTGGATGCGCTGGGTATAATACTCGTCCCAATGGTCGACCGAGGAGGTGAGCTGGGCCTTGGGCGCGAATTTGATCATGTCGGAGGCCTGGCCGAAGCCATGTACCCCACGCTGCTCGGCGACCTGGAGCGGAGCGGCGGAATCGGTGTGCTGGGCGATGATATCGGCGCCCTGATCGATCAGCGCCTTGGCGGCGTCGCTCTCCTTGCCCGGATCATACCAGCCGTTGATCCAGACCAGCTTGATCTTGCCCTGGGGATTGACCGTACGCATGCCCTGGATGAAGGCATTCATGCCCATGACCACCTCGGGGATCGGCACCGAGCCGATATAGCCGACCACGCCCGACTTCGACACCTTGCCGGCGATCACGCCCTGGATATAGCGGCCCTCGTAGAAGCGGATGTTGTAGGTCGCGACATTGACCGCCCGCTTGTAGCCGGTGCAATGCTCGAACTTCACCGCGGGGAATTGCTTGGCGACCTTGATCGTCGGATTCATGAACCCGAAGGACGTCGTGAAGATGATGCCATTGCCGCCGGCCGCGAGCTCGCGGATCACGCGCTCGGAATCGGGGCCTTCCTTCACGCTCTCGACATAGGTGGTCTTAAGCTTGTCGCCGATCGCCTTCTGGGCGGCCTGGCGCCCGAGGTCGTGCTGATGGCTCCAGCCGAAATCGGCCACCGGGCCGACATAGACGAATCCGGCCTTGAAAGGCTCGTCGGCGCGGGCCAGGCCGAAGCGGCCGAGGGCGGCCGTGGCAGCGCTGGCACCGAGCAGTTTGTTGAAGGTTCTTCTTTGCATCGCAAGTCTCCCTGGTCTGGAATTCGAATTTCGACTTGATGATAGTCTAGGAGCCTCCCGGCGAAATGGCTATCTGCCTCAGCCGGCGGCATGAAAGGGCCGGCCGAGGCAGGCGGGGGCGTTGAGGCGGATCCGGGTCTGGTCCCGCGAGATCAGGACCAGCACGATGATGGTGGTCAAATAAGGCAGCATCGAGAGGAATTGCGAGGGAATGTGCAGCTGGGTGCCCTGGACATAGAGCTGCAGAATGCTGATGCCGCCGAAGAGATAGGCGCCCAGCAGCAGCCGCGCGGGCCGCCAGGTCGAGAAAACGACCAGGGCAAGGGCGATCCAGCCGCGCCCGGCGGTCATGTTCTCCGCCCACATCGGGGTATAGACCAGCGACATATAGGCCCCGGCCAGCCCGCTGGCCAAGCCGCCGAACAGCACCGCGCCGAAGCGGATGGCGATGACGGGATAGCCGATGGCATGGGCCGCCTCATGGGAATCGCCCACGGCGCGCAGCGCCAGCCCGGGACGGGTGCGGTAGAGGAACCAGCTCACCAGCGCCAGCAGCAGGAAGGAGCCATAGACCAAGGCGTCCTGATGGAACAGGATCGGGCCGATCACGGGCAGGTCGCTCAGGAGCGGAAGATCGAGCTTGGGCAGCGGCGGCACGCCATTGCCCACGAAGCTCTTGCCGATGAGGGCGCTGAGGCCCGTGCCGAAGATCGTGAGCGCCAAACCTGCTGCCACCTGGTTCGCCAGCAGCAGCAGGACCAGGACCCCGAAAATGAACGCCATGCCCATGCCCGCCGCGGCAGCGGCGGCGATGCCGAGCACGGCACTGCCGGTCGTCAGCGTGACGGCGAAGCCGACGATGGCGCCGACCAGCATCATGCCCTCGATCCCGAGATTGAGGACGCCGGATTTCTCCGCCACTAGCTCGCCGGTGGCAGCCAGCAGCAGCGGGGTCGAGGCGCTGATCACCGAGAGAATGACCGGGACGAACCAGCCCATGCCGGTCATGTCGGCACCGCTCCCACCCTGATTCGGCGGCCGAGGCGAATCCGGTAGAGGATCAAGATGTCCGAGCCCAGGAGGAAGAACAGCAGAATTCCCTGGAAGATATCGGTGACGGCACTGGGCATGCCGAGATCGATCTGGGCCGCCTCGCCGCCGAGATAGGAAAGGGCGAGCAGCAGCCCGGCGAAGAGCACGCCCACCGGATGCAGCCGGCCGAGGAAGGCGACGATGATGGCGGTGAAGCCGTAACCGGGAGAGATCTGGGGCGTGAGCTGGCCCACGGGCCCGGCGACCTCGAACAGCCCCGCCGCCCCTGCGAGGCCGCCGCCCAGCATCATGGAGAGCCAGATCAGCCGTTTATCCCTGAAGCCGGCATAACGCGCCGCCCGTGGCGCCTGCCCCGCGACCTTGAGCTGAAAGCCCACGAGGGATTTGCCGAGCAGGCCCCAGGCCAGCAGCACGACGGCCACCGCGATGGGGATTCCCAGATGCAGGCGCGTGCCGGTGGCCAGGATCGGCATGGTGGCGGCCTCGGAGAAGAGGCGCGACTGGGGAAAGCCGTAGCCTTCCGGATCGCGCCAGGGCCCGGTGACGAGATAGATCAGGATCAGCTGCGCGACATAAGTCAGCATGAGGCTGGTCAGGATCTCGCTGGCGTTGAAGCGCGTGCGGAGGTAAGCGGGAATGGCGGCCCAGGCCATGCCGCCCAGGACCCCGGCGAGGATCATGGCGGGCAACAGCAGCGGGCTGGTGCTGTCGTAGAACAGCAAGGCGAGGCCGCCGCCGGCGAGCGCCCCCATGGTGTATTGCCCCTCGGCGCCGATGTTCCAGACATTGGCGCGGAATCCCAGGGAGAGGCCAGTGCCGATGAGGATGAGGGGCGAGGCCTTGACCAGCAGCTCGGGCAGGCTGCTCGGCGAGGTCAGGGGCTTGATGAAGAAGGTGTAGAGGGCAAGCCCGGGGCTGCGGCCCATGGCTTCGAAGACCAGCGCGCTGGCGATGAGCGTGAGCGCCAGCGCCAGCAGCGGCGAGGCATAGACCCAGAAAGTCGAGCGATGGCCGCGAGGCTCAAGCCGGAACAGCATCGGCCCCTCCCTCGGCTGCGACAGCGCTGCCGCCCATCAGCAGGCCGATCTCCTCGATGGTGAACTGGCCGACCGGCCGCGCCGGGGAGAGGCGCCCGCCCGCGATGACGGCGATGCGATCGCAGAGGCCGAAGATCTCGTCCAGGTCCTGCGAGATGACCACGACCGCCGCACCATTGGCCGCGAGATCGAGCAAGGCCTGGTGGACGGCCGCGGCCGCACCGGCATCCACCCCCCAGGTCGGCTGGGCCACCACCAGAACCCCGGGGCGCTGCAGGATCTCGCGCCCGACGATGAACTTCTGCAGATTGCCGCCGGAGAGGCTGCGCGCCTCGCTGGCGGCGCCGGGTGTGCGCACATCGAAATCCCGGATCACCTCCTTGGCATAGCCCAGGCTCCGCTTGGCATCGATCAGGCCGCGCCGCGCCAGGCCGAGGGGCCGATAGCCACTGAGGAAAGCATTCTCCGTCAGGCTCATCCCGCGCACCGCGCCGTGGTCGTTGCGCTCCTCCGGCACGAAGGCGGCCCCGAGCGAGCGCCGCTGACCCGGCCCCAGCCGCCCGACCGGCTTGCCGTCGAGCAATATGGCCTCGGGGCGATCGGCCAGCGTCTCGCCGGAGAGCGCGGCCATCAGCTCGTTCTGCCCGTTACCGGCGATGCCGCCGATGCCCAGGATCTCGCCGCCGGCCACGGCGAAGGAGATATTCTTGAGGTCGGTGCCGAACTGCTGGTCGGAGGCGAGCTGCAAGCCCTGCACGGTGAGGCGCGCGGATGCTGCTTCCTCGGCGCGCCGGCCATGGCGCGGCGCCTTCAGCTCGGTCCCGATCATCAGCTCCGCCAGATGCTGGGCCGTCTCCAGCCTCGGATCGCATTCGGCGACGACCCGACCCATCCGCATGATCGTCGCCCGGTCGCAGAGCGCCTTGATCTCCTCCAGCTTGTGGCTGATGTAGAGGATCGAGCACCCCTCCTTTGCCAGCCGCCGCAAGGTGGTGAAGAGCTTCGCCACCTCCTGCGGCGTCAGCACCGAGGTCGGCTCGTCCATGATCAGCAGCTTCGGATTCTGCAGCAGGCAGCGGACGATCTCGATGCGCTGGCGCTCGCCTACGGAAAGATCATGCACGCTGCGGTCGGGATCGAGCGGCAGGCCATAGGCCTCAGAGACCTCGACGATCCGCGACTTCAAGCGCCGGCGCAGCGCCGGATCGTCGACGGCGAGCGCGATGTTCTCGGCGACGGTGAGGGCTTCGAACAGCGAGAAATGTTGGAAGACCATGCCGATGCCGAGCCGCCGGGCGAAGTTCGGGCTGGGAATGCGGGTCGGGCGCCCCTGCCAGCGGATCTCGCCGGCATCGGGATGCAGCACGCCATAGATGATCTTGACCAGCGTGCTCTTGCCGGCACCGTTCTCGCCGAGCAGGGCATGGATCTCGCCGGGCAGGACCTCGAAATCGACGCGGTCGTTGGCGAGACAGCCCGGGAAGCGCTTGACGATGCCCTTGAGCGCCAGAAGCGGTACGGTCGGCGGCGCGGATTCGCTCACGCTCAAGCCGCCCTGCCGCTCCGCGCCGGGAGCCCCCCGTCTGCCGTCATGTTTCCCCCTGTCGCTATCGCGGTGCTTCTGCCATCGCGTTAGTACGGAATCTTATCCGGCTTATCCATCCATTCCCTGAACACGCGCTGCCCCTCCGGCGAAGGCAGATGGATGAAGGGCAGGCTGCGGCCCAGGATCGGCTTGGCGAACTCCCGATAGATGGCATCGTCGTCGAAGCCGATGGCGGCCGCGTCCGCCCTTGTATTGGCATAGTAGACGCGATCCAGCCGCGCCCAATAGATAGCGCCCAGGCACATGGGGCAGGGCTCGCAGCTCGTGTAGAGTTCGCAACCCGCGAGGCTGAAGCTCCCCAGCCGGCGGCAGGCCTCGCGAATGGCGACGACCTCGGCATGGGCCGTCGGATCGATGGTGGAGGTGACCCGATTCGTGCCCTCGGCCAGGATCTCCTCGCCGCGCACGACGATGGCGCCGAAAGGCCCGCCCAGCCCCGCTCGCATATATTCGCCGGAGAGCTCGACCGCGCGGCGGATGAAATCTTGAGCCCTGTTCATGACGCGTATCGGCCTTCCGCCGGGCATGTGCCGGACCGGGCGGCAAGCCGGTCGCGGAGGATCGCCTCCGAGCGGGCGAGAAGCTGGCCGGCCACGGCGACGGCGATGGAGGCGGGCTCCTTCGAGGTCACCTCGGGCAAGCCGATGGGGCAGATGAGGCGAGCGAGCGCCGCCTCGCCATGCCCGCGCTGGCGGAGCCGGCTGAGGAAGGTCGCCCGCTTGCTTTCGCTGCCGATGAGGCCGAGAAACGCAAAATCGCCGCGCTTCAACACCTGATCGCAGATATCGAGATCGGTGGGATGGCTGTGGGTCATCACCAGAAAGAAGCTGCCCGGGCGCGCTGCCGCAACATCATGGCGGGGGGAGGCGGAGCATTCGGCCTCGACATTGGCGGGCAATACGGCGGGAAACATCTCGGCGCGGCCATCGATCCAGCGGATTCGGAAAGGCAAGAGACTCAGCACCTGCACCAGCGCCCGTCCGACATGGCCGGCGCCGAAGAGGTAGAGGTCCTGGCGAGAATCGACCATTCGCTCCAGAAGATAGCATGATCCCGGATCGTCGCGATGGAAGAGAACCGCCGGCGCCGCGCTCTCGGCAAGGGCGCGCAGCGGATCCCTCAGATCGCGGGGCGCCTTGTCCGGCTCGACGACGATCTTGTTCAGGGGCGAGAGGCGCGTCAGCAGCACTCGATCATTGGAAGGCTGCTGCCAAGCCGTCAGCCAGGGGAGTGCGGCGGGCGTCAGCGGCTCGAAGAGCAGGGTAACCCTTCCGCCGCAGCATTGACCGAGGCTGGGACCAAGGGCGAAGTCGAGCAGCTCCGCCTGCGGCGCCATGGCCGTCTGCAGCAGGCTCTTCGCTTCGGCCAGCGCCTTGAACTCGAGATGCCCGCCGCCAACGGAGCCCGCCATGCCGTCGAGATGGACCAGCATCTTGGTGCCGGCTTCCCGCGGGGCGGAGCCCTCGACGGCCGCGACGGTGACGAGGGTGCACGGCACCCCGCGCGCCAGACAGGTCAGCGCCGCTGCCAGCCAATCCGGGGCGGCGGCGCTCATCCGGGCGATGCTCCTCTATTCGGCGCTGCGAGCATGGCGAAGCATGGCGGCCGGCGGCCGATCGCTTTGCGGTTGGGTTGCCGCTCGGCGGCGACGAATTTCCTCGATCGCCAGCAGGACGCGCTCCGGCGTGGCGGGGGCATCGAGGGCCGGCAGCAGCCGGTAGTCGGCCAGGCTTGCGATGGCGTCGGAGATGGCCGAGAACACCGAGATCGCCAGCATGAGCGGCGGCTCGCCCACGGCCTTGGAGCGGAAGATCGTCGGCTCCCGATTTTCATTCGCCAACAAACGTCACCCGGAAATCCTCGGGGCGGTCGCTGCAGGCGGGGATCTTGTAGGTGCTGGGGGCGTGGGTCCTGAGACGCCCCTCTGCATCCCAGACCAGCTCCTCGCTGGTCAGCCAGCCCATGCCCTGGATGAAGCCGCCCTCGATCTGACCGAGGTCGATGGCAGGATTGAGCGACTTTCCCGCGTCATGCAGGATATCGACGCGGGTCACCTTGTATTCGCCGGTCAGCGTATCGACGAGCACCTCGCTCACTGCGGCGCCATAGGCGAAATAGTAGAAGGGATGGCCCGAGGCCGTGCCGCGGTCGTAATGGATTTTCGGCGTCGCGTAATAGCCCGTTGCCGAGAGCGAGACCCGCGCCAGATAGGCTTCGTTGATCAACGCAGCGAAGGGCTTCTCCTCGGTGCCGATGCGCACGCGTCCCGGCAGAAAGGTGATCTCGCCGGATGCCACGCCGTACCGGGCAGCGGCGAAATCGGTCAGCCGCTGCTTCAGGATGCGGGCGGCCGCGAGCGCCGCCATGCCGTTGATATCGGAGCCGGAGGATGCAGCGGTGGCCGAGGTATTGGGCACCTTGCCGGTGCTGGTGGCGGTGATCTTGATCCGGTCGAGATCGACCTGCAGCTCCTCCGCCACCACCTGGGCCACCTTGATGAACAGGCCCTGGCCCATCTCCGTGCCGCCATGGTTCAGATGGATGCTGCCGTCGGTATAGATATGCAGCAGGGCGCCGGCCTGGTTGAGATGGCTGGTCGTGAAGGAGATGCCGAATTTGACCGGCGTCAGGGAAAGCCCCTTCTTCAGCCAGCGGCTCTCGGTGTTGAAGGCGGCGATCGACCGGCGCCGTTCGGCGTAACCGGCGCTGGTCTCCAGCGCCGCGATCAGCTCCGGCAGGACGTTGTCCTCCACCGTCTGGCGATAGGGCGTGATGTTGCGCTCGTCCTTGCCGTAGAGGTTGAGCTTGCGGATCGCCAGCGGGTCACGGCCCAGATGGCGGGCGATGGCCTCCAGCACCATCTCGATCCCCATCATGCCCTGGGGTCCGCCGAAGCCGCGGAAGGCGGTGTTGGAGACCGTGTTGGTCCGGCAGCGATGGGAGGTGATGGTCACGTTCTCGAGGAAATAGCCGTTGTCCGCGTGGAACATGGCCCGATCGGCGATGGCGCCGGTGAGATCGGTGGAGCAGCCCCCGCCCGCCGCCTGCATGAAGTCGATGCCGAGGATGCGGCCCTCGCGGTCGAAGCCGACGTCGTAGTCGATCACGAAGTCATGGCGCTTGCCGGTCATGATCATGTCGTCGTCCCGCTCGAGGCGGAACTTGGCGGGCCGTCCGGTCTTGACCGCGGCCAAGGCTGCGATGGCCGCCCATTGCGCGGCCTGGGTCTCCTTGCCGCCGAAGCCGCCACCCATGCGGCGCACCTCGACGGTGACGGCGTTGCTCGGCCGTCCCAGCATATGGGCGATGCCATGCTGGACCTCCGAGGGATGCTGGGTCGAGCAATGGACCAGGACATCGCCGTCCTCCATCGGCAAGGCGAGCGAGACCTGCCCCTCCAGATAGAAGTGATCCTGGCCGCCGATATGGAGCCGGCCACTCAGGTGCTCGGGCGCCGCCGCGATGGCCGCGGCGGCATCGCCCCGGCGCATGACATGATCGGGCATCAGGAAGCTGCCTGCCGCCAGCGCCGCCTCGATGCTCAGCAGCGCCGGCAGTTCCTCATATTCCACCACGGCGAGCTTGGCGGCGGCGCGGGCGGCGGCGAAACTCTCGCCGGCGACGGCGAAGAGCACCTGGCCATGGAAGACGACCTCGCCTTCGCAGAAGAGCGGGTCGTCGCCCGCACCCACCGGGCTGACATCGTTCTTGCCCGGGATATCGGCGGCGGTCAGCACGGCGACGACACCGGGGGCGGCGCGAACCGCCGCCAGATCGAGCTTGGTGACCCGCGCATGAGCCTTGGTCGCGGTGCCGGCAAAGAGATGCAGCATGTTCGGGGGTGCTGGAATGTCGTCGACATAGAGGGCCTCGCCGGTGACATGCTTGCCGGCGCTGTCATGGGCGATGGGCCGATGCACCCCGCCCGCGATCATGGCCGGCGGCGGCGTGCCGGATACCGGCCTATCCATGGCTCGGCTCCAGGATCCGGGTGCGGCGCAAGGGCTCTTCGGTCTCCTCGAAGAATTTGAGCAGCAGGTTCTCCGCCGCCAGAGCGCGATAGGCCTGGCTCGCCCGCATGTCGGAGAGGGGGGTGTAGTCGCGCCGAAGCGCAGCCTGTCCCGCCTGGATGGTCTCCAGGTTCCAGGGCCGGCCGATCAGGGCCGTCTCGCATTGCCGGGCGCGCTTGGGAATCCCCGCCATGCCGCCGTAGCAGATGCGGATATCGGCGACCCGCCCTTGCGTGAGCCGCAGATTGAAGGCGCCGAGGCAGGCGGTGATGTCCTGGTCGAAGCGCTTGGAGATCTTGTAGCAGGCGAAGCGCCGGCCGGGATCGCGCCGCGGCAGGCGGATGAACTCGACGAACTCGCCCGCGCGGCGATCCTGCTTGCCGTAGTCGAGGAAGAAATCCTCCAGCGCGATCTCGCGCCGCTCACTCCCATGGCGGAGCACGAGTTTGGCGCCCAGCGCGATCAGCGGCGGCGGGCTGTCGCCGATGGGCGAGCCATTGGCGATATTGCCACCCATGGTGCCGCAATTGCGGATCTGGGTGGACCCGAGGCGGCGCAGCAGCTCGCCGAAATCGGGATATTCGGCAGCGATCACCTGGTACAGCTGGTGATAGGTCACGGCCGACGCCGATCTCGATCGCCTCGGCGCCGATCTCGAGGCGCTGCAGCTCTTCCACCTCGCCGAGATAGATCACGGGATCGAGACGCCGATGCTGCTTGGTCACCCAGAGACCGACATCGGTGGCGCCGGCGAGAAGGCAGGCGTCGGGGAAGCGCAGCAGAAGCTGGGCCAAGGCCTCGACCCGGCGCGGGGCGAACCAGCGGCGGCCATCGGCGGTTTCGATCTCTTCGCCGGTCTCAGCTTGCAGGCGCGTGAGCCTGTCCAGCGTCGCGGCTTCGCTTGCGTCGAAGCGGTCGCTGCCCGCGATGTCCTTCATCCCAGCCGCGGCGGCGATGATGGGGCCGTAACCCGTGCAGCGGCAGAGATTGCCCGCCAGCGCATCGTCGATCCGGCGCCGGCTCGGGCGTTCCGCCGATCCCCCGGACTCGTGAAACAAGGCGAAAAGCGACATGACGAAGCCCGGCGTGCAGAAGCCGCATTGCGAACCGTGACAATCGACCATGGCCTGCTGCGCCGGATGCAGAGTGCCGTCCGGGCTCGCCAGGTCCTCGACGGTCAGCAGCTGCTTGCCGTCGAGGGTGGGGAGAAACTGAATGCAGGAATTGACGGCGCGATAGGCGAGGCCCTCGCCCGCGACCTCGCCAAGCACCACGGTGCAGGCGCCGCAATCGCCTTCGGCGCAGCCCTCCTTGGTGCCGGTCCGACGCTCCGTCTCGCGCAGGTAGTTCAGCACCGTCATGGTCGGGTCCGTGACCTCGACCTCACGCCGCTCGCTCCCCAGAAGGAATTTGATCCGAGCGGCCATGGGCGCCTCAGCTTCCCCGATAAGTGGAGTAGCCGTAGGGTGAGATCAGCAGCGGCACATGATAGTGCCCGGCGGGGTCGGCGATGCCGAAGCGGATCACGACCTCATCAAGGAAAGGCGGATTCGACAGCGCTACACCCTGGCCGGTGAAATAGCGGCCCGCATGAAAGACGAGCTCATACACTCCGGCAAGAAGGGCAGCGCCTTCCAGCAAGGGATGATCGCCGCGCCCATCGGCATTGGCCGCCAGGGACAGGAGAGGGCCACCCGCAACTCTGGCCCCCGATGGGTCGAGCCGGTGCAACTCGATGCGGATACCCTTCGCCGGCCGGCCAGCGGTGGTATCGAGGACATGTGTCGTCAACCGTCCCATCAGCGTTTCCCAGCCGCAGCATCTGCGGCCATGCTCAAGACCTGAACCGCACCATTCCAGCATCGCATAACCGGCCCCGGCGACAAGGAAGGGTCAAAGTGAAATATCTTCAAGAGTTGCTTGATAGTCGCGTTCTCTCACGCTCAGTCTCTTAGCGAAGCCACCCGGTTCGGTGATGGCGCAGCGAATAAAATGTAGAAATAACAAAATCTTAAGGGGCGATGCCGTCCAGCGCTCGCAGGGAATGGAATTCGATTATCAATCCAGCCAATATAGTCTCTGGATCGGCTTCCACCAGCTTGCCGCGGGGTCGCGTATGAATAGACTGGTCGGCCTCGAGGAAGTTGAGAGGTAGCCCATGAGCGACGGTCTGGAAGGCGGCTGTGCCTGCGGCGCGGTGCGCTATCGGCTGACATCGGCGCCGATGTTCGTCCATTGCTGTCATTGTCGCGATTGCCAGCGCCAGACCGGCAGCGCCTTCGTCATCAATGCGCTCATAGAGACCGACCGGATCGCTCTGCTGTCCGGCGATCTCGAGCCCATTGCCATGCCGACCGACAGCGGCCGCCCCCATGACATCTACCGCTGTCCCATCTGTCGCACGGCGATGTGGAGCGATTATGGCCGCCGCCCCGCGCTGCGGTTCCTGCGCGTGGGTACGCTCGACGATGCGAGTGCCCTGGCGCCGGATGTGCATATCTTCACCCGCTCCAAGCTACCCTGGGTCGCCTTGCCCGCAGACGTGCCCGCCGTCGAGGTCTACTACGACATGCAGAAGCTCTGGCCCGCGGAAAGCTTGGCGCGCCGGCGGGCCATCCTGGGACTGCAGGGCTAGCGCAAATCGCGCGGCCAATGGCGAGCATCATCCTGAAGCAGCCGCCGCGAGGGCTCAGTCGCGGCTCCTTCCTCGCCCTCTATGGGCCGGTCTATGAGCATTCGCCCTGGATCGCCGAGGCCGTATTCGATTCCGGCCTGACGGCGGATCATCAGACCGCCGAGGGCTTGCAGGCGGCGATGGCGGCGGTGGTCGAGGCCGCGCCATCGGATTGGAGGCTCGCTTTGCTGCGCGCCCATCCCGATCTGGCGGGCCGCCTCGCGATCCGTGGAGATCTCACCCCGCAGTCGGCAGCCGAGCAGGCGGCTGCGGGTCTCGGCGATTGCAGCCCGGCGGAATTCCAGCGCTTCACGGCGCTGAACGAGGCCTACAAGGCGAAGTTCGGCTTTCCCTTCATCATGGCAGTCAAGGGCCGCAGCCGTGCCGAGATCCTGGCAGCCTTCGAGCGGCGGGCCGGGAATGATGCCGCTGTCGAATTCCGAACCGCCCTCGACGAGGTGCACAAGATCGCGTTGCTGCGGCTACGCGATCTGTGAGCCTCGCTCGAGGCTGCAATAGGCCGACACGGAAGAGGCTCCCGGCAGCGGAGTCCGGGGGGATTGGCTGCCGGGAGCGGCAAGTCAACTGACCTCGACGGCCGGGAGGAAGAGTCCCCGTCGAAGTCGCGATGCGCTTTTTTCGCGCATCGAATCACTTCTATGATTTGTGCAATGCCGAAGCTGTTCAGTATTGGACATTCCGGAAATCCACGATTTCCGGCGCCTGCTGCGTATAGAGCGTCGCCATCACCGGCGGCGTCTCCGCGATCACCCGGCCGCGCCGCACGACGTACAGGCGGGCAGGCTTGAGGCGCAGCGCCTCGATGGGATCGGACGCCTGGAGCACGACCAGATCCGCATGGCAGCCGGGCTCCAGCCCGTAGCCCTCGAGGCCCATCACCTTGGCCGCGTTCCGGGTCACGGCGTCGAAGCAGCTCAGCATTTCCGCCGTGCCGGTCATCTGCCCGACATGCAGGCCCATATGGGCAACCTCCAGCATGTCGTGGGAGCCGAGGCTGTACCAGGGATCCATGACGCAATCATGGCCCATGGCGACATTGATCCCGGCGGCCATCAGCTCCTTGACCCGGGTCATGCCACGGCGCTTGGGATAGCTGTCATGGCGCCCCTGGAGCGTGATGTTGATCAGCGGATTGGCGACCACATGCAAGCTCGCCTCGCGCATCAGCGGGATCAGTTTGCTGACATAGTAATTGTCCATGGAATGCATGGATGTCAGATGCGAGCCGGTGACGCGACGGCGCAGGCCCAGGCGCTGGGTCTCATAGGCCAGGCTCTCGACATGGCGCGACAGCGGATCGTCCGTCTCGTCGCAATGCATGTCGACGGGCAGGCCGCGCTCGGCGGCGATCTCGCAGAGTTCCTTCACGGATTGCGCGCCCTCGGCCATGGTCCGCTCGAAATGCGGAATGCCGCCGACGACATCGACGCCCTTGTCGAGGGCCCGAAGCAGGTTCTCCCGGGCCTGGGGATAGCGCAGGAAGCCGTCCTGGGGAAATGCCACGAGCTGGAGGTCGAGGAAAGGAGCGATCTCCTGCTTCACCTCCAGCAGCGCCTCGACGGCGAGTAGCTCATCGTCGCAGATATCGACATGGCTGCGGACCGCAAGGCTGCCGCGCGCAATCGCCCAGCGGCAGAATTCAAGCGCGCGTGCCTTGATCGCCTCGACCGTCAGATGCGGCTTCAGCTCCGACCAGAGCTGGATGCCTTCGAGGAGCGTGCCGCTTTCGTTGAGCCGGGGCCGGCCGAGGCTGAGGGTCGAATCCATGTGGAAATGCGCATCGACGAAGGGCGGGGTGACCAGCCGGCCGCGGGCGTCGATCTCCCGCAGGGCATCGGCCTCGATCCGGGGCGCCACCTCGGCGATGCGTCCGTCGGCCACCGCGATATCCTGGCCTTCGCGGCCATCCGGGAGATTGGCGCCTCGAAGGATGAGATCGAGCATCAGGGAGTTCTCCTTAGGCTTACCGAGGCGCGCCCCCTTGCTTGGGTGCACGCCGTTGATGGAACACGGCCTTGCCGATCGCGCTTCGCTGTCTACATGTCTCACAGGGGTCGACGCAGGAGACGGAGATGAAATGGGTCGTCTGGTTCATTCTAGCCTGCGTCGGTGTCGTCGCCATCTTCCTGATCGGCGTCTGGATCGCGGGCGGGCTGCACGGCTTGGGCCAGAACCTCAACATCGCGCTGGCCGCCGGTCTCGGCATTCTCCTGGCGAGCGCGCTCGGCGTTGGCCTCATGGCTCTGATCTTCTACAGCAATCGCAGCGGCGTCGACGAGAGCGCCGGGCGGTCCCAGCAGGACATCGATCCAAAGCGCCAGGGCTGAGCGACGGTCACCGCTCTTCCCGGCGGAAGGGGATGAGCAGGGCCGCCGGGGCCCGGGCGTTGCGGGAGACCAGCGCCATGGCGACGATGGTCAGCACGAAGGGCAGCATCAGGAAGACCTGATAGGGCACATGGATCAGGCCGCTGGCCTGGAGCCGGAGCTGCAGGGCATCGATCAGGGCGAAGAGCAGGGCGCCCAGCGCGCTGCGCCAGGGCTGCCACTGGCCGAAGACCACCAGGGCGATCGAAACCCAGCCCCGCCCGGAGATGACGCCGAAGGTGAAGGCGTTGTACTGGGCCAGCGACAGATAGGCCCCGCCGATCCCCATCAGCGCGCCGGAAAGGATCAGCGCCTGATAGCGGATCAAGGCGACATTGACCCCGGCAGCGTCCGCCGCCCGGGGATTTTCCCCCACCGTGCGCAGGCTGAGGCCCCAGGGCGTGTGCTTCAGGACCAAGGCGGCCGCCAGCACGACGGCGAAGGCGAGGTAGCTGAGGGCGAACTGGTCGAACAGGACCGGCCCGATGACGGGGATGTCGCTGAGCAGCGGGATGGGCAGGGAGTGGAAGGGCGTGACGCTCGGCGGCTGGGAGGGTTCGCCGAAGATCAGGCGATAGAAATAGAAGGCGAATCCGGTGCAGAGCATGGTGACGCCGAGGCCCGAGACATGCTGCGACAGCCCCAGGGTCACGGTCAGAAGCCCCATGAGCAGGCCCATCACCGCCCCGGTCAAGGCCGCCGCGGCGATGCCGATCCAGAGATCGCCGCTGTAATAGGCCGCGGTAAAGCCGGTCATGGCCGAGAAGAGCATGATGCCCTCGACCCCGAGGTTCACCACCCCGGAGCGCTCGGCCAGGAGCTCGCCCAGGGTGGCGAAGATGAGAGGGGTGGCGATGCGGATCAGCGCCGCGAAGAATCCGACCTGCAGCAGCTGGGCGAGAAGATCATGCATGGGGCAGGTCACGCATGTCGGGGTCTCGCGACGCGCAGGCGGTATTGGGTGAAGAGCAGGGCCGTCAGCATGGCGAGCAGCGAGACGCCCTGGATCACATCCGCCAGGAACACCGGCACGCCGGTCGCCCGCGACATGCCTTCCGCGCCCGTGATCATGGCGGCGTAGAAGATGGCGGCCGGCAGCACGCCCAAGGGGCTGAGCCGCGCCAGCATGGCGATGACGATCCCGGTATAGCCGTAGCCGGGGGAGAGATCGGCCATCACCTGGTAATGGACGCCGCCCACCTGGCCGACGCCGGCGAGCCCGGCAAGCGCGCCCGAGAGGGCGGCGGTGGCGAGAATGGTCCGGGCCGTCGAGATGCCGGCATAGGCGGCGGCCCGCGCATTCTCGCCCACGGCCTTGATGGCGAAGCCGAAGGTGGTGCGGCCCAGGACGAACCAGATGATGGGAACGGCGAGCAGCGCCAGCACCACGCCCAGATGCAGCTGCTCGGTGCCGGGGAGAATGGGAAACTCGGCTTCGACGCGGATCGGGGGCGAGGTGGGATAGGCGCTGCGCGGATTCTTCCAGGGCCCGTTGAGCAGCGCCGACATGCCATAGAGCAGGACGAAATTGAGCAGCAAGGTCGTCACGACATCGTCGACCTTGAAGCGCGTGCGCAAGAAGGCCGCCAGCAGGGCCCAGGCCGCCCCGGCCAGCGCGCCGAACAGGATCATCGCCGGCCAGAGCAGCGGAACGGGCAGCCAGAGCTGGGCGCCGAAGAAGGCGGCGGCCATGGCGCCGGCATAGAGCTGGCCTTCGCCGCCGATATTCCAGAAGCGGGCCCGGAAGGCGACGGCGACGGCAAGGCCGGTCAGCACCAGCGGGGCCGCCTTGATGGCGGTCTGCTCGAGGTCGAAGCCGGTGCTGAACGGCGTCAAGAACAGCTGGGCATAGGCGTCGAACACATTGGCGCCGGCCAAGGCCACCAGGCCGCTGCAGAGGATCAATGTCGCGGCCAATGCCGCCAGGGGCAAGGCGAGGCTGAACCAGGCCGGCGTGCTGCTGCGGCGCTCCAGGCGCAGATGCATCATGCCGCGGCACCATCTTGCGGCAGGGCTTGCTCGCCACCGGCCATCAGCCTGCCGATGGTCTTGATGCTGGCTTCGGCGATGGGGAAGTCGCCGACGATCCGGCCGCCCGACATCACGGCGATGCGGTCGGCGATCTGAAACAGCTCCTCCAGATCCTCGGAGATGACGATGAGGCCGCGGCCGGCCGCCCGCAGCTCCAGGAACTTGCCCTGGACGAACTGCGTCGCGCCGACGTCGAGGCCGCGGGTCGGCTGCGCGGCGATCACCACCAGGGGATCCCAGGCGAGCTCGCGGGCGAGCAGGGCCTTCTGCAGATTGCCGCCGGAAAGCGTGCCGGTGCGCGCCAGCGGTCCGGCAGCGCTGATGGCATATTTGGCGATCTCGGCCTCGGCGAAGCCGCGGATGGCGCCGCGATCCAGAATGCCGCGGCGGCTGAAGGGCGGCGAGCCGATCCGGGGCAGGGCCATGCTGTCGGCCAGGGGTGACTGCATGAGAAGCCCGGTGCCGATGCGATCCTCGGGGATGCGGCCGATGCGCAATTCCTGGGCGCGCTTGGGATCCAGGCGCTCCACGGTCTGGCCGTCGACCTCGATCCGGCCGGACAACGGGGTCATCACCCCGGCGATCACCTCGGCCAGCTCCAGCTGGCCATTGCCCGCCACCCCGGCGATTCCCAGGATCTCGCCTTCATGCACCGACAAGGAGAGATCCTTCAGGCGGCGGCGCTCGCTGCCGGCGGTCGTGATCGCCTGCAACCGCAGCAGCACCCGTCCGGGCCTGCCCGGCGGGCGCGTCGGCGGCGTCAGCTCGCGCCCGCACATGAGCTCGGCCAGCCGGTGCTCGGTGACCTCGGCGTCATTGGCGATCTCGGCCACGCCACGGCCCTGGCGCATGACCATGATCCGATTGGTGATGGCGCGCACCTCCTGGAGCTTGTGGCTGATCAGGATGACGCCCATGCCCTCCGCCGACATGGCGCGCACGGCATCGAACAGCCCGTCGGCCTCCGCCGGCGTCAGCGCCGCCGTGGGCTCGTCCAGGATGAGGATGCGGGCCCCCTGGAACAGGGCCTTGATGATCTCCAGGCGCTGCTGCTCGCCGATGGTGAGATCGCCCACCAGCGCCTCGGGCGCCAGCCGCAGGCGGAAATGCCGGCCGATCTCCGCCAGCCGGGCCCGCGCGCCGGCGCGGTCCAGCCGGAGGCCGCGGCCCTTGCGTCCGACCATCAGGTTCTCCAGCACCGTATGGCGCGGGACCAGATGGAAATGCTGATGCACCATGCCGATGCCGAGCGCGATGGCATCGGCCGAACCATGGATATCGGCCGGGCGGCCATCGACGGCGATGCTGCCGGCGTCGGCGGCATAGCCGCCGAAGAGGATGTTCATCAGCGTGGTCTTGCCGGCGCCGTTCTCGCCCAACAGCCCCAGCACATCGCCGGCATGGAGCGTGAGATCGACGTGGTCGGCAGCCCGAACCGCGCCGAAGCTCTTGCAGATGCCCCGCATGGCAAGAAGCTCGGCGCCCGGCATGATCCTCCCGATGCTAGTGTCCTGCCCCAGAAATTCGCTCGCGAATTTCTGGGATAAGCAGGCCACTCAAATCAAAACCTGTGTCCCGCAGCCACCGAGAATTCGAATCCACGAACTTCGAAATCGGGACACTGGGCCCTCTCCCGCCGGCGCGGGAGAGGGTGAGTGGCGGCTGAGCCTAGTCGGAGACGGGCGCCGCCTCGTCGACGTCGACGCGGAAGGTGCCGTCCATGATCTGCTGGGTGCGCTTGGCGACCATGTCCTTGATCTCCGGCGAGAGCTTGCTCTCCCAGACGTGATAGGGCGCGAGATAGGAGCCGCCCTTGCCCATATAGGAATAGCCGCCGAAATCCTGGGCGATCTCGACATCGGCCCGAAGCAGCTTCACCACATGATTGACCGTGGGCCACATGTCCCAGACCGGGCCGGTGACGACGGTCTCCGGCGCGATGGCCGACTGATCCGACATGTTGGAGAAGGCGATGATGCCCTTGTCATGAGCGGCCTCGATCACCCCGAAGCGCTCGGCATAGACGGCATCCACCCCGGCCTCGATCTGGGCCAAGGCCGCTTCCTTCGCCTTCGGCGGATCGAAGAAGGAATCGATGAAGGAGAACTTGCATTTGACGTCCTTGTTCACCTCTTTGGCGCCGGCACGATAGGCATTGACCAGCCGGTTCACCTCCGGGATCGCCATGGCCGCGACGGCGCCGATGGTGTTCGGTCTTGGTGAGCTTGCCGGCGATCATGCCGCTGAGATAGGCGGGCTCATGGATCCAATTGTCGAAGACGCCGAAATTGGGATCCGCCGGGCCGATGCCCGAGCCCATGACGAAGGCGACCTTGGGGATAGGCCTTGGCGGCGCGGCGCGAGGCCTCCTCATCGGTGAAGGCATCGCCCATGACGAGATTGGCGCCCTTCTGCGCATGCTCGCGCAGCACCCGGCCGAAATCCGAGGCCTTCACATTCTCCGACCAGATGTATTCGACGCCGAGATCGGTCTTGGCCTTCAGCAGCGCGACATGGATCTGGTTGACCCAGGGCTCCTCGATCGGCGTGCCGAAGACGCCGGCGATCTTGAGCTGATCGGCGCCCAGCGCGCGGCGGCCGGGGAGTGCCAGAGCGGCGGCGCCCAGCGCCCCCAGGCCGATGAGCTGGCGCCGATTGACGGAAAGCAGGCCGTGATTGGCTGATGACATGGAGCTTCTCCCTGTTGAGCGATGACCCCTCGAGGCGCCGCCGGCAGTCTCTTCTTGCGCGTTTATCTCCGGCCGGCAGGCCTTGGAACGCCTTGGCGCAACAGTAGAGTTAAACTGTCCAAACGGTCAAGTTCGGCGGGGCGAACGGCGTGGTTGAGGGGGCGGCGTTGCTGGATCGTGGGCCCCATTGAGCAGGCGGTGCCGAGTGGCAAAGCTGTCGCCATACAAAAACCCGTCATTCCGGCGAAAGCCGGAATCCAGGGGCCGCAAGCGAGGTTTCGGACTAAGCGCTGCATGATCATCGAATGCGGCGATCGCCGGAGAAGAACTCGTTGGATGGAACGAGTCTCGTGGCCCCTGGATTCCGGCTTTCGCCGGAATGACGGAAGAGGGTGGTAGCATCATCACGCGCGCTTGCTGCGAAACCCGCAGGCGCACGGAAGAGGGTGGTGGCGCTATCGCGCGCGCTTGCTGCGAGGCTCGATGCGAATCCCGCAGGCGCCCAGCACCATGCGTGTGATCAGCTCGGTGCCCGCGGCATAATCCGCGGGCGCCAGGCGCCGGCGCTTCAGCACGGCCCGCATCTGGCTCTCGAAATCGGCATAGGTCTGGGTCGCGGCCCAGAGGACGAAGAAGAGGTGTGGGGCGGCCACGGGCTGCATCTTCCCGGCGGCGACCCAGCGGTCGATGACCTTGGCCTTGTCCTGGACCCAGCGATGGACCTGACCGCGGAGATAGTCGTCGAGCTGCGGGGCGCCATGGAGGATCTCATTGGCAAAGACCTTGGAGGCATAGGGCTGGCGGCGGGAGGCCTCGATCTTGGCCGCGATGTAATCGGCGAAGGCGGCGGCGGGCTCGGCATCGGCCCGGATGCCGTCGCCGCTGGCAAGCCAGGCTTCGAGGATTCGCTGCAGCACCGCCCGGTACAGCCGCTCCTTGGTTCCGAAGTAATAGTGGACATTGGCCTTGGGCAGCCGGGCCTTGGCGGCGATCATCGCGGTGGTGGCGCCGGAGAAGCCGGTCGCGGCGAAGATCTGCTCGGCGGCGGCCAGGATGCGGGCCTCGCTGTCGCTGCGGCGGCGCTGGCGCCGGTTCGCCGGCGAGGCGGTCGAGAGCTCGAGCGCCTCCCTTGTCCCCCGGGCCTTCATGACCTGCCGGCATCCCCCATGACCATGACAAAGTTGACCATTTGGTCAGATTGAGCTTAGCATTTGCCTCGAAGCCGAGGCTAGGCCCCCGCAACCGGGACGGCGAAGAATCGCCGGAGCTTCAACAGGGACAGCGGATGAGCAAGCCACTCGAAGCCGCCCACGCGAAGGATGGCGCGCCGGACATAGCGCCGGGGCGCCTGGCGCCGGCGGAATATCACTCGAATTTCGGCGATATCGAGACGCCGCTCGGCCGCGCCGAGGCGCTGGTGGATGCGAGCCGCTGCTACTTCTGCTACGACGCCCCCTGCATCGAGGCCTGTCCCACCGGCATCGACATTCCCGGATTCATCCGCAAGATCACCACCGGCAATGTGAAGGGGGCGGCGGTCACCATCTTCGAGCAGAACATCTTCGGCGGCGCCTGCGCCCGGGTCTGCCCGACCGAGATCCTCTGCGAGCGCGCCTGCGTGCGCATGACCGGCGAGGGCAAGCCGGTCAATATCGGGGCGCTGCAGCGCTATGCCACGGATCATTTCTTCGAATTGGGCGTCGAGCCCTTCCAGCGTGCCCCCGCCACGGGCCGGCGCGTGGCTATCGTCGGCGGCGGGCCGGCGGGTCTCGCCTGCGCCCATCGCCTGGCCCTGCTGGGCCATGAGACCACCGTCTTCGAGGCGCGGGAGAAGCTGGGCGGGCTCAACGAATACGGCATCGCGGCCTATAAGCTGCCCCATGATTTCGCCCAAGCCGAGGTGAACTTCGTCCTCGGGCTGGGCGGCATCGAGGCGCGCACGGGCTCTGCGCTGGGACGCGATATCACCCTGTCGGCGCTTCGGAGCGAATTCGACGCCGTCTTCCTCGCCATGGGCTTTGCCGGGGTGAACGCGCTGGCGGCCGAGGGCGAAGATCTGGCCGGGTGTCGAGGATGCGGTCGCCTATATCGCGCGGCTGCGCCAGACCTCGGACAAATCGACCCTGCCGATCGGCCGGCGGGTGGTGGTCATCGGCGGCGGCAATACCGCCATCGATATCGCCGTGCAGAGCAAGCGCCTGGGGGCCGAGGATGTGACCATCGTCTATCGCCGCGGCCCCAGCCATATGAGCGCCACCGATCACGAGCAATCCTTCGCCCAGGTCAATGGGGTGAAGATCAAGCATTGGGCCCGGCCGATGCGGCTTCTGACCGAGAGCCGGCATGTCTCGGCGGTGGAGTTCGAATATACCCGCCTCGACGGCGCCAGCCTGACCGGCACGGGCGAGCGCTTTAGCTTGGGCGCGGATATGGTCTTCAAGGCCATCGGCCAGCTCATGCTGCCCGATCCCCTCCATGAGGATGGCCGCCTGCTGCTGGAGATGAAGAACGGGCGCATCCGTGTCGATGAAACCCACGCCACCTCCCTGCCGGGCGTCTATGCCGGGGGCGATTGCGTCGACACCGGTCATGATCTGACCGTCCAGGCGGTGGAGGACGGCAAGCGCGCCGCCGAGGCGATCGACCGCTATCTCGCCAAACCGTGACAATATCGCAAGGAGTAGGAGGGTCGCATGGCTGATCTACGCTCCGATTTCGTCGGCATCAAATCGCCCAACCCCTTCTGGCTGGCCTCGGCGCCACCGACCGACAAGGAATACAATGTCGTGCGCGCCTTCAAGGCCGGCTGGGGCGGCGTCGTCTGGAAGACCCTGGGCGAGGATCCGCCGATCGTGAACGTCACCTCGCGCTACGGCGCGATGCATCTGAACGACGACAAGATGATCGGCTTCAACAATATCGAGCTGATCACCGACCGGCCGCTGGAGATCAATCTGCGCGAGATCAAGCAGGTGAAGCGCGACTGGCCCGATCGCGCCATGGTCGTCTCTCTGATGGTCCCCTGCGAGGAGACGGCCTGGTCGCAGATCCTGAGCCGGGTCGAGGAGACGGGGGCCGATGCCGTCGAGCTCAATTTCGGCTGCCCCCATGGCATGTCGGAGCGCGGCATGGGCTCGGCGGTGGGGCAGGTGCCGGACTATGTCGAGATGGTGGCTCGCTGGTGCAAGGCCCATACCCGCATGCCGGTGCTGGTGAAGCTGACCCCCAATGTCACCAATATCCTGGGCCCGGCCCGGGCGGCGCGGAAGGGCGGGGCCGACGGCGTCTCCCTCATCAACACCATCAACTCCATCACGTCAGTCGATCTCGATAAGATGGCCCCGACCCCCACCGTGGACGGCAAGGGCACCCATGGCGGCTATTGCGGCCCGGCGGTGAAGCCCATCGCGCTGCATATGGTGGCGGAGATCGCCCGGGATGCCGCGACCCATGGCATGCCCATCTCGGCCATCGGCGGCATCGCCAGCTGGCGCGACGCGGCGGAGTTCATGGCGCTCAGCGCCGGCACCGTGCAGGTCTGCACCGCGGCCATGCATTACGGCTTCAAGATCGTCGACGACATGATGGACGGGCTGGCGAACTGGATGGACAGCCAGGGTTATGCCGGGATCGAGGATTTCCGCGGCAAGGCGGTGCCCAATGTCACGGACTGGCAGTATCCTCAACATGAACTACAAGATCATCGCCCGCGATCGACCAGGATCTCTGCATCAAATGCGGCCTCTGCCATATCGCGTGTGAGGATACCTCCCACCAATCCATTGCCGCGCTCAGGGTCGACGGACAGCGGCAATACCGCGTGATTGACGAGGAATGCGTCGGCTGTAATCTCTGCCAGCATGTCTGCCCGGTGCCGGACTGCATCACCATGGTGGAGGTCGATACCGGACTGCCCTATCTGAACTGGACGCAGCATCCGCAGAACCCGATGCGCAAGGCGGCGGCGGAGTAAAACGGGGCGAAGGGGGCGGAAATCGAGCCCTTGGCACCCCCCACCCTAACCCTCCTCCGCAAGGGGGGAGGGGATCGTTTTGTGGAGGCTTTATGAGCACCAATATCCGTATCGATAGCGACCGGCTGTGGCAGAGCCTGATGGAGCTGGCCAAGATCGGCGCGACGGAGAAGGGCGGCGTCTGCCGCCTGGCGCTCACCGATCTCGACCGCCAGGCGCGCGACCTGTTCCGGGAATGGTGCGCAGGCGGCGGGCTGCAGCCTCACCGTCGACAAGATGGGCAATATCTTCGCCCGCCGGCCGGGCAAGGACAATTCCCTGCCGCCCGTCATGACCGGCAGCCATATCGATACCCAGCCCACCGGCGGCAAGTTCGACGGCAATTACGGCGTGCATGTCGGGGCTCGAGGTGATCCGCACCCTGAACGATTTCAACTATGAGACGACGCGGCCGATCGAGGTCGTGGTCTGGACCAATGAGGAGGGCTCGCGCTTCGCCCCGGCCATGGTCGCCTCGGGCGTCTTCGCCGGGGTCTTCGATCTCGATTACGGCCTCTCGCGCAAGGATGTCGACGGCAAATCCATGGGCGAGGAGCTGGCCCGCATCGGCTATGCCGGGGAGACCGCCTGCGGCGGCCGGCCCATCGCCGCCTTCTTCGAGGCCCATATCGAGCAGGGGCCGATCCTGGAGGCGGAGAACAAGACCATCGGCGTGGTCCAGGGGGTGCAGGGCATCCGCTGGTATGAGATCACCGTGACGGGGCAGGAGGCCCATGCCGGGCCGACGCCCATGCCGCGGCGGAAGGATGCGCTGCTGGGGGCCTCGCGCATGGTCAATGCGATCAACCGTATCGGCCTCGGCCATCCGCCCTATGCCTGCGCCACCGTGGGCATGCTTCAGGTCTCGCCCAATTCGCGCAATGTCATCCCCGGCAAGGTCTTCTTCACCATCGATTTCCGCCATCCCGATGCCGAGGTCCTGAAGGGCATGGGGGCGGAGGGCCAGGCCGAATGCGAGAAGATCGCCTGCCGAGATCGGCCTCGAGCTCGATTTCAAGGAGATCTGGTATTCGCCGCCGGTGAAGTTCGCCGATGAATGCGTCGCCGCCGTGGCCAAGGCGGCCGAGGAACTGGGCTTCTCCAACCGGCAGATCGTCAGCGGCGCCGGCCATGACGCCGTCTACCTCTCCCGGGTGGCACCGACGGGGATGATCTTCGTTCCTTGTAAAGACGGCATCAGCCACAATGAGATCGAGGACGCCAAGCAGGACGAGCTGGCGGCCGGCTGCGACGTGCTGCTGCGCGCCATCATCGAGCGGGCGAACGCGCCGGTGAATTAGGTCTTACGTCGTCATCCCCGCAAAGGCGGGGATCCGAGGCCGCCGTTCGCGGGAATGACGAAAAGGAAGTACCAGGAAGAGCAGGGAGTCCGAAGCGAGCAGAATGCCCAAGGCCAGCCTCAAGATCGTCTCGGACAAGACCAAGATCGCCGATGCGCCGGCGATCGAGATTCGCGGCCTTTCCCTGGTCTTCGCCACGGCGGATACCCCGGTCATCGCCCTTTCCAATATCGATCTCAGCATCAGGCGGGGCGAGTTCGTCTCCTTCATCGGCCCTTCGGGCTGCGGCAAGACGACTCTGATGCGGGTCATCGCCGATCTCGAGCAGCAGACCGAAGGCGAGATCACGGTCAACGGGGTCTCGCCGCGCGAGGCAAGGCTGGCGCGCGCCTATGGCTATGTCTTCCAGGCGCCGGCGCTCTACGCCTGGCGCAGCGTGCTCGCCAATGTGACCTTGCCGCTGGAGATCATGAAGCTGCCGCGCGCGGAGCGCCAGGCGCGGGCCGCCAGATATCTCGAGATGGTGGGGCTGACGGGCTTCGAGCGGAAGTTCCCCTGGCAGCTCTCGGGCGGCATGCAGCAGCGGGTCTCCATCGCGCGCGCCCTCAGCTTCGAGCCGCAGCTCCTGCTGATGGACGAGCCCTTCGGCGCCCTCGACGAGATCACCCGCGACCATCTGAACGAGCATCTGATCCGGCTCTGGGAGCAGACGCGCAAGACCGTCGTCTTCGTCACCCATTCCATCGCCGAGGCGGTTTTCCTGTCGAGCCGCATCGTGGTCATGAGCCCGCGGCCGGGCCGCATCATCGATGTCATCGACAACAGCCTGCCGGGCAAGCGGACCCTCGACATCCGCGACACCTCGGAATTCCTGGCCGTGGCCCATCGCGTGCGCGAGGCCCTCTATGCCGGACGCTCCTATGAGGATTGAGGGCCGATGAGCGTCGCGGGGCTTGCCCAGGGCACCCGGCCCGGCAGCGGCGCCTGGCGCCGCCTGGCCGAGGGCCGGACGCTGCCGGTGATGACCGTCGTGCTCATCATCCTCGCGCTCTGGTATGCCGCCGCGGTCGGCCTCAACGCCCCGCAGGTCCGCGACCGGCTGAACCGCAGCGGCCAGCCCTGGAGCACCAGCGATCTGGTCGCGGCGACCTGGTCCATGGAGCGCCCGGTGCTGCCGACCCCGGACCAGATCGCCGCCGAATTCTACAAATCCGTCTTCGCCACCCCGATCACCAGCAAGCGCAGCCTGCTCTACCACGCCTATGTCACGGCCTCGGCGACGGTGGTGGGCTTCCTGCTGGGCTCGCTGCTCGGCATCCTGCTGGCGGTCGGTGTCGTGCATCAGCGCACCCTCGACCGCAGCCTGATGCCCTGGATCATCGCCTCCCAGACCATCCCGATCCTCGCCATCGCCCCCATGATCATCGTGGTGCTGGGGAATTTCGGCTTCATCGGCCTGCTGCCGAAATCGATCATCTCCATGTATCTCTGCTTCTTCCCCGTCGCCATCGGCATGGCCAAGGGGCTGCGCTCGCCCGATCCCCTGCAGATGGATCTGATGCACAGCTACAGCGCCAGCCGGGCCCAGGTCTTCTGGAAGCTGCGCGGGCCTGCCTCGGTGCCGTTCCTCTTTGCCTCCCTCAAGGTCGCCATCGCCATCAGCTTGGTGGGCGCCATCGTCGGCGAGCTGCCGACCGGGGCGACGGCCGGGCTGGGCGCCCGGCTGTTGAGCGGCTCCTATTTCGGCCAGACCGTGCAGATCTGGTCGGCGCTGGTCATGGCGGCCCTGCTGGGCGCCGGCCTCGTCTATCTCGTCGCCTTGATCGAGCGCGCTGGTGCTCGCCCGGATGGGGGTGCGCCGGTGAGGCGGCTTCCCGCTTTCGCCGCGATTCTCATGGCGGCCGGCATCGCGCTCGCCTCGCGGGTCGAGCTCGACGGCGGCTCGCCCTGGCTGGCGCATCCCGTCGCTCTGGCGAGCGGGGTGCTCGGCCTGCTGGCCGCGGGCTTCGCGGCGACGCCGCGCGGCGGGCGCGACGGCGGGGTCGTGGCGCTCCTCATCGGCCTGCTGCTCGGCCTGCCGGCGCCGCTCATTCTCGTCGATGCCTATCCCGCGGCGGGGACGGCCCTGCCGGGCCTCTGGCTCTATCTCATCGGGCTTGCCTTCACCGCCTGGTGCGCCATGGACGCGCTTGCGGAGGCCGGCAACCGCGGGGGCCGCCGCGGCAGCCGGCTTGGCCTTGCCGCACCACTCCTCTTCGGATTCTGGCTGCTCTATGTCTGGGAGGTGCTGGTGGTGGGCTTCGGCGTGCCGCAGATCCTGCTGCCCGCCCCGCATCAGATCGGCCATCAGCTGGCGAGCCAGGCGGCGGTGCTCTGGGGCGATTTCCGCCAGACCTTCCTGAAGGCGGTGCTGGCGGGCTGGATCGCCGGCTGCGGCCTCGGATTCCTGGTCGCCGTCGCCATCGACCGGATCCCCTTCCTGCAGCGCGGCCTGCTGCCGCTGGGCAATCTGGTGAGCGCCGTGCCCGTGGTGGGCATCGCCCCCATCATGGTGATGTGGTTCGGCTTCGACTGGCCCTCCAAGGCCGCGGTCATCGTGGTGATGACCTTCTTCCCCATGCTGATCAACACGCTCGCCGGCTTCGCCGAGGTGGATGCGATCAGCCGCGACCTCATGCGCTCCTATGGCGCCAGCTATTGGCAGACCTTCCTCAAGCTCCGGCTGCCCAATGCGCTGCCTTTCATCTTCAACGCCCTCAAGATCAACTCGACCCTGGCCATGATCGGGGCCATCGTCGCCGAATTCTTCGGCTCGCCCATCGCCGGCATGGGCTTCCGGATCAGCGTCGAGGTGGCCCGCATGAATGTCGATGTGGTCTGGGCGACCATCGCCGTGGCGGCGCTGGCGGGCTCGCTTTTCTATTGGCTGATCGCGCTGGTGGAGCGCAGCCTGACCTTCTGGCATCCCTCCTATCGCCGGCAGAACTGAAGAACGATACTCATGCAAGCAACAGGGAGAAAAATGATGAGAAAAATTCTCGGCGCGGCCGCGGTGGCCGCGGCATTGGTCGTCTCGAGCCTGGGGGCGAGGCGGCGGACAAGCTCGTCCTGCAGCTGAAATGGGTGACCCAGGCCCAGTTCGCCGGCTACTACGTGGCCAAGGACAAGGGCTTCTATCGCGACGCCGGGCTGGACGTCGAGATCCGGCCGGGCGGGCCGGACATCAATCCGAGCCAGGTGATCGCCGGCGGCGGCGCCGATGTGGTGGTCGACTGGATGCCCTCGGCGCTCGCCACCCGCGAGAAGGGCGTGCCGCTGGTCAATATCGCCCAGCCCTTCCAGAAGTCGGGCATGGAGCTGACCTGCCGCGCGGAGACCGGCATCAAGGCCCCGACCGATTTCAAGGGCCATACGCTGGGCGTCTGGTTCGGGGGCAATGAATATCCCTTCCTCTCCTGGATGAGCACGCTGAACATCCCGACCGAGGGCGGGCCCAACGGGGTGACGGTGCTGAAGCAGGGCTTCAACGTCGACCCGCTGCTCCAGAAGCAGGCCGATTGCATCTCGACCATGACCTATAACGAATATTGGCAGGTGATCGACGCCGGCATCCCGGCCGATCAGCTCGTGGTCTTCAAATATGAGGATCAGGGCGTGGCGACTCTGGAGGACGGGCTCTACACCCTGGAGAAGAACCTCCAGGATCCCGCCATGGTCGACAAGCTCGCCCGCTTCGTGAAGGCCTCCATGAAAGGCTGGGACTGGGCGGTCGCCAATCCCGACGCCGCGGCGATGATCGTGCTCGACAACGACGCCACCGGCGCCCAGACCGAGAAGCATCAGAAGCGCATGATGGGCGAGATCGATAAGCTGGTCGGCACCAATCCGAAGGGCACCGGCTGGCTCGACCCCGCGGCCTATGACCGGACGGTGCAGATCCTGCTCTCGGGCAAGAGTCGCCCCGGTCATCACCAAGGCGCCGGAGGGTGCCTGGACCCATGACGTGTTCAACAAGGCGGCGACGATGCCGTAACCACCTTCGCGACGGTGGGGGGCGGGGAGGGGGGCCGCGAGGCCCCCTTTCTCTTGGTACATAGCCATCAAGCCGCGCAATCCGACTATGATGCGTCGGTCCATTTCCCTTGGAGTCCTTGCTCATGCGTGACGTGCGAACCCTCATCGGCGCTGCAGCGATCCTGCTTGCGATGTCTTCGCCGAATGCGCGATCGGCCGACATGGCTCAGCTCAAGCCCGCGATCTGCGGCGCGCGGGCGACCTGCGCCATCGCCAAGCTGACGCCGGCCGGCAAATCCGACGCCGGCGCCGCTCTGTCCGTGGCCGAAGTCCATCTCGGCATCGCCGAGGCGCCCGATCCGCAATTTCCCTGCCATAACGACGAGGGCACCGCCAATGACGGCGGCAAGGAATACTGGCTGGTCGAGGGCAGTGCCGCGCCGCATCTGCTGCTGAAGCTCTGCAATGACGGTTATGGCGCCGCCGGGGTGGGGGAGGACGAGATCACCATCGGGAACAATCGCTTCACCCATTTCCAGGCCGGCGGGTCCAACGACCGTTGGGAGACGACGGAGACGATCCGCCTCGCGCCGCAGACATTGCTGCGCGTAGATAGCTGCGGCTTCCGCGGCACCGATCCCGATACGGTGGATTTCACCGTGGCGGAACTGCCCTCGATGGACATCCGCTCCCTTGCCATCGCCGATGCGGCCAAGGCCGGGACAGGCGATGAGGGTGGCTGCGGCGTGATGCAGAAGGGTATCACTCTGCCGCCCGGGCCGGGCTTCGTCGGCGGCCGCAATGTCCCGATGCCCAATCTCGGCTCGGATCCGACGAACCCGGTTGTGCTTCCCGAGGGAACGGCCCTCGGCGGATGCGCGGGCCGGCTGGATGCCGGCGCCGCGGGCCCGGGCCTGGTCTATGGCAAGGCCGATGCCGGGCGCAGCGCGGAGCTGCGCTTCCTCGCCCTCAGCCCCCAGAGCCTCGTGATCCAGATCCGGGATTCCCGGCCCGACAAGGCGAAGCCGGCCTCCTGGGTCGGCGCCGATCATCTGGAGATCTGGACGCTTCTCGAGCCCGGCGACAGCTATCTTCCCGATCCGACCAAGCTCGCCCAGCTCGGCATCGGCCTCGACGGCACGACCTATGGCGGCACCGGCAAAGCGCCGGTGCCTCAGATTCAGCGCTGGACCGCCAAGGACGAGCAGGGCCGGCCGGTGACGGTGATGAAGCTCGATTGGAGCGAGGAATCCGCTCTCGCCAGCGGGGTCATCATCGCCTATTCGCAAGGCGAGGGTGGCCGCCAGGCCCGGCTCTGGGCCACAGGCCCCATCCGGAAGAACCAGCCGGGCTATCTGCCCACGCTGTTCGCGCTGCCCATCGCCTGCGGCGCCGTCGACGGAAGCTGGGTGGTGACCAAGAATCCCGGCAAGCTGAACGCGCCGGCGGATGCCCCGGAGTAGTCCGCCGCTACAACACCTCCTGCAGCGTCTCGTCGACGTAGAGAACCAGCAGCTTCGTGCCGGGGGGCGGCAGCGCCCGGTGATCGAGGTCGTAGCGCGAGAAGGATTGCTTGCGCTCGACCGGCTGTCCCTTCGGTGGCGTCATCGTGAATTTGAGCCGGATGCTGGACGCGCCATCATCTCCGGCAAAGTATTTGGCCTGCACAAGCTCGGCGCCCAGCAAGCAGCCCGCCTTCCCTTACCAGCCGCGCCTCCTTGCCGGCGCGCCGCTCCTGGGACCAGGTGAAGAGCCAATAGATTGCCGCCAGCAGGAAGAGGCAGGGCCCGATGACGATCCAGAGCCCGTCGATATTGTCCTCGAAGGGCGGCAGCGGACTGTCGGGCGCAACGGCCCAGGCATCGGGGTTGCCGGCGACATAGGTCACCCGCCAGGGCTTGTTGTCGCACATGTCGGCGCGGGTCTGGGGCGCGTAGTGATGATAGGTCTTGCCCTCGGCCGTGTAGCTGAAAAAAGGAACGCTCGTGACTGTGTTCTCGCAGCCGACGACCCGGGCATCGACGGTCCTGAGTGAGCCTTCGAGCTCCGACCGCTGCGCCCGCTCGAAATACTCCATGGCACCGACGATGAGGGTGATGACGACCCCGGCGATCAGAAAAACCCAAGTACCGGCGCGCAGGAAGCGGCGGACCGTCTTCGATGCCGACGTTGCCAAGGGCCCTTGTCCCGTGACGAAAGCGCGGTTCTGCTTGCGGACGAAGACGACGGAATCGAGATCGGGCAAGGGCCCGAGCTGACGCAGGGCGATGTTGCCGCCCATGGGCTGGTCCATTCTGCAAGTCCCCCAGGTCAAATGGCGACGGTGACGCCGCTGTCTGTGCGATCAGTCTAGCCGAGGGTGCGACGAACGGACAGAAACCTCGCGCGGCCTACAGCAGCTGCTGCAGCGCGTCGTCGACCCGCAGGACAAGCAGCTTGCTGCCGGCCGGGGGCAAGGCCCGGCGATCGAGGTCGAACATCGAGAAGGATTGTTTGCCGTCCGCGGGCTTGCCGGTTGGCAGGGTCATCCGAAACTTGACTGCCACGCTGGGACTGCCCCCCTTGGGACTGCCGGGATAGTACTTGGCCGAGAGGAGCTCGGCACCGATCAGGCCGCCCTCCTTGACCAGCCGTGCTTCCCGGCCGGCGCGCCGATCGGCGAACCAGAGGAAGACCCAATAGATGGCTGCCAGGGCCAGGAGGAGCGGCCCGCTGACGATCCAGTACTCGCCGATCTCGTCCTCGAAGGGCGGCAGGGGGCTGGCGGGCGCGAGCGCCCAGGAATCGGGATGGCCGGCGACATAGGTCACCTGCCGAGGTTTCTTGTCGCAGATATCGTCGGGGGCGTAGCGCGGGTAGTGCTGATAGGTCGTGCCCTCGGCCGTGTAGCGGAGCTGGGGAAGCACCAGAGTGGCAGCGTCGCAGCCGATGACCTCGGCATCGACGGTCCGGAGCGTCGTCTGCAGCTCCTTCCACTGCTGGCGCTCGAAATATTCGGCGGCGCCCACGAGGAGGCTGGCCACGATGCCGACAGCGAGCATGAGCCACATGCCGACGCGCAGGAAACGGCGCGCCGGCCGCGGCGAAGGCGGCCCGAGCGGCCCGCCGCCGGTCACGAAGGCGCGGTTCAGCTTGCGGACGAAGACGACGGAATCGAGGTCGGGCAGGGGCCCCAGGGCGCGCAGGGTTATGGTCTCGCCGTTCGGCAGCGCCATCCCAGACGGCCCCCTCGATTTCTGCCGGCGAGCGTGAAGCCGCCGGACCCGCGGCTACCCTAGACGAGATGCGGGCCGAAGGGGAGGCCCCCCACTACTCCGCCGCTTTGCGCACCACGGCCTTGGGCGCCCGGATCTCGTTCTGGCGCTTGATGGCCTCGAACACGGCCGGGAAGGTGGGCCGCGGGATATAGCGCCCGGCACCCTGCTCGACATTCAGCTTGCCGTCGGCCCAGACGAGCTTGCCCTGGCTGATGGTATGGCTCGCCACCCCCTGGACCTTCATGCCCTCGAAGATATTGAAGTCGATCTTCTGGTGATGGGTCTTGGCCGAGAGGGTGCGGGTCGCCTTCGGGTCCCAGACCACGATATCGGCATCGGCCCCGACGCTGATCGAGCCCTTGCGCGGATAGATGTTGAAGATCTGGGCGGCATTGGTGGAGGTGATCTTGACGAACTCGTTCATCGTCAGCCGCCCGGTGCCGACGCCATGGGTCCAGAGCACCGCCATGCGGTCCTCGACGCCGCCGGTGCCGTTGGGGATCCGGCTGAAGTCGTTCCGGCCCATGGCCTTCTGATCGGCGCAGAAGCAGCAATGATCGGTCGCGGTCGTCTGCAGATGCCCCGCCTGGAGGGCGCGCCACAGCACTTCCTGGTTTTCCTTCGGCCGGAACGGCGGGCTCATCACATAGGCGGCCGCCGTCGACCAGTCGGGATGGCGATAGACGGAATCGTCGATCAGCAGATGGCCCGCCAGCACCTCGCCATAGACCCGCTGGCCCTCGAGCCGGGCGCGGGTGATGGCCTCGACCAACTCCTTGCAGGAATTATGGACGATGTAGAGCGGGGTATTGATCACCTGGGCCAGGCGGATCACCCGGTTGGCCGCCTCGCCCTCGACCGCGGGCGGGCGGGAGAGGGGATGGCCCTCGGGGCCGGTGATGCCCTGCTTCAGGATTTCCTGCTGCAGGAAATAGACGAGATCGCCGTTCTCGGCATGGACGGTGGCCAGCGCCCCCAGCTCCTGGCAGCGCCGGAAGCTCTGCAGCATCTGCTCGTCGGAGACCATGATGGCCCCCTTGTAGGCCATGAAATGCTTGAAGCTGTTGACGCCGTGGCGGGAGGTCAGCACCCCCATCTCCTCGCGCACCTTGTCCGACCACCAGGTGACCGCGACATGAAAGGAATAGTCGGCCGCCGATTTCTTGGCCCAGCCCATCCATTGGTCATAGGCCTCGAGCAAGGAGACATTGGGGGCGGGGATGACGAAGTCGATGATCATGGTGGTGCCGCCGGCGAGCGCGGCGGAGGTGCCGCTGAAGAAATCCTCGCTCGCCACCGTGCCCATAAAGGGCAGCTCCATATGGGTATGCGGATCGATGCCGCCGGGCATCACATACTGGCCGCCGGCGTCGACGGTCTTGACGCCCGCCGGCACATCGAGCTTCTCGCCGATGGCCTTGATCTGGCCCTCGGCGCAATAGACATCGGCGCGGATGGTCTGGTCGCCCGTCACGACGGTGCCGCCGCGGATCAGCAATGACATGGCCCTGCTCCTGCCCGTGATGAACCTGATCGATTGGTCAAATTCTATCGCGGGAAGGGGGGCACCTCCAAGGGCGCAATGGCGGCCCCGGCGGCGTACCCGCTCTCTCTTCCCTCACCCCGGCGTGATCCCGGATCCAGTCCGGGGAGGGGTCCAGAGGCGTGCGGCAGGCCGTTGCGCGTGCGGCCCCCGGATTCCGGCTTTCGCCGAAGACGGATGGGGTGGACCGCCTCGCTTCACGGGAATGCGGAACGAGGCGTATGACTTCCGCCCGTCATCCCGGCGGAAACCGGCGTCCAGGGTCGTGTGGCGGCGGCAAGTGCGACACCGGCTTCTGTCCCGGTGATGGAGCAACGCGGGATGACGGCAGGAGGGCGGAATTCACCTCCTCTTCCGTCACCCCGGCGAAAGCCGGGGTCCAGGGGCGAGTGGCAAAGTGCCGCTCATCTAGCCCGAGCCCTCGGCTAGATCATCTCCAGCGGCGTCGAGCGGCGGGGCGGCGGGGCGGCGGTGTCGAGATCCGCCAGATCCTCGGCCGAGAGCACGAGGTCGAGGGCGGCGCGGTTCTCACGGACATGCTCGAGGCGGCTGGCCTTGGGAATGGCGATGACATCGGGCCGGCGCAGCACCCAGGCGAGCGCAATCTGGGCGGTGCTGACGCCCCGGCGCTCGGCCACCCGGCGAAGCGCGCTGGCCCGCTGCAAGGGGCCGATCTCCAAAGGGGAATAGGCCATGATGGGCAGGCCTAGCGTCTCCGCCCAGGGCAGCAGGTCGAACTCGATGCCGCGATGCTTCAGATTGTAGAGCACCTGGTTGGTGACGGCATCCGGCCCGCCCGCCAGCGCCTGGAGCTCCTTCATATCGGCCGTGTCGAAATTGCTGACGCCGAAATAGCGGATCTTGCCGGCGGCCTTCAGCTCCTCGAAGCCCGCCAGGGTTTCCGCCAGGGGAATGCCGCCCCGCCAATGCAGGAGATAGAGATCGATGCGGTCGCACTTCAGCCGCTTCAGGCTGCGCTCGCAGGCCGTCACCACGCCGGCGCGGCTGGCGTTATGGGGATAGACCTTGCTGACGATGAAGACCTCGCGGCGCCGGCCCTTGACCGCCTCGGCCACCACCTCCTCCGCACCACCCTCGGCATACATCTCCGCGGTGTCGATCAGGGTCATGCCGAGATCGAGGCCGAGCTTGAGGGCCGCCACCTCGTCTTTCCGCTTCGAGCGGCTCTCCCCCATCTTCCAGGTGCCCTGGCCCAGCGCCGGCACCCTCTCGCCATCCGGCAGCTTCACCTGGCGCAGCGCCGTCATCGCGCGAGCTCGCGCATGGCATTGTCCAGGCCGTCAAGGCTCAGCGGGTACATGCGGCCCTCCATCAGGCGGCGGAGAATTAGCAGGGAATGCGTATGCTCCCAGCGCCCTTCCGGCCGCGGGTTGATCCAGACGGCGCGCTCGAAATGGCCGACCAATCGCTGCACCCAGGTCTGGCCCGCCTCCTCGTTCCAATGCTCGATGGAACCGCCGGGTTGCGTGATCTCATAGGGGCTCATGGTGGCGTCCCCGACGAAGACCAGGCGCCAATCCGTGCCGTAGCGGCGCAGGATCTCGAAGGTCGGCGTCTCGTTCAGGCTGCGCCGCCGGTTGGTCCGCCACAGCCGCTCATAGGGGCAATTGTGGAAATGGAAGGTCTCCAGATGCTTGAACTCGGCCCGGGCGGCCGAGAAGAGCTGCTCGCAGCTGGCCACATGATCGTCCATGGAACCGCCGATATCGAGCAGCAGCAGCACCTTCACCTTGTTGCGCCGCTCGGCCTGCATCTTCAGATCGAGCACGCCCGCGTTATGGGCCGTCGCCCGGATCGTGCCCGACATGTCGAGCTCGTCGGGCTGGCCCTCGCGGGCGAAGCGGCGCAGTCGCCGCAGTGCCAGCTTCATGCCGCGGGTGCCGAGCTCGACCTCGCCGTCGAGATCGCGGAACTCGCGCTTGTCCCAGACCTTGACGGCGCTGCGGTTGCGGGAATCGCCCTGGCCGATGCGCACGCCCTCGGGATTGTAGCCATAGGCGCCGAAAGGCGAGGTGCCGGCGGTGCCGATCCATTTCGAGCCGCCCTGATGGCGCTCCTTCTGCTCCGCCAGGCGCTGGCGCAGGGTCTCCATGAGTTTGTCCCAGCCGCCCAGCGCCTCGACGGCGGCCATCTCCTCCGGCGTCAGCAGCCGCTCGGCCAGCTTCTTCAGCCATTCCGCCGGCAGCTCGGCCATGATCTCCGCATCGACGCTGCCCAGCCCGCGGAAGAAATGGGCGAAGACGCGATCGAAGCGGTCGATCAGCCGTTCGTCCTTCACCAAGGCCGAGCGGGCGAGGAAATAGAAGCTCTCGACGCTGTAATCGGCGCAGCCTTCCCTTAGCGCCCGCAGCAGGGTCAGATATTCCGTGAGCGAGGCGGGGACGCCGGCGGCGCGAAGCTGGGCGATGAAGCCGGCGAACATCGGCGAGCCGCGCTCAGGCCTGGCCGCGACGGTGCAGGAAGGCGAGGCGCTCGAAGAGATGGACATCCTGCTCGTTCTTGAGCAGCGCGCCATGGAGCGGCGGGATCACCACCTTGGGATCGTTGGAGCGCAGCGCCGTCATGGGGATCTCATCGGCCATCAGCAGCTTCAGCCAATCGATCAGCTCCGAGGTCGCCGGCTTCTTCTTCAGCCCCGGCACATCGCGGATCTCATAGAAGAGCTTGAGGGCCTCGCGGGCCAGATCCTTGCGGATGTCGGGCAGATGGGAAGCGACGATGCGGTCCATGGTCTCGGGATCGGGGAAGCGGATGTAGTGGAAGAAGCAGCGGCGCAGGAAGGCGTCCGGCAGCTCCTTCTCATTGTTGGAGGTGATGATGACCACGGGGCGATGGCGCGCCGTCACGGTCTGGCGCGTCTCGTAGACGAAGAACTCCATCCGGTCGAGCTCGAGCAGCAGATCGTTAGGGAATTCGATATCCGCCTTGTCGACCTCATCGATCAGCAGGACGACCGGCTCCGGCGCCTCGAAGGCATCCCAGAGCTTGCCGCGCACGATGTAATTGGCGATGTCATGCACCCTGGGGTCGCCCAGCTGGCCGTCGCGCAGCCGTGAGACCGCGTCATATTCATACAGCCCCTGCTGGGCCTTGGTCGTCGATTTGATATGCCATTGGATGAGGGGCATGCCCAGCGCCGCGGCGATCTCGAAGGCCAGCATGGTCTTGCCCGTCCCGGGCTCGCCCTTGACCAGGAGAGGCCGCTTCAGGGTGACCGAGGCGTCGACGGCGACCTCGAGGTCGCGCGAGGTGATATAGCTGGCCGTGCCGCGAAATCGCTTGCGCAAGAGGGATTCTCCGTGGGGAACCTTATCTCCAGCAGAAGCTGGCGTCTGGCCGGCGATGTGTCAATCGCCGCGCGAAGGGGCGGTTTGGCCGCCTCACGCCCTATCGTCAGGGCCGGTTTTGTCCCCCCAAGGAGCCTGCCCGTCCGTCCGCACGCCTAGGTTGAACGACGAGGCCGGCTCAACCAACCACAATCAGAACCACAACCAAAGCGGAACTGAGGTCGCCGCCTGATCCAGCACCGGCTTGAGTGGCATTTTTATCCGAGCGCTGGAGCGAAAGCCATGGGAGAGGTATGTTCAGACGAACGCGAAAGCGACATTCCTGGCGCAGAACGCCCTGCCGTTATCGACTTTGGTGCCCGGCGGTCTCCATGACGACGGCTACGGCTGCGACGGGCGCGTCTGGCGGCAATATCAGCCCGGAGGCCAGCCATCCGGTGGATGTCGTATTAAATAGTTAGTTACTTTCCTGCCGGAGAATTAATCCATGATTCAGGAGCGGGAACATGAGCAAAAAAGGCACCCTTGTCATCTGGACGGTGGTGGTGATGAGCGTAGCCTCTCTCGTAGCTACGGCTCGTGCGGAAAGCATCACTTACGACGTCATATTTACGGACTATGCCAGCGGACCTACGCTTAAATGGCTCGACAACAAGGGGTATGAGCCGGAGCGTGACGCCGACAACGGCAACAAGGTGGTCGTTTCTCACGACGGAAAGGTTCTCTCGCTGGCGACAAGAAAGCAGGCGGCCGGACTGCTTCTGAGCCAAGTTCAGATCCATACCTACTCGACGATCCGGATCACATGGGGTGTGAACGCTTTTCCCCCCGGTGCCTCCTATGCAAACGGCATCAGAAGCGAAGCGATCATGGTCTATGTCTTCTTCGGTACCGAGAAGATTGAAAGTGGCCACTTCCTGGTTCCGGATAGCCCGTATTTCATTGGATTGTACCTCTGCGATTCGGATCCAGTGGGTCAGGCCTTCACGGGTAGATATTTCAAAGCTGGCGGTCGCTACGTCTGCATCGATCATGCAACGATAGGAAAGGAAGTCGTCACGGACTATGCCATTTCGGACGCCTTCAAGCAGTTCTTTGGCCAGAAGCAACCGCCGCCCATCAGTGGCGTAGGAGTCGGGATCGACACCGAGAACGCGCAAGGCAACGGCGTCGCCAAGTCCTTCATCAGTGAAATCGAATTTCTAAAGTGACGACGGCGCAAATCATCTCGTAGGCCTCTGGCGAGGGGCAAGCGCCTCCCTTACGTCGGCCGAACCACCGTCTTGATCTCACCCTCGAAGTCGGGTTGCGCCTCGGGTCGCGCACGGCGGAAGGCGTCGAGCTCGGTGCAGCGGGCCTCCACGGCGAGGAGGCGGGGATAGGGCGCGAGATCGCAGCCGAACCTTCGCGCCGTCGAAAGTTGGGGCACCAGATGCAGATCGGCCCAGCCGGGTTCGTCGCCGAAGCAGAAGGCCGCGTCAGGGCGCCGCTGCAGAGTCTCTTCCAGCGCGCTGAGCGCGACGGCGACCCAATGCTGGTACCAGGCGAGGATCTCCGCCTCGCCGGCCCCTAGTCTGGCGCCGAGATAGCGGCGGATGCGGTAATTGTTCAGCGGATGCAGATCGCTGGCGATCAGTTGGGCGAAGCCGCGGACCTCGGCGCGGCCGACCGGGTCGGCGGGCAACAGCGCCGGGCTCGGATGGGTTTCCTCCAGGAACTCCAGGATCGCGGTGGATTGCGCGATCACTTTGCCGTCGATCTCCAGCGCCGGCATCAGCCCCTGGGGATTGATCCGCCGGTAGTCGCCGCGGCGCAAGGAAGGGATCGCCACATAGTCATAGGCGATCCCCTTGAGCAGCAGGGCGATCCGCACCCGCTCGCCGGCGGAATTGCGGGACTGGGTGTAGAGTCTCATCATCTCATCGGTCCCCCTCGACGCCGCCGGCACGGCATGCTTTACCCCGGCGGTCGGTTGACTATGATGCCGCCGCCAAGGCCCCCAGTGCCAGATCGAGTGCCAGACAGAGGTCGGGCCCAGGAGACAGTGATGGACTACGAAGCCGCCCGCCGGAACATGGTCGAAAGCCAAATTCGCACCAACAAGGTCACCCATGCCGCCTTGCTGGATGCGCTCTCCGCCGTGCCGCGGGAGCGTTTCCTGCCGCCCGACCGGGCCTTCGCCGCCTATGTGGATGACGACGTGCTGGTGGCGCCCGGGCGTTATCTGATGGAGCCCATGGTTTTCGCCCGGCTGGTGCAGCTCGCCGAGCCCGTCGCCGGGGATCGGGTGCTGCTGGTGGGGGCGGGCGCCGGCTATGGCGCCGCCGTGCTGGCTCGGCTGGTTGCCTCGGTCACTGCCTTGGAAAGCGATCCGGCCCTGGCCGCTCGGGGCAAGCCGGAGCTCGCCACCCTGGCTGTCGAGAATGTCAACCAGGCGGCAGGGCCCCTGGCCCAGGGCTGGCCGGGCAAGGCGCCCTACGACCTCATCCTCATCGAGGGTGCCGTCGAGGAGGTGCCCCAGGCGCTGTTCGACCAGCTCGCCAATGGCGGGCGGATCGTGGCAGTGGTCAAGACGGAGGGGATGGGCCGCGCGACGCTGTTCATCGAGCGGAACAAGGTCATCTCCCATCGTCCCGCATTCGATGCGGCGGTGCCGCTGTTGGCTGAATTTCGCCGTCAACGGGGCTTCGTCTTCTAGCTCAGAATTCCGCGCCAAGCCGGTGTTTATGCTATATTTAGCTCGCCCGGCTCTGGCCGGGCTTGGGGAGTGCGCGCCATGAGCAATCCGCAGGCGCCTGGAGAGCGGTCGCCAGCCGAGCCCACGATGGAGGAAATCCTCGCCTCCATCCGGCGCATCATTGCCGACGGAAAGCCGGGCGAGCGCGAACCCGAGGCGCCAGAGACTGACGTGGCCCCGCCGCCGCCTGAGCCAAAGAGCGTGGCGTCCAGCCCCAGCCCTGACCGGAGCAATGCAGAAACCGAGCGCCCGGCCGCAACACCCGATGCGGCCGATCCCGCTCTGATGCTGACCCGGATGGTTGCCGAGGGCGGATCGGTCTTGACCGTCGCCCCGGGCGAATTGGGCCAAGGCGAGGTCATCGCCGTCGAGGAAGCCCTGCTGTTGACCGAGCCGCTTCCCGCCGAGGCGTCGCGCCCGGCAGCAGCCGCGACCGTGGCCCCCACCGCCCCGGCCCCCACCGCCACTACCCGTACCGCCGCCGCCCCGGCAAGCCCGCAAGCCCCGCGCTGGATTGAACCGCCGATGCGCGCGGCTCCACCTCCGGCCACCCCATCTCCGGGCGCTCCATTTCCCGGTGCCGCGCCTCGGGTCGCCACGCCTCCGGCTGCCCCATCTCAGCCGGTCTCACCTCAGCCGATACCGCAAGCAGCACCGCCGGCGCCGCGCGAGGCTCCGCCATCGCCGCCCACCCGCGCCGGCCGCACGATCGAGGAGGTCGCGCTCGAAGCGCTGGAGCCCATGCTGCGGGCTTGGCTCGATCGGCATCTCCGCGAGATCGTCGAGCGCCGGGTGCAGGAGGAGATCGATCGCATCAGCCGGAAGTCGGAGTCCTGAGCGCCGTCGAAGTTCCTGCGCGCTTGCCAGCATGAAGCCCGCCCCTTAAACAAGCTTCATGCTCGAGAAGACATTCAACCCGGCCGAGGTCGAGGCTCGGCACTACCAGCGCTGGGAGCAGGGGGGCTATTTCGCCAGCCACCCCGATTCCCCGGCGACCCCCTTCACCATCATGATGCCGCCGCCCAATGTGACGGGCAGCCTCCATATCGGCCATGCGCTGACCTTCACCTTGCAGGACGTGCTGGTGCGCTACGAGCGCATGCGCGGGCGCGACGTGCTCTGGCAGCCCGGCACGGATCACGCCGGCATCGCCACCCAATCGGTGGTCGAGCGGCAATTGGCGGGACAGGGGATCGTGCTGGCGCGCGCAGGCTCCGAGGGCCATGCGCGCCCCAATGCCCAGACCATCGGCCGAGCGGCCTTCCTCGAGAAGGTCTGGGAGTGGAAGGCGCAATCCGGCGGCACCATCATCCGCCAGCTGCGCCGCCTCGGTGCCTCCGCGGATTGGCCGCGCGAGCGCTTCACCATGGACGAGGGCCTCAGCCATGCGGTGCGCAAGGTCTTCGTCGATCTCCACCGCCAAGGCCTGATCTATCGCGACAAGCGGCTGGTCAATTGGGACCCGAAGCTCCATACCGCCATTTCCGATCTCGAGGTCGTGGCGCGGGAGGTGAAGGGTCATCTCTGGCATTTCCGCTATCCCATTGAAGGCGAGGCGGGACGTTACATCGTCGTTGCCACCACCCGGCCCGAGACCATGCTGGGCGATACGGCCGTGGCGGTTCATCCCGAGGACGAGCGCTACAAGGCGCTGGTCGGCAAGATGGTGCGCCTGCCGCTGGTCGACCGGCTCATCCCCATCGTTGCCGACGCTTATGCCGACCCCGAGACCGGCAGCGGCGCGGTCAAGATCACGCCGGCCCATGACTTCAATGATTTCGAGGTCGGCCGGCGCCATGGGCTGGAGATGATCAACATCTTCGATGCCGATGCGCGGCTGAACGACAATGTGCCGCCGGCCTATCGCGGCCTCTCCCGCGAGGCGGCGCGCAAGAAGGTGGTGGAGGATTTCGAGGCGGCGGGGCTGGTCGAGAAGATCGAGCCGCATAATCTGACGGTGCCCCATGGCGACCGGTCGGATGTGATCATCGAGCCCTGGCTGACGGATCAGTGGTACGTCAATGCGGCCAAGCTCGCCGAGCCCGCCATCGCGGCGGTGGAGCAAGGCCAGACCGTCTTCGTGCCGGAGCAGTGGACGGCGACCTACTTCCAGTGGATGCGCAACATCCAGCCCTGGTGCATCTCGCGCCAGCTCTGGTGGGGCCATCAGATCCCGGCCTGGTACGGACCGGACGGCGAGATCTTCGTCGCCATGGAGGAGACCGAGGCCCAGGCCGCCGCCGCGCGGTACTACGGCAAGCCGGTCGAGCTCCGCCGCGACGAGGATGTGCTGGACACCTGGTTCTCCTCGGCGCTCTGGCCCTTCTCGACCTTGGACTGGCCGAAGAAGACGCCCGAGCTCGCGCGCTATTATCCCGGCGATGTGCTGGTGACGGGCTTCGACATCATCTTCTTCTGGGTCGCCCGGATGATGATGATGGGGCTGCATTTCATGGGCGAGGTGCCCTTCCGCACCGTCTACATCCATGCCCTGGTTCGCGACGAGCAGGGCCAGAAGATGTCGAAGTCGAAGAACAACATCATCGATCCCCTGGAAGTGATCGATCGCTACGGTTGCGATGCCCTGCGCTTTACCTTATCGGCCTTGGCGGCACCGGGCCGCGACATCAAGCTTTCCGAGAGCCGGGTCGAGGGTTATCGCAACTTCGCCACCAAGCTCTGGAACGCCGCGCGCTTCTGCCAGGTCAACAACTGCCTGCCCGATCCCGCCTTCGATCCCGCGCGCTGCCGCCAGCAGGTCAACCGCTGGGCCGTGGGCCGGATCGTCGCGCTCGCCGCCCGGGTCGAGACGGCGATCGCCGAGTTCAAGTTCAACGAAGCTTCCCATGCGATCTATCACGGCGTCTGGGGCGAGTTCTGCGATTGGTATCTGGAGCTGGCCAAGCCGATCATCGGCAAGGCCGATGGGACCGGCGAGCCGGTGGACGAGGCGGCGGCGGCGGAGACCCGCGCCGCCATCGCCTGGGCCCTGGGCCAGCTGCTGCATCTGCTGCACCCCTTCATGCCCTTCATCACCGAGGAGCTGTGGCAGCAGGTCCTCGGCGGCAAGGATCCGCTGATCGTCGCCCCCTGGCCCCGCTACACCCCGGCCATGGTGGACGCCATCGCCACGGCCGATCTCGATTGGGTGATCGAGCTGGTCTCGCAGATCCGGGCCTTGCGCTCGGAGATGAATGTTCCCCCGGGAGCGCTGATCCCGGCGGCGGTGCGCGAGCCCAGCCGCGTCGCCAAGGAGCGTCTCCAGGAGCATGGCGAGCTGATCAAGCGCCTGGCCCGGCTCTCCGCCATCGATATCGGCGGGGAGGCGAAAGGCGCGGTGCAGCTCGTCGTCGAAGGGGCGACCGTGCTGCTGTCGCTCGCCGGCCATGTCGATGTCGAGCGCGAGCGGGCCCGCCTGCAGAAGGAGATCGACCGCGCGACGGCGGATATGGGCAAGATCGAGAAGAAGCTCGGCAATGCCGCTTTCGTCGCCAAGGCGGCGCCGGAGGTGGTGGAGGAGCAGCGCGAGAAGCTCGCCGAGCTCAAGGCGGTGCTGGCCAAGCTCGCCGGCGCCCTCGACAGGTTGAAATCTCTTTGAGGGCCGCGCCTGCCTTGCGGTTCGGAGCCGTGGGGTTGGCGCTGTTCGCCTTGTCCTTGCCTGCGCTGACGGTGCGGGTGGCGCTCGCCGCCCCGGTCACGGTCGAAGGCATCACCTTCAGCGACGAGCGCGGCGATTTCACCATCGTCAAGGTCACCGGCACCGGCACGCCGGCCGATCCCTTCACCATCGTCGAGGATGTGACGGGGGGTGCCCCGATCCTGGTCATCCGCGGCTTCGACGAGCATTTCGGCAACCGCATCGGCTCTCAGCACGTCATGGGCATGGCCATCACCAAGATCGCCATCAACCATACCGGCGCGCCCTGGACCGAATACCGCGTCGAGCTGCGCACGGCGCCCGATACCCCCAGCACTTATGGCGACGGGCTCTCCTTCGCCCAGGGCTGGGCGAAGAAGCCGTCGCTCAGCTCCAGCAATTTCACCAACATCCAGGAGACGGACGAGCCTTATGACGCCATCGATTTCGACCAGGGGCGGGTGGAGGTCGACAAGGCGGTGAGCTTCGATTTCTTCATCACCGACATGACCCCGAAGCCGGAGATCTTCCTGCTCCAGGCACCGGTGCGCAGCGTCGCCTGCGCCTGGCCGCCGACCGGCGACCGGCAGCTCTGCTGAGTTTCCATGAGCGTCGCCGCCCTGCAGGCCCAGGCGTTCTATCGCGAGGTCGCGGCGGCGCGGGCGCTTTGGACAATTCGGGACGATGGTGGTTATCCCACGCCGCTTGAGCGCAGCGGCGGACGTGCCGTGCCGTTCTGGTCTTCCGAAAGCCGGGCGCTGACTGTCATTCGACGGGCCGCTGCCTATAAAGGCTTCGTTCCGGTTCGGATCGAATGGGATGTCTTTTGCAGCCGCTGGCTCCCGGGCCTTTTACAAGACCACGTCCTGGCAGGCGTCAACTGGAGCGGATCGCGCGCCACTGGCTACGATGTCGATCCGCGCGAACTCAGAGAAAATGTTGAGGCTGTCGCCGCGATTGCAGACCGGCCCGTGGAGGGCTGAGCATCGCCGCCGATCTCAAGTTCCGAGTTGCCAAGCCCGGCTTTCTATCCTCCGATGGCGCTCATGGTGATGATCCTGCCTTTCGTGCTTGGACTGCTGGCAGCCTTCCTGGCGATGCGGGGGCAGCGCTTCGGGGCCATCCTTGCCTGGGCGGCGCTGGTCATCGTGCTCCTCGCTTGGCTCCAGTATCACGCCAGCGATAAGCTCAATGTCTCCCTCTAGGCCGCAAGCGATGAGCCGGGCGGGGGCATGCTGATCCGGCTGCTCAATCTGCTGGGACTGCTGGGCGTGAGCTTGGTGCTGCTGGCCGCGTTCTATTATCAGCTTTTCCAGAACGAGCTACCCTGTCCGATCTGCCTGCTGCAGCGGGGTTGCTTCGTGGCGCTGGGCATCGGCTTCGCTCTCAATCTCAGCGTCGGGCCCTCGCGGCTGCATGACGCCATGATGCTGGTGAGCGGGCTTCTGGGCGCCGGCACGGCGCTGCGCCAATGGCTTCTCCATATCGCCCCGGGCGATGCGGGTTATGGCTCGCCCTTGTTTGGCGTCCATTTCTATACCTGGGCCTTTGTCACCTTTGCCGCTTCGATCCTCTATGTCGCCTTGCTGCTTCTCGTCGAGGCGCGCGAGGGCGGCTCTGCCCGGCGGCAGACCCAAGGCGCGGGCCTCCTCGGCCGCCTGGCTCTCTGGCTCTTCCTCCTGGTGGTGGGGGGCAATCTCGTCTCGACCCTGCTCGAATGCGGCTTCGGCGCCTGCGCCGCCAATCCGACCTTCTACGAGTGGCTGGGTCCCAAGGCGGTCTGAGGCTGGTTTCGCTCCGCGCTGCCGGAACTTGCCTTGCCTGCCCCTGGTCCGGCCCCTGCGCTATCCCTTGGGCGGATAGGCCTCTGCCGATAAAGCATTGGAAGCCCCCTGGAGGCCCGGCTATTTTCCCTGCTCTTTTCGGGGTCATTTTTGGGAGGAGGCTCGCATGAGCCAGACCGATAAATCGAAGCTGCCGAGCCGCCACGTCTCCGTCGGGCCGGCCAGCGCGCCGCACCGCTCCTACTACTATGCCATGGGCATGACCGAGGAGGAGATCGCCCAGCCCTTCGTCGGCGTGGTCACCACCTGGAACGAGGCGGCGCCCTGCAACATCTCCCTCAGCCGCCAGGCGCAGGTGGTGAAGCGGGGGGTCAAGGCCGCGGCCGGCACGCCCCGCGAGTTCACCACCATCACCGTGACCGACGGCATCGCCATGGGCCATGCCGGGATGAAATCCTCCCTGGTCAGCCGCGAGGTGATCGCCGATTCCACCGAGCTCACGGTGCGCGGCCACTGCTATGACGCCCTCGTCGGCCTTGCCGGCTGCGATAAATCGCTGCCCGGTCTGATGATGGCCATGGTGCGGCTCAACATCCCCTCGGTCTTCATGTATGGCGGCTCGATCCTGCCCGGCCGCTTCCGCGGCAAGGATGTGACGGTGCAGGACGTCTTCGAGGCCGTGGGCGCCCATTCCAGCGGCAAGATCAGCGACGAGGATCTGCATGAGCTGGAATGCGTCGCCTGTCCCTCCGCCGGCTCCTGCGGCGGCCAGTTCACGGCCAACACCATGGCCTGCGTCTCCGAGGCGATCGGCCTGGCGCTGCCCGGCTCGGCCGGGGCGCCGGCACCCTATGAGAGCCGCGACGCCTATGCCGAGGCCTCGGGCCAGGCGGTGATGGCGCTGCTCCACAAGAACATCCGGCCGCGCGACATCGTCACCCGCAAGGCGCTGGAGAATGCGGCCATGGTGGTCGCGGCGACCGGCGGCTCGACCAATGGCGGCCTGCATCTGCCGGCCATCGCCCATGAGGCGGGCATCGAGTTCGATCTGCATGACGTCTGCGACATCTTCCGCAAGACGCCCTATATCGCCGATCTGAAGCCGGGCGGACGCTATGTCGCCAAGGACATGTATGAGGTCGGCGGCGTGCCGGTGCTGATGAAGGCGCTGCTCGAGGGCGGCTTCCTCCACGGCGATTGCATGACGGTGACCGGCAAGACCATCGCGGAGAATCTGAAGAGCATCAAATTGCCGACCAATCAGGACGTGATCCGCACCACCGCCAAGCCGCTGTCGGCGACCGGCGGCGTCGTCGGCCTCAAGGGCAATCTGGCGCCCCAGGGGGCGATCGTGAAAGTCGCGGGCATGCAGAACCAGGTCTTCAGCGGCCCGGCCCGCTGCTTCGACTGCGAGGAGGATGCCTTCGAGGCGGTGCGCGTGCACGATTACAAGGAAGGCGAGGTCATCGTCATCCGCTATGAGGGCCCGCGCGGCGGCCCCGGCATGCGCGAGATGCTGGCGACCACGGCCGCCATCTATGGCCAGGGCATGGGCGACAAGGTGGCGCTCATCACCGACGGGCGTTTCTCCGGCGCCACCCGCGGCTTCTGCGTCGGCCATGTCGGGCCGGAAGCGGCGGTCGGCGGGCCGATCGGGCTGATCAAGGACGGCGACATCATCCGCCTCGACGCCGTGAAGGGCACGCTGGAGGTCGATCTCAGCGACGCCGAGCTCGCCAAGCGCCGCAAGGCCTGGAAGCCGCGCCAGCACGACTATCAGTCGGGTGCCATATGGCGCTATGCTCAAACCGTCGGCGATGCGGAGAAGGGTGCTGTCACCCATCCCGGCGCCAAAGCGGAGACACATGTTTATGCAGATATCTAGCGCGGCCGCCATCGCGACCGCGGCACAGGCCTCCCTCACCCTCCCCCGCAAGGGGGGAGGGCGGGGTCATGCCAGGGTCGGGGCGATGCTGCGCGGCTTGCTTCTGTCGCTCTTCGTTGCCTTGCCGCTCGCCGGCTGCGGCGTCAACAACATCCCGAGCTATTCGGAGCAGGCGAAGGCGACCTGGGCCCAGGTGCTGAACCAATATCAGCGCCGGACCGATCTCGTGCCCAATCTGGTCGCCACGGTGAAGGGTGCAGCCGATTTCGAAAGCAAGACCCTGCAGGCCGTAGTCGAGGCCCGTGCCAAGGTCGGGCAGATGCAGCTGCCGCCCGATATCCTGACCAATCCCGATGCCATGAAGACCTTCGAGCAGAACCAGGGTCAGCTGACCTCGGCTCTCTCGCGGCTGATGGTGGTGGTCGAGCAATATCCGCAGCTGAAGGCCAACGCCAATTTCCAGACCCTGCAGGCCCAGCTCGAAGGGACCGAGAACCGCATCGCCGTGGCCCGGCGCGACTACATCCAGGCCGTGCAGCAGTACAACACCGAGCTCAAGACCTTCCCGGGCCGCATCTGGGCGATGCTGCTCTATTCCAGCTACAAGGAGATGGCCCAGTTCACCGTCGACGAGAAGACGATGACCGTGCCGACGGTGAATTTCAATTGAGGCTGCCGCTGGTTCTAACGGAACTCCCTCGCCCCCGGACAGAGGGCCGGGGTGAGGGGGGCAGGTTCGGTTTCGCCGCTGGCATCGGCCTGCTTCTCCTTCTGCTGCTCTCCTTCACCGCCGCCCAAGCCGATCCGCCCATCCCACCGCTCACGGGGCGGGTGATGGATCTGGCTCAAATTCTCGACCAGGCCGAGAAGGACCGCATCACCGCGGAGCTCGCAAATTTCGAGAAGCAGAAGCAGCTCCAGCTCGTCGTCGTGACTCTGCCGGATCTCGCCGGCTACACCATCGAGGATTGGGGCCTGGCCCTTGGCCGCAGCTGGGCCATCGGACAGAAGGGCAAGGACGATGGCGTGATCCTGCTGGTCGCGCCGAAGGACCACAAGCTCAGGATCGAGGTGGGCTACGGCCTCGAGGGCGATCTGCCGGACGCGACCGCCAACGAGATCATCCAAAACGTCATCATCCCGCATCTGCGCAATGGCGAGATGGCGCTGGGCATCGAGGCCGGCGTGCAGGCCATCATCAAGACCCTGGGCGGGACGGTCGATGCCGCGGTCGCCGTGCCCGCAGCGCAGGCAGAAAGCTCTCAAGAGGATGATGGGCTTCTCTTCTGGGTGAGCCTCATCCTGTTCTTCGGGTTCGTGATATTCGTGAACGTCGGGCGCCGGGGCCGGCGCCGGGGCTTCTGGGGCGGCTACTATCTAATCGGCGGTGGTTTGGGGAGCGGCGGCTCGTCCAGCGGCGGCTCCTCGGGTGGCGGCTTCTCGGGCGGCGGCGGCTCCTTCGGGGGCGGCGGCGCCTCGGGAGGGTGGTGAGCATGCGCAAGCTTTCCGCGATCGAACGAAAAGGCGTCGAAGCGGCCATCGCCGAAGCGGAGAAGGGCACGAGCGCGGAATTCGTCGCTGTCGTCGCCAGCCGTGCCGACCGCTATCACGTGGTCAGCCTTGCCGGCGCCATCCTGGCCGCTCTGGCCGCGGCGGTGATCGTCATGCTGGTCGACCCCTGGGCATCGCTTCGCCTAATGCTGGGCGCCCAAATCGTCGCCTTCGGAATCGTCTACGGAATTCTGGAGCTGACGCCGCTCTCCGTCCGCCTGGCGCTGCGCCGGGCCCGACAGGCAAAGGCGCGGCGCCTGGCGCATCTCCTGTTCCTCGATCGCGGCCTGGCGAGCCTGCCGGAGCACAACGGCGTGCTGTTGCTGGTGGCGCTGGCGGAGCACCAGGTCGAGATCGTGGCCGACCATGGCATCGAATCCCTGGCGGGGAGTGCGGAGTGGAAGAAGATCGTGGATGCCTTCACCGCGACCGCGCGCCAAGGCGCGGTGGCGAAGGCGCTTGAAACCGCCGTGCGCGATCTCGGCGGCCTGCTCGCGCGCCATTACCCGGCGGCCCCCGGCGACCGCAATCATCTGCCCGATCGCCTGATCGAGCTCTGACAAGAGGACAGGCGTCATGGCCCGCATCGCCATCGGCGGCTTCCAGCACGAGACGAATACCTTCGCCCCCACCCCTGCGAGCTATCAGGATTTCGCCCGGGCCGATGGCTGGCCGGCTCTCCTGCGCGGGCGGGAGATGCTGGATGTCCTCGACGGGATCAATCTGCCGTCCGCGGGATTCATCGCTGCCGCCAAGCGGCAAGGCCACGAACTCCTCCCGCTGCTCTGGTGCTCCGCCACGCCCTCCGGCCCGGTCGTGCAGGAGGCCTATGAGCGCATCGCCGGCGAGCTGCTGGAGCGGCTTACCGCCGCCGGTCCCGTCGATGCGGTTTATCTCGACCTCCATGGCGCCATGGTCGCGGCGCATCTGCCCGATGGCGAGGGCGAGCTGCTGCGGCGTCTGCGGCGTCTGGTAGGACCGGATCTGCCGATCGTCGCCAGCCTCGATTTCCACGCCAATGTCTCGCCGGCGATGGTCGCATACGCGACGGCGCTCGCGGCCTATCGGACATATCCCCATATCGATATGGCGGTGACGGGCGAGCGCGCCGCGGCGCTGCTCCAGCGCATCTTGCGCCAGGGCCCGCTCGCCAAGGCGCTTCGCCGGCCGTCCTTCCTCATCCCGCTCACCTGGCAATGCACCATGGTCGATCCCGCGGCCTCGCTTTTCGGCGAGGTCGCGGCCGGTGAGCAAGGCGAGGTGGCGAGCCTCTCCTTCGCCCCCGGCTTCCCGCCCGCCGACGTACCGGATTGCGGCCCGGCTGTGCTGGCTTATGGCGAGAACCAGCGCGCGGCCGACCGCGTCGCCGATCGTCTGGCGGCGGCCGTAGCCGAGGCGGAGCCGGATTTCGCCGGCCGCATCTATGAGCCCGACGAGGCTGTGCGGGAAGCCATGCGGCTCTCCGCCTGCGCCAGGCGGCCCGGTGATCCTGGCCGACACGCAGGACAATCCCGGCGCCGGGCGGCAATTCCGATACGGTCGGGCTGATCGAGGCGCTGCTGCGCCAAGGTGCCGAGGGCGCGGTCGCTGGCCTGCTCCATGACCCGGCCACGGCCGCGGCCGCCCATGCGGCGGGGCAGGGGGCGGAGATCGAGCTCGCCATCGGCGAGATCTCGCGGCTGCCGGGCCATCGGCCGCTGGCAGGGCGCTTTCGCGTCGAGCGGCTGGGCGATGGGCGCTTCGACGCCACCGGTCCCTTCTATGCCGGCAATCGCATGGAGCTCGGGCCGATGGCGCGGCTCGCCATCGGTGGACTTCGCATCCTCGTTTCGAGCCGCAAGCAGCAGGCGGCCGATCAGGCCATGTTCCGCCATCTCGGCATCGAGCCCACGGCCGAGAAGATCCTCGCTCTCAAGAGCTCGGTTCATTTCCGGGCCGATTTCCAGCCCATCGCCGAGGCGATCCTGATCGTCGCCGCCGACGGCCCGAATCCCGTCGACCATCGCAAGCTGGCCTACCGGAATCTGCGGCCGGGGATGAGGCTGATGCCGATGGGCCCGGCCTTCCAGGGGTAGAGGACGGCCGGCGCCAACAGTGACATTGACGGAAACGCGTTTTGCGTATAGAGTGTAAGTTTAGAGTCTACATGGAGGATTGCCTGCAGATTCCCTGCAGAAGCAGGTCGGACCGCCGGGAAAACTGCTTCCAGCGAAATTGAATGCCGGTCGCAACCCGGGCCGAATGGCCCGCGACCCTCAGCCCAGCTTCAGCTTCTCGTCGAGCGAAAAACGTCCGGCACCCGTGAGATAGAGAAGGAAGAGGCCGGAGATGATGCTGACGTTCTTGAGGAAATGGATCTCGGCATCGACCTGCTCCGCGCCTGACATGGTCCAGAAATGGTGACCGAGGATCGCGGTTGCGAGGGTGTAAAGCGCGAGCAGAATTGCGAGCGGCCGGGTGAAAAGGCCCAGGACAATGGCAAGGGCGACGCCCAGTTCCATGATTATGGCGATCGGCGCCGCCAAGGAGGGAAGGGGCACGCCTCCTTGGGTGAAATAGGCGATCGTTCCGCTATATCCCGTCAGCTTCTGCCAGCCGAACACGACGAACAGGATCATCATAAGGATTCTCGAGATCAGCAGAAGTGGATCCCTGATCTGTTCGGCACCGAATGTGTTGCGCATGGATCTGCCTTTCTTATCAATCTGCGAGAGTTCAGCGGTAATTGAGGGGCTCGACAAACAGGAAAGCAACGGCGGATTGTCGCCTCGTTGCGCTCGCCATTCTTTCATATGCGCACTTCCGTCATTCCTGCTTTCGCGGGAATGACGAGACGGGGAGACATCGCTCAAATCGTTTGGATAGCGCGAGGCCGCGCTAGGAAGGCAGAGCCGCCCGACCTAAAGCTCCAGCTCGCACCACACCGGCGTGTGGTCGGAGGGCTTGTCCTTGTGGCGCGGACTCTTGTCGATCTCGGCGGCGGTGAGGCGGTCGGCGGCTTGCGGCGACAGCAGCAGATGGTCGATGCGCAGGCCTTGATCCTTCTGCCAGCGCCCCGCCTGGTAATCCCAGAAGGTATAGCGGCGCGGCTCCGAATGGAGGGCGCGGAAGGCGTCGGTGAAGCCGAGATTGACCAGACGGCGGAAGGCGGCGCGGCTCTCCGGCCGGCAGAGGGCATCGTCCTTCCAGCCGATGGGATCATAGACGTCGTCATCGGTCGGGCAGACGTTGTAGTCGCCGCCGAGGACCAGCGGCTCTTCCAGCGCGAGCAGGCCCTGGGCATGGCCGCGCAGCCGCTCCAGCCAGGCGAGCTTGTAGGGATATTTGTCGCTGTCGGCGGGATTGCCGTTGGGGAGATAGATGCTGGCCACCCGCACCACCTTGCCGTCGGCCTGGACGAGGGCCTCGACATAGCGCGCCGGCTCGTCCTCGACGAAGCCGGGCAGGCGCTCGGCCTCGATGGTCATGGGATGGCGGGAGAGGATGGCGACGCCGTTGTAGCTCTTCTGCCCGACGATCGCGAGATTGTAGCCGAGGTCCTCGAACTCCAGCCGGGGGAAGCCCTCGGTCTGGCATTTGATCTCCTGGAAGAGGGCCACATCCGGCTTGGCCTCGCGCAGCCAGTCGAGCACCAGCCCGATCCGGCTGCGGACCGAATTGACGTTCCAAGACGCTATGCGGATCAAGTCGCGATTCGGATCAAATCGAGAAGGAGCTTCCGCAGCCGCAGGAGGAGCTGGCGTTGGGATTGCGCACCTGGAAGGAGGAGCCGACGAGATCCTCGACGAAATCGATCTCGGCACCGCCCAGCAGGTCGATGGAGGTCTGATCCACCAGCAGCTTGACCCCGTCGCGCTCGAAGACCAGATCGTCCTCGTTGCGGGTGTCGTCGAAGGAGAAGCCGTATTGGAAGCCCGAGCAGCCGCCACCGGAGACCGCCAGGCGCAGCATCAGGCCGGGGTTGCCCTCGGCGGCGACGAGCGTGCTGATTCGCCGCGCGGCGGCGGCGGTCAGGCTGACTTCTCTTACAGGGCTGATCTGGTTCATGGATCTTCCGATCGCGGGTTCCCGAGGTAGATAGGGTATACCTCGCACCCCCTCAATGTAAGGAGGGCAGGCGGTTTGTCAAACCCCGGCCCAGCCGATACCTTCCGGCCATGCCCCCGCTCGCCCCCTATGCCAGCCGGCCGGACCGAAGCCGCGGCCGCCTCTGGCCGGAGGCGGAGAGCGCCATGCGCTCGGTCTTCCAGCGCGACCGGGACCGGATCATCCATTCCACGGCCTTCCGGCGGCTGAAGCATAAGACCCAGGTCTTCGTCCATCACGAGGGGGATCACTACCGCACGCGCCTCACCCATAGCATCGAGGTGGCCCAGATCGCGCGTTCCATCGCCCGCGCCCTGGGCCTCGACGAGGATCTGGCCGAGGCGGTGGCGCTGGCCCATGATCTCGGCCACCCCCCCTTCGGCCATGCCGGGGAGGAGGCGCTGGACGAGGCCATGGCGCCCTTCGGCGGCTTCGACCACAACGAGCAGACCTTCCGCATCCTGGTCTCCCTGGAGCGCCGCTATGCCGAGTTCGACGGGCTGAACCTGACCTGGGAATGCCTGGAAGCCATCGCCAAGCATAACGGCCCCCTCGAAGGGCCGGGGGCGGGGGCCAAGGCAAAAGCGCGGGGCGTGCCGGCCAGCATCGCCCGCTATTCGGCCGAGGCGCAGGATCTGGAGCTCGCGGGATGGCCGGGCGCGGAAGCCCAGGTCGCCGCCCTGGCCGACGACATCGCCTATAACAATCATGACATCGACGACGGCCTGCGCGCCGGCCTCTTCCCGCTGGAGGATCTGGCATCCGTTCCGCTGACCGGCGAGGTCATCGGGATCGTGAGCGCCCGATATCCCGGGCTCGAGCCCACGCGGCTCATCCATGAATCGGTCCGCCGGCTGATTGACCGCATGGTGAGCGACCTGATAGAGGAGACGCGCCGTCGATTGGACGGTGCCAAGCCCCAATCGGTCGATGACATCCGCCGGCTCGGCGGACCCGTGGTCGCCTTCTCCGAGGAGATGCGCGACAAGGAGCGGGCCCTGAAGCGGTTCCTCTTCGCCCGGATGTATCGGCATGAGCGGGTCATGGGTGCGGCGGGCGAGGCGAAGCAGGTGGTGCGTCGAGCTCTTCGATGCCTATCTCGCCGAGCCCGAGCTTCTGCCCGCGGAATGGCGCACCGGCGCGCCGGCCGCAAATTCGCCGGAAACCGCGCGCCTGGTGGCGGATTATATCGCCGGGATGACCGACCTCTATGCCTTCGACGCTCATCGCCGCCTGACTGGATCCACCTCGCCATGAATGCCTTCGCCCAGTTTCACCAGCTGATCCTCGCCGAGATCGGCAAGCTCGCCGCCGATGGCGAGATTCCCGCCGGCCTCGATACCGCCCGGGTCGCCGTCGAGCCGCCGCGCGAGGCGAGCCATGGCGATCTCGCGACCAATGCGGCCATGGTGCTGGCCAAGCCCGCCGGCATGGCGCCCCGGCTGCTTGCGGAGAAGCTCGCCGAACGGCTGGGCAAATTGGCCGATGTCACGGGGGTGGAGATTGCCGGACCGGGCTTCATCAACCTGCGGCTGGCCGACAGCTATTGGCAGTCCCGGATCGCCGATGTGCTCGCCGCCGGCACGGATTACGGATCCTCGAAGGTCGGGGCGGGGCGGCGGGTCAATGTGGAATATGTCTCGGCCAATCCGACCGGGCCGCTGCACATCGCCCATGCCCGGGGCGCCGTCTATGGCGATGCCCTGGCCCTGCTCCTGACCAAGGCCGGCTTCGAGGTCACCCGCGAATATTACATCAACGACGCCGGCGCCCAGGTCGATACCCTCGCGCGCTCGACCCATCTTCGCTATCTCGAAGCTCTCGGCGAGACCATCGATGCGATTCCCGAGGGCTTCTATCCCGGGGATTATCTGAAGGACGTCGGCCAGGCCCTGGCGGCGCGCGACGGGGATAAATGGCGGGATGCGCCCGAGAGCGAATGGCTGGCGCCGGTGCGCCGCTTCGCCATCGACATGATCATGGCCGGTATCCGCGAGGACCTTGCGCTGCTCGGCATCGAGCAGGAGGTCTTCAGCTCCGAGCGCGCGATGATCGACGCCGGCGGCGTCGAGCGGGCGCTGAAGACGCTGGAGGACCGGGGCCTCATCTATGTCGGCGTCCTGGAGCCGCCCAAGGGCAAGGCGCCCGAGGATTGGGAGCCGCGGCCCCAGACTCTGTTCCGCGCCACCCAGTTCGGCGACGATGTCGACCGGCCGCTGAAGAAGTCCGACGGCAGCTGGACCTATTTCGCCGGCGACATCGCCTATCACTACGACAAGTTCCGGCGCGGCACGCCTGACATGATCGATGTCTGGGGCGCCGATCATGCCGGCTATATCAAGCGCATGAAGGCCGCGGTGACGGCGGTCACGGGCGGGGCGGGATCCCTCGACGTCAAGGTCTGCCAACTCGTGCGTCTGCTGCGCGACGGGCAGCCGGTCAAGATGTCGAAGCGGGCCGGCACCTTCGTCACCTTGCGCGAGGTGGTGGAGGAGGTCGGCAAGAGCGTGCTGCGCTTCATCATGCTGACGCGCAAGAACGACGCGCCGCTGGACTTCGACCTCGCCAAGGTGATGGAGCAGTCGCGCGACAATCCGGTGTTCTACGTCCAGTACGCCCATGCCCGGGCGCGCTCGGTGCTGCGCCTGGCCGAAGAGCAGTCACCAGGGATCGCCGGCAGAAAACCCGATCTGCATCGCTTGACCAACTCGGGCGAGCTTGCTCTTATCAAATTGATGGCAGGCTGGCCGCAACTCGTGGAGAGCGCGGCCGAGGCGCACGAGCCGCATCGGATCGCATTCTACCTCTACGATTTGGCGGCCGCCTTCCATGCGCTGTGGAACAGAGGCAAGGAGGATGCGGGCTTGCGCTTCCTGCTCACCGAAGACCCGGCGCTGACCTCGGCGCGGCTCGCCATGGTGCGGGCGATGACGGTGACGATCGCCTCCGGCCTCGGGGTCTTCGGGGTTGAACCGGTTGAGGAGATGCGTTGATGGCGACGGAAGGGCGGCCACCGGAAGATCTGCAGGAAGCAGTCGCGGCGACCTTGCGCCGTTTGCGGGGCGAGGTCGGCGCGACAGCACCGCGGCCTGCCCAGCGCATCGAGCCCCAGCTCTCGATGCCGGCCGCTGCCCCCGAAGCCGCCCCGGAGCCCACCGACGAGCCGCCATCGCCGGCAGACGAAGCTCCCTTCACCGCGGAGCCCCCGGTACAGATGCCGGCGCCGGCGCGCCGGCTGGAGCCCGATCTGCTGAGCGCCGTCTCCCAGACCGATATTCCGCCGATCCCTTCGTCTCAAGGCCAGGGCCCGACCGCCTATGAGCCGGTCGAGGAGGCGACGGCGGAGGAATATGTGGTGGCGCCGCGGCGGCCTTGGCTGCGCTATGTCGCGGCCCTCGTCGTTCTCATCGCCTTTGCGGTCGTGGGTTGGTGGGGCTATCGCCATTTCGCCGGGCGCGCCGGCGGCGGCCAAGTTCCCGTGGTGGCGGCCGACCAGACGCCCGAGAAGGTGCCGCCGGCGGATCAGCCGGCGACCCAGACCCAGAGCCAGCAGGAAACCGTCTACAACCAGATCTCCCCCGGCAGCACCGCCCAGCAGCCGGAGGTCCTGCTCCCGCAGCCCGAGACGCCCTCCACCCCGCCGGCCCCGGCCGCCAGCGCCACCACTACCCAGAGCGGTGCTGCGTCCGGCACGGCCGCACCTTCCGTCCCCGCCGTGCCCGCGCCGCCGCCAGCGGCCGGCTCGACCACGACAGGTTCGACGACAACCGGCAGCTCGACCGGCACGCTGACGGAGACTCTCCTGCCGGCAGAATCCACGACCTCGACCACCGCGCCGGCTACGACGGGGCAGGCCACCACGGGCCAGGCGGCCGGAACCCAGACTGCGACGACGGCGCCCAGCGCCCCCGCCGCGACTGATACGCAGGGCACGACAGCCACCGACCAGGCGGCGACGGGAACAGCTGCAACCGCGCCGGCGCCGGCCAATGACGCGCCGACGGCGGCGGGCAATTACCGTGTCCAGCTCGCGGCCCTCAAGACCGAGGCGGATGCAAAGACTGCCTGGAAACGGCTGGCGGCCAAATACCCGGATATCCTCGGTCCCCTCGCTATGCATATCGAGAAGGTCGATCTCGGCACCAAGGGCATCTATTACCGCGTCCAGGCCGGCCCCTTCACGGATAAGAATGCGGCGCGGGATGTCTGCGCCAAGCTCACGCCCAAGGGGCAGCCCTGTCTGGTAAAGCCCTGATATTAATAGTTTTGCACTGATCCATGGCACCCTTGGCGGCGATCTTCGGCTGCGCCGGGCCGCAGCTCGCGGCGGCGGAGCGCGACTTCTTTGCCCGGGCCGATCCCACGGGCTTCATCCTCTTCGCCCGCAATGTGGAATCCCCGGCGCAGCTTCGCGCCCTCGTGGCCGCGCTGCGCCAATCCGTCGGCCGTGAGGATGCGCCGGTGCTGGTGGATCAGGAGGGCGGGCGGGTCCAGCGCCTGAAGCCCCCGCAGTGGCGGGCAGCCCCGGCGCCGGGCCGCTTCGGCGAGCTCGCGGCCAAGGATCCGGCCGGGGCGGCGGAGGCGGTGCGGCTCAACGCCCGGCTCATCGCCGGCGAGCTGGTTGCCGCCGGCATCGATACGGTCGGCGCCCCCTCCCTGGATCTCCGGCTTCCCGGCGCCCATCAGGTCATCGGCGACCGCGCCTTCTCCGCCGATCCCGAGATCGTGGCCGCCCTGGGCCGGGCGGCCTGCGAGGGTTTCCTTTCTTCCGGGGTCACGCCGGTGATCAAGCATCTGCCCGGACATGGCCGCAGCCAGGTCGACAGCCATCTCAGCCTCCCGGTGGTCGAGGCGCCGCTGGCGGAGCTGGAGGCCAGCGACTTCCGTCCGTTTCGGGCCCTGGCCGACATGCCGCTGGGCATGACCGGCCATTTGTTGATCCCCGCCATAGACGCCGAGCGCCCAGCCACCATATCGTCCCGCGTCATCGCCGAGGTCATCCGCGGCTTCATCGGATTCCAGGGGGTTCTGATCACCGACGATCTGTCCATGGAGGCGCTCTCCGGCACCGTCCAATCCCGCGCCGCCGCGGCTATCGCCGCGGGCTGCGACCTCGCCCTCCATTGCAACGGCAAGCTCGCGGAGATGGCCGCCATCGCCGAGGCTCTCCCGCCAATCTCCCCGGGTGCGGCCGCAAAGCTCGCCAAAGCCCGCGTCCGGCCGGCCGCCGCCGAGGCCGATCCGGCCGACCTCGCCCGCCGCCTGGATCTGCTGCTGAGCGGGGCCTCCCATGCTTGAGGACGGCATCGCCGCGGCCATCCGCGAAGCGACGGTCTGGGCGCTGCCGATTCTTTTCGCCGTGCCGCTGCATGAGGCGGCCCATGGGCTGGTGGCCTATCGGCTGGGCGACGACACGGCCTATCGCCAGGGACGGGTCACCCTCAACCCGCTGCGCCACATCGATCCCTTCGGCACGGTGGTCCTGCCGGCGCTGCTGCTGCTGGCCAATACGCATTTCCTGTTCGGCTATGCCAAGCCGGTGCCGGTCGCCTTCAACCGGCTGCGCCACCCGCGCCGGGATACCATGCTGGTGGCGGCCGCGGGGCCGGCCATGAACCTCCTGCTGGCGCTGATCTCGGCCCTGCTGGTCTATGTCGTGGGATGGCTTCCCCTGGGTGCTGCCACCTGGGCGGTGGAAACCCTGTTCAGATCGATGTATCTGAATTTGATGCTGGCGGTGTTCAACATGATTCCCTTGCCCCCGCTCGACGGCGGTCGCGTCTTCGTCAGCCTGTTGCCCCGCGGGCTGGCGCGGCCGGTGGCGCAGGTCGAGCGCTATGGGATTCTTGTTCTGCTGGCACTGCTGATCCTGCCCTCGATGCTGGGCCCAAGCCTGGGAGTGGATTTGAACTACCTCAGCCGCTGGCTCTCCGGGATCACGCTCTGGCTTCTGAACGGCATCGTGTCGCTGACGGGGATCGAGCCCACCCTCAATTTATTCCTGGGCGCGGCATGAGCGAGCAACCCTTCGAGGAAGACTCCCGCGAGCCGATCGAGCCCGGCGAGGCGCTGCTGCTCGACCTCGATGGCTATGAAGGTCCGATCGATATCCTTCTCGCTTTGGCCCGCGACCAGAAGGTCGATCTGCGCAAGATCTCGATCCTGGCACTGGCCGATCAGTATCTCGCCTTCATCACCCGGGCGCGACAGCTGCGCCTCGAGATCGCCGCCGATTATCTCGTGATGGCGGCGTGGCTAGCCTATCTGAAGTCGCGCCTGCTGCTGCCGGAGCCGGAGACCGAGGGCGAGCCCACCGGTGCGGAGCTGGCCGCGGCCTTGGCCTTCCAGCTGCAGCGGCTGCAGGCGATGAAGGAAGCGGGCGCCAAGCTCATGGCGTTGCCCCAGCTCGGCCGCGACTTCGTCCCCCGGGGCGAGCCGGAGCGCTTCAAGGTCGTCACCCGCGTGGTCTATTCGGCGACGCTCTACGATCTGCTGAAGGCCTATGGCACCCATACGGGGCGGCGCCATGAGGGCGCGCTGCATATCCTGCCCACGGATCTCTATTCCATGGACGATGCGCTGAAGCGCCTCAGCGGGATGATCGGCAAGGCGGTCGAATGGTCGACGCTTCTGAGCTTCCTGCCGCCGGGGCTGGCGGGCGGGCTGGTCCGCCGCTCGGCGCTCGCCGCGACCTTCGCCGCGAGCCTCGAGATGGCGCGCTCGGGCCGCCTCAAGCTCCGCCAGGACCGCACCTTCGGTCCCATCTATCTCCGACGCAACGAGGACCCCCAGCCGTCATGAGCGAAGACCGCTTCCAACTGTTGCGCCTCCTGGAGGCGACGCTGTTCGCCACGAGCGAGCCGATGGCCGAGAAATCCCTGGCGGAGCGCTTGCCCGAGGGGGCCGATATCGCAGGCCTGCTGCAGGAACTGGCCGGGCTCTATGCCAACCGCGGCGTGCATCTGCTCCAGATCGGGGAGCGCTGGGCCTTCCGCACGGCGCCCGACCTCGGGGATCGGCTGCAGATCGAGACGACAGTCGCCCGCAAGCTCTCCCGTGCCGCCATCGAGACCCTGGCCATCATCGCCTATCACGAGCCGGTGACACGGGCCGAGGTGGAGGAGATCCGGGGCGTGGCGCTCTCCCGGGGCACGCTGGACACGCTGCTGGAGGCCGGCTGGATCCGGCCCAAGGGCCGGCGCCAGACCCCGGGGCGGCCCGTCACCTGGGTCACGACCGAGGCCTTCCTCGATCATTTCGGCCTCGAGGGTCGCGAGGCCCTGCCCGGGATCGAGGAGCTCAAGGCCGCGGGCCTGCTCGATGCCCGCTCGGCCATCTCGACCCTCGGCGCCCAGGCCATGGCCGCCGTCGCACCCCGCGACGATGCGGAAGGGACGGGCGAGGACGCGGAAGAGGGCGAGGAAGGGCCCCCGGAGGGCATGGACCCCGAGGCCGCGGCCGAGTTCGAATCCATGGTTGCCGCGGCCGAGGCCATTGCCGAGGAGGAAGATGAGGAGGAACCGGGAAAGGGCTGATCCGCCGTCCTTCCTGCCGGCCTCAATTCGGCGATGCTTCTAAGATTCCGCCTTAAATTCGCCGCTCGACAGCGCCACATAAGTTGCGTTGCGGGCGTGACGGGTTTTTGCCATAGTCCGCCCTCAATCGTGAAGTCTGCGTTTCAAGGAGATCCGAATGGGATCGTTAAGCATCTGGCACATCATACTGCTTCTGGCAGTAGTGCTGTTGATCTTCGGCGGCGGCGGCAAGATCCCCAAGCTCATGAAGGACATGGGCCAGGGCATCACGGCTTTCAAAAGAGGCCTGAAGGAAGAGCCGAAGCCCGGTGAGCCCGGCTCCGACAAGGCGATCGAAGCCGAGGTAGGCAACAAGGATAAGGCCGCCGGCTGACGCTCGCGGAGTAACGCCGAGGCCTAGTCCATGTTCGACCTGAGCTGGTCGCATATTGCCATCCTGGTCGTGGTCGCTCTGCTTGTGCTGGGCCCCAAGGAATTGCCGAACGCGATCCGTACCGGCGCCCAGCTCCTGCGCACCGGCCGTAAGCTCGCCGGCGAGTTCCGCAGCGGCATGGACGATCTGCTGCGCGAGGCGGAGCTGGAAGAGACCCGGCAGGCCATCACCAAGGCCATGTCCGAAGGGGTTGAAAAAACCCTCACCGAAAATGTTGATCCGACGGGCGAACTGAAGTCGGCAGTGTCCCTCGATCCGCTCCTGGAAGCGTCCTCGGGGGAGGCGGCCTCGGCTTCGGGCGATACGACGCCCAAGATGATCGAGCATGATCCGCCGCCGGCACCGGCCCATTCCATCCAGCCGCCGCTGCCGGAAGGTGTGACGGCGAGCCCCGTGACGCCAAGTCCCGTGACGGTCGAGCCCATCGAGCCGATTGGGGGCGGGGGTGGAGGCGTGACGGAAACGCCGCCGGCGACCGAAAGCCAGGATCAGAAGCAGACGACCGGGGCGTGAGGATAAGGGTTTGATGACGGGGACGGGCAAGTGATAGCGGGGGCCGAGGAAGACAAGAAGATGCCGCTGCTCGACCATCTGGTCGAGCTCCGGCGGCGCCTGCTCTATTCGGTGCTGGCGCTCTTCATCGCCTTCTTCTTCTGTTTCTATTTCGCGCAGCACATCTTCAATTTCCTGGCCCAGCCCCTGGCGAACATCCTGCTGAAGGAGACGGGGCGCCGCTTCATCTACACCGATCTGACCGAGGTGTTCTTCACCCAGGTGAAGGTCGCCTTGTTCGGTGCCATCTGCATCACCTTTCCGGTCATCGCCTCGCAGATCTGGATGTTCGTGGCGCCCGGTCTTTACAAGAATGAGCGCTCCGCCTTCCTGCCTTTCCTGGTGGCCACACCCGTCCTCTTCGTCATGGGAGCGGCACTTCTCTATTACGTGATGATGCCTGTCGCCTGGCGCTTCTTCCTGGGTTTCCAGCAGGCGGGCGGCCCCGACACCCTCCCCGTGCAGCTCGAGGCCAAGGTCAGCGACTACATCTCCCTCGTGATGAAGCTGATCTTCGCCTTCGGCCTCTGCTTCCAACTGCCTGTTCTTCTGACACTTCTGGCCCGGGTCGGAATCGTGAACGTCGCGGGGCTGCGTAAGAAGCGCCGCTACGCCATCGTGGGAGTCTTCGCCGTCGCGGCCGTGGTCACCCCGCCCGATCCCTTCAGCATGATGAGCCTGGCCATCCCGATCCTGCTGCTCTACGAGATCTCGATCTGGTCGGCCTGGTTCGTCGAGAAGAAGCGGGCCGAGCGCGACCTCGAGCTCGAGAAGGAACTGAAGGACGACACCCCCGTCTAGCCGGGGATGGACAAACCTTCGGCCGGCGGTGCGCATCTTTTAGCCCGGAGCCGCGTTAGATTCCTGAAACTGCGGGCTGTGGGGTCCTCGGGTGTACGAGTATTGGCTGGCGACGGCCCCGCTGGTGGCGATCGCGGCGGGCCATGTGATCCTTGCCGGCGTGGTGACCGCCCATGTGCTGCTCCACAAGGCGGATACGAAATCCGCCTTCGGATGGATCGGCGTGGCCTGGCTCTCCCCGATTTTCGGCGCCGCCCTCTATTGGGCATTCGGCATCAATCGCGTCAGCCGCCGGGCGACGAGATTGCGCCGCCGGCGGGCCCGCCAGGGCGAGCGCCGGGCCCGCCAGGCAAAAATGGGATTGCCGGCCCAGGGCCCGCGCCAAGTGGAGATCGAGGCAGGGAGAGATTCCGACAGACGCCCCGACGGCCGGCCGGATAACCGACCCGACCCCCGATCCTATCCGCGAGCCTTTTCCCGCAGGGATGGGCATGAATCCGCCAAGCTGCCCGAGCGCCTGCCCGCATATCTCGCGACGATCGCCCAGGTTGCCGAGATCGCCAGCGAGACACCGCTGACGGCCGGCAATTCCGTCGAGATGCTGCGCTGTGGCGATGAGGCCTATCCCGTCATGATCGAGGCCATCGGCCGGGCAAAGGTCTCCATCGCGCTGACCTCCTACATCTTCCGCGGCGATCGCGCCGGGAAGGCGATTGCGGCAGCGCTCGGGGAGGCGAAAGCGCGAGGTGTGGAGCTTCGCGTCATGCTGGATGGCTTCGGCGCCGGTTATCTCTACTCCTCGGGCGCGAGCGCCCTGGTCGCCGCCGGTGTGCCCTACCAGCGTTTCCTCCACTACTGGATGCCCTGGCGCATGCCCTTCCTCAATATGCGCAACCACAAGAAGCTCCTGATCATCGATGGCAAAGAGGGCTTCACGGGCGGCCTCAATATCGGTGCGGAGAACATCCTCGCCTCGCACCCGCGCCACCCGGTGCAGGACCTCCACTTCCGCTTCACCGGTCCCGTCGTGCGCCAGATGATGACCAGCTTCGCCGAGGACTGGAGCTTCAGCACGGGGGAGCGGCTGGAGGGGGAGGCCTGGTGGCCGGCGATCGAGCCGGCAGGGCCGGTGCTGGCGCGCGGCATTCCCTCCGGTCCCGACGAGGACGCCGGCAGCCTGGAGGCGGTGCTGGGGTCCGCCGTGGCCGCGGCGCGGCGCCGGCTCAGGGTCGTGACCCCCTATTTCCTGCCGGAGTCGAGCCTGGCCATCGCGCTCGCGCTGGCCGCGGCCCGCGGCGTGGAGACGGACGTCATCATTCCCGAACGTACGGATTCCCTTTTGCTCGATTGGGCCATGCGGGCCCATATCGCCTTCATGAGGACGCCGAGCCTGCGCTTCCATTTCTCGCCCGCTCCCTTCGATCATTCCAAGGTGGTCACGGTGGACGGTGCCTGGTCCATGGTCGGCAGCGCCAATTGGGATGTCAGGAGCTTCTGGCTCAATTTCGAGTTCGTGGTCGAATGCTATGACGAGACCTCGACGGCGCTGATCGACAAGGTGATCGAGGAGAAGATCGCGGCCTCCCGGCCCTTCACGCCCTCGGAGCTGCGGCACCAGCCGACCGCGATCCGCCTGCGCAATGCGGCCGCCCGCCTTCTCTCGCCCTATCTCTAGAGCAAGGTTCACGGGTGAGCTCGATCAAGCTGACCCGTGAACCTTGCTGTAATTTAATAGATTGGAGGCCGATTCACGTCTCCAGCCGCTTCGGCTTGAGGCGGTAAAATTAGTGCCGGGCGGTGGAAACGTTCCAGGGTGCTGGTGAATTGAACTCGAAGATGCGAAGGTTTCATGGGAATGGCCAAAGGCCATGAGCGAGCAGAAAAGGGCGGAGCGGATCTTGTCGACCCATAACGGGAGCAAGCCTGGCCTGAAAAATCACGACGAGAAGGGCGCGGGCCGTCTCAGGGTCTTGAGCTGGAACCTGCTCCGGCTGACGGGAGCGACCGTCGAGGATGTCGCTGGGCTGGTGCGCGCGGCGAAGCCCGATCTTCTCCTGCTTCAGGAGGCGACCAAGAAGATCGAGGCGCTGCCGGAGCTGGTGGGCGGGCACTTCTTCCGCGAGCCCTTGCCGCGGCGGATCTACGGGCTGGCGGCGTGGAGCCCGCATGAGTTTCCGCCCCCGCAGGCTCTGGCCCTGCCGGTCTCGCGCATGCCGGGGCGTGTGCCGCCGCGCCTGGCCCAGCTCGTCCAGATCTCGAATGCCACCTTCGCCAATGTGCATCTGTCCCATGGCCAGCTCCTGAATCGCAGCCAGCTCTTCCGGATCCTGCGCCATGTTCAGGGGCCGACCGCCATCATCGGCGATTTCAACGCCTTCGGCCCGACCTTGCTGCCGGGCTTCGAGGATGTCGGGCCGCGCGAGGCGACCCATACCGCCAATCTCGTCCGCTTCCGGCTGGATCGATGCCTGGTGCGCGGGATCACCTGCCACCGTGCGCGGACGCTGCATGCCGGGTCTTCCGATCATCGCCCCATCCTCCTCGATCTCGAGGTGACGGAGGCAGCAGCGGCGCAGCACGCTCCCGGCGCCCTGATGCGGCGCGCCCGGGTGGCAAATGCGCAGAATCTTCTCTACGGCAAGATCGCCCGGCTCTACATCGAGGCAAGGCTGGGCGACCGCGAGAGGAAGTGAGCGGGGTCAGGACGAGACGACATCGCCCCAGGCCAAGCCGCGTGCGTTCTTGTAGACCGCCCCTTCGCGCCGGCTGATCACCCGTTCCTCCGCATTCCCCGTGGCAAGGCAGAGCTTCAGCCGGACATGGCCCTTGCCTGCCCTGGGATGCGCGATGACGCGGGCATCCGGCAAGGCGGCCGGCAGCCGGGACACCGCGAGATAGATGAACTTCTCGTCCTCCCAGGGAAGCTCCGCCGTCTTCGCCTGGCGATGCTGGCGGGAGCGGGGCAGGCGGCGGGCGAAATGGCACCAGTCCGGCGGCTGCAGCGGGCAGGCGGCGGCATGGGGGCAGGGCGCCACGATCGCGGCACCGGCGGCCAGCAGCCGCTCGCGGGCCGCCAGGATTCGCTGCCAGCCCGCCGATGTGCCGGGTTCGATCAACAGCAGCATGTCGCCGGTCGCCGCCCAGAGCCGGTCGATGAGGGTCGGCCGTGCCGCGGGCTCCATCTCGTCCAGGACATAGGCGAGAACCACGAGATCGTGGGGCTTGCCACCGGGGACTCCGGCGCGGAGGTCGGCGGTCTTCCAGGCGATGTCGCGGGCCGGCAGCCCCGTCGCCAGGCCGCCGGTCAGCCGCTCGCCCCATTTGCGCATGATCGGGCTGCTCTCGATCAGCAGTGCCGCCTCGAGTTCGCGGCCAAAGCTCGACCGCGGCCCAGAGCGCCGTGCCCGGCCCGGCGCCGGCATCGAGCAGGCGCCGCGGCGCGAAATCGGGCCGGATCTCGGCGAGCAACTCCAGGCAGGACTGCACGGCGGCGTAGGTGGCCGGCAGCCGCGTGGCGAGATAGGCCAGCACAGCCGGATCGCCGTCCAGGTGCCGGCGCCCGTCGCGCAGCTCGGCCCGATAGCGCTTCGACAGGGCCTCGGCCGCGCGGCGTCAACTCGGCGAGCGGGGTTCCCCGAAGCGCCTCGTCCACCGCTTGGCGCAGCAGCACCGGCAGATCGATCACAGCCAAACCCGAACCCTCCGCCTAAACCGTCCCCATGTGGACACTCAGGAGTCCGCCAGCCTATAACCTTGCACCCTAATCTTGCGACTCGTCGGCAGATGCACGACCTGAAAGCCATTCGCGATGATCCAAGCGCCTTCGACGAGGGGCTGCGGCGACGTGGGCTGCCGCCCCAGGCGGCTGCGATTCTCGAGCTCGATCAGGATCGCCGCCACCTGCAGCAGGCGCTGGAGGAGATGCAGGCCCGGCGCAATAGCGTCTCCAAGGAGATCGGCGGGCTGAGGGCCAAAGGCCAGGCGGAGGCGGCGGCCGCCGCAGCGGCCGAGGTCACCCGGATCAAGGAATACATGCCGGCGGCCGAGCAGGCCGAGCGCGAGAAGGGGGCCGTCATCGAGGCTCTGCTGGCGACGATTCCCAATCTGCCGGCGCCGGAAGTGCCGGAAGGCGCCGACGAAACGGCGAATGTCGAGGTCCGCCGTCATGGCGATCCCCAGCAGGTGCCGGCGGCGCGCCTCAATGCGCCGCGCCAGCATTTCGAGCTCGGCGAATCCCTGGGGCTGATGGATTTCCAGACCGCGGCGCGGCTGGCCGGGGCGCGCTTCGTGGTGCTGAAGAAGTCGCTCGCACGGCTGGAGCGCGCGCTTGCCGCCTTCATGCTGGATATCCATACGACGGAGTTCGGCTATAGCGAGATCTCCCCGCCCTATATGGTCCGCGATTCCGCGCTCTACGGCACCGGCCAGCTGCCCAAATTTGCCGAGGATCTGTTCCGGGTCTCCGGCGACTATTGGCTGATTCCCACGGCGGAAGTGCCGCTCACCAATCTGGTGGCGGATCAGATCCTGGACGCTGGCTCCCTGCCGCTGCGCTTCACCGCCTATACGCCCTGCTTCCGCTCCGAGGCGGGGGCGGCGGGCAAGGACACCCGCGGCATGATCCGGGTGCATCAGTTCAGCAAGGTCGAGCTTGTCTCGGTCACCCATCCCGACCGCTCCGGCGAGGAGCATGAGCGCATGACGGACTGCGCCGAGACGGTGCTGAAGCGGCTGGGATTGCCTTTCCGCACCATGATGCTCTGCACCGGGGATATGGGGTTCGCCGCGACCAAGACCTATGACATCGAGGTCTGGCTGCCGGGGCAGGGACGCTATCGCGAGATCTCCAGCTGCTCCAATTGCGCCGATTTCCAGGCCCGGCGGATGAAGGCCCGTTTCCGCGATCCCGGTGCCAAGGGCACGCGCTTCGTTCATACGCTGAACGGCTCCGGCCTTGCGGTCGGCCGGACGCTGATCGCCCTATTGGAGAATTATCAGCAGCCCGACGGCTCCATCGTCTTGCCGGACGTGCTCAAGAATTACATGGGCGGCGCCACCGCCATCAGGGCCGATGAGTAAATCCGCGCTCGATCTCAAGCACGCCCGTATCCTCGTCACCAATGACGACGGCATCAACGCGCCGGGGCTGAAGATCATCGAGCGGATCGCGCGCAAGCTCTCGCGCGATGTCTGGGTCGTGGCGCCGGAGATGGAGCAGAGCGGGGCGGGGCATTCCCTGACTGTCCGCCGTCCGCTGGAGGTACGCCGCATCCGGGAGAAGCGCTTCGCCGTCGACGGGACGCCGACGGATTGCGTGCTCATCGCCGTCAACCACCTGCTGGGTGAGCGGCGGCCCGATCTCGTGCTTTCCGGCATCAACCGCGGCAGCAATATGGGCGAGGATGTCACCTATTCCGGGACGGTCGCCGCGGCGATGGAGGCCACCTTGCTCGGCATCCGCGCCATCGCCATGAGCCAGCTGCGCAACGGGCAGCAGATCACCTGGCGCCTCGGCCTGAAGCATGGCGCCGATGTCGTCCGCCGCCTGGTCTCGGTCCCCTGGGCCGAGGGCGTGCTGATGAACGTCAATTTTCCCCATATCGCCAAAGGCGACATCACCGGCATGCAGGTGGTGCGCCAGGGCCGCCGCGCCGCGAATATCGAGGTCGCCCATGCCGTTGGCCCGACCGGCCGCAAATTCCTGTGGATCGGCGATTTCACCACCGACAATCCCGTGGGCAGCGGCACGGACCTCTGGGCGGTCCGGACAGGGGCCATCGCCATCACGCCGCTGCATCTCGATCTGACCCATGGCGCCATGGCGCGGCGGCTGGCGGAGGTCTTTCCGTGAGCCTCGCCGCCCGCAAGATCCGCCTGATCATGCTGCTGCGGCGCAGCGGCATCAACGACACCGCCGTGCTCGCCGCGGTGGAGCGGATTCCGCGCGAGGATTTCGTGCCGGAATCCTTCCACGACCAATCCTATGAGGACAAGGCGCTGCCCATCGGCCAGGGCCAGACCATCAGCCAGCCCCAGATCGTCGCCCTGATGACCCAGGCCCTGGAGCTCACGCCGCGCCACAAGGTCCTCGAGATCGGGACGGGCTCCGGCTATCAGGCGGCGGTGCTGGCACGCCTCTCGCGCCGGGTCTACACGATTGAGCGCCACCGGCCCCTGCTGCAGGAGGCGGAGCAGCGCTTCGCCAAGCTCCGCATCCACAACATCACCTCCATCGCCGGCGACGGCATGAAGGGATGGCCGGCGCAGGCGCCTTTCGATCGGATCGTCGTCACCGCCGCCGCGGCCGAGCTGCCCGAGAACTCTTCTGGGTCAGCTCGCGATCGGCGGCATCATGGTTCTGCCCATCGGACCCGAACGCGGCGATCAGGAGCTGTTCAAGGTTCGGCGTCGCGAGGAGGGCATCGAGACGGAGAAGCTATGCGACGTTCGCTTCGTACCGCTGCTTCCCGGCGTGCCGCAGGAGCGGGCCCGGGGATGACATCGCGGGGGGCGCTCGGCCTCCTCCTCCTGCTGGCGCTCGCCGCCTGCAACAATAACGGCGGCGGCTCGGCCGTGACCCTGCCGCCCAGCGGACCCGCAAGCTACAAGATCGGCGAGGCGCAGAACTACACCGTGATTGCGGGGGACACGATCGACGGCGTCGCCCAGCAGTTCAACATGCCGGTCGAGGCGCTGATCGCGGCCAATCATCTGGTCTATCCCTATGCGCTGCACGCGGGCCAGACGCTGTTCATTCCCGGCCGCGGCGCGCCCGGCGCCGGGACGGGCTATGTCGTCGTCGCCGGCGACACGCTGACCCGGATCGCCCGGCATAATGGAACGACCGTGGCGGCGCTTGCGGCGCTCAACGGCCTGGTGCCGCCTTATGTCATCAAGGTCGGCCAGCGGCTCACGCTGCCCGGCGGCTCGCCGACGCAGACGGCGGCGGTCGCAGGCGCGACGCCCGTGACGTCGGCCTCGGGCGGCGAGATGATCCAGTTTCCGCCGGCCGAGCCGGCCCCGCCGGTCCCGGCGGCCGGCTCCGTCAAGGTCGCGACGGAGGCTCTGTCCACGCCGACGGGGGCCAGCGCCACGCCCTCGACTCAGGCGAGCGAGCAGACGGCCAGCCAGAGCGCGGCGGCCCCGCCGCCCGTGTTGCTGCAACCGGCGAAGCCGACCAGCAAGAGCACGACACCGGCCTCCTCGAGCGAGCCCGCTGCGAGCACGACGGCCAATGGCACCGAGCTGCCGGCCGCAACGACGCCGGCGGCGCCATCGACCTCCAGCACCCTGGCCTCCAACACGGCGGGCGCCGGCGCCCCCACCACCGCCGCTCCAACCACCACACCCAGCACCACCGCGCCCAGCACCAGCGGCGCCTCACCTCTCGTCCCGCCGCCGCAGGCGCCTGCCGAGGTTGCAGCACCTGCGCCCCGCGGCTCGGGAAAATTCCTTTGGCCCGTCAACGGCAAGGTGGTGTCGGTCTTCGGCCTCAAGGACGGCGGGCAGCATAATGACGGCATCAATATCGCCGCACCCCTGGGCACGCCGGTGCGCGCGGCGGAGAACGGTGTCGTGGTCTATGCCGGCAATGAGCTGCGCGGCTTCGGCAATCTTCTGCTGATCCGCCATGCCGATGGCTGGGTCTCGGCCTATGCCCATTGCGATGCGCTGCTGGTGAAGCGCGGCGATCAGGTGAAGCGCGGCCAGGTGATCGCGCGGGTCGGGCAGACCGGCGCCGTCTCCTCCCCGCAGCTCCATTTCGAGCTGCGCAAATCAGGGCAGGCGGTGGATCCGACCGCCGAGCTCGGTCCCCAAGGCGCCTGACGCGCCGCTGCGCGGGAACTTCCGCGGCTCTCGCGGGTTGTACGAGGGCCGGGGTCCCCTTTTTTGGAGACGATGATGCAGAACGCTGCGAATTCATGGCGCCGTTGGGCTGCCGTGGCTTGCTTCGCCGTCCTTGCCGCCTGCACCAGCCAGAAGGCGGCACCGCCCCCCGAAGCCTACCATGTCGCCTTCGCGACCGATTCCTACGCCATCGACGCAGCGGGCCAGCAGGTGATCAACAATGTCGCCAATGCGGTGGCGGGTCAGAGCGCAGCCCGTGTCACCCTCGTCGGCCGCACCGATGCAGCGGGCTCACCCGCCTTCAACATGCAATTGTCGCAGAAGCGGGCGACGGCCGTGCATGACGCCCTGATCGCCACGGGCAAGATCGCGCCGGACAAGATCGAGACCTCCTGGGCGGCCGAGAAGGAGCAAGCTGCCGCGGGCGGTGCCGCCGAGACGCCGGGTGACCGTGCGGTGGATATCTTCATTCATTAGCCGCTCCGAACGCCCGTATTCGTAACCGCATGACCAACCTCCGCCTCCGGCGACGCCATGTCGCCGGCAAACTAGTCGCGTCGCCGCGGCGCTAGCAAAAGGCGACCCGCAGGGGCATTGAGGCGGTCGGCCTCCGGGGAAAACAATCCCGCCCATGCTGCAAGCGCTGCAAAGCGTCATTTCCCTGTTGCTCGGCGCCGGGATCCTGATCCTCGGCAACGGTCTCGTGGGCATCGTGCTGCCGGTGCGCATGAGCCTGGAGCATGTGCCCACGGAAATCTCGGGACTCGTCATGTCGGCCTATTACGCCGGGCTGGTGCTGGGCTGCCTGTGGAGCCGCGATCTCATCGTGCGGGTCGGCCATATCCGGGCCTTTGCCGCCTTCGCCGCTCTGGTGGGGGCGACGACGCTGGTCTTCGCTCTCTGGTTCGACCCGCTCGTCTGGGGCCTGCTCCGGGTCGTGGTCGGATTCTGCATGGCCGGGCTCTTCGCCACCATCGAGAGCTGGCTGAATCTGCGCTCCAGCAAGGAGAGCCGCGGCCAGATCCTCTCCCTCTACATGGTCACGAGCTATCTCGCGTCCACCCTCGGCCAGCTGCTGGTCAATGTCTGGAGCGTGAAGGGCCAGGAGCTCTTCTGCCTCGGCGTCATGCTGATCTGCCTCTCCCTGGTGCCGGTGGTGCTGACCCGCGTGGCCGGCCCGGATCTGAGCCATACGAAGCCGCTCTCGCTGTTGCGCCTCTATGCCATCTCGCCGCTGGGCGTGGCGGCCTCGCTCGGCGCCGGCCTCATCAGCGGCGCCTTCTACGGCATGGGCGCGGTCTTCGCGGCCATGGAGGGCATGTCGGTCTTTGCCATCTCCATCTTCATGGGCGTCTCCCTGATCGGCGGGCTGGTGATGCAATGGCCCATCGGCTGGCTCTCGGACCGCTACGACCGGCGTACCGTGCTGCTCTGGGTACTGATCGTCATCGCCACCGTCTGCCTGATCGAGTTCACCCTCTCTCACGTGGCCCATCCCACGCGCTGGCTTCTCGTCTTCACCGGCCTCTTCGGCGGCGCGGCGGCGACGGTCTATCCGCTCGCCGTCGCCCATGCCTTCGACTATGTCGAGCGCGAGCAGATGGTCCCGGCCTCCACCGGCATGCTGCTTGCCTGGGCGCTGGGCGCCACCGCCGGACCGATCCTGGCGTCGCAAGCCATGACATTGGGCGGCGACTGGGCGCTGTTCCTCTATCTCGCCGCCGTAGCCGGCCTGCTGGCGGCCTTTGTCCGCTTCCGCATGAGCCGGCGCGAGGCGCTCCCGGCCGAGGAACAGGCGAAATACGCGCCGCGCGGCGAGGGCACGGTGGTGGCCGGCGCGCTGGATCCCCGCCCGACCCAGGCCGGCGCCTCGGCCGGATGAGCCGGCTGGACCATCCGGCCCCGCGCATGTAAGCAGGGACGGGGAGAAACACGCATGAGCGACGCGTCTTACGACTACATCATCATCGGCTCCGGCTCGGCGGGCTCGGTGCTCGCCAATCGCCTGGGCGCGGTGGCGGAGAACCGCATCCTGGTGTTGGAGGCGGGTGGGCAGGATCACTGGTTCAACTGGAAGATCCATATGCCGGCGGCCTTCGCCTATCCGCTCGCCGACGACAAGATGAACTGGGCTTATCACAGCGAGCCCGATCCCTTCATGGACAACCGGCGCATGTATTGCCCGCGCGGGCGCGTGGTCGGCGGCTCCTCCTCCATCAACGGCATGGTCTATATCCGCGGCCATGCCCGCGACTACGACCGCTGGGCCCAGGCGGGCCTCAAGGGCTGGTCCTATGCCGAGGTGCTGCCCTATTTCCGCCGCGCCGAGAGCCGCGATCTGGGTGCCGATGATTATCATGGCGGCGACGGCCCGCTCCATGTGAGCCGCGGCCATACGCCCCAGCCGCTGTTCCAGGCTTGGGTCGAAGCCGGCAAGCAGGCCGGCTATCCCATGACCGACGATCTCAACGGCTATCAGCAGGAAGGGCTGGGGCCGATGGATATGACGACCTTCCGCGGCCGGCGCTGGAGTGCTGCCAAGGCCTATCTCAGGCCCGCGATCCGGCGCGGCAATGTCGAGCTTGTCACGCGCGCGCTGACGACTCGCATCCTCTTCGAGGGGCGGCGCGCCACGGGCGTGGAATATATGAAGGCCGGGGAGAAGACGATCGCCCGCGCCCGGCACGAGGTGATCGTCGCGGGCGGGGCCATCAATTCGCCCCAGATCCTGATGCTGTCGGGCATCGGTGCCGCCGATCATCTGCGGCAGTTCGAGATCCCGGTGGTCCAGGACCTGCCAGGGGTAGGGCAGAACCTGCAGGACCATCTCGAGACCTATGTCCAGCACGCCTGCCTGCAGCCCATCACCCTCTATCCCGTGATGAAGAGCCCGCTCCGCCAGCTCCTGGTCGGCATGCAATGGACCTTCCTCGGCAGCGGCCCGGGGTCGACCAATCACTTCGAAGCCGGCGGCTTCATCCGCAGCCATGCCGGCGTCGAGCATCCCGATCTGCAGTATCACTTCCTGCCCATCGCGGCCTCCTATGACGGCAGCCAGAAGGCGGAAGGCCATGGCTATCAGGCCCATGTCGGACCCATGCGCCCGACGAGCCGGGGCCATGTGAAGCTTCGCTCCACCGATCCGCGTCAGCATCCCGAGATCCTGTTCAACTACATGCAGACCGAGGCCGACCGAAGCGAGATGCGCGCCGCCATCCGGCTGACACGCGAGATCTTCGCGCAGAGGGCCTTCGACCCCTTTCGCGGGCCGGAGCTCTCGCCAGGCCCCGCGGTCAAGACCGATGCCGAGATCGATGCCCATATCCGCGCCCGGGGCGAGAGCGCCTATCACCCCTCCGGCAGCTGCAAGATGGGCATCGCCAGCGATCCCATGGCGGTGGTGGATGCAGACGCGCGCGTGCATGGGCTGGAAGCCCTGCGCGTGGTCGACGCCTCCATCATGCCCCATGTGGTGAGCGGCAATCTGAACGCGCCCACCATCATGCTGGCCGAGAAGCTCGCCGATGCGATCCTCGGCCGCGCGCCGCTGCCCCGCTCCGAGGCCAAGGTCTATATCGCCCCGAACTACGAGACCTCGCAGCGCTGATAGCTCACTTTCCGGTTGCGGCGGCCCGGACGCTGTGGCTACTGACTGGCCTCGCGTCCTTGGTTCCCAAAAGGAAGACCTCATGACATTCGCGCGCCGCGCCGCCGGCCTGCTTGCCTTGCTCCTCGCTCTATCGCCGATCGCGGGGCCGGCAAATTCTGCCGATCCCATCATCATTAAATTCAGCCATATCGTCGCGGCCGATACGCCGAAGGGCATGACGGCCGACAAATTCAAGGAATTGGCCGAAGCCATGACCGGCGGGCGGGTCAAGGTCGAGATCTATCCCAATAGCACCCTCTACAAGGACACTGAGGAACTCGCCGCTCTGCAGCGGGGCGACGTGCAGATCCTGGCGCCCTCGATCTCGCGTCTGGCGCTGCTCGGTGCCCATGAGTTCGAGGTCTTCGATCTGCCCTTCCTGTTCAGGGATTACGACGCCGTCCATAGGGTGACCGGCGGCGATGTCGGACAGAAGCTAATGGCCGGGCTCGCGCCCTATGGGCTCGAAGGCATCGCCTTTCTCGACAACGGCTTCAAGGACATGAGCGCCAACCGGCCGCTGCATGAGCCCGCCGACTACAAGGGCCTCAAGATGCGCATCCAGCCTTCGGCGGCAATCGAGGCGGAGATGAAGGCGCTGGGTGCCACGCCGGTGACCCTGTCCTTCTCCGAAACCTATAAGGCGCTGAAGGCCGGCACGGTGGACGGCACGGAGAATGCGCTCTCCAACCTCTTCACCCAGCGCATGAATGAAGTGCAGACGAATCTCAGCCTCACAAATCACGGCTATCTCGGCTATGCGGTGATCGTGAACAAGGCCTTCTGGGACAAGCTGCCGCCCGACATCCGCGCCGCTCTCGATGCGGCGATGCAGCAGGCCACGGCCTATGGCAATGAGATCGCCGCGAAGCAGAATCGGGACTCCTTGGAGAAGATCCGCGCCGCCGGTACGACCGTGATCTATCAGCCGACGCCAGCGGAGCTCGAAGCGCTGAAGACCGCTCTGCTCCCCGTCCACCAGGAAATGGCGGCCCGCATCGGCCAACCGACCATCGACGCGGTCTATGGCGCGGTGGGTTTCCAGCCCTGAGCTACCCCATCGCCGTCCACTTGTTCGTCATTCCCGCGAAAGCGCTAGGGCATATACATATCTCGTCGAGCGCCGCGGCTACTTTCTTCCCCCTCCCCCTGCGGGCCGTAAGGCCCACGCTTTGACGGGGGAGGGCCGGGGTGGGGGTGGCTATAGACTCAATATCGCAGCCGATGCAGCGCAGACTCTTGATGGTCCGCGGACGCGGACCTGACCCCCCGCCCTAACCCTCCCCCGCAAGGGGGGAGGGGATACAAAGGGAACCCGGCTGGACTTGAGTACATGCCCTAGCGCGAAAGCGGGAATGACGAGGTAGGAATATCGGACAACCCGATGGAATGCCGACCTACCGCTTGCTCTCCAGCAGAAAGACCAACTGAAGCGGAATGCCGACTGCCGCGAGGGCGTCGCTCGCGGCGAGCCAAAGGGAGACGAGCTGGCCCATCTCGCGGGGCAGGCGCTGCCAGAGGCCGCCGGCATGATCGATGAGGAGAGCGCAGCCCTGGGGATAGCGCTCGCCCAGATCGCCAAGGCATTCCTCGGCGGCGTCCCAATTCGCACCGTAATAGGCCGGGAAGGCGAGGGCGTGGCCCAGGGCCTTGAGCAGGGCGGGGCCATCGGAGATGGCGGTGCCGTTGAACGCGGCCAAAGCGAGCCCGTGGCGCGCCAGCTCCTCGCGCAGTGCCGGCGCCGTCGAAGCGGGGGCGAAGCGCACGGGGGCGTTCATCGGATGCGCCAGAAACTGCGGTAGTGGTCGTCGGTGTAGTAGGCCTCGCGCCGGGCGCCGGTCACGAGACGCCGCGCCCCGCGATCGGGCGAGTCCGGCGTGGGGACGGTATATTCGTGATAATAGCCATGGGCCTCCGCGGGCAGCAGTCCTTCGCGGTTGCTGAAGATGGTCCCATCCTGTCGATAGGGGAAGGGGCCGCCGGCGTCGATCAGCGCCAGGGTCTGCTGGATGGCCCCGCGCTCCTCGGCGGGAAAGCGGTCGAGGGAAAGGGTGGTGCCGCTGTCGGCGAGCAGAAGGGCCGCGGGAGCAGAGACGGCGGCCGGAGGACCCAGGAGGATTGCGAAGGCGAGGAAGAATAGCGCCAAAACGCGGAAATTTCGGGCGGGCATGGCCGGATTGTCGAGGCCGTCGGGGGAAGCGTCAATCCTCCAGCGAATGCCGCGGGAATCGCTGCCCTCGGAACCGGGACGCACCGGGTGCCGCTGAGCCGGCTGGCCGAACATAAATCTATTGCCTCGGGGCGGCCCGGCATCGAATGTCGGATCGTCGGTCCAACCTTCCAGGTGAAGCGAGATGGCGATGACAAAGAGCGAAGAAATCTGGCCGAGCCTGCCCTTGGCCGAATGGCGGGACACTTGCGCGACGCTGCAGCTTTGGACCCAGATCGTCGGCAAGATCCGCTTGGCCCAGGCCCCGCTGGTCAATCATTGGTGGCAGGTACCGCTCTATGTGACCGCCCGCGGGCTCACCACTTCGCCGATGCCCTACGGTCCCCTCAGCTTTCAGATCGACTTCGATTTCATCGACCATCGTCTTGTGATCACCACGAGCGAAGGCCGGACCGCCAACATGGCCCTGGAGCCTCGCTCGGTCGCCGATTTCTATCGCGATCTCATGGCCGAGCTGAAGGCTCTGGGAATCGTCGTGAAGATCTGGACCATGCCGGTCGAGATCCCCGACGCGATCCCTTTCGAGCAGGATCGAACCCATGCGGCCTATGATCGCGACTATGCCAACCGCTTCTGGCGCATCCTCGTCCAGTGCGATCGCATCTTCACCTTGTTCCGCTCGCGCTTCATCGGCAAGGTCAGTCCGGTGCATTTCTTCTGGGGCAGCTTCGACCTGGCCGTTACCCGCTTCTCCGGCCGCCCCGCGCCCGCCCATCCGGGCACGGCCCCGCATGTCGGCAATTGGGTGATGCGGGAGGCCTATTCCCACGAGGTCAGCAGCTGCGGATTCTGGCCAGGTGGCGGCGCCATGCCGGAGGCCGCCTTCTATGCCTACGCCTATCCGCAGCCGCCCGGCTTTGCCAAGGCGGCGCTCAAGCCGAAGAGTGCATTCTGGAACGAGGAATTCGGAGAGTTCATCCTCCCCTATGACGCCGTCAGGCGGGAGCCAAACGCCGACCCGCAGATCCTCGAGTTCCTGGAGAGCACCTACGCCGCCGCGGCCGATCTTGGAGATTGGGATCGCGCTGCGCTGGAACGCCCTGGCGGCAGGTAGCGGCGGATCGGGCGACTCCGCTTCGATCCGGGCCCGTCACTGTTGGACAAGAGGCTGAGGGAACGTGATGCAAGCAAGTGTGCTCAGTCATATGAACCTGAAACTGGAGTTCAGCTATATCCAGGCAAAGGGATTTCCCGAACCGAGCGATCTCTGCGAGCTGATGGCGTCGTTCGGCAGCGATAAGGGTAAGAGGCTCCACAACTACTCCGTTGTCTACGATTGGCTTCTCTCCCGCTTCCGAAGGGAGAAATTGCAAATCTTCGAACTCGGCCTGGGCACGAACAAGGTGGGCGCCCCCTCGTCGATGGGCGTCAACGGAAAGCCGGGCGCCTCACTGCGTGCCTGGCGCGAATACTTCCCTCAAGCCCAGATATATGGGGCCGATATCGACCGCGACATACTCTTCGCGGAGGACCGGATTCAGACCTTCTGGACCGATCAAAGGGATCCAAAGGCGATAAGGGAGCTCTGGCACCAGCTCGACGGGGTGTCGTTCGACGTCATGATTGACGACGGGCTTCACGAAGCTCCCGCCAACATCTGCTTTTTCATGGAATCCTTTCACAAGTTGAAGCCGGGCGGAATTTATGTGATCGAAGATATCCAGCCTCACGATGTCGACCTCATGAATGCCCTTGCGCGAAGTTTGTCTTGCGCTTGCAGCAGCTTGGTGTTCGAGCAATTGGAACATCGACTCAACAAAGTCGATAACCGATTGCTGATCTGTCAAAGAGTTCTAGGGGCGGTCCTTCACGCCAAGGCGCGGGAAGAGGCCAGTTATGCGTGTCACCGCTCCAGGCGTCACCGCGAGGTTTCGATCAGCTCGATCCAGTCGCCGATCATGTGCTGCCAGTCCAATTTGGTAGCGGCTTTTTGTATGTCTTGGCATTTGCGGACGAATTCCGACGGATTGGCTTTGTAGTATCGCAGCGTGGCTGCCGTAAATTCCTTGAACTTGTCCGCTTCGATGGGAGCGATGATGCCGGTCCCCTCATAGGCGTTTCGGGGAAAATTTCCGACCGGGGTGCCGATAACGAGCCGACCAGCCGCCGCTGCTTCCATGACCGGCAAGGCATTTGCTTCGCTGATCGAGCTCGTCACGACGGCATCGACCGTCCGATAGAAATCCGGCATGTCGTGAAATGACCTTTGACTGGCGGTCGAGCCGGCCACCTGAAATGCCAAACCCGCTTCGCGCGCGGCCACCTCGGCGAGCTCACCCCGCTTCCACTCGATGCCATAGGTCTTGGTCGACATCGAGGAGGCGTAACCGACCGTCTCGAGGCGGGTGGGGATCTCCATGTAGAATTCCGCAAAATTGACGCCGAGGGAAGCGACCTTCGGGATTCGAGGCACGCCCAGCATGAGAGATCGGGAGTAGAGGAATTCGCTGACCACGCCGTAGTTTGCCAGCTTGTCGAAGGCCTCCAGGCCCTTCTGCTCGATGAGCATGCGGATGTCGAGCTCGTGGTGCGACAAGCCGATGATCCGCTCGTAGGCGACGCCGTAGTTGTTGACCAGGCCGCCGACGCCGTCGAGGGCCGTTATGAACACATCGTAGAAGGATGCGAACTCGCCGAAATACGCCGCGTGGCTGACCTGCCAATTCAGGATATCGATGATGTAGCCCCTGTCCCAGAGATGCCGACAGAGGTCGTAGTAAACGCGGCCATGGGACCAGCGGGGATATCCATAGATCAGCAATTTCTTGGCCTTGGAATTCTTCTTGACCCGCACGCGCAGTCGCGGGTCGACGATGTAGGAGTGCAGCCATTTCTTGTTGATCTCGAAACCCGCGTAGACGTGGTCCTTGACCCCGGCGGCATCGCCGGCTGCGCCCGACAAGTCTTCCGAGAGAAGGAAGAACTCCCAGAGGCTGCACCAGCTTTTCGAGAGGGTGATGCGCCCGTCGGGTTCCGCGGAGAGAAAGGTCCCATTCGCCTCGAGGCCCACGAGACCGCGTTCGAGGTCGACGACGGTCAGCATCGTTGCCGTCGCTGCCTGACCCTTTTCGTCGCTGCCGCCAAGCGCCAGGCTTCGCTCGGGTTGGCAAGCTATGACCTTGCGCGGACTCCCCAAAGCCCAAAGCGAGGCAGCCTCGCGGGCGGCCTCCTTCTGGACGGGGATCGACAAGAAAGAAGGCATTCTCGGGAGAGCCATCGATCGGTCCGTGCCGCAGCTCTCGGGAAGCGGCATCGGCATACAGGACGGTGCCCCAGGTCGTGAAGATCCGGGTCGGTGGCAAAACGGCAGGGTTTGTCATGTGCCCAGCCGAACCTCTTCCCGCCGCCGGATGAAGAAATCGAGATTGTTCTTGAGGCGCTGATTGCCCGGGTCCAACTCGAGCGCCTTCTGTCCCCATTCCACCGCACGATCCATGACATTGAGGTGCCAGGCGCCGATGGCACCGAGATCGAAGAGCCGGAATCCCCAGGCGTGGGAATCGTCGAGATAGCTTCCCATGTTGCGCGTTTTCTCGATTCCGTTGACACAGGCATAGAACAGGTTCGTCCAGTCGGACTGCCCGTGATATTCCTCGGCCAGATCGAGCCATGTCGCGCGCCGGTGGGGTGCCTCCATCCGTGCCTGTTCCAGCCAGACCATCCTTTTCTCCGGCTGCATCCGCGCCAGATAGCGCATCGCCTCGGCTCGCTCCTCAATCCAGTTGTACGAGGGCACAGCCAGGTAGCGCTGCAACAGCTCGATCCCCTCGTCGTGCCTGTTGGCCCACATATATTCGCGGCCCAGCCAGAAGCATAGCTGCGGATCCGCCGGGTCCTCGCGATGCGCCAACTCCATCAGATGGATATATTGTTGATGGTTTGTTTCCGTGGTCCTCAGGTGATGTATCTCGATGCCATGGCAATTCTGCAGCACTTCCTTGCCGGCGAAGACCAGCGTCTCATGGACCGGGCGCTTGAAGTGATAGCCGGAGCGGCTGTGGAAGCTCTTCGACGGGTACCATTTGATCGGGGTGGGATCCTCCTCGCTGGATCGCAGCACCAGCCGGCACATCAGCCCGGTGGTTTCCGGGGTCCAGGCGGCCTCGAGTTTCGGCCGCCAGCCGGGCTGGAGATACATATCCATGTCCATGGTGACGCAGACATCGACATCCCCAGGGATGAGGGCCATGGCCGCATTCCGGGCCAGATCGAACCGCCAGGGGCGAACCGCGATCCGGTGCACCGTCACACCCGCTGTGGTCAGGCGTTCGACCGTATCGTCGGTGCTGCCCGTATCGGCGACGATGCGATAGTCGGCATCCCCAGCCGAATTCGCCCAGCGCTCGACATGGGCGGATTCGTTCAGGGCGATGGTGTAAACCGCGACCTTCACTGGGTTGGACCCCGATTCCGGGCGAGCTGCCGGAGAGACCGAAACTTCAAAATCGGCTTATCCTACAGGGCCTTGCGCTATCCGTGAAGCTGCGGCTGCCGGCTCCGAGGCCCAACCTCAGGGCCCCTCATAGACCTCCACCACCTGCATCATGCCGAGATCCTCATGGTTCATCATGTGGCAATGGATCATGAAGCGGCCCGTGAAATCGAGAAATCGCGAGCGGAAGGTCAGGCTGCCGTTTCGCGGCAGCACGACGGTATCGAGCCATACCGGCTCGGCCAAAGGCTGGCCGTTCACCTTGATCAGCTGGAACGGATTGGTGTGGATGTGGAAGATGTGATCGTCGACGTGAAGGTTGACGATCGTCCACTCCTCCACCGCCCCGAGGCGAACCCGCTGATCGACCCGGTTCATGGCGAAGCTCCGTCCGTCGATCTGGAATTTGTACTCCTGCCAATGCTCGCTATCGGCCGCCTCCGGCGCCGTCGAGGAGAAGGTGAGCCGACGATGGCCGGTGATCTCCTCGTCGCGAATGGTGGCGAAGCGGGGCGGGCGGCAGGCTGGCGGGCAGCGTCATCGCCAGCGGCTCGCCGGCGACCACCAGGTGAGCGAGGAGCCCGTGGGGCGAGGGATAACCCTGGTCGTAGGGCAGGGCCTGCAGCTCATAGCTGCCGGGCGCCCCCGCCTGCACCAGAAAATCGATGCGCTGACCGGGCGCGATCAGGACGGCCGTCGGATCGTCCCTCACATGGGTTCCGGTGCGGATTTCAGGCTGGTCCATCCGGGCCAGCGCGATTCCGTCGCGCGCGATGGGGTGCAATTTGTGGCCGTGAAGTGCCAGGAAGATGTCGTCCTGATAACCGGCGTGGAGCAGGCGCCAGCGCTGCACCTCGCCCGGCCGCATGGCGATCGTCGGCGCCCGCTGGCCATTGACGGTGAGAAAGCGGACGGCGTGCTCGGGGAAGAGCGTGTCCATGCTCTCGATCATCCCGAAGCCGTCGAACACGACCTCGCCCAGGACGAGAAGGCGCTCCCGAGCGGCGGCGATTTCCGGGACATCGTCGAAATCGCCTTCGATGATGACGGCGCCGGCCATGCCGCTCGCCACCTGAACATCGGCGCCGCCGTGATGATGAGGATGATACCAGTAGGTGCCGGCCGTGTGGTCGGCGGGGATGGCGATCTCGACGTCGTAGCTCTCGCCCGGTTCCATCGTACGCATGACGTTGTCCGAGATACCGCTCGGGCTTACATGCGAGCCGTGGAAATGCAGGTTCGTCGTGTTGAGATGATGCGGCTGGTCGATATTGGCCGGCATCGGGTCGCGGTTCGGCGGCAGGTCGTTGACGATCCTGATCCGAAGAACATCGCCGCGACGCAGGCGCAGCGTCGGGCCGGGCATGGTGCCCTCATAACTCCGCATGAAGAGGCGATAGCCGCCGACGTCCCTGTAGGCGTAGCGGATCTGCAGCGTCGTCCGCAGCTCGCCGCCGACAGAGCGGCGCAGCTCCGGTTCGACGAGGGGCAGGCCCTCGGTGAAGGGGACCGCCCGCACCCCGATCGTGTCCGAGCGCATTCTGGCCGGACATCTCCATGCCCGACATATCCGCGCCCGTCTCGGCCCCGGCGTCCCCCGCCGCCGCTCCCAGCAAGCCCGGAACCGCCAGGGCTGTCCCAACTCCCGTCGTCAGGAAGCGCCGCCGCGAAACTCCCTCGGCGGCGGTCAGCGCCGGAGCCGACGGAATGGTCGTTCCGTCCTTGCCTTGATTTCTGCGATGATTGGACATCGATGTTCCCCCATAGGCTGCGCGTCCCCCTCGGCGCCATATTCTAGTCCAAGGGGCGGGACGCGTTTAATGGGAAGTATCCCGGGCGGCCCCACCAAAACATCCGCGGCCCGTGTCGGATCGCCCCTGGCCCGTTCGTCCTCGGGTCAGACATGACCGAAGCAGGAGAGACTCGAATGACCGCCACCCCCGCTGCCACCCCGGCCTCCGACCGCGAGCTGGTGCTGACCCGCCTGATCGATGCGCCGCGCGAAAAGCTATTCCGGGCATGGACCGATCCTGCGCTGCTCAAGCAGTGGTTCGCCCCGCTGCCCTGGACCACCGCTTCCGCCGAGCTCGATGTTCGGCCGGGCGGGGCCAGCCTCATCATCATGCGCGATCCCGAGGGGAATGAATTTCCAAGCCGGGGCGTATTTCTGGAGGTGGTCAAGAACGAGCGGCTCGTCTTCACCGATGCCTATGTCCGGGGCTGGGAGCCCTCGGAGAAGCCCTTCATGACGGGGATCCTGACCTTCGAGGATGTCGGCGGAAAGACCCGATACACCGCCCGCGTCCGTCATTGGACCGTCGCCGACCGCGAGGCGCATGAGAAGATGGGCTTTCACCAGGGCTGGGGGCAATGCACCGACCAGCTCGCAGCATTGGTCGCGAAGCTCTGAGAGGAGCGAACCCATGCACTACAAGGGAAGCTGTCACTGCGGTCAGATCACCTTCGAGGTCGACGGCGAGCTGGAGGCCGCGGTGTCCTGCAACTGCTCGATCTGCGCGCGCAAGGGCGCGCTGCTCTGGGCCGTGCCGCGCGACAAGCTGCAGCTGCTCACCTCAGGGGAAAGCCTCGGCCGCTACAGCTTCAACAACCATGTGATTGCGCATCGCTTCTGCCGGACCTGCGGCATTCATCCTTTTGCCGAGGACGCCGTGCCGAAGGACGAGCCCTCGGCCTATATCAACATCCGCTGCCTGGAAGGCCTCGACCTCGCCGCTGTTCCCGTCATGGAATTCGACGGCCGCTCGATGTGATCACCCGCTGCGCTGTGGCTAAGGCTTCTCGCCCGCCGCCGCCATCACCGCCTCGACATCGGTGACCCAGACGAGCTTCTGGTCCTTGAAATGCTCGAGGACCCGGCGCAGGGCCGCCGCACCCGTGGGCGTACCCATCACGAAGGGATGGATGCCGATGGCGACGACCGTGGCCTCGCGGCTGGGATCGGCCTCGGCCTCCCTCGCCAATTCATCGACATAGTCGATCCACAGCCGCTCCATATCGCTCGGCTCCTTGGCGCGGCCGAGATATTGCCCCATATCGACCGTGGTCGTGGGGTAGGGGATCAGGACCAGCGGTCCCGGCTTGGTGGAGAGCCGCGACAAGATGTCGGAATCCATGCTGTCGAGCGTGTAGGTGATGCCTTCGGCGGCCGTGGCGGTGAAGGTATCGGCATTGGGATAGACGCTGGGGCTCGACCAGCCGCGCGAGCGCACGCCCGTCTCCTTCTCGATCAGATCGATCGTCTTGCGGATATAGGCCTTCTGCTCGTCGAGGCCGCCGCCCAGCGGCAGGAGCTGGTTCGAATTGTTCATGCCATGGGCGACGATGGGGGCCTGGGGCAGCAAGGCGCGGAACTGCTTCCAGACATCCGGCTGCTGCTCGGGAAAGAGCGCGTTGAGGGCGATGCTCAAGGGCATGTCCTGGTCATGGAAGACCCGGCCGACGCGCGGAATCCCCCAATCGATGGCGTATTGGCGGAAGGATTCATCGACGATATCGGGATCGCGCCCGCCCATATCCGAGCGGAAGTTCGGACCCTGGCCATGGCCCCAGACCTCGACATAGAGAACGAAGCAGACCGCGACCTTCTTGCCGCCGGGCCAGGCCTGGACGTGAATGGGCGCGCGCGGCAGGCCGGTGATCCAATCGGTGGAATCCTGGCTGAAGGCCGGAGCGCCCGAGGCCAGCAGGCAGACGAGGGCCAGCAGCATGCCGGCTGTCGCGCCGAAGCGCCGCCGATTGCGACGCAACGATATCCCGGTGACGCTTCTTCCCATGACGGCGACCCCCCTGTAATCCCAGTCGCACAGTACAAGTACAATTTATTATGTCAATTCAATTAGATAGAGTTGCAGCTTCCTCGTTCGATGTGAGCGCCGGGCGCTGCGGCTAAGGCTTCTCGCCCGCAGCCGCCAGCACCGCTTCGACATCGGTGACCCAGACCAGCTTCTGCTGCTTGAAATGCTCGAGGACCCGGCGCAAGGCCGCCGCACCCGTGGGCGTACCCATCACGAAGGGATGGATGCCGATGACAAGGACCGTGGCCTCGCGGCTGGGATCGGCCTCGGCCTCCCTCGCCAGTTCGTCGACATAGTCGATCCACAGCCGTTCCATATCGCTCGGCTCCTTGGAACGCACGAGATACTGGCCCATATCGACCGTGGTCGTGGGATAGGGGATCAGGACCAGCGGTCCCGGCTTGGTGGAGAGCCGCGACAAGATGTCGGAATCCATGCTGTCGAGCGTGTAGGTGATGCCTTCGGCGGCCGTGGCGGTGAAGGTATCGGCATTGGGATAGACGCTGGGGCTCTGCCAGCCGCGCACGCGCACGCCCGTCTCCTTCTCGATCAGATCGATCGTCTTGCGGATATAGGCCTTCTGCGCATCGAGGCCGCCGCCCAGCGGCAGGAGCTGGTTCGAATTGTTCATGCCATGGGCGACGATGGGAGCATTGGGATGCAAGGCGCGGAGCTGCTTCCAGACATCCGGCTGCTGCTCGGGAAAGAGCGCGTTGAGGACGATGCTCAAGGGCATGTCCTGCTCATGGAAGACTCTGCCGACGCGCGGAATCCCCCAATCGATGGCGTATTGGCGAAAGGATTCGTCGACGATATCGGGATCGCGCCCGCCCATATCGGAGCGGAAGTTCGGGCCCTGGCCATGGCCCCAGACCTCGACATCGAGAACGAAGCAGACCGCGACCTTCTTTCCGCCGGGCCAGGCCTGGACGTGAATGGGCGCGCGCGGCAGGCCGGTGATCCAATCGGTGGAAATCCTGGCTGAAGGCCGGTGCACCCGACGCCAGCAGGCAGATGAGGGCCAGCAGCATGCCGGCTGTCGCGCCGAAGCGCCACCGATTGCAGCGCAACGATATTCCGGTGACGCTTCTTCCCATGACGGCAACCCCCCGGTAATCCCAGTCGCACAGTACAAGTACAATTTATTATGTCAATTCAATTAGATAGAGTTACACTTCTTCGCGTTCAACGAGCGAAAGCGCAAGCCCTTGCCGCATCCCTCCCTGCGCGGCCTGCTGTTCGACAAGGACGGCACGCTGATCGATTTCTTCCAGACCTGGGCGCCGGCCTATGCCGAGGCGGCCCATCGCCTCGCCGGCGGCGATGCCGAGCTGGCCGACCGCCTGCTGACGCTGGGCGGGCGCGATCCCGCCACCGGGCGCTACAGGCCGGAATCCCCGCTCGCCTCGGGCACCAACGCCCAGATCACCAAGATCTGGGCCGATGCCATCGGCCATGCGGATGTCGACGGGCTGAACCGCAGCCTCAACAGCTTCTTCAACGAGCATGCGCTGGGCAATGCCCGGCCGGTGACCGACCTGGTCAATCTCTTCGGCCGGCTGAAGAGCCACGGCTTCAAGATCGGGCTCGCCACCATGGACAGCGCTGCGGCGGCGGAGGCGCAGCTCTCGGCCTTCGGGGTGCGCGGGCTGATGGATTTCGTCTGCGGCTATGATTCAGGCTTCGGCCATAAGCCCGGGCCGGGCATGGTGGAAGCCTTCTGCCGGACCACCGGCCTCAAGGCGAGCGAGATCGCCGTCGTCGGCGATTCCCCCCACGACCTCGACATGGCGCGCGCCGCCGGTGCCGGCCGCGCCATCGGCGTGCTGACCGGCGTCAGCCTGCGCGAGGTGCTGAGCCTGCATGCGGATCTGGTGCTGGAGAGCATCGCCGATCTGGAGACGGCGCTGGAATTGCCGGTGTGAGGAGAGCGGGCGCTATGCCAGCGCCCATCCTCCATCCACCCGCAGCGTCGTGCCGGTGATCAGCGAGGCGGCGGGCGACGCGAGGAAGACGACGGCGCCGGCGACATCCATGGGCTCGCCGATGCGGCCCAGGGGAATCTTCGCCAAGGTCTCGCGCAGGAAATTCTCGTCGGAGAGCGAGGGCCTCGTGCCGTCGGTCCAGATGAAGGTCGGCGCCACGGCATTCACGGTCACCTGATACGGCGCCCATTCATAGGCGAGGCAGCGCGTCATATGGTCGATGCCGGCCTTGGTCATGCAATAGATCGCTTCGCCCTTGAGGGCCACCTGACCGGCCTGGGAGCTCATATTGATGATGCGCCCGGCCTTGCGCGCGATCATGCGGCGCCCCGCCGCCTGGGCGGCGAAGAAGGTGCCCTTCAGATTGACGGCGAGGGTGGCGTCGAAATCCGCCTCGTTCACATTCTCGGCCAGGTTCTCCGGCCCGATGCCAGCGTTGTTGACCAGCACGTCGATCCGCCCGAAGGCCGCCTCGGCCGCCGCGATCGCGCTTTCGATCTGGTCGAGATGGGCCACATCCATCTGGAACGGCAGAGCACGCCGGCCGAGGGCTTCGATCTCCTTTGCCAGCGCCTGGCCGCTCGCGGCCTTCGCATCGCGCAAGCCCAAAGCGATATCGGCGCCGGCCTTGGCGCAGGCGAGCGCCGAGGCGCGCCCGAGCCCGCGGGCAGCACCCGTCACCAGCACGGTTTGTCCAACGAGATCGAAGCGCGGAAATTCCTCTGCCATGGTCCTATCCCCCCTTTGACGTCTTGATTCCCGCCACCTCTTGGAATGGCGTTCCGAGTGCTGAGTCTACCGGTCCGCGCCAGGTGTCGTCCACGGGCCGATCACCGGGAGTTGATCCCCTGGACGACGAGGACGTGCCAGCCTGCGGGAATCGATCCCAGACGGAATCATCGACATGCTTGCATGCTTCGCTGGCGGTAACGGCAGTCTTCGCCCTGGCCTTCCGATATCCGCTTCACCCCTGGGTTTCCCGGTAAAAACTGGGTTAACAGCGGATCTCCTCCTCGAGCGGGAAGACGAGCTGGAGACCCTCGCTGCCCTGCTCGGGGAAGCCACGGCCGGGCAGGGCCGCATCGCGCTCATCAGCGGCGAGGCCGGCATCGGAAAGACATCCTTCGTCGATCACTTCCTCGCGACCCACGCTCAGGGCATTCGCATCCTCAAGGGAAATTGCGACGCACTCTTCACCCCGTCGCCCCTCGGTCCGCTCTACGACATCGCGCGGCAGATCGGCGGAAAGCTGCAGGCGGCGCTCGAGGGCGAGGTCTGCCGTGCCGCGGTCTTCTCCACCATGCTCGACCAGCTTCGCGATCCGGCGGAGCCCACGCTCCTCGTCTTCGAGGATATCCATTGGGCCGATGAAGCGACCATCGATCTCATAAAATTTCTGACCCGTCGCATGGTCCAGACGAATGCCCTTCTCATCCTGACCTATCGCGACGACGAGCTCGGCACCCAGCATCCGCTGCGCATGCTCCTCGGCGATCTGGCGACCTGCCGGGCCACGACCCGCATCGAGCTGCCGCGCCTCACGATCGATGCCGTGCGGATCCTGATCGCGGACCGGCCCTTCGATCCCGCTGCGCTGCATGGGCAGACCTCCGGCAATCCCTTCTTCATCGCCGAGGTGCTGTCGCATGCGGGGCGGGGCATTCCGCGATCGGTGCGCGATGCGGTGCTGGCACGGGTGGCGAAATTGACGCCGGCCGGTCGCAAGGCCCTGGAGGCTGCCGCGGTGATCGGCGGTCGGATGGAAGACGGGCTGCTGGAAAGAATCCTCGGCGGCAATACCGACGGCCTGGCCGACTGCATGAAAGCGGGACTGCTCGAGGCGGCGGCAGGCAATGGAATCGGATTTCGCCACGCGCTGGTTCGCGAAGCGGTCTTGACCGAGCTCGACCCCGGACGCCATCGCGAGCTCAGCCGGTCGGCGCTGGCGGGGCTGAAGGCCTGCGGCAGAGGAAGCGGCGACCTGGCGCAGCTTGCGCATTTCGCCGAAGGGGCGGGCGATGGCGCCGCCGTCGTCGAATTCGGCGCCGCGGCGGCGCGGGCCGCGGCTTCCATCGGCGCCCACCGCTCGGCCGCCGCACAGTATCGCCGGGTCCTGGATTTTGCCGGCGATCGAAGCCCGGCGGAGCGGGCGCGGCTCTTCGAAACCTATGCCGAGGAATGCGCCATCATCGACGAGCTCGCCGAGGCAAGCCGGGCGCGCCGCGAGGCGACCCAGCTCTGGCGCCAGGCGGGCGACCGGCTGAAGGAAGGGGAGAATCTCGCGGCCCTTGCCTGGCCTCTCGTCCGCAGCGGCCAGAATGGTGCCGCCGAGGAAGCGAGCCGAGGCGCCATCGAGGTGCTGGAATCCCTGCCGCCCTCACGCGAATTGGCGGCCGCCTATCGGATCCAGGCGCATCTCAGGATGCTGGATCGGGACAGGCCGCTGGCGTTGCGCTGGGGCAAGAAGGCGATCGAGCTGGCTACGCGCTTTCAGGACCACGCCACCATCGCCGCGGCGGAGATCGTCGTCGGCTCGGCGATGCTCGCGTCCGGCGACGACAAGGGGCGGGCGCGTCTCGACCGAAGCCTGGCCATCGCGCGCGAGACCGGCGCCGATGACCTCATCGGCCTCGCGCATCTGAATCTGGGCTCGTCCTATGGCGAGCAATACCGGTTCGGCGAAGCCGAGCATCATCTCGCCGAGGGGCTCGCCTATTCCGGCGATTGCGATCTGGATCATGCGGCCCATTACATGCGCGCCTGGCTGGCCTTGACCCGGCTGTATCAGGGACGGTGGCGCGAGGCCGGCGAGATCGCGGCCTCGCTTCTGGCACGGCCCCATGTCGCGGCCATCAGCCGGATCATGGCGCTCGTCGCCTTGGGCCGTCTGCATGCCCGGCGCGGCGATCCGGGTGCTGCGGCAGCGCTCGCTGAAGCCCTCGATCTCGCCTTGCAGACGGATACGCTGCAACGCCTGGCGCCGGCCCGCGCAGCCCGGGCGGAAGCCGCCTGTCTCGCCGGCGATCCCGAGCGTGCCTTGGCCGAGGCGACCGCCGCCTATGAGCTTGCCATCCGCCATCGTCACCGCTGGCATGCCGGCGAGCTCTGCTTCTGGCGCTGGCGGGCCGGCGAGGAGATCTCGGCACCCGGATGGGCTGCATCTCCCTTCCGCCTTCAGATCAAGGGCGATTGGTGGCGCGCGTCGAGCGCATGGGAGACCCTGGGCTGTCCCTATGAGCAGGCGCGCGCATTGGCCGATGGCGATTCGCCGGCGCAATTGGCTGCTCTCGATATCTTCGACAGGCTGGGGGCCGCACCCGCGGCCGCGGCGCTGCGCCAGAGAATGCGCGGCGAGGGGATGCGCCGGATTCCGCGCGGCCCCCGAGCCACCACGCGGCAGAACCGATTCGGGCTGACCCGGCGCGAGATGGATATCCTGGGCTGCCTTGCCGAGGGGCTCAGCAACAGCCGGATCGGCACCCGGCTTCACGTCTCGCCCAAGACCGTGGATCACCATGTCTCCTCGGTGCTGGCGAAGCTCGGCGCGGCCACCCGCGGCGAGGCGGCCCGGATCGCCGGCGAGCAGGATCTCCTGGCAAAAAATGGGGAGGGTTCAAGCGCAAAATAGGGAGGCTCTCCCGATGCCCGGGAGAGTTGCGGCGCATAGCTTGGCAGGGTCGGCACGGGTTTCCCCGGACCGGCAAGGTCCAATGTCCCAAGGAGACAAGACGCTATGCCTCGCTACGTCATCGAACGCGATTTTCACCGTGGTCTCGGGCTCGCCCCCGATCTGCAGGGCCGCCAGACGGCCGACACCGTCATCGGCATCAATGCCCAGCAGGGCGTTACCTGGCTGCACTCCTATGTGACCCTGGACCTGAAGCATTCCTTCTGCATCTACGACGCCCCTTCGCCCGAGGCCATCCGCGAGGTGGCGGAGCGCAATGGGTTGCCGGTGGGCCGCATCACCGAGGTGCGCGTGCTCGATCCGCATTTTCACATGTAGATCGAGCGGCCGCCGGACCATCTGCCAAAGCGGAGCGTCCGGCGGCGCCGTTCTTCCATAACAAGATCCACCGGCGCCGGCCCATTTGCGGCGCGAGGAGAGCTCGTGACCAATTTCCTGGAGTTGCTTCTGTCGGCCGGCGGCCGTGGTTCGATCGCGGCCGCGGCGATCATCGACCGATTGATCCGGTTGCCATCCGCCCTGTTCAAGCCTCGGGGGCGCATCCCGCCGCCGCCGGAGTCCGTTCTCGGCAATAATTACTTCCGCCGCGACATCGGCCTGCCGCCCATCGATTCACGGGGCTGGCGGCTCTGACGAGAGGAAAGACCCTGATCTAGAACGCCGCGTCGGCGTCGCGGCGACGGCGGCCGGCACGGCGGTTGGCGGCCTGGCCTTCGCTCCCCGGGGGGCCGCCGGCCTCGGTGCCGGCGGTAAGCTTGCCCAGGCGTTCGGCGATCTCGCTCATGGTCGGCCGCCCGCCGGGAACATGGGCTTCCAGCGCGGCGCGCATGGCGGCGATATGGACGGGCGTCGTGCCGCAGCAGCCGCCGATGATGCGCGCCCCGGCATCGCGCGCCAGGCGGGCGTAATCGGCCATCAACTCCGGCGTGCCGTCGTAGCGGATCTGGCCTTCGACGAAATAGGGCACGCCGCAATTGCCCTTGGCAATAATCACATCGCCGGATTCCGCCGCGGGACTCATATTGACGATGGCCGCCACCAGCTCGGCGGCGCCGACGCCGCAATTGGCGCCATAGGCCAGTGGCCGGGGCGAGAGCCCATGGGCGAGGCCGGCGAGCTCGGCCGGGCCGAGGCCCATCATGGTGCGCCCGTTGGTATCGAAGCTCATGGTCGTCACAAACGGGAGGCCCGTCGTGGCGGCGCCAGCGGCAGCGGCCTCTATCTCTTCCTTGGCCGACATGGTCTCGATCCAGAGCAGATCGACCCCGCCCTCGGCCAAAGCCGCGGCCTGCTCGGCGAAGGCGGCAATGGCAGCCTCGGGGGTGAGGGCGCCCAGCGGCTCGAACAGCTCGCCCGTCGGACCCAGGGAGCCGGCGACCACCACGGGGCGGCCGGCCGCATCGGCAATTCGCCGGGCGATCCGCGCCGCTTCGCGGTTGTACTCGCGGACCTGGTCCTGCTTCTGGTGCAGCTTCAGGCGATAGGAGCTGCCGCCGAAGCTGTTGGTGAGGATGATGTCCGATCCCGCTTCGACCATGCCGCGATGAAGCGCCTCGATGCGCTCGGGATGCTCGAAGTTCCAGAGCTCGGGCGCATCGCCGCTCATGAGGCCCATGGCGAAGAGGTTGGTGCCGGTGGCGCCGTCCGCGAGGAGGAAGGGGCGCTCGGCCAGAAGCTGCTGCAATCGTTCCGACATGGGGCGGACCCTAGCCGCTTGCGTCCGGAGCGACAAGGGTCGCGGGGGAAAGAATTCCTTCCTTGACCAGATAGTCGAAAATGGCGCGCGCGGCCTCCTCGGCCGGGGGATTCAGCAGAAGCTGGCCGCGCCCGGCCTGCATTTCGGTGGCGGCCCGCAGGCGCTCGGCGGCGCTGCCGCCGGTTGCCACCTTGAGACGCTTGGGTTTCGGCCGGGCGGGCACTTCCCGGACACTGGACTTGGGCTCTGCCAGGGCCGGTACATCGAGGACCACAAGCTTGCCGGCCCGCGCCCGGGCGAAGGCGCTTTGGCGGCCGGCCGGGGCAGCCCGATCGATGGTGAGCAGGGCGGGTAGCCCGGCGGACAATCGCCGGCGCCGGCCCCGCGGCAGCGCCTGCAAGGCGGTGATGCTTTCGCCGGAGAGCGCGGCCTCGGCAATGGCGGGCAGCAAGGCAGCCTTCATCTCGCGGGCCAGGAGATAGGGCAGCATGCCGCTGCCCTCGCCGATCTCGGCATTGCTTCCCGCGAGGATCAGGCCCGGCTTCAGGGCTTGCAGATGGCTCGCGATGGCCGGCAGGACGTCCGCGTCCCGCGGCTGTTTCAGCACGGTCAGGGTCGCAAGACCCATGCCGAGATAATCCGCCAGCGCCGGCTCCTCGGGATCGCCGGCATGGATGGCATGGAGTCGGACCGAGTTGCCCAGGCGCAGCGCCAGCTCCAGGGCGCGGGCATCGAGATCGGCGCGCCGGCTCCGCCCCGAGGCGGGATGACGCCCGATGGAGAGCAGGATGGCGACATCAAGAGGCATCGCGACCTCTGAGCTTCTCGCGGGCGAGGCGCGACAGCGCCGGCATGACCTCTTGGGCATCGGCGATGATGGCGAGATCGGCGCGCTTCACCATATCGGCATGGAGGTCGGTATTGATCGCCAGCACCCGCTCGCAGCGCGCGATGCCCTGAAGATGCTGGGTAGCGCCGGCGATGCCGAAGGCGAGATAGCAGCGCGGCTCCACCAGGCTGCCCGAGGCGCCGACTTGCCGGCCGCGCGGCAGCAGCCCGGCATCGCAGACGACGCGGCTGCCCCCCTCGGCCGCCCCCAATGCTGAGGCGACCTCATGGAAGGCGGGCCAGTCGCTTACGCCATTGCCGGCGCTGACGATGAAATCCGCTTCGGTCAACGGCACGGCATTGGGATCGGTGGCGGCCAGCCCGCCATCGGCGAGGCGGCTCTCCTCGACGATGGCTTCGATGGCTGGCAGAGCCTTGCGCCTCCCAGAGCGCGCCGGAGACCGGATCTGCCGCCTCCGCCGCCAGCAGGATGATGCGTGGGGGCCGGCGCAGGAAATCGCTGGCGCCGCCATTGCCGCGGCTGCCGGCCTCCTCGGGCGAGAGCCGCAGCACCCGCACCGCCGGCGCCTCGCCCAAACTGGCCGCAACGCGCCGCCCGATATCGCCGCCGCCGGTCGGACGCTCGGGAAAGAGGACATGGCGCGGTTTCAGGGCCGCGATGGCCGCAAGCACGGCGGCTGTCCTCGCCTCCGGCGCATAACCGGTAGGCATCACCACCGGCAGCAGATGGTCGGCGCCGGCGGCGGCGAAATCCGCTGTGATCCCACCTGGCGTCAGGACCACCAGATTGCCTTTGCCCGCATCGGCAAGCAGCCGGCCGGCGCCGAGCAGATCGCGGTCATGGGAATCGAGCTTGCCGTCTTCCAGATCGGGAATAGCGAGGATCAGGCAGGCGGGATTCTCGAGCGGCGCGCGGCGCGGCATTGCAGCAACCGCGGGCGGCGGCGGCTGTGCGGCGCGGGCAGGTCCGCGCCCGGCGCGCGGATCGCGGCGGACGCGCCCGCTCGGTCCCGTTTCCGCCGCGGCGGCGGCCTGTGGTGCTGATGTGCCGAGGCGTTCGGCCCGGGGATCGCGGCGCAGGCGCCCGTTCGGCGCCGGCTCGGCCAGGCGGCGGCGCTCGATGCGCAGCCGGCTCACAGCGCGGCCTCCAACAGCTCGGCGATATCGGCGACCGCGGGCCGCGGCCCGACCACGCCCTCCAGCATGACCGCGCAATTGGGGCAGGCGACGGCCAGCACGGGGGCACCGGTCTCCCGGGCGTGATCCATGCGGATATCGGGGATGCGGCGCTTGCCCGCGATGTCGGTGAGCGGCGCGCCGCCGCCGCCGCCGCAGCAGGAGGAGCGCAGGCCCGAACGCTCCATCTCCCGGCGCTCGATGCCGAGACTGTCGAGGATCGCCCGCGGCGAGGCGATCTCGCCGTTGTAGCGGCCGAGGTAGCAGGGATCGTGATAGGTGACGGTTTGCCCCTGCGACCGGCGGGGGACGAGGCGGCCTTCCGCGATGAGTGCGGCGAGGAAGGTCGTGTGATGCATCACCTCATAGCGCCCGCCCAAGGCCGGGTACTCGTTCTTCAGGCAATGCAGGACATGGGGATCGGCGGTGAGGATCCGCCGGAAGCGATGCTTGGCAAGCAGCGCGATATTGCGCCGGGCAAGATCCTGGAACAGAGCCTCGTCGCCGAGGCGCCGCGCGATATCGCCGCAATCCATTTCCTCGGCGCCGATCACGGCAAAATCCACCTTCGCCTGGCGCAGCAGGCGGACCAGGCTGCGCAAGGTCCGCTGACCCCGAAGCTCGAAGGCGGCGTCGCCCAGCCAGAGCAGCACGTCGGCGCCCCCCACTTCCGCTAGCCGCGGCAAGGCCAGATCCGTCGCCCAGTCGAGCCGGCTGGCCAGCGCCCTGCCGCCGGGATTGTCGGCCGCCTTCAGCTCGGCCAGCGCCTCGGCCCCCTTGCCGGGGGTGGCGCCGAGCTCGAGGGTCTGATGCCGGCGCATCGAGATGATGGCGTCGACATGTTCGATCATCATGGGACACTCGTAAACGCAGGCGCGGCAGCTGGTGCAGGCCCAGAGGGTCTCGGGCTCGATCACGCCGCGCCCATCGCTGGTCCGCAGGATCGGGACGCCAAGGCTCTCGCCGATCCGGGGCGGATGGGGCGAGCCCTGGTAGCGCTCCGCCGGCGGGCGCGGCAAGGCTGCGACCAGATCCTGGATCAGCGCCTTGGGATTGAGCGGCTGGCCCGCCGCATTGGCCGGGCAGACGGATTCGCAGCGGCCGCATTGGATGCAGGCATCGAAGCCGACCAGGCGGTTCCAGGCGAAGTCCCCGATCGCCCCGGCGCCGAGCCGTGGTGCCGCGAGATCCAGCGGCGCCAGATCGGCGACGGGACGCTCGGCACCGAAACGGGCGGGGCGGGGATGGACGATCAGATGCAAGGCCCCGGCGACCACATGCTTCAGCGGACCGCCGGCGATCTGCGCGGCCAGAGCCAGAAGGAGCAGGGAGGTCAGGATCTGGCCCGGCGGCACGGCGCCGGGCGCTTCGGGCAGGAGGCCCATCTCGGCGAAGGCGATGGGGGCGGCGACCAGCGGAAAGATCAGCAGCAGGAAGGGCAGCATCTGGAAACGCCCGCCGGAGAGGCGCCGTGGCTTCTGCGGATAGCGCCGGCGCGCGACCAGCAGCGATCCTGCAATGAGACAGGCGAGGCCCGCCAGCAGAAGCAGCCCCGGCAGGATCCCGCGCCAGCCGCCCCAGGCCATCAGAAGGAGCAGCGCCAGGCTCGCCAGCAGCCCGCCCGCGGTCAGCGCATGCATGCCGCCCGCGAGGCTCTCGCGCGCGACCACCTCATGGACATCATGCAGATAGGCGCGGGGCAGGCGCGCAAGCCCCGCCAGCCAATCGACCTTCGCGGGACGGCCGGCGGACCAGCGCCGGACATAGAGCAGGAGCGTGCCGGCAAGGATGAGGGCGGCCAGCATCAGGCCGAGGGCAAGGATTTGCATGGGGCGCCATGATCCCCGCCCACGGCGTCCGGGGCAAGGCGCCCGACCCTCCGGTATCTGCTTCTGCAGGGAATTTGCAGTTATTTTCCGCTGGACCTATCGACGTCGAGACGGCGCGGCCGGGAAGTAGGTTTCCCCGAGGGTGCTGCCTGTTTTTACAGGGAATTTACAGGCCGCCGCTCTGCCGATCATAGATTTACGCTATACGTAAAACACGTAAATGTCAATCGACATTCCTCAGGTGAAGGCCTAGCCGTCGCAGTCCCTGCACAACGGGTTCGTGGTCTTGGGCCGCAGGGGCGGGCGGTTGCCGCCGACGGCCACGCTCCCGCCGTTGACCGGCTTGCCGCCGAAGATCGGCTTGCCGCTGAAGATCGGCGGCTTGCCGGGCTGACCCCCGCCTGCATTGGGCGGCGGCCATCCATGGCCGTCACCGGGCGGCGGCTTATGGCCGTTGCCGGGATAGCCGCCGGGCGGCGGACGGTGCCAGTTCCCCGGGCGATGCCAGTTCGGATAGTTCGGGTAGTAGGGATAGTAATAGGCGGGATAGCCGCCGTAGTTATTGGAGCCGAAGCCCAGGCCGATCGACGGCCCGGCGGAATAGCCGTAGCCCGGATAGGCATCGGCTTGCTGATAGCCATACCCGCCGCCGCCCCCACCATAGGCACAGCCGGCAAGGCCGGCGGCCAGAAACAGAGCCAGCGCAGACCGAAGCGCGCGCATCATGCGAACTCCCGATAGGTCGCGTCAGAAGCTGACGGAGAGGCTATGGCCTCTTGATGCTAAACACGCGACGGCCCTGCGACTCCTGCGTGCATTGAGAGGGCGGTTGTGAATACCCCAGGATTGCCACAATTTGGTTCCCTCGCCTCGGCGGAGAGTGACGAGAGCGCCGATCGGCGGTAAGCCTGAAGGGCCTGGAGCGTCGGCGGAGAGGGGGCCGGGTTTGTACAGTCTGCGCACGCATGTCTGGATCCTTCTCGGCCTGCTGGCCGCGGTGATCCTGCTCGGCATCGCCGGCAATGTTCTGGCCGCCGAGGGCTTCCAGCCGATGCTGGACCGGATACAACTGCCGCTGCAGATCTTCTTCTTCGGCCTGGTGCTGGCGCTGGCGTTCGCCTTCATTCCGGTGATGGTCAAGCTGGTGATCGGCTTTCAGGTCAAGGCGAATGCCGAGCTTCCCATCGTCAGAGGCATCGCGGCGCTGCAGAACAAGATCATCTGGGGTTTCTGGATCCTGCTCGCCCTCGGGCTTGCGGTCGCGATCCCCGCGGCGATCCAGGACGGTTTCTTCGGAAGCACCGCGACGCCCGCCGCGGCGGCGGATCTGGGCCCCTCCCAGGGGACCCTGACCGCGGCCCCCGGCATGAAAGTCGCCGACATGCTGGCCGAGACGACGCTGAAGCTCCAGGGCGGCGACAAGCCGAATGTGCCTTTTGCCGGCGGCGCCGTTTTCGACTTCCGGGTCGCCGGCACCGATACCGTCTTCCGGCAATGCCGCTACTACTTCATCTCCCTGGAGAGCAAAGATCCCACGCGGATCGAGGCGCTATCCATCGGCACCGCGTCGCGCAAGATGTCGCGGGCCGAGCTCGATGCGGCCAATGCGGCGATGCGGGGGCAGCTGAAGGCAGAGGGCTGGCTCGCCGGTCACGAGGAATATAAGACCGCCGAGAACCAGCAGCTTCATGGCGGGGCGACGCGGGGCCCCGAAGGCTGGGTCTGGCTGAAGAACGGCAGCATCCTCAATATCGAGGTGAAGCGCATGGACGATCCCGTCGCCGGCGAGGATCCCGCCACCGCCGGCGAATGGATCCAGTTCATCGACCTCTGGACGGAGGCTGGCTTTCCCGGGCGCGAGTTCCTGGTCTTCCAGCCCGCGCAGTAGCGGGTTGCCCTCACCGGCCGAAGCCAGCAAAATCGCCGGCCCGACGACAGGAAGAAAACCCATGGCCAAGAGAATTCTGTTCACCGGCGGCACCGGCAAGGCGGGGCGCCATGCACTGCCCTGGCTCCTCGATCAAGGCTACGAGATCCTGAATGTCGATCTCCAGCGCTTCGACCATCCCAAGATCAATACGCTGATCGCCGACATCACCGACAGCGGGCAGATGTTCAATGCGATGACCACGCATTTCGGCTTCGGCGGGTATAAGGACGGCCATCCGCCGCGCCCCGTCGATGCGGTGGTTCATTTCGCCGCCATCCCCCGGGTGCTGATCGAGCCGGATAACGAGACCTTCCGGGTCAATGTCATGGGCACCTACAACGTCATCGAGGCGGCGCTCAAGATGGGCGTGCGCAAGGTGATCATCGCCTCCAGCGAGACCACCTATGGCGTCTGCTTCGCCGAGGGCGACAAGGATTTCCACGAATTTCCGCTGGAGGAGGATTACGACATCGACCCGATGGACAGCTACGGCCTGTCCAAGCTCCTCAATGAGAAGACCGCGCGCGCCTTCGCCATGCGCTATGGCGCCGATGTCTATGCGCTGCGCATCGGCAATGTCATCGAGCCCCATGAATACGGCCGCTTCCCCGGCTTCGTGGCGGAGCCGATGTCGCGCAAGCGCAATGCCTGGACCTATATCGACGCGCGCGACCTCGCCCAGATCGTCCATCTCTGCCTGCAGAAGGATGGGCTGGGGTTTCAGGTCTTCAATGCGGTGAACGACAGCATCACCGCCGATCTGCCGACGGCCGAGTTTCTGGCGCGCTACTGCCCGAAGACCCCGATCCGCCGCAAGCTCGTCGGCGACGAAGGGCCGCTGTCGAACCGCAAGGCCCGGGAGGTTCTGGGCTTCCGCGAGAAGCATAATTGGCGCAACGAGGTGGCGGCCCTGAAGACGCCGCGGCCTAGGGTCGGATGATCCACCATTTGCCCTGCTTGCGGATCCAGAACTGCCCGGATTGCAGGACCGGCTGGCCCTGGACGACGCTTTCATTCGTCACGACGATGGGTGGTGCTAAATCCGGCCCTTCCACGACGAAAAGCCGGTTGCCGTAGAAGCGCTCCACCTTGAAGCTCGTGGGGAGCGGGGCCACAGTGGCGCCCTTTAGCGTGCCCGCCAGCCCTTCCGCGGCACCTTCGAGCATGGAACCGGCATAAGGCTTCAGGTCATCATCGAAGGGCTGATAGAGCGCGATGATGGTCTTCACATCGCCCTTGGCATAGGCAGCATGAAGGGCGGTGACGGCGGCCAGGAGTGCCTTGTCGTCGCCGGTCCAGGGTTCGGCCGTGAACCAACCCCAGCGCGGCACATCTTTGAGGCTCAGCTTGTACTGCGCCTTGCCGCTGCCCGCGACTTTCCCCTCGAACAGATTCGGCTCGTCCATGCCCCGAACGATGACGATCCGCGTCGAGCTGCCCGAAGCAGCTTTGACCTCGACCGCAATGACATTCTCGCCCTCGACCAGCCATTGCCCGATGCCCACCGCGTCGGTCAGCGGCCCGCTGTCGGCAGGCGGTTTGCCGCCGAAGCGGTGAATGGGAACGCCATTCACCCGCAGCAGGCCACTGCTTTGATCATGGATGATATTGACGGTGACATTGGCGGGAGTTTGCGCCTGGGCGCCGACGGCGCCTGAGAGCAGCAGCACCAGGCATGAGACCACGGCGATTGCCAGCTTCATGGGAGCCTCCGCATGGACCGAAGACAGCGCTATTCTAGGCCTGTTTCAATGACGAGCGATTGGCATTCTCTCAGGCCGTCCGCTACCCGTCGCTCGCCCCTGGATTCCGGCTTTCGCCGGAATGACGGAGGAGTGTGAGGCAATCAATTCTACAAGCTGGTCAGCGTCACGATGAGCAAGCTGCTCGCCTAATACACTGCCGTCATTCCGGCGAAAGCGGGAATCCATATGTGGACGGCCCCCTGCCTGCAAGAGGGTCTAGGGTGTTTGGATCGGATCGCTTGCGCTCATATGTCCGGCCTGTTGGGCGCGGTCGCACCTGACCGCTGGCCGAGATGGTATCCGCGACGCTGGTTCCGAACAGGGGCGCGATGTCTGGCACCGCTGGATTCCACGGAGTGTCCGGCGTCTGGGATCGATCGATCACACCACCTTCTCCTGCAAGTTCCGGCCTTGGCGAGAAGTGAGAACCGCTTTGCGCTAGGCTGGTTACGCCGCTTTGTCCCTCGCGCCGGCAAGGGCACGGGCGGGGTTATAGGCTTCGCCGCTGACCATCATCTTCCAGGCGATGCGGGCGATCTTGTTGGCAAGCGCCACGGCGGCGAGCTTGGGCGCCTTGCGCTTGAGGAGCTCGATCAGCCAGAGCGAGGGGTTCCCTCTGCTCTTGCCGACCTGCTGAACCACCGAGGTCGCACCCACGACCAGCAGGCTGCGCAAGGCCTCGTCGCCGGCCCGCGTGATCACGCCCAGGCGCGTCTTGCCCGCGGTGGAGTGGTCCTTGGGCGTCAGGCCGATCCAGGCTGCGAAGTGCCGGGGGGAGCGAAAGGCCTTGGGATCAGGGGTCTTCATCACCAGCATCGAGGCGACGACTGGCCCAACACCGGGGATCTTGGTCAGGCGCCGGCTGAGCTCGTTCCCGCGATGCCAAGCCATCAGCTTGATCTCGATCGCCCTAATCTGCGCCTCGAGCCGGGCGTAATCCCTGGCGTAGTCGCCAAACAGCTCCCTCGCAAGCTCCGGCACTTGCCCATCCGCCGCGATCCGCCCGAGCAGCGGCTCGATCTTGTCCAGCCCCGTGGCCGCCGTCAGCCCGAACTCGGCCGCGTAACCGCGGATCGAGTTGGTCACTTGCGTACGCTGGCGCACCAGCTGGTCGCGCCGCCCGGCCAGCATCAATGCTGCCTGCTGCTCCGCCGTCTTCACCGCCACGAACCCCATCCTCGGCCGGCTCATGGCTTCACAGATCGCCTCGGCATCCAGCGCGTCGTTCTTGCCCCGCTTGAGGTAGGGCTTCACATACTGCGGCGGCAGCAAAGCCACCTCGTGGCCCAAGGCTCGCAGCTCGCGAGCCCAATAATGCGAACCCCCGCAGGCCTCAAGGCCGACCTTCGTCGGTTCCAACCGGGCAAAGAACTCAAGCACCTGGCGCCGGCGCAGCTGCTTACGCAGAACCACCTGCTCGGCGCAATTCACCCCGTGCAGCTGAAAAACACTCTTGGACGTGTCCACACCAACCCGAATAAGCTTTTCCATGGACGGCTCCCTTGTTTGAGATCTCCAACGACCTCACTCTGGCACATCGATGCCGTTGGGGGCCGTCCACTCCAACAGGGGCCACAGGTTCGATCTTTGCCGCTCGCGATCACGCCGCGCGATGCGGCTTCAGCAGCACGTCGTATTGCGGGTTGATCTCGTCGAAGATCGGGAGCGCCGCCGCGCCTAGCACCGAGCTCTCGCGTCCCGCCGCGCCCAGGAGGATTCGGGGCGAGGTTCGGCCGCGCCTGGCGCCCACGGAAGGGGGGAGGGGTTCGAGGCGGTCGAAGAGGCGCTGGAGCAGAGGCAGCGGCATGAATCCGCCGAGCACGATGGCATCGGGATCGAGGACGGATTCCAGGATGTTGATGGCCCGGCGTGTGGGCGGCAATTACGGACTCGATCCAGCCGTCGAGGCGCTTGTCGCCGCGGGCGAGCAGCGCCGTCAGCAGCTCGGGCGAGGCATGGTCGGGATCGGGAAGCTCCAGCCATTCATAGACGGCGCGCAGCGAGAGATAGCGCTCGAGGCAGCCGCGATTGCCGCAGACGCATGGCTTGCCGCCGGGCTCCACGATCATATGGCCGATCTCGCCGGCATTGCGCGCATTGCCGCGATAGAGCTGGCCGCCCAGGATGAGCCCGGCGCCAAGCCCGGTGCCGACGAAGAGATAGACGAAGCTGGTGAGCTGGCGGGCGGCGCCATGCAGCCGCTCGCCGATGGCCGCGGCCGTGGCATCGTTCTCCACGATGGTGGGCAGGCCCGTTGCGCGCTGCAGCTCGGCGGCGAGGGGAAAATCCTGCCAGCCGGGAAGGGCGGTGGGGCCGACGGAGGTGATGCCCTCGACGCCGAAGGGGCCGGGCATGGCGACGCCGATGCCCAGGAGGCAATCGGGATCGGGATCGAGGCCCCGGGTCTTTCTGAGCTTGGCCACCATGCGCCGCATGGCGGGCAGCGCGCTGTCGGGGCCAGGCTGGTCGACGGCGGCGGAAGCGCGGGCGCGGATGCGGCCGGAGAGATCGGCCAGCACCCCCACCAGCATCTGATGGTCGAGCTGCAGCCCGATGGAATAGGCGCCGTCGGGATCGATGGAAAGCGGGGTCGCAGGCTGGCCGCGGCCGGCCCGGCGCGGGGCCGCCGCCTTCAATATGCCGGATTGCTCGAGCTCGGCCACGATATTGGAGATGGTCTGGGAGGAAAGGGCGGTGAGGCGCGCGATCTCGGCCCGCGACAGGGCGCCGTTCAGGCGTACGGCCTCGATGACGACGCGGCGGTTGTGCGATCGCGCCTGCTCGAGATTGGTGCCCGCGACCGCGGCGGCCTGGCGCATGGATGATGCCTCCTCCCTGGCTGGCATTATGCGCCGGCTATTAAAGCTATCAAATTGATTTAATAATCGGCTTGTGCTTTCCTTGCCCGATCCGCCCGCCGGTGGGCTCCGCCAGGAGCGGCCGGCAAGGGCGGGCGATGTCACATAGGGAGGTAGTGCGATGAAGCGACTTCCAGCTTGGAAACGAGGGCTAGCCGGTGCTGCTCTGGGTCTGGCCGCGATGGTCGGCGCGGGCTTTCTTGCGGCCGGGCCGGCCGCGGCCGACACGACGCTGAACGCCCTGTTCATGAAGCAGGCGGCCTATAGCGAAGACGATGTCCGCGCCATGACGGCCGATTTCGAGAAGGCCAATCCCGGCGTCAAAGTCAATCTCGAATTCGTGCCCTATGAGGCGCTGCACGACAAGATCGTCGCCGCGGCGGGCTCGGGCGCGCAGGGCTATGACGTCGTCCTCTTCGACACGATCTGGCCGGCGGAATTCGCCAAGAACGGATTCCTGCAGGATGTGACCGGCCGCATCGCGGCGGACGATTCGGCCAAGGTCTTCGACGGCGCCTGGTCGACGGTGACCTATGAGGACAAGCGCTGGGGCATGCCCTGGATCCTCGACACCAAGTACCTCTTCTACAACAAGGACATGCTGGCGAAGGCCGGGATCGCCGCACCGCCCAAGACCTGGGCGGAGCTGACGGAGCAGGCGAAGATCATCAAGGACAAGGGGATCGTGAAATTCCCCATCGTCTGGAGCTGGGCCCAGGCCGAGGCCATCATCTGCGACTACGGCACCCTGGTCGACGCGTATAAGGGCCAGTTCTTCCAGGACGGCAAGCCGATCTTCGATCAGGGCGGCTCGCTGGAGGCGGTCAATTACATGGAGCAGAGCCTGAAGGACGGGCTCACCAATCCGAACTCCAGGGAATATCTGGAAGAGGACGTGCGCAAGATCTTCTCCAACGGCGACGCGGCCTTCGCCCTCAACTGGACCTATATGTACAACCTCGCCAACGATCCCAAGGAAAGCAAGATCGCGGGCCAGGTCGGCATCGTTCCGGCACCGGGCGTGGCGGGCAAGAGCGAGGCCTCGGCCATCAACGGCTCCATGGGCCTCGGCATCACGGCCAACAGCACCCATGCGGATGAGGCGTGGAAATACATCTCCTTCATCACCTCTCAGCCCGTGCAGAACAAATTCGCCAAGCTCAGCCTGCCCATCTGGAAGAGCTCCTATGACGATCCGGCGGTGGCCAAGGGCCAGGAGGCTCTGATCGCGGCGGCGAAGGTCTCCATCGGGCTCATGTTCCCGCGCCCGACGACGCCCTCCTATACCGAGCTGTCGAACATCCTGCAGAAGAACCTGCAGCAGATTCTGCTCGGCCAGGCGACGCCGGAGCAGGGGATGCAGACGGCAACAAAGGCGGCGGAACGGCTGCACTGAAAGATCTGCTGATCCAAGCGAGGTAGCCGGCCATGGGAATGTCGAGCCGCGACCGGCAGGCCTGGGCACTCCTGCTGCCGCTCCTGGTCATCATCGTGACCGTGACCGGCTACCCGCTGATCAGCACCATCCGTCTCTCCTTCACCGATGCGAGCCTGACCGGGCGCCATGTCGCCCAGCATTGGGTCGGGTTCGAGAATTACGCCTATGTCTTCACCGATCCGGATTTCGGCGACGCCTTCCGGCGCACCCTCTATTTCACCTTCGTCTCGGTGGGCATCGAGATCCTGCTGGGGGTGCTGGTCGCCTTGCTGCTGAACCGCGAGTTTGCCGGCCGCACCATCGTTCGCGCCATCATGGTGCTGCCCTGGGCGCTGCCGACCATCGTCAATGCCATGATGTGGCGCCTGATCTACAACCCCGAATTCGGCAGCCTGAACGCGCTGCTCTCCCAGCTCGGCCTCATCGATTCCTACCGCTCCTGGCTCGGCACCCCGGGCACGGCGATGAACATGGTGATCCTGGCGGATGTCTGGAAGAACTATCCGCTGGTCGCCATCATCGTTCTGGCGGCGCTGCAGACCATTCCGCGCGAGCTCTATGAGGCGGCGGATATCGACGGCGCTGGGCCCTGGACCAAATTCTGGAAGGTCACCTTTCCCGCCATTTTGGGCCCGCTCAGCGTGGCCCTCATCCTGCGCATGATCGAGGCCTTCAAGGTCTTCGACATCATCTATCTCATGACCCGGGGCGGGCCGGCCGATACGACCAAATCGGTCAGCTTCTTCGTCTATCAGGAATCCTTCGCCTATCTGCGCGCGGGAAGCGGGGCCTCCTATGCCGTGACCGTGGCGCTGACCAGCGCGGTGATGATCGCGATCTACATCATGCTGCTGCGCCGCCAGGGATCTACGGCGTGAAAGTCGGGGGCATGAGGATCGGCAGCAGGAAGATCCGGCGGCGCGACATCATCCCGACGGTCCTGACCTATACCGCCGTCGTGGTGCTGGTGGTGACGACGCTGGCGCCGCTGATCTGGCTCTTCATCATGAGCATCAGCTCGACGCCAGAGCTGACGGCCGTGCCGCTGCGCTGGATTCCGAGCCATGCCGATTTCTCGCGCTACGGCCGGCTCCTCAGCGTCGCGGCGCATTCGGCCGGGGAGGAGTTCATCTATGCCTTGCGCAACAGCCTGCTCGCCTCCTTCTCGGCGACGGCCATCGCGCTCGTCGTGGGAATCCCGGCGGCCTACAGCTTCTCGCGCTTTCCCGGCCGGCGCATGGGGCTGCTCTATGCCGTGCTCGGCACCTATATGATGCCGCCGGTCGCCCTCATTCTGCCGCTGTACATGATCTTCGGGGCGCTGGGGTTGCTCAACACGGTGGCGGCGCTGACCATCGTCTATTGCACCATCCTGATGCCCTTCGTCACCTGGCTGCTGAAGGCGACGATCGACGCCGTGCCCATGGAGATCGAGGAGGCGGCGCGGATCGACGGCGTCGGGCTGATCGGCGTGCTGCGCCATGTCACCTTGCCCATCGCCAAGGCGGGGCTCGGTACCGCCGCCCTCTTCGCCGTGCTGCTGGCCTGGGACGAGTTCTTCTATGCTTTGCTCTATACCAACGACCTCCGGGCCAAGACCCTGCCGGTCGCCATCGCCGATTTCGCCGCGGGCCGGGCGACGGACTACGGGCTCATCTCCGCCGCCGGCATATTGACGGCCCTGCCGGCGCTGCTGATCGCCTTCTTCCTGCAGAAATCCCTTATCTCCGGCCTCGCGGCCGGGGGCGTGAAAGGTTGACGTAATGAACGACGGCAAGATGCCTTCCGGTTTGGATCTTCTCAATGTGGAGCGGGCGCGCCAGCATGGCGATGCGCTCGCTTCCTTCGAAGCTGCCCGCGCCCCGGCCGCGCGAATCGCCGAAAGCCTGAATCGAACGAAGCGGCTCCTGCTCATCGGCATGGGCGGATCGCATTATGTGAACCGGGCCGTCGAGCCCGCCTATCGGGCCCGGGGCATCGATGCCACGGCCATCACCGCCTCGGAGCTGCTGGCCGCACCGCTGCCGGACCGGATGCGGACAGCGATCCTCACCTCCCAATCCGGCGGCTCCGGCGAGGTGCTCCAGCTTCTCGATCGCGCGGTGGGGCAGGAGGAGCGCTTCGGAATCACGCTTGAAGCCGGCGGCCCTTTGGCCCAGCGGATTCCCGTGCTGGTCGGGGCCGGCGGTACGGAGAAGGCCTTTGCCGCGACCCGCAGCCTGCTGATCTGCCTGGCGCTGCATGCCGCGGTCCTCGCCGAGCTGGGGGAGGATCTGGGCCCGGCGCTTGGCTATTTGCGCAAGCCGCTCGAGCGCCCCGTCGATGCGGCGCTGCAGGTGCTGGCGCAAAAGAAGGTGATCATCGTCAGCGGCCGCGGCGCCATGGCCGGCCTCGCCGAGGCCGGCGCGCTCTGCCTCATGGAGCTGGGGCGCCTGCCGGTCATGGCCATGGAGGGCGGGCAGTTCCGCCATGGTCCCCTGGAGATCCTCAACTCCGCCATCGGCGTCATCCTGCTGCGCGGTCCGGGCGAGGATTCCAGGCTCAACCAGAAGCTGGTCGCGACCTGCCGCGAGGCCGGGGCGACATCGGTCATCTTCGATCTCAGCGGCGAGGCGAAGCTGGAGGGCGCGGTGACGATCGATTTTCCCGCCGCGAGCGGCTTTGCCGCCGCCTTCGCTCTGCTGCCGTCGCTCCAGCGGCTGATGATCGATCTCGCGGGACGCCATGTGCCGCGGGTGGGTGAACCCTTGCGCACGACCAAGGTCACGGGCATCGAATGAACGCGACGTCCCGCGCCCCGAAGGTCCATGTCATCGGCCCAGGTGGGCCGAAGGCCCATGTCATCGGCGCACGTGGGCCGAAGGCCCGTGTCATCGGCCCAGGGGGGCCGAAGGTCCATGTCATCGGCAACGTGAACGTCGATTTGATCATGGGTCCTCTCGGCGCCTGGCCCCAGCCCGGCACCGAGAACATCCTGGCGGAGAGCGCGCTCCGGGTCGGCGGCTCGGCCGGCAATGCAGCACTGGCCTTCCAGGCGCTGGGCGTGCCCTTTCGCCTGGCGTGCAACGTCGGCGACGATGTCTTCGGCCGCTGGCTCCGAGAGCCTTTCGGGACGGCGGGCCGAGGTTGGCCCGTCTCGCCGGTGCCGACCACCGTCTCGGTGGGCATCAACCATGCCAATGGCGAGCGCACCTTCCTCACCTCCCAAGGCCATCTGGCGGTCACGACCATGAAGGACGTGGTCGGGCGCCTGCCGCGCCGGGCGGGGCGAGGGGATATCGCCTTGCTGCTGGGCGGCTTCCTCAGCCCGCGACTGCTGGAATCCTATGAGGCGCTGATCGATCTCCTGGTCGCCCGCGGATTCGAGATCGCCCTGGATACGGGCTGGCCCAGCGACGGCTGGAGCGAGACGACCATCCGGCGCATGGCCGTCTGGCTCACCGCCTGCGACCATCTGCTGCTGAACGAGATCGAGAGCTGCGCCTTCTCGCGCCAGCGGGATGTCGAGACCGCGGCGCGCTGGCTCTCCCGCAAAGCCAAGCGCGGTGCTGCCATCGTGATCAAGCAGGGTCCGGCTGGGGCGACCGGCTGGCGCGATGGCGAAAAATTCCATGCCGCGGCGCCGGAGGTGACGGTGATCGACACCATCGGCGCGGGCGATGCCTTCAATGCCGGCTATCTCGCGTCCTGGCTGGGGCGGCGCGACCTTGCCGCGGCAGTGGCCGAGGGGGTGGCGGTGGCCTCGGCGGCGGTCTCGACCTCGCCGCGGGCCTATGGCGTGGCGCGGAAGGTTGAACCACAGAGACACAGAGGCACGGAGAAGGTGGGGTAGGGTCCAACGCCTCCGCCTCGTCATTCCGAGAAAGCGGGAAATCCAGGGTGAGCGACAAAATCTGGGGCCCTGGATTCCCGCTTTCGCGGGAATGACGGAAGAGAGAGGCGAGCCCTCGCTGGTGACGACGTTCAC
>CAVWQS010000005.1:0-217714 GCA_963757155.1 uncultured Alphaproteobacteria bacterium
GTACACTTAGAGCAGTTTTACACTCAAGCCATTGATTTCGTTAATAACGTTAGGGACTCTGATCCGTCAACCCTGGTTCGAATCCAGGTCCCCCAGCCACTAACCGAGAAATCCTGGAGCGCTGGCTGATCACCGGTGCCGGAGACGCCCCGATACGAGGCAGTCCAGGTTCACCTGAAGCAGGCCTGGTCCGATGCTCCCTCGACTACGGTTCGGGGCGGTTCATCGTGTTCAGAGTGTCCTGCACCAATAGTTCCAGTCTGTCGATAATTGAGTTTTTGCGATGCGTCTCCAGTCGCTGCAGCTTATCTTCGAGGGCGGTTCTGATGGCCGCGTCCAGCTCCGCTCGCCTGGCATCCGCGACCTTATCCTTCATCGAACCTTCGCCGACTTCAGCGCGAGAAACGCTGTGGCCGCTACGTGCCGAGGCTTGGTTCACCCCAAGGCCGCCACGCTGGTCGATGGTCAACGGGGTGGCGATCAGCGCGAGCGACAGCACGATCGTTAGGTTTGTTGACGCCTTTGGCTGGGTCATGTTGTCCTCCTGGTAAGTTGGCCTGTCCTCCTGGTAAGCCCGCCTTCCCTTGAAACATCATCGTCTACGGTCGAGTTCCTACATGTCGATGTTTTAATGGAACTGAATTGATTTCCACTGAGCCACGGGGTTAGTTCCCAAGTCGTCCTGCCGGTCTTTACTCGGGAGACCTCGGCAAGCGCCGCCCCTCGGCGCGCGACCTGTGCCTCTGCCGCGCCCCTGGGCGTCGGCAGCGATGGTTACTGGCCGCCGGCGTCCAATACGGATGCGACGCCGGGCGCGGGTGCGCTTGCCGACGCACCGGTGCCCTTGTAGACGACGCGCCAGATCCGGCCATGCACGTCGTCCGAAATATAGAGCGCCCCGTCCGGCCCCACGGCGAGTCCCGATGGCCGGAAGGCCGCCCGGCTCGGGTCCGTGAAGGCGCCGGCAAAGCCGTTGGCGAAGGCGAAGGCGGGCCCGGCCACCTTGCCATTGGCCAGCGGCAGGAACACGATCTTGTAGCCGCCTTGCGGCCCCGGCGCGCGATTCCAGGAGCCGTGGAAGGCGATGAAGGCGCCGCCGCGATAGCTCGGCGGAAACTGCGTGGCGTTGTAGATCATCATGTCGTTCGGGGCCCAATGGGCGGGGAAGGAGACGAGGGGCGCCTGCATCTGCGCGCAGATGCTCACCAGTTTTCCGCCGTCGCCGCCATATTCGGGCGCCAGGACGAGTTTGTTCTGGATCAAGTCGAAATAGCACGCCGGCCAGCCATAATCGGCGCCGAGCCGGAGGATCACGATCTCCTCGCCCGGCAGGTTCTGGCCCTGCGCGGGCGTGTAGAGGTTCGGCCAGTTCTCGTAGAGCTGGTCGCGGCCGTGCTGGGTGGCGTAGAGCCGGCCCGCCGAATCGAAACTCAGGCCTTCGCTGTTGCGCAGCCCCTTGACGAAGCGCTCGGCCGTCGAGAAACGCTGCCCCGTCTTGTTGGCGTCGTAGCGCCAGATGCCGGCCCGGGTCAGGAGCTCGTCGCAGGGCTTGTCGCCGGGCGACTTCGCCACCCGATTTTGAAGCTGGCAGGAATTGGTCGCCGAGGCGACATCGACGTACAACGTGCCCTGGGGACTGATCACGAAGGGATGCATGGGATGATCGCCCCCGAGCGGCAAGCCGGAGACGACCACCTGCGGCGCTCCGTTCGGCAGGATGGCGCCGGCCGGCAGGGGATAGCGCAGGATGCGATCACTCATCTCGGCAAAGATCGCGCCCTTGTAAAAGGCGATGCCCGTCCCGCCTGCCGGCGCACCCGCGCCGAAGCGCTGAACGACATCGGCCCGTCCCTGCCCTTTGGTATCTCGGAGCGCCACCAGGAAGCCGCTGGCCGATGACGGGCCAGCCCAGGTATTGACGTAGACGGTTCCGTTCGGGGCGACGGCGAGATGGCGGGCGTTGCCGAGGTTGTCGGCGAAGATCGTCGCGCAAAAGCCGGGCGGCAGCGTGATGCCTGCCCCCGCCGGGCAGGCCGCCGGTGCAGCGGGCGGGTTGGTCGCGGCCTGCCCGAGGGTCAGGATGGCGACCGCCGCCGCCAACGCTGGCGCGAGGATGATAGCCGCGGCAAGCCGCGAGCGGCGCCTCATGATCCGCATGTCCATGCCTCGAGCTTTCGCAGGTTGCACAACGACATGGGCCGGCCCATCGCGTGGTTCCCGCAGACAATCCCGATAGGACTGGCCCGATGGAACCGGGCACCTCTCTACTGATTTAGGGCGTCAAGGCGCCAAGGCAATGCGGCAGCATCGAATTCATGGTGGAGCTATCGGGCGCCCTTCTCCCCCGTTCCGATCAAGGCCGTGACGTCGATCTCGATCTTGAAGCGCGGATCGAGCAGCGCGCCGACGGACATGGTGAGCGCCGGGCCGACCGGCTTGAGATACTGGCCGATCACCGGCGCGACGCGGGCATCGTCGGACGCGTCGGTCATGATGATGCGCGCGCGCACGACATCGGCGAAGGATGATCCCGCCTGCTCCAGCGCCCGATTGATCGTGCGGAAGCAGATATGCGTCTGAGCGACCACGTCCTCGGGGATCTCCCCGGTCTCGTGGTCGCGGCCCGTGGTGCCGGAGACGAACACCCATTCGCCGACGACAAGCGCCCGGGAATAGCCCACGAGCTTCTCATAGTCGGATCCCGTCGAGATCTTGCGGCGCATTGCTGGCTTCCCCCTGCTGATTCCGGTCCCGGGCCCAAGGCCGGAGATGCACTCAACCTAGCAACCTATCTCGAAGCCAGGCAAGCGACGCTCTCTCGCAGAGCGTGCGAGTTTCGCTGGTCGAAACAGGCCAGCCGCAGCGTGATTTGACCACGCCCGACCCCGCTGATAGCGTGCAGCATGCGCTCAAAAGTTTCAAAGCAGCGCGCAAAGGGAGGGTTACGCATGAATACGCTGAGAACCGGCGTTGTCGCGGCCACGCTGATGGTCGCGAGCTTCGCTTTCGTGCCGATCGCATCGGCAGAGAAATGTCCCATCCTCGTTGGGCCCGACTGGAGCGGAGAGAGCTTATCCCCCGATCCCGCGCGGCTGCTCAGCATCTCGGATGTCTATCACGCGCGCATGATCTACGAGCCCTTCATCGGCGTGGATTCCACCATGCAGCCGATCCCCTGGCTCGCGGAGTCCTGGGAATCCAACCCCACGGCGACGGAGTGGACCTTCCATCTGAAGCAGGGCGTGAAATTCCACGACGGGTCGCCGCTGACGGCCGATGACGTCGTCTACACCTTCCAGCGCCTGCTCGACCCGAAGACGGCTTCGCCCGCTGCGAGCGAGCTCGGCGCGATCAAGCCCTCGGCATTCAAGGCGGTCGATCCCGCCACGGTGAAGGTGACTCTCGACGGGCCCATGGTGGAGCTGCCCTCCATCCTGGCGACCAAGCACGGGATGGTGGTCAAGAACGGCGCCTCCTCCGACGATATTCGCTTCCATCCCAATGGCACCGGGCCCTTCACGCTGAAGGAGCTGAAGCTCGGCCTGCTCTCCACCACCTTCGAGCGCAACGCGAACTACTGGAAGCAGGGCCTGCCGAAATCCTCCTGCCTCACCGTGACCGCCATCACCGAGCCGCTCAGCCGGGTCGCCGCCCTTGAGTCCGGCGGGGCAGATGTCGTCATGGAGGTCGATCCGGCCACGATCCCGATGCTGAAGAAGGATCCCAGCATCACCCTCAGCCAGTCACCGGGCGGCACCGCCGTCACCATGGGCATGTTCATCGACACGCCGCCCTTCAATGATCCGAAGGTACGCGAGGCCATGAAGCTGGTGATCGACCGCAAGGCGATGGTCGAAACCGCTTTGCAAGGCTTCGGGATTCCCGGCGACGACAATCCGATCCCGCCGACCTCGCCCGATGCCTATCGCACCGATGTGATGCAGCCCGATGTCGCCAAGGCGAAGCAGTTGCTCGCCGAAGCCGGACATCCCGACGGCATCTCGGTCGACCTGCATGCCGCCGATCTGATGCCGGGCACCATGGCGATGGTGCAGGCCTATCAGCAGATGGCGTCCCAAGCCGGCATCAAGGTCAACATCATCAACGATGCGCCCGGCGAATATTGGGACACGATCTGGCTGAAGCAGCCCTTTGCCGTGTCGAACTGGGGCCTGCGGACCACGCCCGCGGCTTTGGCGGTTGCCTATCGCAAGAGCTCGAAGTGGAACGAGACCCACTTCTTCAAGGACGACTATGATGCGCTGCTGGACAAGGCGGCGACGACCCTGGACCCGGTCGCCCGCCGCAAGCTCTATCAGGAAGCCGGGCGAATGATCGCGGAGGACGGTGGCGTGATCATTCCGATGTTCGTCAACATCGTCGCTGCCACCCGCAAGGGATGCAGCGGCTACACCCCGCCTGCCGACCACAACCGGCCCGACTTCAGCCAGGTGGCCTGCGAATAGACAATCGACAACGACGACGTCTCGAGAGGGGGAGTGCGCGACAGCGCGCTCCCCTTTTTCTTTTTCAGGGCCCAATCAGACCGAAGTTTCGACGACCGGAAGCTGAGGTGGCGCCGGCGCGTAGAGATGCGACAGATCGCTGCTGACGCGCTCGGCCAGGCCGGCGCCATCGATATGGCAGCGGATGCGATGGGTGGCACTGATCTCCCGCCAGGGGGGCGCCTGCTCCTCGCAGATCCGGCCGAGCCGCCAGGCGCAGCGGCCGGCGAAGGGGCAACCCGAGGCCTTCGCGACCCCGTTCGGCGCCTGCCGGCGCGCGTGGCGGCGCGGCGCGCGCTGGATGCTCGGAACCGACATCAGGAGATCGTAGGTATAGGGATGGAAGGGCGGCGAGAAGATCTCGTCGACCTCGCCGATCTCCATCAACTGGCCGCGGAAGAGCACGCCGATCCGATCGGCCAGCGAGCGGACCACAGCGAGGTCATGGGAGATGAACAGCATGGAGAGATGCCGCTCGCGCCGCAGCTGCTGGAGCAGCACCAGCACGTTCGCCTGCACCGATACGTCGAGCCCGGAGAGGATCTCGTCGCAGAGCAGGAGCGTCGGCTCGGCCACCAGCGCGCGGGCGATTGCGACGCGCTGGCGTTCGCCGCCCGAAAGCTGATCCGGGTAGCGTCCCACATAGCTCTCGTCCAGCCGCACGTCGTCGAGGGCGAGGACGACCCGCTCCCTGACGGCCGCAGTACCCAGGTCGAAGAACAGCTCCAGCGGCCGGGCCAGGATCGAGCCGATCCGTGCCCGCGGGTTGAGCGAGGCATCGGGGTTCTGGAAGATGTACTGGATGCGCCGCCGGAACTCGCGCGAGCGCTGGGCGATCAAGCCAGGCAGGCGCTGCGCTTCGAACCGGATGCTGCCTTGCACCGGTGCCAGAAGCCCGCTGATGGCCCGGGCAACCGTCGATTTGCCGCTCCCGGATTTGCCGACCAGCGCCAGGGTCTCCCCCATGCCGATGTCGAAGGAGAGCGCATCCACGACGGGGGGAAGCGATGAGGCCGCCAGGGACGACAACCAGCCCTGGCCGCCATAGGCGATGGAAACACCCGCGAGGCTGAGGATGTTTCCGGGCTCAGTCGATGCGAGCGCTGGAACTGTCGTCGCGGCGTTCGCTATCCGATACGGCGGCCTCGAGGACGCGCCAGCGGCGGCAGGCAACCGCATGATTGCCGCCGACCGCCTCCAGCCTCTGCACCTCCGTGGCGCAGATGGCCTCGGCGAAATCGCAGCGCGGCTGGAAGGGACATCCCGGCGGCAGCTCGTCGCGCTTCAGCAAGCCGCGCAGGACCAGGCTGGTCGAACGCTCGGTGGTCTCGATCTGAGGAATTGAGGCGATGAGGCCGCGGGTATAGGGATGCCGGGGCCGGTCGAAGAGCTCCCGGACCGGCGCGGTCTCCACCATGCGGCCGGCATACATGACCCCGACCCGATCCGCGATCTGCGCCAGCACCCCCAGATCATGGGTGACATAGAGCATGGACATGCCGAGGCGGGAGCGAAGATCGGCGAGCAGCTCGACGATCTGCTCCTGGGTGGTCACGTCGAGCCCCGTCGTCGGCTCGTCGAGGACAACCAGATCGGGCTGGCAGGCCAGCGCCATGGCGATACAGACGCGCTGCTGCTGCCCGCCCGAGAGCTGATGGGGATAGCGGTTTCCGATGGTCTCGGGGGACGGCAGGCCGGCCAGCTGAAAGAGCTCGATGGCCCGCTCCTTCTCGGCGCCGGCATGGGCCGCATGGTATTGCAGCACCTCGATCACCTGGCGCCCGACCTTCATGGCCGGGCTGAGCGCCGTCGTCGGGTTCTGGGGAACGAGGCTGATCCGATTGCCGCGCAGCCGAGCGAGTGCCGAGCGGCTCAGGCCTTGCAGATCCTGCCCTTGAAACAGGATGCGCCCGCCTTCGATGCGGCTGCCCTCGCGCTGCAGGCCCAGCAGCTGATAGGCGACGGTCGACTTGCCGCAGCCGGATTCCCCGACCAGCCCGAAGGCCTCGCCGCGCCGGATGGTGAAGCTGACGCCATGGAGGACCCGCAGCCATCCGTCGCCATGCCGGTAGGCAAAGTCGAGATCGGCCACCTCGACCAAAGGCGAGGCATCGCTCATTTATCGCCCAGGCGCACGGTCCGCCCCAGGATGCGCGCAAATCCTTCGGTGAACAGATTGAGGCCCACGACGAGGGATGCCAGCATCAGCCCGGGTCCCAGCACGGTCATGGGCGAGAAGATGATGAGGGAACGGTTCTCGCTCATCATCAGGCCCCATTCCGGCGTGGGCGGGCGCAGGCCGAAGCCGAGGAAACCCAGGGAGCCGATGAGGATCGGCGCATAGCCGGCACGCAGCGCAAACTCCACCAGCAGCACGCTGGTGGCATTGGGCAGCAGCTCGCGCTTCATCACCGACCAGGCGCTCTCGCCCCGGAGGCGCGCGACCGTGACGAAATCGCGAGTGACGATGTCGAGTGCCGCTGCCCGCGCCATGCGCGCGATGCGGGGCGAATAGATCAGCGCCACGATGAGGACCAGCAGGACCGGATTGCCGGACAGCGCCGGGCCCACGGCGACGATAGCGATCAGCGCCAGCACGAGGAAGGGGATGCTGATCATCGCCTCGAGCAGGCGCTGCAGCACCTCATCAACCCAGCCACCGACATAGCCGGAGAAGAGGCCGACGATCGCGCCGATGACGAGGCCGAGAAAGGTTCCCGAGAGCGACAGGAGGATCACGATATGGCCGCCATAGACCGCCCGGCTGAAGACGTCGCGGCCCAGTTGGTCGGTGCCGAAGGGATGCTGCCAGCTCATGCTCGACAGCGGTGGCCCGGTCTGGATCTGGGCGGGACCATAGGGCGCCCAGAAGGGTCCGGTGGCGGCAATGATGAATTGCAGCAGCAGGATGACGCTGCCGATCCGCAGGCTCATGGGCGCCCGGCGCCAGAGCGCGCCGAAGGATCGGCGCTTGGGCGGGTTCGTCACGCCGGCAACCATCGCCACGTCTCAACGGGGGCCATCGCTCATCCCTTCCTCAGTCTCGGATTGAGCAGGATGGCGCCGACATCGGCCAGCATGTTCGCCCCCACATAGACCGTGGACGCGATCAGGACGGTCGCTTCGATCAAGGGCACATCGCGCAGCTGGAGCGCATCGATCATCAACCGGCCGAAGCCGGGATAGGAATAGACCTTCTCCACGATCACCACGCCGCCGACGAGGTAGCCGAGATTGATCGCCGTTATGTTGAGCGTGGGAACCAGCGCATTGGGGAGCGCATGGCGCAGCAGCACGGCGTGCCGCGGCAAGCCCTTGAGCTCGGCCATCCGGACATAGTCCGAATCCAGCACCTCGATCAGATTGTCGCGCAGCATGCGCACCGCCGCGATCGCCATGGCGATGGCCAGCGTGATGGCGGGCAGGGTCATGGCCCGCAGATATTCGAGCGCGCTGGAGCTGTCGTCGAGCATGGAGACGGCGGGAAACAGCGGCAAGGCGACGGTGAAGGCGAGCAGCAGCACCGTGCCCAGCAGGAAATCGGGCGTCGACAGGAAGACGAGATTGATCACCGAGATGACATGGTCGACCCGCTGGTCGCGATGAGAGGCCTGGACGAGCGCGGGAATGAGCGCCAGAGGCAGGTAGATCAGGAAGGCGTAGATGGAGAGCAGCAGGGTGTTGAAGATGCGCGGCGCCAGGATATCGGCGATCGGGCGGGAGCTGGTGAGAGCCTGGCCGAAATCGCCGTGGAGAATTCCGCCCAGCCAATGGGCATATCGCACCACCGCCGGGTCGTTGAGGTGCATCTTCTCCCTGAAGACGGCGATCGCCGCCGGCGTCGCATCGCGGCCGAGCATGCGCGTGGCGACATCGCCAGGCAGCACCTCGATGATCGCAAAAATAGCGATCGAAACGATGAGCAGGGTGAGCATCGACAGCAGAATTCGCGTGATCACCAGCCGCAAGACTGTCACTGGAACCAGCCCATCCTCGCCGCCACATCCCTGCCGAGCGGGATGATAATTGAAAGCCTCATCGGCACAACAAGTCTCGGATACCCGGTCACGGATGCCCCCGGTTTCAGGCCGCGAAACGCCGGAGGCTGACCGCGTCGCGCTGCAGCCGCAGCCCCCAACCCGGCGCGTCGGAAAGCGTGATGGTGCCGTCGAGCGCCAAGGGCTCGCCCTCGAACATGGCGCCGAAGACAGGCGTGATCTGGTCGCCCTTCGGGCTGGTGTTGCAATACTCGACGAAGGGAACCCCGGGCTGGGTCATGGCGAGATGATAGCTGTAGATCCCGCCGGCATGGGGGACGAGGGCCACATCGAAGGCCGAGGCGAGGGACGCGATGCGCAGCGCCTCGCTGAATCCGCCGCACCACATCAGGTCCGGCTGAATGATGTCGACGATCCGATCTTGAACGAGATTGCGGAAGCCCCAGCGGGTGTATTCATGCTCCCCGGTGGTCCAGCGAACCCAGGGGGCCGCCTCCTTCAGCCGGCGGTAGCCCTGCCAATCGTCGGGATGCAGCGCCTCCTCGATCCAGTAGAGCCCATAGGGCTCGACGGCGCGGGCGAACTCCAGGGCATAGGGCACATCGAGGGCCATGAAGCAGTCGATCATCAGGGGATAGCCCTCCCCGACCGCGGCGCGGTGGGCGGCAACCGCCTCGACATTCCCGGCAAAGCCTTTGCGGCCATCGGCCGGGCCATAGGGGAAGGGAACTTTGCTGCCGAAGAATCCGCGGCGCTGGAACACCGTCGGATCGGGGCCCGTGCCGTAGACCGCGATACGCTCCTTGGTCGCACCACCGGCGAGCCGGTAAACGGGTTCGCCGCGCAGCTGGCCCAGCAGGTCCCACAGCGCCAGATCGGCCACGCTGATCGCCATGAGCGCCAGGCCCTTGCGGCCATAGGGCAGGCTCGAGCGATACATCTGGTCCCACAAACGGGCGATGTCGCGGACATCGGCGCCGATCAGCAGATCGGCCAGACCCTGCTCGATGACGGAACAGGCCGACAGACCGCCGCCGCCGGTCGCAAAGCCGATCGTGCCGTCGGCAGTCTCGATCTCGACCAGAGTTCCGCCGGTCACGGAATCGCGGCCGCCCGAGCGAAGATCGGAACGGCTGGGATAGATGGAGAGCGGATTGGCCTGGCGCTCATCCACGATCCAATGCCCCGGCGGCTGCGAGGTGTAGTTGCCGCCGACTCCCACCGTCTCGATCAAAAAGCTACGGACATCCGTGATGCGCCATCTGCCCAACTGCCCCCTCCCCTCGGCTCCCTGCGATTTTTCATTGCAGGTTCAGCCCTCCCAGTATCTCACAGCAACGCGGGCGAACATAGTCGGCGGCGAAGCTTGCCCTGCGCAGGGAGGGGCCACGGGGTGGGTTGCTTGGCGCCGACCCCCTGGACCCCGGCTTGCGCCGAGGCGACGGAAGGGATGATCCGAGGGCCCCTCCTCGCCCTCACGCTGTACGGACCGGCCCCGATGCATTATTGAAATGCCTTGGGCATAGGCCACCATGCCGGGACGGAACAGCAGGAGGACACAGGATGAAGCGCTTTTTCGCGATGCTCGCAGCGCTGCCGATTCTACTCGGCGCGGCCCCGGTCGCGGCGATTGCCGATGACGACGTCATCACCCTCGGCGCCTCCTTGCAATCCACGGGCTCGCAAGCCAATACCGGGCGCTACTACGTCGACGCCTATAAGCTCGCCGTCGACACCATCAACGCCAAGGGCGGCGTCAAGGTCGGCGACAAGACCTACAAGCTGGCCCTCAAGCTCTATGACAACCAGTCGGACGTCGGCCTCAGCGTCCGCCAATATGTCCGGCTGATCACCTCGGACAAGGTCAACTTCCTGCTCGGGCCCTTCGCCTCGAACTATGCCCTCGACGACAGCTCCGTCGCCGAGAAGTACCAGATTCCGATGGTCCAGGGCGGCGGCGCCTCGGGCCAGATTTATGCCCGCGGCTATAAATACATCTTCGGGACCCTGCCGCCGGCCGGCGACTACTACGCCAGCACCATCGAGATGATGGGCAAGCTCGATCCCAAGCCCGTCAAGGTGGCGCTGGTCGCCGCCGATGACAGCTTCGACGTCTCCGTCGCCAAGGGGACCCGCGCGCATCTGAAGACGGCGGGATACGAGCTCGTGGCCGATGAGAAATACGCCGAGAACAACGCCGATTTCTCCTCGATCCTCAGCATCGTCAAATCCAAGGCGCCCGACGTCATCCTGTGGAGCGGCCATGAGACCGAGGCGCTCAACTTCATCCGCCAGATGAAGGGCCTGGACGTCAATCCCAAGGGCTTCTACGCCTTCACCGTCGGCGTTCCGACCGCCGATTTCCGCAAGGCGCTGGGCAAGGATGCGAACTACGCCTTCGGCATGAGCAGCTGGCTGCCCGAGCCGCAGCTGACCGATCCCTGGTTCGGCAATGCTGCCGATTTCGCCAAGCTCTACCAGGAGAAATACGGCTACGAGCCGGATTACCACGCGGCCTCGGCCGTGGCGGATGTCGAGACCTTCGCCGTGGCCATCGCCAATGCGGGCTCTCTCGACCCGCAGAAGGTGCGCGATGCCATCGCCGCCGTCTCCTTCGACAGCCTCTATGCCCATATCAAATACGGCGAGAACGGCCAGATCGTCCTGCCGCAGGTCGTGATCCAGATCCAGGAGGACAAGGTGGTGCCGATCTATGCCGCCGATTTCCTCAACAAGCCGGAATATCCGGTTCCCGCGTGGAGCGACCGCAAATAGCGGATAGGCTCCCAAGGGACTTTCGGCCGTGCTGCTGGCTCAGATCATCGTCAACGGAATCCTGCTCGGCGGGCTCTATGGCCTGATGGCGCTCGGCATGGCGCTGGTCTGGGGCGTGCTCAATATCGTCAATCTCGCCCATGGCGCCTTCATCATGCTGGGCGGCTATGCCGTCTATTTCCTCTTCAGCGAGCTTGGCATCGATCCCTTCCTGGCTCTGCCCATCGCCATGGCTGTCATGTTCGCCTTCGGCTATCTGCTGCAGCTTCTGGTCCTGAACCAGATCGTCCGCTCGGCGATGCTGAATACCCTGCTCATCACCTTCGGCCTCGATGTCGTGCTGACCTATCTCGCCCAGCTTCTCTTCACGGCGGATTTCCGGACCATCGGCCCGAGCTATGCCGGCGCCAATTTCACCCTTCTCGGGATCACCGTTCCGGGGATCCGCCTCGCCGCTTTCGCCGTCGCCTGGCTTCTCGCGGGGATCATGTGGCTCGTCCTGTCGCGCCTGCCGCTCGGCCGCTCGATCCGCGCGACGGCGCAGAACCTCACCGCCGCGCGGCTCTATGGCGTCAATCCGCGCCAGCTCTATGCCGTGACCTTCGGCATCGGCGCGGCCCTGGCCGGCGCGTCGGGCGGGCTCTACGGCATGATCGGCCATCTCTCGCCCTATATCGGGGTGCCGCTCACCGCCCAATCCTTCGTCATCGCGGTCATCGGCGGGCTGGATAATCCCTTCTCCGTGATCCTGGCCGGTCTCGTCATCGGCATGGCCGAATCCCTGGCCGCGCTCTATCTCGGCCCCACCTACGCCAATGTCATCAGCTTCGGCCTGCTGGTGGTGATCCTGGTGCTTCGCCCGGCCCGCGCCCTCAGGTCGGCATGACGCGGCCTTGGGTTATCGGCCTGGTCGCCGCGGCGACAATCCTGATCGCCTTGGTGCCGGTCTTCGGCAGCGCCGTGCTGATCCAATACGGCATCAATGCCCTGATCTTCGCCACTCTGGCCCAGTCCTGGAACATCATCGGCGGCTACACCGGCTATGCCTCCTTCGGCAATTCGGTGTTCTTCGGGCTCGGCGCCTATGGCACGGCCATCGCCATGACCCAGTTCGGCCTGCCCTTCTGGGCGGGCCTGCCGCTGGGCGCGGTGCTGGGCGTGTTCTGCGCCTTCCTTCTCGGCCTGCCGGTGCTGCGCCTCAGGGGACATTACTTCGCCATCGCGACCTTGGGACTGTCGCTGGCGGTGGCGGCGATCGTCTCCAACCTCGAGATCGCCGGCGCCAATATCGGCCTCATCCTGCCGCTGACCCGCGCCGACGGCATGTTCTTCGAGCTGGCGCTGGCCCTGCTGGTCGCCTGCGTGCTCTGCGTCTGGTGGATCTCGCGGAGCCGCTTCGGCATGGGGCTGATCGCGATCCGGGAGGACGAGGACGCGGCCGCCTCGATGGGCATCAACACGACGCTCTACAAGACGGCGGCGCTGATGCTGGCCGCGCTCTTCACCAGCATCGCCGGCGGAATCTATGCCTATTGGATCACCTTCATCGATCCGGCCAGCGCCTTCGACCCGACCTTGAACGTGCGCATGGTGATCATGGCCATGTTCGGAGGTCCCGGCACCGTACTCGGGCCTGTCGCCGGCGCGCTGGTGCTCTCCGCCGTCTATGAGGTGCTGGCGAACTGGATCTCGACGGCGGCGGCCTTGCTGTTCGGGTTGGTGATCGTGCTTTCGGTCATCTTCATGCCGCGCGGCCTCTTCGCGCTGATCCGTGGGATCCGGCGGCACGGGCTGGGATATCTTCTGCAGAATGTCCGGCAGCATCGCCTATGAGCGCTGCCGCCTCTGTTCGATGCCCGAAATCTCACCAAGCGCTTCCAGGGCCTGACCTCGGTCGACCGTGTCAGCTTCTCCTTGCCGGCCGGGGAGATCCTGGCGCTGATCGGTCCGAACGGCGCCGGCAAGACGACCCTGGTCAATCTCATCAGCGGCATGCTCGCCGCCGATGAGGGCGAGCTCCGTTTCCAGGGCGGGCGCATCGACCATCTGCCGCCGTTCCGCCGCGCCCGGCTCGGCATCGGCCGCAGCTTTCAGGTCATGAAGCCCTTCCCCAGCCTGAGCGTGCTCGACAATGTCGCCGTCGGCGCTTTGTTCGGGCTGCGCGGCGGCGCGCGCTCACGTGCCGCCGCGCGGGAGCAGGCCCGCGAGCTGCTCGCCTTCACGGGGCTCGGCACCCATGCCGACCGGCGCGCCGAGGCGCTGGGCGGCCCCGACCGCAAGCGCCTCGAGCTCGCCAAGGCCCTGGCACTCCGGCCCAAGCTCCTGCTGCTCGACGAGGTCATGGCCGGCTTGAATGCGGTGGAGATCGACGAGGTCGTCGCGGTGATCAAGCGGATCCGCGACAGCGGCGTCACCTTGCTGATCGTCGAGCATGTGATGAAGGCGGTCCGCATCCTCGCCGATCGGGTGATCGTCCTCCATCACGGCGAGTGCATCGCCCAAGGCGATTGCGCCACGGTGTTCGATGACCCGAAGGTGATCGAGGCCTATCTCGGCAAGAGGCGGAGTTGACCCTCACGCCGCCCCTCCTGGATATCGCCAACCTCGGCGCCGGCTATGGCGCCGCACCGGTGCTGTTCGGCGTCGATGCGACCATCCGGCCGGGCGAGATCGTGGCGCTGGTCGGCAACAACGGTGCCGGCAAGACCACGCTGCTGCGCGCCATCTCCCGGGTCATCGCGGCGAGGGCCGGCTGGCGTTCGATGGCCATGACCTTCTGCCGCTGCGGCCCGAGGGGGTCTTCTCGCGGGGGCTGGTCCAGGTTCCCGAGGGGCGCCAGCTCTTCGGGCGCATGACGGTCGAGGAGAACCTGCTGATGGGCGCGCATCGGCGCCGGGATCCCGCGGGGGTCGCGCGCAGCTTTGCCTGGGTCTATGAGCTGTTTCCCATTCTGGCCGACCGGCGCCGCCAGCTCGCGGGCAACATGTCGGGGGGCGAGCAGCAGATGTGCGCCATCGCCCGGGCGCTGATGGCCGCCCCCCGCCTCCTCATGATCGACGAGATGAGCCTCGGCCTGGCACCGGTCATCGTCGATCAGCTGCTGGAGATCCTGGACCAGATCCGCCGCCAGTCGGTCGCCATCTTCCTGGTCGAGCAGGACGTCTTCGCCGCCTTCAGCATCGCCGACCGCGGCTATGTCATGGAGACCGGACGCATCGTGCGGGCCGGCACGGCGGCGGAACTGGCGAAGGACCCCGCCGTGCGTGCCGCCTATCTGGGCATCGAGGCGGGGTGATCACTTGCTCGCCCGCAAGGGCTCGCGCTAAAGACCGCTTCGGATATTGTTGACAATCATTCATTATTGCATTTTCGGGGCGTCCCCGATATGCAAGGAGTCCCATCCCGATCTGCAAACGCCCGAGAATATAGGGATCGGGTGGTGGTCGTGGAGATGTCATGGCGGGTCTGACGAGCTTGAAGGTGGAGAAGCGGCTGCTGGGCCGCCAGGCGGCGGAGGCGATCCGTTCCTCCATCATCACCGGCGTGCTCCCCCCCAGCGAACGCCTGCTCGAGGTCCAGCTCGCCAAGCAGCTCGAGGTGAGCCGCGGGACGGTCCGCTCCGCCCTTGCCCAGCTCGCCCATGAGGGGCTGGTCCGCCAGGTCGCCTTCACCAAATGGGAGGTCTCGGGAACCTCCGTCGCCGATGCCTGGGAGCTCTATACCCTCAGGGCCGTGCTGGAGGGCTTCGCCGCCCGCGTCGCTGCCGAGCGGGCGACGCCGGAGGAGCGCCGCGAGCTCGAGGCGATCGGCGCCAGCCTCGTCGCCAGCGTCCGGGCACGGCGCTACGAAGAGACGACGGAGCTCGATTTCCAGCTGCATCAGCAGATCGTCGCCATGGCGCGTCACAGCCGCCTGGCCGATCAGCATCGCGTCCTCCTGCAGCAGGTGCGCTTCCACATGGTCCAGGCGGACTTCCTGCCGCGCGACTACGAGCAATCCGCCGAGGAGCATGACGCGCTGGTCAAGGCCGTCGTGGGCGGCCATGCCGATCGCGCCGAACAGCTCGCCCGCAGCCATAACGATTCCGAGGTCGAGCTCCTGTCGAAGGCGCTGACCTAGCTCGGAGGCACCGAGCGCCCTTTCCTTTTTCCCCCTCGCCCCCTTTCTTTTTGCCTTCTCGCCCCCCGCAATGGGGGAAGAGGGCGTTGGCGATTACGCCGCCGTCAGGTCGGCCACCCCGCTCAACGTCAGCGTCTCGGCGAAGTGGCAGGCGGCGAGATGCGCCGGGGCACCGGCGGGTGCCAGGTTGCGCAGCGGCGGGGTCTCCCGCTTGCAGATCTCCGCGGCATAGGGGCAGCGCGGATGGAAGGCGCAGCCGGGCGGGCGGTTGGCGGGATCGGCGATCTCGCCCTTGATGGGCACGCGGCGCACGCGGATGGTGGGATCGGGCTGCGGCACGGAGGCGAGCAAGGCCTCGACATAGGGCATGCGCGGGCGATGCAGGATCTCCTCGGTCTCGCCCAGCTCGACGATGCGGCCGAGATACATCACCGCGATCCGGTCGCAGAGATGCTCCACCACGCCCAGATCATGGGAGATGAAGAGATAGGTGAGGCCGAAGCGGGCTTGCAGCTCCGCCAATAGATTCAGCACCTGCGCCTGCACCGAGACGTCGAGGGCCGAGACTGCCTCGTCGCAGACGATGAACTCCGGTTGCAAAGCGAGCGCACGCGCGATGCCGATGCGCTGGCGCTGCCCGCCGCTCAGCATATGGGGATAGCTCGTCATCCGGTCGGGATCGAGGCCCACCAGAGCCAGCAGCTCCGCCACCCGCTCGCGCCGCTGCCGCCCCGTTCCATCGCCGAGGCAGATCAGCGGCTCGGCGATGATCTCGCCCACGCTCATGCGGGGATTGAGCGAGGCGAAGGGATCCTGGAACACCATCTGCATCCGGCGCCGGATCGCTCGCAGCGCCCGGCGGTCGAGCCGGGCGATGTCGACCACTCCGCCATCGCCATGCAGCAGGATCTGCCCTGCGCTCGGCTCGATGGCCCGCAGCAGCGAGCGGCCGACCGTCGATTTGCCGCAACCGCTCTCGCCCACCAGCCCGAGGGATTTGCCCTTCAGTATGTCGAGATCGACGCCGTCCACGGCCTTCACATCGCCGATGCGCCGGCGCGCCAACCCCTGATAGAGGGGATAAGTCTTGCTGAGGCCTCTGATCTCGATGAGCGGGGGCCGCATCAGCTGGCCTTCCCCATGGCTGCCAGCGACAAGGCCGCCACCTCCGGCTCCAGCAGGCAGCTCGATTTATGCCCGGGCGCCACCTCGGCCAGCAGCGGCGCCACCCGATCGCAGAGTCCGGCGACGGCGTCGGGACAGCGCGGATGGAAGGCGCATCCCGGTACCACCGCGAGCGCCGGCGGCACATTGCCGCGGATCGGCTGCAGCGGCTCGCGGGCCTTGCGGCCCAGCCGCGGCATGGAGCGCAGCAGCCCACGGGTATAGGGATGGCGGGGCGTGGTGAAGAGCTGCGCCGTCGTCGTCTCCTCGACGATTTGGCCCAGATACATGACGGCAACCCGCCGGGTCGCCCGGGCGACGACGCCGAGATCATGGGTGATCAGCAGCACCGACATGCCGAGGTCGGCCTGGAGCTGCTGCAGAAGATCGAGGATCTGGGCCTGGATCGTGACGTCGAGGGCGGTCGTCGGCTCGTCCGCCACCAGCAGGCGCGGCCGGCAGCAGAGCGCCATGGCGATCATGGCCCGCTGGCGCATGCCGCCGCTGAGGTTGAAGGGATAGGCGCCGTAGCGCTGACGCGCATTAGGCATGCCGACGATCTCCAGCATCTCGATCGTCCGCTCCTTGGCGGCGGCGCGGCCGAGGCGCTTGTGCAGGCGCAGCGCCTCGGCGATCTGCTCGCCGATCGTATGGACCGGCGAGAGCGAGGTCATGGGCTCCTGGAAGATCATGGCGATCTCGCCGCCCCGCACCGCCCGCATGGCCTCGCTCTCCGTATCGAGCGCGGCCAGATCCAGGGGCGCGCCGCCCGACGCGGGTTCGAGCAGGATCCGCCCGCGGCTGAGCTTCAGCGGTGGGGGCAGGATGTTGAGGATCGCGCGGGCCGTCATGCTCTTGCCGCAGCCGCTCTCGCCCACGAGCCCCAGTGTCTCGCCATGGCCCACGGCAAGGTCGAGACCGCGCAGCGCGCGCAAGGTGCCCCGCCGGCCGGCCAGCGTCACATGAAGGTCCTCGATCTGCAGCAGCGGCGCCATGGCTTTCGTCAGCCGTCGGTATGGGAATAGGGATCGGCAGCGTCGCGCAGGCCGTCGCCCAGGAAATTGAAGGCGAGCACCGTCACCACCACCATGACGCCGGGCAGCAGCAGCCAGGGAGCCACCACCAGAGAGTTGACGTTCTGGGCGGCCTGCAGCAGCACGCCCCAGCTGATGGCCGGCGGCGTCAGGCCGATGCCGAGGAAGCTGAGGGAGGTCTCGGCCAGGATCATGCCCGGGATCGAGAGGGTCACCGAGGCGATGATATGGCTCATGAAATTGGGCAGCAGATGCTTGCGGATGATCCGGGCCTCGCTCGCGCCGGAGAGCTTGGCGGCCAGCACGAAATCCTCCTCGCGCAGCGAGAGGAAACGGCCGCGCACCACCCGGGCCAGATCCGTCCAGCCGATGATCGAGAGAATGACGGTGATGCCGAAATAGACCTGCACCGTGGACCAGTTGGTCGGCAAGGCCGCGGCCAGCGCCATCCAGAGCGGGATCGAGGGGAAGGATTGAATGATCTCGATCAGCCGCTGGATCAAGGTATCGGTCTTGCCGCCGAAATAGCCCGAGATGCCCCCGAGCACGATGCCGAGCATCAGGCTGAGGGTGACACCGACGAGGCCGATCGAGAGCGAGATCCGCGCGCCATAGACGACCCGCGAGAAGAGATCGCGTCCCAGTACATCGGTCCCCATCAGATAGAGCGCCCCCTCCCCCGCACCGAAGAGATGAATATCGGTCGGGATGACCCCCAGCAGCAGATAGGGTGCGCCATGGACGAAGAACTGCAGCGGGAAAACCTGGGTCTCGTCGGGGGCGTAGCTGCGCTGGAAGGTCTGCATGTCCAGCTTCTGGGTGACCCCATAGACCACCGGCGGCCATTGCAGCCGGCCCTGGACGATCAGATGCGGCCATTGCGGCGCCGCCAGGGGATGGCCGGTCTTCAGCTCCGGGTCATAGGGCGCCACGAAGCCGCAGAAAATCATGACGAGATAGAGCAGCCCGATCACCACGAGGCTCGCCAGCGCCAGCCTGTGGGCACGGAACTTCCACCACATCAGGCGGCGCGGCGTCGCCGCCGGCCCGATGGCGCCCGAGCTCACGTTCAGGTCGAGCGCGCCCTCACTCATAGCGCACCCGGGGATCGAGCCATGCGAGCAGGATGTCGGAGAGCAGCACGCCCACGACCGTCAGCATGGCCAGCAGCATCACGAAGCTGCCGGCCAGATACATGTCCTGGCTGAGGAGCGCGCCATAGAGCAGCGGGCCGGTGGTCGGCAGGTTGAGCACGATGGAGACGATGATCTCCCCGGAGATCATCGCGGGCAGCACGAAGCCCATGCTGCTGATGAAGGGGTTGAGGGCGATGCGCACGGGATATTTCAGGATCAGCCGCATCTTCGGCAGGCCCTTGGCGCGGGCCGTCTCGACATAGGGCTTGCGCAGCTCGTCGATGACATTCGCCCGCGTGATGCGGATCAGGCTCGCCGTGCCGGAGGTGCCGACGATGATGACCGGGATCCAGAGATGCTTCAGCAGATCGAGGACCCGCCCCGGGCTCCAATCCGCGGTCGCATAGTCCGGCGAGAACAGCCCGCCGATGCTGAGGCCGAGATAGCGGTTGGAGAAATAGAGGAAGACCAGAGCGATCATGAAGCTGGGGATGCCCAACCCCAGAAATCCGATGAAGGTGAAGAGATAATCCGCCAGCGAATATTGCCGGACGGCGGAATAGATGCCGATGGGCAGCGCCACCGCCCAGGCGAAGAGGAGAGCTGTGAAGGAGACGATGAGCGTGAGCGGCAGGCGCTCCAGGATCAGCGTGCTGACCGGCCGGTTCCATTCGAAGGAATAGCCGAAATTGCCATGCAGCATCCCGAAGACCCATTTCAGATACTGGATGTAGATGGGCTGATCGAGGCCATAGCGCTGGCGCAAGGCGGCCACGGCGGAGGCATCGAGATCGGCGCCGTTCTGGGCGAGCTTGGCCATATAGGCGGTCAGGTAATCGCCCGGCGGCAGCTGGATAATGATGAAGGACGCGATCGAGATCACGATCAGCGTCGGGATCATGTAGATCAGGCGGCGGACGATGAATGCCAGCATGGTCTTGCGCCTAAGTCGCTCGCCGGTCGAGCAATACTCTCTGCTCCGTCATTCCCGCGAAAGCGGGAATCCAGGGCCGCAGGTCTCGCTTGTTGCCCTGGATTCCCGCTTTCGCGGGAATGACGAAAGAGAGGAGGCAGCCGGCTCTCGCGAGGGTATCACCTCGGCGAGAGCCGGAGCCAGGCAGCGATCGCTTACTCCTTGATATAGAACTGCTCGGGCTGGTAGCGCGCGAGATAGCCCCAGTCCCAGGAGAGCAGCCCCGTCTTCGGCACATTGTGCATGCGCTTGCTGATGATCACGGGCTGCGGATAGTAGCCGACGGTGCCGATCGTCCAGAGATTGTCGATATGGTCCTTGACGATCTCCCGGCAGGCCTTGGTGAGCTCGTCGCCGGGTCCGAATTTCCGGGCCTCGCCCCAGGCGTCGAGCGCCTTGCGCACCAGGGCCGGCGGCTCCTGCCCCGCCTTGCCATGGCTCTCGAACCACTGGGCCCAGAGGGGACCGAAGGCGGCATAGCGCTGGCGGGCGGGGATCAGCTTGGGATTGGTGACCCAGATCGGATCCGTCGCGCTATCCGCATGCCAGAGCGCCACCTGGTGCTTATTGCCGGAGGTGAGGGTGAAATAGAGGCTGCGTTCGACCTCGCGGATGTCGAGCTTGACGCCGACGGCCTTCCAGTAGCCCTGGACGAGCTGCACGACCCTCCGCTTTGCCTCGCCGCCCTCGCCCGGCCAATAGGTCAAGGTGATGGAGAGCGGGCTGCCGTCCGGCAAGGTGCGGAATTCGCCGTTCTGCTTCAGCCCGACTTCGTCGAGCAGCTTCTTGGCGGCCTCCGGATCAAAGTTCGTGTACTCCGTGGCGACCGCTTCGTCCCAGCAGGGGCCACCCGGCGGCAGGATCGCCGTCTGCATCGGCTTGCCCAGGCCGAAGAAGACGAGGTCGTTGATCTCCTTGCGGTTGATGGAGAGCGACATCGCCTGGCGGAACCGGAGATCGTTGAACAGCTTGTTCATCACTGGATCGGGGATCGTCATGTTGAAGGCGAACTCCGCCAGGCTCGAAATGGCGAGCTGGTATTTCAACACCTCGTAGCCGGCCTTGTCGGCATTGGCCACGAAGACCGGCATGTTGGTGATGGCGGTGTTCTCCACCGCCATGTCCACTTCGCCCGAGGAAGCCTTCAGCGTATAGACCTCGGTGTTCTGCACCAGCTGCAGATCGATCTTGTCGATATAGGGCAGCTGATTGCCCGCGCTGTCGACCTTCCAGTAGTAGGGATTGCGCTCGAGGATGGTGTGGCCCTGGCTTTCGCTGACGGTGCGGAAGGCGCGCAGGACCGGTGCGTCGAAATTGCGCACCCCGAAAGTATCGTCCGAGGCCTCCTTCTCCGCGAAGAGCTCGGTCCACTGGCTGTAGCCCGCGGCCTTGGCCATCTCCGTCAGCTTGTCGAGAGCGACATAATGCGGGTGGAATTGCTTCAGATAATGCGCCGGAAGAAAGATTCCCTGATTGGCGTTGTAGGAGGAGGCCCAGCGCGCCAGCACGATCTCCGCCGCCTTGTAGGGCACGGCGAAGGAGAGCTCGAGGGTGAGGTCGTCGACCTTGTGCATGGTCATGAATTTGCCGCCGGGCGACCAGATGGCCGGGGTCGAGGGCGTAAGGTCCTTATTCTGGATGACGTCGTCGTACCAGAACATGAAATCGTCGGCCCCGAAGGCCACGCCGTCGGACCATTTCACGCCTTTGCGCAGATGCAAGGTGATGGTCTTGCCGTCGTCGGACCAGTTCCAGGATTCGGCGAGATTGGGCAGCACGGTGCGGCCGTCGCTGGAATCCAGACGCAGCACCGGCTCGATCCCCATCAGACTGCTGGCATCGCCGAACTCGCCCGTGGAGGAATGCATCGTGCGCGCGGTGCCGCCGTAGACACCGACGCCATCGACCGGCTTGACCACTTCCGGATGCTCCGGCAGGCGATCCTTCACCGGCGGCAAAGTGCCGGCCTTGGTCAAGGCGGCAAGCATCGGCGCCTCCTTGAACTCCGTGGGATCGGCGAGCGCGCGGCCCGCCAGGGGCAGCGTCGCCAGGGTCAATGTCAGGGCGGTGAAGAGGCTGATCGCCTTGCGGCGGCTGATCGGAATTCCTGCGCTGTTCATCTTGGCGTCTCCCGTTTCAACGCTTTGCTGGTTTTTCTGGTCTCTTCTCGTGTTGAGCCTTGGTCGATCAATTCACGGTCGCCAGCGCGTGGCAGCGATGTAGCGCTCGCGATCGGCGGCGTCGTTGAAGTAATAGGCCGTGACCAGGGTGCCGTCGGCCGTGGCCAGGGTTCGAGGATAGCCGATGTCATGGCTGCCGCCGCCGGCTCGGAGCACGATCTCCTCGCCCCAGCTTCGGCCTTCATCGGCGCTGATCTTGGCGGCCATGAAAAAGGGCTTGTCGCGGTTGCCATAGGTCAGCACGACACGCCCGTCGGCGAGCTCGGTCAAGGTGCCGGGATTGCCCTGATGGCGCAGATCGCGGAAGGCGATGGGCCGCGCTACCAGCTCCCAGCTGCGCCCCTCGTCATCGCTGCGATAGAGGTCGATCCAGAAGCGCTCGTCCTTCTCGCCGATGCGATTGGCGACGAGAATGCCGCCGCTCCTGAGGCGCAGGCTCGCGGGCATGATGGAATAATCGAGGCCTGGGGTTTCCGGGCCGATGAAGGAGAGGAGCTCGAAGCTGCGCCCGCCGTCGAGGCTGCGCGCACAGAGCACGCGGCCCTCTTCGCCGTTCGTCTTGTTGGCGGTCAGGAAGAGCAGGCAGGATCGGGGGCCCGTGACGAGATAATCGGTGCGGGCCGCGATGGCCGTCTGTCCCCACATCGGCAGAGCGAAGGGTCCCATCCAGCTGCGGCAACGGTCATAGGAATAATAGAAGAGGGAGCGCGTGCCGGCGAGCAGGCCCGTGCGTGCCGCCATCAAGGCGAAATCCGGATGGCTGAAGTCGAGAGCCTCGGTCAGCGCCGGCAAGGGCGTTTCGTCCAGAATCTCGCCGAGGCGCAGTCCCGCATTCATATGCTCGTCGGCGGAGAGGCCGCGGCCGCCGGGTAAGCTGCCGGGAAAATCGCCGACCGACCAGCTGCGCCCACCGTCGAGGCTGCGCGCCTGAAGATTGATGAAAGGCTGGGCCGTATCGCGGGCGTGGAAGCGCCCCTCTGTCAGATGCGCCCCGACGGTGAAGCCGAGAACCAGCTCATCGCCCCAGCCCCACATGCCGTAATTCGCCGGCCAACCGGCGAAGCGGCCGGCTTGCCTGTAAATCTCGACCTGCTCCAACGCCTCCCCCTCTTTGGAACTTCCCGACCTTCACTTGTCTTGCAAGGGGCCACGGTGCCACCGTGAACCCCCGCCTAAGACTGTAAGGTTGATTGTTAACAATTGTCAATCAGGGAGGAAGAATGCAGAGGGGAAGTGTCCTGTGGTCTCCTTCGTCAATGAAATCCGCGCCTGAAAACTAACCGCGCGAAGGCTCCGACAACTTCACCGACAGCTCCGTCCCGCCCTTGAGCGGCAGGGACATGGAGCGGAAGCCATTGGCCGGATCGCGGATGTAATCGAGGTAATCCGGCTCGGCATTGTCGTTGATGACGATGCCGCCGATGCGGAGCTGAGGGGTGATGATCTCCATCATCTGGCGCGCCAGCGACGGCCCCTCCCTGCCCGGCCAGCCGTCGATCAGGGCGACATCCACCGGGCCGCCGAGATCGCGCAACGTCTCGCGCGCATCGCCCGGACGAAGCTCGACCCAGGCGGCCAAGCCGGCAGCGGCCAGATTGCGCCGTGCCGCCGCCAGCTTGCCGGGCACGATGTCGGAGCCGATCACCTTGCCGCCGCCATTGTCGCGGATCGCCGCGGCGAAATAGAGCGTCGACATGCCGATGGAGGTGGCGAATTCGACGACCCGCCGCGCGCCGATGGCACGGCAGAGCAGATAGATCAGATCTCCCTGCTCGGGATGGATGGAGAATCCGAATTCCTCATAGGCATGGGGATCGAGCTCGTCGGCCCGGCGCGGACCGCCTCTCGGCGGCCGGCGCCGCTCGGCCTGGAGACGATCGATAACCGCGATCACCTTCGGATCCGTGAGCGGGCCGGGAGCCGCGGCGGAAATGGGTGCCACTATCATCGGTCGCCCCTCCCCTTGCCGGCTATCTCGGCCGCGGCGCGCCGCAGGATCTCGGCGATGCGCCGGGACTCCTCCGGCGAGGCGCCTCTTGTCTCACGCAGGGCGCGCTTCAGCTCGTGGCGCGCATGCCAGACCTCGCGTCCGCCGCCTTCCGCCGATTCTTCCTCCTCGGCTTCGCCCTCGGCCATGGCCTGGCGCATCTGGGACATCTTGCGCCCGATGCGCTCGAGCTGGGCCAGGATGGAATCGACGGCTTCGCGGTTCTGCTCGAGATGGCGTCGGCCCTCATCGGTCGGGTGATAGAGCTTCTTGGCCCCGTCGGCCTCGACCCGGGCATAGCCCAGCTCTTCCAGATATGTCAGCGCCGGATAGATCATCCCGGGGCTGGGCACGTAATAGCCGCTCGAGCGCTCCTCGAGCCCCTTGATCAGCTCATAGCCATGGCTGGGCTTCTCGGCCAGGAGATGGAGCAGCAGGAGCTGCAGATCCGCGGAGCCCAGCTTGCGGCCCCGGCGGAAGCCCTCGTCGTCGAAGCCCGGGCCGCCCGCGAAGCCCCCGCCGGCGAAGCCGCCGCGAGAGGACCCGAAGCCCCGGCCGCGGCCGTGGCGGCCCATCCAGAAATACCCTTCGATATCCCGCTCCTCCCCGCGGCCGCGCCGGTGCTGGCGGTGGGGATGGGAGCCGTGGTCGTCGTGACAATGATGCATATAATTCTCCGTTTGTGTGTTGTACGATGTATCTTAAGATATGTCTTACGTCAATTCAAGTGTTTTCTGTGGATGAGGCCAGGCAGCGCGAGGGCCTCGCCTTGCATGGAGGGGATTCGACGCTAAGGTGGCCCCTCACCCATCCTCCCGCGGCAAGGAGAACGGCCATGGCAAAGATCGACGACGAGGCGCCGCTCGAACAGAATTACGAGATCCTCGGGACGGCGATTGAGCGCGCGCTGGCGAAGCTGCAGCTCGCCGCCGAGCAGCTGCGGGCAGCCAAGGCCACGCTGGACGGCAGCATCGAGCTTCTGGGCGAGGTCGAATCATCGGAAGAAGCGGAGGCCGACTGCAATGTCGATCTCATGGTCGCCCAGATGATGTCCTCCCGCGCCTTGTCGAATCTGTGGAGCGCGTCGGAGCCGTTGAACGAGGCGCTGGGCTTCGAGGATGGCGAAGAGGAAGAGGGCGAGGGCGACATCGGCTAGATCCGCCCTGCTCGCGTCGCCCTGACGAAAGCGGGAACAGGCAGGAATCCCAGGCGTTCCGATCTCGTCACTGACGAAGCGAGACCGCTGCTTGGCAGGCAAGCCGACGACCGCCGCAGATTTCATACCGCCGCAGCCGACGATCTCGAGCCTGCGGGAAGCCGCGGCCGGCTGCACCGCCTGCCCGCTCTATGCCCATGCCACCCAGACGGTCTTCGGCGAAGGCCCCTCGCACGCCCCGCTGATGCTCGTCGGCGAGACGCCCGGCGATCAGGAGGATCTTCAGGGCCGGCCCTTCGTCGGCCCCGCCGGGAAGCTGCTCGACCGCTGCCTCGACGCCGCCGGGATCGACCGCAGAAGCGCCTATGTCACCAATGTGGTGAAGCATTTCAAATGGGTGCCGCGCGGCAAGAAGCGGCTCCATGCCAAGCCGGGCTCGATGGAGATTCGGGCCTGCCGGCCCTGGCTCGAGGCGGAGATCGCTTTGGTCCGGCCGAAGGTCCTGCTCTGCCTGGGCGCCACGGCGGCCCAGGCGCTGCTGGGGCCAAGCTTCCGCGTCAGCGTCGATCGCGGGCACCCCGTGGACTCAGCCCTGGCACCCTTCGTCCTGGCGACGGTCCATCCCTCCTCCTTGCTGCGAACGGTCGATGCCGACCGGGAGCAGGCGATCGAGCGCTTCATCGCCGATCTCAAGACGACGGCCGCAGCGGTGAAGAAGGCCGCCTGACCGCGTAGTCCGGGCTCACGCCAGGGGCTGGCAGTGCGGACAGTAGTAAGCCGCCCGGCCAGCGATGCGCAGCAAGGCGATCGGCCCGCCGCAACGCGGACAGCGCCCGCCGGGATGGCGGTGCCGCAAGAGATAGCTCGCCGGCAGATGATCGACGAAATTCTCCGAGCCGGCGCCGCGGGTGATCGCTTCCTTGAGCACGCGCCGCGTCGCCCGATAGAGCTGGGTGACATCCCCCGCATCGAGGTGGCGAATGGGCAGCTCCGGATGCAGCCGGGCCTGGAACAGGATCTCGTCGCCATAGGTATTGCCGATTCCGGCGATCCGGCTCTGGTCCATCAGCACCGATTTCGCATTGCCCCGCGCGGCCTCGACGAGGGCGCGAAACCGCACCAGGGTCAGCTTCGGATCGAGAGCATCCGGCCCCAGTTTTTCGACAGCGATGAATTGATCGGCGTCCTCGGCCAAGCCGACATGGCCGAGGCGGCGCGGATCGGTGTAGCAAAGGGAGCCGCCGCCGCTGAGCTCCAGGCGCAGCCGCGTGAAGGCCGGCGCCTCACCCTGCGATGGGTGGGGCACCAGCGCGCCCGTCATCCCGAAATGCAGGGTGATCCAGCCGCCCTTGTCGAGCGCGACCAGGAGATGCTTGCCATGGCGGCGGCTCGAGACGATCCGCCGGCCGACGGCGCGGCGCTTGAACTCCGCTGGCGACAGCTTGCGCAAAACCCGGTCATCCCTGACCTCGACGGCACGGATGATTTTTCGCCGCGCCAGGCGATCGAGCAGGCGCCGGTCGTTCTCCACATCGGGCAATTCGGGCATCGAGCACCCCGCGAAACGCGCGCTGAAGGATAGGGGCCGAAAGATAAAGATAGTGTGGGCGTCCCGCGCCGAAACCCCCGACACCTCTCGGCGATCAAAGGATCCAGAGCAGCCCCGCGCCGAAGGCCAGATAGAGCCAGCCCACCTGGGCCAGCCGCGCGCCGCTCACCAGCCCGCCGCGAAAGGCAAAAAAGAGATAGAGGACCGCAGCCGCGGTCACCCCCGCCGAGAGCAGCAGCGCCGGATCGAGATGCCAGGGCGTGAAGAACAGGCCGAAGGCCGTCGGCACCGTGGCCTGGATCATCATCGCGCCGCTGATATTGGCGAGCGCCAGACGCTCCCGGCCCTGGCGCACCCATATGAGGGCGTTCATCATCTCCGGCAGCTCCGTCGCGATGGGGCTCAGCAGCAAGGCGGTGATTTGGGGCGCGAGGCCGAGCCCGATCGCCATATCCTCCAGCCGTCCCACGAAGATGCGCGCGGCGACGAAGATGACGGCCAGCGCCACCAAGGTCTGCAGCAGCGCCCAGGCGAGGCTGGGCTGCCGCATCCCGTGGCCGGATCTTCAGGGGCGCGAGGTCGAGGAGGCCGGCATCGCTCGGCGATCTCGGGACAGGCGGGGACCGGACATGGCGGTCCGGCGAAAGCCAGCGATGCGACGTCGCCCTCGCTCGTCGCTCTCATCGGCACGGGACAAGCCTCGCCGACCCGTCCCGGCGCATGGGCTCGCGCCAAGGGCTCGACAATGGGAATCTTGCCGCCCTCGAGCTCGCGCCAGAGATAGAGGGCATAGGCGCCCAGGAATACCAGGCCGAGCCAAGGCTTATAGGCGAAAGCGACGAGGCCGAGGCCGATCTTGGCGGCGAAGATGGCGAGGAACCAGGCTTGGTCGCGGCTCAAGCGGCGATGATCGACCTGCACCCAGCAGGCCGCGCCACGGCCGAGGCTCGGGGCATGGCGCAACAGGACCAGGCCGACGAGGGCATAGGCCAGGGTCGCCAGCACCAGCGGGCCGCCAAGCGCCGCTCCGATGCCGATCTGGCGCTGGGCGTCAGCCTGGCCGAAGGCCGTTGCCACCAAGGTGACGACGCTCTCGGGCAGCGCCGTTCCGAAGGCGGCGAGCACCGTTCCGGTCGCTGTCTCGCCCAGGGAGAGGCGACGGCCGACCCATTCGATGCCGTTCACGAAGAACTCGCAGGCGACATAGATCGCGCCTGCCGAGACCAGCAGCAGGATGATCGAAACGGTCATCGCAGACGACGCCGCGACCGCGGGAGATTGGACATCACTGCACAAGGGGGCGGACGGGAGATGGACCGATGACGCCGACATCCCCGTCCTGCCCGGAGCGGATGCCGATGCCAAAGGTCTCGCCAAGGCCGTAACGGCCCGCGCGGTCCATGGCCGAAGCCAAGCATGTTGAACCGCGCCCTTCTCAGACGAAGGAGGCTACTCCCCAAAGGGTGGCGCAGATATATACCCGGCCCGGCGGGGCGACAAGCCCTCAGGCAAGGAAATCGCCATCGCAACCACGGCCTGGAACGTCGCCCTGCCTTGCCATTAATTCTTGCAGCGTGGATACTTGGAGCGGGATAGGCGGCCATGTCTTAAGGAGCCGCGATACTTCCGATGATCGGCATTTCAGGGGGAAATCCATGAGCGACGTAGTTACCCGCAATCTTGCGGTCGGCAGCGAAGGGTTCCGCGTCGGCCGGGTCCTCAGCAAGTCACTCACGATCCTGATGGGAAACTTCCCGAAATACATCCTGTTCGGCGCCGTCATCGCGCTGCCAAACCTCATCTCCGGCTTCATAGCGAGCGCGATGCCGATACCCGAGCAGCCCGTGCGCCCGGACCAGGTCTTCACCACCGCGGTGATCGTCGGCAGCCTCGCCTTTGCCTTCATCTGGCTCGTCGTTTTCAGCGTGTCCCAGTCGGCGATGATCTATGGCGCCTTCCAGGACGTCCGCGGCCGTCCCTTTGATATCGGCGCCTCCGTCCGGCGCGGCCTCAGCCGATTTCTTCCCGTCATCGGCGCTGCCATCTGCGCCGTCGTGCTCATCGGCATCGGCTTCTTTCTACTGGCTGTCCCGGGTTTCATGCTGTTGACGATGTTCTTCGTCATCATTCCCGTCTGCGTCGTGGAGGGTCTGGGGCCTCTTAAAAGCTTGGGGCGCAGTCGTCAGCTGACCAAGGGTTATCGCTGGCGCATCTTCGCCCTCTATCTCATCCCCGGGGTGATCATCGGCATCGCCGGAGTTGTGCTCGCGCGGCTCGGCATGAGCATCGCCGGCGCAGCGGGTTATGGGCTCCTCAGCTTCCTGGTAACGGCGGTCGGCGGGGCCTATCAGGCGATCGTCAATATCATGACCTATCACGACCTCCGCGCCGTGAAAGAGGGGTTGGATATCGAGCAGCTCGCGGCTGTGTTCGACTGAGGCTTGGCGGCGGATACCGCCTGCTGATCCCGCGACTGGGGGGTTCGGGGATAACGGGAGAGCTCGGTGAGCGATACATCAATCGGGCGGCTCACCATCGCCAGCGAAGATTTCCGCGTGGGCCGGGTCTTGAGCAGATCGCTCACTCTGTTCCTTGGAAATTTTCCCAAGTATTCGCTGTACGGCGTCGCCACCGCTCTGCCTCATTTGATGAACGCCCTGTACACATTCGAGATACAAAACTTCCTCCTAAGGCATTTGAATTCTCGCGGCGGCCTATCCGCGCTCAATTTCGGCTCCACCATCATGTGGGCGATCGTGTTCTCTGTCTGCCAGGCCGCGATGATCAATGGCGCCCTTCAGGACATTCGAGGCCACCCTTTCGACATCGGCGCTTCCATCCGCCGGTCATTGAGCCGAATGCTCCCCGTGATCGGTACGGCGATTTGTGCGTTCGCGGTGGTCGCACTCGGTTTTGTTCTGCTCGTCGTGCCAGGTTTCATATTCGTGACGATGTTCTACGTCGTCATCCCGGTCTGCGTCGTGGAGTCGCTGGGCCCGATTCGAAGTCTTGGCCGCAGCCGCGACCTAACGAAGGGCCATCGCTGGCAAATATTTGCGATCTATCTCGTACCGGCGATGCTGCTCGGCATCTGCCACTATCTGCTTCATCGGCTCGGCATAAGGTACGGGGGAATAACGGGCTACGCGGCCGGTATTTTCCTGCTCACGGCAATTGGCGGCACCTACCAGGCGATCGTCAATATCGTCACTTACTACGATCTTCGCTCGACCAAAGAAGGACTGGACGTCGAGCATCTCGCCGCGGTGTTCGACTGACGGTTCACTCTCAGCCGCCCGATGCCGGCTTTCCCATATCCTCTTTGCTCGCCTTGGGCCGGCCGTAGAGCTGCTCGCGCTCAAGAAAAGCGCGCTCGGCGGCATAGAAGTCGCGCAGGAACTGCTCGACGTCCGCGTCGGGAACCGGCTCGCTCCAGGCGATCTTGCGGCAGATCTTGTCCGTCACCTCGCGGCGCAGCCGCGCGGCATCCTTGCCTGCGGCGCGCCGCAGCAATTCCTCCAGCACCTGGAGCTCGAAGGCGCCATAGGACCGCAATTGGCGCTCGGCGAAGACGAAGCGCGCCTGATGCTCGGCGAGATCGTCCAGAAGCAGCCGGCGCGGCAGCACCACGACCATCGTCCCCGCGATCAGGTCGCCGGCCCGAAGCCGCTGACGGTTGAACAAGGGCAGCAAGGTGAAGAGGAGGAACCAGAGCCCCAGGCAGAGGGCGAGCCAGGGCGCCCCCCGCGCCGCGCCCGCGCTCAGCAGCCCCACCGGCAGGAAATATTCGATCTCGCGGGTCAGATTGCGGGCGATGACGGCCCCGGGCAGCAGCGGGCCGCCATGGCGGTCGATGACCTTGATGCCCATCAGGCGCTTTCCCGGTGTCGCCCCGCGCCAGACCAGCTCGAAATGGATCATGTAGAGGTTGCGCAGGAGAAAGGCCGCGAAGACGCCGAGGGACAGGCCCGCCCTGAGGCCCAGCGCCATGCCGCTGGACATGAGGATTGCCAGAAACAGGACGGCTGCCGCCACGGTCCAGAAGAGGGAGTTGAGGATAAAGGCGGCCAGGCGATCGCCATAGCTCGCCACCTCCACGCTCATCGGCACCCCCTCGGGGCTGACGATGGATTCCTTGCGCCGGACGGCGCCCTCGAGCAGCAGCGATGCCCGTTCCGTGGCCGAGGTCATGGCTTGGCCCGGCGGCCGACCAGGAGGAAATAGGCGAGCCACAACGCCGCGGTCGCGCCGCCGATGGCGAAGCGCAGCGGCGTGCTGTCCACCAATTGACGCAGGCAGCCCTCGATGAGGGCCGCCACGAACAACATGAAGATGGCGCCCACCGCGAGGCGGGCAGCCTCCCGGCCGTGGATGGCAAGGTTCTCGAGCCTGGCATGGCGCCCGGGGAAGAGAACGCGCTCCGCCAGCATGAAGCCAGCCGCCCCGCAGAGCACGATCGCCGTGAGCTCGGTCACGCCATGGATGGAGAGCCAGCCGAGAAAATCGATCGTGAGATCGCGGTTCCAATGGAGGGCGATGAAGGCGCCCAGCGACAAACCCTGATAGGCCGTGAGCAGCGCCGTCGGCACGCCGCCGGCGATGCCGAGGCTGAAGGCCAGGATGCCCACCGTGGTATTGTTCTGGAAGAGGAAGGTCGCCATGCCGGTGATCGTCTTGGCGAAGCCGTCCCAGGGGGCGAAGATCTCCTGGCTCAACAGCTCCCAGCGGCTGCTCGCCGGTCCCCGCCCCCCCGCCATTCCCGCCGGCACGAAGGAGGCGAACCAGGATTTATCGCCGACAGTCAGCACGAAACCGGCCACCAGGCCGACCAGCAGGCAGAAGGCGGAGAGCAGGATATGCCAGCGAGCGCTGCGGACGGCGGCAGGAAATCCGCGGCGGAAAAAATCGGCGGCGGACCGCCCGATGCCGATCCGGGGCCCGTAGACGATGAGAAAGGCGCGGAAGCACAGGTTCTCCAGATAGAGGAGCAGGTTGCGATCCAGCGCGATGCTGCGGGCGACCGAGAGGGAGGATAGAGCCGAGCGGTAGAGCAGAGGCAGGCGCTGCAGCTCCTCGACCGAAAGCGCCAGGAGGCTCCGGCGCTCGACCTCCTTGATGAAGCCTTCGAGCTCACGCCAGCCCGCCTCGCGGCCCTTGCGGAACTCGCTGGAGCGCAGGATGAGCCGGGGCGTCGCGGGCGGCACCGGTGCGCCTGCATCTCCCGCGGGAGTCCCCTCCGCCACGACGCTCATATGAGCCCTCTCTGCTTGATCAGGAGATAACGGTTGATGAGACCGGTGGAGAGGGCGCGATTGGATACTTCGAGGCAATGCACGCCGAGGCGCTGCAGCTTCTCCAGCACGACACGCCGGTCGCGCAGGAGATCCTGGGCGATGACGGCCTGGGCCACGGTCTGGAACTGCGCCGGCAGCGCCTCGGCCGTCTGCTCCAGCACCGAATCGCGCAAGGTCACGAAGATGACGACATGGCGATTGGCCATGCGCTGCAGGCTCTCCACCAGCAGCTCCGCCGTGACCGTGTCGACGAAATCGGTGAACAGGACGATCAGCGCCCGGCGGCGCAGCCGGAGATTGAGCTCGGCGAGCCCAAGGGTGAAGTTGGTCTCGGCATGGTGATAGTCGAGGCTGGCGGCGGCGCGCTGAACCCGCGCGAAGCTCGAAATGCCGCGGGTCGGCTGAAGATACTGACGCACGGCGGAGTTGAAGCCATAGGTGCCGACGAGATCGCCATGGCGCAGCGAGATCCAGGCCAGCAGCAGCCCGGCGTTGATCGCGTGATCCAGCCGCGGGACACCCTCCAGCGGCTCGCACATGAGATAGCCGGTGTCGAAGGCCAGCACGATCTGATGGTTGCGCTCGGTCCTGAACTCCTTGCACAGGAGCTTCAGATGGCGCGCCGAATGCTTCCAGTCGATCACGCGATGGTCCAGGCCGGGGGCATAATCCCTGAGCGCGTCGAATTCCGTGCCCTCCCCGCGCTCGCGCTGAACCTTGATGCCGAAGACAGCGTCGCGATCGATGAACTGGAGCGCGGCCCGCTGCACCCCCCGGATATTCGGGAGCACATCGACGCTGCCCTCGACCGGCCGGCGAAGCGTCGTTTCGACCAGGCCCAGCGGCCCCTTCCAGCGCAGCCACAGGCGATCGACATGGACCCTACCCCGGCGCCGGGGCAGGAGTGGCAGCGCCACCGCGGCCGGCTGGCCGGGGAAGAGGGCGGCGGCGCGGATCTCGGGCCGGTCGACATCGCCGCGCTGCTCGGCCAGGATCTCGATCGTGATTCCCCGCGCGTAGCGCCGTGCCGCGAGCACGACCTTGATCTCCCCGGCCTCCCCCACATACAGCGCCTCGGGCAGGTCGACCTCCACTTCCAGACGCCGCCGCGGCAGGGTCAGCAGCGCGTCCACGCCAAGGGCGATCAGGACCAGCGCGCCGAAATCGAGGCAGAACTCCCACAGGGCCGGGTCGAGGACCACCAGCAGGAAGGCGAACGGCACTCCCAGCGCGAAGAGCAGCACGGCCCGGCGGGTCGGCCGGATCATCGCGGCGCTGCCACCTGATCCAGGATCTCGCGCAGCACCCTGTCGGCGCCCAAGCCTTCGATTTCTGCCCCGGGAGACAGCACCAGCCGGTGGCGCAGCACCGGCAACGCGAGGGTCTTGATATCGTCGGGAATGACGAAATCGCGTCCCTGGAGGATGGCGAACGCCCGCGCGGCGGCGGCCAGCATATTGGCCGCCCGTGTCGAGGCCCCCACCTCCAGCGAGGCATGCTCCCGCGTCGCCCGCACCACGTCGACGATGTAGTCGATCAGGGCATCGGTGAGCCGGATGGCCTCGACGGCCCGGCGCATCTCGATGAGGACGGCGCCGTCGGCGACGGGTTCCAGGCCGAAATCCGCCAGCCGCGGCATGGCGGAGCGATGGCCATGGCGGCGCAGGATCTCCCGCTCCTCGTCGCGGCCGGGATGGTCGATGATGATCTTGAACAGGAAGCGGTCGAGCTGGGCCTCGGGCAGCGGATAAGTTCCCTGCTGCTCGATGGGATTCTGGGTCGCCACCACCATGAAGTTCTCGCCGAGCTGATGATCCTGGCCGTCGATGGTCACCACCCGCTCGTTCATCGCCTGCAGCAGGGCGGCTTGCGTCTTGGGCGGCGTGCGGTTGATCTCGTCGGCCAGCAGGAGCTGGGTGAAGATCGGCCCCTTGGTCAGGATGAAGCCGTTGGTCTGGAAGTTGAACAGATTGGTGCCGAGCACATCGCCCGGCATCAGGTCCGGCGTGAACTGGATGCGCCCGAAATCCAGCCGCAGGCTCGCCGCGAAGGCCTGCGTGAGCAGTGTCTTGGCCGTCCCCGGCACGCCTTCGAGCAGGATATGCCCGCCGACCAGGAGGCTCGTCAGCATCAACTCGACGACCTCCTCCTGGCCGATGACGGCTTTACGGACCTCGCCGCGGATGCTTTCCGCGAGCGAGCGTATCTCCTGGATGTCCATCGATGATTCCCCTCCTCCACCGATAAATGTCGCGGGCGACCGCCATCAGAGCGGATGCCTCCGTCGGCTTGGTCTCCTCCATGCGCCGGACGATCTCGGCGCAATCCGGCTCGGCCCCGCGCAGCTTCCCCACGCGGGCGAGCCAGGGGACGAGCTGTCCCTCCGGCAGCGGCGGGGCGTGGAGCAGGCGCGCCGCATCGCGCAGCGCCTCCTGCACGTAGCGCTGCACGACGATCTCGTGATGGCGGGCGAAGCCGAGAAGCTCGGCGATATTGCGGATCAGCCCAAGCTTCCCCGATTCCAGCGCCGGCACCACCGGCTCCGGCTTGCCGAAGCGGCCGACCGTCGCCCAGAGCAGCAGGCCGATGGCAAGCACCCCCTGGGCCGTCGCCAGCACATAGGGAAAAGTGAAAAGCAGCCTGAGCGGGCTCGGCGGCTGGGAGACATAGCCATGGATCGTCTCGTCGAAGACGACGCTGCCGTTGGGCCCACGAAGCCAATTGATCAGCGCCACCGAGAAGGCCGCATTGGCGCCCTGCGAGAGTCCATGGTTCTCCATCACATCGGGATCGCTCAGGATCCAGATTCCCCGCCGGCCGCGATGGAACTCGGCGACCAAGTCGCCCCGGTCGGTCGAGACCAGGGTCTGCATGTGTTTGGATTCGAGAAGCTGCACCGGCGCTGAGATCTTGGGATAGACCTCGAGCCCGTTCTGCTCCCAGACGACAACCTTGCGCGTATAGGAGACGGTGGCATCGATATCGAGGGCCGTCAGCAGGAGCTGGATCTCCGGCGCGGGCAGAAGCTGGGCATCGGAGATCCAGCCCGGATGCTCGCGACTGGGAATCCCGTCGCGCTTGGGCAAGATCAGGAGAACCCGATCGGCGCGCAGGAGCTGCGCGAGCAAGTCCAAGGATTCCGCGCCGACCGGGGGCTCGGCGATCACGAGAAGATCCTCCTTGCCCAGCTTGCCGAGGGAGCCGTATCGGCTCTTCACCACGCGCACGCCCAAGCGCTGGAGGATGTCGGCGATGCCGGCATGGCCAAGGGCCGAGCGGGAGAAGACCGTCGGGCCGACGCTATCGGTGCCGGGGCTCGTTCCCTCCGGCATGAGCATGAAATAGAGAGAGGCGGCCAGCAGCGCGACCGAGGCCGAGATCCAGATGGCCAGCAGCCGGCCGGAGAAGACGCCTTCGGTGGTCATGCCCTTGACGCTCATCGCTCGGTCCCGGCCAGTGCGGCGCTCAACTCGTCGAACCGGCGCCGGCAGGCCTCATACTCCGGCGGGCCCGCGGGATGCTCGCCGAAATAGGTCCGCTCGACGCCGAGCACGATGTCGCGAAGCGCGGCGGCGCCGGCTTCGGAAAGTCGCGCCCGCCGCATGATCTCGCGGCTGGTCAGGGAATTGGCAAACTGCTCGTTCAGCCGCTGGCGGATATCGCCAAGCCCCTTGAGCAGGAGCATATGCATCGCTTCGACATAGCGGCCTTCACCGGCGAGCTCGTCGGCGGTCAGGAGGATGTCCGCCGGCGATTGCCCCCTCAGCCCCGTCGCCGTCGCCGGATGCCGCCCATTCCTCGACCGCCGATCGCCGCCAGCCTGGAATGATGTCGCGCAGATGATAGAGCACGAAGAGTACGCCGAGGACGACCACCGCCCAGAGGAGCTCCGCGGGGATCGGGATCGACGGCAATGGCGGCGGCTCTTCCGCGCCCGGAAGCTGCAGTTGCAGATCCGAATGGCTGACCACGGCGGCTCTCGCCTGCTCGATCGCGGCCGGAGATTGCGCCAGCGCCTCGCCCGTCCACAAAGGCACCACCAGGATCGCAAGCCGGACGCCCATACGCAGAGCGCCGCTCCCGCCCTCGGGGGTTTGGGTCGCGGAAGCATTGCGGCCGAGGGACGGCTTACGCATGACAATCCAGGGCAAATAATCAGCAACTATAGGGTGAGACTAGCATCTCCTCCCCGCTTCAGGAACGTCCAGGCGGACAGCGCCCGGCCGAGCGTCGTCAGCCAGCAGGCGGCGCCGAAGACCCAGGCGAGCGCGGGAAAGGCCGCCGGGAACAGGCAGACGACGACGAACAAGGCGATGGTCTCGCTGCCTTCGGTCAAGCCGCCGAGGTGGAAAAAGGATTTGCGTCCGCGCTCGCTGGTCTCCCAGCCATGCCGCGCCGCCAATATGGCAAAGGCCAGGAAAGAGCTGCCCGTCCCGATGAAGGAGAAGAGCAGGAAGGCGCCGGGGATATGATTGTCCGGCGCCGCCAGGACGAAGCCGAAGACGACGGCGCCGTAGAAAAGAAAATCGCAGAGTATGTCGAGATAGCCGCCGAGATCGCTGGGACCCACGCTTCGGGCGATGGCGCCGTCGAGCCCGTCGGCCAGCCGATTGAGCAGGATGACGATCAGCGCCGCGGTGAACTGGCCCGCCGCCAGCAGGGGAAGGGCGGCGAGGCCGACGACAAATCCGCCGAGGGTCGTCGCATTGGCGCTGAGGCCCCAGCCGGCGAGGCGACGGCCGGCGGCATCGAGGGGCGGATCGATCAGCCGACGCAGCCGCGCGTCGAACATCGGCCGGGCGTCAGTGCGGCAGGGTTTCCACGGGATCGACCGGCTCGACGATGGTCCGTCGGGCGGCCAGGCGGCGGTAATAGAGGATGCTGATGGGGATCGTGGCGAGATAGCAGAGCGCCAGCCCAAGGAAGGCGATCCAGGGCGTGCTGATGACGAGCACGATCAGCCCGCCGACGCCGATCATGACGGGCAGGACCGAATGCGGCCGCACCTTGAGCCGCTTGAAGGAGAAGGTCGGCACGCGGCTCACCATGAGGATGGCGACCCCGACCATGACCAGGCCGACCAGCAGCGGGCGGTCGAAAAAGCCGGTCCCGAACTCGAAGCTCGCCATCATCGGGGTCAAGGCCAGGCCGGCGGCCGCGGGTGCCGGAACGCCGGAGAAGAAGCGGCCCGTCCAGGCCGGCAGATCGGTGTTGTCGAGCTTGGTGTTGAAGCGGGCGAGACGCAGGCTGCAGCAGACCGCGAAGAGCAGGCAGACCGCCCAGCCGAGGCCGCCGGCCGTATGCATGGTCCAGAGATAGAGCAGCAGGCTGGGGGCGACGCCGAAACCGATGACGTCGGCCAGGGAATCGAGCTCGGCGCCGAACTTGCTCGAGGTGTCCAGCAGCCGGGCGATCCTTCCGTCGAGGGCATCCAGGACCGCGGCCACGGCGATGGCGGCGACGGCGAACTCCCAATGCTGCAGCAGCCCGAGGCGAACGCTGGTCATCCCGGCGCAAAGCGCCAGCATGGTCAGGATGTTCGGGATCAGCCGATTGACCGAATGATCCCTCAGCCGGTTGACCGGCGGGCGACGCGTATGGCGGACGTCCATCTATGTTCTCTCCGTTAGGCGCGCCGTTTCGCGGGAAGCGAGATCGGCGAGCACGGTCTCTCCGGCTACCATGGTCTGGCCGACGGCAACCAGGGCAGCCACCCCGGGCGGCAGATAGACATCGAGCCGGCTGCCGAAGCGAATCAAGCCGTAGCGCTCCCCCGGACGCAGACGGTCGCCCGGTTTCGCATCGCAGCGGATCCGCCGCGCCACCAGCCCCGCGATCTGCACCACGCCCAGATCGGGCCCGGCTGCCGTGGTCAGGCGCATACCCATCCGCTCATTGAACTCGCTGGCCTTGTCCAGCGAGGCATTGAAAAAACGCCCGGGCCGATAAGCCAGTGCCGCGACCTCGCCCTCGGCGGGACTGCGGTTCACATGAACATTGAACACATTCATGAAGATACTGATCCGCGTCAGCGCCGCTTCGCCCAGGCCGATCTCCGGCGGGGGCACGACAGGCTGGACCGCCGAAACCAGCCCATCCGCCGGACTCAGCACCCAGTTCGACCCGACGGGTGAGACCCGCGGCGGGTCCCGGAAGAAATAGGCGCACCAGCAGCTCAGCACCACCCCCAGCCAGCCCAGTGGCTGCCAGAGGAAGAACAGGCCCAGCGTGACGAGAGCGAAAAGGGCGACGAATTTCCATCCGTCGCGATGCAGGGGAATCAGGATGCTGTCGAACATCCTCAGCCTCTCGGCCTGGAATGCAGCGCACGCCCGCCGATCACGGCGTGGCGGTCGGCAGCTTGAACACCTGTCCGGGATAGATCAGGTCCGGATTCTTGATCTGCGATTTGTTGGCCTGATAGATCACCGTATAGCGCGGCCCGCTGCCATAGGTCCGGGTCGCGATGAGCCAGAGGTTGTTGCCCGGCTGGACGACGACCACCTGGTCGCCGGCCCCGATGCTGAGCGGCTCGGCACGCGAGAAGGGTGATTCCACGCGGGCCAGCACTTTGCCGGCATCGTCCACCTCATCGATGCGCAGCGTATGGAGCCCCGGCAGGACATGCTTGTCGGGGGTGATATGCCACCGGCCGGAGCTGTCCGCCCGGGTCGTCCCCATGAGCCCATTGTCGAGATAGGCCCGAACCTCCTTGCCCGCACCGGCACGCCCGCCGATGACCACGCGGCCCATGCTGTCGTAGTCCACCGATTCCAGGATCAGCTGGCCCGACTGCGGCGGATTGGGCGATTGGAGGACGGTGCTGCCCTGATCGGTGCGGGGCACCACCACCGCCAGCGGCTGCTGGGGTGGCGTCGCGGCGGCGGTCTGCGTGCCGCCCGCCCCCGTCGTCGCATTGCCGGCGACCTGCGGTTGGGGCACCACCACCACCACGACATCGTCGGAGGGCACCGGCGGGGCGCCGCCCAGCACGGAGGTGATCCCGATCTGGTGATTGCCCGGCGCCAGCTTGTTGGGCGGCAGGATGACCCATTCGCCCCGATCGTCTGCCACCACGGTGGCGACCTTCTGACCATCGGCCGTGATGGTCACCGTGGCGCGGGGTGCCGAGCGGCCGGCGATGATCGTGCTGCCATCCGGATTGACCCGCACGATGTCGAAGCTGGGCCGGATCACCGGCGGCGGGGCCGGTGCCGGGGCCGCCGTGGCGGCAGCACCGGTGGTGCCGTTGGCGGTCGCAGCCGCGCCCTGGGTCGTGCTTTCCGTCGTGGCGACAGTGGTATTGCCCGCCCCGGCCGTCGTGCCGGCGCTGCCCGTCGTCCCCGAACTGGCAGGCGCAGGAGCGCCGTCCCAGCGCTTCCCGTCGAGGCCTGGCCCGTTGCCGAATTTGCCCCGGTGCCCGTGGCGCTGGAGCCGGCGGCCGAGGCCGCGGCTTGCCCCGTGCTGTCGCTGGTGGTGCCCGTCGCCGTACGCGGCGGCGGAAGTCCCGGCGCTGCCGGTCGTAGCGGTTTGGCCGCTTGCCGCCGTCTGGTCGCTGGCCGCTGCCTGGTTGTTCGTCGCCGCTTGGCCCTGGGTGGCCGCGCCCTGGGTGGCGGTACCCTGGGTGGCCGTACCCTGGGTGGTCGTGCCCTGGGTGGTCGTGCCCTGGGTGGTGGTACCCTGGCTGGTAGCGCCTTGCGTGGTGCCGGCCGTCCCGGTGCCGCTTGACCCGGCACCGGCCGCCGGCGCGGTGGTGGACCCGGAGGGCGCGATGGCCACGGTCGCGGCGGGGGTGCCGGTATCGCCGACTTCGTCGCGATTGATCACATAATTGAGCAGGAGGGCGGCGACGATGACCGCAATCCCCATGGCACCCAATATCGCGAACCAATTCACGGCTCCTCGCGGAATTGCTGGAAAATCAATGACTTTAGTCTAATACCGCAAGGGATGCGGGACAATCAATCGAATCCTGCCTGGGTTGCCTTGGCGTCAGGATTAGCGATCGGGGGCAGGCTTTCCAGATAGACCGCCACGGCCTCGCGGTCCTGCTCCGTCATTTTGCTGGTGCCGTTGGCGATGACCTCGCCCATGGCCGAGCCGGCCACATCCCCATTGGGCAGCAGGCCGGTCTCCAGGAACATCACGAGCTGGCTGTGTTGCCAGCTGCCGATGCCGGTCGCCTTATCGGGGGTGATATTGGGGACCTTGAGGCGGTCCGGACCGTGCGCATTGCCGGAAAAGGCGAGCCCGTACTCCAGCCCGCCCATGAAGTCCCGGGGCGTATGGCATTCCCCGCAATGGGCCATGCCCTGCACGATATAGGCTCCCCGGTTCCAGACCGCGCTCTTGGCCGGATCGGGCACATAGGGACCGGGGGTGAAATTGAGCCAGCGCCAGAAGGTCTGCAGCCAGCGCCAGGAGAAGGGAAACCAGACATCCTGCTCGCGGCTCGGCTGGGCAACCGCCGGCAGGGAAAAGATATAGGCCTTGAGATCGAGCATGTCGGCGTCGGTCATCAAGGTGAAGGAGGGATAGGGAAAGACGGGAAAAAGATGCGCCCCGTCCGCCCGCAGGCCTTCGCGCAACGCCCGGACGAATTCCGCATCCGTCCAGCTGCCGATGCCATGGGTGGGATCCGGCGTGATATTGGGACCGTAGAAGGTGCCGAAGGGCGTCTCCAGGCCCGGTCCCCCCGCCAGCATGGCCCCTTTGTTCTTGCGATCGGTATGGCAGGCGGCGCAGCCGGCCACGGCGAAGACATAGGCCCCGCGCTTGACCGCCGCCGGATCGGCTGGGGAATCGGCGCGCGCCGCCCCCGCAGCAAAGCTCGCCGCCAGGAGCAGGGCCAGAACGGTCAACCGCGACAGGAGGGGGAGGAAAGCACGCGAAGGTCCATGCATGACAGGCGGGCCATAGCACCGCCCGGCGGCCGACGGCCAATCAAGCCTAAGTGAGGGAACTCTTCCCAAGCCGCCACCTGACGGGATAAACAACGCCCTCGCTTTTAAAGGCAGGTTCAATGTCCTTCGAATCTTCGCTCTGCGTCTACTGCGGCAGCGGCCTCGGCGTCGACAGCCGCCATCTCGAGGCGGCCCGCGATCTCGGCCGGCTGCTGGCCCAGCGGCATATCCGGCTGATCTACGGCGGCGCCCGCATCGGGCTGATGGGCACCCTCGCCGACGCCGCCCTTGGCGCCGGCGGCGAGGTGGTGGGGATCATCCCCGGCCATCTCGACAAGACCGAGCTCGGCCATCGCGGCGCCACGGAGCTGATCGTCGTCGACAGCATGCACGAGCGCAAATACATGATGTTCGAGCAGTCCGACGCCTTCGCCATCATGCCCGGTGGAACTCGGCACGCTGGACGAGACCTTCGAGATGCTGACGTGGCGCAAGCTCGGCCTGCATGACAAGCCCATCATCCTGGTCGATATCGCGGGCTATTGGCGCCCCCTGCTCGCCCTCATCGATCACGTGATCATCCAGGGCTTCGCCGCTCCGACCGACCGCGACCTCTACAAGGTCGTCACCTCTGTGGCGGAGCTGGTCCAGGCGGTCGAGACGGCGCCGCGCCCGAAGACCGCCGCCCAGCCCGAGCGCCTCTGAGGCTTCAGCCCCGGCCGGCCTATCAGGCTGGCCGAGGCTGGAGCCGCTCGGCTATGATCCGCCGCCACGAACCGGAACCAGGAACGACATGAAGAAGATCAAGGTAGCCAAGCCGATCGTCGAGCTCGACGGCGACGAGATGACGCGCATCATCTGGCACTTCATCAAGGAGAAGCTCGTCCTCCCCTATCTCGATCTCGATCTCCTCTATTTCGATCTCGGCATCGAGAACCGCGACAAGACCGACGACCAGGTCACCGTCGACGCCGCGAATGCGATCAAGCAGCATGGCGTCGGCGTCAAATGCGCCACCATCACCCCCGACGAGGCGCGGGTGAAGGAATTCAACCTCAAGAAGATGTGGAAGTCCCCGAACGGGACCATCCGCAACATCCTCGACGGCACGGTCTTCCGCCAGCCCATCATCTGCCGCAACGTGCCGCGCCTCGTCCCGGGATGGACGCAGCCGATCGTGATCGGCCGCCACGCCTTCGGCGACCAGTATCGCGCGACGGATATCCTCATTCCCGGCAAGGGCCGCTTCAGCATCCGCTTCGAGCCCGCGGATGGCGGCCCGGCGATCGAGCATCTGGTCTTCGACTTCCCCGGCAGCGGCGTGGCGCTCGCCATGTACAACCTCGACGAATCGATCCGCGGCTTCGCCCGGGCCTGCCTCAACTACGGCCTCAGCCTGGGATGGCCGGTCTATCTCTCGACCAAGAACACGATCCTCAAGACCTATGACGGCCGCTTCAAGGACATCTTCCAGGAGGTCTTCGACGCCGAGTTCGCCGCCGCCTTCAAGGAAAAGAAGATCATCTACGAGCACCGGCTGATCGACGACATGGTGGCCGCGGCCCTCAAATGGAGCGGCGGCTTCGTCTGGGCCTGCAAGAACTACGACGGCGATGTCCAGTCCGACACCGTGGCCCAGGGCTTCGGCTCGCTGGGCCTCATGACCTCGGTCCTGCTCTCCCCCGATGGGCGCACCGTCGAGGCGGAGGCCGCCCATGGCACGGTGACGCGCCACTACCGCGAGCATCAGAAGGGCAAGGAGACCTCGACCAACCCCATCGCCTCCATCTATGCCTGGACGCGGGGCCTCTGGTACCGCGGCAAGTTCGATGGCACGCCCGAGGTGCAGCGCTTCGCCGAGGCGCTGGAGCGGGTCTGCGTCGCGACGGTGGAATCGGGCTCCATGACCAAGGATCTGGCCCTGCTGATCAGCCCGCAGCAGACCTGGCTGACCACCACCCAATTCCTCGACAAGCTCGACAGCAACCTTCAGAAGGCAATGGAGTAGCATCGTGATGAAAAGAACCATCGCCGCCGCCGTCTTCGCCGCCAGCCTCGCCGGCAGCGGGGGCGCCCAGGCCGCCGATCTCGAGAACACCCTCTATATGGATCTCACCTATGGCCGGGTCGTGATCGAGCTTCGCCCCGATCTGGCCCCCAAGACCGTCGCCCGGATGAAAGAGCTGACGCGCCAGCATTTCTTCGACGGCGTCGTCTTCCACCGCGTGATCAGCGGCTTCATGGCCCAGACCGGCGATCCGACCGGCACGGGCTATGGCGGCTCCGGCAAGAATCTGCCGGCGGAATTCTCCGACGCCCATCACGTGCGCGGCACGGTCTCCATGGCCCGGGCCCAGGATCCCAACAGCGCCGACAGCCAGTTCTTCATCTGCTTCACCGCCGTGCCCCAGCTCGACGGCCAATACACCATCTGGGGCCAGGTGACCGAGGGCATGGAATTCGTGGAGCGGATCAAGCGCGGCGACGGCGATCCCAACGGCATCGTGACCCCGCCGCAGGACAAGATCGTCAAGATGCAGGTCGCGGCGGACGTAAAGTAGCAGCCTCGACGAGAGCATGTTCCGCGCAAGCGGATCATGCTCTGAAGCCCGCGCGGCGCTTGAGCGTAGCAACCGCAAAAGCTAGAGCGATTCCGCGTCAGCGGATATCGCTCTAAGACGGCGTGGAGGCCGGCGGCGGCTCGCTTTCGCCGCTTAGCCGGCTATCCGCGATCCGGGAGATCTTCTGCCGCAAGATCCGGATATTGCTCGATCAGCTGACGGAAGTCGCCCGCCTCCAAGGTCAGGAGCTGGACTTCCGTCACCGCCGATACCGTGGCGGTGCGCAAGCCGTCCTTGAGCAAGGCGATCTCGCCGAAGAACTGGCCGCTGCGCAGATGCACCGGGGTCGGCTGGACGTCGACCTCCACCTCCCCCGACATGATGAAGAACATCGCCGTCGCCGGCTCGCCGCGGCGCACGATGGCGTAATGCGCCGGGGCGATCTGCGGCTTCAGCAGCCGGGCGATGGCCGCGATCCCCGTGGCATCAAGCCCGGCGAAGAGCGGCACCCGGGCCACGGTGTTCCAGGTGACGACGAAATCGCGCCGGCGGATCTCGGCGGCGAAGCCGGTGGCGAGAATGCCGGCCGGCACCGCGAACATGGCGATGCCCAGCAGCATCGTGCAGCCCGCGAAGATGCGCCCGCCGAGCGTGACGGGGGTCATGTCGCCATAGCCGACCGAGGCGATGGTGACGATGGACCACCACATGCTGGCCGGAATGCTGGAGAAGAGCTGCGGCTGGGCATCATGCTCGAGCAGATACATGACGGAGGAGGTGAGCACGAGCAGCACCAGCATCACCGTGAGGGCCGCCAGCAGCGAGCGGCCTTCGTTGCGCATCACCGTCGTGACCAGGGTGAGCGCCGGGGCGTAGCGCGCGATCTTGACGACGGCCAGCACGGCCGCCAGCCGGGCGCCCCCCGGCTCGATGAGGCCAAGCCCATGAGCGAGCTGGGGCAGGACGACGAGCCCGTCGATCAGTCCCAGCGGCGACAGGGCATAGTCGAGGGTCACCTTCAGCGGATGGGCCGCCGCATCGGGATCCCGGCCGGAGGCGCTGAACAGCCGCGCCAGATATTCCAACGTGAAGATGGCGAAGCAGAGGACCGAGATATGCCCGAGCAGCAGCATCGTTGCCGGCGACAGGCCGGGGATCGTGGACCAGATGGCCGCGAAGAGGCTGCCGGCGATGGTAAGAACGAGCACGGTCTTCACGACCCGTGCCGGAAGCGGGCGAAGCTCCGTCGGGTTTAGAACGGCGTAAACGGCGGCCCGCAACCCGGCCGACATGCTCCCCTCCCCGTTAGCCCGGCCTCGTGTCAGGCCGCTTCGCCGGCCGCGCGCACCGCCTGCTCGATGGCGGTCAGCGCCGCCTGGGCTTGGCTGGCGTCAGGCCCGCCGGATTGCGCCATATCGGGGCGTCCGCCGCCGCCCTTGCCGCCGAGGCTCTCGCTCCCGATCCGGGCGAGATCGACGGCACTGAAGCGCCCCGTCAGATCTGGCGTCACGGCGACCACGAGGGAGGCGCGCGCCTCGCTCCGGGCGACCAGCGCCACGATGCCCGAGCCGATCTGCTGCTTCAGCGCATCGGCCATGCCCTTCAGCTCCTTGGCCGGCACATCGTCCAGCAGCCGGGCGGCCAGCTTCACGCCCGCCACATCCTTGACGAAATCATCCCCGCCGCCACCGCCGGTGGCCAGGCGCTTGCGCGCCTCCATCAGCTCGCGCTCCAGGCGCTTGCGCTCCTCCAGCAGCCCGGCAACGCGCTGGGGCAGCTCGGCGGGCTGCACCCTGAGGGCGGAGGCCGTCTCGCCGATGAGGCGGTCCTGCTGGGCGATATAGGCATCGGCTGCCGCGCCCGTCAGCGCCTCGATCCGGCGCACCCCGGCCGCGACCGCGCCATCGCTCACGATCTTGAAATGGCCGATATCGCCGGTGCGCCTGACATGGGTGCCGCCGCAAAGCTCGGTGGAGAAATGGACGCCATCGTCTTCACCGCCCCCCTCCAGGCCGCCCATCGAGACGACGCGGACCTCCTCGCCGTATTTCTCGCCGAAGAGGGCAAGCGCCCCCTGCTTCACGGCCTCATCGGGGGTCATCAACCGGGTCGCGACCTCGGCATTGCCGCGGATGCGCCGATTGACGTCCTCGGCCACCACGGCGAGATCCTCGCCCGAGGGCGGGACCGGCTGGCTGTAGTCGAAGCGCAGGCGATCGGGCGCCACCAGGGAGCCCTTCTGCGTGACATGGGCGCCCAGACGCCGGCGCAGCGCCTCATGCAGCAGATGGGTGGCCGAGTGATTGGCGCGCAGCCGTGACCGGCGCTCGCCGTCGACGCGCATCTCCACCGCATCGCCCAAGGCAAGCTTGCCCGTCTGGACCCGGCCGTAATGCACGAACATGTCGCCCAGCTTCTTCTGGGTGTCGTCGATGGCGATCGCAAGCCCATGGGCGCCGATGAAGCTGCCGCTGTCGCCCATCTGCCCGCCGGATTCCCCATAGAAGGGAGTCTGGTTGGCGATGAGGGCGATCGCATCCCCGGCCTCGGCATGGTCGACCGATTTGCCGTCCTTGACGATGCCCAGGACCTGGCCTTCGGCGACCTCGGTGGCATAGCCCAGGAAATCCGTGGCGCCGATCTTCTCGCGCAGATCGAACCAGACCTGCTCGGTCGCCGCCTCGCCGGAGCCCGCCCAGGCCTTGCGCGCCGCGGCGCGCTGGCGCGCCATGGCGGTGTCGAAGCCGGCGCTGTCGAGCTTGCGGCCCTGGCCGCGCAGGATGTCCTGGGTGAGGTCGACCGGGAAGCCATAGGTGTCGTAGAGCTTGAAGGCGACCTCGCCGGAGAGCGCCTGGCCGCTGCCGAGCCGCGCCAGCTCCTCGTCGAGCAGCTTCAGCCCGCGCTCCAGGGTCTGGCGGAAGCGGGTTTCCTCCAGCCGCAGGGTCTCCTTGATGATCGCCTCGGCACGGATCAGCTCGGGATAGGCCGAGCCCATCTCGGCCACCAGCGCCGGCACCAGGCGCCACATCAGGGGATCCTTGGCCCCCAGCCGCTGGGCATGGCGCATCGCCCGGCGCATGATCCGGCGCAGCACATAGCCGCGCCCCTCATTGGAGGGGAGCACGCCGTCGGCCACCAGGAAGCTCGACGCACGCAAATGATCGGCGATCACGCGATGCGACACCGCCTCCGGACCGTCGGGATGGGTTCCCGTCGCCTCGGCGGAAGCCAGGATCAGGGCTCGCATCAGATCGATGTCGTAATTGTCGTGCTTGCCCTGCAGGACCGCGGCCAGGCGCTCCAGCCCCATGCCGGTATCGATGGAGGGGCGCGGCAGCGCGACGCGCTTCTCCTTGGTCAACTGCTCGAACTGCATGAAGACCAGATTCCAGATCTCGATGAAGCGGTCGCCATCCGCATCCGGGCTGCCCGGCGGGCCGCCCGGAATCTTGTCGCCATGGTCGTAGAAGATCTCCGAGCAGGGACCGCAGGGACCGGTATCGCCCATGGCCCAGAAGTTGTCGCTGGTGGCGATGCGGATGATCTTCTGCTCGGGCAATCCTGCGATGCGGTGCCAGAGATTGAAGGCGTCGTCGTCCTCGGCATAGACGGTGACCAGGAGGCGATCCTTGGGCAGGCCGAGCTCGCGCGTGACCAGGTTCCAGGCCAGCTCGATCGCATGCTCCTTGAAGTAGTCGCCGAAGGAGAAATTGCCCAGCATCTCGAAGAAGGTGTGGTGGCGCGCGGTATAGCCGACATTCTCCAGGTCGTTATGCTTGCCCCCGGCGCGCACGCATTTCTGCGCCGTGACGGCGCGGCTGTAGTCGCGCTTCTCCGCTCCGGTGAAGACGTTCTTGAACTGCACCATCCCGGCATTGGTGAACATCAAGGTCGGATCGTTGCGGGGCACGAGCGGACTCGAGGGCACGACGGTGTGACCGTTGGCCGCGAAATAGTCGAGAAAGCTCCGGCGAATGTCGTTAACGCTCTGCATCATCCTCGTTCCGGGAAGTCGATGGTTTCGTCCCGATCATGACCGGGACAGGCGGGTGAAAGCCCACGCAATCGCTGAATGTGGGCGATATTGCCGCTTCCAGCAAGCCTTTGCCGGCCCCCCGCTGAAGCGCAACCCCCAAAAGGAAAACGCGCGACGGGGGAGGTCGCGCGTTTTCGGAGGAACCACCGGCGGAGAGGAGGGTCGCCGCGGCTCCAGGCACGCCGGCCGGGGGAAGCCTCCCCCGGCCGTGGCCATGCTATTCCTCTTCGGCCGCCGCCTCCTCCGCCCCACCCTTGGCATCCAGCATGGCGCCGGCAACCAGCCCGGCGTTCTGACGGACGGCCTTCTCGATCTCGGCCGCGATCAGGGGATTCTCCTTCAGGAACTGCTTGGCGTTCTCGCGACCCTGGCCGATGCGCTGGCCGTTGTAGGAGAACCAGGCGCCCGACTTCTCCACCACCCCGGCCGCGGAGCCAAGATCGACCAGCTCGCCGGTCTTGGACACGCCCTCGCCATACATGATGTCGAATTCGACGACCCGGAAAGGCGGGGCCATCTTGTTCTTGACCACCTTCACCCGGGTCTGGCTGCCCACGACCGTGTCGCGGTCCTTGATCGAGCCGATGCGCCGGATGTCGAGACGGACCGAGGCATAGAACTTCAAGGCATTGCCGCCGGTCGTGGTCTCGGGATTGCCGAACATGACCCCGATCTTCATGCGGATCTGATTGATGAAGATGATCATGCAGCGCGAGCGCGAGATCGAGCCCGTGAGCTTGCGCAGCGCCTGGCTCATGAGCCGGGCATGCAGGCCGACATGGGAATCGCCCATCTCGCCTTCGAGCTCGGCCCGCGGCACCAGGGCGGCCACGCTGTCGATGACCAGCACGTCGACGGCGCCCGAGCGAACCAGGGTGTCGGCGATCTCGAGGGCCTGCTCGCCCGCATCCGGCTGGGAGATCAGCAGCTCCTCGACATTGACGCCGAGCTTGGCGGCATAGCCGGGATCGAGCGCATGCTCGGCATCGATGAAGGCGCAGGTGCCGCCCTGCTTCTGGGCCTCGGCCACCACATGGAGAGCCAGGGTCGTCTTGCCCGAGCTCTCGGGGCCGTAGATCTCGACCACCCGGCCGCGGGGCAAGCCGCCGATTCCGAGCCCGATATCGAGCCCCAGGGAGCCGGTGGAGATCGATTCGGCCTCGACCGCGATCTCTCGCTGGCCGAGGCGCATGATCGATCCCTTGCCGAAAGCCCGCTCGATCTGCCCGAGAGCGGCGTCCAATGCCTTGGTCTTATCCATGCCTTCTCTCTCGATAACCTTGAGCGCCGGCTGAGCCATGTGTCCTCTCCCTTATTCCATATGGGGCGGGTTCAGTGCAATGACACAAATGTACGTGTTTCGTTCCAGAATGGCAAGCCGAAATCGGATCAAAAATAGAACAAAAGAGGATTTATAGGAGAATTCACCGCGACGGATGAGGTCGGCGGAATGACGAGAAATGCTCTACTGAAAGTTGCAGCTCAGCGACCTTCCGCCAGCACGTCTTTCACCTTTGCCGCCAATTGCTTGAGGCTGAAGGGCTTGGCCAGGAAATGCAGGCTGGCGCCGTCGGCCGAGTTTCGGAAGGAGCTCTCGGCATAGCCTGAGATGAAGATCACCTTCAGCCCCGGGCGGGCGGCCCTGAACTCTTCGACCAGAGCGGGCCCGTCGATCTCCGGCATGACGACATCGGTGATCAGCAGATCGATGGGATCGGGGCTCTCGGCCATCAGGTCGAGGGCGGCCCGCCCGCTCGCCGCCTCGATGACCTTGTAGCCCTTGTTGCGGAGGGCCCGGGCGCTGAACATGCGCACGGCCTCCTCATCCTCGACCAGCATGACCGTTCCTGTGCCGGTGAGATCACGGTTGTCCTCCTCGCCCTCCCGCCGGGCAAGGGAGGTCGCTTTATCCGGATGGCGCGGCAGATAGATCCGGAAGGTCGAGCCCTGGCCGACGGTGCTGTCGAGGGCCAGATAGCCGCCGCTCTGCTTGACGATACCGTAGACCGTGGCGAGTCCCAGCCCTGTGCCGGCCCCCACTCGCTTGGTGGTGAAGAAGGGCTCGAAGATCCGGTCGATGATCTCGGGCGCGATGCCGGTGCCCGTATCGGTGACGTCGATATGCACATACTCACCGGGCGGCACGCTGTCACCGGCCGCGGGCAGGGGCGCCGCCAGTTTGAGATTGTCGGTGCGGATGGTCAGGCTTCCCCCCGTCGGCATGGCATCGCGGGCATTGACGACCAGATTGGTGATGACCTGCTCGAGCTGGCCTGGATCGACCAGCACCGGATCGAGGTCGCCGCCCTGCTCCAGTCTAAGCTCGACATGCCGGCCGACCAGCCGTCGCAGGAGCGGGGCGAGCTCGGCCAGGACATCGCCCAACGACACGACGCGCGGCTGGAGGGTCTGCCGTCCCGAATAGGCAAGGAGCTGGCGCACCAGATTTGCCGCCCGCTCGGCGTTCTTGCGGATCTGCGTGATGTCGGCAAAGGACGGGTCGCCTGGCGGGTGGCTGAGCAGGAGCAGATCGCAGAAGCCGATCATGACCGTCAGAAGATTGTTGAAGTCATGGGCGATGCCGCCCGCCAGCTGTCCCACGGCCTTGAGCCGCAGGGTCTGGGCCAGCTGGGCCTCGAAGCGGCGGCTGTCGGCCTGGGAAGGCAGCGCCCCGATCGCCAGCGCGCCGATGGCCTCGGCGGGGCCTTCCAGGGCCTGAACCAAAGGGCGGAGCGCGGCCTCGGCGCGGCGTTCGGCGGTGATGTCCCGGCACAGCCATAAGATATGGCCCGAGGGCTTCGACCCGGGTGTCTGGCGTGAGGAAGTCGCGACGGGCCGCGCGATGACCTCCCACCATCCCGGTTCACCGGGGGCGGCGGTCAGGGCCAGCTCCGCCCTGCCGCCGGACGCCCGGGTCAAGCGCTCGAGCGCGGCACCAGCCGCCTCGTCGAACGCCCGCCGGCGCAGCAGCTCGGGCAAAGGTGTGACGGCATTCTCGAACTGGGCGCGGCAGGCGGCATTGGCACAGACGACCCGGCGCCCATCGAGGACGATCTGGGCGGCGATGGGCAAGGCATCGAGGGCGCCTTCCAGGAGCAGGGCGCGGGAGCGGTAGTGTTCCCAGACGAGGGTGAGCCCCACCCCGGCGAGCAGGGCAAGCCCTATCAGGATCCAGGCCAGGCCGCTTACCATCCCTCGTCCCCCGAGCTGCCTCCCCCTCGACTACGACAAGGGAGGCCTCGGCACAGTATGACAGCCGGCCCGCGTTTCGGGGAAAAGGAGCGCGCTTCCAGGCAGTCTTGTTCCTTGGCTAACAAGTCGTTACAGTTCTGCCACGACGCGCGCGGCGGCCAGGGGGAAAACTATGCTGTTCCTGACGCGCAAGGTGGGCGAATCCATTGTCATCAATGACAATATCGAGCTCACCGTTGTGGAGGTTCGGGGCAAGTCGATCAAGCTGGGGTTCACCTTCCCGCCTGAGGCGAAGGTGCTCCGGCGTGAGCTGCATGACCGCATCAAGGCGGATGGGGCCGGCAGAAAGATCGACGCGGCTGAAGAAATCGGCAGCGAAGCCGAGGTTCCGCCGGTGTCCTGAGGTGGTTTCCCGTTCGAGAGCGCCGGCTCTCAATCGTCCCTGTGGGTCCGCTCCATGCGCTCGTGGCGCTCCTGCGCCTCGATCGAGAGCGTGGCAATCGGCCGGGCCTCGAGACGGCGCAGGCTGATCGGCTCCGCCGTATCCTCGCAATATCCGTAGGTGCCGTCCTCGATCCGCTTCAGCGCATCGTCGATCTTGGCGATCAGCTTGCGCTCGCGATCTCTGGTTCTGAGTTCCAGCGCTCGATCCGTCTCCAGCGAGGCGCGATCGGCGATGTCGGGCTCCGACAGGCTCTCCTCCTGCAGGTGCTGGAGGGTCTCGTTGGATTCCTGCAGCAGCTCCGCCCGCCAGCGCAGCAACTTCTGGCGGAAGTACTCGAGCTGCATCGGGTTCATAAAGGGCTCTCTCTCGGTCGGACGATAGTCGGGCGGCAGAAGAGGTTTCATTAGATTCCGATCTCAACTCATGCGGACTCCGAAGGCGCGCGGAGTATATGAATTTTCACGCCGCGAGCAAGTCGGGCGACGGCGAGACGCCATCAGCCATCCCATTGAATTTTCTAGATAAAATATCAGGCACCCCGGCGGAGGCCCGATCCGGGCCCGGACGGCGGCCCCGGGGACGGCGCCAGACCCCGCCCGGCCGCCGGAAAAGCCCCGGCTCGAGGCACCACTTTATTGTGGCAAATTTCGCGCATAATCCTTACCTGGGATTCTAGCGCTGGTAAGTTCGAGAGGCTTGTTGGTAATATTCGTTAACAGCCCAGGGAGCGGCCGGATGCGTGTCCTATTGATCGAAGACGATCCTGATACCGCCGAAAGCATCGCATTGATGCTCCGTGCCGAGAAATTCGTCGTGGATACGACGGAATTCGGCGAGGACGGCTTGGAGATCGGCAAGCTTTACGATTATGACATCATCCTCCTGGACCTTGTCCTGCCCGACATCGACGGCTATGAGGTCCTGCGCCGCCTCCGCCAGTCGCGGGTGGCGACCCCGATCCTCATCGTCTCCGGCCTCGGCGAGCTGGACAATAAGATCAAGGGGCTGGGCTTCGGCGCCGACGACTATCTGACCAAGCCCTTCGACCGGCGTGAGCTGATCGCGCGAATCCACGCCATCGTCCGCCGCTCCAAGGGCCACGCGGACCAGGTTATCCGCACCGGCAAGCTGGCCGTCAATCTGGACAGCCATATCGCCGAGGTCGATGGCCGGCCCCTGCCCCTGACGGGCAAGGAATATGGCGTGCTGGAGCTGCTCTCCCTGCGCAAGGGCACGACCTTGACCAAGGAGATGTTCCTCAACCATCTCTACGGCGGCATGGATGAGCCGGAGCCGAAGATCATCGACGTCTTCGTCTGCAAGCTCCGCAAGAAGCTGATCAAGGTGACCGGCGGCGAGAACTATATCGAGACCGTATGGGGCCGCGGCTATACGCTGCGCGATCCGGCGGAGGAGATGGCGCCGCTGAAGGTGAGCGAGTTCAAGGTCGTCTGAGGGTCGTCCTCCGGCCCTGTCCAGCTCAGGACTGCGGGGGAGAGCCGAGCGCGCTCTCGAGTCGGATTCGATCCGGGCTCTCCTGCGGAATATCCAGATGCCCCCCGAGCTCGACGGCGAGCAGCGCGGCGTAATAGCCGACGACCGTCCGGGCAGTCAGCTCGCCGAGCGGTGCGGTCAGCAGCATGGCGGCCTTCAGTTCGGGCGTCACCCGCGCCTGGGGCGCGGTGCAATCCACCGACAGGCGATCGGGCAGCGCCAGGATATGGATCACGCCGCCCCGCGGCAGGCAATCGACCCCCAGCAGGATCATATTGAGCAGCAAGCGGCAGGCGCCGGGCGGCAGGATCTCGGCCCCCGAGGCCGACCAAGTCAGTTGGATCTCGCCGGTATGCAGCAGGTTTTGCGCCAAGCCGCGCGCCTCGGAGGTGCCGAAGCTCGCATCCTCGCCCGCGGCGCCGAAGGCGTAGCGGAAATAGCGCAGCCGCGCGGCGGCGCGCTTGGCGCTGCGCTGGGCAAGCGCCAGAGCCTCCTCCGCCATTCTTCCTTCTTCGGCTATGAGCTCGAGACCATTATCGACCGCCCCCAAGGGGCCGATGAGGTCATGGCACAGCCGAGAGGCCAGCAGGCTCGCCACCCGCAGGCTCGCCATCTCGGACATCGACAGCTTTCCTTCCCCCCAGGCTTGCCGCGGCCCTTGCGAGGCCCGGCCCTCATTTCCACCCCGCATGCAGTCTATACGAGGGAGAGAGACGTCTGCCAGTCTCGCAATGGGAGACGCGTGCCGTGAGCCGGTTGGTTCCGGGCATGTATGTTCGCCATCCCGACCTTCCGGCCTGGGGGCTGGGACAGGTGCAATCGGCCGTCGGCGACCGGATCACGGTCAATTTCGAGCATGCCGGCAAGCGGCTGATAAATGGGGCGATCGTCCTTCTCGTCGAGGTCGATATCGACCGCGACACCCTGCCCGGCGACGGCACCAAGCCTTGACCCGATCGACCCGCGAAGACTAATCTCCGCGCCTTCCTGACACGGGCCCGGCCGACGCGCGCCAGGCACCTTGTTCCGGCCCGGTGGCAGAGTGGCCATGCAGGGGACTGCAAATCCCCGTACGTCGGTTCGATTCCGGCCCGGGCCTCACCCTTTTTTTCTTGGACATGGCAGGTTGGAGGCAGTGTCCTGGGCTGGCGCCAACGGGGCCTGTGGGCGCTTTTTGCGTAGAATGGCTCCATCGCCGGTTTCATCCCCGGCTGATTCCAGCTTGCTTGGCCCGACTGCTGCAGGCTACGCCCTGCCCGGAATTTTCTAACAGCAACGTCACAAAGTGACATAGTTGGCTGCTGCCGGCCTGCATCCAAAAAAATACCGCTGGTGACAAAGACGGAGAGTTCCTTGTCCGAGACGGAGCTCAAGCTTTCTACATTGTCAGAGCATATCGGCAATTTGAGGCAAGCGATTGAATCCAAGGGGATAAACTCATCCCCGGCGGTTCCCACCGCCTCCTATCACGATGCGGCGGATCTAAAGCTCTGGCGGCGGGACCTCGGTCTTCGCGTCCGCTATGAGGATGGTCGCCACCCGCGGCGGGTTGCGCTCGTCAGCGGGGCAGCCCGCTCGTGACGGTCAAGTCCGCAATTCACCGCTATCTCGATCCCGGCGACACCCTGGGGGAGGTTCTGTTCGGACTCATCATGGTGCTGACGATCACCGCTGGCGCCGAGATCCTCTCGACACCGGGTGCGCTCGATACACATGAGCTGGTCGCGGCGGCAATCGGGTGCAACATCGCATGGGGGGTCATCGATGCCGTCCTGTTCGTACTCGGCAGCATGTTCTATCGGAGCCAGCGTGCGCGCTTCTTCCGCGGGCTCAGAAATGTACGCAGCGAGGCGGAGGCCTTGGCCGCAATCCAGGAGGAGTTCGGGCTGGAAGACGAGCCACTCGCTGTCCCGCCGGAGGATCGCGCCCGTCTCTATCAGTCGATCCTGGCCCTCAGCTTCCATGCCGCACCCGCCCGGGTAAGGCTGCGCCGGCAAGATTTCGTATCGGCTTTTATCGTCTTTGTCCTGGTATCTGCCACTGCCATTCCCGGCGTGATTCCGTTTCTGTTGCTCGATGATTCCTACCTCGCGCTTCGCGTGTCGAATGCCGTGCTCATCCTGCTGCTCATTGTCGTCGGGTATTGGTGGGCGCATTACACCGATGCTCCCCCTTGGCATGCGGCCCTGATCGTCCTGCTTCTGGGAGTGTCCATGGTCTCCATCGCGGTCATCCTGGGTGGATGAAAAGCGTGAGTCGTCCCCTTGCCGAGGATCCTGCGGCGCGTCGAATTTGTCGTGACGCCGGGTCCAGGAGATATTGACCATGTCAGTGCGGGCCCGCCCTGTCTCCACCGTGCAGCGGCTGCTCCCCATCCTTGGCTGGCTTCCCTCCTACCGGCGTGACTGGCTATTGCCGGACGTCCTGGCCGGCCTTGCCATTTGGGCGGTCATGGTGCCAGAGGGCATGGCCTATGCCGGCATCGTCGGCGTGCCGGCCATCATGGGGCTCTACACCATCGTCCCGCCACTGGTCGCCTACGCGATCTTCGGCACCTCACGCCTGCTCGTCGTCGGTCCAGACACCGCCACCGGCCTGATCTCTGCCCTGACCGTGGGCGCTATCGCGGCTCAGGGTACGGCCGACTTCAATGCACTGACCTCCACCCTCGCCGTCTTGATCGGTGCCATCTTCCTGCTCCTTGGCGCGCTGCGCATGGGCTGGGTGGCAGCCTTCATTCCCACGCCGGTAATGCGGGGATTCATCGAAGGTCTCGTCTGCGTCACGATCATTGGCCAGGTGCCGCATCTGCTGGGTATCAGCGGGACGTCGGGCAATTTCTTCACGAAACTCTGGTTCCTGCTGCAGCATTTGGCTGATGCGTCACTTGCCCCGGTGCTGACCGGCTTGCTGAGCCTCGCAGCAATGCTGCTGCTCCGCCGGCTGGCACCCCGCATACCCTCGGCCCTGGTCGTCGCGGTCGTTGCCACCGTTCTCGTCGGCTTGGCCGGCGGGGAGGCCGCCGGCATCAGCGTGGTCGGCAACCTGCCGTCCGGCCTGCCTCACCTCGTCCTGCCCCACCTTGACTTCGGTGTCCTGCGGGAGCTCGCGCCCGGCGCACTCGCCATCGTCCTGGTCGGCTACGCCGAGGCGCTTGGCGGGGCGAAGGCGGCGGCGATGCAGGGCGGCGGTGACATCGACTCGAACCAGGAGCTGGTCGCGCACGGGCCCGCCAACATCCTGAGTGGTCTTTTCGGCGGATTTCTCGTCGTCGGCAGCTTGTCCAAGACCTCGGTGGCCATGGCCGCCGGTGCCCGTACCCAACTCGCCAATCTCATCGCCGCCCTCTTTTGCTTCCTGACCTTGGTCCTGCTGACGCCACTGTTCCGAGGCATGCCCCATCCGGCGCTTGCCGCGATCGTCATCGCGGCAATGCTGCATCTTTCGAAGCCCGCTTATCTCCGCAACCTGCTCACCCGAAACCGGCTTGAGTTTGCTATCGCCGTGACGGTCATTGCCGGCGAGCTCGTCCTTGGCGTGCTGCAGGGCATCGCCCTCGGCGTGGTGTTGTCGCTGCTGTTGCTGACCTATCGAGCCAGCCACCCCCAGGGTGCTGTGCTTGGCCAGCTGCCGGGCACAGAGGCCTATCGCGACGTCGAACGGCACCACAAGGCGCTCACCTTCCCGGGGATGCTGATTTGGCGCGTGGGCGGTGACATGTTCTTTGCCAGCATCGGCCACGTCGTTGGCGGGTTGAAGATTGCGCTGGCCGTGAGCCGACCGCCGGCGAAGCATGTGCTCCTCGACGTAGAGTCGGTGAACTTCATCGATACGACCGCCTGCGACGAGCTCCTGCGGCTTATCGGGGAGTTGCGCGGTCAAGGTGTCACCCTTGCCTTTGCCCGCGTCCGAGACCAAGTGCGCGAGCAGATGCGGCTCGGGGGTGTCGAGGCTGCTGTCGGTCCCGCCAATTTCCACGAGCGCATAACCGACGGCGTGCGCGCCTGGCAAGCCGCGGGAGACCCAAAATGAGAGGGCCGATATCGCCGAGACGCGCAAGCGCGGCGGTTCACGGAGAACGGCGCACCAACCGAACGACTGAACGAATGGGACTTCAGTCATCAGCCATGTGAGGTTCCAAGCCCGGGTCCTGCGAAGTACCGGCCAGCACCGTGGGCGCGCGCCACGCCTCCAGCAGAACGAAGGCGACCGCGATCAAGGTCGGCCCGATGAACAGACCCAGAAAGCCGTAAGCGATAAAGCCGCCAAAGACGCCCAGAATGGTCAGCGACATCGGCATGCGAACGCCCAGGCCGATGAGCCAAGGCTTCAGGATATTGTCCATCATGCTGATGAGCAGGCCCCAGACGATCATGAAGGCGCCCCAGCCCTGATAGTCATGGCTGAATAGCCACCAGGCCGCCCCGCCCCAGATGAGCACCAGCAGCGGCCCGCCGATCTGGCTGATGGCGAGCAGCAGGCCGAGGAAGCCGAGCGTCGATGCCCCGGGCACGCCGGCGACTGCAAGACCGAGCGTCAAGAGCACCGTCTGGATGACCGCGGTCCCGATGACGCCATAAGCGACGCTCCGAACCGCACCGGCCGCCGCATCGAGCGTCTTCTCCGCGGTTGCGCCGCCGAGCCGCGCAAATATGTCATGCAGCTGCGCCGCCAGCTTGTCGCCACCCGTCCAGAACATGGTCGCCACGATCAGGGACAAGATCAACGCAATCACGCTGTCGGTGAGCGCGCCTGCCACCGTGAGCACCATGTGCCGAATGGTGGCGGCATAGGGTGCAAGCGCGGCGCCAAGGTCCCCGCCGGCGCGGTACAGCTGCTCCCAGACTTGCCCGAGCTTGCTACCAATCAACGGCACGCCGGCCAACCAAGCCGGCTGCGCCGGTGCCGCACTGAAATAGTCTTGGACAGTCTGCATGCCTTGCGTCAGCTGGTCCGTCAGAATCGGCGCCATGAAGAGCACGGGCAGCGCGATGACAACAAGCGATAGCAGAAGCAGCAGCACCGCTGTCAGCGTGCGGCCCAGGCCCCAGCCGACCATGGCCTGGCGCAGCGGCCAGGTGGCGATGGCCAGCGTCGTGCCGAACAGGATTGCGGTCGTGAAGGGCCACAGCACCGTCAGCACGCCGAGAAGCAGACCGACGACCAGCAGCAACACGATGCTGTATTCGATCAGTTGCATTATGCCGAACGGCGGCTGGGTCTCCCCGGTGCGAGCGGTGTTATCGGGCGCTGACATTAGGCTCCTCCTTCTATGGCAGTATCGCGGCGGAGGCTCTCGTCATCAAAGAGCGGGCCGTCTCTGCGAGAGCCTTACTGTTTCCTCCAGCCACTGCCTGGATCGAACAGACTGATCTTCTCTGCGATGCTCGTCGTGTCGGGGCCGAGATCCTTCTGATAAACGACCCCGTCATGATTGACGATGAAGGTCATGATGCCGGTGACGCCGTATTGCGCGGGAAAGGCCACCAAGCCGAAGCCGGCGATCATATGGTTGTTCACGATGTAGCTGTAGGCGCCACCCGACGCGTGCGCCCCCTGACCCGTCAGGATCCGGTAATAGTAGCCGTAATAGGGTATGGGGCTTTCCGACGTCTTGCCGAGGGGATAACCGGCCGCCTGGGCCTCTGCAACGAGCAGGCCGAGCGGGCTCTGTTCTTCCCCCTCTTTCGTCGGCCAGTAGAGGCCGTCATGCTTGCCCGAGCTGCTCGCGAATTTCTGCGCATACTCGATATAGCCGTCGTTGTTGCGTTCCATGGATGCGTATTCGCGCTGGGCATCGACATAGGCCCGGCAGACCTCGATCACGGCGAGCTCGTCGCGGCCGATACGCCGGTCGAGGATATCCTCTTTTCCTGCCGCCGAATCCAGATGCCAGGCACTGCCTTGCTTTATAGCGGGTATCGGGAAGGGCCATTCCTCCTTGCCGACGGTCAGCGTCGCCTTGTCCTTTCCCTGTAGCTCGATCCGGTTGGCCTCGTCGTAGGCCACGACGAATCGGTGCAGGGTCTGCCGGTCGGCGACCGGATCGCCCGAGACAACCAAGGACTCGCCCTCCGGCCCCAGAATTCCGATCAAGGCCTTGGTGTCCTCGGCGCGGGCCGCGGCGATCAGAGCAGTAAAGGCCTGATCGGGCGTCGGGAAGGTGAGCTGCGCGGCGGCGGCGCCGAGGCTCAGCATCACGGCCGAAACGGCCGCGACCATCCCCAAAGTGCTGCGCACCAATGATGTCAGGGTCACCGCCGCCCTCCGCGTGCCCCTCCGCGCGCCCCCCCGCCCCAGCGCTGCATGGAGCCTTGCCGGCTCCCCGCGCCGCGGTTGGCCTGCCGGTTGATCGTCGACCCCCGGCTCCCGAAATCGCCGAAGGCGTTGTTCTGTCCGCCCCGGTTCCCACTCCCGACGCTAGCACCTGGGCGCTGCCCCGAGTTCGCGCCACCCTGCAGCGAGCCTTGGCCGCGAGAGCCCTGGCCGAGGGACCCCTGGCCGAGAGAGCCTTGGCCGCGACTGACACCGCCTCCCTGCCCCAGCGTCGTGCCGCCCTGACCGGAATAGCCGCGAAAATCCCGCGAATTGATCGAGGGCGTGCCACGCTGGCCGAGATATTGCTGCCGCGTGCCGGCGTCGCGATAGGCGGCGCCCCCGCGATGGGCGGGGTCGTGGCGCCAGCGATTGGAATTGGCAGGCAGGGTCGTCGCCCGGCCTCCCCGGATATTGTTGCGGTTGATGTTGTTGTATCGGTTGACGTTGACGTTGACGTCGCCGCCACCCCAATTGCAGCTGCCCCAGCCCCAGAGCGATCCGACGACGGCGACGCCAGCCGCAAAGGCCATGCCCGAGAAGAATGCCTGACCGGGGTAGTAGTACGGGTTGGGCGGATAGTAGTAGGGCGGATAGGCGGGATAGGGCCAGCCGCCATAGACGATGGTGGGATTATAGGTTGGTACGTAGACCACCTGCGGATTGGCCGGCATGATCACGATCGTCTGGGTCTGGGAGTCGGTCGTGACGACCTGTTGCTCCGTCGTCTTCAGTTGATTCGCCGCCTGCGCCTTTTGGCGAAGCCGCTGAATCGCGGCCATCACATCCTTCTGCTGAGCCAGAACCGCATCACCGAGCTTCTGTGTCCAATCGAGTTGCTCGCTCATCATCTGGAGCACCTGGGGAAAGGGCACCAGGGACTTTACGCTCGGATCCCAGCTCTGTTTCTCCAGCGCCGCGGCAAGTTGCTCGCCCTTCAGCGCGGCGTTCTTCGGGTCTTTCGTCCAACGCTCTGCCTGGACAATCTCCAGCGGATAGGTCGACGCCATCAATACCGGGGCCAGGAGATCGTCCGGATAGAGGGCGATTGGAGCCAGGATCTGGTCGAGCTCTTCCTGCCTGAACACCGGAGCGGCCGGGGTCGCCGCCGCCTGGGGTGCGGCTGGCGGGGTCGTTGTGCCCTGCGCCAAGCCCTTCCATGGCGCCAGCAGCAGCACGGCGCCAATCCAAAGAATCACACTGAATTTGCGCTTTTTCATTTCTCTAGGGGTCGACGCCAGCAAGCTCTTGCATACCGGCCGATTGATCATCGAAACGAACCAGCTCCTTTCGCGGTGCGCCGCGTCACGCGCACGAGAGATCGTCGGCCAAGCTGTGCCTTAAGTAGACCTCATGTCAGAATTCAATGTTTGATATTTTCTGACAACTTACGGCCCAGAAAATATTGTCCCGAGGCCGGGGATGCGGCCCCGAAGGCCCGCGCTGCCTATCTGGACGGGGAGATCGCCATGCTAGGCGAGGAGCCGGATTTGGTGCCGCTCTTGTTGCCGGCGGCCGCCAATCTCGAGACAAAACTTGCCTCAGGGCTAATTCTTGGGCAGGGGCGTTGTGTTCCCATGCAGCGCTCTCTCCTGCCCGTGCTGGCTGTCGCTTTGCTTGGGATGCTTGGAACGAGTGGATGCGTCGCGGCGCTTGTCGGAGGCGCGGGTGCCGGGGCGGGCTTGGGCTATACCCAGGCCCAAAAGAGCCATACCGGAGTCAAACAGGCCGGCGCGGGGCAGCCGACGAAAGGCACAGCGCGAGCCAAAGGCCTCGAGCTACAACCCGCCCCGGGTCAGTTTGTCGACTGCACGCTCAAGGATGGCGCGAAGCTTGCGATGTCGGCCGCCGATTGTAGCGCGAGGGGCGGCGCCGCTTCCTAGGACCCTCGCGACGATGTCCGAAGCATGCCATCGACACTCGCCTATCCCGTCGGGACAAACTCATGCGGGAAATGCGGGCTCCAGCAGCCCCCGAATGCCCGTCTCGATGGCGAAAAGACCTCCTGCCATGGGCGCGGCCGCAAAGCCTGCCTCGTCCATATAGACCCAGCGGCCGTTCTCGAACTCGATCGAGGCGCTGGTGACGAAGAGGGTTTCCATGGCCGCGCCGCCGAAGGCGCAGCTGGTGGGGTTCTTGACCGGCATTTCGACCACGCGATCCACACGCCCGTCCGGCGCATAGCGGGTGATGCGCCAGCCACCCCAATGGGCTGACCAGAGATAGCCCTCGGCATCCACGGTCGAGCCGTCCGGCACCCCAGCCTCGGGCTCGATGGTGGCGAAGACCCGGGGGTTGGAGGCCCGCCCCGTCTCCGGATCGATGTCATAGGCCTTGATGATCCGCTCATGGGACCAGGAGTGGTACATGATCCGCCCGTCGGGGCTGAAGGACGGGCCGTTGGAGCAAACGAACCCGTCGGCAAAGGCCGTCGCTCTGCCGTCGGGATCGATGCGGTAGAGGCAGCCGATCTTCTCGCTCTCCATCCGGTCGGTCGTCCCGGCCCAGAGGCGGCCCTGCCGATCGCATTTGGCGTCGTTGAAGCTCGCCTGGGGCAGAGCGGCGATGGGATTGGTCAAGCTCCGGCGGCTCTGCAGGTCCGGCCCCAGGAGCGAGATGCCGTCGGAGGCAGCCAGTGCCAGCCCGCCACCTGCGCGAGGAACCAGCCCGCCGAGCTGGGCGGGCAGTTCGATTTCGATCTTCCGGTCCTCACCGGTCGCCGGATCGAGGCGATGCAGCTCGGGCCGCATCTGATCGAGCCAATAGAGGACCTTCTCTTCGGGCGACCAGAGCGCGCTTTCGCTCAGGGCGCTGCGGGCCTGGTAGATACAACGAATATCCATGGTCTCATTCCTGCTATTGCGACAGGAGCCGGTTGGCTTTGCCCAGCGCCAGCACGGCAATGATGATCACCCCGGTGATGACGTTCCGGAGACCGGGATCGACCTGATACACATTCAGCATCGACAGCAGAAGGAACAGGAACAAGGAAGCGCTCCAGGTGCCCAGCACGCTGGCTTGGCCGCCCGCCACATTGGTGCCGCCGATGACCACCACGGCGATGGAGCTGAGCAGGAACTCGCTGCCCATGTTGAGCGACGGCCCGCCGGTGAAGCCGGCGAAGAGCACCCCGGCGATGGCCGCGGCGGCGCCGCAAAGCACATAGGCCGCGACCCGCGTCCTTCGCACATTGACGCCGGCGAGCCAGGCGGCGGTGGCGTTCTGCCCGCAGGCAAAGAGGGACCTGCCGAAGACAGAACGGGCCAGCACCAGGATCAGCAGGAGCGAAGCGAAGATCGCCGCGATGGTGACCAGCGGCACCCCGCCGAAGCGCTCGGTGGTGAAATCGACCAGCAGGGGCGAGGGCTTGGCGACCGAGATGCGGGAATAGACGAAGGTGAAGGATTCCACCACGAGACCCGATGCCAAGGTCGCCACCATGGGCGGGATCCGGAGCGCCAGGATCAGGAGCGCATTGGCCGCGCCGATGGCAATGCCCCCGGCCACCGCGACCAGGATGCCCAGGATCAACCCGCTATCGGCGCCGACCATCTGGCCCGTGGAGAGATAGGCGGCCAAGGTAATGTTCGCCGGGATGGAGAGATCGATATTCCCGGCCCCGCTGGCCATGACCAGCATTTGCCCCAGCCCGACGATGGCGAAGAAGACGGAATAGTTCAGCGCGGCAGAGAGCACCGCCCCGCCGCCGGCACCCTGGGAATGGGCGACGATGACCAGCCAGACGATGATGGCCCCGGCGCTGGCGTAGAACCAGGGCTGGGCCAGCAGCTTGGCTGATCCGCGGGGATATCATCTGCGTGCTCGCCTCCAGGAAACGACGCGAAGCGCCAAAATCACCAGCAGGATGCCGCCCTGGACGCTGTATTGCCAGGCGGGTGCCACGGAGGCAAAGCTCAGAAGCGAGCCCGAGAGCTGCATCACCAGCGCCCCCAGCACCGTACCGATGGGCGAGACGATTCCGCCGACGAACTCGCCGCCGCCGATGATGACCGCGCCGATGGAGAGCAAGGTGAGGCCGCGCCCCACATTGGCATCACCCGTGGTGGTGATCGCCGCCAGGCAGATCCCAGCCGCGACCCCGCAGAGCCCCGCCAGGGCATAGAGGGTCATGCGCGCTCTGAGCGTCGAGCGCCCTGCCCTTTCGACCGCCGAGGGGCTGCCGCCGATACCCCGCAGGACGACGCCATAGGACATCTTGTTGAGGATGAGATGCGCCAGCACCATCGGCACCACGGCCAATATCACGGGAAACGGAATCCCCGGCGGGCGATACCGCACCAGACCCGTCAGCCAGGACGGGACATTGCCCCCGGGCAGCGGCAGAACCATGAGCGCCAGCCCGAGCCAGACGAAGGAGGCCCCCAGGGTGACGACGATGGAGGGCAGCCGGCGCCAATGGATCAGCGCGCCCATGAGCGCATAGCTGACGACGCAGCCCAGCAGCATCGCCACTGCCAGAACGGTATGGTCGCTGAGGATCCCGGCAACGATGGCGTTCACCAGGGCGACGAAGGAGCCGATGCCCAGATCGATGTCGCTGGCGGTCATCACGAACATCTGCGCCAGAGCCGTGAAGACCAGGACAGGCGACAGGTTGAGCAAGCAGCCTGAGGCCGTTGTAGCTGGCGACGTTGGGCCGCAGCCAGAAGACGGTGGCCAGGACCAAGGCCAAGGCGATGAGCGCCAGCGCGAACCGCCGGACCTCCAAGCCCCTCAGCGCCAGACTGCCGCCCATGATCAGGCTTCCACGAAGGAGGCGCGCAACAGGCGCTCCTCCGTGAGATCGGCCCGGCTCATATCGTCCACGACCTTCTGCTCGTGAAACACATAGACGCGATCGCAGAGGAAGAGCTCGTCGGTCTCGGTCGTGTACCAGACGAAGCAGCGGCCGGTCGCCGCGGCGGCTCGGATCTGATCGTAGAGCTCGCGCTTGGTCCCCAGATCCACGCCGCGGGTCGGATCGTCGAAGAGGATGATCTCGGCCTCCGTCGCAAAGGCTCGGGCGACCAGGACCTTCTGGCGATTGCCGCCGCTCAGCACCAGGATCGAGGGCGCGGTGCTGGCGCTGCGGATGCCGATCTTCTGGCGCCAGCTCTCGGCCAGACCGCTCTCCGCGCGCGCTCGCCAGGAAGCCGCCGCGAGAGAGCCGGCGAATGCTGGCGATGGTGATGTTCCAGGCGATGGACCAGAGCGGAAAGATGCCTTCCCTCTGCCGATCGCCGCTCACATAGGCGGCCGAGCCGACGACGACGCAGTCGGAATCGCCGCGGCTTCGCGAGGCCTTGTAGATCCGCTGGAGGATCTCCTTCTGGCCGTGACCGGCGAGCCCCGCCAGCCCGACGACCTCGCCGGCCTCGATCCGCATCTTGGAGGTTCCGGCTCGCTCGCCCCGCACATCGATCCGTCGCTGGCCTTTGAAGGCGGCGGCGACGGCTGCCGAGGGTGCCCGCTCGACGGCGCCCATCAGCTCGAAGAGTCCTTCCCGCGACAGGCCGCTCGCCGGGACATCGGCCACCACCCGGGCATCCTTCATCACGACCACGCGGCGGGCGTGGTTCAGCACCTCGTTGAGCTTATGGGTGATCAGGATGCAGGACCGGCCGTTCTGCACCGCACGCCCGAGGAACTCGAGCAGCTGCTCCGCGGCGGTGGAATCCAGGGAGGATGTCGGCTCGTCGAGGATGACCACCTTGGCCGGGGCATCGCTCTCGGTGAAGGCCCGCGCGATCTCGATCATCTGGCGATAGCCGATGGGCAGATCCGCCACGGGCCGATGCACATCCACGGTGTGGCCGGGAAATATCTCGGCCAGGGCGCCGGCGATCAGCGCCTTGGCGCGCCTTTCCCAGCCCACCCCGCCGAGGGCCGGATGGATCACCAGCATATTTTCGACGGCACTCAGATTCGGGCAGAGGGACAATTCCTGGAAGACGCAACGGATGCCGAGCCCATGTGCCTTTGCCGGGCTATAGGGCCCTGTTATGGCCTGGCCCTCGAGCAGGAAATCGCCCTGATCCGGATGGACGACCCCCATGAGGATATTCATGAGGGTGGTCTTGCCCGCGCCGTTATGGCCGATCAGCCCGAGGAATTCGCCCCGGCGGAGCTCGAGATCGACCTGCCGCAGGGCCTCCACCGGCCCGAAGGATTTGCTGAGGCCGCGCAAGACGAGAAGGGAAGCCGAACCGGCTTCCCTCCCGTCCCCCCCATCGACGAGCATCGCTCGTCCGCTATTGCGGCAGCTTCGGTTGCGGCAGGTCGCCGCCCTTCTTTCCCGCGAGATTGGCGTCGATCAGCTCGACCGTGTCGTCCCGCGTATAGCGCGGGGTGGCGGCGGTGCCGACCGGCGTGGCGGCGAGCCAGGCGTCGAGCGTGTTCTCCTGAATGGCCAGAAGCGGGACATTGATCATGTTGGGAACCTTCTTGCCCGCCAGGACCTGTTGCGCCACCCAGAAGGCGATGGTCGAGATGCCGGGTGCCGAGGAGATGGAATAGGTCTTGTAGCCGGACGCCGCCTTCATCTCCTTCCAAAGCGCCAATTCATCCTGGCGATTTCCCATGATGATCATCGGGATTTCCCGGCCCGCCGCCTTGAAGGCCTGATAGGAGCCATAGCCGTCGCCACCCTGGGTCAGGACGCCGTCGACCTTGGCGAGGGTCGGCAGCACCGTCGCCACCTGCTTCTGGGTGATCGTGCCGTCCCAATTGCCATAGACCGTGCCGACCTTGTGCATGTCGGGATAGTTCTTCAGCGTCTCGTTGATCCCGGCGGAGATGTCGATATCCACCTGGGAGCCGGGGACCCCGCGGATCTCCAGGATATTGCCTTTCTTGCCCAGCACGCCGGCCATGAAGTTCGTTTCCTCAACGCCATACTCCTTGTAGTCGACATTGACCTTGATGGCGCAGGGTTCCGTGGCGAGGGAGTCGTAGACCACGACGACGATGCCCGCATCGCAGGCTTCCTTGATGCCGCCGTTGAGCGCCGTGGGCGAGGCCGCATCCACCACGATGGCGTCATAGCCTTCGAGCACCAGGTTCTGCAGCTGGGTGATCTGCTGCGCCGGATCGTCATTGCCGGTGATGATCTTCTGCTCGGCGATCACTCCATCCGCCACCGCCTTGCCGGCGACGGTCTTCCAGGCGTTCCAGGCCGATTGCTCCCAGCTGTTGGAGCTGAAACCATCGGTCAGAGCGATCCGCTTCTTCGAGGTATCCCCCGTGGCAGGCCCGTCGGCAAGGGCCACGCCCATGCTCAGAAGCCCCACAAGGGCGCCGCCATAGATGACATGCAGCTTCGCGCGCATCGTTGTCTCTCCCTGTCTGATGAGTATCGATTATTTGGCGCAGAACGCGGGCACATTCCCCCGTCAGCAATGCTACAGGGGCAATGGTAGTATGATAGGGCTACAGTCGCAAGCACCCGAAAAATGCTACTTTTGGGCCGCCGGCGCGCGATACGGCCGCACCCCCTCCGTCGGGGCCGAGCGAAGTCCCGGCGATCACGGAGAAATCGCGGGTACGCGCGGCTCGCCCGCAGCCATCCCACGATTCCGCGAAAGCCTCTGCAAACGAAAATGGCAGGGCGCAAAACAATTGAGCAGCGCCGGAGCCGCCTCAGCCATGGACAAGCCCGTGCGGGCGGAGTCATGCTTGTCGCAAATTCGGACAGGGGGAGAGCATGGCGAAGAGGGCGTCCAAGGCGCCGGCCGAGCGCAAGCCGGATGCGCAATATCGCGTCAAGGTCGACAACCGTCACGAAGTCCAGGTCTACAGCTTCGGTAAAGGCGACGAGGTCCTCTTCTGCCTCAACGGTGGGCCCGGCCTGCCCTGCGATTATCTGCGCGACAGCCACAGCGTCATGGCCGACCACGGCTATCGCGTCGTCATCCACGATCAGCTCGGCAACGGTCGTTCCGACAAGCCGAAAGACAAATCGCTCTGGACCATCACGCGCTATGTCGAGGAGGTCGAGGCCGTTCGCCAGGCGCTCAAGCTCGGCCGCGTCCATCTCCTGGGCCAGTCCTGGGGCACCTGGCTCGGCATCGAGTATCTGCTGACCCATCCGGAGGGGGCCAAGACCTTCGTCTGCGCCAATGGCACGGCCGAGATTCCCCTTCACATGCAGGATCTCGCCCGGCTGCGCGGTGCGCTGGGCCCCGAGACGGTCGCCATGATGGCGCGCCACGAGGCCGAGGGATCGACGGACCATCCGGAATACCAGGGCGCCGTCGCCGTGCTGAACTATCGCCACGTCTGCCGTCTCGATGAATGGCCGGCGGCGGTCATGCGCTCCATGAACGGAATCAACATGGATATCTACGGCAGCATGTGGGGGCCGAACGAGTTCACCTGCACCGGCAATCTGAAGCATTGGGACCGGGTCGCGGATCTGGCGCGCATCCGGCAGCCGAGCCTCGTGCTCTGCGGCCTGCATGACGAGCTGACCCCCGACAGCGCCGCGCGTATCCATCGCGGCCTGCCGCATTCCGAGCTCAAGGTTTTCAAGAACAGCTCGCATATGCCATTCTTCGAAGAGCCGGAGGCTTACTTCAAAACGCTGCGCGGCTTCCTCGACAAGCATCGGGGTGGACCGGCGAGGACAAAGGCGAAACCGCGCAAGGCCTCGTGAAGGTCGCGGTCCTCCATAGGGAACGACAAACAACAAACAGGGAGAGTGACATGCAACGTCGCGTATTCTTGCAGGGAGCCGCTGGGATGGCCGCTCTCGCCGCCAGCCTTCCCTATCTTGGCCGGGAAGCTTTCGGCGCCGATAAGAAGGTGCTGCGCATCGGCATGAATGCCGAGGTGCTGACCCTCGATCCGATCAAGACCGTCTATGGCCCGGATATCTTGGCCCAAGGCGTCATGTTCTCGCGTCTGCGGCGGTCCGATGCCGCGCGCAAGGAGCTGTTCCCCGCGCTCGCCGAAAGCTGGACCATCTCCGAGGATGGCAAGACCTATACCTTCCAGCTTGCCGAGGCGAAATTCTCCGACGGCAGCCCCATCACCGCGGAGGATGTGGCCTTCAGCTATACGCGGATGCGCTGGCAGAAGGATTCGGCCTATGCCGGACCCTTCCAGCAGCTGGAGAAGACGGAGGCCACGGGCCCCAAGACCGTGGTCATGCATCTCAAGCAGAAGTTCACGCCCTTCCTGACCCTGACCGAAATCTGGAACAGCGGCATCGTTCCCAAGGCCGCGGTGCAGTCGATGGGTGACGACAAATTCGCCCAGGCCCCCGTCTCCTCCGGTCCCTTCCGCCTGGTCGAATGGAAGAAGGGCGATCGGCTGATCCTGGAAAAGAATCCCAATTTCTACCGGCCGGGGATGCCCTATCTCGACGGGCTGGAGCTCATCTATGTGCCCGACGACAATACCCGGGTCTCCATGCTTCAGGGCGGCGAGATCGACGTCTGCATGGACGTCCCCTATCAGCTCTTCCAGGCACTGGCCGCGCAGGGCTATCGTGCCAAGGCCGAGGATACCAGTATCATTCAGGAGCTGCTGATCAACCATTCGGCCGAGCCCTTCAACGATATGAAGGTGCGCCAGGCCGCCAGTTTCGGCATCGACCGGCAGGCGATCAGCGATGCCGTCACTCTGGGCATGGGCAAGCCGGCAAGCTCCCTCATGGCGCCCGTTCTCGATTACTTCAACACCGATTTGCCGGTTCCAGTCCGTGATGTCGCCAAGGCCAAAGCGCTTCTCGCCGAAGCGGGCAAGCCCAGCGTCACCTTCGAGCTGATGATCGCCGCGGGGGTCGTCGCCGACGAGCGCGCGGCGGTCCTGATCCAGTCCCAGCTCGCGGAGGTCGGCTTTACCGTCAACATCTCCAAGGTCAATTCAACCCAGGAGTGGAACAGTTTGGTGGACGGCAAATATCAGGCCACCCTCAACTGGTGGTACAACGAGACGCGCGATCCGGACAATGCGCTGCGCTGGGCGATCTGGGGCAAGGGCGACAACAAATCCTATTACACCCGCTACAACAACGAGAAGGTCAACGATCTCCTCGAGCAAGGTGCCGGCACGCCGGAAGGCGATGCCCGCAAGGCGATCTATTTCGAGGCACAGAAGATCGCCTATGACGAAGTGGCCCAGATCGGCCTCTATTACCCGCCCTATCACCATGCCTATAGCTCGAAGGTGGAGGGGGCGACGCTCAACCCCGGCTATCAATTCTCGACGATCGAAGAGGCAAAGCTGGACTCCTAGAGCCGGAGCGAGCGGCGGCCTGGTGCACGTGCCGGGCCGCCGCCGCAAGGCGCTCACTCATGGATAGATATGCCTTCGTGCTGCGGCGCCCCCTGCAGCTCGTCCTGGTCCTGTTCGGCATCAGCCTGGTGACGTTCGTCCTGGCCCAGCTGACGCCGGGGGATCCCGTGCGCATCATGCTGGGACCCCGCGCGACCCTGGAAGCGATCGCGACCGTGCGTGCCCGCTACGGCCTCGATAAGCCGCTGCTGGTGCAATACGGCTATTACATGATGAACCTGCTGCGCGCCGATTTCGGCCAGTCGCTGGCCTTTCGCACCTCGGTCCTCAATGTCATCCTCGAGCGGCTGGCGCCGACGCTCTTCCTCCTGGCCTATGGGCTGGTGCTCTCGATCCTCCTGACCCTCGGCCTGGCGATTGCGGCGGCCCGCAACCGGGGGCGCTGGCCCGATCAGGCCGTGCGAATCTTCTGCGTCAGCGTCCTCGGCCTGCCCTCCTTCTGGCTCGGGCTGATGCTGATCATCCTGTTCAGCCTGCGGCTGCGCCTGTTCCCCGTATCGGGCTTCGGCAATTCCTTCATCGCCAATCTCTGGCATCTCTTCCTGCCGGCCGTCACCATCATGCTCGCCGTCACGCCGATCCTGACCCGCAATCTAAGGGCGACGATGATCGCCCAGATATCGGCGGATTATGCGACCGCCGGCCGCTCCAAGGGGCTGTCGGAGGGCTATGTCTTCTACCGCCATGTGTTCTGGAATTCCCTCCTGCCGACCATCAGCCTGCTGGGTATCGTCGTCTCCTTCCTCATCGGCGGCACGGTCGTCGTCGAGACCGTGTTCAACGTGCCCGGCATGGGCCAGCTCATGATACGCGCGGTGCTGACGCGCGATTACTTCGTGGTCCAGGGCGTGACCTTGTTCTTCGCGCTGGGCGTGGTGATCACCACCTTCATCGTCGATGTGGTCACCGTGGCCCTCGATCCGCGGGTGAAGCTGTGAGCGTCGCCGCCGACAGCTTGGCGCCGGCGCAGCGCCGCGGCTGGCTGGCGCGGCTGCCGAGCTCGCTCATCGCGGGGGTGAGCATCGTGCTGTTCTGGTTGGTGGTCGCCGTCGTCGGCCCCTTCCTGACGACCTATAACCCCATCACGCTGGATCTCGTCCATGCCCTGCAACGGCCCAGCGAAGCGCATTGGCTCGGCACCGACAGCTTCGGGCGCGATCTCCTCACCCGCCTCGTCTATGCCGCCGGGATCGATCTCCAGATGTCCTTCTTCGGGGTGGTGGGGCCCTTCGTCATCGGCACGACCATCGGCCTCCTGTCCGGCAATTTCGGCGGCCGGGCCGATACGGTGCTGATGCGCATCCTCGATATCACGGTGTCCTTTCCCTATTTCGTCCTGGTCATCGCCATCGTCGCCGTGCTGCAGCCGGGCCTCGTCAGCTATTACATCTCCCTGACCCTGGTGAATTGGGTCTCCTACGCCCGCCTCGTCCGCTCCCAGGTCATCATCCTCAAATATGCAGATTTCGTGCTGGCGGCGCGCACCATCGGGCTGGGCGAGCTTCGGGTGATGACGCATCACCTCCTCCCCAATGCCATCGCCCCCGCCGTGGTCTTCGTCATGACCGATGCGGTGCTGACCATCGTGCTCGGCTCGTCCCTCGGGTTCCTGGGCCTGGGGGTGCAGCCGCCGACGGCGGAATGGGGCGTCATGATCGCCGAAGGCCAGCTCTATCTCGGCACCGCCTGGTGGATCAGCGTCTTTCCCGGCATCGCCATCTCGGTGCTGGCGCTGGGCTTTTCGCTGGTCGCCGACGGGCTCGCCCGGCTGCTGCATACCCAGCCATGAACGACGACATCCTTCTCACGGTCGAGGATCTGGAGGTCGAATTCGCGACGGCCCATGGGCCGGTGCCGGCGCTGCGCGGCGTCTCCTTCGCCATGAATCGCGGCGAGGTGCTGGGAATCGTCGGGGAGAGCGGCTCGGGCAAGACGGTCGCCTGCCGCGCGGTGATGCGTCTTCTCAGCGAGAATGCGCGCATCCCCGGCGGCCGGATCCGCTTCGAGGGGCAGGATATGCTGAGCCTCGATCAGGCCGGGCTTGCCAAGCTGCGCGGCGAGCGCATCGCGATGATCTTCCAGAATCCCTCGACCCATCTCGATCCGCTGATGCCGGTGGGCCGCCAGGTCGGCGAGGTGCTGCGGGTGCATCAGGGCCTGGACGCCGCTACCGCGCGCCGGCGGTCCATCGAGCTCCTGGCCGATATGCGGATCCCCGATCCCGAGCGCCGGGTCGATGCCTATGCCCATCAGCTGAGCGGCGGCATGCGCCAGCGGGTGATGATCGCCGGCGCGCTCGCCTGCCGGCCGAGCCTGCTCATCGCCGACGAGCCGACCACCGCCCTGGACGTGACGGTGCAGGCCCAGATCCTGGAGCTGCTGCGCCAGCTTCGCCAGGAGCGCGGGCTTTCCATCATCCTGGTCTCCCATGATCTCGGCGTCATCGCCCAGATGTGCGATCGCGTGGTGGTGATGAAGGACGGCAAGGTCGTGGAAAGCGGCAGTGTCGCGCAGGTGATCGGCCGGCCACAGGCCGACTACACCCGCCGCCTCATCGCCTCCCAGCCGGCGCTGATGCCGCCGCGCGCGGCACCTGCCAGACCGGCGGAAGACCCGATCCTGACCCTCGACGATCTGCAGGTCCGCTTCGTCCAATCCCATGGCTTCGTCGACTGGCTGCGCCGCCGGCCGCCCCATCTGGTGCGCGCGGTCGATGGAATCACCCTCTCGGTCAATCGCGGCGAGGCCTTGGGCATCGTCGGCGAGAGCGGCTCGGGCAAGAGCACCATCGCGCGGGCCATCGTCGGCCTGGCGCCGGTCAGCGGCGGCCGCATCGTCTTCGAGAAGACGCCCGTGCATGAGATGGACGCCGCCCGTCGCCAGGCCTTCCGGCGCGCGGTCCAGATGGTGTTCCAGGACCCTTTCACCTCGCTCAATCCGAGCTACACCGTGGCCCAGACGCTGTCCGAGCCTTTGGTCCGGCACAAGATCTGCCCGCTGTCGCAGCTGTCGGCCGAAATCTCCGAGCTGATGGTGAAGGTCGATCTGTCGCCGGATCTGCTCTCGCGCCGGCCGGCCCAGCTCTCCGGTGGACAGCGTCAGCGTGTCGGCATCGCCCGCGCACTGGCGCTGCGCCCGAAGCTCATCATCGCCGACGAGGTGACCTCCGCCCTCGACGTCACCGTCCAGGCCCAGATCCTGGGCCTGTTCGAGAAGCTGCGCAGCACGATGAATCTCTCCCTCATCCTCATCACCCATGATCTCGCCGTGGTGCGCCACCTCTGCGAGCGGGTGGCCGTGATGCGCCACGGCCGGCTGGTGGAGATCGGGACCACGGAGCAGATCTTCACGAGCCCGCGCGAGGCCTATACCCAGGAGCTGCTGGCGGCCATTCCACGCATCGACCGCTTGAAATCAGAAGGCGAGCGGCCGGCCGCCGCCTCTCTCTAGAGCTAACGGAAGAATGAGGATCGAATGAAGCTCGAGGAATACGCGCGCTATGACGGGTTGGGCTTGGCCGAGCTGGTGGCGCGCCGCGAGGTGACGCCGCGGGAGCTGGGCGCGCTGGCCCTGGCGGGCATCGAGAAGGTCAATCCGCGGCTGAACGCCGTCATCGAGACTTTCCCCGAGCGGCTGCAGAAGCCGACACCCCCTACCGGCCCCTTCGGCGGCGTGCCGCTGCTGGTGAAGGATTTCCCCATCGAGAAAGGCGTGAAGGGCGAGATGGGCTGCCAGCTCTTCGCCGGCTTCGCCCCCGACCAGGACAGCGAGCTGATGCTTCGCCTGCGCCGCGCCGGTTTCGTCAATCTGGGCCGCACGGCCTCGTCGGAGCTCGGCCTCGCTGCGTTGACCCGATCCCGGCAGTCGGGCATCACGCGCAATCCCTGGGATCCCACCCGATCCACGGCCGGCTCGACCGGCGGGGGTGCGGCTGCGGCGGCAGCCGGCATCGTGCCCATCGTCCAGGGCGGCGATGGCGGTGGCTCGATCCGCAATCCCGCCTCCTTCTGCGGCCTGGTGGGCCTGAAGCCCAGCCGCGGGCGGATCAGCGCTGGACCGGACGAGGGCGATTCCCTGGGTGGCATGGCCATCTCCTTCGTCCTCACCCGCTCCTTGCGCGATTGCGCGGCGGCGCTGGACGCTGTGGCGGGCCCCGGCATCGGCGACCCCTATGAGATCGCCCCGCCGGTGCTTCCCTATGCCGAGGAGATCCGCCGTCCATCCGGGCGGCTCAAGATCGCCTTTACGGCACAGGCCTGGTCGGGTGTGCCGGTGGATCCCGAGCTCGCCGCCGGCGTCGCGTCCGTCGCCCATCTGCTCGAATCCATGGGGCATGAGGTGAGCGAGCAGGCGCCGGAATTCGACTACCAGGAGTTCCTGGCGGCGCAGATCGAACTGTGGTGCGGCCATACGGCCTATGGCGTCAGCGCTCTGGCGGACGCGCTCGCGCGCAAGCCCGGACCCGAGAACCTCCAGTCCACGAGCTGGGCCGTCTATGAGGCGGGCCGGCGGCTGACGGCGACGCGCTTCCTGGCCGCCGAGGCCGTCTACAACACCGTCACCCGCCAGCTCGGCGGCTTCTTCCGGGAGACCGATGTTCTCCTGACCCCCACCTGCACCCAGCCACCCTTGCCGCTGGATGCCCACAACCTCGATGCGCCGCGGGCCACGGTGAAGGATCTGTTCGACCATCTGGCACCGATCGAAACCTTCACCGCGCTGTTCAACGCGACGGGCCAGCCGGCCATGTCATTGCCCCTTTGCTGGAGCAAGTCGGGACTGCCGCTGGGCATGCAGCTGGTCGGCCGCAGCGGCGATGAGGCGACGCTGTTTCGCCTTGCCGCCGCCCTGGAGGAAGCCCTGCCCTGGAGGGACCGGCGGCCCCCGATCCATGTGGCGGCCTAGAGCGCCATCACCGGCTTGCCCAGCGGTCCGATCTGCTTCTGCAGGGAATCTGCAGATATTGCACCGCACCGACGACCGTCGTCACGAGCCGGCGGAGCGATTCCGGGGATGTCCAGGCTCTCTTGCGAGCCGAGCTGCCGCGACCGGATTTCCCGATCGTCCGACCTGTTTTTACAGGGAATCTACAGGCGGTCGCTCCGCCGATCATAGATTTACGCTATACGTAAAACACGTAAATGTCAATCGACTTATGGGTGGGTCCAGCAGCAGAAGCCCGCGAGGCTCACTCTCTCAACCCGTCATGGTCGGCGAAGCGTGCCGGCCTCAGCTACATGCGAGGGAAGAACGAACCTACCCGTCTCGGCTGGGCAGCGCGGCGACGGGCGCCCTAAGCCGCGGCGATGACGGCGCGGAGCTGGTCGATGATGTAGTCCTGGGTCGCCAGATCGAGATAGGGATGGCAGGGCAGGCTCAGCACGCGCTGGGCGAGCGCTTCCGCCACGGGCACGCCGCCGGCCACCGTGGGATAACCGCGATAGGCCGGCTGGTGGTTGAGGCTGCGAGGGTAATAGATGGCGGTGGGGACGCCCACGGCCTTCAGCCCCGCCGCGACGCGGTCGCGGTTGTCGACCTTGATCGTGTATTGGGCCCAGACCGAGCGCGCCTTGCGGTCGATCACCGGCACGGCCACGACATCGGCCAGAGCGGCGCTGTAGCGCTCCGCGACCTTCTGGCGCAGCTCGATCTCCTCGGCGAAGATGGAGAGCTTCGCCAACAGCACCGCCGCCTGAAGGCTGTCCAGCCGCGAATTGATGCCGATGCGCACCGTGTCATAGCGGTCGCGGCCTTCGCCATGCTGGCGCAGCGAGCGCAGCAGAGCGGCCGCTTCCGCGTCGGCGGTGAAGATGGCGCCGCCGTCCCCGTAGCAGCCAAGCGGCTTGGAAGGAAAGAAGCTGGTGGCCGCGATGGTGCCGAAGGTGCCGACCTGGCGATTGCCGCGGCTGGCACCGAAGCTCTGGGCCGCATCGGCGACGATTGCCAGGCCATGGCTGGCGGCCGCCGCATCGAGGCTCGCGTAATCCGCCGGCAGGCCGAAGAGGTCGACGGGCATGACAGCACGGGGATTGAGCCCCGCCTCGCGTGCGGTGGCGACGGCGCCGGCCATGCTCGTGATATCGATATTGCAGCTCTCGGTCTGGACGTCGCAGAAGACCGGCGTCGCCCCTACCAGGAGCACTGCCTCCACCGAGGCGGAGAAGCTGAAGGCCGGGACGATCACGGCATCCCCGGCCCCGATCCCCAGCGCCCGCATGGCGAGGTTCAGGGCATCGGTCCCATTGCCGCAGCCGATCACATGGGGAACGCCGCAGAATTCGGAAAGCGCCTTCTCCAACTGGCCCACTTCGGGGCCCATGACGAACTGGCCATGGGTCAGGACGCGGCGCATGCCCTCTTCGACCGAATCGCCCAGCCGGCGGCGCTGCGCCTGTAAGTCCACGAAAGGAATAGGCATTTTGACAGCAGCGGGCTTCGACATGTCGTTCATAACACCGGTTCCGGGGGGATGTGTCCGAGTGATTCAAGGCTGCTTAGCACAGCGAATTGCAAATTGCAGGCCTCATTTCGTCGCGGGGGACTGCCCTCCGGCGCTCCGAAAGCCCGCCGAAGCGCTCCAACTTGCCTCGGAAGCCCGTGGCGGAGCAATATCGGCCGGATCGGGGGCGAGGCTGGGCTCGCCACTTCCAGGAGCGGGATGGGAGGCCGGCTATGATCGAGCTCGACAAGGTCGTCGATGCCCTCAGCCACCACATGCCGATCAAGCTCGGCGTGCTGCGGCTGGCTGACGGGCCGGCCCAAGCCTTGCGCACCGGGCTCGTCATCGTCGATGAGGTGAACGGCTTCGCCACGGTGGGCGCGGGCTATCTGGCCCCGCCGGTGGAGAATCCCCAGGTCACGCAGATGATCGCGGAGACCAATCGTCTGGCGCGGGAGTTCACCAGCCGCAAATGGCCGATCTTCGCCTTCCTCGACAGCCATACCCCCGGCAAGCCCGAGCCCCCCTACCCGCCCCATTGCGAGATCGGCACGGGCGAGGAAAATCTGGTGCCCGACCTGCTCTGGCTGGAGAGCGATCCCCATACGAGCCTGGTGCGCAAGGACTGCATCAACGGCTTCGTCGGGGCCATCGCGCCGGATGGGCGCAATCTCGTCAGCGAATGGGTGAACGGGCATAAGCTCGAGCAGATCCTGGTGGTGGGAGTCTGCACCGACATCTGCGTGATGGATTTCGTGCTGACCCTGCTCTCGGCCCGCAATCACGATCTGATGCCGAGCCTCAGGGATATCATGGTCTATGAGGGGGCCTGTGCCACCTATCATTTGCCGCGGGTGACGGCGGAGAGCCTGGGCCTCGGCGCCCATGCCGCCCATCCCCAGGACGTCGCCCATTACATGGGCCTCTATTTCATGTCCTCCCGCGGGGCGCAGCTCGTCGACAAGGTCGAGATCGCGCCAGTTTGAACTAAGGAACATCTGAGATGGCTGAAGCACAATCCACCGGCCCCGGCGCCGGCAAGCTCGTGATCCGCAATATCGGCCTGCTGCTCTCGGGCGATCTCGAGAATCCGATCCTCGACGCCGATACCCTCATCGCCGTCGACGGCAAGATCACCGGCATCGGCAAGGCCGGGGATCTGGATGGCGAGAAGGCGACCACGACCATCGACGCCAAGGGCACGGCGCTTGCCCCCGGCTTGATCGACAGCCATGTCCATCCCGTCTTCGGCGATTGGACGCCGCGCCAGAGCCAGCTCAACTGGATCGACAGCTTCCTCCATGGGGGAGTCACCACCATGGTCTCGGCGGGCGAGGTGCATCTGCCCGGCCGACCCAAGGATGTCGTCGGCGTCAAGGCCCTGGCGATCACCGCGCAGCGTTCCTTCGAGGCCTTCCGGCCCGGCGGGGTCAAGGTCCATGCCGGGGCGCCGGTTCTCGAGAAGGGCATGGTGGAGGAGGATTTCAAGGAGCTGGCCGCCGCGGGCGTGCGCCTCCTGGGCGAGGTCGGTCTCGGCGGCGTCAAGACGGGCGAGGAAGCCAAGCGCATGGTGGCCTGGGCCCGCAAATACGGTATCCAGAGCACGATCCACACCGGCGGTCCCTCCATCCCCGGCTCCGGCCTCATCGACAAGGATGTGGTGCTGGAAGCCGATGCGGATGTCATCGGCCATATCAACGGCGGCCATACCGCCTTGCCACTGGATCAGATCCGCTGCCTCTGCGAGCAATGCAAGCGCGCCATCGAGATCGTCCATAACGGCAATGAGAAGGCCGCCCTCTTCGCGCTCCACACCGCCCGCGAGCTGGGCGAGCTCCACCGCGTGATCCTCGGCACGGATTCCCCCGCCGGCTCCGGCGTGCAGCCTCTGGGCATCCTGCGCATGATTGCCATGCTCTCGAGCCTGGGCGAGGTGCCTGCCGAGCAAGCCTTCTGTTTCGCCACCGGCAACACCTCGCGCATGCGGAAGCTTGATGCAGGCCTGATCGAGATCGGCCGGACGGCGGATTTCGCCCTCATCGACAAGGCCCAGCACAGCGCCGGCAAGGATCTGCTCGATTCCGTGCGCCTCGGCGATCTTCCGGGGGTCGGCATGGTGGTGATCGACGGGCTGGTGCGCATCGGCCGCAGCCGCAATACGCCGCCGGCGGAGAAGGTGGCCGAGGTGGTCTCAAAATGACGCGCCGGTGAGCTGGAGGCCAAGGCAAGCTGGCGGCCCTGAACTGACTCCTAGGTCGGCGAGGGCCGTGTCTCCAGGGGGCTCGGCTCAGCGCGGCCGCCTCGAATCGTCAGCGCCGCGGATAAGGCCGCCGCGAAAGCCGCGCCGGCGGCGATCAGCGCGACGAGCCGGAAGGTCTCGAGCAGCGATTCATTGACCACGCCATGAACCGTCTGGGCGACCGCCTCGCTCATGGGGCCTGGGGTCGCCGTGGCGACGAGCCCACCCCGCACGGCGTCGACGGAATGACGGACCTCGGCGGACGCCCCCATGACATCCAGGTGACGATCGAGAGAGCGGTCGAAGGCCGAGATGGCGATCGTCCCCAGCACCGCGACCGCCAGAAGGCTCGCCACCGACGCGACGGCATTGTTGATACCGGCGGCGGTGCCTGTCTGGCGCGCGGCAACGGCATTCAGCACCGTCGCCGTTAAGGGCGCGACGGTCACCGCCATGCCGAAGCCGATGATCAGCATCGGCAAGAAGAACGTCGTCCAATAGGCGCCGCCGGCGCCAGGCAGAGCGAGGAGCAAGAGTCCCAGGGCCGTGACGCAGGGCCCGGCAATCAGGGGCAAGCGCGGACCTAAGCGGTCGAGCAGCCCGCCGGACCAGCGCGACAAGACCCCCAGGATGAGCGTGAAGGGCAGAAAGGCGGCACCCGCCCCCGCCGCCGAATAGCCGTGCAGCTGGATGAAGGCGAATGGCAGGAAGAAGAAGGCCCCGCCCAGGGCGCCATAGAGCAGCAGGGTCAGGAGATTGACCCCGCTGAAGTTCGGCGAGCGAAACAAGCCGAGGGGCATCATCGGCGCCGGGCTTCGCCGCTCCTGCCAGAGGAAGGCGGCCAGCAGCACCACGCCGACGGCGAGCGAACCCAGGACGAGACCATCGTTCCAGCCGAGGTTTGAGGCCGCGATCAAGCCATAGACGAAGCTGGCGAGCCCGCCGAAGGCGAGCAGCGTGTCCCGCCAATCGAGATGCCGATCCGCCATGGGATCGCGGCTTTCCGGTATGTGCCGGAAGACGATCCACAGCGCCGGCAAGGACAGGACCGGATTGATCAGGAAGATCACCCGCCAGGACCAGTGATCGACCAACCAGCCGCCGAGGAGCGGCGCGAGCCCCGCGGCAAGGGCGGTGGTGCCCGACCAGATGCCGATGGCCCTGCCGCGCTCGCTCTCCTCGAAAGCGGCGCCGATGAGGGCCAGAGAACTGGGGATCAGGAATGCCGCGCCCAGGCCCTGAGCGCCGCGGGACGCGATCAGCAGGAGGGTGTTCGAGGCGAGCCCGCAGCCCAGCGAGGTCGCGGCGAAGATGGCGATCCCGATGGCGAAGATCCTGCGCCGGCCGAACTGATCGCCGGCGGCACCGCCGGTCAGCAGCAGAGCGGCCAAGCAGAGGGTATAGGCGTTGACGACCCATTGCATGGCCGCGAGCGAGCGCGGCGAGATCCTTCTCCATCGCCGGCAAGGCCACATTGACGACGGATTTATCGGTGAAGGCCATGGTCGAGGCGAGTACCGCCGCCGTCAGAACCCAGGGCTGCTGGCGTTTGGTACAGCTGGACCTGCCGCCCACAGCGCGGGCGAGCAACTCCTCGCAAGGCCGAGCCTTGGGATTGATCATCGGCTACGACCTTAGGGCATGTCCCGCGGCGGCGGAAAGCGACCTCGATCCTGCGGGACGTCTCAGGACGACGATGGCAAGAAGATTTACGTTCGCGTGATCGAGAGGCCGCCGTCGACCAGCGAGGCGGTGCCGGTCACGAAGCTGGAATCGTCGGAGGCGAGGTAGAGGACCGAGCGGGCGATCTCTTCCGGCGTCCCCACGCGCTTCAGGGCATGCAGATTGGTAATGAAAGCCTGCTTGTCCGCCGTATCATTCATCTCGCGATACATCCCCGTCTCGACGGCGCCGGGCAGGATCGAATTGACCCGAATGCCCCGGGGGCCGAACTCCGCCGCCAGCGCCTGGGTCAGGCCGATGAGGCCGGACTTGCTCGCGGCATAGGCGGCGACGCCGGGAAAGGCGCAGCTATAGCCGACGAAGGTCGAGGTGAAGATCACCGACCCCGCGCCATGCCTGAGCATCTCGGCGATCTGATGCTTGGCTCCCAGGAAGGAGCCGGTGAGATTGATGGCGATGGCATCGTTCCATCCGGCCTCGGAGACATCGGTGCTGGGTCCCGCCTCGCCGAGCGTGCCGGCATTGTTGAAGGCGACGTCGAGGCGCCCGAATTTCTCGACGGCTAGCGCCACCAGCGCCTTGGCATAGGCTTCCGAGCGCACATCGCCGGCCAGCGCCACGGCCTTGCCGCCCGCCGCCTCGATCTCCGCCACCAATGTCTTGAGCTCGGCCTCGCGGCGGGCGCCGAGGACGACCTTGGCGCCTTCCGCCGCGAAGAGCTTGGCCGTCGCCCAGCCGATGCCGGCGCTGGCGCCGGTGACGATCGCAACCTTGTTCGATAGGCGTCCCATGATGCTCTCCTGACGGGTGTGCTGTGGTACGGACCTAGTTATGGCGAGGACAAGGCGCAGAGATTAGGCTCTAAAGCCAGAAACTGATTTCCGGAAAGAACGAACAATGAAGCTGGACGGCATCGCGACCTTCGTGGCGGTCGCGGAAGCGGGATCGATCAGCGAGGCGGCGCGGCGTCTGCGCCTCTCCAAATCGGTCGTCAGCGAACGCCTGGCCGAGCTCGAGCGAAGCCTGGGCGCCAGCCTCATGCACCGCACGACACGCAAGCTGACCCTGACGGAGGATGGGGCGGCATTCCTCGAGCGGGCCGCCCGCATCGCCCGCGATGTGGCCGATGCCGCCGCCGAATTCGCCGAGCGCCGCGGCGGCCTGGCGGGTCCGCTCCGCCTGTCGGCGCCGGTCACCTTCGGGCGCATGCATCTGGGGCCGGCGCTCTATCCCTTCCTGGCGCGGCATCAGGAGATCGAGCTCACCCTCGATCTCGACGACCGCCGCGTCGATGCGGCCGCGGACGGCTACGACGCCGTGCTGCGGAATGGGCCGATCGAGGAATCGCGCCTCATGGCCTGGCGCCTCGCCCCCAGCCGGCGCCTCCTCGTGGCCTCGCCGGACTATCTCGAACGCCAGGGAACGCCGGCCTCCCTGGCCGAGCTGGAGAGCCATCGCGGCATCTTCTATACCAACCGCGGCATCGCCGATTGGCGCTTCGCCGGGCCGAAGGGCAGTGCAACCGTGCGGGCGCGGATCGCCTTGCGTGTCAACAATGGCGATATGATGCGCGATGCCGCGATCGCCGGCCTCGGCATCGCCCTTCTGCCGAGCTTCGCTGCCGCAGATGCGATCGCTGACGGGGCGCTGACGGTCATCGATATCGGCCGCCCGGCCAAAGACGAGTTCATCTTCATGGCCCATCCCGAAGGCCGCCGGGCCTCGGCCAAGCTCAAGGCCCTGGTCGCCAGCCTGCGCCAGGCCTTCGGCAATCCGCCCTATTGGGATTCGAAACTCGCGAGATCGCTCGGGAAGCGCGCCCGCTCGGCTAGCGCAACCCGTCCTCGCCCTTGATCTCGCTCACCTGCAAGCCCCCCACCCGCGCCAGCGGTCGGCCGCTGTCGGTGACCGCCACGGCGACGACGATCTCATCGCCGCGCGGGGCATCGGGGATGCGGATCTCCACCGCGTCGAAATGGCTGCGCACGAAGGCGGCGTCCTTATGGCCCAGCGGCACGTCGATGGCGGTGCCGAGCCCGCCCAGCTTCTTGGCCGAGGGCACCAGGGCGGCGCCCTTCTCCACCGCCGCGCGCAGCGGCTTGCCGAGGCGCGGATGCAGGATGGCGGCGGCATGCTCCCATTCGCCCTTCTCGCCGACGATGGCGGCCTTGCCATAACTCTCGATCTCGCCGGCGCGACGCCGAGCGCGGCCACCGCCTTCTCGCCGAGCAGCCCGCCCAGCTCCTCGCCGATTTCCATCAATTGCTCGAGATCCTCGACATAGAGCCCGGCGAAGGGATTCTTGATCACGGCGGCAGCCACCGCCTTGCGCGTCGGCGGGTCGATCTCCTTGCCCATTTCGTGGCGCGTCTCCTCCACGGTCACGACGATCTTGCGGATCTCGGCCTTCATCGCAATCCATCCTCTCCCTTGATCTCCGCGGCCTTCAGCCCGCCGACCCGCGCATGGATGCGCGGGCCCGTGGTCATCACCAGGGCCAGCAGCAGCTCGTCCTCATGGGGCCCGTCGGCGAGCCCCACCTCCATGGCGTCGAAATGGCTGCGCACATAGCTGGCGTTGATATGGGTGATGGGCACGTCGAGATGGCTGCCGGGCGCCCCCACCTTCTTGGCCGAGGGCACGATCGCCTTGGCCTCCCCCAGCACGCGGCGCATGGCGTAGCCGCCGGGGACATGCCAGAGCGCGCCATGCTCGAGCTCGCCGGCCGCCCCCACGATGGCGCCCTTGCCATAGCCTTCGACCGCCTTGGGATCGCCGCCCAGCATGGTGACCAGCCGACCCGCCATCTCGACGCCGAGATCGTTCAGCGCCTCCATCATCGGCAGGATGTCGGGCTCATAGCGGCCGGCATAGGGATTGTGGATCACGGCCAGCAAGGCGGCGCGGCGCAGCGGCCGAACGGCCCGCGGCCCGCCCTCATGGAAGATCTCTTCAACGGTCGCGTGAAATTTGCGGGTGCGAATATCCATCGGTGCTCACGATTCTACGGTCGCCGCGCAATTGCAGCATCGCCGCCAGGATAAGTCCAGCCCGGCCATATTCCATCGCGCGGGCCGCACCGATATCGAGGGCGGCGGCGATCTCGGCGGGCGAAAGATCGCCGACGGCGACGGTCACGGGAAGCTCGCCCAGATCGCTGTCGGGATCGAGGCTCGAGGCGGGGCGGCGCTGGATCGCGGGGTGGTCGAGGTCGACGGCATTGGCGATCAGGGTGGCGGCGGCATCGGCCTCGGCGGCGCGGCGCGCCAGCACCGTCACCGCATCGGCGATGCCGAGGCTGAAGCTGCGCCCGCCTTGACCTGACGTGGCGATGCCGCGCACCGCATCGCTCGCCGCGATCTCCGCCCGGCCCGCGATGGCCGGTGCCGCCAGCTCGGCGACGATGCCGATGCTGAAGCGCTCGCCCGGCGCCAGATGAACCGCAATATCGCCGCCGTCGTTGACATAGGCCCTGGCGAGGTCGCGGCCCTGGGTCAGCGCCGCCAGCACCTCCTCCGCCACCGCGCCGGCCACGGCCGCCATGGGCGTGATGAAATGCTGCCGAAAGGGCCAGACCGCCTCGGCCATGCGCCGGGCGACGGGGCCCTGCAAGGCAGGCATCGCCTCGCCGATCGGCTGGCGCAGGAGGCCGAGCTCGGCGGCGAGCTCGGGCAGGACGGCGGGAAAGCGCTGCCAGGCCTGATCATAGGCCGCCGCGACCTCGGAGGCGGCGCCGAAGGCCTCGATGATGAGGTCGATGGGGCCATGATTCAGATGCAGGCGGCCATCGCCGAGCCGGGCGCGTTGGGCGGTCAACGCCGCCTCGAATTGAAATATCGCACCGCCTTCTATTAGCCTATGGCCCGGCACGCGACAACGCGCCGGACCGTCCCATGGCCCGGAACTGATCTTCGTCAGTCCAGCCCCAGCGCCCCCAAGGTGGCCGTGAGCGTGCCGGTGTTCAGCGGCTTCGGCAGTATCGGGTGCTGCGCCCATTCAAGGGGGAGCCCGCCCGCCGAGCCTCCGGTGGAAAAGACGATGGGTATCTGCCTCGCGAGCATTTCCCGCGCCAAGGGAAAGACGAGCTGGCCGCCGAGATTCACGTCCAGAATCCCGAGCCCGGGCGCCCGCGAGAGCAGCAAGGCGCTCCCCGTCGCGAGATCAGGGGCGATATGAATGTCGCTGAATCCGAGCTCCCACAGAATGGCCTGAAGGTTCATGGCGATCAGGAATTCATCCTCGACGACCAAGACCCCTACCGAATAGCGGCGCTTTGCCATGGCTCCCCAGGCTGTGAGGTCCCTCCGGACCCTATGTCAACAAGTAGACCGACCGAAGGTTCCCGCGGGTGCTACCCCATTGCCAGATTTTTTGAGAATGGGATGCATCCTTGGCCAAGAAGAAGCCGCAGCGCGCGGGCAAGCCCGGTCCGTTCGCGGAGCGGGACCGTCCCGGGAATCAAACTTGCGATAGCTGCCCCGCGGGGCCATGGAAGCTCTCGCGCCCGCCCTCTATCCCACGGCGGAACCTTAGGCGGCCTCCTACCTTCCCTCTGAGGGCTCGTTCTTAGGGGAAACTAGATGAAACGCGTGCCCGGACTGGTCAAGAATCGCCTGCTGGACGCGTTGCCCGCCGGCGATCGAGCCCTTCTCGCCAAAGGCCTGTCAGCCCATGGGATGGAGCACGGCGACGTGCTGTTCGAGCCCGGGCAGGATGTCACTTATGTCTATTTCCCGGGCCCGGGGACGATCGCGGCACTGCTTCTCAATCTCCACGACGGCGTCACCGCCGAGGCCGCCATGATCGGCCAGGAAGGCGCCATCGGCGGGATCATCAGCGCGGGCAACAAGCCCGCCTTCACCCGCGGCGTGGTGCAGATTGCCGGCTCGGCGATGCGGCTTCCGACGGAGGTCTTGGAATCGGCGAAGCGGCGCTCACCCGGCTTGCGCGACCATTTCGCGCGCTACGCGGACTGCCTTCTGGCGCAGGTGCTGCAGTCCGTCGCCTGCAATGCGGTGCATGAATTCGATGCCCGTCTCGCCCGCTGGATCCTGACGACCCAGGACCGCGTCGGCGGCCCCGAGCTGCGCGTGACGCAGGAATTCATGGCTGAAATGCTGGGGGTTCGCCGGACCTATGCGACCCGCGTCATCGGCAGATTGGAGAAGGGCGGCGGGATCCGCCATAGCCGCGGCATGCTCTGGATTGTCGACCGCCGCAAGCTCGAACACCAGGCTTGCGAATGCTATGCCTATCTGCGGCGGCATTACGAGCGAATCCTGCCCGGCGTCTATCCGCCCGCCCCTCGCTGAGCGCCGGAGGAACGGAATCGCTCCTGCCCTCTGGCGCGGGCCTTTGCCGCCTCGGTTTCGCGATCCCGGGGCGGCGCGTTCGTCACCAGAGAATCGAGCAGCTCATGGGCGGCGTGAGCGACCTGATCCACCGCCCTGTTGAAGGTGAGCTCATTGGCATGCGACGGCCGCGCGAACCCGCTCAGCTTGCGCACGAACTGAAGGGCCGAGGCGCGGATCTCTTCCCCCGTCGCCGGCGGCTTGAAATTATGCAGCGTCTTGATGCTTCGACACATGAGGATCCTCCTCCCGATCAGCCATTGCCGATCCGCTGGCCCGTGCCCTGAAGCTGGTCGATGACCTCCTCCACCGGCCGCACCGAGCCCATATGGCCGCCCAGATCGCGATAATCAACCAGCCGCATGGTGAACTCGATGGGGGCGACGATGGCCGGGGTCGGCACATAGCCGAAGGCATTGTCCGGCATGGCCGCGACATCGACCATATAGGTGATGCCCCCACCCGGCCAGATATAGACCGGTGCGCCGCCGGAGGTGACGCGCACCAGCGCCTCCTTGATGGAGCGGGTGAGGCGGATGGGATTCTCGGTGACGCCCGCGCGCAGGCTGCCGCCCGCGCCAGCCATGAACATCACGGTGGTCAGCGCCGGCTCGCAATTCTCCCCGATGCGCGCCACCGCCTTCTGGATGGCGTCGGGCATCTCGGTAGCGATGGGGCGCAGGCTCTCGTCGAGAATGAAATAGCCGGCATCCTCGCCGGTCGTGCTGACCATGAGCAGGCGCATGCCGGGCCAGGCGGTCTTGGGATCGATGCGCTCGATGATGGCAAGGGGATCGGTGATGTCGGTGCCGCCCCAGCCCAGCCCGGGGTTCGCCACCTGGAAATAGCGTCCCGGCGTCGATTTGCGGCCGCGCACGCGGATGCCGGCGGGCCGCATCTCCAGGAAGCGGCCGGCCTGATGCTCCGTCAGCACGCCGGTGATGTGATCGTCGACGACGATGACCTCGTCGGCATGGCCCTGCCATTGCTTGGCGAAGATGCCGATGGTGGCGGAGCCGCAGCCGACCCGCATGCGCTCCTCCTGCGCCCCGTTGACGATGGGCGCCCGGCCGGCCTGCACGACCAATGTCGCGCCGCCGTCGATGGTGAGCTCGACCGCGCCCTTATTGGCGAGGGTCAGCATGGTCTCGCAGGCGACGACGCCTTCCCTTTTGCTGCCGCCCGTGAGATGGCGCACGCCCCCCACCGCCAGCATCTGGGAGCCGTATTCCGCCGTGGTCACATGGCCCACCTGCTCGCCCCGGCTCCGCACGGCCGCCTGCTCCGGACCGACGAAGCGGTCGGTGTCGATCTTCAGCTTCAGGCCGCAATAGCTGAAGATCCCCTCGGTCACGACCGTGACCATGTCGACATCGCCATGCCGGCTGGAGACGATGAAGGGCGCGGGCTTGTAATCGGGATAGGTGGTGCCGGCGCCGATGCCGGTGACGAAAGCCTCGCCGGCCGGCAGCAGCGTTCCCTTCCATTCCCCGGCGCCCAGGAAGGGCACCATGGGCCCCTGCTTCGCCTCGGTACGGGAGGCGATGACCATCGGGTCCATGCGGGTCAGCACGCCCTCGACATTGCCGTAGCGGTCGCAGGCGCCGGTGCGGCCCGGCCGAATGCGGCAGAGCACGGGGCAGGCATCGCAGGTGATGATGCCCTCGCCAGCGTCTTTGACAGCGACCTCGCTCATTCGGCGGCCCTCCGCGGCATGGCAGCCAGCACCCGCTCCGGCGTCGCCGGCACCCTGGTGACCCTCGCCCCCGTCGCATGGTGGATCGCGCCCAGTATGGCCGGCGCCGTCGGGATCAGGGCCGGCTCGCCGATGCCCTTGGCGCCATAGGGGCCGAGGGGCTCGCGATCCTCGATGATGATGACCTCGATCTCCGGCATGTCGCCGACGGTGGGGATCAGATAGTCGTGCAGATTCTCGCTGCGGCCGGGGAGATATTCTTCCATCAAGGCGAGGCCCAGGCCCTGGGCGATGCCGCCATGAATCTGCCCCTCGACCTGGATCGGATTGATGGCGCGTCCCACGTCATGAGCGGCGACGATCCGGCGGACCTTGACGGTGCCGAGCTCGACATCGACCTCGACCTCCGCCATCTGGGCGGCGAAGCCATAGGTGGCGTAGGGGATGCCCTGGCCGTTCGCGTCCAGCGCCGTGGTGGGCGGATCGAAGCGCCCCTCCCCCAGCAGCACATCGCCCTCGTCATTCAGGATCGGCAGGCGGGCGAGATCGACGCCCTGAGCATGGCCGTTCTCGCTGAGCACCACCTGGCCATCGCCAATCGTGATCGTGGCCTCCGCGCCGACATTGGCCAGGCGGAGCAGCTTCTGGCGCAGATCCTCCCCCGCCGCCTTGACCGCATTGCCGGAGACGAAGGTCTGGCGCGACGCCGAGGTCTTGCCGCCATCCGCCGTCCGGTCCGTATCGCCCATGACGATGCGGAACGCCTCGACCGGCACGCCAAGGGCGTCGGCCGCCATCTGGGTCATGATGGTGTTGGAGCCCTGGCCGATATCGACGGCGCCGTTGTAGAGCGTCAGACGGCCGTCGGCAGCCAGGCCGATGCGCATGGAAGAGGGATTGGCGAGCGAGGTATTGCCGATCCCGTACCACATGCAGCCGATGCCGACGCCGCGCTTCACCCGGCCCGGCTTGCGATTGGCTTCTTCGGCCGCGGCCCGCGCCTTCAGCCAGGGCGCCCGCAAGGCCTCCAGGCATTTGTCCAGCCCGGCGCTGGCCAGCAGGCGCTGGCCGGTCGCCGTCTCATCGCCGGCCCGTATGGCATTGAGATGGCGGAATTCCAGCAGGTCCATGCCGAGCCTCTCGGCCAGCTCGTCCATCAGCGCCTCATGCGCGATGGCCGCCTGGGGCACGCCGAAGCCGCGGAAAGCCCCGGCCGGCGGGTTGTTCGTATAGATCGCCCGGGTGGCGGCGCGGGCATTGGGCACGGCATAGGGGCCGGTGGCATGAACCGGCACCCGGTTGGCCACGGTCGGGCCCCAGGAGGCATAGGCACCGGTGTTGAAATCTCCTTCAAAATCAACGGCTATGAGCTTGCCTTTGGCGTCGCAGGCAAAGGAGGCGCGGATCTTCGAGGGATGGCGCTTGGTGGTGCTCCGCATGGATTCCGGCCGGCTGTAGGTGCAGCGCACCGGCCGGTCCAGCTTCCAGGCGGCGAGCGCGATCAGGGGCTGGAGCGAGAGATCGAGCTTGCCCCCGAAGCCGCCGCCGCAGGCCGAGGGGATGATGCGGATGCGCTCGCTGGCGAAGCCCATGATCAGGGCCACCTCGTCGCGGTCCATATAGGGGGTCTGGGTGCAGGCGAAGATCTCGATGCGATCGCCGACCCGCCGGGCATAGCCCGCCTCCGGCTCGACATAGGCATGCTCGACGAAGCCGGTCTCGAAGAAGCCCTCGGCCACGGCCTTGGCCTTGGCCATGGCCGAAACCGGATCGCCCTTCTTGAGGAAGCCGCGCACCAGGACATTGTCCGGGCGGAAATCGTGCAGCACCGGCGCACCCGGCGTCAGCGCCGCCTCGGGCTCGAAGACCGGCGTCTCGATCTGCCAGTCGAGGGGCAGCTCGTCCTCGGTGATGCCCTCGACGGTGGCGCGGTCCCCCACCAGGGCCAGCACCGCCTCGCCGCGATAGCGCACCCGGCCGCCGGCCGCCAGCACCGGCTGGTCCTTGATGTCGGGATAGACGCCGAAGCCGTTGCTCGGCACATCGGCGGCGCTCAGCACCAGAGCCAGGCCGGAATGGCGCCGGCGCAAAGCCTCCAGCGAGCCAAGCGTGAACCGCGCGCTGGCATGGGGCGAGCGGATGACCCGGAGCCAGAGACAATCCGCCGGAAAAGCATCGGCACCGAAGCGCTCGTCGCCGGTCAGCTTGGCGACGCCGTCGAGCTTGGCGATGCGCGCACCCACCGCCGCACCCGCGGCCGGCGCCGGCCGCGCCACGACCGTCCCGACATCGAGAATGGCGTCGACGATCTTGCGATAGCCGGTGCAGCGGCAGAGCACGCCGCCGATGGCATCCTCGACCTCGGTCTGGCTCGGCTTGTGATTGCGCCGCAGCAGGCTGGCCGCGGCGATCAGCATGCCCGGCGTGCAGATGCCGCATTGGGCCGCGCCATGGCGATGGAAGGATTCCTGCAGCTCGCTCAGATGCCCTTCGGCACCGAGCCCCTCGACGGTCACGACATCGCGGCCTTCGACCTGCCCCAGCGGCACCAGGCAGGCGCAGACCTGCTCGCCTTCCAGCAGCACGGTGCAGGCGCCGCAATCCCCGGCATTGCAGCCGATCTTGGTGCCGGTCAGGCCCAGATCCTCGCGCAGCGCCTCGGAGAGGCGCCGGGCCGGCGCGGCCTCCACGGCGACGCGGGCACCGTTCACATGGAAGCGGATCATGCCGCCTCTCCCATGGCCTCGAGGGCGCGGCGCAGGAGCACCTGGGCGGCATCGCGGCGATAGGCAGCGCCCGCGCGCACGTCGTCGATGGGTGAGAGCCCTGCGAGATGCGAAGGCTCGATCACGGCCGCGAGGGTTCGATCCCAGGGGCGGCCGAGCAGCGCCCGCTCGAGCGCCGGCAGGCGTCGGGCAACCTCGGAGCAGGCGCCGACGGCAATGCGCGCCGCGGCGACTTTGCCCTCCTGTTTCTCCATGACCGCCGCCAGCATGACGATGGAGATGACGAGATAGCGCCGGGCGCCGAGCTTCACGAAGCTGCTGCGCGAGGCTTCGAGGCGCCGCGGGATCAGCAAAGCCGTCACCAGCTCGTCGGGGCGGCGCAAGCGTCTTGCGATTGCCGGTGACGAACTCGCCCAGCTTCAGTCGGCGCTGACCCTGGGTCGAGGCCAGCTCGACCTCCGTATCCAGGGCCAGGAGATTGGGCATGCTGTCGGCGGCCGGCGAGGCGTTGCAGACATTGCCGGCGAGGGTGCCGGCGTTCTGGATCTGCACCCCGCCGATCTCGCGGGCGGCAAGCTTCAGCCCGTCGAAGCAGGGCGGCAGATCGGCGCGGATGAGGTCGGTCCAGGTGACGCCGGCGCCGATGCGGAAATGGGTCGGCGTGATGTCGATCCGGCGCAGCGCTGACGATGGCGGTGATATCGAGCAAATCCTCATTGGCCGGCCGCTCGACCCGCGCCGGATAATAGTCGGTGCCGCCGGCGATCACCGTGATCGCCCCCTCGCGCAGCACCGCCAGCGCGTCGCCCAGCTCGCGGGGGCGGTGATAGCTAGCCATGGGCAGGGCTCCCACACGGGGTCCCTTCTATTTCGTCATGGTCGGCGAAAGCGGGAGAGCCGAGGGTCGGCGAACACGCTTGTGGCCCTGGATTCCCGCTTTCGCGGGAATGACGGTGGAGAGATCGAATTTGCCAGCTCACGAACACCTATCGCCCTCCCGCCTTGATCTTCCGCGCTGGCGCCAGCTCCTTCAGCCGCTTGTCGATGGAGGCGCGGATGGGAAGGCTCGGCTGCGCGCCGGCGACCAGGCAGGTGAGCGCGCCGGCGACACTCGCGCGGCGGAGTGCTGCGGGCAAAGCCGCACCGGCGTCGAGAGCGGCGGCCAGCACGCCGACGAAGGCATCGCCGGCGCCGGTGCTGTCGACGGGCGTGATGGGCAGCGCGCCGATCGCCCAGCCTTGACCACCGGAAAAGGCGACGGCGCCCTCCTTGCCCAGGGTCACGACCACGGCGATGCCGGTGGCCGCAGCCAACGCCGCACCGGCGGCCCGGGGATCCTCGCGGCCATGGCCCGCGGCCGCGGCGATGGTGCCGATCTCGATCTCATTGGCGACGAGCCAATCGACGGAGGCCAGCGCCTCGGCCGGCAAGGGCTGTGCCGGAGCGACATTCAGCAGCACCCGGGCACCGCGTGCCCGGGCGCGGCGGGCCAGGGCCCAATTCTCCGCCGGCGGCACCTCCATCTGCAGGACGACGAGGGTCTCGGGCCCAAGCGCCGCCTCGGCGACCTGGCTCTGGCGCGCCCGCAGATTGGCGCCCGAGGCGACGACGATCTCGTTCTCGCCCTTGCGGTCGACGGTGATGAAGGCCGCACCGGTGCGCGGTCCCCGCCGGGCCACGCCCTCGAGATCGACTCCGGCGACCTCCAGCTCGGCGAGCGCGGTCTTGGCGAAATCGTCGCTGCCGACGGCGCCTATCATGGCGGTCTTGGCGCCGGCGCGTGCCGCGGCCAGAGCCTGATTGGCGCCCTTGCCGCCCGCGACCACGTCATAGCTCGGCCCCAGCACGGTCTCGCCGGGGCGCGGCAGCGATTTCACCCGCACCACCAGATCGACATTGAGGGAGCCGAAGACCAGGATCATGCGCCCTCGCGGAACAGCTCGAGGATCAGCGGCTTCTTGCGCGCCGGGATCGCGATCCGGCAGTCGCTGGCACTCAGCGCCTTGCCGTCGAGCCGGGCGTGGAGAATCTTGCCGCCGGGAATCTCGATCCAGCCGGCCGGGCCCGCGGGCAGCTCGAGGCGAAGATGGCGCTCGCCCAGATCGAGATGGCGGAAGCGGCCGCGGATATCGGTCCTGAGACGCAACCTGCCGCCGGTGGTGATGCTCATGACGCTGGCGCCATTCTCGCCGGGGCTCTTGTCGCCGACGCCGCTGTCGATGGTGGTCCGCCCCAGGGGCGTCAGCAAGGGCCCCAGGCAGATGCTCTCGTCATGGGTGACCTCGAAGCCGCCCCAGGGCGTGATGTCGGTGGTCTCGGCCACGGCGATCGCCGGCATCAGCGCGCCCCAGCCGTAGAAGGGATCGGTATCGGGCTGGTCGAGGGCGCGTCCGCTGACGGCACCGAAATTCTCGGGGCAATGGCGGTTGGCCTCCCATTCGCCGCGGAAGAGCCGGTAGCCGTTCTCCGCCAGCAGGCTCGCCTCGGCCGGGAAGCCCGCGCGCTTCAGCCCCTGATAGACCAGGAAATTCAGCGGCGGCCAGATGCGCCCGCGCCAATAGACATTGTCGGGAAAGGCCGGATCGTCGCGGGTGACCGAAGGCAGCAGCCATTCGCCGCCGAATTTCGCGGGATCGCCAAGCAGCGCCACCATGGCGCGGGCCTGCTCCGCCGTCGCCGCCCCGCAGAGCAAGGGATAGAAGCTCGTGGGCGCCAGGCTGCGCACGAATTCCCCGGACCAGAGCCGGTTGGCGAAGACCTTGCGCTGGGGGTCCCAGAGCCGGTCGGCGATGCGCGCCTTCAGCGCCTCGGCGCGGGCAGAGAGGCGCTCGGCCTCCGCAACCTCGCCCAGCTCCCTCGCGATCATGGCCAGCATCTCGCCATCGAGGGCGAGCAGACTGTTCAGGCCGACATCGGCGCTGTCGAGGGTCCAGCTCGTCGTATCGAGCTTCGCCTCGTCATGGGTCGGCGAATTGTCCATGCTGGACTCGTCCTTGGCCGCCAGCTTGGTCCCGCGATAGAGGCCGCCGCCGACGGGCGAGGTGCCGTATTCCACCAGCCCGTCGCCATTGCCGTCGCGCGTCCGCCACCACCACCAGTGATTGGCCAGCAGCACCGGCCAGGCCTCCTGCAGCAGGTCGCGGCTGCCCAGGCGCTTATGCAGCATCCAGCAGATGAAGCTGCCGATGGGCGGCTGGGTGCGATCGATCCAGGAATCGCGGCCCGTCACGAGGCAGGGCAGATTGCCGGCTGCCGTCGCCCCGGCATAGATCGCCCGCAGGTTCTCGCGCGCCACCTCGGCATCGAACATGCCGGCCATGAGGGCATGGTAGAAGATGTCGTCGAGCCAGACGCCGAAGCCGCCGAATTTCTGGCTGACCCAATTGCGGCTGAGGGAGGTATAGGGCCGGCGGTTGATCGGATCCCAGACCGTGTTCCAGCCGATCACGTCGCGCACCGCATCCAGCGCGCCGGCATGGGCGCCGCCCTGGATCTCATGCACCGGCCGCGCGTCGGCTGAAAGCGCCGCGCTCGCCCGCGAAGCCGCCTGGTCCCTCGCCTCCCCCACGCTCACCGCGAAGGCGAAGCTCGCCATCTCCTCGAGATGGTAGCGCAGCACGGCGAAGCTTCCGCGCTCGCCGCGTGAATCGAGACAGAAATAACCTTTGGTTTCGTATTCGCTTTGCAGCGCACCGATATCCGCGTGGAACGTCGTCAGGAGCGGCGCCCGCTCGCCCTTGACCACGACGCGATGGCCGCGGATCTCCGCCGCCAGCTCGCCGCTCTCGGGATCGAAGACCCATTCGGCGCCGTCGTCGCAGCGGATCGCGAGCATGACCCAGAAGCGCAGGCCCCATTCGGCCATGCGCCCCGCCTGCCATCTTCCGCGCAAGGTGAAGGGATCGGGCTTGTCATAGGCGAGACGAAGCTCGGTCCCGGCATGGGCCAGATCGAGCGCGATGCCATTGCCGTCGATCTGCCGCGGCCCCAGGCGCAGGCCTTCGGCGCCGGCGGGAAAGCGGGTGAAGGCATTGCGGCTGGCCGCATAGGCGCAGAGATCGATGTCGAGCCCGAGCGGCAGATAGCGCATGGCGGCGGGATGCTCCGCATCCCAGCTGTTCCAGCGCCGCTCGAGGGGAATGAGGGATTCCGACATCTACAGGGCTCACTTGTTCCAGGCGGCAAGGATGTCCGCGCTCACGGCCAGGTCGAGCATATGCTCGAAGCGCGGCAGGACATGGTCGATGGTCGCGCGATGGCCCGCCGGCGAGAAGCTGGTCACGGCATCGACGGCGACCACGACCCGAAAGCCGCGATCGACCGCATCCAGCGCCGTGGCGAGCACGCAGACATCGGTCTCCACCCCGCTCAGCACCAGCGTGGCCGCGCCCAGATCGCGCAGCCGCTCGGCGAAGGACGGCGCGGAGAAGGCGGAGAAGCCTTCCTTGTCGATCTGCTGCTCCGGGGCGGCATGGCGGGCCAAGGGCGCGATGAGATCGAAGATGCCGGGCGGCAGACGATGGCGGATGACCTGGGGCCATTGCCGGTAATAGGTCTGCCAGGCGCCGTTGGCGGCTTCGAGAGTCGAGGGCGTGATGAAGCGGGGATAGAGGGCGCGCTCCGGCCGGTGCTCGATCAGCTTGGCGATCGGCGGCACGATGGAGGCGAGGGTCGGCACGCGCCAGCCCGTGTCCTCGTCGAAGAGCCGCTGCATGTCGACGACGACATGGACGGTATCGGGACCGAGGGAAGCCAGCTCCGTGGTCATGGTCTGACGACGACGCTATGGGCAGGCGACCATTCCAGACGCACCGCATCGCCGGGCACAAAATCCTGGCCGCTGCGGTTCTGGGCGAAGACCGTGAGCTCGCGGCCCCCGACGCTCACCTTGTAGATCGTGCTCATGCCGGAATAGACGGCCTGGCCAAGCTGTCCCATCAGGCGATTGCCGGGGGTGGCCGGGCTCTCCGGCCGGGCGAGAAAGATCTTCTCCGGCCGCACGGCGAGGATGACGGTCGATCCCGTTGCCGGCAACGGATCGTCGGTGGCGAGCTCGCCACCCTCCGCCGCGACCCGGCCGGGGCCGAGCACCTTGCCCTCGAAGAAATTCGCATCGCCCAGGAAATTGGCGGCGAAGGCCGTGGCCGGGCGCTCATAGACCTCATGGGGGCTGCCGGCCTGGACGACCTTGCCTTCGTCGAAGATGGCGATCCGGTCGGACAGGGTCAGCGCCTCCTCCTGGTCATGGGTGACGAAGACCGTGGTGATGCCGACCTCGCGCTGGATCTGCTTCAGCTCGATCTGCATCTGCTGGCGCAAGCGCTTGTCGAGCGCGCCCAAAGGCTCGTCCAGCAGCAGGAGCCGGGGGCGGGTGACGAGGGCCCGGGCGAGCGCGATGCGCTGCTGCTGCCCGCCGGAGAGCTGGCGGGGCGTGCGCTTCTCCATGCCCGAGAGCCGCACCAGCGCCAGCATCTCCCCCACCCGCTTCTTGATGTCGGCGGTCGGCTGGCCCCGCACGCTGAGGCCGAAGGCGACATTGTCGAAGATGCTCATATGCGGGAACAGGGCATAGTTCTGGAACACCATGCCGATCTCGCGCTTATGCACCGGCGTATGGCCGATGTCGCGGCCGTCGAGGCGGATCTCGCCGGCATCGGGCTCCACGAAACCGGCGATGGCCCGCAGCAGGGTCGTCTTGCCGCTGCCGCTGGGACCCAGCAGGCCGAAGAACTCGCCATCGGCGAAAGTGAGCGAGACCCCGGCCAGCGCGGCCACGGGACCGTAGTGCTTTTCCACCCGATCGATCTCGACAACACTCATCTCTCGCCCCCGAAGCGATACAGCCGCGCGAAGATCAGCATCAGCCCCATGGAGACCAGGATGATGATGGTGGAGATGGCGTTGATCTCCGGCGTGAAACCCTTGCGGATCGCCGAATAGATCTCGACCGGCAGCGTCGTCCAGCCCGGCGGCGCCAGGAAATAGGAGATGACGAACTGGTCGAAGGAGACGGCGAAGGCAAAGAGCGCGGCCGCGATGACGCCAGGCGCCATCAGCGGCGCGCTGATGCGCCAGAAGGCCTGCCAGGGCGTGGCGCCCAGGGTCGCGGCGGCCTCTTCATAGACCGGCCCGAAGGTCTTGAGGCGCGCGCCCACCACCACGACCACATAGGGGATGGAGAGGGCCACATGGCCGAGCAGCAGGGAATGCAGCCCCCGCCCGATGCCGACCCAGAAGAACAGCACCAGCATGGAGGTGCCGATGATGAGCCAGGGGATGGTGATGGGCGGGAAGAGCAGGATCTGCAGCAGCGTCTTGCCGCGGAACTGATAGCGGGCGAAGGCGAAGGCCGCCATGGTGCCCAGCGCCGTCGCCACCACCGTATTGGCCAGCGCCAGGAGGATGGAATGGGCGCTGGCGGTCAGCAGCCGGTCGTTGCTGGCCAGCTTCACGAACCAGATCGTGTCCCAGACCACCGGCAGCTTGTAGAGCGGCGATTCATTGAAGGCCATCAGGATCATCACCGCGATGGGCAGATAGAGAAAGACCAGGGTCAGGCCCAGATAGGTCTTCAGCGCGACGGGCCAGAGCCGGTTCATGCCAGGCCCTGCAGATTGCGGCGGAGCAGCGGATAGCAGGCCGCCAGGATCAGCAGCACGATGGCCAGCAGGATGAAGGAGAGTGCCGCCCCCAGGGGCCAGTTGAAGACGACGGTGAACTGATCCTCGATCACATTGCCCAGCATGAAGCCGCCGCGCCCACCCAGGATGCGCGGCTCCATGAAGGAGCCGATGACCGGCACGAAGATCAGGATGGTGCCGGCGAGGATGCCAGGCAGGCTGAGGGGCAGCAGGATGCGCCGGAACACCGTCGGGCCGGCGGCCCCCAGGCTGCGCGCCGCCTCCAGCAGGGAATCGTCGATCGCCTGCAGGGAGATGTAGCAGGTGAGGATCATATAGGGCAGGAAGCTGTGGACGAGGCCGATCACCACGGCGGTGAAGGTGAACATGATGTCGAGATGGGGCAGGCCGGGAAAGACCGCCTGGAGGAGATCATCCACCATCCCGTCGGTGCGCAGCACCATGGTCCAGGAGAAGGTGCGCACCAGCGCATTGCTCCAGAAGGGCAGCACCACCAGCAGGAACAGCGCCTCGCGCCACCGTCCCTTGACGTATTTGGCCAGGGCGAGGGCCGCCGGGAAACCCAGCAGCAGGCAGAGTCCCGTCACCCAGAGGCCGAGCATGAGGGAGCGGCCGGTCAGTGTGAGATAGAAGCCCTTGCGGAAGTAATCGAGATAATTGCCCAGCGTCCATTCCGGGACCCGGGCGCCGATGGGCGCCACGGTGAGGAAGCTGAAATAGAGCATGGCCGAGAGCGGCAGCAGCACCGTGAGCGCCAGCCAGATATAGGCGGGCGCGGTAAGGCCGAATACGGCCCAGCGGCGCCGGCCGGCGGCCGATCCGGATCCTGAAAGCGTCGAGGCCGCCATGCGTGTCTCTTGCAGGGTTACCCGAAAGCCCCGCGCGATCGAGATCGCGCGGGGCCGCCGGAATACTTTACTTGCCGAGATCCGTCTTCACGGTCTCCCACAGCTCGGCGAACTGCTTGCGCTGCTCGTCGCTCAGCGGGGCCATGTAGAAAAGCCGCTCCTGCATCCCGGGCTGGCCCATGACGACGCGGTTGAAGGCGTCGGCGGGAAGCTGGGCATTGGCCGCGTTGTTGGCCGAGGCCGGCGCGCCGACATCGGTATCCCACTTCACGTAGAACTCCGGGCTCACCATGAAGTCGAGGAATTTCGTGGCGCAGTCGAGGTTCGGGGCATTGGCCGCGATGGACAGGCCGTCGAACCAGCCGATGGCGCCTTCCTTCGGCACCACGAACTCCACCGGCAGATGGAAGGCCTTCTTGCTGCGCGCCGCCGAGCCGCTCCAGTAAGTGGCGATCTCGAAATCGCCGCCCTGGAGATGCTTGTTCCACTCGTCCTCGGAGGACCAGAAGGTCTTGAGCTGCGGCTTCAGCGCCAGGAGCTTTGCCTTCACCTTCTCGAGATCGGCCGGGTTGTTCGGATCCTGACCGGTCGCGATGGCGCCGAAGGCCACGGATTCCACCGGATCGTCGCGCCAGCCGACCTTGCCGGCATAGGCCGGATCCCAGAGGGCCTGGATCGAATCCGGCTTGGTCTTGATGTCGTCGGTGTTGTAGGCCATGGAGGTGACGCCCCAGACCCAGGACAGGCCATAGGTCTTGCCGTCGACGTTGAGGTAGGGGGAATCCCGAAGCTTCGGCGCCAGGTCCTTCCAATTCGTGATCTTGGAGGTATCGATCGCCTGGATCAGGTTTTCCTTGGCGGCGTTTTGCGTATAGGAGCTGTTGATCAGCACCACGTCATAGGTGCCGGGATTGGTCCGGAGCTTGGTCAGCATCTCCTCTTCGGAATTGAAGTAGTCGTGGACGACCTTGCAGCCGGTCCGTTCCTCGAAGAGCTTGGTCGCCCAGGCCTCGTCGGTGCCATAGCCCTGCCAGTTCAGGACATGCAGGTCCTTCGCCGCCGCGGCATGGCCCGCGGCCAACCCGCCGACGGCGAGCGCCAGCGTACCTGCGATCAGATACTGGGCGAAATTGCGGCGGCTCGATCCCCGCCGATCGGAATTGCCGTTCATACGCGCCTCCCCGTTTATTTGTTTGTACACAAACTAATTTGCGCCGGTCCCGAGAGCCTGTCAATCGCCCTCGGCGCCGGCCAGGACCAGCGGCCGAACCCCTCTCCGCCCGACCCGAAGCCCCGCCGATCTTAGCCCAATTGCTTCAGCAGACGAAGGAGCACGGTCCGGTCGCGGGGCTTCAGGCGCAGCAGCGTATCGCTCGAGACCCGGAGTGCCGCGCCGACACAGCGCTCATAGGCCTTCTTGCCCGCCGCCGTCAGGGTGATCGTCACCCGGCGGCGATCCGTGGCACTGGGCGTGGATTCGATATAGCCGCGTTTCATCAGCCGGTCGACCACGCCCTTGATCGTAGCCGCATCCATGGCGGTCAGCCGGCCGAGGAAGTTCTGCGAGCAACCGCCGACCTCGTTCAGCTTGGCGACCGCCGCCCATTGGGTCGGGGTGAAATCCTCGCCGAAGCATTCCACGAAGAGCAGGGCATGCTTCTGATAGGCCTGGCGCAGGATGAAGCCAATCTGATCGTCCAGGATATAGGCCGCTGTCTTCGCCGGCCCCGGCAGCTTTGCCCGCGCCGCGGCTTTGCCCCGGGTCGGGCGACGGGTGGCGGATGGCGGCAGGGGGCTTTGCTCGTCCAAGTGAAACCTGAGATTGCCTAGCCGATCGCCCCATTGGATAGCATGGCGGCGGACCACCGGCGAGGAGTTGCTACCGCTCCACGAAGGCCTTCTCGACGACGTAATGACCGGGCTCGGCGTGATTGCCCTCGGCAAAGCCGCGCGCGTCCAGCAGGGTCCGCGTATCGGCGATCATCTGCGGGCTGCCGCAGAGCATCAGCCGGTCCGCTTCCGGATCGATGGGGGGCAGGCCGATCTCCCGGGAGAGCTGGCCCGAGGCGATCAGATCGGTGATCCGCCCGCGATTGCGGAAGGGCTCGCGGGTGACGGTCGGGAAATAGGTCAGCTGGCTTGCCATCAGATCGCCCAGGAACTCGTCCTTCGAGAGATCCTTCAGGATCGTCTCGCCATAGGCGAGCTCGGAGACCTTGCGGCAGCCATGCAGCAGCACAATGCGCTCGAAGCGCTCATAGGTCTCGGGATCCTTGACCAGGCTGAGGAAGGGGGCCAGCCCCGTGCCGGTCCCCAGCAGATAGAGATTGCGGCCCGGCAGCAGATTGTCGAGCAGCAGGGTCCCCGTTGCCTTCCGGCCGACGATGATGGGGTCGCCGGGCTTCAGATGCTGGAGCCGCGAGGTCAGCGGCCCATCGGGCACCTTGATGCTGAAGAACTCGAGCTGATCCTCGTAATTGGCGCTGGCCATGCTGTAGGCGCGCAGCAGCGGCCGCCCCTCGACCTCCAGCCCGATCATGGTGAACTGGCCGTTCTCGAAGCGGAAGGAGGGATCGCGGGTGGTGGTGAAGCTGAACAGCGCCTCGGTCCAATGGCGGACGTCGAGGACACGCTCCTGCAGGAAATTGCTCATGGGCCGCCGGCTGCCAAAGTTGTTCGTATACATACAAATTAGGAAGTCGCGACCTTGCTGTCAACGGGCCAGCCCCGTTGCCAGTCCTAGTTGCCAGTCCCTGGGCCGCTCATTATGTGAAGGCGACGGCACCCCCGATTTGGCAGGCAAGCCCGTGACAGGATCGAACCGACCGCCCTACGATCTGGAGAAAGTGCGGAGCGATTTCCCGATCCTCGCCAGCCGCATCCACGGCCGCCCGCTGGTCTATCTCGACACGGCGGCGAGTGCGCAGAAGCCACGCGCCGTCATCGATGCCATGACCCGCTTCATCGAACAGGACTACGCCAATGTCCACCGTGGCGTGCATAGCCTGGCCGAGCGGGCGACGGAGGGCTATGAGGGCGCCCGCGCCCGGGTGCAGCGCTTCCTCAATGCCCGCAAGCCCGGCGAGATCGTCTTCACCGCCGGCGCCACCGCGGCTCTCAATCTCGTCGCTGGCAGCTGGGGCGCGGCCAATCTGAAGGCGGGCGACCGCGTCGTCCTTTCGGCGCTGGAGCATCACTCCAATATCGTGCCCTGGCAGCTCCTGCGCGAACGCGCGGGCATCAAGATCGCCGTGGCACCGGTGGACGATGCCGGCGCGCTAGACCTCCAGGCGCTGGGCCGGCTGATCGACGAGCGCTGCCGGCTGGTCGCGATTGCCCATGTCTCCAATGCTTTCGGCAGCGTCTTCCCGATCGCCGAGATCGCCCGCCTCGCCCATGAAGCCGGGGCGAAGCTCCTGGTCGACGGCTGCCAAGCGGTGCCCCATCGCGTCATCGACGTCCGCGCCCTGGACTGCGATTTCTACGTCTTCGCCGGCCACAAGCTCTATGGGCCCACCGGCATCGGCGTGCTCTATGCCCGAAGCGAGATCCTGGCCGCCATGCCGCCCTGGCAGGGCGGTGGCGAGATGATCCGCACCGTCACCTTCGAGCATACGGATTATGCCGATCCCCCTGCCCGGTTCGAGGCCGGCACGCCCAACATCATCGGCGCCGTCGGCCTCGCCGCGGCCATCGACTATGTCGAAGGGCTGGGCCTGCCGGCCATCGGCGAGCATGAGCAGGATCTCCTGGCCCATGGTACTTCCTTGCTCCAGGGGATTCCGGGACTGCGCCTCATCGGCCAAGCGCCGGAGCGGGCCAACATCCTCTCCTTCGCGCTGGCCGGCATCCATCCCCATGACGCCGCCACCATCCTCGACCGCCAGGGCATCGCGGTGCGCGCCGGCCACCACTGCGCCCAACCCGCCATGGACCGCTTCGGCGTCCCGGGCACGCTGAGGGCGTCGCTGGGGCTCTACAACACGGAGAGCGAGTTGGAGGCGCTGGCGGCGGGCGTGCGGGAGGTCGTGAGGCAGCTGGGGTGAATGGACCGATGTCGATACAATCCGAGTGACAGTCAGGAGTTGGAGTATGACAGTCGAACCTAAGTCCATCCAGACGCAAGCCGAATACGAGAATGCGCTTGCTGAGGTGACTGCTCTTTGGGGTGCCAAGAGCGGGACGCCGCGCGGCGATCGTCTCGATATTCTGGCGACCCTGATCGACGCCTATGAGGCAGAGCACTATCCTATGGACACACCGGACAAGATCGAGGCCATCAAATTCCGCCTGGAACAGCTTGGTCCCAGCTGACGGAGTTGGCGGCGAGCCGCAAACTGTGACTGTGTTCGACCGGTTAAACAGGTCTGATTTTTCTTTCGTCATTCCCGCGAAAGCGGGAATCCAGAGCCCCACACTCAACAGCTTGCCGGTTGCCCTGGATTCCCGCTTTCGCGGGAATGACGGCGGTGGGAGAGGAGCCTTGCGCAATACGCAGCGCGGGGCATTGAAGGCGCGCTAGCCCAACCCCAGCCGCTGCAGCACGCGCTGGCGCGCCAGGCCGCGGTCGCGGTCGGTGACGTGGATCAGCCCGGCGATCCGGCGCAGCAGGGCGTCTTCCTCCGGATCGAGCCGGCCATCGGCATAGGCGACCTCCCACAGCATCTCGAGGATGCGCACCCGATCTTCGATGCTCACGCCCCGCACCACCGCATCGGTGAAGCGGAAGAGCTGGGTGGATTGATCGACGGCGCGTTCGGCGGCCGTTACGAGATCGGCGGTCTCGTCCTTCGAGAGATCGAAGCGTTCCGCCAGCATGCGCTCCATGGCGGCACGCTCCGCGGCATCGAACTTGTCGTCCATGCGGGCCGCCTCGACCAGCAAGGCGGCGACGCAGATCCGCAGCTGCGGATCATCGCCGGTGGGGGTCGCCGCATTGCGGCCGGTCAGCAGCCCGAAGATCTGATCGAACATCTAAGCGGTCACCTGCTCCATCGCGGCTTCGGCCTGGAGGCTCTCGAGGTCGCGGAAGATGGAGGCCACGGCCATGACCTTGCCCTTCTGCTTGAAGCGCAGCAGGCAATCCTTGGCGGCGATATCGCCCTCGACGATGAGCTCGTCCCAGCCCTCGCAATGGCCGACATAATTGATCGGGATGTCGTAATGCTGACTCCAGAAGAAGGGCACCTGGGTGAAGGCCTCGCGCTGGCCCAGCATGTTGAGGGCCGCGGTCTGGCCCTGGCGCTCGGCGACGACCCAATGCTCGACCCGGATCGCATTGCCACTGTGCGGATCAGGCCATCGCGCGATATCGCCCGCGGCAAAGATGCCGGGCTCGCTGGTTTCGAGAAAGGCATCGACGCTGATCCCGCGATCGATCTTGAGCCCGGCCTTCTCCGCCAGCTCGATCCGCGGCCGGACCCCCACGCCCATCACCACCAGATCGGCCTCGAGAGTGCCACCGCTTTTGAGCTTGACCTGCTTGCCCTCGATCGCCACCACCGTGTCCTCGAGGTGAAACACCACCCCCTGGCTTTCATGCAGGGAGCGGATGAAATCTCCCATCTGGGGACCCAAGACGCGCTCCATCGGCCGCTTGTCCGGCGCCACAACATGGACCTCGATCTTGCGGTGGCGCAGCGCCGCCGCGACCTCGAGCCCGATGAAGCTGGCGCCGATCACCACCGCGCGCTTCGCCTGCTTGGCGCCTTCGATGATCGCCCGGCTGTCGGCGAGGGAGCGCAGGACATGGACATGGGGCTGATCGACGCCCGGGAAGGAGAGGCGCACCGGCTCGGCGCCGGTTGCCAGCAACAGCCGGTCAAAGGCGAGCTTGGTGCCATCGGCGAGTTCGACCGCGCGGCCGCGCTTGTCGATGCCCGTCACCTTGGTGCCCAGCCGCAGCTCGATGCCGTTCTCGGCGTAATAGCTGTCGGGGCGCAGCGGGACCCATTCCTCCGGCGCATTGCCGGCGAGATAATCCTTGGAGAGGTTCGGCCGGTCCACCGGAGCCGCGTCGTCCTGGCTCAGCATGACGATGCTGCCCTGGTATTGCACCCGGCGCAGGCGTTCCGCCGCGGCGAAGCCAACTGCCCCGCCGCCGATGATGACGATCTTCTCCGGTGTCTTGCCGGAGGCTTTGCCAAGAGGTTTCGCCGGCTGGGGCTCGCGCTTGCCCCGCACGAAGATTTTCCCCCCGCGCTGCTCGACGGACCAGCAGGGCAGCGGGCTGAGCGCCGGGGCGCGGAGCGCCTCGCCTGTCCTGAAATCGAAACCAGCGTGGTGCCAGGGGCAGCGGATCATGTCGCCCACCATCAGCCCCTCGGCCAGCGGCCCGCTGTAATGGGTGCAGGAGGCGCCGATGGCAAAGACCTCGGCGCCGCGGCGCAGCAGGAGCACCGGCTCGTCGCCCAGATGACCGAGCAGCTTGCCGCCATCCGGCAGATCGGCGAGCGGCACGCCGGACGCAAGTTCAGGGCCCGTGGGTGCGGGTTGGTCGTCGGCCATGATCGCCTCCCTTCATCGCTCAACAAGCGGTCGGGCAGATATGGCCCGCTCTGCGATCGAATGCAAACTGCAAACCGGGCCGGGCCCGGACACATGTAGGGGAGTGCAGAGCGCGCTTGGCGGGGAGGGAGGTGCGCTGATTGGGCCGTCATCCTGTCATGGAACGGGAAGGGCGTCAGCTCGGCGGCCGCGCGAAGGGAATGTTCGGGCGCAGGACCGCCGCCCGCGAGCTGCCCTGGGGCGGCTGGCGGCGGTAGAACCAGCGCTTCACCGCTTCGGCCAAGACCAGATAGCAGACGAGCATCCCCGCCAGTGCGGCGAGCAGGGAAAGCGGCGGAGCCACGAAGCCGAACCAGCGGCCGAGCGCGGTGAAGGGCAGCAGGACCGCCAAGGCGACGACGCCGAGCGCGGCCATGACGAGATAGGGGCTAGGGTCGGCTCCGCAGCGGATTGCGGCGCGTTCGGATCACGAAGATGACCAGCACCTGGGTCGCCAGGGATTCGATGAACCAGCCGGTCTGGAACAGCGCCTGCCCCGCGCCGAAGACCAGGAGCAGAAGACCGAAGGTGAGGAAATCGAAGAGCGAGCTGACCGGACCCAGCACCAGCATGAAGTTGCGAATGAATCGGATGTCCCAATGCGGCGGCATGCGCCATGGCCTCCGGATCCACCTCGTCCATGGGGATCGGCGATCTCGGACAGGTCGTAGAGCAGATTGTTCAGCAGGATCTGGACCGGCAGCATCGGCAGGAAGGGCAGGAACGAGGGAGGCGGCCGCCATCGAGAACATGTTCCCGAAGTTCGAGCTCGTCCCCATCATGACGTATTTCATCACATTGCCGAAGGTGCGCCGGCCCTCGCGCACGCCGCGCTCCAGCACCGAAAGATCGGGCTCGAGCAGGATGATGTCGGCCGCATCCTTGGCGACATCCACGGCCGTATCGACGGAGATGCCGACATCGGCGGTATGCAGGGAAGGTGCGTCATTGATGCCGTCGCCCATGAAGCCGACCACATGGCCGCGGCGCTTCAGGGCCAGGATGATGCGGTTCTTCTGCGGCGGGCGTGACGCGGCAGAAGAGGTTGATCTCCTCGATCCGCGCGCTCAGCGCCTCCTCGCTGAGCGCCGCCATCTCCGTGCCGGTGAGCACGCCGGCAACCGGAATTCCGAGCGCGCCGCAGAGGTGATGGGTCACCCGCTCATTGTCGCCGGTCAGGATCTTGACGCGGATGCCGCTTCGCCCGAGGGCCTCGATGGCCGCCCCGACCGCCCTGCTTGGGCGGGTCGAGGAAGGCCACGAAGCCGGCGAAGACCAGATCCTGCTCATCCCCCACCACGGCATGGGGGTGATCCGGCCCCACATCGCGCTAGGCGACGCCGAGGGCGCGAAAGCCCTCCGACCCCAAAGACGTCGAAAAGCGCTTCCGCCCGGGCATGGGCCGCCGGGTCGAGATCGCGGGGCGTTGCCTGCCCCGGGCACATCATAGTGGCTGGAGAGCCGGAGGACGTCCTCGGGCGCGCCTTTGACCACCAGGAGGCGCCGGCCGTCCTTCTCCACCAGCACCGAGACGCGCCGGCGCTCGAAATCGAAGGGAACCTCGTCGAGCTTCGCCCAGCCGGCCCCGTCGACCTCGCCATGCTCGATGATCGCCGCATCCAGGGGGCTTCGGATCCCGGTCTCGAAATGGCTGTTCAGCCAGGCGAGCTCCAGCACATGGGGGCTGTCCGCGCCCGAGATCGCGATCTGCCGGATCAGGCGGATCTTCGCCTCGGTGAGCGTGCCGGTCTTGTCCGTGCAGAGCACGTCCATGCTGCCGAGATCGTGGATGGCGGCAAGCCGCTTCACGATCACCCGCTCCTTGGCCATCCGCAGCGCGCCGCGGGCCAGAGTGACGGAGACGATCATGGGCAGCAGCTCGGGCGTCAACCCGACGGCCAGCGCCAAGGCGAAGAGGAAGCTTTCGAGCAGCGGACGGTGAAACAGCAGATTGATAACCATGCACGAAGAGAACCAGCAGGACGGTGATCCTGAGGATCAGCATGCCGAAGTCATGGATCCCCTGCTCCAGGGCCGCCGGCGGGGGCGTATGGCGCAGCCCCGTGCTGATCGCGCCCAGCTGCGTCGCCGGCCCGGTCGCCACCACCAGAAAGGCCGCCGTGCCGCTGACCACGGAGCTTCCCATGAAGGCGGCGTTGGTTGCGCCGGTGATCTCCGATTCCCCACGCCTTCGGCGATCGCATGCTTCTCCGTCGGAAAGGCTTCGCCCGTGAGCAGAGCCTCGTTGACGAAGAAATCCTTGGCCTCGACCAGCCTTCCGTCCGCGGGGACGAGGTCGCCCGCCGAGAGCAGGACGAGATCGCCCGGCACCAGGGCCTCGGCCTTGACCGTGACCTCCCGCCCGTCGCGCAGCACCCGCTCCATCAGGGCGACGGAGGCCCGCAGCCGATCGGCCGCTTCCTCGGCCCGATATTCCTGCAGGCTGTCGAGGACGACGCTGAGCAGGACGATCACGGAGATGATGACGAAGCTGGAGATCTCCCCCGTGAGGGCGGAGATGAGGGCGGCGCCGATCAGGATCAGCACCAGGGGATTGCGGAATCGCGATGCCTTCTTGAGCGAGAGCCCGTAGCGTCGCCGTCCGCCGAAGGCATTCGGGCCGTGCCGCAGCAGGCGCGCCGCGGCCTCCTCGGCGCTAAGACCCTTGGGTCCGCTGCCGATCTGCCGCTCCAGCTCGGCCTGCGGCAACTGCCAGAACGGGACGGGTGTGGCGGCCCCGGCAGGCATAGCAGCATTGTCGCTCATGGTTCCCCGCGGCAGGGTTTCGGACGGCGACGGCGGCCGGCGAGATCATAGGCAGCCAGCGGATGATGCCATTGATCTGGGTCAACTTGGCCATTGGGCTCCGGAACTGGGCTGATAGGGTGCCTTGGTCCTGGCCCAGGCAGGGCCGGCCGGCCTCGCTGATGCAATATCTCATCGATTATGCCGCAAGCCGCGGAATTCATGAGATTTTCGGGGACGTCATGGCGGAGAACGCCGCCATGCTGGACCTCTGCCGCCATCTCGGATTCAAGATCACCGCCGTCGGCCGGGAAGGCGTGCTCGGGGTGAGCCTCGATCCCTTGCGCCGCTAGGCCCCGCACCTATACTCCGCCGATGATTCGCAAGCCCGACCGCTGGCGCTCCCTCCGCGCCGGGCGCTATCTCCCGATTTTCGAACCGGACACCGATCTTGGATAGCTGGAACCCTCAGCAATATCACCGCTATGGCGATGAGCGGCAGCGTCCCGCCGCCGATCTTCTGGCTGCGATCCCGCTCGACGCCCCGGAGGTCGTCTTTGACCTCGGCTGCGGCAGCGGACTGTCGACCGCACCTCTGGCGCACCGCTGGCCCCGAGCCCGGATCACCGGCGTCGATTCCTCCCCGGCCATGCTCGCCACCGCCCGCAAGGCGCTGCCGGGACTCACCTTTGTCGAAGGCGACATAGCGGGCTGGTCGGCGCCCGCGCCGGCCGATCTGCTCTTCAGCAATGCCACGCTGCAGTGGCTGGGCGATCACCCCAGCCTGTTTCCCCGGCTGCTGACCCAGGTGAAGCCGGGTGGCGTGCTGGCCGTCCAGATGCCACGCAATCACGGCGAGCCCTCCCATCAGGCGATGCTGGCCGCCGCCGAGGCCGGCCCCTGGCGGGAGCGGCTGCGGCCGCTGCTGCGCCCCTCCCCTGTGGCGCCGCCCGCCGCCTATCACGCCTTGCTGCGCCCGCTGGCAGCGCGGCTCGATATCTGGGAGACGGTCTATCTACACGAGCTCTCGGGCGAGAACCCCGTCGCCGAATGGACCAAGGGCACGGCGCTCAAGCCCTTGCTCGACGCCTTGGACGGCGAGCAGCGCCGGGGTTTCGAAGAGGATTATCGCGCCCGGGTGGCCGAAGCCTACCCGGCCACCGCCTCGGGCCACACGCTCTTTCCCTTTCGCCGCCTCTTCCTGATCGCGGAAGCGAGGGGGCGATGAATAGAACGGAGCTGCTGGACCGGCTGCGCCTGGCCAGCGCCTTTCTCATCGGGCTCACGCTGCCGATCTCGGTCTCGCTGTCGGAGATCTTCTCCGGGATTGGGTTCGTGATCCTGCTGGCGGAATGGCGCCCGGGCCTGGCCTGGGAGCAGCTGCGCCGCAATCCCGTCGTCTGGGCGGCACTCGCCCTCTTCGCCATCCTCGGCCTCGGCACGCTCTACAGCACCGCCCCCGGGCGCGAGGCGGTGCGCAGCTGGTTCCGCTATCGCGAGCTGCTCTATCTGCCGCTGTTCATGCTGATCTGCCGCGACGCCAAGGGGCAGCGCGCGGGGCTCTATGGATTCCTCGGCGGCGTCGTTCTGATCCTCGCCGTCGGCACCACCCCGCTCTACCGGCCGCTGGCCCATGCGGTCGGCGCGGTCATCGGGCGCATCCCGCGCGACAGCGCCTTCGGCAGCTACATCACCGAGGGCATGCTGGTGGCGCTGGGCACCTATTTCTTCACCATCGAGGCGATCCGCCACCGCAAGCACCGCAAGATCGCCATCGTCCTCGTCGCCTGGGGGCTGCTCTACGCGGTGTTCCTCAATACCGGCCGCACCGGCTATGTCGTGCTGATCATCGCCGCGGTGATGCTGCTGGCGCAGCTGGCGCCGAGGCGGTTCTGGCTGCCGGGCGCAGCCCTGATCATCGTCGCCGTCGCCGCCTTCACCTTTCTCTCGCCCCGCATGCATGAGCGCATGATGGGCGTCGGCCGGGCGCTCGAGGGTGCGGCCCCCATCACGGCCGGCAGCCAGTCCGGCGGCTACAAGGGGAATAGCGGCAATCAGGCGCCGGACCCCGGGCAGATGGATCTCAGCATGATGCAGGGGGATGCGATCAGCCTGGCCCAGAGCAGCGCCAATTCGCGGATCCAGTTCCTGCGCCTGGGGGCCGAGGCCTTTCTCCAGCATCCGATCCTCGGCACCGGCACCGGCAGCTTCGAGCGCACCTATGCCGCGCTGGCCGCCCAGCACCACATCCTACCGACCACCAATCCCCATAACGAATATGTGCTGATCGCCGTCCAGACCGGGGCGATCGGACTGGCGGCGCTCCTCATCTTCTTTCTCGTCCTCTGGCAGCAGAGCCGGAAGCTGCCGATATGGGAGGCGCGCCAGGCTCAGGTGCTGGTCCTCTCTTTCGCCGTCGCCTGCCTGTTCAATTCCCTGCTCATGGATCATAAGGACGGCCATACCTTCGCCTTCCTCGTCAGCCTGTTCTTCAGCGGAGCCTACCTGCGTGAGGATCAGCGTCGTCATTACGACCTATAACCGCCCTGACGCCCTCAGCCTCGTTCTTCGCGGGCTGGCGGCGCAGACGGCGGGCGACTTCGAGGTGCTGGTCGCCGACGACGGCTCGACATCAGAGACAACGGAGATGCTCGCCGCGCTGAAGCCCGAGCTGAACTTTCCGCTCCGCCATGTCTGGCAGCCCGATGACGGCTTTCGCGCCCCGATGGCCCGCAACCGCGCCAGCGCCGCCGCGACCGGCGACTACATCGTCTTCCTCGACGGCGATTGCCTGCCGCTCACCGATTTCATCGCCCAGCACCGAAACTTGGCGGCGCCGGGCTGGCTCGTCAGCGGCAATCGCGTGCTGCTGGACCGGCGGCTGACCGAGCGGGCGACGGAAGAGCAGCTTCCTCTCTGGCGCTGGGGGGCGGGCGACTGGCTGCGCGCGCGGCTCACCGGGCGGGTCAACCGGATCACCCCGCTGCTTCGCCTCGTCGACTGGTCCGAAGCGCGCGACGATCTGACGGGGGCCAAGACCTGCAACCTCGCGGTCTGGCGCCAGGATCTCCTCGCGGTCAACGGCTTCGACGAGGAGTTCATCGGCTGGGGCTATGAGGACAGCGATCTGGTCCAGCGCCTGCTGAACTGCGGGCGGCGGCGGCGCGCCAGCCGCTGGGCGATACCGGTGCTGCATCTCTGGCATGGCGCTCAGGACCGCAGCCGGGAGAAGGTCAATCTTGCGCGGCTGCAGCAGGCCGTCAGTTCCAAGGCGGTGCATGCCGCGCGCGGCATCGATCAGTATCTGGCACCTTCCCGATCGGCATGAAAGCGACGCCGATCCCGCACCGCATCCTCGTGGTCGCCCCGGCCTGGGTCGGCGATATGGTCATGGCCGAGAGCCTCTTCCAATCGCTGCACCGGCAATATCCGGACGCCGTTCTCGATGTGCTGGCGCCGCGGTGGACCCTGCCCCTTCTTCGTTTCATGCCGGAGGTGAGCAGCGGCATCGCCCTTCCCCTCGGCCATGGCGAGCTCGGCCTGGCCGAGCGTTACCGCATCGGCCGCGATCTCCGCGCCAGATCCTATGACCTCGCTCTCGTCCTGCCGGGCTCGCTGAAATCGGCCCTGGTCCCCTTCTTCGCGGGCATCGGCATCAGGCGCGGCTTCGGCGGGGCGCTGCGCCGCCTGCTGCTGAGCGAGGCCAAGGCGAAGCCTCGCCTGCCCCAGGTCGAGACTTTCCTCGCTTTGTCACCCTCCACCTTGTCACCCACTGACGGCGAGGTGCCGGAGCCCCGCCTCATCGTGACGGATGAGCAACGTGCCGACGCCCTGGCGGCGCTCGGCCTGCAAGCGCCTGAGGTGCCGCTGCTGGCCATCGCCCCCGGCGCCGAATACGGCCCCGCCAAGCGCTGGCCGGCGCGCCATTTCGCCACCCTTGCCGCGGCCAAGCGCGCCCAGGGCTGGCAGGTCTGGGTCTTCGGCTCCCCGGGCGATCGCGACGCGGCAGCGGAGATTCCCGCCGAAGCGAATTTGGCCGGGCGCACCAGCCTGGATCAGGCGGTGGCGCTGCTCAGCCTTGCCGATGCGGTGGTCAGCAATGATTCCGGCCTGATGCATGTGGCCGCCGCCCTTGGCCGGCCGCAGGTGGCCCTGTTCGGCCCCTCCGACCCGGTGCGCACGGGCCCCCATAACGCCAAGGCCCAGGTGCTGCGGCTGGGCATCGAGTGCAGCCCCTGCAACAAGCGCATCTGCCCCCTGGGTCATCACCGCTGCCTTGAGGATCTGATGCCGGCGCAGGTACTGGCCCTGCTTCCCCCGGCCTAGGCAGCCATGCGCCTCCTCGTCATCAAGACCTCCTCTCTCGGCGATATCCTGAACACCCTGCCGGCGGTGAGCGATGCGGCGCAGGCGCGGCCCGGCATCGCGATCGATTGGGTGGTGGAGGAGGCCTTCGCCGCGGCGCCGGCCTGGCATCCCGCCGTCTCGGCAGTGATCCCGGTCAACCTCCGGCGGTGGCGGCGGGGCTTCCAGCTCCAGGAGATGGGAAGCTTCATCGGGCGGCTGCGGGCACGGCGCTACGACCTCGTCATCGATGCCCAGGGGCTGGTGAAGAGCGCCCTCCTCGCCCTTCTCACCCGTGGCCCGGTCTGCGGCTTCGACTATCCCTCGGCCCGAGAGAGCATCGCCTCCCTGGCCTATCGCCGCCACGCCACCGCGTCCTGGGAGATCCATGCCATCGACCGACAGCGGCGGCTCTTCGCCCAGGCACTGGGCTATCCGCTGCCCGAGACGCCGCCCGATTTCGGCCTGCCGCCGCCGCCTCGGTCCGCGCGGCCGCGCCTGTTGCTGCTCCACGGCACGACCTGGGAGACCAAGCGCTGGCCCGAGAGCCATTGGATCGAGCTCGCGCGGCGTGCGACGGCGGCCGGCGTCGAGCCGGTGCTGCGCTGGCATGGCGAGCAGGAGCGCGCCGAGGCGGAGCGCATCGCCGCGGCCGCGCCAGGAACCCGTGTCCTGCCAGCGCCGGATCTGGAGACGCTGCGCCAAGTGATCGGCGAGGCCAGCGTGGTCGCCGCCAATGACAGCGGCCCCGCCCATCTCGCCGCCGCCCTCGGCATTCCCAGCGTCACCCTCTATGGCGCGACGCGGCCCGAGCACAACGGCACCGTCGGTCCCGGGCAGGTCCATCTGGCGGCTGTCTTCCCCTGCTCCCCCTGCCGCAGCCGGGTCTGCACTTATCGGGGTCCTTCGACGGTGATCCCCGCCTGCTACGGCAGCCTGCCGCCGGAGATGGTCTGGCGCGAGATCGAGAAGCTGATCGGCTAGATCAGCGGATTTACTGCTTCTGCAGGGAATCTGCAGTCATTCTGGTCTGCTGCGGGATGGCGCGCCGGATCGTGGGCCGGCAGGGCCCCCGCCCGCAAGCCGGGTCGAGCGTAGCATTTCAGTCTATACGTAAAACACGTAAAAATCAAATACCCATTCAAAACCCCTCAGCCAAATCATCCTGACAGCCTATTGTCAGCAGCAATCCAGTTCACTGACACTTTTCGGGAGCCCGTCGTCGTGAGCCGGTCCGACCGGATGTTCGAGATCATTCAGCTCCTGCGCCGCGCCGAGAAGCCAACGACGGCGCAGGCGCTGGCCGATGCCCTGGAGGTTGTCCCGCGCACGATCTATCGCGACATCGCCGTGCTCCAGGGGATGCGCGTGCCCATCGAGGGGGAAGCCGGCATCGGCTATGTGATGCGCCGGGGTTTCGACCTGCCGCCGCTGATGTTCACCGTCGAGGAGGTCGAGGCCATCGTGGTCGGGCTGGCGCTGCTGCGGCGGACCGGCGATCTCGGCCTCCAGGCCGCCGCGGGCCGGGTGAGCGGCAAGATCGCCGAGGTGCTGCCCCGCGACCGCGATCTCGACGGTCCGCCGCTCTATGTCTCGCGCTGGGGATCCGCCCCGCCGGAGGGCGTCGATCTTCAGATGATCCGCCGCGCCATCCGCGAGGAGGAGAAGCTCTGGATCGCCTATGAGGATTCCGCCGCCCGGCGCAGCGAGCGGACCGTCAAGCCGCTGGCCATCCTCTATTACATCGAGGTGGTCGTGCTCACCGCCTGGTGCGAGATGCGCCGCGGCTTCCGCCATTTCCGCGCCGATCGAATTCTCGAATGCCGGGCGACCAGTGAGAGATTTGCCGGCGAGGGCGAAGCCCTGCGCCGGCGCTGGCGCGCCGAGCACGAACTGCCCTAGAGCCTGATCGTCTCAAGCCGAAACGGCTCGAGACGTGAATCAGGCTCTAATCAATTTGAGTAGAGCGGCGGCGCCGATATCCCCGGCGCCGCCCATCGCAAGACCGGCTTAGTTCACGGGCTGGGGCGCATCCACGCCACCGCAATCCGAGGCGACCCATTTGCCCTGCAGGTCGTTGTGGATGGTGATGGTCTTGCCGTTCTTGGTCACCACCATATTCACTGTGCCCGCCAGCGTCTGGGGCATGGGCGCCTGCATATGCACATCGAGCTGACGCACGCCTTTGGCATCCGAGCATTGCTCGCGCGTCTGCAACTCCATCGGCGAATTCGCCAGAACCGTCTTCTGGCAGGAGGGACCCTGCCCCTGCTGAAAGGCGCCCTCCAGCTTGTCGCGGGTCAGGCATTCCCTATAGGTGCGCGGCTGCATGGCCTTGCCCATCGCGGCCTCCATCTTGGCGCGCTGGTCCGCTGTCACGTTGTCGGGGATCGCACCTGTCATTGTCGGCGTGGCGGTGATCTCCCAGAGGCCCGAGGCGATGTTCAAGGCGATATCGTCGGCATGGCCGAGAGCCGCCGGCAAAACAGCAAGGCCAGTGGCGAGGAGGGCTATAGCCCGGATCTTCGACATTCCGTGAAACTCCATTCGGTGACGATGGGCGCGGCGCACTCCAGAGGAACGGTCGGCGGCGCTCCAGGTTGCTTCCCGCAGCATTCTTCTATCAGTCCCGCGACGGATATCAACGTGATCTGACGCCCCCTCCCCGGCGCTCCCACCGACATCGCTCCCGGATCGACCGACCCCGCTCGAGAGAGCCGGTGGAGAGGCGAGCGCGGAAATTCGCCAGCCCCCGGGACAAAAGCCCATCCGCCCAACGTTCCCATGATACGGGGCCCCTGCAAGGGGCCAGGACTGAAACAGCGGAAACGGAGATCACTCATGAAGAACATCCTCAATCGGCCGGTTGCCGGAGATTTCCCCAGCAATCGGCTGGGCGCGCGGCGCGCGGCCATGCTCACGGGCGTGGCGGGCCTCGCCGCGGTCCTCGCGCTGACGCCGCTTTCTCTCTCGTCTCACGGCAATGTGATCGGCCTTGCCTCGGCCTTCGCCCAGTCTGGCAGCTCGACTCAGAATGCGGCGCAGTCCCCGGATGACATGTCGACCGGCGCCGAAGCGGGCGACGACAACGGCGTGGACACGGCCGGGCATGATGCCGGCGACGACAACGGCGTGGACGCAGCCGGGCATGACGCCGGCGACGACAACGGCGTGGACGCGGCCGGGCATGATGCCGGCGACGACAACGGCGTGGACGCGGCCGGGCATGACGCCGGCGACGACAATGGCGGAACGGCGGCCGGGCATGACGCCGGCGACGACAATGGCGGAACGGTGGCCGGGCATGACGCCGGCGACGACAATGGTGGAACGGCGGCCGGCGCGGGAGATTCGAGCCATGGCGGCTCAAATTCCGGCCCCGGCGGAAACAGCAATGGCAGCGGTGCAAGTTCCGGCCATGGCCCGGGCGGCACTGGTGGCGAGGATGGTCACGACAGCGGTGGCAGTGGCGGCGGCGGTCATGGCAGCGGCGGCGACGACTGACCGGCGGCGTTGTCTCGATGGATTGGCCAAGGGGTGCCCGCGGGCACCCCTTGGGCCATCCGATCGTTCGAGCTCAGGGAGCAGAAGTCACGGGATGTGCGGCCCGGCGTAATGGGAGATCTGGATTTCAGCGAGCAATTGGTAGCGTTGCTTCCCAAGCTGCGCCGGTTTGCGCATGGCCTGACGGGAACGGCCGACGAGGGAGACGACCTGGTGCAATCCGCCTGCGAACGTGCCCTGTCCCGCGCTCAGCAGTTCCTGCCGGGCAGCCGCCTGGACCATTGGATGTACAGCATCCTGCGCAGCATCTGGATTGACCGCATCCGCCAGCGCGGGCGCCGGGAAATCTTCGTCGATCCGGTCGATTTGGTGGATCACCCCGGCGGCGATCTCGAGGCGGAGGCGAATGCAGGTCTCGGTCTGACGGAAGTTCGACGGGCGATCGCGGCATTGCCCGACGAGCAGCGCGAAGCCCTGCTGCTCGTCTGCGTGGAGGGTGTCGGCTACAGGCGCGCGGCGGAAATCCTCAACCTGCCCCTGGGCACGGTGACGAGCCGCGTCTTTCGGGCGCGAATCGCCGTCGGCAAGGCGATGGAAGATCCAGAGGCCGGCGGCGCGCAGATCATCAGGATGAAACGATGAACGGAAACCGGACAATCATCAGCGAGGAAACCTTGCTGGCCCTGGCGGACGGGGATCTGCAAGGCGAGGAGGCAGCGGCCATCGAGGCCGCCGTCTCCCAAGACCCGGCTTTGCGGGATGCCCTGCGGCGGCTGCGGCTGAGTTCCGCCGGCATCGCGCAGGCTTTCGATCAGACGCTGGACGAGCCCGTGCCCGAGCGGCTCCTCGCGGCGGCGCGAGGACCTGACGCGAAGAAGCGCGAGCCCGGACGCCGTCCTCGCGTTTCCGCCTGGGCTTGGGGTCTTGCGGCCAGCCTTGCCACCTTCGCCGTGGGGCTTGGCAGCGGCTATTTGCTGTTTCCTGCCGCTCCCGGCTACGTCCCGGCGGCGGAGAGTCCGTCGGATCCCCTCGCCGCCCGCTTCGAAGTGACGCTGCAGAGCGCCCTCGACAATGGCACGGACGGCCAGATATTTCCCTATGCCAGCCCCGATATCGGACAGGGCACGATCAAGCTCGGCAGAGCATTCGCCATGGCCTCGGATTCGGAATGCCGCGAGTTCTGGCGCCAGGAGACCAGGGGCACCGCGCAGCTTTCCGATCATGGCATCGCCTGCCGCGGCGCGAACGGGAGCTGGAGCATGATGGTCCTGCCAGGCAGCAGCTAGGAAGCCACGATGCCCGCCGGATATTCACGCATGCACATGACCTCGGGACCTGCACTGCTCGTGGCGGTCCTTCTTGCTTTCGGCGTGGCCCACGCCTTCGGCGGTCTCGTGGCGGCGGCCCAGGCCGACGACCACGGCGGTTCCGGCGGCCATGACGGCGGCGGCTCGAGCGGTGGCGGAGGGGGCGGCAGCGGGAGCGGCGGGGGCGGCGGCGACAGCGGGAGCGGCGGCGGCGGGAGCGGCGGGAGCGACGACGGCGGCACAAGCGGGAACGGCGGCGGCTCGGGCAGCGACGACGGCGGCACGACAGGCGGCAGCGGCGCCGAGGACAAAGGGCAGTCCGGCGCGAGCGGCGACGCCGGTGGCCCCACCGGGGGCCGCGGCGATCGCTACGAGGCGGGCGAGGTCGTCGTTCTGGCCGACCGGCCCGAGATTCTGGTCAAGGCGCGGGAGATGGGCTTCCGCCTCATCGGCGAGCAGCACCTCGCCTCGCTGGATCTGTCGATCTTGCGCCTCCAGACGCCGACCCATGTCGATGAGCGGCTGGCGCTGGCGATGCTGCGCGCCGCAATTCCGCGGCTGACGGCGGATGTGAATTCTCTTTACGCCCCCTATTCCGCCCAGTCGGACCAGGTCGTCTCGCTGCCGCAGCCCGACTATGCCCAAAGAATGATCGGCTGGCGCGCAGGCGAGGGCTGCGGGGCGGGATTCCGCATCGGCATGATCGACATGGCGCCAGGCCCCTCCCCCGCCCTTTCCGGGCAGAAGCTCCATCTGCGATCCTTCCTGGACCAGGGGAAGCAAGCCTTCGACAACGGCCACGGGACGGCAATCGCTTCTCTTCTCATCGGCCACGGCCTGGCGGGCCATACCGAAGCAGCGGGTTTGCTGCCCGCCGCCGATCTCTATGCCGCCGCCGTCTTCGCGCGCGATGGGGATCGCAGCGAGGCCAGCGCCTTCGCCATCGCCGGTGCTCTCGATTGGATGGCTGCCAACCGGGTGCGCGTCGTGAACATAAGTCTTTCCGGGGAAGCCAACAGCCTCCTGGATATCGCGGCCCAGCGCGCAGCCGCGAAAGGCGCCGTGCTCGTCGCCGCCGCCGGCAATGGCGGGCCCGGCGCGCCTCCCGCCTATCCCGCCGCGCTGCCCGGCGTCATCGCGGTGACGGCGGTGGATCAGGAAGGCCGCGTCTATCCCAAGGCCAATCAGGGCAGCTACATCGCCTTCTCGGCACCTGGCGTGCGAATCTGGGCGCCGGCGCCGGATGCCCTTGGCGAGTACCTGACGGGAACCTCCGTCGCGGCCCCCTTCATGGCTGCGGCTGCGGCACTCGAGCTCATGAACGGTGCCCGCGGCGATTCGGCGGAGATCAGCCGCCGGCTGGCAGGCCGGGCGATGGATCTCGGCGAACCCGGCAAGGATCCGGTCTACGGCTATGGGTTGGTTCGCGCGGCCGCCGCCTGCGGGACGACGGCCTCCGCTCAATAGCCGAAGGCGCGGCGGGGATCCTGTCCCTTAGACGAACCAGCAGCGTTCCGGGGCACGATAGCCCGACAGCTCGCCGATCGGATCCTTCACATAGCCCCCGATCTTCTTGCTCACGCCGTCGAGGAAGTCGTTGAACATCGGAATGAGCGCCCCGCCGTCGTCGTGGATCATGAGCTGCGCCTCGCGATAGAGCACCTTGCGCTTGGCGTCATCGAGCTCGGAGCGCGCCTCGGAGACGATCTTGTCGAAATTGGGCCGGAACCATTTGGTGTCGTTCCAGGGGGCATCGCTGAGATAGGCGATGGAAAGCATCTGGTCCGTCGTCGGGCGGCCGCCCCAATAAGAGGCGCAGAACGGCTCCTTGTTCCAGACATTGTCCCAATAGCCGTCGCCGGGATCGCGCTTGATATCGATCTTGATGCCGGCCTGGGCGGCGCTCGCCTGCAGCAGCGTCGCGGCATCGACGGCGCCGGTGAAGGCGACATCGGAGGTATGCAGCAGGATATTCCCGTCAAAGCCCGACTTCTTGACGTGGAACTTCGCCTTGTCGAGGTCGAATTGATATTGCGGGATGTCGGCGGCGAAGAAGGGATAAGGCGAATTGATCGGCTGGTCGTTGCCGATGGAGCCGTAGCCCTGCAGGCAGAGCTTCAGGATCTGCTCGCGGTCGATGGCGTATTTCATCGCCAGCCGCAGCTCGGCATTGTCGAAGGGCGGCTTGTCGCAATGCATCAGGAACAGATATTGGCCCCGGCCGGGTGTGCTGATCACTTCGAGGCCCGGCGCCCGCTTCAGCAGGGCCACGACCTTGGGCTCGACCCGGTTGATCATATGGGCCTTGCCGGATTCGAAGACGGTGATCCGCGCGGTCGGATCGTTCACCACCAGGAACTCGACGCTGTCGAACCAGGCCCGGTCCGGCTTGAAATAATGCGGGTTGCGCTCGGAAGCGATGCGCACCCCCGGCTCGACATTTTTCAGAACATAGGGGCCGGTGCCGATCCCGCTGTCGCCCTTGTCGCCCTCGGGCTGGATCAGCAGATGATAGTCGGACATGAGATAGGGCATGTCGGCATTGGCCTGGCTGAGGGTGATCGTGACCTCATGGCTATCCGTCGCCTTGATGTCCTCGATGATCTTCATCTGGCCGGCGGCACCCGATTTGGAATTGGGGCCGCGGTGACGGTTGAGGGAGAAGACCACGTCGGCGGCGGTCATCTCCTTGCCGTTGTGGAACTGGACGCCCTTGCGCAGCTTGAAGACCCAGCGCTTGGCGGCATCGAGGCCTTCCCAGCTCTCCGCCAGCTCCCCCGTGGGCTCGTTGGCAGGGCTCATCTCGACCAGGGTATTGCCGAAAAGATAACCGGTCTCCGCCGGCACCTGGGACTGATAGGTCGTGGGGTCGAGGCTGTCGGTGCTCGCCCCGCCCTGTAGCGCGAGGACCGCCGTGCCGCCCTTCTTCGGCGCCGCCAGGGCCGCCTCGGCCAGAAGAGAGGTCGCCACCGGGACGGCGAGGCCGAGAACCGCGGCGCGCTCCATGAAGGCGCGCCGGCTGAACCCGCCTCGGATCGTCAGATCAGCCAGAGCCCGAATGCTTTCCATGATGAAGATCCTCCTGTTGACCAGAATGCCGCGCGACGAACCGTCCTCGCCTCGATACCTGCCGACGCCGCTTCCTAGAGATAGGGATCCGGTGCTTCCAGATAATTCCGGAGGTAGTCGGCCGTCCCCTCCTCCAGGGTGGTGAAAGGCTTGGTGTAGCCGGCAGCGCGCAGGCGATCCATCTTCGCCTCGGTGAGATTCTGATAGCGGTCTTTCAATCCCGCGGGCATGTCGAAGAACTCGATCTCGAGCTTACGCGCGGGAAGCGCCTTGCGCACCGCCTCGGCGAGATCGAGGAAGCTGCGGGCATGGCCTGTGCCGAGATTGAACAGGCCACTCACCTTGGGGTGATCGAGCAGCCAGAGCACCACCTCGGCGCAGTCGCGAACATAGATGAAGTCGCGGCGCTGGCCGCCGTCGGCAAGATCGGGCCGGGTCGATTTGAACAAACGCAGCCGACCGGTCGCATGGGCCTGCTCATGGAGCTGCTTGGCCACGCTGCGCATGGATTCCTTGTGATACTCGTTGGGCCCATAGACGTTGAAGAATTTGAGCCCGACCCATTGCGGCGGCAGCGGCGCGCCCCGCGTCACCCGGCGCGCGATAGTGCGATCGACCAGATGCTTGCTCCAGGCATAGCCATTGAGCGGCCGCAGGCGCGCCAGCCCCTCGGGGCTGCCGTCGTCGTCGAAGCCGGCCGTGCCGTCGCCATAGGTGGCGGCGGAGGAGGCGTAGATGAAGGGCTTGGCCTGATCGCGGCAGAATTCCCAGAGATCGAGGGAGGCGCGCACATTGTTCTCGGCCAGCCGGTCGCCATCGGTCTCGGTAGTGGCGGAGATCGCCCCCAGATGGATGACGGCGCTGACCGACCCGCGCTTGGCCGCCAGCCAGGCGAGGCATTGGGCCGGGGAGATCAGATCCTCCACCTCATGCTTGGCGATGTTGCGCCATTTGTCGCCGCTACCGAGATGGTCGCAGACGACGACCCGCTCGCCACGGGCGGCGAGAGCGGCCACGACATGCGAGCCGATGAAGCCGGCCCCGCCGGTGACGAGGATCATGCGCGCCGTCCGTTGCCGGCCTGGGCGCCGACCCGGGCGATCGTGCCCGTGGTGCTATGTCCGGCCAGGAGATCGGCCAGCAACACGCGCCCGCCATAGCTTTGCACGACATCCGCCCCCACGACCTGATCGAGGCGGTAATCGGCGCCCTTGACCAGCACCTCGGGCCGGATCGCACGGATCAGCTCGATGGGCGTATCCTCGTCGAAGACGAGCACCAGATCGACCATGCCCAGGGACGCCAGCACGATCCCGCGCGCCGTCTCGTTCTGCACGGGACGGTCAGGCCCTTTGAGGCGCTGGATCGAGGCGTCGCTGTTGAGGCCGACGATGAGGCGATCGGCGGCGGCGCGCGCCTGGCCCAGGATCGAGACATGGCCGGGATGGATCAGATCGAAGCAGCCATTGGTGAAGGCGATGCGCTCGCCCGCGGCGCGCCAGCGCTGGATACGCTCCAGCGCGCTTTCCAGCGCCACCACCTTCGCTTCGCTCGCCAGCACGGTACGGGCCTGCATCGCACCCAGAAGATCGGCGGGATGGACCACGGCGGTGCCGAGCTTGCCGGCGGCGATGCCCGCCGCCGTATTGGCGAGCCGCGCGGCCGTGGGCAGATCGGCGCCGATCGCCAAGGCGCTCGCCAAGGCGGCGATGGAGGTATCGCCGGCACCGGAGACATCGAAGACCTCGCGCGCCTCGGCGGCGAGGTGCAGCGCTGGGCGGCCCGGCTCGACCAGGGTCATGCCGCGCTCGCTGCGGGTCACCAGCAGGGCGGCGACGCCGGCGGCGGCAATCGCCTTCTGAGCCGCCGCCGCGACGCTCTCGTCATCCTCGCCGGATAGGCCGGTGGCCGCGGCCAGCTCGCCGCGATTTGGCGTCAGCAGATCGGCCCCGGCATAGCGCCGGAAGTCGCGGCTCTTGGGATCGACCACCAGCCGTTTGCCCGCGCCATGGATCATGGCGATGGCGCGCTGCAGCACCTCATCGCCGAGGACGCCCTTGGCGTAGTCGGAGAGCAGCACGATGTCGACCGAGCCGAGGGCGGATCTGAGCGCCGCCAGCAGGGCCGCCGCCGTCTCGCCCGTGGCGGGATGCGGGGCCTCGTCGTCCAACCGCAGAAGCTGCTGGCGCCCGGCGATGAAGCGCGTCTTGACCGTGGTCGGCCGATGCCGGTCGGCGATCAGCCGCGCCGACACATTATGCTCATCGCCCAGCATGGCCTGGAGCTCGCGGCCCGCGGCATCATCGCCGATCAAGCCGATGAGCAGCGCCTTGCCGCCCAGGGCTGCGATGTTGCGGGCGACATTACCCGCCCCGCCGGCCATGGCGCGGAGGCTGGTCTGGCGGAGCACCGGCACCGGCGCCTCGGGCGACATGCGATCGACGCTGCCATAGACATAGCGGTCGAGCATCACATCGCCGAGGACCAGGACCCGGGCCTCGGCCAACCGCTCGACGAGGATTTGATCCGCACTCATACCAGACCCAGCTCCTGCTCCAGCCCGGCGCAGAGCATCTGGCCCAGGGTGATATGCATCTCCTGGATTCGCGCCGTGGTCCTGGAGGGGACCAGCAGCAAAGGATCGGCGAGACCGGGCAGCTTCCCTCCCTCGCCGCCCGAAAGCGCGGCGGCCACGAGGCCCATCTTCTTCGCCGTCTCCAGACCCGCGATCACATTGGGGCTGCGGCCGGAGGTGGTGATGCCGAAGGCGAGGTCGCCCTTGCGGCCGAGGGCCTCGATCTGGCGCGCAAAGATTCTTCGAACCCCATGTCGTTACCCGCCGCGGTGATGGCGGAGGTATCGGTGGTCAGTGCGATCGCCGCAATGGGCGCGCGATCCTTGGCATAGCGGATGGTGAGCTCGGTTGCGAGATGCTGCGCGTCGCTGGCACTCCCGCCATTGCCGAAAAAGAGGATCTTGCCGCCGCCGCGGATGCAGGCGAGCCAGGCATCCAGCATGCGCCGGAATTCCGGCCCCAAAGCCGCGCGGGTGGCGGCCGCCACGGCCATATGCTCTGCGAATTCGCTCTCGAACAGGCTCATCGGCGAAGTCCTACACTAAATGGGGCCGACTGCAAAAGAATCGGGGCGCCACGCGGTGTCCCTGCCCCTTTTTCGCACCAACTTTTAATGCCGTCATGCCCGCGAAAGCGGGCATCCAGGGCAAGCGACGAGTCCTGGGCCCTGGATTCCCGCTTTCGCGGGAATGACGGGGATAGAGCGGGGCTGAAGGTCGTCACTTGTGATTCCCCGCAGCCGCAAGGGGGACTTCTGTCCGGCCGGCGAAAGCGGCGGCGAAGAAGTCCGCCAGGCGGCGGTAGAGCAGACGCCGGTTGGCCCGCTTGCGGATGCCATGGCCTTCGTCCTCGAAGGTCAGAACCTCATGGGCCACCCCGGCCGCTGCCAGGGCGCCCTGCACCGCGGCCAGATTCTCCGGAGTCACATTGGGATCGCGCATGCCCTGGACGACGAGCAGCCGGCCCTTGATGCGATCGACGAAATGGATGGGCGAGCGCTCGCGGTAGCGCGCGGGGACCTGGCTCGGGGAGCCCCCCATCATCTTCTCGCTATAAGGGCGCAGGTCGGGCCGCGTGGTCTCGTAGTCGATCACGAGATCGGTCATGCCGCAGATCGGCGCCGCGGCGGCGACCAGCTCGGGGGGATAATGGGTGATGGCCCACCAGGCGGAATAGCCGCCATAGGAGGTGCCCGTGACGCCGACGCGGCCTTTCTCGGCGATGCCCTTCTCGATCAGGAAGGCGATGCCGCTGGCGATATCCTCCTGCTCCGCGCCGCCCCAGCCCTGCTTCAGGATCGCCTCCTGGAAGCGCAGGCCGAAGCCGGTGCTGCCGCGATAATTGGGTTGCAGCAGGTTGAAGCCGCGGCGCAGCAGATATTGCACGAAGGGATTGAAGCGGTTCTCCAGATGATGGGTCGGACCGCCATGGATATCGACCACGGTGCCGATGGCCTTGGTCTTGGGGCGATAGAGCCAGCCTTGGATGGAGAGCCCGTCGGGCGCATTCCAGCGGATGCTCTCCGGCGCGATCAGATCAGGGGTCAGGCTGCTGGTGGCGCCGGCAAGCCCGGTCAGGCTCGGCAAAGTCGTCTGGCCCTTCAGCGCCGGATCGTAGCGCACGAGATCCTCGGGCTGGCGGGCATGATAGTAGCGCGCGGCCCAGCCTCCGCCCCCCAGCGGCGCGATGGGCAGCAGCGTGCCGGGGCCGAAGGCCGGCCAATCCTGGCGCTGGCGGCTCTGCGGGTCATAGAGCCGCACGCGCTTGCCGCCATCCTGGGACAGGAGAGCGACGATGACGCTGGCACCGACGGGAACGAAGGCGGCCTCGATCTGGTCATGGGGATCGTCCATGAGCCAATAGGTGAGCGCGTTCTCCAGCATCCAAAGCCCGACACGGCGATGGGTATCGCTGTCGGCGAGCAGGACCACCTGATTGCCCGCCGGGGTCCAGGACGCCGTGATCTCCACCTCATCGCCGAAATTGAGGATCTCGCGATCCACCTTGCCCTCGATATCGACCAGCCAATATTGCCGCCCGGCGGGATGCCGGTCCTTCCGGCTGTAGAGCACATGGGTGCCGGCGGCGTTCAGCATGGGATGGGACTGGTTGCCCCGCACCGGCCGGGCGAGCACAAGGCGTTCGCCGGTGGCGAGGTCCTGGCGGATGATCCAGCTCGCCTCCTGCTCCGCTCCCGTCGCCGGATCGACATTGGCGGCATAGACCAGCCAGCGGCCGTTGGGATGGAGCTCGCCGCCGGAGATGTAGAAGCCGGGGTTGGGGTCGGTCACCAGCCGGGGCTTCATCTCGGAGAGCACCGCGCGCATCAGACGGATGCGCTCCGCGCCGTTGCGGGTCAACGCCAGCAGGAGCTCCGTCCCGTCGCGGCGCCAGGATTCGACATAGACATCATCCCCGCCGGCATGGAGGCGCAGCGGCTTGTCGGCGCCGCCGGCGACCGTGCTGCGCAGATAAGCCTCCACCGCCTGGCCATGGCCGCCCCAGCTCCAGGCGACCACGCTGCCGGCCGGCGAAACCGAGGGCGCCATCAGCTGGGGTACGTTCAGGAGCCGGTCGAGGAAGGCATCCTCGGGATGGGTCGTGTCTTGATCCGTCATGGCTCCTCGTCTTTCGGCCGGAATTTAGGGGCAAGTCCGTTGCGACGCAAACCGAACCCCCGTGACGGATTGACAAGCCTCCCGGCACTCCCGCAGTCTCCAGCGTCTTTCCCGGGAGCCCGTCACGCCATGCCCAATGTCCAAGCACGCCAAGCCGCCGGCAATCTGGCCAATGTCGATCTCGATCAGGCGTTGCAGGAGGCCGAAGCCCGCTACCGCGACCGCCATTCCAAGAGCGCGGCGCGCAAAGAGGAGTCCTCCCAGCATATGCCGGGCGGCAATACCCGCACCGTGCTGCATTTCACGCCTTTTCCCCTGGTTTGGGCAGGCGGCAAGGGCAACCGCCTGACCGATATCGACGGCAAGGAATATGTCGATTTCCTCGGCGAATACACCGCCGGGCTTTACGGCCATTCCGAGCCGGTGATCCAGGCAGCGCAGAAGAAGGCCATCGACGACGGCACGGTGCTGGGCGGCCCGAACCAGTATGAGGCGCGGCTGGCGGCGGCGATCCGCGCCCGCTTCCCCTCGGTCGAGCTGATCCGCTTCACCAATTCCGGCACCGAGGCCAATCTGATGGCCCTTTCGGCGCTGCGCGCCCTCGACCGCAAGCGGCCGCGGATCATGGCCTTCGAGCATGGCTATCACGGCGGCGTCTTCTATTTCAGCCCTGGCCACGACCAGCTCAATTTCCCCATCGACTGGCTCGTCGGCGCCTATAACGACGTGGAGGGCACGCGCGCGCTGCTGCGCCGCCATGCCCAGGAGCTGGCCGCGGTCATCGTCGAGCCCATGCAGGGTGGCGGCGGCTGCATCCCCGGCACGCCGGAATTCCTCAAGATGCTGCGCCAGGAATGCACGGATCTTGGCATCGTCCTGGTCTTCGACGAGGTGATGACCTCCCGCCTCTCGCCCTCGGGCCTGCAGGGCCGGCTCGGCATCACCCCTGACATGACCACCTTCGGGAAATATCTCGGCGGCGGCGCCAGCTTCGGGGCCTTCGGCGGCAAGCGCGAGGTGATGGCGCATTTCGATCCCGATCGGGCCGATTCGATTCCCCATGCCGGCACCTTCAACAACAACGTCCTCTCCATGGCGGGCGGGCTCGCGGGGCTGACCCAGGTCTTCACGGCGGAAGCGGCGGTGCGCATCAATGCGCTTGGCGACAAGCTGCGGGAGCGCCTCGGCGAGATCGCCAAGAAGCGCCGCGCACCGGTGCAGGTGACGGGCATCGGCTCGCTGCTCAACATCCATTTCGCGCGCCGGCCGATCGTGACCTCGGCGGACGCTCATCCGACCGACCCCGCAACGGAGAAGGCAGTGGCGGGGCTGCTGAAGCTCTTCCATCTCGACATGATCGATCAGGGCTATTACTTCGCCCGGCGCGGCTTCGTCGCCCTCTCGCTGCCCACGACCGAGGCCGATATCGATGGCTTCGCGACGGCCTTCGACGAATTCCTCGAAGCCCGCGGCGCCTTGATCGAGCGGTCGCTCCCGGCCTGACCATGGAACGCTTCAAGCTGGATCCCGAAGAGATTGCCGTCTATCAGCGCGACGGGGCGGTGGCGCTGCGTGGGGTCTTCACCGATTGGGTCGAGACCCTGGCGCGGGGCGTCGAGCGCAACATGGCGGAGCCCGGTCCCTATGGAACGGAGAACGTCCGCCCGCAGGACGGCGGCGGCAGCTTCTTCGACGATTACTGCAATTGGCAGCGCATCCCCGAGTTCACCGATTTCATGCTGCACTCCCCTGCCGGCGCGGTGGCCGGCGGGCTGATGGGCGCGCGCGAGGTTCAGGTTTTCCATGACCATGTCCTGGTCAAGGAGCCGGGCACGCCGAAGCCCACGCCCTGGCATCAGGACATGCCCTATTACTGCGTCGACGGCATGCAGACCGCGAGCTTCTGGATTCCCCTCGACCCCGTGACGGAGGAGAACACGCTGCGCCTCGTGCTGGGCTCCCATCTCTGGCCGAAGCTGCTGCGGCCGAAGAAATGGGCCGGCGGCGAAGATTTCTATGCCAATGAGGCCGAATTCATGGATCTGCCGGAGGTCGAGAACGGCAGCTTCGCCATATTGGAGCGCGCCCTCGAGCCCGGCGATGCCATCGTCTTCAACTACCGCACCATTCATGGCGCCCGCGGCAATACCGGCAGCGGCCGGCGCCGCGCCTTCTCCGCCCGCTTCGTCGGCGACGACGCCCGATTCATCCAGCGCCCCGGCCGCACCTCTCCGCCCTACCCCGGCATCGGCCAGTCGAGCGGCGAGCGGCTCCGGGAGGATTGGTTTCCGACGGTCTGGCGGGCGGCGTAGTTACTGTCTCTGCGCCAGCCTGTCCGGTTGCAGCCAGCAAGCTCACTCTCTAGCCGTCATGGTCGAGCGGAGCCTGCCCCTGCGAAGGCAGGGGGCCGACCATCCACGAGTTTGCCTGCCGTTGATCCGATATCCGCCTGGGTTGTCGATAACCGCCTGATCTGATCGGGTGCGGTGGGTCGGTGCGACCGCAAGAACTGACACGGAGGGCGCGGAGTTGACCGGGAGGTGCACGGAGAAGGAGAGTGCAAAGGCTTTCTCCTCCGTGATCTCCGGAATACCTCCGCGTACTCCGTGACCCATTTTCTTGATTTGCAACCGGAGATCGAAGACCCAGCCCTTGGCTGGCAAACTCGTGGATGGTCGGCCTGCGCCGACCATGACGGTGAGAGAGAGCGAGGCTTGCGGGCCGCAACCGTGCAGCTGTGGGCGCCGCAAGAGTCGGAAAAGGCTTAGGCCTCACCGAGATAGGCCGCCAGCGGGGCGGGCAGCGGCGGGGTGAAGACTTGCTCCGTTGGCCCGTCGCAGAGGATCTCTCCCGCCTCCACGAACAGCACGCGGCTGGCGGCGTGGCGGGCATCCTCGGGCTGGTGGCTGACGAAGAGCAAGGTGAAGCCGAGGTCGCGGGCCAGCGCATTGACGAGGTCCAGCATCTCGCGGCGCTGCGCCGGACCCATGGCGGCGAAGGGCTCGTCCAGCAGCAGCAGCGGCCGGTTGCGCACCAGGCTGCGGGCCAGCGCCACCCGCTGGCGCTCGCCGCCGGAGAGCTGAGCCGGCAGCCGCGCCTCGAAGCCCGACAGCCCCACCTGATCCAAAGCGGCGCTGACGCGGGCGCGGGCGGCGGCGTCGAGGCGAAGCCCCGGATCGATGCCGAGGCCGACATTCGCCGCCGCGCTCAGATGGGGAAACAGATTGTGCTCCTGGAAGAGCGAGGTGACGGGCCGGCGGGCCGGCGGAAGGCCGGTCACATCCTCGCCGGCGATCAGGATCCGGCCGCTCTCCGGCGTCTCGAAACCCGCGATGAGGGCGAGCAGCGTGCTCTTGCCCGCCCCGCTCGGCCCGATGACCGCGACGCATTCGCCCCGCGCGACCCGGAGGTCGAAGCGCATGACGAGATCCTCGTAGCGGAAGACGATGTTTTCCAGTTCGAGCATCGCCCTTGTCTCGCTCATGCGGCCCCCGTGTCAGCGGACCCGCCGACCACACGCTCGATCACCACGAACACAGCCAGCGCGAGAGCCACCAGCAGCAAGGCCGTGACCGCCGCCGCATCCAGGCGATAGGCGCCGAGCTGCTGATAGATCAGCAGCGGCAAGGTCGCGGTGTTGGATGTGCCGAAGAGGGAGATGGCGCCGAGATCGCCGAAGGAGAGGGCGGCCACCAGCGCGCTCGCCAGACCGATCGGCCGGCGGAGCAACGGCCAGTCGATCAGCCGCCAGCGGCTCCAGCCCGCGATCCCGAGGCTCGCCGCCAGCCGGTCGTGGCGTGAAGCGGCCTCCGCCGCCGCCGGTGCCACGACACGCAGGACAAAGGGCAATCCCATGAATCCGTTGATCAGGGCGACGAGGCCGAGCCCGAGATCGAGCGGTGCGCCAAGCCGCAGCAGCAGCACGAAGAGGCCCGCACCCAGCGCCAGAGGCGAGAAGGCTAGCGGCAAGGAGCCGATGAAGGAGACGAGGCCCCGCGAGAGAAGCCTGCTTCGTCCGAGGATCAGGACCAGGGCGCCGGATACGGCCAGCACGGTCGCGACCGTGGAGACGGCGATGCCGATGATCACGGCGTGCCAGGTGCTCCAGGCGCCGAGGACCAAAGCGAGGGAGCCCGAGAGGCCGGCGATCACCACGGCCAGCACGGGCAGGCCGACATAGAGCGCGGCCAGGATCAGCACGCCGGCATCGAGGATCATCCCGCCCCGCCCGGCGACATCGGGTCGCGGCTGAGGCCGGCCGATGCCGGGCGCTACCGGGGCCGGCGCCATCAGGCGATAGAGGGCGAGCAGCAGGCAGCCGCTGATGGTGAGCTGCAGCAGCGCCAGCACGGCCGCTCGCGGCGGGTCGAAATCGAAGCGGAGCGCCTCATAGATGGCGGCCTCCAGCGACGCCCAGCGCGGTCCGCCGCCGAGCGTGAGCGTGACGGCGAAGCTGGCAAAGCAGAGCATGAAGACGAGACCGGCGGTGCTGGCGAGGGCCGCCCGCAAGGCCGGAAATTCGATCAGGCGGAAGACCTGTGTGCTGCGCATGCCGAGCTGGCTTGCCAGGCGCCAGCTCTCCCCCGGCACGGCCTCGAGCCCCGCCAGCAAGGTGCGGGCGGCGAAGGGCATGTTGAAGAAGACATGGGCGATCAAGATGCCGCCGAGGCCGTAGAGGAAGCTGCCCAGCGGCAGCCCGGCCCCCGCCGCCAGCCGGTGCAGCCAGCCGCTCTCGCCATAGAGGGTGACGATGGCGAAGACCGCGACGATGGCCGGCATCACCATGGGCAGGCCGAAGAGGCGAAGCAGCAGGGTGCGGCCGGGAAAGCGGGTCCGGCGCGCCAAGGCACGGGCCACCGGCAGCGCGAGCCCCACGGACAGCAGGGCCGAGAGCAGGGCCTGGATCGTCGTGAACAGCAGCACATGACGGAGATAACCGTCGCCGGCGATGGCGCCCAGATCCAGCGGCGCCGTGCCGAAGAGCACGGCCAGCGATCCGCCGATGACGAGAAGCAGAAGAAGGGCGACGGCGAGCGGCATCAATGGGAAGGCGGCGACGCCCGGGGGCGTCGCCTTCGCCTTACTTCTCCGTCACTGGCTCATGCCCCATCACTGACTCATCGCCGCCAGCCACTCGTCGATCCAGGCCTTGCGGTTCTTGGCCACCTCCTCGGAGGGGATCATCAGGCTCTTGCCCGGCAGCGGCGGAAAGGCGGCCGGCAGGCCGGTGCTGGTCGCCGCGGCCGGATACATCCAATTGGTCTCGGGAATCACATCCTGGAATTTGCTGCCGAGCATGAACTGCAGGAACTTGCGTGCCAGCTCGGGATGCGGCGCATGGGCCGTCACCCCCGCCACCTCGACTTGGAGATAATGGCCCTCGGGGAAATTGTCAGCGGCATATTGGGTCTTCTTCTCCGCGATGATGTGATACGCGGGCGAGGTCGTGTAGCTCAGCACCATGGGCGCCTCGCCCTTGAGGAAGAGGCCATAGGCCTCGTCCCAGCTCTTGGACACCGTAAGGATGCGCGGGCGGAGCTGGCGCCAGACCTCCGCGGCACGATCGCCATAGACCTGCTTGATCCAGAGCAGGAGGCCCAGCCCCGGCGTGCTCGAGCGCGGATCCTCGATCAGGATCTTCTCCGTTCCGCCGCCGCCCACGAGATCGGCCAGGCTCTTGGGCGGGTTCTTCAGCCGGGTCGTGTCGTAGACGAAGGCGAAATAGCCGAAGTCATAGGGGACGAAATCCTGGTCCTTCCACTCGATCGGCAGCTTGAGGGCCGAAAGGTCCAGGCCATGGGGCGCGAAGAGTCCCGTCGCCGCCGCCTCGGCCGTCAGATTGGTATCGAGCCCCAGCACGACATCGGCCTTGCTCGAGGCCCCCTCCAGCCGCAGCCGGCTGAGCAGGACCACGCCATCCTCGACGCCGACGAAGTCGATCCGGCAGGCGCATTCGGCCTCGAAGGCCTTCTTGACCTGCGGCCCCGGTCCCCAGTCGGAGACGAAGGAATTATAGGTATAGACGGTCAGCACCGGCAGATCGGCGGCCGAAGCCGCGGCGAGCGGCGCGCCGATCAGTGCGAGACAAAAGAGAAAACGGGCGAGGATTTTATTCATACTCACATCCCTCCGCCGGCATTACCCGGATCAGGTTCGCGGGTTGACGCAAGTGTCGCTTGCGTCTCTCAGCCCGATATGGGCACCCCGTTGAGAGAACGGCCAGTATAGGGCCGGCGCGGGCGGTTTCAACAGCTGCAGACTCCCTTAGTTAAGCGGGAGCCCGAACGCGTGGGTTAAGCAGCCGTGCAGATCTCCTGATAGCCGCCGCGGCTGTGCCCCCCTTGAGCGGCGGGTTTTGGGAGTAGCGCTCGCCCCGTCGGAGCTGGCCGGGGTTGCGGAGACGGGGCGAGCACGGGTGGTGGGGTGATCGTCGGCTCGGCTCTTGAGGCGCCAGCTGTCGTTGCCGGTCTCGATGATGTCGCAGTGGTGGGTCAGGCGGTCGAGCAGCGCGGTTGTCATCTTGGGGTCACTGAAGACGCCGGGCCATTAAGCCTCGAACCGAGTCTGTTCTCGCAGGTTTCGCCCGTTCCGCATCACTTGCGCCTATCTCGCCACGACCTCGATCTCGACGGCGGCGCCGAGCGGCAGGCCGGCGGCCTGAATCGTTGTCCGGGCCGGATATGGTGTCTGGAAATAGCGCGCGTAAACCGTGTTCATCGCGCCGAAATCCTTCATATCCGCGAGGTAGACGGTGGTCTTCATCACGTCGTCGAAGGACTTCCCCGCCGCTTCCAGCACGGCTGAGATGTTGGCGAATATTTGCTCGGTCTGAGCGCCGATGTCACCGGCGACGAGCTTGCCGGTCGCTGGATCAAGCGCGACCTGGCCGCTGAGAAAGAGCAGATCTCCAGCACGCACAGCGGCGGAAAAGGGTCCTACCGACGGCGCGATCCGGTCGGTCGTGATTATCTCTCGACGCACGTCATTGATCTCCTGCCAAGGTTAAAATCGTCGGTATTGCGATCATCGATGCGGCCACCCTTCGGCGATCTTTCCGAAAGAAGCTCCCGGATCCGCGCTCCGCCCGTTTTCGTTCGAAAAGCAACCATTCTGCTGTCAATCGCCATCACCACGGTCTTTTTTGTCCGAACGTATGTGAGGCTGCTCCGAAGGTAATGAGTTGGCGTCCCGGGACGCCGCCGTGCCTCTTCGCGTTATTTGTTCTTATCCGCCCGAATTTGGGCGATCGTCTTGCCGTTATAGCCCCAGGATTCGGGGGCGATTTCCTCCATGACGACAAAAAGCGGCAGGATCGGAGTCCCCAAAACCTCCCGCAGTACGGTCGTCGTTTCCTCGATCATCTGCGCTCTGTTTTCCACTGAACTTCCGGCGACCGTGCGGATTACCGCCTCGACACCGACAAGACCCGCGTCTTCGGCTTCGTCGCCGCCGACGGACCAGTTCGTGGCAGGTTCGGTTCGCACCGATACGAGGGTCAGTTTACGGGTTGGCCCGAGAACGGTGACCAAGAGGTTGCTGATCTTCGAGAACAGGGCGGATTTCTGCTCTTGCGTCGGTGCATTCCCGATCACGGTGACATTAACATGCGGCATCTCACGCACTCCGTTTCGTCCCTCAGGCCAAAGGCGGCTGATCAACAATCTACGCCGATGCCGTGGAACGTAAATTCACTGGTCAGTGTAGTTTCATATTGCGCTTCGGGCGCAGTCGGATACGATCACGAAGACGGTCCGCGCCCCGCGAATTCAACCCGCTCTTGAGGTGCCGAATATGCCGAGGGATGGCCTACTCACGAGAAATCAAATCGTTGCTGCCGCTGACGAGCTTTTCTATAGCCAGGGCCTGCATGGCGTGAGTGTGGATGCGATCGCCGAGAAGGCCGGTGTCACGAAGAAGACCTTCTATTACCACTTCAAATCGAAGGACGATCTGATCGGTTGTTATCTCGATGCCCGCGATAGGCCGACCGTCGATCGTTTCAAGGAGTGGGCAGGCAGCGAGGGAAGTGTCGCCGACCGGATGACACGGTTTTTTTCAAAGTTGGGCAGATCAAGCCAAGGGCCGCGATGGAAGGGCTGTGGCTTCCTGCGCGCGGCCGCCGAGTTGGCCAACATGCATGGCCATCCGGCGCTCACGGCCGCGCGAACCCACAAGGCGCGCTGCGAACAATGGCTATTCGAAATGGTGAATGAAGAGGGCCATTCCGATGCCGAGACAATCGCTCGCGCTCTCATGGTCTTGATCGACGGCGCGGTCAGTCAGATCTTGATCCATCGTGACGCCAAGTATGCGACCTCGGCTGGGCTTGCGGCTCGATCCCTGTTGAGCAGAGGTCAGCTATAACCGGCGCCATATCGTCGGGGCTGCAAGTCCAACTCGACTTTCTGCTCGGTCACCCATTGTCGCTTTCCCTTATAGATGGGACTGGAAGATCAGGAACAGTTCCCCTTCAACCTTCATGAGCCCGAAATTGCCTAATGATCCCAACGAGGGTCAGCGTCTGATCTCGAGTTGGGAAAGGTGTGCCCTCGTCCTCGTACTCGCAATTTTTGGGTCAGTGACGCTCCTCGACGCCGGGGCGTGGTATGACGGTTTTATCCCGCATTCCCCGGATGAGTTGCGATTTCTCGCCTGCCGCGCGACAATTCTGATATAGAAATCAGTACGTTATTCCTAATAGAGCGAGGCGACGATGGCGAACGCGACGGCCCTGATGCCCTGGCCGTAGAACAGCCCATCAGCCGCCGCGATCAGCCGCCGGCGAGTCTCCAATGATTCTCTAGGCCCAATCAAAGTATACCGACTAGTGAGTGTATATTTCCAGACCCTTCGCGGACAGTGGTTTGGCACGGAGGTCCCCCACGGCTGGTGGGTGATTTCGATGCCAGACGATGATGCCAGCGAAGGGAATGAGCGCATGAATCGGGATATAGCCAAGCGTCCTCAGAACGTCGTCCTGGGGGTGAAACACCTGGACTCGGGCGGGGCATCTCCACAGCGGCCGCGCCCGGCGGTTCGGTCGACGGGTAGTCTGGCCGGCCGAGAATGCAAGGGATGTCCTGCACCTCATCGGGACTCTGAAACTCCGCGCCCGACGCGCACCGGCCGTTTTGGCGCCGTTCTCGGTCTTGGGCTCAGCCGGTTGTTGGAATTCGTGGTTGCCTGGAATAGGCGCAGACGCGACCAGCAATTGTTGGCGGGGTTCAGCGAGCGGAGTTCTTCGGGATATTGGGATCGACAGCACTACGGCGGAGAGTAGCTCCATGTCGTACTGGCGCTTGCGCCTTGGTCTGGGACCCGGGTTTGCTGCAGACCGGCAAATCGCCGTAAGGCGGGACGGCGAGTATCCTCAGCCCTAAACTCGTCGCTTCTGCCGAGCCACACGATGAGGAGGTAGCCGCTTGCGCGGGCCTCACAATCTCAAGCAGCCGAGCGGGCAACTGCGGAATTTCGACGAAACAAAGCATCCTCGTCCCCCAACGAATAGTGACCTGACGCAGGCTTGAGGACTAAAAAGATCGCCAGAAATCTCTAACGCGATCAGCGCTCATTGACAGGGGAGCGACGCGAAAGAGCGCGCTTTCAACCGGCCCTGTCGAGATGGCCGCCGAGGGCGGGATCGCCGAGATCGGCGGAAGTAAGGGCCACCAGCGGATCGACCAGCTCGGCCGCCGTCCATTTGCCGTTGCCCGTGGCGATCTGCACCGCCCCCCAGGAGGCGGCGACGAGCCGCAGCATGATGCGGTAGAGATGGAGACGGCTGCCCCAGGCCTCCAACTGCGATGCCGCGCCGAAATATTGCGCCACCATCGCAGCATCCTGCGCCGCCTCGAAGCGGCCTTCGATCGACAGACCGGCCAGATCCCAGACCGGATCGCACATGGCGGCATATTCCCAATCCAGCAGGAAGTGCCGCCCCGCCGCAGCAATAAAATTATGCGGCGCCGGATCGATATGGCAGGGCCGCAACGGCCCCCAGCCCGGCTCGATCACGGGGCGCAGCGCCTCGCCGGCCCGGCGCAGCTCGCGCAGCGCCGGCGTGCAGGCCATGGCCAGATACTGGTCGAGCTTGGGATAGAGGCGCATCTCGCCGGTGAAGACGAGCCCGCTCCCGTGCAGGCGCCGCAGCAGTCCGACGGCCGCGCGGAAGTGATCTTCCTCCCGCAGGCGCTCGGGCGAGAGGGGAACGGCGCCGGCGATATAGCGGCTCAGCATCACGCCGCTGGCGGGATCGCTGTAGAGGATCGGCGGCGCCAGTCCGAGCCCGGCCACGGCCCGCGCATTCGCCGCCTCGCCGGCGCGATCGATGTATTGCTCCGTGCCTTTGCCCGGCAGGCGGAGAACATATGCCCCCCCGATGCGACATCCCCGCGCTCGACAAGGAAGCTGCGATTGGTGAGACTCGGCAGGCGGGCGATGCGCCAAGGACTGGGCGATCGTGCCAGGACGGCTATCCGCCCCAGGGCGTCACGGACCTCCCGTTCTTCCGCGGCGTTGATCTGGCTCAGCATCGGCATCACATACCGCTCAACTCAGTGCAAAGGAGCATTGCCTTGTCCCATTACCATGCCGTCGTCTGGATCGACCATCACCAGGCTCGCGTGTATCATTTCAATGCCGAGGATATGCAGACCCTGCGCGTTCTGCCCGATAACCCCCATGTCCATCTCCATCACCACCGCGGCAGCGATACCGACGGTCATGCCGCCGAGGATCAGCATTATTATCACCAGGTCGCCGAGGCGATCGCCGATGCCGGCGAGGTGCTGATCGTGGGGCCGGGGCTGGCCAAGGGCGAGCTCGTCAAGCATCTCAATTCCCATGATCCGGCCTGGGGCAAAAAGATCGTCGGTGTCGAGACGGTCGACCACCCCACCGACAAGGAGGTGGTCGCCCATGCCCGGAAGTACTTCCAGGGCGCCGACCGGCTGCGGCCCCAGCGAGGTTAGGCGCGGCAGGCCGCATGAAGGGATGCGACGCTTTCGCGCAAGGCCTTGAGCTTGAAGAAAATAACGCGACAGACCCGGATACGGCCTATAAGGGGGGCAGTTCCCCGGGAGAAGACTCGCTTGGCCGAAAAGCCGGTTGTTGAAGCAGCGCCTGACGCCGACGATCGCTTCGAATTGACGAAGCGGGCGCTGGAGCAGCGCATCCGGCAGCAGGAGATCCTGGCAGAGCTGGGTGTGCTGGCGCTGCGGGGCGTTCCGTTTGACGAGTTGAGCCAGCAGACCTCGCTGCTGGTCGCCGAAGGCATGAACGCGGAACTGTCCAAGGTGCTCGAATATCTGCGGGGGGAGAATGTCTTCCTGGTCCGCGCCGGGGTCGGATGGGACCAAGGCGTCGTCGGTGTCGCGACAGTCGGCGCCGATCTGGAATCCCCGGCCGGATTTGCGTTGCGGACCGGCAAGCCGGTGATCTCCAACCACCTCGACAAGGAGGACCGATTCCGCACGCCCCAGCTCCTGCTCGAGCATGGCGTGCACCGCGCCGCCAATGTCATCCTGCAGGGAGATGGCGCGCCTTATGGGGTCCTCGAGGTCGATAGCCGCGCCAAGGACGAATTCACGGCGCACGACCTCTCCTTCCTCCAGGGGGCGGCCAACATTCTGGGTATGGCCATCGAGCGACAACGCTTCGAGCATAACCTCGCCGAGGCAAAGGCGCGCCAGGACGTGCTGTTTCGCGAGATCGACCATCGCGTCAAAAACAGCCTTCAGCTCATCGTGAGCATCCTCTCCTTGCAGAGCTCGTCATCGAACAACCCCGAGGTGGCGCATCATCTCAAGGAAGCGGCGCGACGGATCTCGGCCATCGCCCGGGTCCATCGCAGGCTCTACGAGACGAATATGGTCGAGAGCGTCGACCTCGGCCCCTATCTGGAAGACCTCTGCCGCGATATGCATGACTCGGCGCCCAGCTGCCAGATTCATGTAGAGGCCGTGACCGGCATCCATGTTCCGACCAACCAGGCGATCAACATCGGCATCGTGGTGTCGGAGCTCGTCACCAATGCGACCAAGCACGCCTACCCCGGCCGCCGTGACCAGCAGGTCTGGGTAACGCTCTCGGGCGCTGCCTCAGAGCCCCTCACCCTGTCCATCCGGGATCAAGGCGTCGGGTTGCCGGGAGACGCGGAGGGTGGAGCCGCCACAGGCATGGGCATGCGGATCCTGACCGCCATCCTGCAGCAGATGAATGCGAGCCTGTCGATCAACCGCGCGCGCGGCACCGAGTTCGTTATCTCGATACCCATCGAGGCTGCGCCCAACTAGCCGTATCCATCGCGCGGGCCTCGAGCCGCGCGGCCGGTGAGCGCCTTGCCGGGGCCGGCGCCGGGGTGATCAGAGCGTTGATGCCCGCGATAAGATCCACGTCCGAATAGGGCTTGGCGAGGAACCGGCTTCCATCAGGCAGCCGCGGTTCGCGGGTCCTGAGATCTCCCGAAGTCACCAGCAGGCCGATGCCGGGCCAGCGGCGCTTGACCTCGAAAGCGAGGGCCCGGCCGTCCAGGCGGCCGGGCATGTTGATGTCGGTGAAGACCACCGCGATATCGCGCCGGCCTTCGAGAATGGGCAGAGCCTCATCGGCCCTCTCGACATCGAATACCTGGAAGCCTGCGTCGCGCAGCACGGTCGCCGCCGCCCAGCGGACCAGGACTTCGTCCTCGACCAGGAGCAGGGTTGCACGCCTATTGCGGGAGCTGTTCATAGGACTAGCAATGCCGCATCGGGGAAGTCGTTCCGTGACAAGCTCTTATGACGCGGTCTTCGGTTTATTCGGCATGAAGGGCGCAGCTTGCGGGAACTCCCGCTCGCCCCTGCGGTTACACCCCTACTCAACCCAAATTCTGGAGTGCCCCGTGACCGATTCCGAAAACCCCCGGCAGCATCTGCTTGGGCTGCTGAGGAAGTTCGATACCGCCATGTTGATCACCCATGCATCCGACGGCCAATGGCATGGCCGGCCGATGGCGATCGCCAGCATCGAGGACAGCGGGGACATGTATTTTTCGACGAGCCTCGCCTCGCCGAAGGTGAAGGAACTCGGTGCCGATGCGCAGGCGATGGTGACGCTGCAAAGCTCCGGCCGGTTCGCGACCATCCAGGGCGTGACGGAAATCGTCCGGGATCGGGCCGAGATCGACCGGCTCTGGTCGGAAGCCTGGCGCGTCTGGTTCCCCGGCGGCAAGGCCGATCCCTCCCTCTGCTTGATCCGCCTGCATCCCCGGCATGCGGAATATTGGGACCGGGCCGGTGCCAAGGGGCTGGCCTTGGCCTTCGAGGCGGCGAAAGCCGTCGCCAAAGGCGTGACGCCAAAGGTGGGAAAGGACAAGAACGCGAAGGTCGAGCTCTGATCCTTCAGCCCAGCCGAGCTACCAGAACTCCGGCGAGACCGCCCAGCATCAGCACCAGCAGCGGGTTCCATTTGGGCAGAAGCAGCAGCATCGCCGTCGCCAGCGCGGCGATGATCCAGGCAGCGCCGCCCTCTGGCGAGGCGCGCAGAACGGTGAAGGCGCCGGCGAGGACCAGGGCGCTGGCGATGGGCGGCAGGCCCAGTTCCAGCGCGCTGTGCCAGCGCCGGCCGCGATGTCGGTGCCAGAGCCGGGTCACCCCATAGGCAAGCACCGAGGAGGGCAGGAACAAGGCGGCCGAGGCGATGAGCGCGCCCGGAATGCCTGCCACCTTCCAGCCGATGAGCGTGACCAACAGGGAACCCGGACCCGGGGCGGCGCGGGAAATCGCGAAGAGATCGATGAATTCGGTCTGGGTCAGCCAGCCATAGACATGGACCACCTGCTGATCCATGGCGGCGACGATGCTCTGCCCGCCCCCGATGGAGAGCAGCGAGAGCGGGGCGAAGACGACGATCAGCAGCCACCAGCTCCCGTTAGACATTTGCCGAGTCTCGCCAGACCAGCAGGACGCTGAGAGGCGCCAGGCAAAGAACGACGGGGATCATCGGCCAACGCAGCACGCCCACCGTGACGAAGGTGGCAATCAGGATGATGGCCAGGCGCGGCCGGCGCCGGAGTCCCTGCCCCGCCTTGACCCCCATGGACACGGTGAGGCCGGCGGCCGCAGCGGCCATGCCGCCCAGGGCCTGATGCACCCAGGGGTTATCGCCGATCCGGTCATAGATGCCGGCGAGGACCACGATCAGGACCATCGGCGGCAGGAGAAAGGCCAGCATCGCCACCGCCACGCCGGCGCCGCCGCGCAGGCGCTGGCCGACGAAGAGGGTCAGATTGACGACATTCACGCCGGGCATGATCTGGCTGAGGGTCAGCCCGCTGAAGAAATCCTCTTCCCTGAGCCAGCGCCGGCGATGGACCACCTCCCGGTAGATCCAGGCCGATAGCCCGCCGCCGAAACTCGTGACCCCGACGCGAGCGAAGAGGAGCGCGATGGCGAGCAGCGATACCGGCTGAGGGGGAGAGCGGTCGTCGGGCGGCGTCGATTCCATATTGCCCATGGCCTGCGCGTCGTCCCCTAGGCTTGCCGATCAGCCGCCTTCCGCCGCCTGCTCTACCGCCTTATGCAGCTCGGCAACCGGTTTGCGCTTGGCCCACATCGACATGAGCACGGAAGCCGCCGCACAAAGAAGCAGAAATACCGAAATGGGGCTCTGCAGAAAGATCATCAGGCTGCCGCTGGAGATGGTCATCGCCTGGCGGAAGGATTGCTCCACCGTATGGCCCAGGATGAGACCGAAGATCAGCGGCGCCTTGGGGATGTCGAGCCGGCGGAAGGCATAGCCCATCACCCCGAAGAACAGCGCCAGGAAGAGGTCGAAGACATCCATGTTGAAGGAATAGACGCCCGGCCGGTGGCGATGCCGAGGATCAGCACCAGCAGGATTCCCGGCGGGACATAGAGGATGCGGGCGAAGAGGCCGACCAGCGGCAGGTTCAGCACCAGCAGCATCAGATTGCCGATATACATGCTGGCGATCAGGCCCCAGACGAGGTCGGGATGGGTGGTGAAGAGCATCGGCCCCGGCTGAATGCCGTACATGATGAAGGCGCCCATGATGACCGCCGTCGAGCCGGAGCCGGGAATGCCGAGCGCCAGCAGATGGACGAAGGCCCCGCAGGTATCGGCATTGGTCGCGGCCTCGGGTGCGGCCACGCCCTCGATGGCGCCATGGCCGAATTCCTGCGGCCGCTTGGAGATCTTCTTCTCCGTGACATAGGCGAGCATCGCCGCGATGGTGCCGCCGAGGCCGGGCGCGGCGCCGCAGAAGAAGCCGATGGCCGAGCCGCGGAAGATCGCGGGCTTGGCTCGGCGCCATTCCTCGCGGGTGAACCAGAGCTTCCCCTGGACGCGCACCGTATGCATGGTGCCCTGCGAGCGTGCCCTCGACCATGCGGCTCACCTCGGCGATGGCGAAGAGCCCGACCACCACGACCAGGAAGCTCACCCGATCCTGGAGCTCGGACGAACGCCCATGGTGAAGCGCGGCACGCCGCTCTGCAGATCGATGCCGATGGTGGCCAGCGCCAGGCCGATGAAGGTGGACATCAGCCCCTTGGCCAGGATTCGCCGGTGAGCGCGCTGACGGTGGTGAGCGCGAAGAAGATCAGCGCGAAATATTCCGCCGGGCCGAAATGCAGCGCCAGGCCGCCAGCGGCATGGCGACGAAGGCCAGCGCCGTGACGCCCATGGTCCCGGCGATGAAGGAGCTGACGGCGGCGATGGCGAGCGCCGCGCCGGCCCGCCCCTTGCGGGCCATGGGATAGCCGTCCAGCACCGTCATCACGGCGGCGGCATCGCCCGGCGTGTTGAGCAGGATCGCGGTGACGGCGCCGCCATACATGCAGCCGTAGTAAATCCCGGCGAGCATCATCAGCGCGGTCGACGGATCCATGCCGAAGGTCACGGGGATCAGTAGCGCGATGCCCGCCGAAGGCCGATCCCCGGCAGATGGCTGATCATGGTGCCGATGAAGACGCCGATCAGCGTATAGAGCAGATGCATGGGTTGGGCGGCGACCGCCAGCCCATGCAGGATCCCGTAGAGGCTGTCCATCTCCGCGGTCCTCCTAGAGGAATTCCAGGATGCCTTGCGGCATCGGCACATGGAGCAGCTGGGTGAAGATTGCGTAGATGACGGCCGTGAAACCCAGCGGCCACCGCGAGATTGGTGCGAGGCTTCTTGCGGTGGAACATGCTCAGCAGGCCGAGCAGGAAGACGACCGTGGAGACCAGATAACCCACGGGCTCGAAGGCGAAATAATAGATCACCGTCCAGGCCAACATGCCGAGCAGGACTCCCGGCCGCTGGCGGTCCTGCGGCGCATGGCCGAGCGCCTGGTGACGGAGGCAGCCGCAGCGGAAGCGACCTGCTGGCGCTTGCGATAGGTCTCCAGCATCAGCAGCAGGCCCGAGAGGAGAAGGCCGCCGCCGATGATCGCGGGGAAGATCTTGGGGCCCAAGGGATCGCCGATCCGCACCAGCGGCAGCTGGGAATCGGCATAGAGATAGATGAGGGCGCCGATCACGGCGCAGCCTGCGAGCACCCAATCGCGCATAGCGAATCTCCGCATTTCCATATCCCAGAAGCGGAGGGCGTTTGTCGTGACACCCTCTCGCTTCGGCCGGGCAACAGGATTGCCGCCCGGCCTCGTGGTCGGTGTCGTAATCAGCTGGTCTTGTAGCGGCCCGTGGCGACGACCTCGGCGATCGTGCCGTCGGGTGCCCGGAACTTCAGCGCGCCGGCGTCGGGCTTGGACAGGATGGTGCCGCCGGCGGCCTTGATCTTCTCGGCATAGCCGGCCTGATCGTCGACCTCCACGCCCCAGTGATGCAGCCGAGGACCCGGCCCGGCGAGCTGGGCCTCCGGCAAATCCTCGCTGTCATAGACCATGAGCGCCAAATCGATCGTGCCATCGGTCAGATGGCGCGAGATATGCGCGCCGTTGCGCCCCGTCTTCAGCTGCTTGAAGCCGAAGACGTCCTCGTAGAACTTGGTCGCCTCATCGAGATTGTCGACCTTGATAGCGAGATGCACGATGCGAGCCATTCACTCCTCCTACTGATGATCGTTCGAAAGCTGTCGCTGGCAGCCCCGGGGCGGCGGCACCGCGCCGACCGCCCCGGAACGCCGGGTTCATTGCTTGGCCAGGCCGAGATCGGTCAGCAGGGCCGTCAGCCGGGTGTTCTCCGATCCGAAGAAATCCGCGGCCTGCTTGCTGTTTAGATAGTCCGCGGTCCACTGATTGCGACCCAGCGCGGTCTGCCACTCCGGCGAGGCCGTGACCTTGGCCAGCGTATTGTCCCACCAGGCGATCTGCTCCGGGGTCATGCCCTTGGGCCCGACGATGACGCGCCAGGTCGAGAAGACGGCATCGACACCCTGCTCCTTCCAGGTCGGAACATCGGCCAAGGCGCCGCCGACGCGGGATTCCGCGGGGATGGCGATGATGCGGATCTTGCCGGTCTGGGCAGGCCCGAGGATCACCCCGGCCGGGGTCACGGCGACGGTGATATGTCCGCCCATGAGCGCGGTCGCCGCCTCGCCGCCGGAATCGAAGAACACGACCTTGAGATCCTTCGGCTCGCCGCCCGCCGCCTTGGTCACCAGGGCCGCGGCATCATGGCTCTGCCCGCCGGGCGAGCTGGAGACGCCGATGCTGACGCTCTGCGGATCGGTCTTCAATTTCTCGGCGAGATCCTTGCCGGATTTGATCGGCGAATCCGCCGCGACGGAGAAGATGATCTGCTCCGTCACCAGAACCGCCAGGGGCGTCACGTCCTTGAGGCCGATCTCGCTCTGGCCGGTGATGGTATTGGTGATGAGCGGCAAGGCCTGGATGCAGACGTAATTGCCGTTGGCCTTGTGGGAATTGATATAGGCGATGCCGACGGTGCCGCTGCCGCCGGGCTTGTTGAGCACGGTCACCGGCTGATCGCTCAGCTTCTCCTGCTCAATCACGGATTGCAGTGTGCGTCCCACGAGATCCAGCCCGCCGCCGGGCGCGCTGGGGACCACGACCTCGATAGGCCGGGTGGGCTTCCAATCATCGGCCCGCGCCGAGGCGCTGCCCAAGACGATCGCGGCAGAGGCGATGGCCACCGCCGTCCAACTGCTCAGGTTCCTTCTCATCGTCATTCCTCCCGTCGATTTTCTTGTCCAGGTTTCAGAAACGGAGCTCGTCGGCCGTGGTGGGGTCGAAGAGCTCCTCGGGTCCGACCTCCTGCGAGATCAGCCCGTCGGCAGCGGCGTATTTCACGAGAGCGCCGATCTCGCGGCTGTTCTCCTTGACGCCGTATCGCCAGTAATCCTCGCCCATCAGCGCCTGGACGCGGCCGATCTCATCGGCCAGCCAGGGATGGGCGACGCGCATGGTGTCGACCAGCTTCAGCTCCTCGAAGGCGAGGGCCTTGGACTTCGCCAGCGCCTTGTAGACATTCATCGCCAGCCAGGGATGCTTCTGCGCCAGCTCTCGGCGGATGCCGATCAGATGCATGATGGGAAACAGGCCGGTCTTGGCGAAGTAATGCTCCTCCGCCTTGCGGAATTCCGGAAACAGCCGCACCACCGAATTCCCAGGCCCGAAGCAGGAGGGTGCCCGCGGGCTGATCACCGCGTCGAGCTCGCCCTCGGCCAGCATGCCGGCCAATGTCTTGCTCTCCGGAATCGGCTCCATCGAAATCTCGGGCGGCAGCGTGAGGGGCATGCGGGGCTTGCGTCCGGCCTGCTCCAGCCCGCCGCTGCGCCAGCGGATCTCGCCGGGATGGACGCCATACTCCTCGGCCAGCATGCCGCGGACCCAGACGCCGGCGGTCTGCTGATAATCCGGCACGCCGATCTGGCGGCCCTTGAGGCCCGCCGGCGAATCGATGCCGCGGTCGTTGCGGATATAGATCGAGGAATGGCGGAAGGACCGCGAGACGAAGGCGGGTATGCCGATATAGGGCCCCTCGCCGCGCGCCGTCGTCAGCAGATGGGTGCTGAAGGAGAGCTCGGAGATATCGAACTCGCAATGGCGGAAGGCGCGCTGAAAGATTTCCTCGGCATGGCCCGCCACATGGGTGACGGCGCAGCCCTCGATGGCGACCCGCCCGTCGAGGAGCGCCCTCGTGCGATCATTTCACTGGCAGGCCAGCGATAGTTCCAGGACCATGATCTCGACTTACCTTCGCCCTTTCCGATAGGAAAATCGCCACCCATCGGCAAAATTCCACCCATCGCGCAGGGCCCCTCGGCGCTGCGCGTGCTCCTCGCCCGCGGCGGATCTAGCGATCCGCCCGGTGGAGGATCGTCATTCCAATGCTCTCTGCAGCTCCTTGGGGGCCGCGGTACCCGTATGGGCCAAATCCTCGAGCGCCATCAGCATGCGCTGCTTGCCGTTGGCCACATGCCGGAAGCTCACGTCGTAGCTCGACCTGCGAATCGCGCGCCTTCAGGGCCGCGACGATCTCGCGATGCTCGCGGTTCGAGGCCAGCAGCGCATCGCGCTGGACGAGGCCGTGGCTGCGGAAGAGATGAAATTCCTTCACCAGCCCTCGATACATCTTGGTCAGCCGACCATTGCCGGTGGAGCGCACGATGTAGTCGTGGAATTCGAGATTGAGGGGATAGAACTTGCCGAAGTCCTCGGCTTCCGCGGCCTGCTCCATCTCGGCGATGAAGCCGTCGAGCTCGGCAATGTGCTCGGCGGTCAGGATCGGCGCCAGCAAAGAGGCGGCGAGGCCGGTCATGCCGGAGCGGATGTCATAGACCTCGACCGCATCGGCGCGATCGAGACGCTTCACGAAGACCCCGCGATTGGGGATGAGCTGCAGCATGCCGAGCTCGACCAGGGCCCGGCAGGCCTCCCGGATCGGCCCGCGGCTGACGGCGAGCTTGGCGGCCAGCGCATTCTCATTGAGGCGGGATCCGGCGGGAAAGGCCCCGCTCAGGATCATCCGCTCGATCTCATGCTGCACCACCCCGGTGAGGGAATGGTCGCGGAGATGCGCGACGGTGGGGGCGGTGAGAGCCGGTTCGGTGATCGCCATTTGTCAATCGTCGGCGATCTTCTGCAAATTGTCAACGATTTTCAATTCGCACTATGGCGAACCGTCCATTGTCTGCTTTTGCTGGTTCTCTCCGTCGTCATGTGTGGATGGCCCCCGGCAAGCAAGGGTTTTTCGCGTTCTGGAAGCGACGGTCACTTGCGGTCATGTGTCCGGCCTTTGATCGCGGCCGAGGCCGCTGGCCCTGATGGGTTCCGTGGATCGAGGCCTGATCATGGTCGCGGGGTCTCGAAGCCCCGATGACGAAAACAGGCTTGGCTCGATCCGTCGGTTGACCGACGATGCCATCACGCGTTTCACCCTCGCAAGCTTCCGCCCTGTCGAGGTTGGCCGTCAGGCCGCCGCCGGCTGGGTGTGGAAGTCCTCCTGGCGCATCATGATCGCCCAGCCGATGCGCGCTAGCTTGTTGGCCACGGCCACGGCCGCGAGCTTGCGCGGCTTACTGGCGAGCAGCTTGGCGATCCAGGGATCCTGGCGGCCCCGCTTGGAGCCGAGGACCGACATGGCTCCATTCACCAGCAGGCGGCGCAGATAGCCATTGCCACGCTTGCTGATCGGGCCGAGCTTCACCTTGCCACCGGTCCCTCCTGCCGGGGCACCAGGCCGAGCGAGGCGGAAAAGTCCCGCCCGCTGCGGAAGGTTGTCGGGTCGGTCACGACAGCGGCAACGGCACTGGCCAGGATCGGTCCATAGCCGGGAATGGTGATCAGGTGGCGGTAGGTTGTGTTGCTGCGACCCCAGGCGACGATCTGCCGGTCGATGGCCTCGATCCGCCGTTCCAGGGCGCGCAAGACTTCGTCATTCCCAACAGCGCACTGCGCAACGGCTCCACCAGGCCGGCCGCCGCGGGATCGGCCAGGATCGCCAGCAGCTCGCCCACATGCTGCGGGCCAGTGGCGACCACAAAGCCAAACTCTGCCATCAAGCTCCGAAGGTGGTTGATCAGCATGGTTCGCTGCTTGAGCAGCAGAGCTCGTACCTTGTGCACCCCGCCGATCGCTGCTGGGCCTCCGTCTTGATCGCCACAAAGCGCATACCCGGCCGGCTCACCGCCTCGCAGATCGCCGCCGCATCCGCCGCATCGTTCTTGTTCCGACGGACATAGGCCTTCGCATACGCCGGCGGGATCAGGCGCACCTCATGACCTAACTTCCTCAGCTGCGCGCCCAGTAATGCGATGTTGCACAGGCCTCAGCCCGATCAGGCAGGGCGCCAGCTTGGCAAACCACGCCAGCACCTGCGAGCGCCGCAATGTCCGCCGCACCTTCACAACCCCAGCCGCATCAACGCCATGCACCTGGAACACCTTCTTCGCAATATCCAGCCCGACAATGCTAATCTGGTTCATGGATGGCTCCCGTTGGTTGGTTGTCGGAACCCAACTTTGGCACACTGATGCCGTGAGGGGGCCATCCACCCCATCATGGTCGGCGAAGGCCGGCCATCCACGAGTTGTGACCGCCTCACGGTTCGGGTCCTGCGCCGCCTACTCTGCGGCGCTCGCTCCGTCTTGCGTGATGACGGAGAAACAAGCCGAGAATGTGCAGCCCGGTGGCAGGCAAACTCGTGGATGGTCGGCCTTCGCCGACCATGACGGCTCAGAGAGTGAGACTTTGTCGGGACTCGACGAGCGCCCCTAGTCGCCGAGCGCGGCCAGCGCCATCGCCTGTTTGACCGTGCGGCGGATATGCCGGCGTGGCAGCGGGGAGCGGAGGAAGCGGTTGAGGCCTGCGAGCAGAACCTCCCTCGTCTCACCTTCGACGCCGTCTGCCAGCTCGTCGCGGACGGCCAGCGTCGTCTTCAGGAGATGCACGGCGACGATGTTCTCCTGCCGGCCATGATCGAAGAGGCCATCGATCGTCGCCCGCATGAATTCCCCCTCATCGGCCACACGCCAATCCTCCAGACCCACGGCCGGATCGTTGAAGCGGCTGTTGCGGCCGGCAAAGCAGGCCATCTGGAGCAGGCCCTGGGGCCAGAGCTCAGGGAATTTGCTGCATTGCCGGCGCACCGCCTGGGCGAAAGTGATGCCATGGGTAACATCGAGCCAATTGGCATTGTCGGCCACGGGCTGGTCGAGCCGCGACTGGAGCGCAATGTCGAAGGCGAGCAGATTATGAGCATTGGCGCCGAGCAAGGCGCCATAGAGATCGAGGGGTTCGGCCCGGCCATGGGCAGCGGTCAGCGCCAGGGCGCGGCGCTCGTTGAGGCCGCGGTAATCCGCTGCCGCCGGCGCCCTGCCCTCCCCGCCCCAGCTCGCCAGAGCAGCGGCGTAGTCCCGGAACTCGGGAATCAGATCCTCCCGCGTGGCGTAGATGAGGGAGCGGGCGAGCGCCAAGGCGAGCGGCATCTCGACCGAGGGGCCGAGCCCCTGGATCAGCTCGCCGGCTTTGACGGCATAGATCAGGGAATGGCCGAAATCGGCGTAATGGGCGAGGGCTGCCCGCGCGAAGGCGCGCTCGAGATCGGCGAAATGCAGGCCCGCGGCAAAGGCACCGCGCAGGCAGGCGACGGCGCTGTCCTCATCTTCGGCCTCGATGGCGGCGAGGAAATCCGCCTCGCGCCAGGGCCGCTCAGCCTCGGTGAAGGGATGGGGCGCCTGCCGCAGGCAATTCTCCGCCAGCGGCGCCAGGCTTTCGAGCAAGGTGGCGAGGCCGGCCTCGCTATCTTGCGCCCGCTCCGCGCGCAGGCGAATCCAGCAGGCCATGCCGGCATAGGCGTGGGTCCAGCCATATTCGAGCCGTTCCCATGACCAGGAGATCGCGGCGCGGAGCGCATCCAGCGGGTCGCCCAGAGCGGAAAGCCGCGCCAGCTCGCGGGCCATGCGCTCGTAATCCTCATCGTCGAAGGCGCTTCTGAGGCTCGCCAGCACCCGGGCACGGCGTGCCTCGACGGGCGGATCGGTGAGATCGAGCCAGACCGCCCCCTCTTCCAGCTTCACGGGATAGACGCGCAGGGCTTCCCCCCGATCGAGATTGGCGCCGGTCGCCAGATCGAACTTCCAATTATGCCAATTGCAGGTGAGGACGCAGCCGCTCTCCGCCCCTTTCCCCAGGGTCCCTTCGCTCAGCGGATAGCCCTCGTGGGGGCAGCGGTTGTTGCAGGCGCGCACGCCCTCTGGCGTGGCGAACAGGGCGATCTGTCGCCCCTCGTGACGCAGGATCGCGCGACCCCGGCGCTCCAGGGTCTCGACGTCTATTGCCCTGATCCAATTGGGGTTTTTGGCGCCGCCGTCCATGAAGGGACTCTGCGCCCGCCGCCTGCCGGCGTCAACCCGGCAGGGTGCCCCGGATCAGGCGCCGCCGGTTGGACCGCGTCTTGCGGGTGAGCGATCCCGTCCAGGCCTCGGCCCCGGCGAAGGCCGCCCGTACCGGATCGAAGGGCCGTCGCCAGGCCGACCGTCCCGCCGCCGCCCAGGCGGCCAGCGCGGCACGGGAAAAGGCGGCCGGCTTCTCGTCGAACATCCGGTGCTCCTCGCAGGGCGGCGCCAGGCCGAGGCCCAGCATCCACATCCGAAGCGCCATCACCGCCGCGGCCTCGGCCCAAAGCACCGCGAGATCGGCGGCAGCGGCATTGCCGGCCTCGGCGTAAGTGCGGCGCATGGGCATCCTTTCCTTCGATAACTCGAGGGCATCGTAACCCGCGAAACCGGCCCCGAAGTAACTTTTGGTTGGCATAAAAGTAGGACTATAGGGACCTAGGTTCACCCGAGGAGGGGTCAAATGCTGATCGCGACCTGCGAGCGGATAGCCGGCCAGAAGGTCCGGGACGTCAAAGGACAATGCTTCGGGGTGGTGGTGCGCAGCCGCGGCATCGGCGGCAATATCATCGCCGGGCTTCGCTCCATCGTCGGCGGCGAGATCCATGAATACACGGCCCTGCTGGAGGAAGCACGGCGCCATGCCATCGACCGCATGGTGCAGAACGCCACGACCATGGGCGCCAATGCCGTCATCATGATGCGCTTCGATTCCTCGGAGATCGGCCAGACCATGAGCGAGATCGTCGCCTATGGCACTGCCGTGGTGCTGGAGCCCGAGCCGGCGGCCTGATCACATGCTGCGCATCGGGCTGTTCCTGCTCGGCCTGGCGGCGCTCGTCGCCGGCCTTGCTCTTCATCGCCGGCGGCGGGCCCCTGCCGGTCGTCATCTGGCTGCTCGGCTTCGGGCTGGTTCTCACCCTCGGCGTCGCCTACGAGCGCGTGCGCTACAAATCCCTCGCCGCCCACCGGCCCGGCCCCGGTTGGGAGAGAACCGAGGAGCGCTTCATCGATCCCGCGACGGGGAAGCAAGTCACCGTCTATTTCCGTACCGCCGATGGCGAGCGGATGTATGTCGAGGAGTGAGCTGCCAGGGCCGCGCATCTCACGACCTCAAGCCTCGCTCTACCCCTCCGTCATTCCCGCGAAAGCGGAGATATCCAGGGCCGAGGGCTCGCTCTCGTCGCCCTGGATTCCCGCTTTCGCGGGAATGACGGCCATAAGAGCTGTGCCCGCTATTCGAACTGCGATCGCTCTCCCCACGAGGGGAGGAGGAAGAAGGTGCGATCCTGACCTCCTCACCCGCGCCGCTGCAGCCGGTTCGCCGCACTGGTGACGGCGCGGAGCGAGGCGGTGACGATGTTCTTGTCCATGCCGACGCCGAAGAGCGTCCGCCCGTCGCCGGCGCGCGCCTCGACATAGGCAACGGCCGTCGCATTGGCGCCGGCGCCCACGGCATGCTCATGGTAGTCGACCACCTCGATCTCGATGGCGAGGGTGCGCGCCAGCGCATCGACGAAGGCGTCGATGGGCCCCGTGCCATGGCCCTCGATGCGCCGGGGCTTGCCCTTGACCCGGATCGTGGCCTCGAGCGCGCGGCCCTGGGCGCGATCGGGCAGCGAGGTATGGTCGACGAAGCCGTAGGGGCCGGCCTCGTCGAGAAACTCCGCCTTGAAAGCGTCCCAGATCTCGCGCGAGCTCAGCTCCTTGCCGTCGCGATCGGTGATGGCCTGCACCACCTTGCTGAACTCGACCTGGAGGCGGCGCGGCAGGAGAAGCCCGTAGTCCTGCTCCAGCACGAAGGCGACGCCGCCCTTGCCGGACTGGCTGTTGATGCGGATGACCGCCTCGTAGCTGCGGCCGAGATCGGCCGGATCGATGGGCAGATAGGGCACTTCCCAGACGCCTGAATTGCTGGCCTTCAGCGCCTTCAGCCCCTTGCTGATCGCATCCTGATGCGAGCCGGAGAAGGCGGTGAAGACGAGCTCGCCGGCATAGGGGTGGCGCGGATGCACCGGCAGCTGGTTGCAATGCTCGGCGACCTTGACCAGCCCGTCGATGTCGGAGATGTCGAGGCCGGGCTCCACGCCCTGGGAATACATGTTGAGGGCCAGGGTCACGATATCGACATTGCCGGTGCGCTCGCCATTGCCGAAGAGCGTGCCTTCGACGCGATCGGCGCCCGCCATCAGCGCCAGCTCCGCGGCGGCCACGCCGGTGCCGCGGTCGTTATGCGGATGGACGGAGAGGGTGATCGAATCGCGGTCGCGGATATTGCGCGAGAACCATTCGATCTGATCGGCATAGATGTTCGGCGTCGCCATCTCGACGGTCGATGGCAGGTTGAGGATCAGCGGCTTCTCCGGCGTCGGCTGATAGACGTCCATCACCGCCTCGCAGATCTCCTTGGCATAGTCGAGCTCGGTGCCGGTGAAGCTCTCGGGCGAGTATTGATAGACGATCTCCGTCTCCGGCATTTCCGCCGCGAGCCGATGGATGAGCCGCGCGCCGGTGACCGCGATCTCGGTGATGCCGGCCGGCTCGAGGCCGAAGACGACGCGGCGCTGCAGGGTCGAGGTCGAGTTGTAGAGATGGACGATGGCGCGCCTGGCGCCGCGCACGCTCTCCATGGTGCGCCGGATCAGCTCGTCGCGCGCCTGGGTCAGCACCTGGATGGTCACGTCGTCGGGGATCAGCTTCTCGTCGATGAGAGAGCGGACGAAATCGAAATCGGTCTGGGAGGCGGCGGGAAAGCCGACCTCGATCTCCTTGAAGCCCATGCGCACGAGGGTGTCGAAGAAGCGGCGCTTGCGCTCCGGCCCCATGGGCTCGACCAGCGCCTGGTTGCCGTCGCGCAGATCGACGCTGCACCAGATGGGCGGCTTGGTGATGACATTTCCGGGCCAGCGCCGGTCCGGCAAATTGATGGGTTCGAAGGGGCGGTACTTGCGGCTGGGCTCGATCTGCATGTTCTGCTCCGCTGCGGCGCCGGCCGGAAGGGCGGGACGCCTGTCATGGACTGTCTGGACTTGTGGGATGGCGGCAAAGACGGCTGCCGGGCGGCCGCAAATCAGGCCCGGCAGCCGCCCCTAAGTCGCAGCAGGCGGGCGGCGCGGAAAGCGAGACGGCGGCGAGCGGAATATCGGGATTTCATGTTGCAGTGACTCGGGCGAAGGGATGACAGCGGCGAAAACGCGAACGACCCGACGCTCTTAGAGCGCCGGGCCCCTAAGAAGGAGCAGGGAGGTTTTGCCGGTCAGCAACATGGGGGAGAACCTAGTGAAGCTCGACCCCAGGGTCAAGATGATCCCCAAGGTCAAGATGACCCGGGGCCGGCAAGCATTCCGCGTGCAAGGGCCTGTGGCCCTAGACCAATGCTAGAGTGGATCTGCGTTTCTCCAGGCCCCTGAGGTCGCTATACTGCTTTTGGACGGGCCGATGGCCGTCCCTTCCGGGAAATACCGGTGCAGCAAGGAAATCGCGATGAGCGACGTCTACGTCTTCGGCAATGGCATTCGCCTGCGCCGCGGCGACATCATGGATATGCAGGTCGAGCGCTATTCGGAACCGGGCAATCCGAATCTCCACGAGCCCGTGGAAGAGGAATGGATCCTTCGCAGCTTCGCCCAGATGCTGCCCGAGGCCCCGGTGTTTCTCGATATCGGCGCCGGGGTCGGCTACTACTCCTTCCTCATCAAGAAGCGCTGGCCCGACGCCGTCATCTTTGCCTTCGAGGCGTTATCGCGCCATGCCGACGCCCTCGAGGCGAACCGCGAGCTGAACGGGCTTTCCCTCGGGGATATCGCGGTCATCCGTGCCGCCGTGGGTCCGACCTCCGGCGAGGCAAGCTTCGTCGATCAGGGCTATGGCAGCATGCTGGCAGGCAGCGGCCCGAACCGGGCGGCGGTTAGCGTGGAAATGCGGTCGCTGACGGCGGTGCTGGAGACGATCCCGCCTGTCCATCTCATGAAGATGGATATCCAAGGCGCAGAGCTCGATGTGCTGAAGCCGGCGAGCGATCTGCTGGGCCGTGGCGCCATTCGCCATATGGTGATCGGTACCCATGGCCGGTCGCTCCACCGCGGCGTGGTGAAGCTGCTGGCCAGACTGGGCTTCGACATCGTCCTGGACGATCCCTCGCCGCCCATGCAGCCCGACGGCCTGGTGGTGGCCACTTATCCGGCAGGACCGAAGCCCGCGCGGGAGTCCTGGATCGGATCCAAAGCGGCCGCCCTTCGTCGCGCGCTGAAGCCGACACTTCAATAGGTCTTCATCCAGCTCGCGAGCAGCACCTGATCCACCTGCAAGGCGCGGCGGATCCAGGCCAGCGCCGCCGGGGTGGATTCCGGCACGCCCGGATTCATCTGGGCGTCGAGCACGGCGCGCTGGGCGCGGTCGAAGACGAAGATGGCGAAGCCCAGCGGACGGCCGTCCTTGGCCAGGAAATAGCCCGCGAGGCCGCGGGCGTAATCCATGGTGCCGCTCTTGCCGATCAGGCCGCGCGGGTTATCGGCGAGTGTCGCCCTTCCGTCGCCGGTGAGCCCGGGGATGGCCTGCATCAGAGCATCGTCCTCGGCGACAAGCGTCAGCAGCAGCGCCATCTGGCGGGGGGTGACCCGGCTGTCCGGGCTGAGGCCGGAGTGGTTCTCGAGATGGAAGCCCTCCCAATTCGCCTTCGGCGCGCGCTCCTTCAGCCACCTCGTGAGGGCCGCGGCCGAGGGCCCCAAGGTCAGCGAGTCATCGGTCAGCTTGCGCGAGGCGGCGAGGCCGACGAGCTCGGCCGAGGGATTGTTGCTGAAGCGCAGCAGGCCGATGATGATTTCGGCCAAGGGCCGGCTCTCGATACCGCCGATCTGCACCGCATCGGCGGGCACCTGACCCGGCTTGGGCAGGGGGAGCGCCACGCCCCCCGCCTTGGCGAGGGTCCGAAAGAGCAGCGCCGTATGCGCCGCCGTCGCCTTCACCGGCAGGAAGGTCGAGCCGTGATCAGCGAGCGTCCGCGCGTATTGCCAGCGGTCGAGGGTGGAATCGCCGGCATAGAGGAAGGGCGTATCGGCCCAGACCTCCGCGCTCGCCGGGGCGAAGTTGATCCAATCCGCCGGCAGGATCATGCCATCGGCGATGCAGAGCGCCCGAAAATCGAAATGCCCATTGGGCCTCAGCTGCCAATCCACCTCGACGCGATTGAAATCGACGTCGAGCGCCGAGATACCGGTGTTGTAGGCGACCGCCACGGGCTGGCGGGCGGTGATCTCCGGCAGGCTCACCATCAGGCTGTCGTCGTAGAAGAATCTCGACGCCGCGCTGCCGGTGCTCACATCCGCCAGGGGCGCTGCTCTGAGCTGCGCCGCCAGGGCCTGAAGATCGGTGCTGGCCAGCGAGGGATCGCCCCCGCCCCTAAGATAGATATCGCTGCCGCGGCGATAGAGCGTGGTCGCGAAGCGGTGGTCGGGGCCCAGGATCTCCAGGGCGGCATAGACCGTGGGAAGCTTCGACACCGAGGCCGGAAGGAAGAGCTGGTCGGCATTCTGCTCCACCAGCACGCGCTTCGACTGCACGTCGAACAGGATGTAGCCCACATCCGATTGGGCGAAGCCGAGGTTATGGATGACCTGCTCCGGCGTCGGCGTCGGCTTGCTGGCAGCGCGCGCGGCGGGGGGAAGGACGAGCCACGCGCTCGCCGCCCCGGCCAGCATCAATACGCCCCGCCGCTTCATGACCCTCGCCTCCAACTCTTCAACCGCCTCTGCCATGATGCGCACCCTCGGCCGCGGCGCAAGACTTGGCCCGCGAGACTTGCGATGAACGAGCCGGCTTCGCCACAAGAAAGATGCTGGCCTTCGACCGGCGATAGACCATATTTCGGCCCATGGGGCACAGAGACAGGGCGGGTCATCACGGACACAAGGCCGGGCGCGACACCGGCGCCGACCTCCCCGAGGTGCCCAGGGTCGCCGATCACGGCGGCCAGATCCAGGCGGCCACGGCCGCGTTCGGCCAACCCCAAGAGGGCTGGCTCGATCTCTCGACCGGCATCAACCCCCTGCCCTACCCCATCCCGACCCTGGCGCCCGAGCTCTGGACCCGGCTGCCGGACAGCGAGCTGTTCCAGGCGGCGCGTCAGGCCGCATTGGCCTATTACGGGGCCGCGGCGGATGCAGGCATTGTCGAAGCCGCGGGCTCCCAGGCCCTGATCCAGGCCCTGCCCCGGCTCGTGCCACGGGGCCGGGTGGCGGTGGCGGGCCTCACTTATGCCGAGCATGAGCGCTGCTGGCGGGCGGCGGGCCACAGGGTCATGGAGACGAACGGGCTCGAGGACACCGCCGGGGCCACGGTGGTGGTTGTCACCAATCCGAACAATCCCGATGGGCGGCTCTACGGACCGCTGCAGCTGGGGTCTCTCGCCGACCGCCTCGCGGCCGATGGCGGGCTGCTGGTGGTGGACGAGGCCTTCGCCGATGTCACCCCAGATCATTCGCTCGCCTCCCAGGCCGGCCATCCCGGCCTCGTCATCCTGCGCTCCTTCGGCAAGTTCTTCGGTCTGGCGGGCCTCCGGCTCGGATATGCCCTGGGCGCGCCAAGCCTCGTGGGGGCGCTGGAGGCCCATCTCGGCCCTTGGCGCGTCAGCGGCCCGGCTTTGGCGATCGGCCGCCGGGCCATGGAAGACGGAGCCTGGGTCGCCGCGATGCGGGAGACGCTGGCCACGGCCGCCGGGAGGCTTGACCGGCTCCTGTCGGACTCGGGGCTGACGATCATCGGCGGCACCGCCCTCTACCGCCTCGCCGAAAGCGCCCAGGCCGAGGCCCTCCATGCGGCCCTCGCCCGGCGTGGCATCCTGCTGCGGCGCTTCGCACCGCGTCCGCGCTGGCTGCGCTTCGGCCTGCCACCCGACGAGGCGGCCTGGCAGCGGCTGGAGCGAGGCCTGCGCGACGCGATGAGGTCTTAGCCCCTCTGCGCGGCTAGGAATCAAGGTTTGCGGCCGGCCCGCGATGCAAGCAGCGCCGTTGTCCAGAAGGCAGCCACGAGATATCCCGCGATCACATCGGTCGGGTAGTGAAAACCGAGATAGAGGCGAGAAAGCCCGATCGCGGCAATCAAGGCCAGCGAGATCGTCCAGATGGCCGCACGCAGGCCCCGGTTTCGGAAGGCGGCGCCAAGAAGCCAAGCGAAAGCCCCGTAGAAGCAGGCCGAAAACAGCGCGTGGCCGCTGGGAAAGCTGTAGGTCTCAGGCGCCGTGCCGAAGAACGGTTCCGGTCGGGCGCGTTGGAAGGCAAATTTAAGGGCGTTCTCCAATATGACGGCGCCCGCCATGACCACCGCCAGCGCGATCGCGGCCCGCCGTCGTCCCGTGACATAAAATCCGACGAAGGCGATGACGGAAAGCGCTGCGATGACCGCGGCCGAGCCGAACAGGCTGACGCCGCGCGCGAAGGGCGTGAGGTCGGAGGAGGCAAATCGATGGATAGCCGCTCGAATAGCCTCATCGAAACTCCCGGCAGCTCCGGAAGAGATCGATATCGCCAGCCAGACGAACAGGCCGAGGCAAGCGCTGGCGCAAGCCAGCAATACCCATCCGCCCTCCTGCTTCACGACTCATCCCGGCTCGCGCGCCGTATCAGCGGCAATGCGCGACCATCCCTGGGGTCCGAATTGAAAATGATCCGTGCTCGACAGGACGAAATCGCCTGCGTCGCCGCCCCATGTCAGGGTATCGATCGCGATTCTCGGGCGCTCGATGCGGATGATGTTGCAGGCGTTTGGCTCGCCGCGGCGGCGCGACGAGGTGGCCGTGCCGGCCTGGACCATGATGGCGGAATAGCCGGGAATGGGATAGCGCGTCGCGCTGGCGCTCTGGTGGCTGACATGCATATGGCCCGAGAGGATCAGATCGACCCGGCATCCCGCAAAGCCCGCTATCGCCATATCGGCGCGTCCGACCAGCGCGCCGCCCGCCTCGCTTTGCGGCAGATCGAAGGGGTGGTGGGTCACGATGATCCGCGTGATGTCCTTGCCGGCACCCTCGAACCTTGCGCAGCTGCGCGCGACCTGCTCGCGATTGATCCGTCCCCCCTTGATGACGTTCGAGCGGGCCGTGTTGACGCCGAGAACGGCGATCTCCTCATCGGCGTAGAAGGGCTCGGTCTCCTCGCTGATATAGCGCCGATACTTCGTCAGGGGGCTCAGCCAGCGCGAGAGGACATCGTGCATGGGCACGTCGTGATTGCCCGGCACGACGATCTGAGGCGAGGGAAGCTCGTCGAGATAGCGGCGCGCCGCGGCGAATTCCCGGCGTCGGGCGCGTTGCGTCAGATCGCCGGAAACGACGACGACATCGGGCTTGGCGTCGCGGATGGCCCGCGTCAGGGCGGGCAGCACGGCATCGTCCAGCCGGCCGAAATGCAGATCCGAGAGATGGGCAAGGATGCGCAAGCCCGCCTCCCTTTGCTCTAGGCTTCCACCGGAACGATGACAGCCAGCGCGCCCGGGCGGATGCGATAATGGAGCGGGGTCTCCAGCGAGATCACCTCCCCGTCGGCGGAGACGCGCAAATGCCCGTGCTTCGACCGCACCTCGCATTTTTCACCCTCGATGGCATCGAAACCGCCATGGGGCAGGCGACCCAACAGGGCTTTCACCGCCAGGCGCAGCAGAGTCCAGAGGCCGGCATGGGGCACGCGGCAGATCCAGAGCCGGCCGCCGTCGAGACGGTTGCGCCCGCCCATATGCGCGCCCTCGATCTCGTAGCGGTTGTTGCCGATGAAGACGAAGGGCGTCGGCGCACCGGATTCCGGACGCGAATCCACCCGCAGCCAGACACGCAAGGGGGCGTAGTGCCACAGGATGACGAAAAAGGCGAAAGCGAAGGCGATCCATTTGCGCGCACCCCGGCGCTGGCGCGCTTCCCGCTCCCGCACGATGGCGGGATAGAGACCCAGGCTGGAATTATTGAGGAAGATATGGCCGTTGACCTCGCCGACATCGATCCGGGCGAGCCGGCCGGTGAAGAGATTGGCGACGGCCGCCTCGAGCTCCAGCGGGATCCCCAGATCCTTGGCGAGGTGGTTGAGCGTGCCCAGGGGCAGGATGCCCAGCGCGTGCTTGCTGCCCACCAGCGCCGCGGCGACCGCGCTCAAAGTGCCGTCGCCGCCGCCGGCCACCACCGGCTGGCTCCCCTCCGCCATGGCCTGGCGCGCCAGTTCTGAAAGCTCGCTGCCGTTGCGGGCAAGGACGACACGGGCCTCGCCGCCATGACGGGCGAAGAGGTCCGCGATCTGCTCGCGGGCCTCCTGCGCCCGGTTGGAGCCCGCGGAGCCATTGAGAATGCAGGTGATGACGGCCGATCTGGCCAGGGGATTGTCGAGCATCTGCCATCCTAACCCAGCCGGGCGCACAACGATGCCGTTCTCCCCCGCTTTCAGTTCTCCAGGCGCAGCGGTGGGCAGACGACACGACCGCTATCCTCCGGCAAGGCGCAGCCCGCCTCGATGCGGGCAGGCCTGGCGCTGCGGGCCGGGGCGAAATCGACCTGCCCGTAGCTCGCCATCCAATCCCCGTCGCGCCCGCAGAGGATGGTCTCGATCATCATGCGGCGCTGACCATCGGCGCGCAGGATGTAGAGGGCGCCATCCTTGGCGGCCTGGGAAATGTCGAGACCGATCGAGCCGCCTGGCACAATCAGTCCGAGATCCTCCTCGACCCAATGGCCGAACATCAGACGGCAATGCAGCGGCGCGACACCTGTATTGGCGAGGCTGAGGCGCAGCGCACGGTCTTCCGCCGCGTGGCTGATCGGCGCAGGCCGCTCCCCCGCAAAGGAAAGCGAGAACCAGCAGCGCCAGGAAGCGATGGGGCATCTAGGCAGCCTGTACCGGAAGCTTGAGCGGCGGCAAGGGTGGCCGGCCGCGCAGCAGATCGCTCGCCCGCTCGGCGATGGCGATCACCGCGGCATTCACCGGGCCGGTGGTGATGCTGGGCATGACCGAGGCATCGCAGACATGGAGGCCCTCGATCCCATGGAGCCGGAGATCCGGACCGACGACGGCGTCGCCATCGCTCCCCATGCGGCAGCTCCCCACGGGGTGATGATGGGTGAAGGCCGCCTTCTCCAGGAAGGCGAGCTTCTCCTTCCGGCTCTCGACCGCCGGCCCGGGCAGCATCTCCGCCGCCCGCCAGTCCGCCATGGCGGCCGCACCGCCGACGGCCTGGGCGGCGGCCAGAGCTTCGAGATAGGCCTCCCGGTCATAGGCCTCGGCGAGATAATTGGGATCGATCAGGGGTGCGGCCTGCGGATCGGCGGAAGCGAGGCGGATTGCGCCGCGGCTCCGGGGCTGGGTGAAGCCGAACATGAGGGTATAGGCCTCCCCCAGGGGCGGCGGGGTGAATTGCTCGGTCGTGACCGGCAGGACCACGCAGGCCAGCACCAGCTCGGGCGCGCTGGCGACCATTGCCCCACCACGCCGGATATACATCAGCGATTCCGAGCTCTGGTATTTCGACGGCGGTACCGGCCGGCGGGCGCGATAGAGATTGCCGCCGGAGAGCAGATGGTCGTGGAGATTGCGCCCGACCCCGGGCAGATCCAGGGCGACCTCGAGGCCGAGGGCCGTGAGCTCGTCGGCCGGGCCGATGCCCGAGCGCAGCAGCAGCAGCGGCGAGCCGATGGTGCCGGCGGCGAGCAGGACACCGCGCTCCGCTCTGGCCTCGAAGGGACCGTCGGGGCCGTCAAGACGGGCGCCGACACAGCGCCCCTTCTCCAGGATCAGCGACAGCGCGCCGGTCTCGAGCAGCAAGGTCAGATTGGCTCGCCCCGCCGCTGGCGTCAGATAGGCATCGGCGATGGTCTGGCGCTTGCCATCCCTGATGGTGAGGGTGTTGAGACAGGGGCCGGCCATCTCAGCGCCATTGTGATCCTCGCTGGGCGCCAAGCCGATCTCTTCCCCCGCTGCCATATAGGCGAGCGTCACCGGATGGGGCTCGCTCGGGCGGATCAGATGGAGGGGTCCGCTGTCGCCGTGAAAGGGCGAAGCACCGGGGGCGTAGGTCTCGCTGCGGATGAAATAGGGCAGCAGATCTGCGTAGCCCCAGCCGGTGCAGCCGGCGCTCGCCCAGCGATCGAAATCGCTGGCATGGCCGCGAACATGGGCCATGGCGTTGATCGCCGTCGAGCCGCCGAGGACCCGGCCCCGCGCCCATTCATGGACGCGGTTTGCCGTATGGCGCTGGGGGATCGTGCGATAGGCCCAATCGATCTCGCTGTTCTGGAGCAGCGGCCATTTATCCGGCTGGGAGAGCAGCGGATGGCGGGCAGGCCCGCCTGCCTCCACCAGGCCGATCCGCATTCCCGGATCCTCGCTGAGACGGGCGGCCAGGACCGAGCCGGCGGCGCCTGAACCAATCACCAGAAAGTCGAACCAATTTTGCCGGAAGGACGCCATGAAACCGAACCAATCGCCGTCGCGAGGCGGATATTGTTTCCGGTTTTTATGCCGGCGGTCTATCCTTTTGGCGAAGCAATCTGCCGCAATTGCCGAAAAGAGGGGGAGGCCGAACCACCATGACATCCGCGCCGGGCAAGGAACCAGTCATCACCCTTTCCGCGGGACCAGTGGCCGCCTATCCGCGCATTTTGCGCGCGCTGGGCCGGCCGGTGCATTACGACTACGACCCCTATTTTCAGCAGTTCTACGAGGATGTGGCCAAGAAGACGGCCCAGGCGCTGCAGGTCAAGGAGCCGGCGCTGATCCTGCACTGCGAGCCGGCCCCGGGCATCGAGGCGGCAGCGGCCTCCCTCATCGGACCCGACGACGTCGTGCTCAACCTCGCCTCGGGCGTCTACGGCAAGGGCTTCGGCTATTGGTCCCAGCGCTACAACAAGGAGCTGGTGGAGATCGAGGTGCCCTATAACGAGGCCATCGATCCGGCGGCCGTCGCCGAGGCCTTCCGCAAGCGGCCGGACATCAAGGTCGTCTCCCTCGTCCATCACGATACGCCGTCCGGCACCATCAACCCGGCGCGCGAGATCGGCAAGATCGTGCGCGACGCCGGCGGTTTCCTGATCGTCGATGCCGTCTCCTCCTTCGCCGGCATGGACATCCATCCCGAGGATTGCGCCGCCGACATCTTCATCACCGGTCCCGGCAAATGCCTGGGCGGCGCCCCGGGCCTCACGATCATGGCGGTCAGCGATCGCGCCTGGAAGCATATGGAGGCCAATCCCAAGGCGCCGCGCGCCTCGGTCTTGAGCCTGCTCGATTGGAAGGAGGCCTGGCGCCATGACCGGCCCTTCCCCTTCACCCCCTCCATCGCCGAGGTGAATGGCCTCGATGCCGCTCTCGACCAGTATCTCGAGGAAGGACCGCCCCAGGTCTGGCATCGCCATGGGCTGACCGCCAAGGCCTGCCGTGCCGGCCTCAAGGCCATGGGGTTGGAGCTCTGGGCCAAGAGCGAAGCCATCGCCTCGCCGACCACCACGGCGGTGCGCATTCCCGCCGGGCTGACGGATGCCGACATCATCGCCGCGGCACGGAAACAATTCGGGGTGGTGATCTCCGCCGGGCGCGGCGAGACCAAGGGCAAGCTGCTGCGCATCGGCCATATGGGGCCGGTCGCGGAGCCGATCTATGCCGTGGTCGCGCTCACCGCTTTGGCGGGCGCGCTGCGCCAGCTCGGCCGGAAGATCGATCTCGGCCGCGGCGTCGATGCGGCCATGGCGGTGGTCGAAGCCGGGGAAGCCTGATCACCGACGACGTCAATCGTTCGAACAGACCTATCAGACAGGGGAGATCGAGATGCGGAGATTCGAGGGGCGCGTGGCGTTGGTCAGTGGTGCTGCGCAGGGGATCGGCAAGGCCGTTGCGGAGCGGCTGGGGTCGGAAGGAGCGACGGTCGTCGCCGTCGATATCCAAAGCGATGGCGCGGCGGCGACGGCCAAGGCCATCGGCGGCAAGTCCTTCGCCCATGCCGCGGATATCGGCGATCCCGGTTCCGTCGCCAAGCTCTTCGCCGCGGTCGAAAGCAAGGCGGGCAAGCTGGATGTGCTGGTGAATGTCGCCGCCATCGTGCCCTTCGTGAAATGGGACGAGCTCACCTTCGAGGAATGGCGCCGGGTCATGCGGGTCAATCTCGACGGGCTCTATCTCATGTGCCGCGCCGGCTCCGATCTCATGCGCAAGAACGGTTATGGCCGGATCGTGAATTTCAGCTCGAACTCGATCTTCGCCGGGACGCCCAACATGGCCCATTACGTCGCCTCCAAAGGCGGCGTGCTGACCTTCAGTCGCGCGCTGGCGACAGAGCTCGGCGCCTATAAGATCACGGTCAACTCGGTCTGCCCGGGCCTGACCGATACCGAAGGCGTGCAGACGACGCCCCATAAAGAAGCATTCGGATTCGTCGATATGCTGCAGGCCATCAAGGGTCGCGGCGTGCCCGCCGATATCGTACCGGCCGTGGCCTTTCTCGCCTCGGAGGAAGCCCATTGGATCACCGGCCAGGCGCTCAATGTCGATGCGGGCATGGTGCGCTGGTAGGAGGCAAAGCGAACTTCCTTTCCCTCTCCCGCGCTTTGAAGCTAGGGCATTCACGGAAGTGATTCCGTTGGAAAAGCAAATGTGATTCAAGATCTTCGGTGTGGTTTGGCCGAGGGTCTTGCAATGTCATTTGGCGATATCCGGGTCGACGAGCGGGCAGAATGGCTGCTTGGGCGGATTGCGGCGACGGGGACGACGGTGCTCCGCCGGCTGGGGGAGACGCGGGCGGGCGAGATGGCGGTCCACCGCTTCCTGTCCTCGCCCTATGTCTCGGTTGAGCGGATCGTCGAGACACTGGCGGCTCGGACGGCGGAGCGCTGTGTGGGACGGCGCATCCTGGTGGTGCAGGATACGACGGAGATCAACTTCACCGACCGGGACAAGAAGCGCCGTGGGTTCGGGCCGGCGGCGAACAGGACGACGACGGGCTTCTTCATCCATCCGGTGATTGCGGTGGATGTTGAAAGCGAGGCGGTGGTGGGTCTGGTCGATGCGGCGATCTGGACGCGCCCCGAGGCACCGGCGGGCAACGAGCGCAGCCGGCCCGCCGAGGCCAAGGAATCGGCGCGCTGGCTGGCCGGTTGCAGGAGTGCGGCTGAGACCCTGGCGGGGGCGGCCCAGCTGACCATGGTGGCCGACCGGGAGAGCGACATCTATGCGCTCTTCGCCCGCAGGCCTGCGGGGCTCGATCTGATCGTGCGGGCCGCTGCGAACCGCAACTTGGCCGATGGCACGAAGCTGTTCGACGCTCTCACCGACGCTCCTTGCTTGAGCACCAGCGAGGTGCGGGTAGCGCCCCGTGGGCCAGGCGACAAGGGCCGCACCGCAATGGTCGAGCTGCGGGCCAAACGGGTCCAGATTGCCCGGCCCGACAACGGTCTCGTGGAGGACTTCCCCAAGACCATCGAGCTCAGCCTGGTCGAAGCCCGCGAGGTCAACATCCCCGCCGGGAAAACACCGCTTCTCTGGCGCCTCCTGACCACCCATCCCGTGGCCGATGCCGTTCAAGCCGAGGAGATCGTCCAGCTCTACCGCTTGCGCTGGCGCATCGAGCAGACCTTCCGAGCCCTCAAGAGCGATGGGCTCGCCCTCGAGGACAGCCAGATCATCGAGCCCGAGCGAATGTTCAACCTCGCGGCCATGGCATTGATTGCCGCGACCCGAACGACCCAGCTCGTCGACGCCCGAGATGGCAGCCCACGACCCGCCTCCGATGTCATCGACGAGAGCCTCGAGGTTCCCCTTCAGATCCTCTCCCGCAGCCTCGAGGGCAAGACCGAGCGCCAAAAGAACCCGCATCCCCTGAAGTCGCTCGCCTTCGTCTCCTGGGTTGCCGCCCGCCTCGGCGGGTGGAATTGCTACTACAAGCCCCCGGGACCAAAGACCATGCGATATGGTTGGACGCGCCTCGCCGCTACCCTCGAGGGATACATCCTCGCAACCCAAAGCCGAAATCCGTGAATCCCGTAGCTTCAAAGCGCGGTAGAGGGGGATTTTACGCGTAAAAGGCCTTCCCCGTCTGATAGCCCTTGAAGCTTTCGAGATCATGGGAAAAGAAGAGCTCGGCATCGTGTTCCTGGGCCAGCTCCTTCAGCCGCCGCATCGACTGTAGGCTCGCCACCGGGTCGAGGTGGAAGCTCGAGATGCACATCATATCCATGCTCTTCTTGCTGTAGCAGGCATCGGCCGTGAACAGCATGGGGCGGCGGCCCTTCAGCTCGACCATCAGGCTGTAATGTCCGGCGGTATGGCCGGGAGTTTCGAACAGCCATAACCCCTTGGCGATCTCCTGATCGCCGGTCAGGGTCTGGAATTTGGGCGTGTACATGTCGAGGGCGGGATCGGGCGGCAGCTGCACGCCCTTCTGCTTCGCGATCTCCGGCGAGAAGGTGAGATCGGAATAGCCCAGATGCTCGAAGGGCTGGCAATTGCCGCTCGCCGCTAGTTCCTTCTCATGACAGATGGTGCAGGCTTCGTGCAGATGCTTGTTCCCGCCGCAATGATCGAAGTGGTAATGCGAATTGATGACGTAGTTGATGTCACTGGTCTTCAGCCCGAGCTTGGCGAGCTGGCCGGGAATGGTCTGCCCCTTGTCCTGGAGCGGCTTCTCGAAGGGCAGCACGCGCATCACATGGTCGAAGTCGTAGCCCGTGTCGAACATGTAGCGGCCGTCTTCATGCTCGATCAGAACCGCATAGCAGGGAAAGCGAATCTCCCCGCCCGGTCCGCGGTTCCAGAAGGCGTGGTAGCCGTCGATGACGAGCGTTCCCCCATCCAGCAGATAGACTTTCGTGTCGGACATCTTCGGATCCTCCCCTCTCCCTGTTGTTCTTAACCCCTGTCGCCGCGCACATAAGGCAGGCCGAGCGCCGGCGGCAGCACGCTGTGGCGGGCGAAGATTACCAGAACCAGCATGACCATGGCGAAGGGCAGCATCTGCACCACATCCGTCGGGATATTGATCCCCGCCACCTGCAACGCCGTCGTCAGGGCCAAGCTGACCCCGAAGAGGGCGGCGCCCAGCAGGACCCAGACCGGGCGGCCGCGGGCCAGCATGGCGAGCACGATACCGATGAAGCCCGCCCCGCCGGTCATGAAGGGGACGAAGAGCCCGGCACCCACATTGGCCATATAGGCCCCGCCGACCCCGGCCAGGAAGCCAGTCGCCAGCACCGCGAGCGAGCGGGTCCTGATGACGTCGACGCCGGCAGCATCCAGCGCCGCCGGCTTGTTGCCCGCCGCCTCCAAATTCAGCCCGACATAGGTCCGCCGGAAGAGCCAGCCGAGGCCGATCACCAGGAGGACCGCCAGATAGACGACGATATTGTGGCTGAACAACCCCTTGCCCAGCACGGGGATCTGGTCCAGCAGCGGCAGTGCGACCACCGGGGCGGCCGAGAGGCGCGGATAGGTGCGGCTGAACTGGAAGTAGTGCAGCAGTGCCGTCAGCCCCTCGACGCCAATGGTGAGCGCGATGCCGATGACGATCTGGTTCAATCCGAAGCGGATGCAGAAGAGCACGACGAAAAGCGCGACCGCCATGCCGCCCAGCCCCCCGGCCAGGAAGCCGAGATCGAAAGAGCCGGTGTAATAGGCCGCAACGAAGCCGGTATAGGCACCGAAGAGCATCATGCCTTCGATGCCGATGTTGAGGACGCCCGCCTTCTCCGAGATCTGCTCGCCGAGCCCGGCCAGCAGCAAGGGCACGCCGGCGGTCACGGCGCCGAAGAGCAAGGAGACGAGGAAGGGTTCGGTCAGCAGGGCTTGCATGGCTCAGGCCGTCCGGCGCTTGCGGCGCAGGAAATCGAGATACTCCACCAGCGCCAGGAAGATGAGCAGCAGCGCCACCAGCACCAGCACGAAATGCTGCGGCACGCCCACGCGCCGGGCCGCGCTCTCGCCCCCGATCATCAGCGCGGAGAAGAACAAGGTGAAGCCGATCACGGCATAGCCGTTGAAGCGGGCGAGAAAGACGATCGGCACCACCAGCAGGCCATAGGCCGGATTCCAATCCGCCCGCACCGTGCCCCAGACGCCCAGGATCTCCACCGAGCCCGCAAGCCCGATGAGCCCGGCGCTGAGGGCGAAGGTGGCGACGGTGAGCCAGGCGACATTGAGCCCGGCATGGACCGCGGCGGCCGGATTGGCGCCCACCACCTGGAGCTTCAGGCCGAAGGATGTCCGGGTCATCATGAGATGCACCAGGATCACCACCACCACGGCGATGATCAGGCCGCTATGAATCGTCGTGTCGAAGATCCGCGGCAGCCGGTCGTCCACCGGCAGATCGCGGGTCTGGGGCACGGTGGTGCCGGGATCCCAGAAGAAGAGCTTCACCAGCACATTGGCGAAGCTGGTGCCGAGGAAGCTCATCATCAGCGAGGTGATGATCTCGTTGACGCCGTAGCGCGCCTTCAGGATCGCCGGCACCAAGGACCAGATGGCGCCGACAGCCATGGAGGCGATCATGCAGATGACCAGGGTCGCGCCGCGCGGCAGGATGGTGATGAGCGCCGGCCCGAGGGCGGCGGTGATGACCGCGGCCAGCAGGAACTGCCCGTCGCCGCCCAGATTCCAGATGCCCGCCCGGAAGGCGACGATGAGCCCCGCGGCAATCAGCAGCAAGGGCGACATCCGAGTCAGCGTCTCCTGCAACCCGCCCCAGCGGAGCAGCCCCCGCTCCAGCACATAGCCGTAATAGGTCAGGGGATTCTTGCCCAGGACCAGCAGGATCAGCCCGCCCACCACCAGCGCCAGGACAACGGGAATCAGCACGCGGACCACCGCGCCCAGCAGCTCGCCCAACCTCTCGCCACCGGACGGCTTCACGGGAAGGGCCTCCAATTCGGCCTGGGCGCTCATGCCGCTTCGGCTCCGGTCATGAGCAAGCCGACCTTGCGCTCCACATCAGCGCCGTTCTCCACGATGCCGGCGAGACGACCCTGAAACATCACGCCGATCCGGTCGCTGATCTCCAGCAGCTCGTCGAGATCGGTTGAAACGACGACGATGGCAAGCCCCTGATCGGCGCTGGCGATGATGCGGTCATGGGCGAGGCGTGTATTCTGCAGATCGAGGCCATAGGTCGGCTTGTTGAAGATGACGACGCTGGCGTCGGTATCGATCTCGCGGGCCAGCAGCACTTTCTGGATATTGCCGCCGGAAAGCCGCGCCAAAGGCGTCTTCTCCGAGGGCGTGCGGATGTCGTGGCGCCGGATCTGCTCGCGGGCATGGGTATGGATCAGATCCCAATCGCTGAGCCCGCGCCGCCAATAGGGTGCGTTCCCGATCTCCTTCAGCACCAGATTGGTCGCCACGGAGAAGGGGCCGACCGTGCCTTCGCCCAGCCGCTCGTCGGTCACATAGCGGATGCCCCGGCGCCGGCGTGCCGGCACGCCCTCGGCCGTGATATCGATGCCGCTGAGGGCGATGCGGCCCCGAATAACGGGACGCTGGCCCGCGAGGACCTCGGCCAGATGCTTCTGGCCATTGCCGTCGACGCCGGCGATGCCCAGCACCTCGCCCGGCCAGAGATCGAGGCTCACCTCGCGCAAGGGGCATTCGCCGAGATTGGCCGCCGTCTGCAGGCCCGTGGCGCCGAGGCGAGCCGCACCGCGGCGATCGACCGCGCGTTGGCGATGAGCCGGGCGCCCGCGGCCCACCAGGATTTCGGCATCGCGGGCATGATCGGCGCTGCTGCCGAACATCATGCGGATGACCGTGTCGGTGGCATCCTTCTCGCTCATCTGCTTCAGCCGCTCGGGCGGAATGTCGCCCACCACCCGGCCCAGGCGCAGGACCGAGATGCGGTCGCCCAGGGCATAGGCCTCCACCAGCTTGTGGGTGATCAGGATCAGGGCCACGCCCTTCTCGCGCAGACGGCGCATCACCTCGCCCAGATCATGGACGCCCTGGGGCGTCAGCATCGAGGTGGGCTCGTCGAGGATCAGCACCTTCTCGCCGCGCCAGAGCGCGCGCATGATCTCCACCTGCTGCTGCTCGCCCAGCGACAGCCGGCCGACGAGAGCGTCGGGATCGATCTCGACGCCCAGCAAGGCGGAGAGCTCGTGGAAGCGCTTCAAGGCCGGCGCCTTGCCGAGGCGCTGCCACCAGGGGCCGCCCAGCATCAGATTCTCGATGACCGTCAGGCTCGGTACCAGCAGCACATGCTGGAAGACCGTGCCGATGCCGAGGTCCAGGCTCTCGCGCGGCGAGCGGATGACCACCGGCCGGCCGGCGATCAGGATCTCGCCCTCGTCGGGTTGCTGCATGCCGGCGAGAATCCCGATCAACGTCGATTTGCCGGCCCCGTTCTCGCCCAGCAAGACATGAATCTCGCCGGCGTGAAACTCCAGGGAAATGTCGTCATTGGCGAGCACGCCGGGAAAGCGCTTGGTGATCTTGCGCACGGCGGCGACCGGCGCGCTCGCGGCGGCCATCGCGGATGTATCGTGTTGGGTCATGTCGTCTCGGTCTCGGGCCGCGCTACGGATTGCTCCGCGGCGCGGCCCGGACCAACTTGCCTCGAAGACTGCGGGTCTTACTTCGGCGCGTCGGTGACCGAGGTCATCAGGGCGCGGACCTTCGGCGCGTCCCACACCGGCTCGACCTTCACGCTTCCGTCGATGATCTGCTTGCGCACCGCCTCGAGCTGGGCCCAGACGATCGTCGGGGATGTGCTTGGTGTGGAGCAGATGCACGGAATTGTCGTTGAGCTGGATCGAATAGCCGTGGGTGCCGAACTTGTCGGCCTTCAGATCCTCGATCATCGCCGAATAGACCGGCACGAGGTCCCAGACGACGGAGGACAACAGATTGCCCTTGTCGATCGACGTCTTGTCGCCGATCACGTCGATGAACCAGACCTTGCCGCCGTTGGTGGCCTTGCTGGTCTCGACCGCCTGCAGCATGCCGAAGCTGGCGCCGTCGCCCTGGCCGAAGATCACATCGGCGCCCGCCCCGATCACCGATTCGGTGACGCGACGTCCGCCGGCGGCGTCGGAATAGGCGGCCGGGCCGATGACGGCATAGAGAAGCTTCACATTCGGATCGGTTGCCTTCACGCCCTCGGCAAAGGCTGCCGACTGGGAGTTCCAGGACGGCGGCTCGCCGGAGACGACGATGCCGACGGCCTTGGTCTGGGTCGTCTTGGCCGCCAGCACGCCGGCCAGATAGGCGCCCTGGTGGCCGCTGAGGGTGTAGTCGGCGATGGCGCCCAGCTTGTCGGCGTCCGGACGATCGACGATGGCGACCGGCACATGCTTCTCGGCGCCGATCTCCGGCACCGCGGTATTGTAGCCGCTGGCATGGGCGATGATCAGGCTGGCGCCGTCATCGGCCAATTCGCGAGCCTGGGGATGCACATCGCCATAGCCGAGGCCGGTCGCCGGCATGAACTCGAGACCGTATTTCTGGGCCACCGCCTTGGCGGCGTCGAAGCCCTGCTGGTTCCAGCCGTAATCGGTCGGATCCTCGGGCGTCATGATTGCGAGCTTCTTGACCTCGGCGGCCTGGACGGCCCCGGTCAGGGTGAGCGTGCCGATGCCGGCAACCCCCACCGCGGCCGCGGCCAAGAGGGCCGTGCGCATCGTTGTCCGTCGTGAAATCTTTCGCATGATATTGCCTCCTCTGTTGTCGAATATTGGCGCTGCGTTTTGCCTTGCTATGCCCGTTCGTCGTCGATCCGCTACCTGCGCCGCGCAGCGCTTGGTTTCCTGATGGCGCTGTACGCTTCATCTCCGGTCGGTCCCGCGCTCGGTCCCGCCGGAATTCGTTGCTTCGCTCGTCTCTCCTCGCCTCGATCCTCCGCTCAGCCCTGCAGGGCCTTGCGAACCGCAATCAGCTTCCGCGCCCGCTCGCCCTGTAGCTCGGCGATTCGTTCGGGCGTATAGCCGAAGATCCCCTCGCCGGTCTTGATGCCGAGCTTCTTCTTGGCGGTGCGCTCGGTCACATAACTGGCGACGTCGTCGCGGTCCGAGAGCTCCTTGTTCAGATAGCTCGCGACCGCCTGATAGATGTCGAGCCCGGCCATGTCGAGAAGCGCCATGGGCCCCACCACCGCGAGCTTGTAGCCGATACCCCAGGAGACGCAGGTATCGAGCCCCTCGGGATCGATGACGCCCTGCTCCACCAGATCGAGGCATTCGCGCATCACCGCATAGAGCACGCGATTCTCGACGAAGCCGGGAACGTCCTTCTTGATGACCACGGGCAGATGGCCGGTCAGCTTCACCGTCTCGACCATCCAGCGCACCACCTCAGGCGAGGTCTTCTCGCCGGCGATCACCTCGATCATCGGAATGATATGGGGCGGGTTGGACCAATGCATGCCCACGACACGTCCGGGTAGAGACAAGCCTTCCTGGATCTTGGTGATGGGAATGCCGGAGGTATCCGAAGCCAGCACACAATCCGGGCCGACGGCGGCCTCGATCTGGCGGAAGACATCGATCTTGAGATCGAGCTTCTCGGGCACCGTCTCGACGACGAGATCGGCTCCGGCGACGCAGGCGGCGAGGCTGTCCATGATCGCGATCTCGCCGGCGCTGCGGTCGGGCAGGCCAAGCCGGGTCAGCACCCCGGCCGCGATCTCGAAACCTTTCGGCGCCTTGGCGCGCTGGCCGGCATCGGCATCGAAGGCCGTGACCGTCAGCCCTGCCCGCGCCAGGGTCGCCGCGATGCCGGGCCCCATGGTGCCCAGGCCGATGACCGCTGCCTTCGTCATGCTCTGCCCTTGCCCTCCCCGCTTCCCCTCAACTCGTCGCCTTCTTGAAGGCCGGACGCTGGGTGATCTTGTCCCGCCAGGCGCGAATGCCGGGAAGTGCTGGCAGCTCGATCGGGAAATCCAGGCAGCGATGGACGATGGGGCCGAGGCAGATATCGGCCAGCGTGATCTCGGCGCCGGCGAGCCAGGGCTTGCCGGCCGTGCCATTTTCCAGGATCTCGAGCTGCGCCGCCAGCTCCTTGGAATCGCCCGCCCAGCTCGCCGCGCGCTCGGCGGCCGGCTTCTTCGCCTCCTTGAAGACCCCGAGATAGGGGCCGTTCAGCGAAGCCAGCTGCCAATCCATCCAGCGCTCGACCTGGCTGCGGTCAAGCGGTTCGGCCGGATAGAACTTGGTGGCGTCGAGCTTGCTCGCGAGATAGCGCAGGATCGTGTTCGATTCCCAGACCGTCTCCTCGCCATCGACCAGGGTCGGAACCTTGCCATTGGGGTTCATCGTGAGATAGGCCGGGTCCTGGGTGTTGTTGAACTGGCGGCCGTAATCTTCCCGTTTGTAAGGCGTGCCCAACTCCTCGAGCAGCCAGACCACCTTCTGCACATTGCCGGATGTGCCGCGTCCCAGAACTCTCAGCATCTCAACTCCTCCCTATCGGGGCGCCGCAAGGCGCCGCTGATGTCACGATGTTCAACGCTTCGGCTTATAGGCGACCGCATCCATCTCGATCTTGCATTCGATCACCGCGCGGGCCTCGACCGTGGTCCGGGAAACCAATCCCTCGGGGAAGTACTCCGCGAAGATCCTGTTGTAGCGGCCGAAGTTGCGGGCGTCCTCGAGATAGACCGTCACCTTGACGACATCCGACAGATCGGCGCCGTCCAGCGCCAGGATGCGGCGAATCGATTCGATGGTCCAGCGCGTCTCCTCCTCGATATTGCCGCTGCACATATTGCCGTTCTCGTCCTTGGCCACCTGGCCGGAGACGAAGATGAAGTCCCCCGCTCGCACCGCCGGATGAAACGGCAGGTTCGGGTTCTTCTTGCCGATCGGTTTGATGTCGTTGCTCACGCTTTCTTCCTTTCGTCATTCCCGCGAAAGCGGGAATCCAGGGCCCCAAGATCCGTCACTCGCCCTGGATTCCCGCTTTCGCGGGAATGACGGCGGGGCGAGGAGTGGCGCTCTTGCCCGCTCACAGCACTGAGGTCTCGATGATATCGACGCCGCGCTGGCGGTCGACCAAATAGCAGAGACCGCGATCGTCGATGGTGACGTCGTTGGAGGAGGAGAGCGCCGCCCCCTGCGGCGGATCGGGCTCGTAGAAGGCGATCTCCCGCGGCGCGAAGGGATCGGCGATGTCGAGGATCCGCAGCCCTTGCGCGAACCAGGCGAAGGGAATGACGCTGCCCCTAAAGCGCTCCGAGGGTTGATGACAGCCCATCATTGGCGGCTGCGGCGCGCCATCCTTGTCCAGCCCCTCCACCTGGAAGGTGGCGATGGGGATCGGGCAATGCTCGTCGGTGATGTCATAGATCCAGGCGAAGGCAGGTGCTGCCGGCCAGAGCTTGGCCACATCCTCATCGGCCACCACCATGATCTCGCGGCCCTTGAGCGGCTTGGGCATGGGCAGGCAGGTGTGGGTGGGATGCGGGAAGGCCGGCGAGGTATTGCCGCCGGAGATCAGCTTCGGTTTCGACATGTCGGCGATGTCGAGGATGTAGAAGCCATGGTGCCAATAGCTGACATAGAGCCGGTCGCCCATGCGCATCGGGTGATGGCAGCGCGGCGGCGTCCAGTTGTCCCAGGGATAGGCCTCGCCCCCGGCCTGCCATTGCCCCGGAATCCACCAGCGCCCGACCTCTTCCGGCCGGGTGGGATCCTTGAGGTCCAGGATCATGGCGATATTGCCGATATAGCCTTCCGCCGTCGGCGAGATATAGGCGTAGCGGCCGTCGAAATCGTAGCGATGCACGCCCTTGCCATGGGTGCGCCATTTGCTGAGGAGCTTGGGCGCGCCGGGCTTGGAGACGTCGTAGATGCCGAGCCCGCCGCCGAAGGCCGGGTCGCCATCCTGGCCCTGGCGCTCGTGATTGACGACCATGATGTCGTTGGCCACCCGGACCTTGTGGGAATGCCAGCCCGGCGGCAGATCCACTCGCGCCAGCACCTTGGGATGGCGCGGATCGGCGACGTCGACGATGGTCGTCCCCGTCGGCTGGCGCATATGCCCGATATAGAGGATATGCCCGTCGACCCAGACCTGGCCGCCGCCGGGGCAGTCGAAATTCGCCAGCAGCTTGGTGTTCTTGGCGCGCGCCATAAGGGTGATCTGTCCGCCTGTTCCTGTGGTCGCCGGCTCAGGCGAGCCGGACGGTCTCGCCGGTCTTGGTCTTGCCGTGCTTCTGATAGAGCGCGAGCGCCTTCAAGGTCGGCTCGTCGCTGGCCACGAAGAGGATAGCCGGATCCTTGTCCGAGAGATTGACATGCTGGCACCAGCTGCCACCGGGAACGACGAAGGTGTCGAAGGTCTCCCAGTCGATCCGCTGGTCGCCGACCATGGAATAGCCGCGACCTTCGAAAGGCGAGCAGGTCAGGCTGGCGTTCTGCTTCAGCGGCAGGGTCGCCTCGCCCGGGCGCAGCATCTGCATGAAGAAGGTGATGGTCTTGTAGACCGGCTTGCCCGTGGTGGGATCGACATATTCGATCATCAGGGCTTCATGGGGATCGCCGTCCCACTCGCGGAATTTCTCCAGCGCCTCGCGCATCATGTCGTAGCGATAGACATACATGGGCGAGGCGGCACCGGTGCCGCGATGATGGGAGAGGAAGCGCGGCAGCAGCCCGCCCTGGCCGTAGGTCCGCTGGGAATAGTCCGAAGGAAAGCGTTCGGACTGCATCACCCGGCGCACCCGCTTGCCCTCTTCCTCCTCCGTGTAGTCATGCTCGAAATACATGGCGTTCAGGGTCTCGACCAAAGGCAGGTCGAGGACGCTGAGATTGATCGCGGGATCGTCGCCCTGGTTGCCGTGATTGTGCCAGGTGTCATGGGGCGTCAGCACCATGTCGCCGGGCCCGAAGGTGATATTCTCGCCCTCGACGCCGGTGAAGTTCGAGGCGCCGGTGAGGCCCAGCCGGATCGCATTCGGGGAATGGCGATGCGGGGGCATGATCTCCTGCGGGTCGTTCAGGCGATAGGCGACATAGAGCGTCGAGGCGGTCGCCCGCTGGGGCGCCATGCCGGGATTGACCAGCACCAAAGAGCGGCGCTCCGAGGTCTCCGTCGTGATCAGCTCGGCGGAGCGATAGAGCAGCGGCTCGATCTGCTCCTTGTATTTCCAGATGAAGGGGATGGCCTTGCGACCCTGCATGACCTGGCGGTCGTGGTCATGGGTGACGCTGCGGTCGACGACCCAATAGGGCGCCATATTGTGCCGGTAGACATCGGCATGGAGCTCATCCAGCGCGGCCTGGAGATTGTGGCCTTCTCCCTGCTTGCCTTGCACGCTCATCCCTGCACCTCGGTTGCCGGTCGGCTTTCGGGTAGGCGAACCAATCATTAAAATTGGTTCATCTACCCCTCGCGGAATTGACGGGATCGTAACCATTTCCCTTCGGCAGCGTCAATCGCCCTGGCGATTGGTGCGGGCGATTGTTGGCGACTCCTCCCCTTCATGCTATTTGTTGGCTCGAGTTGATCGAGCTTGATCAACGCCAGCCGACGGCGGGATCGAGCCGTCCTTGCAGGTGCCTTGGCGATGGAGAGATCCAACCAAACCCTCAGCCGGTTGCGGCAGCTGATCCAGAAGCGCGATTTCGACGCCGGGCGGATGCCGCCCGAGCGCGTGCTGGCCGAGGAGCTCGGCGTCGGACGCCGCTCGCTCCGCCGCGCCCTCGACGTGCTGGAGCAGGAGGGCCGCATCTCACGCCACCAGGGTCGCGGCACCTTCGTCAACAATGGCCTGAACGGCGAAGCTGCGGAACGGGCCCTGGCTGAGCGCGGGGGTGCCACTGTCCTCACGGCATTGCTCGGGCAGGCCGCGATTCCGGCGGCGGCGAACCTGGCCCTGGAGAACATCCTCGATCATACCAATCCGCTGGAAGTCATCGAGGTGCGCCTTGCGATCGAGCCCGTGATGGCGCGTCTGGCAGCCTTCCGGACCTCCCAGGCCGAGATCAAGCTGCTGCACGCTCTGGCGGCCGAGACCCGCGCCGCCGCCGATCCCCTGACCTATGAGCAGGCCGACGCCCGCTTCCACCGCACCATTGCCGAGGCGGCGCGCAACGCCCTGTTCCTGGCGATCTTCGATACGCTGCATGCGAGCCAGCGCGATGTCGGCTGGCGCCGGCTGGGCGAGAACGCCCATTGCTACAAGCGTCAGTCGGTCTATGCCGGCTTCCATGAGGAGATCTCGGCCGCCATCGCCGAACGCAAGGGCGACCAGGCGCAGGAGCTGATGCAGCAGCATCTGAGCGACGTTCAGCGCTACATCTACCAGCACGCTTTCCCCGGCGTCGGCACCGCTCAATAGCGGCCTCGGCACAGCTGGTGGCGGCGCCGGATGGCCGCCGCGGCTTGCCCACCCCCGAACCCTTGTGTTAGGCATGACCGGCTTCGGCGCCGATTGGTTCGCTTTCTGGGGCGTGGCGGGACCAATGGTCCGAACCTTGGGCAATAGGTCTCGCTCCGGGGCCGGCGGCGACCGGATAAAGCGGCACTCAAAGACGGGGCGGCCATGGCGGGCAGCGCGACATACGACTACATCATCGTCGGCGCCGGCTCAGCCGGCTGCGTCATGGCCGACAGGCTCTCGGCCGACAAGGATGTCTCCGTTCTGATCCTCGAAGCTGGCGGCTGGGACCGCGATCCCTGGATCCACATCCCCCTCGGCTGGGGCAAGATCCTGCAAAAGCGGCTGCACGACTGGAACTATTTCTGCGAGCCGGAGCCCAGCGTCGACGGGCGGCGGGTGGAATGCGCCCGGGGCAAGGTCGTCGGCGGCTCCTCCTCCACCAATGCGATGGCCTATGTCCGGGGCAACCGCGGAGACTACGACCGCTGGGCCGCCACGGGCCTGCCGGGCTGGTCCTATGAGAAGACGCTCCCCTACTTCCGCCGGCAGGAGAGCTGGGAGCGCGGCGCCGATGCCTATCGCGGCGGCGAGGGCCCCCTCACCACCCAGACCTGCCGCTATCAGGATCCCCTGCTCGACGCCTTTGCCGCGGCCGGCAAGAGCGCCGGTCATGGCTGGACCGATGACTACAACGGCGAGCGGCAGGAAGGCTTCGGCCGGCTACAGATGACGATCCGCAAGGGCCGACGCTGCAGCGCCGCCACGGCCTATCTGCGCCCGGCGCTCCGGCGGCCCAATCTCAAGATAGAGGTCCTGTCGCTGGCCACCCGCCTGGTCATCGAAGGCGGTCGCGCCGTCGGCATCGAATACACCCAGCGCGGCGAGCGGCGCGTGGCACGGGCCAGCCGCGAGGTCATCCTCTCCGGCGGCGTCATCAACACACCGCAGACCCTCATGCTGTCGGGCATCGGCGACCCCGCCGAGCTGAAGCGCCTGGACATCCCGGTGAAGGTGGCGCTGCCCGGCGTCGGGCAGAATTTGCAGGACCATGTCTCGGTGATCCTGATGTATCACCGCAAGACGCCCGGGCCCTTCTTGCCCATGATGCGCTACGACCGCATCGGCCGCGAACTGGCCAAAGCCTATCTTTTCGGCAAGGGCTTCGCCGCCGATGTCCCGGGCGGCATCACCGCCTTCCTCAAGAGCCGGTCCGATCTCGCGCTGCCCGATATCCAGTTCCTGCTGACCGCCGCCCCGCTCGGCGCCTGGCCCTATCTCCGGCCCTTCAAGGAGCCCTTCAAGGACGGCTTCGCCTGCCGCATCGTCATGCTGCATCCGGAAAGCCGAGGGCGGGTGGGCCTGCAATCCCAGGACCCGGCGGCCGCTCCCCTGATCCTGCAACGCTTCCTGGCGACGGATGGCGATTGGCGGGCGCTCCGGGCCGGGGTTCGCCTGGCCCGCGACGTCGCGAGCCAGCCTGCCATGCAGCCTTACATCGCGCGCGAGATCCTGCCGGGCGAGGGCAAGACAGCCGATGAGGATATCGACGCCCATATCCGCAAGACATCGATCACCGTCCACCATCCCCTGGGCACCTGCCGCATGGGACCCGATGGCGATGGGCTGGCGGTGGTCGATCCCGAGCTTCGCGTGAAGGGCGTCGATGGCCTGCGGGTCGTCGACGCCTCGGTCATGCCCGACATGATCACGGGCAATATCAACGCCGCCGTGGTGATGATCGCCGAGCGGGCAGCCGACCTGATCAGGGCTGCTTAAGCGCCGAGCGCGACGAGCCGTTCCGCCTCGGCCAGATCCTCCGGCCGGTTGGCGTTGAAGAAGGGGTCGACCGCCTCGATGGGAAAATCCACCACCGCCACGCGATAGCGCGCGGTCCAGATATCGACCTTGCGCAACCCCTCGACGACCAGCGCGTGGCGAAGCGCCGGGGCCAGCGCCACCGGCCAGAGCCCGACGACGGGATGGGTGCGTCCACCGCTGGCGGCCATGGCGATATCGGCCCCCTCGGACTCGCGGCCCGCCCATAGGCGCCGGACCAGGTCGCGGGGCAGGAAGGGCGCATCCGTCGGCGCCGAGAGCAGCAGCGGACAATCGGGCGCCTCGCGGGCGGTCCATTCCAGCCCGGCCAGCACGCCCGCCAGCGGACCCGCGAAATCCGGCGGGCTGTCGCCGACGACCGGCAGGCCGTAGGCCGCAAAACGGGCCGGATCGCCATTGGCATTGAGAAGAAGACGGCTGAGCTGCGGACGCAGCCGCTCGATCACGTGATCCAGAATCGGCCGGCCGGCGAGCAAGCGCAGGCCTTTGTCGCCGCCGCCCATGCGCGTCGCCCGCCCGCCGGCAAGGAGCAAGCCGATCATCGGCGGCGGGGAGATGGGGTCAAGCTGGCGCGTCAAAGCGCGTCTGCGTCGAATAGGCCACCGAGGGTGCGTCTTCGCGCCAGCCGCGGTCGACGATCTGGAGCCGTTCGGCCGGCCACGGACGTTGCAGCTTCAGTGCCGTGCGGACATCCGCCTCGAGCCACACCTCCCATTCGTCATCCATCAAGATGACCGGCATGCCCTTGGGATTGACTTCCCTCACGACATCGTTCGCCTCGGTCGTGAGGATGCTGAACAGCAAATGCTCCTTGGTCTGGTTGCTCCTTCTGCCGGTCCAGGGCCGCCAAATCCCCGCAAAAGCGAAGAGCGGGCGCGTTTGATCGATGGCAAACCAATGCGGGAGTTTCGGTTGATCGCCGTAGTAGCAGAAGGAAGTGGCGGGGACGAGGCAGCGGAACTCCTTGTTCAGCCAAGGCCGCCAGGATGAGTTATGCGCGTTTCTGATATTGGCGATCGGCCTTGCCCCGATGCCCGGTGGGGCCGGAAATCCCCACCGCATCGCGACCAGCTCACGCTCGCCGGCCGGCGACAGGCGTACGATGGGGGCGAGCTGATCGCGCAGGATTCCCGGCAAGGGCGGCTGGCCCTCCAAGTGATCCCTCTCTATCCCGAACACATGGCGCATCGCTTCCTGCGATGCTGTCATCGAATATAAATTGCTCATCTAAATGTCTGACGCCGTCGTCGCTGCAGCTCCTTGCCTATGCCCGCTACCCAACCGGATAAACTCGAATTCGACCCTATATCCCTAGCGTTCGAGACCAAAGCGAGCCTCGATGTCTCGATGATCCCATGATTCGGCCTGCTGCGTTGGAGCTTCCTCGCCCTCGCCCCTCGCGGGCTGCCGCCTCACCCGTTATCTTGCGAGCATATCTGCGCTTCCGGCTCCTAGTTAGGTATGGCCCATGCTTCTTCGCCAGCTGGTCTATCTTCGGGCACTGGCCCGGGAACGCCATTTCGGCCGCGCCGCAGCCGCTTGCGGCATCTCCCAGCCAACTCTCTCCGCGGCGGTCAAGCAGCTCGAGACCGAGCTTGCGGTGCCCATCGTGCAGCGCGGCCGGCGCTTCGAGGGCTTCACGCCCGAGGGATTTCGCGTGGTGGAATGGGCCCAGCGCATCCTCGCCGATTGCGACGGGCTGCAGCAGGAGATCGGCGAGATGCGCCGGGGGCTGAGCGGGCATCTGAGGATCGGTGCGATCCCCACCGCGCTCTCCATGGTTCCGCGTCTCACCACCCCCTTCCATGCCCAGCATCCCAATGTCCGCCTGACGGTGCTGTCCCAGACATCGCAACAGATCCAGCGGGCGATCGACAATTTCGATATCGATATCGGCATTACCTATCTCGACAATGAGCCGCTCGCCCATGTCCGCACCCTCCCCTTCTATCGGGAGCGCTACGTGCTGGTGACCCCGGCCGAGGGGCCGGTCGGCCGGCGCCGGCGGATCGCCTGGTCCGAGGCGGCCAGCCTGCCGCTGTCGCTGTTGACGCCCGACATGCAGAACCGCCGCATCCTCAATGGCATTTTCCGCGGCCAGGGCGTCGAGCCCGAGGCGGTGATCGAAACGAATTCCGTCGCCACGCTCTGGGCGCATCTGCGGCTCGGGCGCTGGTCCGCGGTCATGCCCCAGACCTATTTCGCGCTCTTCGGTCAAGTCCAGGGCCTGAGCGCCATCCCGCTGGGCGAGCCGGAGGTGACGCATATCATCGGTCTTGCCACCGCCGACCGCGATCCGGTGCTGCCGGTCACCCGGGCCATGCTGGAAGTCGCATCGGCCGTGAGCCGGCAATTGCCCGAGAATCTCGCCGTCGCCTGACAATTTTCGGGCTCGGACACCGAGCATCCTTCCGGCGGGAGGGGTGCGGTCGTAAGATGCGCCGCCATGCCGCTCGCCCGACTGCGCATTACGGCCGCCATGCTGCTGATATTGGGGCTTCTCGGGGCCCCGCCGGCCAGCACGGCCGAGGCTTATCAGGAATCGCCCTGGCTCAGGGACGACGTCAGCGCCGGGCGCCTGCCGCCGGTGGGCGAGCGCCTGCCGGCCGATCCCCTGGTGGTGGATCTGAAGGCCCAGGGCAAAGAGATCGGCAAGCCCGGCGGGACACTGCGCATGATGATCGGCCAGGGCAGCGACGCGCGCAGCCTGCTGCCCTTCGCCTATTCGCGCCTCATCATCTATGACGAGAACTACCGCCTCACCCCCGACATTTTGGCGAGCTTCGACGTCCAGGAAGGCCGCATCTTCACCTTCCATCTGCGCGAGGGCCATCGCTGGTCGGACGGCAGCCCGTTCACGACCGAGGATTTCCGCTACTATTGGGAGGATATAGCCACCAATCCCAAGCTCAGCCCCGATGGGCTGCCGCCGGCGCTCCTGGTCAACGGCATGCCCCCGCAGGTCGAGATCCTCGACCAGACGACGATCCGCTACACCTGGGCCCTGCCCAACCAGGCCTTCCTGCCGGCGCTGGCGGCGGCCACGCCGCTGATGATCTATCGCCCGGCCCGCTACCTGAAGCAGTTCAATCCCAAATACACCAGCTCCAAGGTGATCACGCGGTTCCTGGCCGATAGCAAGCTCGACGATTGGGAGGATCTGCACCAGCACTTCGACGATCCCCTGCTGCTGGGCAATCCCGACATGCCGACGCTGGGGCCCTGGGCCGTCATTTCGCGCAGCGGAAGCCAGGTCTTCGCCGCGGTCCGCAATCCCTATTATCACCGGATCGACAAGGACGGGCAGCAGCTGCCCTATATCGACCGGCTGGTCCTGATCCCGCAGAGCAAATCCCAGATCCTGCCCGCCGTGCTCGACGGCAAGAGCGATCTCCAGGCGGCCGGCTTGTCGCTCGCCGATCTGCCGGCGCTGAAGGCCGCGGCGGACAAGGGAGTCATCAAGCTCGACCTCTGGCCCAGCGGCCGGGGATCGCAGCTCGCCCTCTATCCCAATCTCAACGCCAAGGATCCCGTCTGGCGCAATCTGCTTCGCGACCTGCGCTTCCGCCGCGCGCTGTCGCTGGCCGTCGACCGGACGGCGATCAACCGCACCATCTATGGCGACATGGCCAAGCCCCGGGCCAATACGCTGCTGGCCGATTCCCCCCTCTTCGATCCCGATGCACAGAAGGCCTGGAGCGAATTCGACCTCGCCCGCGCCGGCGAGCTTCTGGATTCGATCGGGCTCAAGATGGACAAGAAATATGCCCTCCGGCGGCTCCCCGATGGCCGGCTCGTCTCCCTGCTCGTCGATACCCAAGGGGCCGACCCGTCGGAGGTCGCGGTGCTGCGCCTGATCCAGGACCATTGGCGCAAGATAGGGATCGAGCTGATGATCGGGGCCCCTTTGCCCTCGACCTTCGAGGGCCGCCTGCTCGACGGCAGCACGGTCATGTCGATCGCCGACGGCTTGGCCAACGGGCTGGCTACGCCGCAGATGAACCCGGCCGAGATGACCCCCTCCAGCCGGACCCAGCCGCAATGGCCCCGCTGGGGGCTCTATCAGGAAAGCGGCGGGGTCGATGGGGAGCCTGCCGACCTGCCGCCCGCCAATGATCTGGTGCAGCTCTGGAAGCGCTGGCGCGACGCGCGCAACGACGACGACAAGACGGCGGCCTGGCGCAAGATCGTCCAGATCAACGCCGATCAGGTGTTCTCCATCGGCCTGGTGGGCGAGGTGCCTCAGCCGGTGGCCATCAGCCCCCGGCTGCGCAACATCCCGGACCGCGACTACTACAATTGGGAGCCGGGGGCCTATTTCGGCATCTACCGCCCCGACAGCTTCTGGCTGGCCGACAAGCCCTAGGTTCCCCAAGGGAATCCGCATAACCCTACCTTGGGTGGGGGCGACAAAGGGACCGGGCCTGCCTATATTTCCCCCGCATGACACCGCAACCTCCCGTCATCGACCCCTTCGGGCGGGCCATCACCTACCTCCGGGTCTCGGTGACGGACCGCTGCGATTTCCGCTGCGTCTATTGCATGGCGGAGGACATGACCTTCCTGCCCAAGGCGGAGATCCTGACCTTGGAGGAGCTGGACCGGCTGTGCAGCGCCTTCGTCCGGATGGGGGTGCGCAAGCTCCGGTTGACCGGCGGCGAGCCCCTGGTGCGAAAGAACGTAATGAGCCTGGTGCGCGCCCTCTCGCGCCATCTGGGCAGCGGCGCCCTGGACGAGCTCACCTTGACCACCAACGGCAGCCAGCTGGTCCGCCATGCCGCGGACCTGGCCGCTTGCGGCGTGCGGCGGATCAATGTCTCTCTCGACACCCTGGATCCGCAGAAATTCGCCGCCATCACCCGCTGGGGCCGCCTCGATGCGGTGCTGGAGGGTCTGGCCGCCGCGAAGGCCGCGGGACTGGCGATCAAGATCAACACCGTCGCCCTCAAGGGCGTCAATGAGGACGAGTTCGACCAGCTCATCGAATGGTGCGGCGCCCAGGGCTTCGACTTGACCATCATCGAGGTCATGCCCATGGGAGATGTGGGGGGCGAGAATCGCCTCGACCAATATCTGCCGCTGTCGCTGCTGCGCCCGCGGCTGGCGCGGCACTGGACGCTCGAGGATATCGACTACCGCACCGGCGGCCCGGCCCGCTATGTCCGGGTTGCGGAGACCGGACGGCGGATCGGCTTCATTACGCCCTTGACCCATAATTTCTGCGAGAGCTGCAACCGGGTGCGGCTTACCTGCACGGGCACGCTCTATATGTGCCTGGGGCAGGAGGATGCCGCCGACCTTCGGACCCCGCTGCGGGCCTTCGACCAGGACGATGCGCTGCAAGGCGCGATCCGCGCCGCCATCGCGCGCAAGCCCAAGGGGCATGATTTCATCATCGACCGGCGCCATACGGCGCCCGCCGTCCCGCGCCATATGAGCGTCACGGGCGGCTAAGCCTTTCGGCGCCTTCCGGCGCCTCGGCGCTCCCTATTCGATTTTGATCTGCTGGGCGAAGGCCGCGCCGTCGGTGACCGTCACCTCCTTGAAGCCCAGCAGCTTCAGGAAATCCAGGAAGGTGGCGTATTCGGCGATGGCGTTCTTCTGGAAGAAGTCCGTCAGACGGGCCGAGGCCGTCAGATCGGCGAGCAGCGCCCGGGTGCGAAACACGGTGTTGAACTGGCCGTCCATCATGCCGGTGATGATCAGCTTGTCGGCATCATCGCCCTTGGCGAAGACCAGATAGTTCGGCGGATAGGGCCGGGCGTCGAATTCCTTGGAGAGGGCGGTGACGAAGCCGAGGCGCCGGCTGCGGTCGCTGTCGGGCAATGTCGCGACCCGTGCCTGATAGCTCTCGACCACCTGGGGCTTGGGGTAATAATAGCCCTCTTGCAATTCCTGCGCCCGCGCGGCCCCCGAACCGGCCAGCAGCACGAATGCGGTCAGACCCGCAAGAACGATGTTGCGCATACCCGAACTCCCCCTTGGACAATGGCGGGAGGGAGCTTGGCGGCTCGCCGCCGACTTGGCAAGTCGCTATAGTCGCGCCATGCCCGACCGACCCGCGCAGGCGCTGCGCATCGCTTTCCTGGCCGCCGACAACGACGAGGCGGGCCGCGCACTCCTCCAGCTGGAGGCGCGCTACGCCCATGTGCCCTCGGATCAGGCCGATATCATCGTCGCCTTGGGCGGCGACGGCATGATGCTCGAGACCCTGCACCGGTTCATCGGGCGGGGTATCCCTATCTTCGGCATGAATCGCGGCACCGTCGGCTTCCTCATGAACCAGTATGACGAGGCCGATCTGCCGGCGCGTCTCGCCGCCGCGCAGCTGGTCGAGCTTCGTCCGCTGGAAATGACGGCACGCACCATCAGCGGGGAGACCGTCAAGGCGGTGGCGATCAACGAGGTCTCGCTGCTGCGCGAAACGCGCCAGACGGCCAAGATCGCCATCCACGTCGATGGCGTGATCCGCCTGCCCCTGCTGATCTGCGACGGCATCCTGATCGCCACCCCCGCCGGCAGCACGGCCTACAACCTCTCCGCCTACGGCCCTGTCCTGCCCTTGGGATCGGGCGTGCTGGCCCTCACCCCCATCAGCGCCTTCCGCCCCCGCCGCTGGCGGGGTGCCACCTTGCCCCACTCGGCCACGGTGCAGTTCGAGATACTGGAAAGCGACAAGCGCCCGGTCTCGGCGGTCGCCGACTATACCGAGGTGCGCGACGTGGTCGAGGTGACGGTGCGCGAGAGTCCCGACGTCACCTTGAAGCTGCTCTTCGATCCCGAGCACAATCTCGAGGAACGCATCCTGCGCGAGCAGTTCCAGCCTTAGAGCGACCCCATTCTTTTCCGTCATTCCCGCGAAAGCGGGAATCCAGGGCAACAAGCGAGATCTGCGGCCCTGGATCCCCGCTTTCGCGGGGATGACGAAAGGAAAAACCGCTCTTGTCCTGTCGAATGACCGGAGAGAAGAGCCTTCTACACGCTCTTCCTTGCATAACCGACCACGCCGGCGATCAGGCGCCGCATGTCGGCTCTGAGCGCGTCGAAATCCGCCGTCTTGGCGATGGCGGCTTCGTCCAGATAGAGGCGACGGTTGATCTCGATCTGCAGGCTATGGCGCCCGGCCCGGGGCTCGCTGTAGCGGGTGACGAGCTCGGCGCCCTTGAACGGGTCGTTGAGGCGCACGCTATAGCCCATGCCGGTCAGGATCTCCGTCACCAGGGCGGTGAAATCCCGGTCGCAGGCCGCCCCATCGAGATCGCCCAGCACGAAATCGGCGCGGGGATGGGCGTTGCGCCCGCGGCCCATGGCCTTCATGGAATGGAAATTGACGTGCCAGACTGCCCCGAAGCGGGCATGGGCTGCGTCGAGCAGCGATCGGAGCGCATCATGGTAGGGCCGGTAGAACTCGGCGAGGCGCCGCTCCACCTCGCTGACGCCGAGCGTGCGGTCATAGATCGGCAGGGTCGGGCTCAGGAGACGCCGCAACAGGCCGAGGCCGCGCTCGCTGCGCCCCGTCGGGCGCGCGCCGTGGGGCCAGGGTTCCGCCAGCAGGCTCTCGTCGATATCCGCCTCATGGCGGTTGGGGTCGATATAACTGCGGGGAAAGAGCGCGGCCAGCAGCGGGGCACCTTCGGCGGGCGCATCGGCGATGAGCTCGTCCACGAAAGCATCCTCGGCCCGGCGCAACAGATCGAGGGGTGCGGCATGGCCGAAATCCTCGGGATAGTCGCGTCCACTATGGGGTGAATCGACCACGACCGGCGCCAGCGCCTCGGGCGCCGGTTCATGGCGCATCAGCACGCCGGGCAGGCAGTAGCGCCGGATATCCGGGAGAGGGTCGTCGCCGCCCATGGGGCCGCCCCTTGCACCACCCCTTGCCACCCTATCGCCGGACCGGATATCCATGCTTCTCTCAGCGCCTCTGCCAGGCCTCAAGGAGTCTTGCCCGTGCCTCGCCCGCTCGAAAGCATCGAGATGATCCGCCGCCTCGTGGCAATGGACACGACCAGCCGTAATTCCAATCTCGAGATCATCGGCTTCATCGCCGACCACCTCGCGGGGTTCGGCATCGAGGGCCGTCTCGTGCATGACGAATCCGGGCGCAAGGCCAATCTCTACGCTACCCTCGGCCCCACCGACAAGCCTGGCATCGCGCTTTCCGGCCATACCGACGTCGTTCCCATCGACGGCCAGACCTGGAATTCCGATCCCTGGCTGCTCAGCGAGCGCGAGGGGCGGCTGTTCGGCCGCGGCGCGGCCGATATGAAGGCCTTTCTCGGCATATTGCTGGTCAAGGCGCCGGAGATGCTGCGCCGCGAGCCCACCACGCCGATCCATCTCGTCTTCACCTATGACGAGGAGGTAGGCTGCCTGGGGGTGCGCCGGTTGCTGACCGTGCTGCGCGATCTGCCGGTGCAGCCCTATGCCTGCATCATCGGCGAGCCGACGGATATGAAGGTCATGGTCGGGCATAAGGGCAAGATGAGCATGCGCTGCCATGTCCATGGCCGCGAATGCCATTCCTCTTTGGCGCCTGAAGGGGTCAATGCCGTGGAATATGCCGCCGAGGTCATTGTCCGGCTGCGCGCCATGGCCCAGCGCATCGCCCGCGAAGGCCCTTTCGATGCCGATTTCGACGTGGCCCATTCGACGGTGCACACCGGCGTGGCCCGCGGCGGTACGGCGCTCAACATCGTGCCCAAGCATTGCTCCTTCGATTTCGAGTTCCGCTTCGTGCCAGGCGTCGATCCTCAGGCGCTGCTGGCCGAGATCAAGGGATTCGCCGAAAACGAGCTTGCCCCGCAGATGAAGGCCGTGGCCCCGGAGGCCGGCTTCACCTGGGAGCAGATCTCGGCCTTCCCCGGGCTCGACATGCCGGTCGACAGCGAGATCGTCGCCTTCGTCAAATCACTGACCGGGGGAAATTCCGTGGGGAAGGTCGCCTTCGGCACCGAGGGCGGCCTCTATCAGGAAGCCGGTATCCCCACCGTTATCTGCGGGCCCGGCAGCATCAGCCAGGCCCATAAGCCCGACGAGTTCATCGAGGTCGACCAGATCGCCCAATGCGAGGCCTTCATGGATCGGCTGATGGACCGTGTGTGCCGCCTGCCCGCCGGAGCTTAGAAGCTCGTGGGCGTAGCAACGAGGAATCCCATGCGCATCGAGACCCTCCTGTCGCCCGGCGCCATCGAGGCGGTCATGCGACCGACGGGCAAGGCCTCCGGCCTGCCTTCCGCGGCTTATACCGACCCGCTATTCCTGGCGCTGGAAGAGAAGCTCCTCTTTGCGCCGGGCTGGATCTATGCCGGCCGCGCGGCGGAGCTGGCGCAGCCCGGCGATATCCGGCCCGTCAAGATCGCCGGCCAGCCGGTGCTTCTGCTGCGCAACCGCAGCGGCGAGATCAAGGCCTTCCACAATGTCTGCAGCCACCGCAATGCGCTGCTCCTGCGCGAGCCCGTGAGCGGCCGTCCCACGCTGACTTGCCCCTATCATGCCTGGACCTATGATCTGGACGGAAGGCTGGTCCGCACGCCCCATATCGGCGGCCAGGACATCGACGATTGCCCCGAGCTCGACAAGGAGACGCTAGGGCTGAAGCCCGTGCGGCTCAACTCCTGGGCCGGGTTGCTGTTCGTCAACCTGACCGGCGATGCGCCGGCGCTGGCCGATTGGTTGCGGCCGCTGACGGAGCGCTGGGGCGATTATGATTTCTCCGAGCTTCGCTATGGCGGCGGGCGCAGCTATGAGCTCGACACCAACTGGAAGCACGCCATCGAGAATTATCTCGAGAGCTATCATCTGCCCTGGGTGCATAAGGGCCTCAACAGCTACTCGCGAATGTCGGACCATTACACCTTCTTCGCGGGATCCGATGCCGCCGGCCAGGGGACGACGGTCTATGCCCCCGGCAGCCTGCGCGGCGTGAGCCTGCCCGGCCAGCGCCTGCCGGGCGAGCTTGCCGCTCGCGCCGAGTACCCCGTGGTCTTCCCCAATCTGATGACCGGGCTGCAGTCGGATCATTTCTATCTGATCGACGTCCTGCCCGACGGGCCCGAGCGCACGCGGGAGCGCTTCGAGATCTTCTTCTTCGGCGATGAGGCGATGACCGGGGAGTTGGAGGCGATCCGAAGCGAGACGATCGAGCGCTGGGATACCGTCTTCCTCGAGGATATCGACGTCGTCGAGCGGCTGCAGCAGGGTCATGCCTCCTCCGCCGCCACGGGCGGCCGCTTCTCGCCCGCGCAGGATCAGGCCGTGCATCATTTCCAGCGCCGTCTTCTCGAGCGGATGCTAGGGCGCCAAAAGGCGGCCGCCGCCGCCGAATAGCGGGGAATCCTTCGGCTCACGGCAATTCGGCCCTGGCGCGCCTTTTGTTGCCACGCAACGCGGGACGGCCTCGTCAATTAAATCTTGAAAGAATTAGCCTATCCTTGTCGAGTCGCGGTTCCCCGTGAGCAGGAATGCTACATGCTGCGTCAAATCGCCCTTGTCTCGACCACGAGGGATGCGCCGCTGTCTGAGGTCGCGCAAACGGCGGCCGCCCTCCAGACCCAGGTCTCCCGCGACCTCAGCCAATTCTGGGGCGCGCAGGCCTGCGTTTCCGCCTTCGGCGGCCTGTCGGACATCCCGCTCGGCTATTGGCCGATCGTGGTCAGCGACACCATGCCGGAGCCGGGGGCGGCGGGAATGCATCTCGACCGCCATGGCAATCCCTATTGCCTCGTCGAATGCGGTCCCACCTGGTCGCTAGCGGCCAGCCATGAATGCCTGGAGATGCTGGTCGACCCCACCGGCAATTGGCAGATCTGGGGCTCCTCCCCTTTGCCGGAGCAGAGCGAGGTGGGGTACCTCGTCGAAATCTGCGACCCCTGCCAGGATGCCCAGTTCGGCTATGCCATCGACGGCGTGCTGGTTTCGGATTTCTGCACCCCCTCCTTTTTCGAGCCCGAGGACGATGCGGGGGCGCGATACAGTTTCACCGGGGCGGTCGAGCGACCGCTGGCAGCGCTGAGGAACGGTTATCTCAGCTGGTTCGACCCCCTGTCGCGGGGCTGGTATCAGCAACGGTTTTTCGGCAGCCAGCCGAAGTTCAGCAGCCTCGGGCTGCCGGGCTCCGCCCACCGGTGCCTCCGCGAGTTCACCGGCCGCGCCGAAGCCGACCATCGCCGGCTATCGCATTTCAGCGCCGCGGCGACAGAGCGCGTGCGCCAGCGCCTACGCCGGCACGCCGAGGAATCGACGGCCGCCGCCGAGCTGCTGCAGGAGGAGATCGGCACCCTCGGCCGGCGCATGGCGCCGCTGGCTTTCAATCAGCGGCGCTAGAGCATCCCCGTCACTTCATGGCCGCGAGCGCGGCGGGCAGGTCGCCGAGCCGGCTCAGCGTGCGCACCGCGCTGCCGTCGAAGACGAAAACGGAGACCGCCGTCGCCCCATAGCGCGACGCATCGCAATTCACGCCGGCGCGGTCCGTCCCCACCAGAAGCTGCACCACGACATAGCGATCGAGAGAAGGCTTGCCGTCGGGCCCGTAAAACTGGGCCAGGGCCTCGGTGCACAGGGGGGAATCGAGATCGCTGCCGGCGTTGTCCGAGGCCGCGTCGCCCTGGTCCGCATTGCCCAGGGGCGCATTGCCTTGGGGCGCACTGGGATCCGGGCCGCCGCCTTCATCGCCGCAATCGGCCGTGCTCCAGTCGATCTGGGCAAGCTTGCCGAGGACACCGGTCAGCCAGGGCTTCAGCCCGGCGTCCGGCAGGCGATCGTCGAACTGCTGAGCCGTCAGTTTCCGCAGCAGCTCCTCGCCCTCGGCCGTGAAGGATGGCTGGGCGCCGGCTGCGACCGGGGTTGCCAAGAGCATGACGGCGACGAGGATCGTTTTGCGCAAAGGAGGCTTCTCCGCCAGCAAGTGTAGCGGAGGATTTCCTTAGAGCAAGATCGTGTCAGCTTGAAGTCGAGCTGACCCGCGAATCTTGCTCTGAAAGATCAGGCTATTGCCGCGAGACTCGAATCCCCGATCAGCTCTTCTTGCCGCCGACAGGTACCGTGGCCGGCGCGCCCGGTGCGCCTGCGGCGGCAACGGCACCGCCCGCGCCGGGATATGTGGCGCCGCGGTCCAGCCCATAGATGTCGGCGCGGAACTGCACCGTGCCTTCGGCATCCACCCAGGCCGTCTGATAGGTGAGCATCACCGGCAAAGGCGGCACGGGGGCTGAGACCGTCGTCGCCTTGCGCACGACGTCGTCGATGCGGCTGCGCGGCCAGTTCAGATCATTGCGCAAGAGATAGGCAGCCATCTCCACGGGCTGCTCCATGCGCACGCAGCCGGAGCTCAGCGCCCGCGCGCCGAGGCTGAACAGCGATTGCACCGGCGTCCCGTGGATATAGACCGCGTAGTCATTGGCAAAATCGAACTTGAGCGGGCCGAGGGCGTTCTCGGGTCCGGGATCCTGGCGCAGCACGAAGGGCATGTTGCCGGAGCCGTACTGGCTCCAGTTGATGCTCTCGGAATCGATTTCATGGGCATCGGCCGACCAGCCGTCGAAGACCCGAACGTTGTGGGAGCGGAAATAGCCGGGGTCCTGGCGGAGGTGGTTCAGCATGTCGATCCGCGCGATCTTCGCCGGCACGACCCAGGTCGGGTTGAAGTCGATGCGCTTGATCACGCTTTGCAGCAGCGGCGTCTTGCGATCGATCCGGCCGACGATCACGCGGTTGTGAAAGGTCACCTTTCCCTGCTCGACCAGGAAAAGCTCCATCCCGGCGATGTTCACATAAAGGTAACGTGCACCCATGCTGGACGAGAGCTGGCGGAAGCGCTCCATGTTCAGGAGGATCGAATTCAGCCGGTCCGCCGCCGAGACATTGAGCGCCGCGACGGTCTGGGGGCCCACCTTGCCGTCGGCATCGAGGCCGTGGCTCGCCTGGAACTTGCGCAGCGCCGCGGCGAGGGTGTCGTCGAAGACCTGGGGATTGCCATCGGCTTCGGCGGGTGCGGCGGCCAGCTCCCCCGTGGCCGTCAAGCGTGCCCGGAGCGCGGCGACGCGGGGGTCGGTCATTCCCTTCTCGAGCTTGGGGCCGGAAGGCACCGTCGGCCATGCCGGGCCGGCAGCATACTGGCGATAGGCGGGCAAGGCCTGGCGCAGCCCCCAATAGAAGAAGGTGCCCGGCAGATGAGTCGCCACGAAGGCGCGCGGGTCGCCCTTGCGCGCGCCAGCCAGCAGGTCGGCCGGCGGCGAGTCGCCGGAATCGGCAGTGGCGGCCAGCAGCGCCGCACTCAGCAGCAGATCGAGATCGGCCAGCTCGTCCGGCGTCTTCGCCCCGGCATGATCGGCGATCGCCGCGAGCAAGGGGTCGATCATGGTCATGCCCGCCGATTTGGCGGACTGGAGCTGGTCGATCAGCACGACACCCGCCGGGGCGATCCCACTGTCCTCCGTCCAGATCGGGCCGTAGCCGGCCGTCGCATAGGAATCGCGCAGCAGGGCGGCCGGCAGACTCTGCCCGGCGACGTCCAGGCTCTCGCCCGCTCCCGCCAGGCGAGCGGCCAGCCTGCCGGCGACGGCAGTCTGCTGTCCGGCGAGCGCGCCCGTTGCTTGCGCGGGAGGCGGAGCGGCGGGCGTGGCCCCCGCATCGGGAGCCGCAATGGGCGCGCCGGGAGCGGGTGCTGCATCCCGTTCGGCCGACGCAGGAGGTGCGGCGAGGAGGAGGGCTGCAATCAGAACGACGGCGCTGAGGGCCGAGCCAAAGACCCGGGAAGGATGCCTATGCTGTTTCATTTGCGAGGGAAGGCTGCCTGCCTCGACCCCCACCCTCCCACCAATCAGCCTTTGACGGCCAAGCGCGTGTGACGCTGGCTGGTCCGGCTGACCCGCTCCGCATGGCGACCCGATACATAGACCCAGAGGGGGTTGCGCGCCGGCAGGAACGGGCCGCAGTGCCACATGAAGATCAGCAAGCTGCGGCTGTCCCTGTCGAGTCCGCGCATGAAGATGCTCCCCCGGCTGTGGGGCGGGACATAGAGATAAAGCTCGCCCGATTCCTCCCAGTCGAACCAGTTGGAGAGCGGCATCTCCGGATCGGTATTGGCGACGAACTCGACGGGCTTGCCGGAAAGGCGCATGCGTCGCACCCGGTAGATTTCTATCGGCCATGAGCTGCTGTTCACCACGCGCATTTCGAGCTGTGAAGACTGCGGACGCTCGGCCGGCCAGGGTGCCAGGATGATCTTTGGCCGGGGTAGAAACCGGCTCCAGGCCAGCACCGTGCTGAGAGCCGCTCCCCAGATGGCCGCCGCCGTTACCCAAGCAGAAGTCATCGCTCTCCTCTTTTGTTCCCGCAGCCCGCGATGCCGTCGACGGCTGGGCTGCGACCAATTCGCGGGGCATCCGAGCCCCTTGGACCACTATCCTTCATGTTAACTGAAGGTCCCAGGGACAGATAGTACCTCCTGCGCTCGGGTTCCAGCCCGATGCTGAGGGCCCGTGCTGGCCGATTATGCTGGCCGACCGGGGGCCCCGCCCCCAACGCCGACATGGCGACCTTCCCCTACTTGCAGTAGGGTCAGCCGGAGAGGTGCCGCATGGCGGCCCGCCCGATCAAAGGAGCAAGACGGATGGCGTTCGAAAAGCTCATGGCCCAGGTCTCCCTGCTGCTGACGCAGATGGAGAATCAGCCTGAGGACAAGCATGAGCTCTATATGCAGCTGCGCGAGCGGATCAACGAGATCCGCAATACGGGCTTTCCGGTGCCCGACGACCTGATCCGCCTCGAGCAGGAGCTCGAGGCCGAGTTCGCCGGCCGCGCCGAGGAGCAATGAGCCCGGCGGTCCCCTGATGGTCAGGGACTAGGCTTGCCCCTTGGATTTCGTTCAATACACGGCCAAGGCCTACAACCTGCTCCTGATGCTGGTGGATCTGATCCTCGGCGCCTTCTTCGGTCCCTTCCGTATCGTCGTCATCCTCGTCGTGATCGCGCTGCTGGCCGGGCTCGGCCTTCTATTCTGGCTGCGCCAAGTCCGCTAGAGCAAGATCGGGGCAGCTTGAATCAAGCCGCCCCCTGAATCCCGCTCGCCTTGGAAAACCAGGGCCGCTTCACGTCTCGAGCCGTTTTGGCTCGAGACGATCAGGCTCTCGGCGCGGCGCCAGGCCGCGGAGTCATTTTTTCCTGCCGGATCGAATCTCCGTCACCGAGCGTGGGCCGACGAACCAATCCTCCGGCTCGATATATTCGAATACGACCCAGACTGCGTCCGGCGGCAGCTCGGCGACTTCGCTGACGACATCGGCCACGCGCCGGGCCATCTCGTCCTTCTTATGCGCGTGCTCCTTGAGCATCTGAATCTGAACGAACGGCATCACGCCACTCCCCATGTTTCACTTGCGGCTCATTCTCCGCTCTGACTGGGCGCCGGGCAATCATCTTCCACACCCAAGCCCGCGATGAGCGGGCGCCGGTCTTGTGATCCCAATCCGATTGGTCATACAATTACAGCTCTGGCGCGCGGCCGGCTGCGGAGATGAATGACCTCCGGCGGCGGATCTGGGCAAAGCAAGCGCGTCGAGATGACGAATACGTGAAGCAAACCCATGACGCCCGCCCATCGGCCGGGCACAACATACCGGGAGGATACGGACATGCGTCGGATCGCAGGCATCGCGGCAATGGCCGCCGTGGCCGTCACCCTGGCCGCCGGCGCGGCCAATGCGGACACCAAGGACAAGAAGATCGCCTTCTCCAACAATTACGCCGGCAATTCCTGGCGCCAGGCGATGCTGAAAAGCTATGACGCGGTAACCAAGAAGGCGGTGGCCGACGGCGTCGTCGCCGCCGCCGATGTCTTCACCACCTCCGAGAACCAGGTGACCGAGCAGGCGGCGCAGATCCAGAACCTGATCCTGCAGGGTTATGACGCCATCGTCATCAACGCCGCCTCGCCCGACGCCTTGAACGGGCCGATCAAGCAGGCCTGCGATGCGGGCATCATCGTCGTCTCCTTCGACGGCATCGTGACCGAGCCTTGCGCCTGGCGCGTCGTGGTCGACTTCAAGGACATGGGCGAGAAGGAGGTCGAATTCCTCAACGGCCGCCTGCCCAAGGGCGGCAATCTCCTGGAGATTCGCGGGCTTGCCGGGACTTCCATCGATCAGTCGATCCATGACGGCATCACCGCCGGCGTGGCGAAATATCCGCAGTTCAAGATCGTCGGCTCGGTCAACGGCGACTGGGCCGAGGATGTGGCACAGAAGGCGGTTTCCGGCATCCTGCCCTCGCTGCCCGAGGTCGTCGGCATCGTCGATCAGGGCGGCGACGGCTATGGCGCGGCCCAGGCCTTCAAGGCCGCCGGGCGGCCGATGCCCGTGATCATCATGGGCAACCGCCAGGACGAGCTCGCCTGGTGGAAGGAGCAGAAGGACGCCAACGGCTATACGACCTGGTCGGCTTCCATCGCACCGGGCGTCTCGACCCTTGCTTTCTGGGTCGCCCAGCAGATCCTCGACGGTCATAAGGATATTCCTCATGACCTGCTGGTGCCCTATCTCGCCTTCACCCAGGACGATTTCGAGGCGGCGCTCCCGACCATTCCGGTCGGCGGCGTGGCCAGCAAGGAATACAGCCAGGAAGAGGCGCAGAAGGCCATCGCGTCCAATATGAAGTAGCTGCGGTGCAACGCCAGGAAGGCCGCAATATCTAACCCCGATCCACCCCTCATGGTCGGGACTCCCGCAGAGATCGTCACGCTGGACGGCGTCGAAAAGCAATTCGGCGCCGTCCGCGCGCTGGCCGGGGTCGATCTCGCCATCGGCGTGGGTGAATGCCTTGGGCTCGTCGGCCATAACGGCGCCGGCAAATCGACATTGATGAACATCCTTGCCGGCACGGCAGCTCCCGATCGCGGGCGCATCACCGTGGACGGAAGGGATCTCTCCGCCAGCTATGGCGCGGCGATCGCCCATCGCCACGGAATCCGCTGCGTGTTCCAGGAGCTCTCGCTCTGTCCCAACCTGACGGTGGCGGAGAATCTGCGCATCATGCATCCGGCCCTCTCCGGTTTCGCCTGGCGGCGCAAGGCCGGCGCGCTGATCGCGGGCAAGCTCGACGAGATCTTTCCCCGGCCATGGTATTTCCCCCGGCGCCATCGTCGGCGATCTCACCATCGCGCGCCGCCAGATGGTGGAGGTAGCCCGCGCCTTCACCGTGACGGAGGAGCCGCTGAAGCTCGTCATTCTCGACGAGCCCACCTCCTCGCTCGATTCCAGCGCCGCCGGCCAGCTCCTGGGATTCGTCCGCCGGGCCGTGGCAAGCGGAGCCTCCTGCATTCTCATCTCCCATCTGCTGGGCGAGATTCTCGGCACCGCGGACCGGGTGGTGGTCATGCGTGACGGCAAGGTCGTCGATGCCCGGCCGTCCCGCGAATTCACCCGCAACTCCCTGGTCGGCGCCATGGGCAGCGTCGCCAAGGAGGAGGCCGTGGGCGTCGCCTTCGCCTCCAAGCGCCAGGGCGGCAGCCCGCGGGTGCGCGCAAGGCCGGCGGGCCAGAGCGAGGGGCCCGAGCTCACCGCCTTCCGCGGCGAGGTCGTCGGCCTTGCCGGCCTCAGCGGCCATGGTCAGACCGATCTTCTCGTCCGCTTGGTGACCCAGGGCTCGCCCCGGTCGGACCTCTATCGCGTCGAGGGCCCGGTGGCGCTGATCGCCGGCGACCGCCAGACCGACGGCATCTTCCCGCTCTGGTCGATCGCCAAGAATATCTCGATCCGCTCGCTGCGGGCGATGTCGCGCAGCGGCCTCATCGATCTGGGTCGCGAGACCGCGCTCGCCGCCGATTGGCGCCAACGCATCAACATCCGCACGCCAAACATGGACGACAACATCCTGTCGCTCTCCGGCGGCAATCAGCAGAAGGCACTCTTCGCCCGCGCCTTCGGCTCGGAGGCCGAGATCGTGCTGATGGACGATCCCATGCGCGGCGTCGATGTCGGCACCAAGCAGGAGATCTACGAGATGATCCGGGCCGAGGCGGGCAAGGACCGGACCTTCCTCTGGTACACGACCGAGATGGATGAGCTCAGGCATTGCGACCATGTCTATGTCTTCCGCAACGGGCGCATCGTAGCCGATCTGGCGCGCGACGAGCTGAGCGAGGAGAAGGTGCTGCATTCCTCCTTCGAGGAAGCCTCGTGATGCGCGAGGGGATTTCGCCGCAGCATCTCTTCTCCCCGCGGGTGCTCCGCAGCTTGCTGCCGGCTTTGTCGCTGATCGCCCTGCTGGCGGCGATCTTCTATCTGCAGCCCCGGGCGATGAGCTATTTCGGCCTCAACCTGCTGCTCAACCTGGCGGTGCCGATCGCGCTCGCCACCATCGCCCAGATGTTCGTCATCACGGTCAACGATCTCGATCTCTCCATCGGCGCCTATGTCGGCTTCACGGCCTGCGTCGCGGCGACCTGGCTGAACGAGCAGCCGCTGCTGGGCATCGCCGTGCTGCTCGCCGGCATCGCCGTCTATGCCGGGCTCGGCGCCCTCATCTATCTGCGCAATCTCCCCTCGATCGTGGTCACGCTGGGCATGTCCTTCGTCTGGCAGGGCCTCTCCGTCCTGCTGCTGCCGACGCCCGGTGGCCGCGCACCGGGCTGGCTGCTGGGTCTCATGGGGCTGAAGACGCCCTTCCTGCCCTTTGCCATCTTCGCCTCGGTCGGCCTCGGGCTCGTCGTGCATCTCGGCCTGATGCGCTCGGCCTATGGCGCGGTCTTGCGCGGAGCCGGAGGCAATGCCCGCTCGGTCGCGCGCGCCGGCTGGTCGGTGCTGAAGGTGAAGATGATCATGTTCGCGCTCGCCGGCGTCTTCGGCGCGCTGGCCGGCCTCGCCCTCGTCGGGCTCACCACCTCGGCCGACGCCAATATCGCGCTCCGCTATACCCTGCTCTCGGTCGCCGGCGTCATCCTGGGCGGCGGCGAGTTCGTCGGCGGCCGGGTTTCGCCCATCGGGGCGGTGATCGGCGCGATCACCTTGACCCTGGCCGCCTCCTTCCTCTCCTTCCTCCGCCTCAACCCGGATTGGCAGATCGGCGCCCAGGGCGCGATCCTGATCCTGGTGCTGGCGCTGCGGCTGCTGGTGACCCGCGCGGAGCGGGCGAGCTGATGGCGCCCGCTCTTACGCGGCTGATCCGCAAGCCCTGGATCTGGTCCTTCGTGGCGACCATCGCCGTCTGGCTCGCCATGGAGATCTTCACCGGCGGGCATGGCGCGGGCGAGGTGGTGACCGCCGCCCTTTCCTTCGCCACCTTCTCCGTCCTGGTGGGGCTCGGCCAGATGTTCGTGGTCACGCTCGGGCCTGGCAATGTCGATCTCTCGATCCCCGCCACCATGGCGCTCACCGGCACGATCGCCATGAAATACATGGATACCCAGGATCCGCGCATCGCGATGGGCGTTGTGATCGCCCTTGCCGTGGGGGCGGCGGTCGGCGCCTTCAACTACGGGCTGATCCGGGCGCTGCGCATCCCGCCGATCATCGCCACCCTTTCCTCCGCCTTCCTCTTCCAATCCGCGGCCATCTGGTACAACCGAGGCCTGCGCATCAAGCCGCCCGCGGCCTTCGCCGATTTCTCCTTTGCCGAGTTCTTCGGCCTGCCCTATTTCACCTTGGGCGCGATCCTGCTGTCGATCCTCCTGCATATCGCCCTCAACCGCACGGTCTATGGCCGCTCCGTCATCGCCATCGGCCAGAACCCCCGGGCCGCGCGCTTCGCCGGCGTCTCCGTCGAGCTCACGCGCTTTGCCACCTATGTCATGTGCGCGACCTTGGCGGGCCTCTGCGGCTGCCTCTTCTCCGCCTTCTCCGGCGGGGCCGCGCTCAACATGGGCGCGGACTATCTGCTCGCCTCCATCGCGGTGGTGGTCATCGGGGGCACCTCCGTGGCCGGGGGCTTCGCCAATGTGCCGGGAATCTGGGGCGCCTCGCTGTTCCTGTTCCTGATCGTCGCCATGCTCAACACCTATGGCTTCGGCGCCGGCATCCGCATGGTGCTGACGGGCGTCATCATCATCGCCGTCATCGCCGCAGCCGGCGGGCAGAAGGCGCAGCGCTGAACCGCTGGATTGCCCGGCCCCCGGCCCCGTGCCATCTTGCCCCGGGCCGCAAGCACGGCGCCCGAGGGAGGGAAGCGAGAATGAAGCTGACGCTGATCAAGGCCGCCCATGCCATGCCGGCCGAGGATCTGGCCGATCGCGGCCCGGCCAATCAGCCCCAGGGCGAGCCGGTCGCGCGCATCCGCAGCAAGAGCCTGCATGAGCAGCCCAATTGCGGCGTGTGGGAATGCAGCCCCGGGAAATGGCGCCGGGCGGTGACCCAGGCGGAGTTCTCGCATTTCGTCGCGGGAAGATGCCGCTTCCATGCCGACAGCGGCGAGACCCTGGATATCGAGGCCGGCGATGCGGTCCTCTTCCCGCCCAATACGCTGGGGACCTGGGAAGTGATCGAGACCGTCCGCAAGAACTACCTGATCCTCTAAGGGAGGGACGGTGATGAAGACCAGCTCAGTCCTTCTCGCCGCAGCCCTGGCAGCGCTGCTCGGGCCGGCCCTGCCGGCCGCGGCGCAGCGCAGCTTCGTCGAGGTCTGCATCAATGAAGGCATCCCGGATGTCGAGATCCAGGCCTGCAACCAGGTGATCGCGACATGGCCGAATGCGAGGCGGCAGATCGTCTGGGCCTTTTACCACCGGGGCAATGCCTATACCGCCCAGGAGGACTATGACCGGGCGATCCAGGATTACGACATCGCCATCGAGCTGAAGCCCGATCATGCCCACGCCTATGCCGATCGCGGGCTCGCCTATTTCGGCAAGGGCGCCTTCGAGCGAGCGGTCGAAGATTACGATGTGGCCATCCGGCTCGACCCCGCCTACGCCCCCACCTATCAGGATCGCTGCTATTCGCTAGCCATCCTCGGCCATATCGAGCGTGCGCTCGTCGACTGCAACAAGGCCCTCAGCCTCAGCCCCTATGACCCCATCTTCCTCGACAGCCGGGCCTATGCCTATCTGCGCAAGGGCGATTTCGACAAGGCCATCGCCGATTACAAGGCTGCCCTGAAGAGGCATCCCACTTTCGACACCGCCCTCTTCGGCCGGGCCATCGCCTATGCCGCCCAGGGAAACCAGGCCCAGGCGACCCATGACCTGAAGGCGGCGCGGGCGATCAATCCGAAGATCGACCAGCAGATGGTGAAGGTCCATCTGAGCGCGCCGGCCGGGTTGTAGAAGGCCATCAGCGCGGGTTGATCATTCCCAGCTTCTGCCAGAGCCGGAAGACCTGGACGGCGCCGATCACGATCTCATTCGGGACACGCTCCAGATGGGTGATGGCGAGGCCTTGGGCCGAGAGCGCACGGGCCTGCTCCAAAGCCTCGCGCAGGCTCACCCGCGAGGCCGCCGGCTGGGGCCCGGCGCGCACGATCCAGGGCCCGGACTCCAGGAGCCCCATCAGATCCTCGTCCGATCTGAGAGCAGGTTCCTTGGTCATCGACTGACCCATGAATCCTTCCGATCCGCCTTGGCGGCTATGACTGTCGAGGGGCACCAGAAACTTACGCGCGACCCGCCGGGCTTACCCGTTAACAATCGGAGAGGACTCCGCCATCTTGGCCCCGGCCTTAACCTCTTTTCGGGGGCGGACGGCAGGCCTTCAGTCAGGCACGCCGCGCTCGACCGAGACCTGGAAGGCGTTCAGCAGCCGCTCGAGCATCTGGTCGGTGGCGTCGCCATAGGGATCGACATCCCGCCGCATATCGGTGATCTCGGCCCGCCAGAGATAATGGCCGGTGATCCGGTTGTAGAGGTCGAGGGAGATGCGGAAGCTGTGGCCGATCGGTACCGCGAGCGGTGCCTCATGGGTGGTATCGATGTTGAGATGCACCTGGGCGTCCTCCGGATCGAAATAGGCGGAGGGCGGCGGCGTGGCGCCGGTCCTGACGGCGGAAACGGAAAAGACGCGGCGGACATCCGGCGACAAATGGAAGCCCCGCTTCACCAGCGCCTGCCTCAGATGGTCCTCGACATAGGCGTTGAGCTCATCGTTCTCCACCGCCTTGGTGTCCAAGCCAGCGCCCTGGGGAATCTTGGCATAGCCGACGACGGACATCTTGATGGGATCGTCGGCCCGGGCCGGCAGGCCGGCCAGCAAGCCGGCCCCGATGAGGCTCGCGGCGATGAGCATCACGCCTCGCATGAGCAGCTCCTTTGCGCCTCCAATCGGGGGCGCCGGACGGGCTTCTTGCCTTCAGGGAACGGTCAGGCAGGGCCGGTCGGCGACCTGGATCACCTTATGCGAAACGCTTCCCTGCAGCAGCCCCGCCAGGGGGCCGAGGCCCCGGCGGCCCAGCACGATGAGATCCGCCCCTCGCGCTCGGGCCATATCGACGATAATGCTCGCAGGATCGCCGACTTCCACCAGAGCTTCGATCCGCGTCACCCCTCTTTGGCGTGCGCTGAGCTCCGCCGTATGGACGATATCCTGGCCGAACGCCTGGAGCATCTCATACTCGGTCTGCTCCCGATGCTCCATGCGAGCCAGATTCGCCAGCTCGTTTCGCACTTTCCCGTCGAAAATGGGGGCCACGACATGCAGGACGATGAGTTTCGCGTCGCAGTGGCGTGCCAGATCTGCCGCAACCTCGGCGGTGGTGCCCGCATGCTTCGACCCGTCGAGGGCGACCAGAATGGTCTTGAAAGTCATAGGAAATCATCCCTGATCTTGCGGTGGGCACCAGTTTGGCGATGCCGAGACGGCGGGGCGGCTCTCGGCGCGGGCCGGGGTGCCCCTTTTTGCACGCCGCGCTTGCGCCAGGGTGCTAGGTTCCCGGTCATCATCGCAAATTCCCGGCACATCGGCAAATCTGGAGAAATCATGGCCAAGACTCCCAAGGGCACCCAAGACCATGCCAAGCATTTCCAACGCGAAGATCATGCCCACGCGGCGCATCAGGAGCAGGCGCAGCGCGACCATGTGCAAAAGCCCGATCCCAAGATCGAGAAAGGTGGGAAGAAAAAGCCCAGCCATCCCATGGAGCAAACGCCACGGGGTCCCCGGCGGGGACAGTAGTCCGGGTTCAAGCCGTCGCGCGGTGACCGGTGATCTCCGCGACATAGATGCGATAGAAGACCGGCTCCCGGGGCCGTTCCTTGTCCTGCAGGATCGTCTTCGCGAGGCCGGGCTGCCACCACATGGCGTTCTTCTGCAGGAGATCGCTGGCCAGTTCGCGCTCGCCGCCCCATTCGGGCGTATCGGGAAGCTCCTCGTATCGGCCGGTGACGATGACGCTCACCCACTGCTGTGTGCTTGCGATCTCGTCGGCTTCGACGCTCACCAGCGGATTGGCGCGCATCCAGTGGATCTTTTGTCCCACCGTGGAGAAGCTGTAGAGATAGCCATGGTCGTAGACGAAATGGAATGGCACCACATAAGGCTGAGCTCCCTGGGCGCAAGCCAACCGGCCGAGTGTCATTCGGGTCAGGAAATCCAGGCTCGCCTGTCTCGTCAGTTCATGGATGACCACGGCGCCTCTTTCCTGTTTCGGCCCTCCGATCGCCGGTGACCGGCATTCCAGGGCGTGGAAACACCCGATGATACACCTCGCTGGCAGGACGCCTCTGTTCACTATCGGACGCTCTCGGCCCATGAAGCTGACGACGCCTTATGTTGCTCTCGCCCTCGTTTGCCTGGGGTCGGCCGGCTGCACGGATTCCGGCTCGCCCGCGCCCCGCTCTCACCCGCCTCACTTCAACCGCGCCTATAGTTGGATTGGCGACGCGCCCTTGAGCCCGAACGCCTGCTGGCGCACCAACCCCCCGAAGCCGAATTGCACCTAGCGGGCCGAAGCGATCTAATGTCCGAGGTCGCGTCGCGGCCACTCGCTGCAAAACCGGGAGCTGCCTGTGAAGATCAACCTTCAACGCGCCAAGGCACAATTCCAGAAGTACCAGACCCTCTACGCCAACCCCGCGCCGGGCGGGGGCATGCATCCGGTCTCAGCCGCGGTCTGCAGCCTCTTGCTGGAATGGCAGGAAGCCCGGGGCGTCAAAGGTGATCTGCTGGAGATCGGCGTCTGGTTCGGCAATGGCGCCGGGCTTCTCAACCAGCATCGCCGCGACGATGAGCAGCTGATTCTGGTCGATCTGAACAAGTCGCAGGAGCGGTTTCTCGCCAATGTCGCCAAGGGCAAGGCGCTGCCGGCGGATTCCCTCGTCTTCTACCCCGGCAACTCCCTCGCGATGCGCCGGCGCGATGCCTTGGCCCGTCATCGCGACAGCGCCCGGTTCCTGCACATCGACGGCGAGCATTCCTTCGAAGCCGTGGTGAGCGATCTCGATCTCTGCGCCGAGCTCATCAATGAGCGCGGCATCCTGGCGGTGGACGACGTCTTTACCGCGGCCTCGGCTTGCGTCACCGAGGCCCTCTATTACTGGCTCGCGCGCAACCGAGAAAAGCTCGTCATGTTCCTGGTCGGTTACCAGAAGGCCTATCTCTGCAGTGCGCGACTTCTGCCCGAGCTGATGGAGCTCATCTACGAGCTGCCGATCATCATCGGGAGCTGGGGCCCTCAGGTGACGCTCTGCGCCTCGGGATGGGTGAACGACCGGCCGAGCTACGGCCTGGTGCCCTTCGTCGGCGGCACCCACCAACGCATCAATCGCGTCCTGCCGAAGCCGAGCTTCAACGAGATGATGTTCGGCCCCCAAATCGGGTGAGGTTTAGCCCAGGCGCCACCTAACTGTCGTAGTCCCCATAGGCCCCATCGCCATTGCGCAGCAGACAGGCCTTGTAGGCCGGCGTCCCCGGCGAATAGGCCGGTGAGCAGCTCAGCCCGTGGGTGGCGTTATACTCGGCGCAGGCGCCAAGCAGCAGCGCCGAGGCGCAAAGCAATGGCAAGAGCGTGAACAGGTATCGCATTCGCAGTTCGTCCCCCAGATATGAGTCCCGCCTCCGATCGCTTTGCTGATCTTGGCATGATCGGACAGACGGTGCAAAACCAGAGCTGGTCCCGGGTGCCGAACCCGCCAAGGCGGACTCCTGAGAGGCAAGAGAGCCTCGCTTGGTATAGAATTAGGCCGGCAACCAGGCAGGAGCCATCAGATGGAAACGAAGCCCGGAATTTCCGGTGGGTGCAGCTGCGGCGCCGTTCGCTATGAAGCGAGCGCCGATCCGGTCGTCATGCTGAATTGCCATTGCCGAGACTGCCAGCGCGCGAGCGGGGCCGGTTTTGCGGCCGTGGTCGTGATACCGAAAAGCTCGCTCCGGATCGAGGGGGAGCTGCGGTATCACGAGACCGTCGGCGAGAGCGGGAACGTGGTTGAAAGAGGCTTCTGCCCGACCTGCGGCAGCCGAGTGGCGAACAGGCTGGGGCGGCTACCGGATATCGTGGGGCTGATGGCCGGGAGCCTCGACGACCCCTCGCTTCACAAGCCCAGCATGGACATCTTCACGGCAAGCGCTCATCCCTGGGATCATCTGGCGTCCGACACGAGGAAATTCGAGAAGCATCCGACACGATAGCCTTCCCACCAGAAAGCTATGGAGGAGAATGACATGTCTACGACCGTCAAGCAGCTGCTGGAGGCAGCCAACGCCGCGGTACCGCGGATCACCCCGGCCGAGGCACGGGAGATGATGGCCAAGCCGAACACTCTGATCGTCGATGTGCGGGATGCACCGGAGGTGGAGCAGAGCGGCAAGGTGGCTGGTGCGATCAACGTCTCGCGCGGCATGCTGGAATTCCGCGCCGATCCCAAATCGCCTTACCACGACAAGAATTTCGCAAAGGACAAGACGCTCATCGTCTATTGCGCCTCGGGCGGTCGTTCGGCGCTGAGCGGCAAGACCCTCAAGGACCTGGGCTATGAGCGCGTCTACAACCTCGGCGGATTCAAGGACTGGGCCGAGGGCGGTGGTGCCGTCGACAAGCCGGTCAAGCCGGGGTAATTCCGCAGCGGATCGCCCACATGCCCGCGACTCGAGGTCGCACGGCACTACCTGCCAGGGCCCATCGTTCAGATCTGTGCTGGACGCTTGGGTGGGCGACAAGACGGTATTGGTCCTTGCCCCTGGCCTAGACTTGACGGGTGCTTGCCCACCGCTCCACCCGCGGAGGATCAGAATTGAGGGCACCGCACAGGGTTTTGGCGATTGCCGCGACCAGCGTCGCCGTAGCGCTGGGTGCATCCGCGCCAAGCGCGAAGGAGAGCAGCATAATGCTCTCGGCCCAGGCGCTGCAGGAAATCGCCCAGCTCGAGGCGGAGATTGACCGCATAGAGACACAGACGATCGGGCGGCTTGCGGCACCACCGGACAATCAGGTTCAGCAAATCGAGCTGCTCGGCAAACTGATGCTGTACGACAAGCAGCTTTCCGTGAACCGCAACGAGGCTTGTGCTTTTTGCCATATGCCCGAGACCGGCTTTACCGGCCCGATATCGGAAGTGAACCGAACGACGGGCTCCTATCCCGGGTCGGTGCGAACGCAATTCAGCAATCGCAAGCCGCAATCCCACGCCTATGCGCCATTGTCCCCGGTTCTGCACTACAATCCCGGGCAGGGTGATCTCGTCGGCGGCAATTTCTGGGACATGCGTGCGACCGGTCGGCGGTTGGGCAGTCCCGTCGCCGAACAGGCGGAGGGCCCCCCGACCAACCCCGTGGAAATGGGCCTGCCCGACCTGGCCTGCGCTGTCTATCGGGCCTCGCAGCGGCCCTATCGTGCCCTCTTCGAAAGCGTCTGGGGACAGCAGGCTTTTGCAATTCCCTGGCCGAAGGACGTGGAACAAGTCTGCGCTCGGCCGGGTCCGCCGACCGCCCGCGACCCGCTGCCGGTCCATCTCGGCCCGCTCGATCGCGGCCGGGTCGCGGCGACCTTCGATCAGATGGCGCAATCCATCGCCGGATACGAGGCCTCCGCCGAGGTGACATCCTTCACCTCGAAGTTCGACGCGGTGCTTGCCGGAAGGGCAAAGTTCACGACTCAGGAGAAAACCGGGTACGACCTCTTCCGAGGCAAGGCGCAGTGCAATGCCTGTCACCGCGACGGCGGGCCGGGCGAGGATCCGCTGTTCACCGACTTCACCGCCAGCAATATCGGAACGCCCGCCAATCCGAGGCTTCCCTATTATCGGGAGAACCAGCCCGACGCACTGGGCTATGTCGCCAATCCGGAAGGGTGGTCATTCATCGACGGCGGCGTCGGCAACTTTCTCGCCGGCGGGCATGTCCTGAGCCAGCCCTCGGAAGTGGATGCGCGATGGCTCGGCTTGGCCCCGGGCAATCATGGAAGGATCCAGGTGCCCACCCTGCGCAATGTGGACAAGCGGCCCTATCCGGCCTTCGTCAAGGCCTACGGACACAACGGGTATTTCACGAGCCTGAAGGAGATCGTGCATTTCTACAATACGCGCGACGTCCTGCCGCGATGCCGTCCCGACGACGCCGGCGAAGGCACGACATGTTGGCCCGCGCCGGAATCGACCGACAACATGAACAGGAGCCGAGTTGGGCGCCTCGGCCTGTCAAGCGCAGATGAAGATGCGCTCGTGAGCTTCTTGGAGACGCTGACCGACGGCTTCATGCCTGTCGGGTCCAAACCATAAGAGCCCGTATTGACTTGTCTGGTGCCTGCCGCCGGGCTTGGACCGCCACGGAGGTCACAGCCAACGACAGCGGCTCCAAGGATGTGCGGTTTCCGATGGGCTCCCGAAGTGAACCGGCCGAGGGCGTGAGCATTGAAGCAGACCAGAGCCTGATCGTCTCAAGCCGCTTGGTCTGAGACGACCGGGTTCTAGGCCGGCTTCACCCCCTTTCGACCGCGCGACTTGTCCCCGGCGCGGTTCCGAAGCCCAAGCTGATGATCGATGTATTGCAGGCACAAATCGATTGCCTTGGTAACCGATACGGCATTGTCGTCGATCGTCAGCTCGAGCCATAGGCCGTCGATGAGGGCAATCAGCCCGATGGCCGCACTGCGATGATCGATCTCCATTTTGCCTTCTAGCCCCGCCTGCGCGAACAGGGCTTGGGTCCGCCTGGTATAGTCGAGATACAATTCGCGATTGGCTTCCCTGACGGCGGGGTTGAAGCGGATCTCGTGCCAGAACGCCAGGAAGGCGTGCCGGTTGAACTCGGTATAGACAGGCGGCGAGAAGACCAGTCTCGGGATAGCCCGGAGGCGGTCGCCCGCTGTCCCGCTGACGCGCGTCTGGCCCTCCATCACGGAGCGCGACACCCGGGTGAATAGCTGCCGGAACGCCTCGGCGACGAGCTCTTCCTTGCTGGCGTAGTAGTGCCCGATCAGGCCGCGCGAGCTGCCGGCGTCGGCGCAGATCGACCGGACCGTCGTTCCGCCGACGCCCCTCTCCGCCATCGATTTGATCGTGCCCTCGATCAGCAGCTGACGCCGATATTCGTTGATCTCGGGCTGGGTATGGGGCCGCGCGGGCTTGCTTTTCTTTTCCACGGGTCGGCGACGCCTCTTGGATTGCGGTCGGGCCAAATGCCGGACAATCGTCCACTTTTTTAGCATTACCGAACCGCACCGCAAAGATCGCAATCGCGGCATCCGCAGATTACCGCCCGCTGCGCCGGAAGCCCACGGAGCTGGTGATCTAAAAAACTTTGTTGAACGTCCGTCCGACTTTTAGTATTGTGCCGGCGTCGCTCTTGCCGTGCTCTGACTTCCCTGCCCCATTCGTTTCCGTCGCTGAAGGAGACCTGTTCATGCCGATCGCGCGTGCGATTTCGCAGCCGACCGACCGGGCCGAGGCTGCCGACGGGTCGCCGTGGCGGCGCATCGCGGGCGCCGGCAGCGTCGCCGCAATTCTGCTGCTCCTAGGCGGCGGCGCACAAATTCTTGCAGCGGGGACGGCAGAAGCAGCGGATGCGTCGGCCTCCTTCCAGACCGAGGATGTCCCCGGGCCCGTCCAGCAATGGTTCAAGGATGAATTCGTCGGCCCCTGGACGGTCAAGGTGACCCTCTGGCCGGAGATCGGCCGACCGCCGATCGAGGCGACGGGCAAGGTCGATTTCAGCCTCGCGGTCGACGGCCGCTATCTGGAAGAGGCGCTGACGGCCGAAACGCCGATGGGCCTCTTCCGCGGCCTGGGCTTCACCGCCTACGACAATACCTCCAAGCGCTTCTCCTCCTTCTGGATGGACAATAGCGGAACGAGCATCACCTCGATGCTGAGCGAGCCGATGAGTGGGCCCGGCACGCTGGTTCTGCTGGGGAGCCTTCCGGCAACCGGCAATGAGAAACCTGCGCCGGTCAAAACCATCACCCGGGTGATCGATCACCGGACCCATAGCTTCGAATGGTTCGTCCAGATGCCCAATGGGGAATGGGCGAAGCATCTTCTCGTCGTCTACACCCGCGTGGACTGACGGCGCCGCCGCAAGGCGTCTTCTCAACGCGACATAGGGACCGCAAATGCCGCAGAAATCCGGAACAGACGGGACCGGGCCCGCGATATCGGTTTCGGAGGACCCCGCCGACGGCAAGGCGGCATCCATCAGCCGGCGCGGTTTGTTACGCGGGGCCGGAAGCGGGGCGGCGGCCGCGGCGCTCGGGGTCGCGGCGATCGCCCCTCTGACGGGGCAGAATGCGGAAGCGGCCGAGCCAGCCCACGCCAAGGTCGATGTCGTCGTCGTCGGGGCTGGATTCGCCGGGCTTAGCGCTGCCCGTGCGCTGGTCGCGCAAGGACGCTCGGTCGTCGTCCTGGAGGCCAATGATCGTGTCGGCGGCCGCATCTGGACCCTGCCGGTCGACGGTGGCGGCTGGGTCGACATGGGCGGCCAATGGGTAGGCCCGGGACAGGACCATGTGCTGGCCCTGGCGAAAGAGCTGGGGGTCGCGACCTATCCGACCTACAACAGCGGCAACAACATCCTGTTCTATGACGGCAAACGGACGGAATATTCCGCCGATCCCGAGCATGGGCTGTTTCCGGTCCCCGAGGCCGACCTCGCCGAGCTGGGCGCAGCACTCGAGATCATCGACAATCTTGCCAAAACCATCCCGGTCGAAGATCCGGGCGCAGCACCGCTGGCGGCGGAGTGGGATAGCGAGACCGTCGCCTCCTGGATGCGCCAGACCCTGACGACTCCCGGTGCGCAATTCCTGATGCGCGTCGCGATCCTCGGCTATTTCGCCGTCGAGCCGCGGGACATGTCCTTCCTGCATCTGCTGTTCTATGTGCGCGCCGGCGGCGGCGTCGGGTCGTTGCATTCCTCGGGGCTCGCCTGGCGCCTCGACGGCGGGGCCCAGGAGATCGCCAATCGCGTGGCCGCGAAACTTGGCGATCGGATCCTGCTGTCGACGCCGGTGCGCAGCATCGACCAGACCGGCGCTGCGGTGCTCGTCGAGACCGAGAAGGGAATCTTCGAGGCGCAGCAGGTCATCGTCGCCGTGCCCCCGGCCATCGCCGCTCGGATTGCCTATCGGCCGGCAATGCCCGCGAGCCGCAATCAGCTTACCGAGCGGGCGCAGATGGGCTCGACCATCAAATGCCATGCCGTCTATCCCCGCCCATTCTGGCGCGACAAGGGGCTGAGCGGCCAGGTCATCAGCGATGCCACCGACGTCTCCGTGACCTATGACAATTCTCCGCCCTCGGGCACGCCCGGCATCCTCGCCGCCTTCCTCGAGGGATCGGAGGCACGGCATTGGGGCGACAAGACGGAGGATGAGATCCGCGCCATGGTGCTGGACTCCCTCGCCCTCTATTTCGGGCCCGAGGCAAGATCGCCGACCTCGTTCTATCAGGCGAACTGGTGCGCCTTGCCCTGGACGGGCGGCTGCTTCTCCACCGTGATGCCGCCGGGCGTCTGGACCTCCGGCTACAAGGACGCGCTGCGCGCGCCGGTCGGGCGCATCCATTGGGCCGGCACGGAGACCGCGACCAAATGGTACGCCTATATGGACGGGGCGATCTCCTCGGGCGAGCAGGCGGCCGCCGCCGTCGCCCTAAGGTTCTAGGCCGCCATGCGAGCCGGCGAGCCGGGCCGGCAGCCGCTTCGCCTGTTGCTGCTTCTGCCGCTCACCCTTGCGGCCAAGTGCCCGTCGCCGGCGGAGGCCCAGACGGTCCTGCCTGCCCTGTCGGAGGCCCAGGCACCGGCCTTGCCGCTGCCGGAGCCTTGGATCGGCGATTTCGATCAGATGTTCAGCGAAGGGAAAGGCAGATGAGCCCAGACAGGTTTGATCCGGAATTCGTCGTAAATCTGAAGCGCTATCCGATCCGGGACAGAGAGAATCCGGATCGCGCCGCGATCGTCCAAAGACTTCGCGGCGAGCTGGACCGGCAACAATATTGCGTCGTGCCGGATTTCATCACCCCGGCTGCCTTGTCGGCCGTGCTGCGGGAAGTTGAAGCCATCAAGGCTTCCGCTTACCGGAACAAGTCCCGGCGCAATTGCTATCTCTACCGCGAGGCCGATCCTGCCTTCCCTGCCGATCATCCCAAGAACATCTTCCTCGAGGCCTCCTATTCGATGATCGGGAATCATCTGCTGCCGGAAACTTCCCTGCTCAAGGGCCTTTACAATTGGCCTGGGATGATCGGCTTCGTCGCGGATATCGTCGGGGCGAAGGCCCTCTATCAGAACGAGGACAAGTATCAGCCCGTCAACGTGAATTGCTTCAGCGAAGGCGACCAATCCGCCTGGCATTTCAATTCCTGGAACGCCTTCACCCTCACCCTCATGCTTCAGGCTGCCGAATCCGGCGGCGAATTCGAGATCGCCCCTGACATACGCTCGGACGAGGATCCGAGATTCGCCGATGTCGGCAGCGTTCTGCGCGGCGACAGCTCACGGGTCGTCCGGGTGCCCCGCGAGCCGCGCGCCATGGTGATTTTCCGCGGCTGCAATTCCGTGCATCGCGTTACACCCGTGGCGGGGTCGAGACAGCGGATCATGTCGGTTTTCGTCTACGAAAACGCGCCGGGAATTCAAGGCGACCCCAAGGTCAATCAGACCGTCTATGGGGCACCGGCTCCCGCCTGAGTTTTTGCGCGACCTCGCCTTCCGGAAATGTCTGCGAAGCCGACATGTCGCTGACACGGCCTAATCGACGCGATGGCCCAAACGGATTTGTGGTTCCACCGGAAAGTAGGTTTTCGGCAAGACCTTGGGCGACCCCTTGAAGACATTGTGGTTGCCCCCAATCTGCAAAGGAACCCTAGACAGATCCAGCTGGTTCACAAACGACGCTGCGCAATGCGAGCGTCGGGAACCGGAGGCGCAAGGAGGATGGTATGATTCAGAAGCTTGCCGCCACTCTTGTCGCCTTCGCCCTCTCCTTCTCGGCGCTCGCAGCCGAATTTCCCATGCCTGCGCCAAGGGTCACGGCCACCCCCAGGGGTCAGGAGGATAGCTATCCTGTCCAGGACGTTACCTTTCCGAATGGTGTGAGAGGCAAGCCTAGCCTCGTCTATAGGGAGCCGCCGGGCTTTCGGGCGCTCACGCTGGACCTCTATCTGCCGCCGAAAACGGTCCGGCGCCCGGCACAGGGCTTTCCCCTAGTTATCTTCATTCACGGCGGCGCCTTCCTGGTGGGCGACTCGCGCCATAACCCGCCCTTCGCCGATTTTCCCGGCGTTCTGGCTTCGCTGTCGGCCCGAGGATACGTTGTGGCCTCGGTGGAATATCGCTTGAGCGGCGAAGCAGTGTTTCCGGCCGCGATCCGCGACGTGAAGGCGGCGATCCGCTGGTTGCGTACGCACGCGTCAGACTATGAGATCGACCCCGCCCGCGCCATGTCATGGGGTGCATCGGCGGGGGGAAACCTGGCCGGCCTCGCCGCCGTCAGTTGCCACGTGCCTCTCCTGGAGCCTGTCACGAAGGACAACGATATCTCCGACTGTGTGCAGGGCGCCGTAAGCTGGTACGGCGTGTTCGATATCGCCACGATGGCAAGCCAGGCCCGAGAGGAAAATGGGTCGTGGCGTAGCGTCTGGAACTCGCCGGAGTATCTCATGCTCGGTTGCTTTGCGAGCGCATGCAAAGGAGGGCAGATCGCTGCAGCGAGTGCGGTCAGCTACGTCAATGCGCAGGACCCGCCGATGTTGTTGATCGTCGGGGCTGAGGACAAGACCGTGCCTTATCACCAAACGCTTGAAATGGCGGAGAAGCTGGAGGCGGCCGGCGTTCCGCACGAACTCCTCGTCATTCCCGATGTCGATCACGGTTTCATCGGGAAAACACCTGAGCAAACGCGCGAAGCCAATCTGAAAGCCCTGGACGCCACCTTTCGGTTCATCGACAAGACGATGAATAACCTCCACTAGCTCCCTTCGCTGGCCGTGGGCCGCCCGCCGGCTCTTGTCGATGGTTGACGGCGGCGCGCTGATGCGTAATTCCCCAGGGAAGCACAACGCCAAGGACTTCGGCTGACGGTCCGCCGCGGTGCCCCGGCGCAGGCCAGGCGGCGGGCGGACTAATTCATTGGTGCCCGCTGCCGGACTCGAACCGGCACGGCCGTTGCCGGCCAAGGGATTTTAAGTCTGTTGTGCGGCGCTACGCCCATCTCCGCTGAACCCAGATGAGCCTTATTTCACTGGCGCTACTCCTACCCTCTTCCTGTCCCAACCCCTCTGGTGTACGCTTACCCGTGCTTACCCATCGCTTACCCGGCCAGGTCGCGATGTGCCAACTGCAACCGTAGGGGGTCGCAAATGCCAAAACTCACCCAAGCCTTTGTCGGACGGCTCAAGTCGGCCGAACGCGATGAAGTGATTTGGGATGACGATTTGCCGGGCTATGGCATTCGCTCTAAGCCCTCGGGAGTCCGCTCATACCTGATCCAGTATCGAAACGCTGAAGGCCGATCCCGTCGATACACTCTAGGACGCTACGGCGTTCTTACCCCAGACGAAGGCCGCCGCAAGGCCCGCCGGCTGCTCGCGGCGGTGGCCGAAGGCCAAGATCCTGCGTCACAGGCTTCCGAGAACTCGATCCGCCCCGTCCATTGCCGAGCTCGCGGACCGCTACATCTCAGACCATGCGCTAGCTCACAAGAAGGCATCATCGATTGCTAGCGACCGCCGGATGATTGAGGCTCACATCAAGCCGAAGCTAGGAAAAGTGAAGGTCGCGGGCCTATCTCGCGCCGAGGTAGCCCGGCTCCACCACGGCATGCGCGAAACTCCGTACGAGGCCAATCGGACACTGGCGGTTTTTTCCAAGATGCTCAATCTCGCGGAAGCGTGGGGCCTTCGTCCGGACGGTTCCAATCCGTGCAGGCACGTCAAAAGATACCGCGAGCAGAAGCGTACCCGGTTCTTGTCTGGGGACGAGCTTGCCGCCGTGGGCAAGGTGCTAGCGGAGGCAGAGCAAGCTGGTAACGAGCTGCCAGGTGTCATTGCCGCCATCCGGCTGCTTGCGCTAACGGGCTGTCGGATGGGCGAAATCCTCTCGCTCAAGCGGGAGCATGTGGACTTTGAACGCGGAACAATTCAGCTCGCCGAAGCAAAGGCCGGGTCGCGGTCGGTACCACTAGGCACGCCCGCTTTGTCGCTTCTCGCGGGCATGAGCCAGAAAAGCCCCTTTGTCGTCCATGGACCTGACGAGCGTAAGCCGCTCTCCCGCTGGACGCTGGAAGGAGGCTGGCGGCGTATTCGCGCCAAGGCCGGGCTGGTAATGCCCGCTTGCATGACTTCCGGCACACCGTAGGCACTTATGGCGGGCAAGCGGGCTTCAACGCCTTCGTCGTTCGGGATCTGCTGGGTCACAAGACGCTCGCGATGACAGGTCGATATGTCGAGAGGGACTTCGATCCGATGCGGGCGGCTGCCAATCAAGTTTCAGGACGAATTGCGGCAGCAATGGAGGGCAAGGAAGGCCAAGTCGTGCCCCTGGCTCCGGTAAAGAGGCAAGGATAGGATCGAGTTTGGCGCGGCTACGGTGGCCGCCGGAAAAGTAGGGTCCCTACCCCTGCCTGCCGCGCCGAATATTCAGTAGGGCGCCTGTAGGGGGTGCCAGTGCCGTTCCAGCAAGAAGCATTTTTCGAGATGCCCGACAACTGCATCATCGGGCAGGCGCTGCTCTGGATCGACCATCAAGAGGTTCCCATACCGGATGACCACTTCGTTGCAATGGGCGAAATTCCTCGGATATACCGCGACCTAGCGGGTGCTCGGAAAAGCCTGTTCCTCGCGTTACGCAGCGGCAAACTAAGAGCGAACGGCATTTTTTGGGGCGAAGGCCCTCTGGATGACCGCGCCGTTAATATCCCGCCAACTCAATGGATCTGGGACAACGTCGAGTGGGTTAACGCCATTTACGGACCGAAGCTTTCAACGCCTCATTGGCAAAAGGATAACGTTGGTCGCTACAATTCATTGAAGTCAATACCAACGCCCTATTCGCACTATATCCAAGGGAGCTGGGTCACGATACGAAAGAGATGGCCACAGCACTACCGCAGGCCTTAGAGCAAGAAGCCCCCGAACGTCGCGGAAGAAAGCCATATTCTTGGGAAGAGTTCTATGCAGCGATAGCGGTTATGGCACATCTGGATGCTCTCCCGAGTACTCAGGCAGAGCTAGAGGAACATATGCTTGCATGGTGCCAAGCACGCTGGGGCAAGGAACCTGGCCTATCCACTGTCCGCCAAAAAATCGGCCCGATTTACAGCGCGCTCACAAAGGGTCGCCGCGCGTTCGAACTCGAATTAGGATAGCTGACCTTTTCTGACCATTTACGGCCGACATCTCCCGCGCAGGCGGGCACTGTAGTTCTCTGGGACGCGATAGGCGTGTCCGGAATACCGAGGGCTACATGCACGAACGCCAAAGATTTTCGACCCGCCAGGCCGCCACCTATGTGGGCCTCAGCCCTCGAACCCTCGAAAAGCTACGGATTGCCGGCGGGGGCCCAGAATACTTCAAACCCAACAGACGCGTGGTTTATGACCAGACAGCCCTCGACGCTTGGCTGACTGCCTATCGTCGCCGCTCAACCTCCGATAAAGGGGCGACCGCCCCAATACCCTGAAAAAAAGAACCCCGGCAGCCGTTAGCGCGGCTACCGGGGGATCCCGCTTTGTCATTCCGCCTTGCAATGGAGATGACCAAATGAATATACGCTTCCGCCGGCGTCCTCACAATATGGGCCCTCTCCCTCTATTCGCTTGGGCCGACACGCGTGACCAACTCTGCGGTCGTGAATGGCCGCTTTCTGTCCGCATTCTCGCGTCGCGACACCGACTGCCGCTCCATCTAGCGGCCCTCCTCTGCGAACTAGCCGGAATCAGGGGTGGTGCGGAATGAGCGGCCGCTCAAGAAAGGGCCGCTCGAAGCATGGAGGGCAGTTCGTGCCGATCTCATATGTGATGGCCGTTAGTCCTGCGTGGCGCGCCCTCAGCGGAAATGCAATCAAAGTCTACATCGAGCTGCGCCGCCGCTACAACGGCGGGAACAATGGCGACCTGTCGCTGTCCCTCGACGAGGGCGCCCGCCTGCTTTCGATTGGCAAGGCGACTGTGGCGAGGGCCCTCCGCGAGCTGGAGGAAAAGGGATTCACTCGACTAACTCAGCGCGGCCAATGGTATGGGCGCAAGGCTAGCACGTTCGCGGTGACAGACCGGCCGGTTGGCACTCACCCTGCGGCAAATCGCTGGCGAATTTGGCACAATCCAGCCGCGAAAGCGCACTCGGATCGGGTAAGGGCGACCAATTCTCGGGACGATATCGCCATTGAACCCACGTCGGGTAAATAGGGGCGATTTGCGCTACCGCCGCCCCGCCGCCTGTTTGGCCCGAGATTTCCTTATGCTCGGCAGGAGTGCCCGCCGCCCCAGCAGTCAGCACCGCCAGTGCATGGCCGAAGCCGTCAAAAATCATTTCTCGGTTCCGAAATGGCTCGATTGATCGGCTGACGGGACCGCTACAGAACCGAGTATCTAAATATATGGACCGTATTAGAACCCGTCAGACACCTAAATGAGAAAGTAACCGGACCGCTACAGCACCGCCTATATAGCTATACCATGTGGGCCTAGCCTTCTTCTCTTTGCGTCTGCTATAATGAGGTTAGCGTTCATCATACCCACGATGTCAAGACATAGGATCCCAAAGTGACAAAAACAGCGGTCCTAAATCGCCCTAGGAAGGCCTCAGACGCGCGAGCCGATGTTAGGGGCGGTCAACCACCCATCATCGGCAGCAACACCTCTCCAGAGCCGCCTGGCGGGCATGGCGGAGCGTCCATGAGCAAGACCGCCTCAAAACCCGTGGCGGTCAAGCTTCCAGCACCGGATGACCCGTCGCTCAAGGGGGAGTTCAAGAGCGTTGGCGGATCCAAATGCGACGTGTTCAACGTCATCCTGCTGAACCAAGTCGCCAACACCCTTTGGGTAGGCCACTCGGACAAGGAGGCGCAAACCAAGCAATTCGCCGCCGCTGCTTCGGCCATGATCGGGGTGACGCCTGCCGACGAGCTCGAGGGGATGTTGGGCGCCCAGATAGTCGCGGCGCACTCTGCAGCGATGGAATGCTATCGCCGGGCGATGCTGCCCGATCAGACCTTCGATGGCCGCGAAAGCGCTCTAAAACACGCCGCCAAGCTGTCCCGCACCTACGCCGACTTGGTACTCGCCCTCGATAAGCATCGGGGCAAAGGCGAGCAGAGGGTTAGCGTCGAACACGTCCACGTCCACAAAGGCGGCCAAGCTATCGTCGGCACCGTCCAGGCGGGGGGTGGGGTGCCAGCTAATTCTGAGGATCAACCCCATGCACCACCAGCCCTCACCTATGAGCCAGGCCAGACGCTGCCGAGCGAGATCGAAGCGGTCAGGGAAGCCGTGCCGGTCGCCCGCCGTTAGGGGTCTGGTCGGTCTGCCGGATGCACGGCGCCGGCGGCGGGGCGCCCAAGGGCAACCGGAACGCCTGGAAGCATGGACGCTATACCGCCGAGGCTATTGCCGAGCGACGATGGCTGCGGGAGCTGCTGCAGGATAGCCAGGAGCTGCTGGAGAGGTTCTAGCCGTAAGGGTGTACGCCTGCATCAGATAACCAACTTTGGTCTAGAAAGCGCAAACCTAAATGGCATCAGAGACTACTATCGCTCAGATTGACGCGACTTCTGCCGAGCATAATTTCATCCGAGATCAGAAACTCGAAGGAGTATCGATCGTGGATGAAATGCATCCTCTTCAAGCAGCGTCGAGGCGGCGGGGCCAGGTGGATGTCGTCGCCTGGTTGAGGAGCAAGGGGGAGATCGAGCGGGCCGAGTGGCTACGACGGACAGGCAGCTGTTCCCTGACCCTCATGGAGCTGTGCGAGATCGCGCTCGCCGAAGACGGGCGGAGCTGATAGCGGCCGCCTGAACCGAGCCCCCTGGGGGGTCATTCCTCAGGCTGTGCAAAAAGCCCCCCGAGGTGGCGCATTTCGATCCAGTGAGCTGACCTTCCCAACTTCGGTTCGGGATGGAAACGTGCCGTTGGCGAAGCCTTATCGGCGTGTCGCCGCATCCAGGATCTCAAAGATCTGCGATTCCAGAGCACGCCATTCTCGAAAGCGAGGTCGAAGGTCGCTTTAGCTGGCGGCGGATGACCAGCGTTCCCTATCGCGTCAACACCGTGGACCTGAAAAACCGACTTGGCGATGTCGAGACCGATCGTCGTGACCTTTTGCATGCTGTCATCCTCCAAATCGTGGTCACCCCATCGGCGACCACCTCAATGGCACTTACGTGCCGGTGGAGGAGCCGTCCACAGCATCATCAGCGGACCCCTGCCGGCAGAGTTGGTTCGTCTCAAATGCGCCAGAGCGGCCATCCCCTGACCCAGCCGAGGGGCAATCGGCTCACCCCCACGAAGTGCGACGCTGGTTCACGAGCGTGCGGACGTACAGGCTGCTGTGGACGTTGGCAGGCTCTTTTGGGGCATGGATTGGCCCCTCCGAGGTGTGGAGGGCGTCGCGTTTGCGACTTTTATGTCACAATCCGGGTATGAAGCCGGGGAACTAGCTTGCCTATTACCATGCCGACAATAACTAGCACATAAGCAAGTAGGGCTAGATTGGTTAATCCTAGCATCGGCTTAACCCCCCAGATTTTGTCTCCGATGAACCTGATTTTCGGCCGCTCGTTCGGGAGGGAGATTAGGAGCTTCTGGGCGCCAGGCGCAGGGTCAAATTGCGGCTCGTGTGACAATTGAACACCGATGTTGCTTGAATACACCAAATCTTGAGATCGCTCGTTGGGAAATCTGGGGGAGGCTCAATCCTTCATTGCGATCACTCGGTAGGTCAAAAGATATACGCGTCCACTTTGGACGTATCTCTCTGGATTCATTGGGGAATCCTAAGGGGCCCGTGATACCGGAGGTAATAGCAAGTTATTACCCAAGGAGTCGGGCTTTGGATTTCCAGTTCCAACCCGAGCACCTCGTCTATGATCCTGAACAGGGTCTGCTGTGGTTCTTCGCAGCCGAAGGAACGGTGTCCGTTGAATGCGGCATCTCGTTGGCAGCCCTGGCGGCGCTGGCACACCTCGCCTTGCAAGGGCCGAACGCGATGATGAGCACCTTTCAGCAGCATCAAAAGCTGATTCAAAAGATCGCGGAACACAAATACCGGGCGCATCAGTTTGACAGTTGCGGCAAGGTTATCGTTGATCTTGAGGATCTCGACAGCTACCCAATTTCTGGCGCCCCCACCTAGGCCCAATTGTCTTCGCAAATCGCCTACGCAGCAGGCTGGCGCGCTAGATCTCGAGATCGGGGATCAAGTTCGGGCGATGGTTCCAACAAGCCCCTCGCGCACGCCCTGGAGGTTCGGGCAGCCCTCATCTACCAGCCAGGAGAGGCCCTCGCAGCTTGGGAGACCGCCGATCTGGCAATGTGTTCGTAACCTTTGGTACCTAAGATACGATCAAAGAAACGTTTGGCGTGCGCATCACCAGGAAGGAGATGCAGCCAATGTTCGATCAGCAAGAAATCCAGCGGCAAACCGCTCTCAGGCTACGGGGAATGGCGTCCCGATTCCTCGGGAGTGCGGCTGGAATTGACGATCCTGAACTTAAACGGAAACTCACGCGATGGGCATTCGAGCTAGTTCAGGAGGCGGTAGCTCTTGAGCCCATTGAAGATCAGGCCAAGCTCGGTTCATTAAGCCCATCCGGGGCGTCAAATCCTGCCGCACTTGCGGCAGTTCCAGTGCCACGACGGCGTAGCTCTGGGCCACCGCGCACCCGGGCGATCTTGAGCCCACAGCCAAATGGGCCGACTATACGAGGCACAGAAGCCGTGTCACAGACGTCTGGTGCCAATGCTTTCCCGATGGAGTTCGAACGTCAGGCTCGCTCGGCAGTTCGCACAAAATCCCAGGGCACAAGCGAGCAAGAGCGTCAACTCCGGAAAGGAAATGATGGCTAGCACCAACGGCGAACAGCCCCTCTACCGCCCGATCGCGAAGGGGTAGCACATTCGTGAGCCGCATTTCGAGCACGGGTCGGCCTGACCGGCGGCGTAGGCTGCTGCATCAGTGCCGCGCCGTTCAATCAGCAGCTTGGCGGCGCGGTAGATGTTAGGACGGGACCCACTCGGCAATCAGGTCGCTGCCTGCAGTTACATCATGTCATCGAAAGCGCACCATCGACGCGATCAAGCTGATAGGCTTCGTCATCAACTGCCCGGGCAATGTACTCATCTTGGGCAGGCAAAACCGCAAGGGGCATCGGGTTTGTAGCGCCAGGATTATGTACAACAACCATCCTCGGGATGCACGATCCTACCAAAACCGAAGTCGTCTCCCATACGTCGAAGAACTTCCTTCGGCAATGCCCAGCACGCCACTTCGGTGATCGGGCCCGGATCGGTGCGCGCGAGATCGTAGAGCGCCTCGAACCCGCCATAGCCGTCGGCCTGAAGGAATCCAGCGAACTTCGCCATGTGCCCCGCCGGGTGCTCGCCACCGCGATCGGGGCTGTAGAAGTAGGCGGCGGCTGGCGGATCCGTCCCGCAGAATGGTCGGTCGTCGCGGACATAGACCCAGAGCCGTCCGGTCTTAGTCCGCCCAAGGCCGGCCGCCAGCACGGCGATCGTCGTGTCGTCGCCGTGGATTTCTCGGCCGCAACACGTGCCGCCGAATGCCGCGACGATCGGATCGAGCAGCCAAGCCGCTTGTCCAACCCAATCGCACAACGTCGAGCGGTCGAGGTCGAACCCATCCCGAGCGTAGATCTCGCTCTGCCGATAAAGCGGCAGGTGGTCGCAATACTTCGATACCAGCAGATGCGCGAGCTCCTCGCCGTAGCTCGGCCACGCGGGGTAGGCATCGCCGGTGCGCGGCCATGGCGGCGGTGAAGCACCAGATCGAGCTCCTCGACGAAAACGTCGATCACCCGAACAGCATTGTCCTCGCCGATCCAGTCTTCCAAGCGCTCAGGAAACAGCGTGCCCTGGCCCCGATCCACACCCGCAACGAAGCGCCTCATCCGATACCCCCTCGCAAATCACTCCAGAATCATACCGCTGGGAGCACATAAAGCAGGGAGTTTTCACACAGCCAGGGTCAGACTCAGACCTCGGCGAACGCGCCCCCGGTGTCCGGTTTCACCTTGTGAGTTCAACCGGTCAGTGCAACGCCTCTCGTAGTTTATCGGCTCGCGTTTCGAAGCCCAAGGTCTTTCGCGGACGTTGATTGAGCCGCAGGGCGATGCTGTTGAGGTAGCTCTGGGAGATACGCGAGAAGTTGGTTCCTCTCGGGAAGTACTGACGCAGCAAGCCGTTGGTGTTCTCGTTTGAGCCGGCTGCCAGGGGCTGCGAGGATCACAGAAGTAGACCTGCACGTTTGTGGCAAACGTGAAGCGTTTGTGGGCATGCATCTCCTTGCCTTGATCCCAGGTGACCACGAGTGTCGCAGCTCCTCGGGCAGCTTGCGGATGTGCTTGGCAAGTGCAGCAACAACAGTCGTTGTGTCCTTACGGGGAATCTTAACGAGCATCGTGAAGCGGGTGTTGCGCTCGACGAGGGTGGCGATGTGCGTGTCGTTCGCTCCGGTAAGAAGGTCTCCTTCCCAATGGCCCGGCACGGCGCGATCCTCAACCTCGGGGGGCCGCTCGCGAATGGAGACCATATCGAGGATATGTCCCTGTCCACTCTTCGCATTGTGGCTCCTGGGACGACGCATCCGCCGCGCAGTACGCAAGTGTGCCGTCAGCTCCTTCTTCAGCACGCCGCGGGTCTGGATGAAGAGGCTGCGATAGATCGCTTCGAACCCCTTCTGTAGCTCGACGGCGCACTGCACGGCATTGACCGCGCTGGCGAATTCGACAAGTACCCCGTCGCCCATCAGCTTGACGACGCGGCCGTGGTGGCGGGCTATCAGCGGCTCTAGAACGTTCTCGCGGCGCGCCTTCAGCGCGGCCAGCGTTCCCGCCCATCCGCTTCAATAAGGCGGCTATAACCGACGACATCGGCGGCAAGAATGGCAGCAAGCCGGCGTTGGGCGCGTTTCTTGAGGCATCCCAGGCGACTGCCCTCAAAGGGTGCAGTGCAGCAACTTTTGCATAGGCATCTTAACAGTCTATGGGGTCGAAGTCCGGTCCGGGTCTTGGCCGTGTTAAAACGCAGCGCGGTAGCGTGGACGAGATGCCCTGCCGGACACCGAGAGGCCGGACAATTGATGCAAGGACCGCTCACCGCCAACTCGACGAAAACCTCTTGCGACGCACGGCCGGACTATACATTGGGATCAAACCCGGCGGTCCGGCGCTATGCTGGGCGTGTCCGCGAAGCCTCCGAAAGCAGACATATAGGGACTGGCCCGCAATGTCGCATAAGTGC
>CAVWQS010000006.1:0-399973 GCA_963757155.1 uncultured Alphaproteobacteria bacterium
AAAGCTCGAAGGCAAGGCGCGTTAAACATGCAAGGATTTACTGAGAGGCCAGCGGAAGTCTGCCGGCCCAGTCTTGAGAGCAAAGTAAGCCATGCCTGAATTTGCCGTTCAGTCCCTGCTGGAGACGCCGATCGTCACGGTCTTGGATGTGGGCTGCCAGGGCAGCTGCCGGCAGCAGGGTGCGGAGGAATGCGCGACTGAGACGCATCTGGTGTTTCCCTATCGCGGGGTCTATGCGCGGCATCTGGGGCGCGACCAGGCCGTCGCCGAGGCGAACCAGGTACTGTTTTTCAATGCCACCGAAGGCTACCGGGTCAGCCATCCCGTGCCGGGCGGCGATGCCTGCCTGTCGCTGGTGATCAGCGAAGCGCTGCTGCGTGAGCTGGCACCGAAGGGCTTGCTGCGGGACGGCGCGGGTTTGGCCTTTCGACGGCAGCGCCTGCGCATCGATCCGCGGACGCAAGTCCTGGTTGCTCTCCTCAGGCACAGCTTGCTGCAGGGCGTCGCGCAACCGCTGGAGGCAGAGAGCCTGGCGCTGACGCTCGTGCAGCGAGCGCTGGGGCCGCGCACCACTCATGCGGCGGGCGCCAGTACGGGCCGGCAGCTTCTGGCGGACCGGGTCAAGCTCGTGCTGGCGAGCGATCCGGGGCGGCGGTGGACGCTGGCCGACATCGCCGCCGAGGTGGGCGGCTCCCCGGTCTACCTCACCCAGGTCTTCCAACAGGTGGAAGGCCTGCCCCTTTATCGCTACCAGCTGCGGCTACGTCTGGCGCGAGCGCTCAGCCTCCTCGCGCAATATGACGACCTGACCGCGCTGAGCCTGGACCTCGGTTTCTCCAGCCACAGCCATTTCAGCGCCGCCTTCCGAGAGACCTACGGACGGTCCCCTTCGGAATTCAGGCAGACCGCCTTGCATCGTCAGGCGCGTCTGACGTGAGCCGGGCGGGATTCACGCAGGCAAATCGCTAAAGATCCTGATAGCGACCGGCTCTTGCCGCATGGTCCATTCCCTTCGCCCGGCCTTGGGCGTTCATGGAGAATGGGATCATGGTTGAGAAGACCTGTGCAGCTTGCGACTGCGAGCTTGACGCCAATGCGATCAAAGTCACCATCGGCGGCAATACCGTGGAGGTTTGCTGCAATGAGTGCGCGCAGAAGCTGAACGAGGCCCATGCTTCCGCCGTGGCGCAGCGGCGGGACTGAGTCATGAGGGACAACAACCCAGCGACGAGCGCGCGCAGCGTCCAGACGGCATCGGGCCGCATCAGCTATGTCGAGCAGGGCGCGGGGCCGGTCGCCTTGTTCGTGCATGGCGTTCTGCTGAACGGGCATCTCTGGCGTCATCAGCTGGCCCATTTGTCCGACATCCGGCGCTGCATCGCCTTGGATCTGCTTGCACATGGCGGCACCGAGATCACGCGGGATCAGGATGTTTCCGTGACGGCCAATGCCAAGATGATCACAGAGTATCTTGATGCCCTGAACATCGATCGCGTGGACCTTGTCGGCAATGACAGCGGCGGCGGCATCGCGCAGATCTTTGCGGCGCTGCATCCGGAGCGTGTACGCAGCCTTACGCTCACCGACTGCGATGCGCAGGACAACTGGCCGCCCGAGGCCTTCAAGCCTTTCCTTGCCATGGCGGCCGCCGGCGGCCTGCGCGGCGTGCTCGAGGCGATGCTGGCGGACAAGAGCGTCTATCGCTCACCGCAAGCGTTGGGACCAGCCTATGAGCATCCGGAGCAAGTGAGCGACGACAGCATCGAACGATATCTGCGTCCGCTGGTGAAGACCGACCAACGCATCGGCGATTTTCAGCGCTTCCTCGCCGCCTTCGACAGCAAGCATACGCTCGCCATCGAAGCAAAGCTGAAGTTGCTGCAGGCGCCGACCCTCATCGTCTGGGGAACGGATGATGTGTATTTCGACGTGAAGTGGGCCCGCTGGCTGGCCGACACCATCCCCGGCACGCGGCGCTGCGTGGAGTTCAAGGGCGCGCGGCTTTTCTTTCCCGAGGAGCGATGGGCGGTGTTCAATCATGAGCTTCGCGCACACTGGCACGCCTGCGCTTTCGAGAAGGAATCCCGATGATGTTGGATCAGCTCTTTCGGCAGCTTCACATTGGCGAGCTTCTCATCCTGCCGAATGCCTGGGATGCGGGATCCGCCCGACTGATCGAGAGCCGGGGCGCCAAGGCGATTGCGACGACCAGCGCCGGGCTCGCATGGTCCAGCGGATATCCCGATGGTGATGTGCTGCCGATCGAGCAGCTCCTCTCCGCGGTGCGTGCCATCGCCCGCGTCATCGATGTGCCGCTGACCATCGATATCGAGGGCGGCTACTCAAATGATCCGGCGGCCGTCGCCAGGCTTGTCGCCGGAGTCATCGAGGCGGGGGCCGTCGGCATCAACATCGAGGACGGGTCCGGCTCGCCTGCGCTGCTATGTGCCAAGATCGCGGCGGCAAGGGAGAGCGCCGAGCGCGCCAGCGTCGCGCTGTTCATCAATGCCCGCACCGATGTCTATCTCCGCGGCCTGGCGGGCGAGGGTGATGCAGTCGCGGAGGTGGCACGGCGAGCCGAGCGCTATCGTGCCGCCGGCTGCGACGGCTTATTCGTTCCGGGCCTCACCGACGGTTCTGCGATCGAGGCCATTGCGGCTTCGATCCAGCCACTCCCGCTCAATATCATGCTTATGCCGGGCCTGCCGTCGAAGGAGGAGCTTCATGCAAGAGGGGTTCAGCGCTTGAGTGCCGGCTCCGCGATCGCCCAAGCCGCCCTTGGCCGCGTCGGCCGGTTGACGGAAGAATTGCTCGCCGGCCGCGCCGAGCAGATGTTCGTTGATGCAGCCGACTATGGCGAGATCAACCGGCTTTTTCAGGGGCGTCGGTAGATTCCGCCTGTTTATGATGGACGCAGTGACTTTGACCTGCCGCCAGCCCGCACTCGCGCAAGAAGTGAAGCAAACACCTGACCACATGCCCAAAGCGAGCCAACACGGGCGGTCCCTCCTCAGCGCCTCGAGAGCTTGCCGCTCTCCCTTTCACGGATCGCCCTGTTGATCAGGGCGATGACGTCACCCTCTAAGACCCCGGGGCAGCGGGATGCCAGAGGCGGCGATCGGTTTCCTTCTCATAGCCCTTGCCGTTCGGGAAACTGAGCAGCTCGCATTGCATGCCCCAGGGGGTGAGGAAATAGACCCAAGTCTGGCCGGCGCTGGGGCCGGCCGTGCGGACCGTCGGCTCGCCCATGATCCGCACCTTGTGCGCCTTCAGATGCGACAGAGCTGCATTGAAATCGTCGACGTAGAACGCAAGGTGATGGCCACCCACGTCGCTGTTGCGCGGTTGCCGCATGTTCTGGTCGGGCGATTCGTATTCGAACAGCTCGAAATTCGAGCCGTTGCCGCAGCGCAGGAACGTAAGCTTCTTCATCACGGCGCGCGGATGGACGCCGAGATGGTCCTGCATCCAACCGTCCTCGGCCTTGAACGGCCCGAGGTCGTAGAACTTCTCGCAGCCGATGACATTGACGAAGAAGTCGACCGCCTGGGCCAGATCCGGCACGGTGAAACCGATGTGGTCGGTCCCGCGCAGGCCGGGCATGCCAGGCTTGCTCACTGGGCCGTCAACCATTGGCGTTCTCCGCGATCGGCCATCGCCTCGGCGAGGCCCTTGCCGATCTCTTCGGCGCCGACGAAAGCCGCGCGCTCCAGCACCTTCGACACGCTGGGCGAGGACTCGCCGCCATGGATGCGCTTCACCGGCTGATCGAGCCAATCCATGTAGCGGCGCTGGACTTCGTCGGCCAGCAGGGCGCCATAGCTGACCGTGAGCGGCCCTTGCTCCAGCACCACCGCATTATTGGTCTTTCGGATGCTGGCGCCGATCGTCTCCCAGTCGAGGCCCGCCCTGTCGAGGGAGCGCAGGTCGACGATCTCGGCGTCGATCCCCATCTCCTCCGCGACGCGCTTGGCAAGGGGGACCATGGAGAGATAAGTCAGCACGGTGAGCTGCGTGCCGAGACGCACGACCTTGGCCTTGCCGAAGGGGATGTAGTAGTCGAGATCCTCGGCCGGGCCGATCCCCGTGGTGGTGTAGAGATCGACATGCTCGATCATCAGCACCGGATCCTCGCAGAGCAGGGCGCTGTTCATCAGCCCGACATAGTCGAAGGGCGTCGATGGGGCGACGATCCGCCAGCCCGGCCAGTTGCTGTAGAGCCCCGCCGGGTCCATGGAATGCTGCGACCCATAGCCGCTGCCGAGCGCGCATTTCGTCCGCAGGACGAGGGGCATGCGCGTCTCGCCGCCGAACATGTGCCTCGCCTTTGCGATCTGGTTGAAGAGCTGGTCGGCGGCGACCAGGGAGAAATCCGGATACATCAGCTCGACCACCGGCCGGTAAGTGCCCTCGCTGGCCACGCCGCCGGCGAGCCCGGAGAAGCCGAGCTCGGCGATGGGGGTGGGGACGATACGGTCGGGAAAGCGCTGGGCCAGGCCTCTGGTGGCGCCGTTGGTGCCGCCGCGCAGCTTGTGGATGTCCTCGCCGATGCAGAATATCCGCTCGTCGGTCTCCATGCGCCGGTTCATGACGCCCGAGACGACATCGATGAACTTGGTCTCCGCCAGCTTGCCGGAGAAGGATTCCTGCTCCTCGAAGCGCGCGCCGCGGAATTCGGAGAGGTCGCCGCGCAACCCAGCGTCGCGGAAGCGGATATCGGGCCAGAGCTCGGTGCGCACCTTGCGCTTGTTGCCGTCGGGAATCGTCAGCTCGTCGATGATCTCGTCCATGGCCGACTTGGCCATGTTGCGGATTGCCGCGTCCTCGTCGGCCGTCAGCCAGTTGCGCGCCATCATCTCCCTGGCGACGCGCGCCAGGGGATCGCGTTGCTTCCATTCGGCTTCTTCTGCCTTGGTGCGGTAGCCGAAGGCGCTGCCCATGGTGCCGCCGCCATGGTGCATGAAACGGTAGAGCACCGCTTCGATCAGCACGGGTCCCTTGCCCGACCGCATGATCTCGAGCGCCTTCTCCGAGGCGACCCTGACCGCGATGGGGTCCATGCCGTCGACGCGATAGGAGGGGATGCCGTAGGCCAGGCCCCGCGAGGACATGCGTATCTCGCGCGTCTCCTCCTCCAGCGTGGTCGACACGGCATAGCCGTTGTTCTCGATGAAGAAGCAGATCGGCAGATTCCAGAGCGCGGCAAGATTGAGCGACTCGGGCACGGAGCCGATGTTGACGCCGCCATCGCCGAAATAGGTGAAGGCGACGTCTCCCTTACCCTTGCGCTTCAGCGCCCAGGCGACGCCATTGGCAAATGGCACGCCGCCGCCGACGATCGCATTGGTGCCGAGCGCGCCGGCCTCGGCCCAGCGCAGATGCATCGATCCGCCGCGGCCTTTGCAATAGCCCTGGGCCAGCCCCATGATCTCGGCGAGGGTGCGGCGCAGCACTACCCGGATCGGACCGGGCAGGGGGTCGCTCAACGGGTTGCAGGCGGGCGAATCGACATAGCCGAGCGCCTTGGCCAGGAACTGGTGGTGACCGCGATGCGGACCGCTGACCTGATCGCTCGGGCGCAAGGGGGCGATCGACCCCACGGCCCCGCCTTCCTGGCCGATGCTGGAATGGGCGGGCCCGTGAACCAGCCCGTCGTTGTGCACGTGGAGCACCGCTTCTTCGAAGGCGCGGATCAGGTGCAGATGGAAGTGCATCCGCAGCAGTTCGCCCCTGCCCACGGCGTCCCAATCAGCCGGGGTCGATTCGATCTGGAGCCACTCGGCCATCGGCATCAACGGGGTGGTCTTCGGCATGGCCCTTCCTAGAAACGCCATTCTATGTGCATGGTGTGAGCTGCGTCGAGCGATCAGTATCTGTTGGCGACCGGCAATTCCTGCGAGGGGTAGAGGGTGATCACCTTGCAGCCCTTGTCGGTGACGATGACCTCCTCCTCGATACGCGCCGCCGAGATGCCATCGGACGCCGGGCAATAGGTCTCCAACGCGAAGACCATGCCCGGCTTGATCTCGACCGGCTCCTCGAAGGCATTGAGGCGCGAGATGATCGGCCGTTCGTGAATACCGAGGCCGATGCCGTGCGAGAATTCGAGGCCAAATGCCTCCATCTCGCTGCCGAAGCCGATTTCGGAGGCCTTGGGCCAGCATTCGGCGATGTGATCCGAGCGCACACCAGGCTTCACCAGGGAGATGGCATTGTCGATCCACTCGCGCGCGCGCTTGTAGGCGTCAATCTGCACCACTGTCGCCTTGCCGACGCTGAAGGTGCGGTAATAGCAGGTGCGATAGCCGACGAAGCTGTGCATGATGTCGAAGAAGGCCTGATCGCCCGGCCGGATGATACGGTCGGTGAAGTTGTGAGGATGCGGCGAGCAACGTTCGCCCGAGATGGCGTTGACGGCCTCCACACCTTCCGAGCCCTGCGATAGAAGATCGTGCGCCGCCATCGCCACCACCTGGCTCTCGCGCACGCCGGGTTCCAGCTTGGCGGCGATCTTCTGATAGGTGCCGTCGACCATCGCGGCAGACACGTTGAGCAGCATCAGTTCATCCTGGTTCTTGATCTCTCGCGCCTCCAGCATGGTCTGCTGCGCATCGCGTACCTCGAGCCCGACCTCCTGCAGCGCGAAGATCATTGGCAGCTCGGCGAGATCCACACCGATCGGCATGTCAGCCACGCCTTCCTCGACCAGGATCGACTTGATCTCCTCGGCCGCTCTCTTGAATAGCCCGACCTTGGGATGGATCGAGCCGCGCAATCCGAGCATGCCCGCCCTGCAATGGTCATGGTGCAGCCAGGGTGCGTAGAGCTGGTGATGCTTGGCCGCCGAGCCGAAATCCCAGACATAAGGATCGCCGGTGCCGGTAAGCAATGCGTACCGAGTGAGCTTGTCGCGCGCCCAGTCGCCAATCACCGTCGAGGAGATATACCGGATGTTGTACTGGTCGAAAGCCAGCACCGCGCCCAGGTCCGAATTGTTGAGCGCCTGTCGCGTGCGGGCCAGGCGATAGTTGTGCAGCCGGCGAAAGTCGACGCGCTGCTCGAAGTCCACCGCCATCGAGCCCAGCGCCTGGAGTGGGCGACTCCAATCGTGATGAGGATCAACGTCTTCAGGACGCACGATCTTCGGTTCGCGCTTCATCTTATTCATTGCTTCCACAGCTTCCCTTCTTACTGACAATCATCGCTCGCGCGTCATCGCATCTACGACGAGAGCCGCATATCCCACGCGGTCGCCATCGTGCGCGCATCCAAAGTCACACCGCGTTCGTCAGCGTGACCTTTATGCAAGACGATGGGTTTTTCCCGAACTCAAAGGCCTCGACCCCATTGGTCAGGTCGAAGAAGTGGGTCTGGATCGGCGACAGGTCGAGCTTCGTCCGCGCCAGGAACCGGAGCGCCGCCGGCCACACGCCAGGCGAGCCGATCGTGCCCTTGATCGTCAGCGACTTGCTCTGGATCTTGCCGAGCTCGACCGGAACCTTGCGGCCAATGCTGATGCCGACAAAAGTGACGCGCCCGCCGGTGCGCACGTAATCGAGCACGGCCGCCAAGGAGGCGTCGTGGCCCGAGGCCTCGATAGCCAGATCGGCACCCTTGCCGCCGGTCAGCTCAAGCACCTTGGCGACGGAGTCGCCCGCGCTGGGATCAACCGTGGCATCTGCGCCGATCTTCTCGGCCGCCGCACGGCGCAGCGGCAACGGGTCGATCAGGATCACGCGCGCGCCCATGCCCCGAGCCGCCGCCGCGGCGCACAGGCCGATATTGCCGCCCCCGGAGACGACCACGGTCTCGGACCCATTGGTGCGGCCGTTGGCCTCGATTGCGTAATACCCGCAGGTGAACGGCTCAACCAGCGCACCGGTCTCGAAGCTCACCCCATCGGGCAGCTTGTGCAGCCACTCGGGTCGGGCCTTGAACAGCTGCGAGTAGGCGCCATCAATGCTGAAGCCGAAATGATCGACCTCCTCACCGCTCTCAATCACGCATTCGCCGACGACACGGTCACCGGGCGTGACGCCCGTGACGGCTTTGCCGATCTCGACCACCTCTCCCGACCATTCGTGGCCCGGGGTCACCGGATAGTCGATTGGAATGATGTACTTGCCGCTATAGAGCTCGTAGTCGGAATGGCAGATGCCGACCGCGCGCATACGCACCAGGACCTCGTCCGGTGAGATCGCCGGCCTGGGCAAGTCCTTGACCTGAAGTTCGCCCGGCTTGTTGATCACCAATGCCTTCATGTCTGATCTCCTTTCCAATGGATCGGCGGCGCGTGCATCACGCCATCTTAACGAGCACCTTCATCTGGTTGCCGGCCGGGTCGAGCAGCGTCTTGAAGCCCTTGTCGACGACATCGTCGGCCGCGATCTGCGCCGATATCACCTTGTGGACTGGATAAACGCCGCGCTCCACCATGCCGATGATCCTGGGCCACATCGTCACGTGATAGCACCAGGTGGCCTCGATGGTGATGTCCTTCAGCGCCCATAGCGCGGGATCGACGCTGGCCTTCTTCACATGCAGGCCGACTTGGGCGACCGTGCCATGGTTCCGCACAGCCTCGCAGCAGGTGTTGAGGCCGGCCTCGGTGCCCGAGCATTCGATCGCGGAGTCGACCCCGACCCCTTCCTCGGTCTCTTCCCGCAGCATCTCGATCACATTGACGGACCTCGGATCGACCACCCGGGTGGTGACGCCCAATGCCTCGATCTGCCTGCGCCGATTCGGGTTGGGCTCGCTGACGAAGATCCTCGAGGCGCCCAGGGCCGCAGCAGCGAGCGCGGAAAGCGCACCGATCGGGCCGGCCCCGGCGATCAATACGGTGCTGCCGCCACCGACCTTCGCGCGTTCGACGCCATAGAGCGCCACCGCCGCCGGCTCGATCAGAGCGCCCTGCTCGTCATCGACGCTGTCCGGCAATTTGTTGGCGTTGTAGTCGTTGACAACAGCGTATTCGCCCATGCCGCCCCAGGCCCAAGACAGGCCAATGCAGCCCATCTTGGGGCTGAGATGGTTGAGTCCGCGTCGGCTGTAATAATCGTCGAGCGGCATCACCAGCGGTTGGATCGATACGCGCTCTCCCTTGCGGAGGCGGGTCACTTCCTTGCCGACTTCGATCACCTCGGCCGAAAATTCGTGGCCGAGGATCTGCGGCAGCGTCGCCCCCGTGAAATGATGCGGATGCACGGGCGTGACGATCGGGCCGGCCGCGTATTCATGAAGGTCGGTTCCGCAAATGCCGCACACCTTCGGCTTCACGATGATCTGCTTCGGTCCCAGATCGGACGGGGCCTTGACCTCCTCGACGCGGATATCTTCCTTGCCGTAATAGCGAACTGCTTTCACGTCAGCCTCCCTTCGCTTCCTCGCCCGGTCGCCCTATTGACCATCAGGCACCCGTTAAAAGTCTCCACGTCTCAAACTCCTGCGCGCCCGCGGAGTGCCGAATAGATGAGCGCGGCAATGACAATAAGCGCGCCCTGGAATGCGTATTGGTAGGTCTGCGTAAGCCCCAGAAAGACCGCGGCGTTCAAGACCTCAGTCAGCAACACGGCGCCCAGAACCGTCCCGATGAATGTTCCGCGTCCGCCGCGGAGGCTTGTCCCACCAAGAACGACAGCCGTGATGCTCGAAAGCGTGTAATTTATTCCTTGCCGCGGATCACCGACACCAATCTGTGACATCAGCATCACCGCGCCGATCGCAGTCAAAAGAGAGCAGGAGATATAGCCGAGCAGGAAGGTGCGATTGATCCGTACACCGACCCGTCGCGCAGATTCCTCATACGAACCGGTCGCCCGAAGCCGCCAGCCGGGCCTGGTATTGCGCAGCAGATATTCACCCGCTATGGCCATCACAACCAAGACGATGAACGCCACAGGGATAGGGCCGAACTGCCAAGTGAGAATCTCCACAACGTTCGCATTGATATAGCCGCCCGGATTGTCGCGAAGCAGGAAGCTCATGCCCTGCAGGCCGATGTACATGGCCAGCGTTGCGGCTATGGGCGTGAAATTGGCAAAGCGAATCAAAACCCCATTAATGGCGCCGACGACAACTGCGCCGAGCAGTAGGAAGACAAAACCCGCCGTGATCATGAGTGTGGATTGATCGTCATTTACGAAGAATGAAGCCACGACGACCAGAAAGCCGGCAAGCGGGCCGACCGATAGATCGATGGCCCCTAGCAACAGCGCGATGGTTTGCCCAAGCGCGATAAATCCCAGCGCCGTGGCGAGCACCAGGATATTGTTGATATTGAACGCAGACAGGAAATTGCCGTTCTGGCTGAAGACATAGAGTCCAAGCAGGACGATGACGAGAGCAAGCGGAGCCGCGGGTGCATTGTCCGATTGCAGAAAATGGCGCCAGCCACCCCTGGCCGATCGGGCCTTCTCCTGCGAGCCGCTGGCCCCGACGTGAGTGATGGCACTCACGGCGGCGGCAACAATTCGGGCTTCCGATACATCACTGCCCGTCAAGGTCGCGACGGCGCGCCCACGTGAGAGCACGATAACCTTGTCACACAGCCCTTCGAGTTCCGCCGCGTCCGATGAGTTCACAATCACCGGCGTGCCGGCGTTCGATACTTCACGCAAGATTCGGTAGATTTCGACTCGCGCCCCGACATCGACGCCCTGCGTCGGCTCGTCGGCAACGATGACGCCCGGCCCGGAGAGCAGAGCGCGCGACATCACGACCTTTTGCTGATTGCCGCCTGACAGCGAAAGAATGGGGGCTTCCATACTGGGCGTCTTGACCGCGAGCGCGCTGAATGTCGCTCCGACCTGCTCCAATTCCTTCTTCCTGCTCACGATCGAGAACACGGCAAATCTGTCGAGCGCGGCAAAGGAAGCGTTTTCGCGCACGGTGAGGCCGGGGGCCAAGCCCTCCGTATGCCTGTCCGAAGGCATGAAGGCCGCCGCTCGCACGAGTTCCTTGGTCTTCAGCGGACGCCCCTGAAGACTTATAGCCCCCTCGGATGGCTGAAGTCCGGCAAGTGCGCGCATCAGTTCGGATTGACCATTACCCTCCACACCGGCGACGCCGACGATCTGCCCTCGCGCGACTTCGAAGGTTATGTCCTCGAAACCCTTTCCGCTCAGCGAGCTCACCGAGAAGTTCACTGCTGTCGAGATATCACCAGGCTTCGGGGGGAATGCCGATCCGAGCGCCCTTCCAACAATCATGTCCAAGAGTTCTGGGTCGGAGATCTCGCCGACAAGTCCACCGCCCCGAACTTTTCCGTCGCGAAGCACCGTGACGCGGTGAGCGATCTGGCGAAGCTCGGCAAGCCTGTGCGTGATGTAGATCACCGAGGTTCCGGTCCTGACGACACCCCGAATCCGCTCGAAAAGCATCTCGGTCGAATCTTGGTCAAGGGACGCGGTGGGCTCGTCGAGCATGAGCACTCTTGGCTTGATCGCGAGGGCCTTGGCGATCTCCAGGAGGTGCTTCTGAGCAACCGTCAGGGCGTCGGCCCGCATCCGCAGCGGAACACGTAGCTCCACCAAATCCAGCATCTCCTCGGCGGCGATTTGTGCCGATCTTCCGGCGAACACCGAGGCCGGCAGTGCGACCTGAAGATTTTCGAGCACTGAAAGGTCGTCAAGGATTGCCGGGTGCTGAAAGGAAATGGCGATTCCGAGAGATGAGGCGACCTCCGGAGACATCCGTGAAATCAGCCGATCCCCCACGCGGATCTCACCCATTTCCGGGGCAACCGCCCCGGAAATGATGTTCATGAGCGTGGATTTGCCAGCACCGTTCTCGCCGAGAATGGCGTGAACTTCGCCGGAATAGAATTCAACGCTCACGTCATGGAGCGCGGGAACACCTGAATAGAACTTCGAGATGCTCGACAGCCGGATTGTCACGTCGCCATGTTCCGATGCGCCGGAAAGACGTGGCTTATCGCTATAGGCATTCACGACGAAGATTCCACCTTAAGACCGCCGCATCGGGAACTTTCCGAACATGTCGTGCCCCGGAAGGTATTCCGCCTCCCGGGGCACGATTGACATCACTTGCTGTTGACGGCCTCAGCTTGCTTTTCTGGCGATAGCTGGGCCGACAGATAGATCGCACCGGGGAGATCCGGGCGGCACTGGACGGAATGTGGATTGCCGGTCACGGAATTTTCGAAGACAGGCCCCTTGAAGATCTCCTCTGTGGGCGGCTTGCCGCCCGTAGCGGCTGCGACCGCCCATTGCACGGCCAGGCGAACATTGTCGTTTTCGGTTGAGACGGTGAAGAGCTTGAAGTCCGGGTTGTTTGCATGGTGCTCGGTCCAGAAGCAGCCGAGAGAATTGCCGTCGGATGTGGCCAGTGCCGGGATCGACCGACCGGATTTTTCGAACAGCGGAAGCGCACCGACCAGCGATGGTCCGAAGTCGGAAACGATGACGTCGATCTTGCTATTCTTGGCGATTTCGGCCGTCAGAACCTTCTGTGCCAACGCTGGATCCCAGTTCGTGACGTCGAAGGGTTCGGTGTTGATGAACTTGTATTCGGGCCCGAGCACGGACTTCATCCCCGCAAGTTCGTCGAGGCCCTGGCTGTTGCCCGCAGGGCCGCTGAGGAACAGAAGATTGCCGCCGTTGGGCAGCACGCCCTTGATCCAATTGGCCCAGTTTATGCCGTCGTTCTTGAAATCTGTGCCAATGAATTTGTTGTAGTTTACGTCAGCCTTGCCGCCGGCTTCGACGCGGTAGGGAACGATGACCTTTCCCGACTTATAGACACTTGTGATCGCGGGCAGCATCGCCGGTCCGGCGTCAGGGAAAACCACCAGGGCGTCAATGCCTTTGGCGGCCATAGCCTTGATGTCGGAGATCGACTTTTGGGTATCGCCCTGGCCGTCGGCATATTCGTACTTCGTTATGCTGGGGCACTTGAGGGCTTCCTCCTTGCCGGAGGCGGTCGTGACCTGGCGCCAGCTGTTTCCGCCGTAGCCGTCGAGCAGAGCCAGCGACGCTTGCTTGGGGCCGCACCACGAAGGCGTTTCAGCCTGAGCGAAATTCGACCACCCGAAGGCCATCACTGTCGCCGCGGCGGCGAATGCCAGGTTCTGTCTAACCGAGAACTTCATTGTTTCCTCCCTTTAGGGTTGGTTTGGTTTGCTTGATCACGTTTACCGTCCACCGGACCGAGTAAACGCCGATACCAAAACCCAGGGCCAAAGCCTGGATAATGGTTTGGGCCGAGTACGGCACACCAACGGCGAGCGCGAATTGGCTCAATTGGTTCAGGAAGAAGGCGGCGATGACCGTGGAGATCGGAAATCCACGACCGCCAAGCAGCGACGTTCCACCGAGAACAACAACGGCTACGGACGGCAGGAGCAGGGAATCGCCTTGGAATGCCGTGGGCTCGCGGGTGACGCCGGCGACGAGCAGGCCCGCCATGCAGTAGAGCAGCTGGGCATAGACATAGGCCAAGAGTTGATGAAGCTGTACGTGAAGTCCGGCGGAACGGGCGGCCAATGGATTGGCGCCAATCGCTTCGAAGCGCCTCCCGGCAATAGCCTTCTTCAAGACGAAGGAAACCACCAGCAACGCGGCCAAGGCGAAATAGACACTGTTTGGAAGCCCGGCTGTTTGGCCGCCGGCGATCGCGGCCAACAAGGTGGTCGTCGTTTTGGGTACGCCGCCAGAAACAGCGAATACGGCCCCATATAGCAAAGCGTTCACGCCGATTGTCGCGACGATGGCATTGAGCCTGAAGAGGCTGACGAGGACGCCGTTTGCCAGGCCGGCCAGGATTGCGCAGGCGACCGACATCAATACGGCTGGCAGGAGCAGAGAGTTATCTCCTTGCGGAAAATGCGTCGATATGACGACGGCGAGCGAGACGCCCCCCGCCAGAGAGAGGTCAAAACCTCCCTGCTGGACCACCAGCAACTGTCCTAGGCCGACAATGGCGATGATGGCTGCGAAGGGCAGGCTTCCCGACAAAGCGCCCCAACTCACGCTGGACGGGGCGAACAACAGGCATGCAAGGATGAGTGCCGCCGTCGAAGCGACAACCGTCAAGAAGCTTCTCGCGCGCGGCAAAAGCGAGATGTACCGCGGTTCAGGCAAGACCTTCGCTGTAGTGACGGTTTGGTTCACCTAGTATTCCTCTACATCTCCGGCGCGCACTACGGGAGAACCTTGGCCGAGCGGAACATGTCAAAGGCGTCCGTGAATGACCGCACGGAGTTCTGATAGGCGGTGAAGCCCATGTCCCGGCTCTTGGTCATGTCGTTGAAGTTCTCAATGACCCGACTCAGGTCGGCATCGCTGTGCCACCATGATGCAATCGTGCTGAGGGGGTTCTTCCGAAGGCCGTGTTTTGCGACGATCTTGTCCCAGACCGCCTCCATGCCCGCCATCTGCTGTTCCAAGGGCTGCGCGTGGCCGGGATATTCGGCCGCAGCCGCCCCCAGATGTTCGGCAAGCTTCGGCCACATCCAGTTCCACCGGAACACCTCACCGTTGACGATGTTGAAGGCGTTGTTTCGAGCAACAGGCTTCGTCGCCGCCCAAAGCAGGTGCTTGGCAATGATGCGCCCATCGGTGATGTCCACGACGGCTTCGTATTGCTGCGGTGAGCCGGGAAAGACGAAGGGGTGGCCCGTTTCCTTGCAGATCGCCGCATAGGCGCCGAGCGTGGCCGCCATGTTCATCTGGTTGCCGACGGCATAGCCGATCAAGGTATGAGGGCGGTGAACCGACCAACCGAAGCCCTGCCTGCCCGCGGCGGCAAACACCTCGTCTTCCTGGTCGTAATAGAAGTTCTGGTAGGGCAGGCGGGGTTGCTCTTCACGGAACGGCGTCACCATTTTGGTTTTTGCATAGGCCTCGAAGGGGCCCATGTAGTGCTTGGCCCCGGTCACCAGGGCGACATGCTTGACCTTCTGGCCTTCCACCGCATGCAACAGGTTGCGCACCATGCCGGCATTCACGCGGCAGTTCTCGGCCTCGGTGGGCTGGCGCAGCCATGCCGTGATGAATACATCCGTGACCTTCGTGCGCCTCAGCGCAGCGTTCAGAGCCTCGTCAGATCTGAGGTCGACGGAAATATGCTTCACGCCCTTGGGCAGATTATGCTTGTGGCGCGAAATGCCGGTGACGGTCCAACCTTTGGTGCCGATCAAGTGATCGGCTAGATGGCGGCCGATAATGCCGGAGACGCCGGCGATCAGCGCATGGCGATCCATTGGTCCCGTCCTTGTGTGTTGAGGATCAAAGCGTCACCACCGCGCCGTCTCTGGCGGCCGATTTGATGGCGGCTTCAAGAATGGTGATGTTGTTGACGAGGTCTTTCCCGCTGATGGGATAAGGCGCTTCGCCACGAACGGCACGGGCGAATGCAATGAGATTGTCCTTGACGGGTTCGGCCGGCGGAACTTCGGTAACGGTGATCGGGCCACCGGCCATGGCAGAGGTGACGACCCAGCCGGCCGGCGCTTCGACATGCGCCTTGTCGCGAATTTCGATCCAGCCTTTCGAGCCGAAAACCGCGAAACGCGAGACGAACGGCATGGCGAGCGAAGCCGACACATAGGCCGTGCCGCCGTCTCTGAAACGGACGTGCACGCTCATCGTGTCGCCCTGCGGAATCTTGGACGACAGGCTTTCGCATGAGACCCGCAGGTCACGCGCCTCGCCGAGGAGGGCCACGGCCAGGTCGGTCAGGTGAATGCCCGTTGCCGTCATGCCGCCGACTGGTGCTTCTTCGGCGTTCAGCCGCCAGTTGCTGGGGTCCAGCGTGGTGAACTTGTCATGGCTGAAATTGCCTTCAACCTGCTGGATCCGTCCGAGTTGCCCCGAGCGTGCCATGGCGAGCATTTGCGCCACCGGTGGCTCCCAGCGCCGCTCATGGCCCATACCGAGCACGAGATTATTCTTGGCGCAGGCGTCAACGGCGGCTTCGGCGCCCTTCTTCGTAAGGGCCAGGGGCTTCTCACAGAAGACATGCTTCCCGGCGGCAATGGCGCGCTCGATCTGCTCGGCGTGGAACGAATGCGGCGTGGCAAGGATAACGGCCTCGACCCCCGGATGCTGGAGGGCATCCGTGTCGCTGGCGTAGTGCTTGAAACCATTGGCTGTAGCGAATTCCTTGCCAGCCGGATTGGGCTCCGCGGCGCAAACAATCTCGATATCGTCCTTTGCCTGCTGCAGCACGGCGGTCATCTTCTTGCCCCACCAGCCGAGGCCGATCATGGCGACTTTGACGGGTCCGGTCTTACTCATCTCGAGATCTCGATCTCACATCTGACCGTTGTTGACGGCGAAGCCTGCCGGGCGCGCATCGGCGACAGGCGGGGCATTTCCGAGCACTCAACCGATCCCCGTGACGATGCCGCCTTCGACCCGCAGGGTTGCACCGGTCGTGGAACTCGCAAGATCGCTGCAAGCGTAGGCGACCATGGCCGCCACCTCTTTGGGTTCAGACAATCGCTGGATGATCGAGGTCGGGCGAGCGACGGAAAAGAACTCCTGCTCGAGCTTCCGCACGGACTTGCCGGTTCGCTTCGATTCGTTGGCCAACATTTGGGAGATGCCCTCGGTTCTGGTCGGCCCGGGAAGAACCGCATTCACGGTCACCCCACATCCGCCGAATTCACGGGCCAGGCCCCGCGCCAATGCCGCTTGCGCCGTCTTTGTGATCCCGTAGTTGATCATTTCAACGGGAGTCAGAAGTCCAGACTCGCTCGAGATGAACAGGATGCGGCCCCAGTTGCGCTTGCGCATTTCCGGCCCATAGGCGCGAACGAGGCGAATTCCCGACAGAACGTTGAACTCGTAGAAGCCCATCCAATCGCTGTCGGTGGTCTCGAAGAAGCCCTTCCGCTCATATTTCCCGAGGTTGTTCACCAGGATATCGACGTCGGGCACGGCGGCGACGATGCGCTGGGCACCCTTCGCGGTCGAAGCGTCGGCCACGACGCCTGTGGATACGGCGCCGGGCACCGCCTTTTTGAGCCTGCCCACGGCAGCATCCAGGTTCTTCTTGCTTCGTCCGTTCAGAATCACCTGGACGCCTTCGCGCGCCAACGCCTCGGCGATGGCGTAGCCGATCCCCGAACTCGACCCTGTCACGAGCGCCCGACGCCCGGCAATTTTCAGATCCACGTCAAGCCTCCGCCGGATGAAGCTGGGCTTTCACCCACTCCAATTCCTTGACCACGTAGTCGACGATGTTTCCCGTCTTCAGATGCGGGGGCAGCACATCCCAGGTATAGGTTTCGATCTCGACCTGGGCAGACAGCGGATCTGCCCTGTGGAGTGCCAGAGCCTCCTCTATCGAAGGCCTTGTTGTCTTGAACGCCCCGAGATCTTCGAGGAAGACCGGCACGTGGAAGTGGGTCCGCCACTCGCACCGCACCGGTTTCTCCAGCCAACTTTCGAATGCAACCGGCAGGTCCAGGAAATCCTTGCGCGGCGCGCCGCCCATCTGGACCGTCTGGTGCAGATAGACCGGATCATCGAATTTGCGAAGCGTCTCGATGGCCTCGCGCGATACCTCGGGAATTCGAACGGCTGCGGCCGCCTGTAGTTTCATCACCGGAATGCCGGCGCGGCGCAGCGCCTTCAGCGACTGCGTGATGTCCTCGAATTCGACCGCCTGATGGCAAATGTCATAAACGACGCCGAGATGCTTTCTCAGCGCCGTGTCGGCTTGCGCTCGGCTCATGCCGCAACTTGCGCTCAGCATGTCGACGGCGCGGGGGGAATAAAGATGATCGGCGAAATACGCGAGCGTCTCCGTCGTCAGCTCGAGAAAGCAGGCCGGTTCCGGCTCGAGCGCCAATTTGACGGTTCGACCGGTGCGCCGTTCGAGCTTGACCAGGTGGGCGACGACACCAACGACCTGCCGGGTATACGCCTCGACGACGTCGCTCCCGGTCACGCGCGGCTTGAAGCCCAGGGGCGGACTCTGAATGGTCGGCGCGATGCCGGGGGGCGCCATTTCGGCCAGGATGTCGGCGACCATGGCGGTGTATTGCGCGCGGTCGTCGGTCCGCCAATCCGGTTCGTAGACCTTCTCCTTGACCCGCTCACCTTTGAACGGTCCATAAGGAAAGGCGTTTGCGGTGATCAGATACAGGTCGTTGGCGCGCAGGAAATCCTTGAGGCGCGCCCGTTCTTGCGCGTCGGACGTCAGCCTGTCGGCAGAGTTCCGCGAGATTCGTATCGAGACGCCGAACGGCTTGTCCGGACTGAAGCGGGCCTTGACCTCAGGCAAATAGCGATTGAGGCTCGCCCACATTTCGTCCCAGGTGTCACCTGGATGGACGAGCGTCGAATAGACGAGGTGACCGAGATTTCCGCCCAGTTCCATCCCTTGCTCCCTGGGATTCTCCCTAACGGGTCCGGCTCTCGCCCCGCAGCGGTCGCGACGGCAGACGAATCTGCCTCTGTGCCGACGACGCATTGCCGCGAGGCCAATCGCTCGGATGGCTGATAACCCGGTTCACGCCGAGGTCTTGTCTCCAGCCTTGCCGCCACTTTGCATCCCATGCGCCGGCGCTGTATAGACTCGTGTTGTCCATTTTGGATAACATCCTGCACGCAACGATTGTCGGCTGCCGAGATAATTAGTCATGCCAAATGACGACGACCCGCCGGCTGGCTCCGTGAACATGAGCGCCGAGGAGCTCATCAGCCTCCTCGATCTGCTTGAACGCGTGCGAGTTCCTACCGAGAAGTGGTTCGAATCGATACAGCCTGACGCGGTGTGGAACATGATCGTCTATCTCATGCGACGCCACTATGCCGGGAAGCTCGTGACGCCGACCAGTCTGGTCAGGGCGGCGGACGTTCCGTATGCGACCGCGGTGCGACGAATGAACGACATGCTCGCCGAAGGTCTGCTGATCCGCCGGCCGCGGACGAAATCGGGGCGGTCTGATGCGATGCACCCCAGCCCAGAGCTCATCCGTCGCGCATTCGCCTGCGCCTTTGAAGTCAAGACATCGATCGCGCGGTCGCTCGGCCGAAACGCGGAGGATGCAAGGTCGTTCTATCTTGGCGCATCGCATTTATCGGCCAGCATCATTCCTCCGCCTGCCGCGCTGCACGTCAGGCCGAAATCCGGTGGCGCTCTCCGAATCGCGCTTTACGACGATCCGTCTTTTTCGATCACAGGCAATCTACGTGAAGAGATATCGGGCCTGATGGATGGCCGGGTGAATTTTCAGGCGTTTCCCATGGATGAGCTTCGTCGCCACATACTCGAGGATGCTTCACAGCCAACCTCGGCTCACGATATCGTTCAAGTGAATTTACCCTGGATCGGGGAGTTCTCAGAGAAGGAGATTCTCCTGCCGCTGGACGAACTCATCGAGGCCAGCAATGTCAATCGCGCGGATTTTCATCCAGCCGAGTGGGAAGGCACGCGCAACCGCGGGCACCAACGTGCGATCCCGCTGCACACGGCCCCCCAGGTGCTCTTTTGCCGACGCGACATGTTCGAGGCCGTGGGCGTGGAACTGCCCTCGACTACCGATCAGGTCCTGGCGGCCGCGCAGAAGCTGCATGTTCCAAAGGAGGGCGTATTCGGCGTTGTTTGGAATGGTGCCGCCAAGACGCCTGTCGGCCAGTCCTTCATTCAGTTTCTCGCCGATTTTGGACAGCCTGTCTTGAACCTGAGGCCGGTCCCGGGCGGCTACGACGCAACTCATGTCGAGGGCGAGGAGTATCGTCCGCTGGTGTCGTCCCAGCGCAGCCGGATGACCGCGGAATTCATGATGGAACTGTTGGAAGTGTCCCCTCCGAACGTGCTCGAATTGCCATTGGGGCAAGCGAGCGTCGTGTTCGCGTCCGGCAAAGCGGCGATGGCCTACGAATTTGCGAATCGTGCGGCGCGCTTCGAGTTCGACGACAACTCGCCGGCGCGCGGGAATGTGAGTTATCTGCCCCACCCGATCGGCGCCCGCGAAGCCGGGCGGCTGCGGCGAAAGCATGTATCTCCGATCGGCGGGCTCGTGCTGGGCATCCCATCCAACATCGATCCCAAGCGCCGGGAATTCGCCTGGAACTCGCTGCTCTGGCTGACCTCGCCGGAGGTCATCAAGCTGCTCGTCACCCGGGGAGGTATCGTCTCGCCTCGCTTCAGCGTCGCGGCAGATCCCGAAGTCCGAAAGTTATCCCCCGTGATCGCCGCCGTGGACGAAATGGCGAAGAGAGGCGAGCTCAGGCTGTGGCCGCGCCCGCCCGTGGCCGAGTATCAACAGATCATCGATGTTCTGGGCGAGGAAATCCATGCCATGCTGCGGCGAGACAAGACGATCAAGGCGGCGCTGAACATGGCGCAAAACCGGATCGACAAGATGATGCGCGACGCCAAACGCTACTGAAGCAAATGGGCCGACCAGTCATAGGGAGGAAGCGAATCATGTCATCCGATGACAGAGGTGGAGCGGTCGTTACCGGCGCGGCCAGCGGCATCGGTCGGGCGATCGCCGCCGGCCTTCTAGCGGACGGGTTCTCGGTCGTGATTGCTGACCTCGACGAGGTGAAGGGTCGGGCGGTTGCAAAGGAGATTGCCGCGGCCAATGGCGGCAACGCGATTTTCCATCGCGTCGATGTAACGGACAGAACCTCCGTCCGCGGCGCCATCGACGCGTGCACAAAGCAATTCGGCTCGATCAGGGTGATGGTCAACAATGCGGGCTTCAATAAGCCCGAGCCGTTTCTCGAGGCTTCCGAAGCAATCTGGCACAAGATCATGGATGTGAATGCCCTCGGCGTCATGATCGGCATCCAGGAAGCCGGCAAGGCGATGATCGCCGCCGGCGTCAAGGGCAAGATCATCAATACGGCTTCCATCGCGGGCCGGTCAGGCTATGCCGATTTTGCACCCTACTGCGCCAGCAAATTCGCGGTCGTCGCTCTTACCCAGGCCGGTGCCCGGGCTCTCGCGAGCAAGGGCATTACGGTCAACGCTTTTGCCCCAGGCGTCGTCGACACGCCGCTGTGGACTCAACTGGACAAGGATCTCATGGCGATGGGCGTCAGCTCGGCACCCGGCGAAGCCTTGGAGAACTTCGCGAGCTCGATTCTGCTCGGTCGAGTTGCCCAGCCCGGCGATATCGTGGGAACGGTCCGTTTCCTGGCGTCCCCCGCCTCCGACTACATGACGGGCCAAGTTCTGATGATCGACGGAGGCATGATCCTGCAATGAGCCGTCAGGCTCACCCGGCTCGATCAGTATTCGTTGGCTATGGGCAATTCCTGCGACGGATATAGGGTGATCACCTGGCAACCCTTGTCAGTGACGATGACCTCTTCCTCGATGCGTGCCGCCGAGATGCCGTCAGTCGCCGGGCAGTAGGTCTCCAGCGCGAAGACCATGCCGGCCTTGATCTCCGTCGGCTCGGTGAAGGAGTTGAGGCGGCTGATGATCGGGCGCTCGTGCAGGCCGAGGCCCAGGCCATGGGCGAATTCGAGGCCGAAGGCCTCCATCTCGCCATGGAATCCGATCTCCTCGGCCTTGGGCCAGCATTCCGCCACATGGTCGGAGCTCACGCCGGGCTTGATCATCGCGATCGCGCCATCGATCCATTCGCGCGCCCGCTTATAGGCGTCCTTCTGCGCCACGCTCGCCTTGCCGACGGCGAAGGTGCGGTAGTAGCAGGTGCGATAGCCCATATAGGACTGGATGATGTCGAAGAATGCCTGGTCGCCGGGGCGCAGCAGACGGTCGGTGAAATTGTGGGGATGCGGCGAGCAGCGCTCGCCCGAGATCGCATTGATCGCCTCGACGCAATCCGAGCCCTTCTCGTAGAGATCGTGATTGGCCAAGGCGACGATCTGGCTTTCGCGCACGCCCGGCTTCAGCGCCTCGGCGATCTTGTGATAGCAGCCGTCGACCATCGCCGCCGAAGTATTGAGCAGCATCAGCTCGTCCTGACTCTTGAGCTCGCGGGCGTCGAGCATCACCTGCTGGCCGTCGCGGACATCGAGCCCGACGCGCTGCAGCTCGAACAGCATCGGCGGCTCGACCAGGTCGACGCCGACGGGCATATCGGCCACGCCCTCTTCCACCAGGACCGACTTGATCTCCTCCGCCGCCTTGCGGAACAGGCCGACATTCGGATGGATGGCGCCGCGAAGACCCAGAAGGCCGGCCCGACAATGATCCTGATGCAGCCAGGGCGCATAGAGCCGGTGATGCTTCGCCGCCGAACCGAAATCCCAGACATACGGGTCGCCATTGCCGGTGAGGAGGCAATAGCGCGTGAGCTTGTCGCGCGCCCATTCGCCGATCACCGTCGAGGAGATATACCGGATATTGTGCTGGTCGAAGGTTAGGATCGCGCCGAGATCCGACCGGGCCAGGGCCTGGCGCGTCCGGCCGAGGCGGTAGCTGTGCAGACGGCGGAAATCAACCCGCTGCTCGAAATCCACGGCCATCTGGCCCAGCGCCATGATCGGCTTTGTCCAATCATGATGCGGATCGATGTCTTCCGGCCGAACGATGACGGGTTCGCGCAGCTGTTTTGTCACTGGAGGCCCTCCCTATCGGATTTCATGCGGACGCTGCCGTTCTGCGGTCGCTGCCCCGGCTACGCGGACCCCATCAACCGACTTCGAGACCTGTCTTCAAATCCTTGCGCTCGCTGACGAGTTTGAGGCCGGCCTGCAGGGCGACGGTCTCGAGCAGCGAAGCGAAGTCCTTGGCAAGGTAGGCCTCCGGATCGGGACTGAGGCGGGCCGTGCCGAAGTGGGCTTGAATCGCCTCTCGCGCGGCCGCCGTGACCGGGAGGGCCACGCCCAATTCGCGGCCAAGCTCCAGGCCGAGATCGACATCCTTGCGCAAGAGCGGGGCCGTGAAGGTCGTGGTCCAGTCCAGGTTCACCAAGGCCGGCGTCTTGTAGCGCGTGAATATCGAGCCCAGCACCGAGTTGTTCAGGAACTCGAGGAAGGCATGCCGGGGGACACCCGCACGCTCGGCCAGGACGGTCATCTCGGCAAGGTTCTGGATGAGCACGCCCAGGAGGACGTTGTGAGCGATCTTGCAGATGCGTGCGAGATCGCCGTCGCCCACATAGGAGACGCCGTTTCCTGAGATCGCTTCCAGGAGCGGCTTCGCTTTGTCGAAATCCTCCCGCGCGCCGGAGACGACTTGGCTCAGTTTGCCGGCTTTGACGCATTTGCCGTTTCCGCTGACGGGCGCGGCGAGGAACCCCGCCCCGAGGGCTTCGATGCGTTTGCGAATCTCGGCGCTCTGTTCGAGACCGATCGACGAGCAGTCCACGGCCAGCTTCGGGAAGGAGCCGGGGAGGGAGCCCACGCCATTGGCGCCGAAATAGACCTCTTTCAGATCGTCCCCGGTGGAGACCATCGTGAACAGGATATCAACTTGGTTGAGATCGCTCGGACGCTCGACTAGCTTTGCGCCCAGGGCCGCGAGCGGTTCAGCCTTCGACCTTGTGCGATTCCAGAGGGAAATGTCGAAACCTGCCTTGGCGAGCCGTTCCGCCATGGGGAAACCCATGCGCCCCAGACCGATCCAACCTGCCTTGAGTTTTCCGTCGACCATGCCAATCCCTGTCTATCCCCGTGATTCTGACCACCCCGGGCCCCATCCGGGAGCCGGCGCTTTACCCGCCACTTTACACCTGCAATCGTTTGCATTAAGACCCAGGGCAGGCAGAGTGTCAACTGGATCGAGCGTGGTCCATGCCCCTAAATCGCGAGCGGACGGCCCTGTCGGTGTGAAGCGGAATCCATAATGGCCAAAAAGCGAGTGACCCTGCGGGAAGTCGCGAAGACGGCTGGAGTCCACATATCGACCGCCTCTCGCGCGCTCGATCCGAACAGCCGGCATCTCATCAATTCGGAGATCGTGTCCCGGATCGTGAAGATCAGCAGGGACCTCGACTATCGTCGCAACGCGGCCGCCTTTTCCTTGAAGACGAGCCAGACGCGCACGATCGGGGTGATTATTCCCGACATCACCAATGCCATTTTCCCCCCCATCATCCGCGGCATCGAGGATTCGCTCGCCACGGGCGGCTACTTGGCAATCGTGGGAAACACCGACGGCGCTCATGAGCGCGAACAGGATCTGCTCGCCACATTTCTCGCCCGCGGAGTCGACGGGCTGATCCTCGCCAGCGTTGAACGCGAGGACGACGCCGTCGAGCGCGCCGCCGCCGAGAACACACCCATCGTGACCGTCAATCGGCAGGTCGATCGCGACCATGTCTCTTCGGTGGTTCACGACGAGACGGAGGGGATTCGGAGGGTCCTGACGCATCTGGCCTCGCTCGGGCACCGCAGGATCGCGATGATTGCCGGTCCACAGACCTCGTCAACCGGGGCAAGGCGGTATGCGGCCTTCGACCAGTTCCGCAGCGCCCTTCGGCTCGAGATCGATGAGCGGCTCGTCGTATTCGCGGCAGCCTACAATGAGGCGGCGGGAGAGCAGGGGGTCGAGGAACTGATCGCCGGCGGTGGTGATTTCACGGCGGTCGTCTGCGGAAATGACCGGCTGGCGGTCGGCGCCATCGCCGCCCTCGCGCGCCTCAAGCTCAAATGCCCCGAGGATATTTCGGTGACCGGGTATAATGACATGTCCATGATGGACCGCATCGACCCTCCCCTCACGACCGTTCGCATCCAGCAGTACAAGATGGGGCGCGAAGCCGGTGCCATGCTGCAGAGGATGATCGGCGGGCAATCCCAGGCCCAGCACCTCGTTCTTCCTGTTGAACTCATGATCCGCGGCTCGACCGCCGCGCGCCGAGGGAGCTGAGGCAGACCGCTCGCTCGGCCGGCAATTTCCGCCGTCCGTGGTCAGGAATGCTTGACCGCGTGTGAGCTGGCAACCGCGGCACCCATCGTGCCGCCGGCGCCGGCGCCGAGATAGAGCCGCGCCACCTCCGGATCGTTCAGCAACCCCGCCCCGGTGCCGGTCAACGCGATGCGACCGGCCTCGAGAACCGCGGCGTGATGTGCCACGGCCAATCCGGATCGCGCATTCTGCTCGACGAGAAGAACCGTCCGCCCATCCTCCGCCAGGGCGGCGATGGAAGCGAAGACCGACTTGCGCGCCTTCTGGTCGAGCCCGATCGAAGGCTCGTCGAGCAGGATCAAGGCCGGATCGAGCATCAACGCACGTGCGAGCTCGACCTGCTTCTGCTCGCCGCCCGAGAGCGATCCCGCCGCTGCATGGCGACGCCTGGCGACGATGGGGAAGCGCTCGGCAATCCGTTCGATCCGGCTTCGGATCAGCCCATGGTCGGAAAGGATGAAGGCGCCCATCAGGACATTCTCCCAAACCGACATGCCGGGGAAGAGACTGCGATCCTGCGGCACATGGACCACGCCCCGGATGAGCCGGTCCTTCGACGACAGGCGGCTGATGTCCTCGCCCCGAAGGATCACCTGGCCCGCGCTGGGTCGGAGAAGCCCGCTGATCGTCTTGAGGACGGTCGACTTTCCGGCGCCGTTGGGTCCGATCAAGCACACGATCCTGCCGGCTTCCACGGTCAGGTCGACGCCCCTAAGGATCAATCCCGCACCATATCCAGCCGTCACGCCGGAGAGCGTAAGAATGATCGAATCCCCACGGCTTTGCGCTTCGCGCCGTTCCGTCGCGCCGGACGTCATGGTGGGCGTTCCATCGGCCTCAGTCACCGAGATAGGCGTCCAGGACCACCGGGTTGACCTGAACATCCGCGGGTGCACCCACGGCGATCGTTGCCCCGCGATCGAGGACGATCACGGGGTCGCAGAGCCGCATGACCAATTGCATGTCGTGTTCGACGATGAGGAATGTGACCCCCTCCTTGTGCCGGGCGCGGACATGGCGCTCCATGGTTTCGATCATCACGGGATTGACCCCGGCCGTCGGCTCGTCGAGCAGCACGAGCTTTGGCCGGCTCATCAGAACCGCGGCGAATTCCAACAGCTTGCGCTGGCCGTAGGAGAGCTCGGCGGCCGGCAGTTCGGCGAGGCCGGAGAGCCGGAACTCCTCGAGCATCTCGGTCGCCTGCAAGCGCTCGGTCCTCGTCAGACGGGCACCGAACAAGTCGCGCCATGAGTAGCCGGCGGCAATCACCAGATTCTCCACGACCGACATTTCCGGGAAGATTCGCGCCTGCTGGAAGGTGCGCGACAAACCCTGCCGGTAGAGCCGGGCAGGGCTGGGCTTCTTCACCCGGTGGCCGCTGAAACCGACGGCACCGAAGTCGGGCTTCAGATAGCCGGTAATGATGTTGAAGGCCGTCGTCTTGCCCGACCCGTTGGGGCCGATCAGAGCGGTGATCGTTCCTTCCGCGACCGAGAAGCTGCAGCTGTCGACCGCCATCACGCCGCCGAAGCGCTTGCTCAACCCCTCGACCTCGAGCAGCGCCGTCATCGCTTGGCGTCCCGCCATCGGCCGATCATCCTCTGGATCCCGCGCGGTGCTCGCCGCCGACGGCACCGGGGCTCTCCGCCTGTGCCCCCTGGCGCCGCCGATGACGATTGCGCAAGCGGTCCGTGACTGTCGGCAGGATTCCGCGCGGCAGGAGCAGCATGATGATCAGGAAGATGGCAGCGTAGGCCAAGAGGTACACCTGGCTCGCCCCGAAGTCATAGGCGAGATATTGCTGCGCCGGGACCAGAATGAAGGCGCCGATGACCGGGCCCCACAGGGTCGCCCGTCCGCCAAGAAACGTCATCAGCACCATGCCGATGGTGAGCAGCGGATCCACCGCGAACTGCGGATAGATGAAGCCCACATAATAGGCCCAGACCCCGCCGACCATCGCCGTGATGCCGACGCTCGCGCCGAAGGCGATCAGCTTGACCCCGGTGACCCGCACGCCGACGCCATGTGCCTTGTCCTCATCGGCGCGCACCGCGGACAGGGAAAGGCCGATCTTCGAACGACGGAAATAGAACGAGATCCCCATGGCCAAAGCGAGCAGCGCCAGCATGGCGTAGTAGAAGGGCCAGCCATAGGTCTCCACGGGGAAGGGCGGGACGGCGACGCTCTTGCCCTGCGCCCCGCCGGTGACCGACCTCAGATTGAATGCAAGAGTCTGAGCAATGAAGAGCAGGGTGATCGTCACGATGGCGAAGACATCGGCACGCGTCCGCATCGCAATCCATCCGATGGGCACGCTCACCAGGGCGGCGCCTAGGCCGATTGCCGGAAGAAAGTAGAAGGGCAGATATCCGTCGCCGACACTGTTCTCGAACATGATGGCAATGGCATAGGCACCCAGACCGAAGAATGCAGCGTGCCCCAGGGAGGGATAGCCGGCGTAGCCGCCGAGGAGATTCCAGGCGCTTGCCAGGCCGGCATACATCAGCGCGAAGATCAGCATATTCAAGATCCACGGCGGCCCGACGGCCAGCGGCAGAAGTGCGAGCGCACCGAAGAAGATGCCGGCACGCAGCAACCCCGCAAGGCTCATATCGCGCCCCGCATGCGCACGCCGAAGAGTCCCGTGGGGCGGAGCAGCAGCACGAGGAGCAGCACGACGAAGAAAGTGAAATCCGACCAGATGGGGGAGGCAAGGGCGGCGACGACCGCCGAGCCGACCCCCATGACCAGGGCCGCGATGATCGAGCCGCCGATGCTGCCGAGTCCCCCAGAACAACGATTGTCAGCAAGCGGCTGATGAGGTCGTAGTGGCTGCCGGGGTTGAATGGCGAGATGAGCCCGAAGACGGCGCCCCCGGCTGCTGCCGTCGCGGCACCAAGCCCGAAGCCCAGCGCCGCGACCATATCCGAATTGACCCCCAGCAGCTGCGCGGACATCGGGTTCTGTACCGTCGCACGAACCGCTCGCCCAAACTTGGTCCGGTGCAAGATCAGATACAGGACCCCGAGCATCGTCAGGGAAAGCAGGAAGGCGAAGAAGCGAACCATGTTCACCTGATATCCCAGCACCGTCCAACTGAAGTTCTCATAGCCGGGTTGGATCGACCGGTAGGTGGTGTTGTAGACAATGGCAAGCAGACCCTCGAGACCGAGCGCAACGGCGAAGGTGACGAGCAAGGAGAGTTCTGCGGCATCATCCGGGCGGAGCACCCGCAGAAGCGTCCATTGGATCGCGACCCCGAGGGCGAACAGGAGAGGGGTCGTGATCAGGATCGACAGGAAGGGATCCATCCCGGTGAGGGTGAACAGGCTGTAGGTCAGATAGGCGGCCAGCACCACGAAGGCCGCCTGGGCAAGGTTGATGACCTTCATGATCCCGAAAATCAGTGTCTGACCGCTGGCCATCAGGGCATAGACGCCACCGGTCAGGACACCGAGGATGATGGCTTGGACCAGGGCATGGACGGACCAAGGCATCAAATCGCCTTTTCTATCCGCCCCAGTTGGGCTTCGGCGCCAGGGGCGGGTGCTGCGCGTCGCTCGCCGGAAACACGATGGTGAGCCTGCCATTGATCCATTGGGTCAACAGATATTCACCTTTCGGCGCCCCATCGGCATCCCAGCTCAGGTCGCCGACGAGAGTGTGCCAGGATCCGCTATGCAACGTCTTGATGATCGTTGCATTGTCGATTGTCCCGGTCTTTTTCGCGACCTGCTCCAATAACAGGCCGGCGGAGTAGGCTTCGGCGGATGTGCTGTCGATGCCGAACGCATCGCCACCATACATCGCGATGTAGGCAGCGATGAATTCCTTGTTTCCCGCCACCGGAGAAGCCGGAAACCAGTCGCTGCTGGTAAATACGCCCTCCGTGTTCTTGGCGCCCACCTTGTCGGGAAATTCAGTGGGAGAGTTCGCGCCGTTCGACATGAAGAGCCATTTGGGATTGAACTTCAACTGGATCATCGCCTTGACCTGGGCGAATGCGTCCTCCGACTGGGTTCCCGAAACGACGACGTCGGGATTCGCCACCGCAACGCCGGAGATGATCGGGGTGAGATCGGCGGACTCGGCCGGATAGGTCTGATCGTAAACCGTCTTGATCCCGGCGGCCTCGAACCGCGCCTTCACGTAGTCGGCAATCGGTGCGGCGAAGGGATCGTCGAGCTTTGCATAGGCCGCCGTCTTCGGGCGCTGGTCGGAGGGGAGAGCCAGGATATAATCCGCGAACACATCGCCCCCCTTCACCACCGGGGCAGGTTGCACGAAGAAGAGGTTGTCCAGGTGTTGTGCGAACACCTTCGGTCCGCCGCCGGCCGGCTCGATGAAGGAATACCCGTAACGTTTTGCAACGCGCGCTGCCGGGATTGTCAGCAGGCTCGAGAAGGGTCCAAAGACGATGTCGACTTTGTCTTGCGTGATGAGGTTCTGGTAGTTGGTGACGACCTGGTCCGGGCTCGAGGCGTCGTTGACGATCTTGATCTCCACCTGTCGTCCGAGAATGCCCCCCGCCTTGTTGACCTCCGCCGCCCACAGCGTGTACCCACGTTGCGCGGCCTTGCCTGGATCGGCGAAATCACCGGTGAGCGACAGCGAAATGCCGACCTTGATAGGCGGTGGCGCCGCTGCGGCCGCACTTGCAACGAACAACGCGGCGGCGGCTATGGTTGTGCATAGTTTTTGCAGTCGCATGGTGGCGCCCTCCCTGGCGGTTTGTTGACGCGGACCTCAAGACCCAACTTGCCGTTGGGTCAAAGAGGCTGTGTGCCTTTTGGCTTGCCGAGGAAATGCCGATCCTCCCGATCTTCACTGCGGCGAAAGCGATCAACTTCTCTGCAAACGTTTGCAGAAAGGAGTATCATTCGCCGAAATTCGGGTCAATAGATTAATGGCGATCGATTGTGATCGGCCGGAGGTGATATGGTCCGCGACCGACCGGCGGCCGGCTTGTGCGCCTGCAACGGGTCGAAACAAGGAACCGGCAGGCCCTGCGACAATTCGGCCGGGTTCCCTGCCTTGTTACGCATGGCATTGCTGCACTGCACACCTTGTGCGCCGGACAGGCGCGGCCCATCTTCCGGGGATGCCCGACAAGTTGCTTATCGAGAAGATCCAAGGCCAAGACGACATCCATGTGAACCGTGCCGGAATGCGCCGGCGCGACCTGCTGCTCGCGGCCGGCGTGTCTCTTCTGCTGACCAGCAATGCTTTCGCCCGTCCGGCCGAGCCGCGCCGCCTCACGCTCAAGAATACCCATACCGGCGAGACCTTCACCGGCCCCTATCGCGACGCGACCGGGCCCTTGCCCAGTGCCGTCTCCGATCTGGCCGTCTTCCTCCGCGATTTCCACGCCGACAAGACCGGGCCGGTCGATATGGCCATGCTGGATTTTCTGGCCGATGTCATGGCCGCTACCAACCAGAGCCACGCCACCGTGCTCTCGGCCTATCGGACCAAGGCGACCAACGAGATGCTTGCGGCCACCACTTTCGGCGTGGCCGAGCATAGCCAGCATATCGTCGGCCGGGCGATCGACGTCACCTTCGACCGCGATCTCGGCGGGGTGGAGAAGACGGCGCTTGCCATGCGGCGAGGCGGCGTCGGCTGGTATCCCAGCTCGCATTTCATCCATCTCGACAGCGGCCCGACGCGGAGCTGGGTATTGGACGGCAGCGGATTCGATCGTCTGCTGATCGGCGGCAGCCTGAACGGGCCGCCGGGCGGGATCCTGACCGTGCGCCAGAGGATGGCGCGCCTCCAGGCCCTGGCGCGCCGGGAAAAGCTGCTTCGAAAGTAGCCTGCCGGCCTTCTCAAGCCACCCCCGGATTGCTGCCCAAGTCGCGCCGAGCTAACCTCTCGGCGCGATAGGTATTGGCGTCAAAATCAAATCAAGAATGAAGACCGGCAATCTGGAGGGGATGAGCTACGAGAGCCTGCGGGAGATGGCCCGCCGGCGATTGCCGAAAGGCATCTTCGAATATATCGACCGCGGCTGCGAAGACGAGACAGCCTTGGATCACAATCGCCGGAGTTTCGAGCGCATCCGGATGCGCCCGAAAATCCTGGTCGATCTTTCGTCCCGCACGCCGGAGATCGAGCTCTTTGGCCGCAAACAGGCGCTTCCTCTGGTGGCCGCGCCCACTGCCGCGACCGGATTGGTCCGGCACAAGGGCGAGATCGATCTGGCGCGGGCGGCCGCCAAGGCAAATATTCCTTTCTGCGCGGCCACGGAAGCAATCACGGCCTTCGAGGAGATTGCAGCCGCGGCCAAGGGGAATATCTGGTTTCAGCTATATTTCTGGAAGGATCGCTCGCTGTCCTATCGCCTCGTCGATCGGGCGCGTGAGGCGGGTATCGACACACTGCTGGTGACCGTCGATACCGCCGTCCTGCCGAAGCGGGAATACAATCTGCGCAATGGCTATGACGTGCCGCTCCGGCCGTCGCTGCGCAATGTCTGGGATGTCGCGACCCATCCCCGCTGGTTCGTCCAGGTCCTGCTGCGCTATCTGCGGAACGGGGGGATGCCCCGGCATGGGAATTATCCGGCGGCCTATCAGAGGCCGATCACCGGCGGCAAGATCGCCGATGCGATCAATCTCGATGCCACGGTCGCCTGGGCCGATATCGCCGAGCTGCGCCGGTATTGGAAGGGCAGGCTGGTCATCAAGGGAATATTGCGGGTCGAGGATGCCCTGACGGCAGCTGGCCATGGCGTCGACGGCATCGTCGTTTCCAACCATGGCGGGCGAAATTTCGACAGTGCCGTGGCGCCGGCCGAGGTTCTGCCGGAGATCGCCGAGCGCGTCGGCGAGCGGCTCGTCATCCTGGCGGATAGCGGAATCCGCCGAGGGAGCGATGTCGTGAAGCTATTGGCCTTGGGTGCCAAGGCGGTGCTGGTGGGACGCGCCTTTACCTACGGCACCGCCGTGGGCGGCGAAGCGGGTGCCGCCGCCGCGATCGACATGCTGGCGGATGAGATCGATCGTACGATGGCGTTTCTTGGCTGTCGGTCCGTGCAGGAGATCGGCCCTGATCTCCTGTGGAAGGGCTGATCGACGCTCGCTCAGCCGCCCGTCACCCGCCAGATCACATCGCCCACGTCATCGGCCACCAGCAGGCAGCCGCCGGGGCCGATCGCGACACCGACAGGCCGGCCATAGGACTCCCTTTCATCCGGCGACAGGAAGCCCGAGAGAATATCGCGCGGCGGCCCGGCGGGGCGCCCCTTCTCGAAGGGCACGAAGACGACCCTGTAGCCGCTGAGCTTGCTGCGGTTCCAGGAACCGTGCTGTCCGATGGCCATGCCCTCGGGAAAGCCGGGCAACATGCCGGCGGGCAGCCAGCAGAGGCCGAGCGAGGCGGTATGGCCCCCCAGCGCGTAGTCCGGCGTCAGGGCTTTGGCGACCATGGCCGGATCCTGCGGCACCCGATCGTCCACCGTCTGTCCCCAATAGCAATAGGGCCAGCCGTAGAAGCCCCCGTCGCGCACTGAGGTCAGATAGTCGGGCGGGGTCTCATCGCCCAGCCCGTCGCGCTCATTGACGACCGTCCAGAGCGCACCGGTATTCGGCTCCCATGCCAGCCCCACGGGATTGCGCAAGCCCCCGGCGAAGATGCGGTTCCGGCCGCTTGCCAGATCGATCTCGTAGATGGCGGCGCGGCCCTCTTCGGCTTCCATGCCACTGTCGGCGATATTGGTGAAGGAGCCGACGCCGACATAGAGCTTCTGTCCATCGGGGCTCGGCAGCAGGCTGCGCGTCCAATGCCCGCCGGGCTTGAAGCTGGCGAGCTTGCGCCCCGGCGCCGTGATGCGCTTGGCGCCCGTGACATAGGGGAAGGCGACCAGGCCGTCGGTATTGCCGACATAGAAGGTATCGCCCAGCAGCGCCATGCCGAAGGGCTGGCTCTGTCCCTCCAGGAATCTCTCCTGGGTCTCGGCCACCCCGTCGCCATCCGCATCGCGCAGCAGCGTGATGCGGTTCGGGCTGACGCCCACGGCGGCGGCCCGCTTCATCGTACTGGTCATGGCGTAGTCGAAGATCGACTTGGCGGGCTCGGGCATGAAGAGGGCTTCGGCGGTGAGCACATCGCCGTTCGGCAATAATTGGATCCAGCGGGGATGCTTGAGACCGGTTGCAAAGGCATTGACCCTGAGCCCGGCGGCGGCGACGGGCTTCTGCCCCTGGGTCCAGCCCCGGGCGGTCGGCATCTTCAAGGTGGGAATGCTGCCCTGCGGCCGTGCCGTGGGGATTGTCGGATTGCTGCCCAGGGCCTGCACCCGCGGAGCCCCCTGGAGCTGCCGCCGCCACAGAACCGCCCCGGCGCCAATCACAGCGACCACTCGCGCGAAAATGCCGGACATGCTCATTGCACTTCTCCCCCTGGACCGCGCCCATGCTAGCCGAAGCCGGCCTGGGTTGGAACCGATGGCGGGAGATTTCAGCGAGAACGCGTGGAGCGGGTCGCTAGCCCCTCGTCACTCCGCAAATTCCGTTGCCCTCAAGCGCGTGTAGCGCCGCAGCGCCTCCTGGTCGGGCACGATGCCATTCTGCTTGCAGTGGCTCTCGAACTCCCGGCCATCGAACTCGACAGGCAGAATTGCGTAGCGCTCCCGATGAAGCTCGGTGACCACGCGCTTGTAGTCCTCCCACCACTGTTCGTAGTCCGGATCGAAGCCGAGGTCCTCGATGTTCCTGAAGCTGGGATAATTGCGCCGCTCGATCCAAAGCAAGGGAAATTGGGTCATCCTCGACACTCCCTTCATCAAATCTGATCCCCAAATGCGCAAATCTAGTTAACGGCGTCCGCCGAGGGCAGTTCCGACCCTGCCGGGCTGGCGCCGAGGGATTCGCATCGAGCTGGCGGATTCATGTCAGTTCGACGTGATGGTCGAAATCTCCTTTGCTCTCAATTCTACAAGCTCATAGACGGTGATTGCCTCCGCGCGGCGCTTGACCTGGACCGTGTCGAGCACCCGCGTGACAAAATCGGGGCCGCAGCCGTCATGCACCGCCTGGCTGATCAGGATCGTGGTTCCGTAGACCTTGTTCATCCCCTCCAGGCGGGAGGCGAGATTGATGGTGTCACCCATGCCGGTGTATTGCAGCCGCGTCTCCGCCCCGACGCTGCCGACGACGGCGGGGCCGCTGTGGATGGCGATGCGGGTCTCGAAGGCGGGAAGACCCTGGGCCTGGTGCCGAGGCCGGATTCCCTGCCGGGCATATCGGGTCGGGCGGCGATTTAGGGAGCGGCCGCCAGGCGGCGAAAATCCCGCGCCATCGCATTGACTCGGGCGAGATAGGCAGCCGTCTCATGGTCGCCGCAATGCTCGCCGGCGTCGAGATGAAAGCCGTGCCGAACGAAGGTGAGCGCGGGGCCGGCGCCGCAAAGATGGATGATGATGGCGATGTCCATCATCTGCTGGGCAGTCGCCGGACGCTTTCCCAGGACCGCCGTCACGTTGCGGTCGAGATAGATCGCCGCCAGCTCGACGGCGTGGCTCGGCAGGATGCGGGTATAGAGTCCGGTGAGCCAGCAGCCTTGCGCGACGACGACATGGCGCTGGATGCAGAACGGCCGGGCATCGGCGAAGGCCCCGTCCGTCATCTGATAGAGGCCGACCGCGCTCGAGGCCGGCTGATAGATGGCGAAGGGGCGCCAGGTCAGGCGCCAGCGCCAATAGGTCTGGGCCACTGGATTGCCGGCGCTCTCGGCCTGGGCCAGCGCCGCCAGCAGCTCTGGTGCGATGGCGGCGGTCGAATACTTGCGGAAAAGCGACCCGTATTGCCGCCAGGTTTCGGCCGGCATCTTGTCGAGCAAGCTGCTCAGCGGGAAGAACACCTCCGTCGGCTTGCGCACCACCTGATAGACCAGGTTCGCCGTCGTGAAGGCCGGCGGCAGCAGTGCCAGGATGAGGATGATCCGCACCGCCGCGGGCGCGGTGCTGAACCGCCGCCGCCCCCAGCTGAAGGCCTTTCGCCACAGGCGGCGCTCGTCGAAGAGGCTGGTCTTCTTCCGATTTCCGCCGGCACGCGGCCGCAAGGGACCCGCCGGCCGCCGTCGGGCCATGGCTTGGCCGGGGCGCAGTCTGCCGGCGAGGGAGCGCAGCAGCGCGGATGCGGCCGCCGAGATCCGTCGAAGGTCAAATCTCTTTCGCGCAGGCTGTCCCACGGTCAGCTTTGCGCGATCATCAGGAAAGGAAGATGCCGCTATCCATAATCATCCTCTCGACCTCTGTCGCGCGGCGCGGGTCCTCGCGTCCCCTGGGGGACCTGGCGCCTGTGTCTCATATTGAACATCCTGGCCGCCGGGATTCGCTATCCTGCAGGCTGCTATAGTTTAGTGCACCGGCGTAAAGCAACGCGATCGATCCGGCCGAGGGGTATCGGGCGCGTTTGAACGGAGCAAGCCATGGCCTTACGAAACATGCGATATCCCGCGCCCACCAACCCCGGACCGACAATCGCCCGATCCGGCGTTTGTGCCGTGCTTCTGATCGTGGTCGTCATCTTCACCACCTATTTCGGAAGCTACCTTCTGCATCTCTGATCGCGGGACAGACCCCGGCGTATCGCCGGCACCCGCCGCCACAGCGCGGCGGGGCGATCAGAATTAATGTCTCTCCTACCCGCATAACGCGAAATCCGCGTCGCCGCCATGCGGTCAGTTGTGTCAAACTGAGGCCGCGAAGAAGGCTGTCCGGCGGACGGCTGTCTGGCTGTAGTGACGGGAGCGGAGGAGATGAAATCACAGCTCGCAGGGGACGTGCTCGGTCGCGGCAACCGCGCTTTGAGCGCGCCTGTCATGGGCTGGACCAAGATGGACCTCATCAACGAACTCGCCGTCATCCATGGGTATCGGAGCTATCTGGAGATTTGTACCCCCACGACGGGCACCATCTATGCCGATCTCGATCGTGGGCGATATTCCATCTCGCATCGGCTGATGTACCGGTACCGGGATCAATTCGAGGACGGGATGCCGATCGATTATTGCAGCCCGAGCCCCGACAGCGGCGAAGGCGTGAGCGCAGTCCGGGCCGCAGGATTCACCTATGACGTGATTCTGGTCGACCCCTACCACGAGTATGAGACCTCGGCCCAGGATCTGAGGGAAGCCTGCACGCTGCTGAAGCCGAACGGCACCATCGTCGTGCATGATTGCAATCCCGAGGAGGAAGCCTTCGTGACGCCGCATTACCGGGAGGGATCCTGGTGCGGTCTAACCTACAAGGCCTATCTGGACATCCTGCTCGAATCGGTGCGGCTTCAATCCTGCACGGTGGATACCGATCATGGCTGCGCGATCGTCCGCCGGCGGCCGCTCGTTTCGCGCCTGCGACATTTGGCATATCGCGCGGCTGGGACGATCGCGCGCGACAGCAGAAGGCGCCTTCTTCAGGAATGGCGGCGAGCCGGCAAGGATGATGTCGCAGCCTTCAGGCTGCTGAAGCTTCACACGAAATCGCTGTTGAACCTGGTGACAGTGGAGGAATTTCTGGCGGGCGAGCGCAAGGGCGCTCCGGTGCTGCGATGAGAGCGGTTTAGAACTGGGGCCGCCCCGCAGATGCCACTTCAGAATCGCGTGACGCCCTTCGGCGATATCGTCGCCATCCCCGAGCGCGGTCGCTTCATGGGCAATCGGGGCATCATCCATGACCCCCGCACCCGGCTGCTGCTGCGTCGCCGCTGGACAAGCAAGGCCTGGATCATCTGTCTCTGCGCGTATAAGGGCGTGCGGCGCCGGGTGATGGGTGGCCGGAGCTGGACCGAGCTCTTCTTTCTGGACGAAGCCACGGCGCTTGCCGCCGGTCATCGGCCCTGTTTCTTCTGCCGACGCGAGGCGGCCGAGGCGTTCCGCGCCGCCTGGGCGAAAGGCAATGGCGGCGCCAAGCCGCGGGCTTCCGAAATGGACGAGACGCTCCATCGCGAACGGCTCGACAGCCGACGGAAGCGTCTGCATTCATTGCCGGCGCCCATCGAAGCACTGCCGGATGGGGCGATGGTGGCGGTCGGCAGTGCGGCCTATCTGATCGCCGGCGGCAAGGCCTTGCCTTGGTCGCCATCGGGCTATGGAGACGAAGTGCGGCGCTTAGCGGGCGCCCGGCTCTTGACCCCGCCCTCCACGGTTCGCGCCCTGGCCGCGGGCTATGCCGCAATTCTTGGGGAAGGCGGGGCTGCCTCCCCGGGACGACCGGCCGCGCGCCCAGGATCTCTACCTGCCGAGGACAAATCCCTATGATGTCCGGGGATGGCCGGGTATCAAGCGCCATGGCAATGGAATCCCCGATGCCGCCGCCCCGGGTCTTTACGGCCTTCGGCACCGTTCTCTATGTGGATGCCGCATCCGGCGAGCTGCGGCACGGCGCCGCCGACAGCAGCCCCGCGAATGTCATATTCCTCGCCGAGGGGCAGCGCGGGCGGATCGCTTTTGCCGGCGGCGGCGCTCTTCGATCCATCGCCTGCGAGGCAGATGGCTCCCGTCTCGCGCCCGGCCCGGATCCGGCGCCGGGCGCATCCCTCGATATCCTCCGTCTGAACGGGGCGTGGGTAGGCCTTCATCTGGACAACGTATTTCTCTGCGCCGAGCCCGACGGGCGCATAACCCTGTCTCGACCGCACTGCCAGACCTGGGAGCGCTTCATCCTTTCCGACCCGCCGCGCTCCCTGGAGATCTTCGGCGCCCTCGGCCTGCTCAAGCCCTATGACATAGCGGGCCTCGCCAAGAAGCGGATTGGCTGGCAGGGTGATGGCGGGTATGTGCTTCTCGACGATCTGGACTCCGCGAATATCGTCTACAGCCTCGGCATTGGGGGGCAGGTGTCTTTCGATCTCGAGCTGGCGGAGATGGGCAAGGACATCTTCATGTTCGACCATACGATCGACGGGCCGCCGCAGGATCACCCCAAATTCCATTTCTTCAAGCAGGGCATCGCCTCGGTCGACGAGGAAGCGGCATCGCTCTACACCCTCGCGCACCTCATCCATCGACTTGGTCACGACGGCCGGTCGGACATGATCCTCAAAGTGGATATCGAGGGTGCCGAGCTCGAGGTCTTATCCGCAATGCCCAGCGAGATCCTCCGGCAGTTCCGCCAGGTGACCATGGAGGTCCACGCCTTGCATCGTTTGGGCGATGCTGCCTATCGCGCGGCCTTTTCCACCGCCTTCTCTCGCCTGAACGCCGATTTCACTTTGTTCCATATTCACGCCAACAATTACGAGCCGCTTCGTCTCGTCGACGGACATACGGTCGCCAATGTGCTGGAGCTGTCCTATGTGAGGACCGATCTGGTCGAAAGGACTGCGTCCAGGACCGTCTATCCGACTGCTCTCGACTTCCCGAACTGGCCGCCCCAACCCGACCATCTGCTCTGGTTCTATCCCTTCCTGCCGCTGCCCGAGAATGCCGCCGAGGCCTTCCAGCGGTCGCTGTCGATTTCGAACCGGCTTTACGCCTAAAAGGGCGGTGGGGGAGCGGATGCGAACGGTCATCATGCATTTTTTCAACGAGGAATATTTGCTTCCCTGGTGGCTCGCCCACCATCTGCCGATGTTCGATCATGGAATTCTGATCGACTACGGATCTACGGACAATTCCGCCGATATCTGCCGGACGTTGGCGCCGCATTGGCGGCTGGTGCGGTCGCGGCTCACGACCTTCGCCGCTTTGGCGGTGGATTTCGAGGTCATGCGCTACGAAGCGGAGCTTCCCGGCTGGAAGATCGGGCTCAATGTCACGGAATTTCTCCATTGCGGCAATCTGGCACGGCTGGAGAAGGAGATCGTGGATCGGGACAAGGAGGGTGCCTGGATCACCGCCGCCGTCATGGTCGATCCCTTTTCCGACGTGGCGCCCGTCCATGGACAGGGATTGTTCGAGCAGAAGAGCCATGGCTTCCTGGAAGAGGACGTCAATTTCGCCAAATATTTCGCCAAGCGCCACCGTCTCTATCACCGCGCCGAGACCGGCGCCTATCTCGTCGGGCGCCACGGGACGCAAATTCCCGGACTCTCCTTGTCGGAACAGCCGGCGCTGATCCTGTGGTACGGCTACTCGCCCTGGCTGCCGGCATTCATCAGGCGGAAGTTGCAGATCGGCGCCCAAGTTCCCGTCTCCGATGCGCGCGTCGGCTGGGGGCTGGCGCATCTGGCCAAGGCCGAGGAGTTGGACGCCAGGCGCAATGAGATGCTGCCCCATGTCCGCGACCTTTCGCGCGAGATCGCCGTGCCCGAGCGACCGGTCGAGGTGAGGGGCGTGAATATCGCCCTCGGCTGCCCCGCGCGGCAGAGCAGCATCTATGGCGGCACTACGCCTACGGCCGAGCGCGCCGTGAGCGGCGTCAAGCATGGCGCCGACAGTTTCCATACGGCCTTTGAGGCCGGGCCCTGGTGGTCGGTCGATCTCGGGCGGCAGGCGAAGTTCGACGAGATCGTCGTCTATAACCGGCTCAACGTGATGTGCCGGCGCCGCTCGCAATGGCTGCAGGTGCTGCTCTCTGATGATGGCGAGAGCTGGGACCTTCTCTATGCCCATGACGGCACCCCCTTCGGGGGGATCGATGGCTATCCCCTGCGCATCGAGCGGCCGCGCATGTCGGCGCGCTTCGTGAAGCTGCAACTGCCGGGGGAGGGATTCCTGCATCTCGACCAGGTGGAGATCTACGACCGGGGGTCGTCGTCGGCCTAACTTCCTTCTCCATCGTCATACCCGCTTTCGCGGGGATGACGGAAGAGGGCGCTACGTTCTCTTCGTGATGACGAGCGGGTTGTTGCGCGGACCCACGAAGAAATAGGGACTGCCGCCGCAGATTTCCGATATCAGGCCGATGCTGTCGAAAATCTGTGAGCCCACCAGATCCTCGACGACATAGGTCCCGCTCGGATTGAGCAGCGGGAACAGGTTCTTCAGCGTGGCGATCTGATCCGCCGCGTAGTGGGAGCCGTCATCGATGATGATGTCGAAAGTTTTGTGCCTGGCATGCTGCAAGGCCTGGCCGACCTGGGAAGGATCCGTGGAATTGCCGAGCAGCGTCACGATCCTTTCTTCATCGGCGAATTGGGTGTCCGGCTGCACGTCCATGCCGTAGACGGTCGCATTGGGAAAGAAGTCGCGCCAGGCCCGGAGCGAGCCGCCCGGCTTGTAGCCTTGGCCGGCATATCCCACCATCGAGGAATGGACGCCCGGAATCATCGTTCCGATGCCGATTTCGAGCAGAGCGCCGATATCGTTCCGGCCCCTGCGAAAGAGGCATTCATACGCGCCGGCATAGCCATTCGTGGCCTTGTCGGTTCCCCATCTGTCGAATATCTCGGCCAGATTCTCCATGCGGTTCCCCTCGAGTCCCGGCTTAGAGCGGGAGCTTCGTCGGAATATGGAAGTGCGCTTGGCGGATTGTCAAACCAGGCCAGGGATGTCGTCAGCTTCCGCCATTGGCGTTCTCACCTTCGCCAAGCAGAATGCCTATGTGACCCGTCTCGCCATGTGGTCGGTCGCCCGCGACAACGGCAGCTGTGCGGGCGCGGCTTACGCTTCGTCCACTTGCAGCAGCGTCAACCAGTCGGCCTATCAGTTCTCCAACATCTTCCAGGGGTTCTACGTCGGCTCCTAGAACCCCTAGCCCGACTGTCCCTCCACCGGGCGGCCGAAGCGCTGCGAGACCGCCTGACGACGACGCCAATTGTCCCGGTATTGCGCGGCGACCGCGGGATCGCTGATGACGAGCAGATTCTCGGCGTTGCGGCTCTGGGCGGCGGCGGTGAAGTTGAAGCTGCCGGTGATGACCACCGCCCCGTCGATGATCATGACCTTGTTGTGGGCGATGGCGACCTTGCTGTCGACCCAGACCGGTATGCCGCCGTTGGTCAGATAGGTCGCCGCGCTGTAATGCGAGCCCGACTTGCTGACGCCCGCCGAGGTCTTGTCGACGATCACCTCGACGTCGACGCCGCGGTCATGGGCGGCGCGCAGGGCCGAGAGGATCGGGACCGAGGTGAAGCTATAGGCCTGGACCAGGATCTGGTGCCGGGCGGCGGCGATTTCCCCGACGACGAGATCGGTGCAATCGCCGCCCGGCGTAAAGCAGACCTGCAAGGGGGCCTGTTCGGCCGCGGGTGCTGGGGCGGGCGCGGCGGAGACGAGCAGGGCGACCAGCAGGGCGTAAGGGGATTTGCGCAGCATTCGCCACCTCCTGCGGCGGATCGTCAGAACGACGGGTAACAGGCTTCTAGAGATCGACGTCCTTGCACCGGCCCAAGGCTTCGAGGATTTGGCGCAACGCGCCGGCCAGCAATTCGCCGACCGGCTGCTTCTGGCCCGGGCCGCCGGGCAGGGCGGCGCGCAGCTTCGTCTCATGCATTTCGACGACGGTGAGAAGGTCTTCCAGCGATTCGCGTTGAGCCTGCGAAAGGACTCTCGCCTTCATGTCACCCTCTGCTGCCGATGCCGCGCAAGCGGCGATCATAGCGGCTGGGCGTCTGTCTGTCCGCAGGCGTCCCAATGCCCGCCACGGCTTGTGCTCGGACGGAGGGGCTGGCTTACTCAGCATCTCCCATGTCCCGAGGAACAGGGCCGATGTCCGAGGTGTCCCCGCCGGCTAGAGCAAGATCGGTTCCGCGGCTCCCGGTCCGATCAGAAGGCGCGACTTTGGACCCCAGATGGGCTAAGTCTCCCGGCCGTCCCGTTGATTGTGGCTTTCAGAGATCTAGGCTTTGTCAATTCCGCATCTTGTCCGCGAGCTCTTTTCCCGTCGAAGGATCCTCTGGCCGCGCGTGCGGACCCGCTGGGGAACGCCGCCGAATCGCCAGGTCATCGTGGCCACCGCCGGCCGGGTGGGTTCGACCTGGACCTGCAATCTGCTGAGCGGCGTCGGGGTCAAGCCCGGCCACCGTCTCTTGCCCGTGGAATATCTGGACAAGAATAGCACCCTCATCATCGACAAGGCGGCGGTGGCGCTGCTCGAAGTCGAACCCTTTCTCACCTGGTACAAGAGCCACTCGCTGCCGCCCGCCGACTATCTCCCCGCCGAGCATCCCACCGTCCGCTTCGTGACCATCTTGCGCGATCCGCGCGACATGCTGGTCTCGGCCGCGGATTATCTGGCTTGGCTCGATGTGAAGGTGGGGGGGATGGGCCCGGCGTTTGCCGCATTGCCGGAGGCCGATCGCATCCTCCAGCTGATCGAGAAGGGTGACTGGTTTCTGAATTCCCTGGAGAGCTGGCAGGCATGGCCGCATGCGATCCAGCTGCATTATGAAGATCTGACCCGCGATCCCAAGGGCAGCTTCAGCGCTCTCCTCGATGCCTGCGATCTCGTGCCGCGGTTCGACGCCGTCGCCCGCGCCGTGCGGGAGAATGATTTCGCCGCCAAGACGGGCCGTCGCGCCGGCGTCGAATCGAAAGGCAGCTTCCTGCGCAAGGGCATTGTCGGCGATTGGCGCAGCAAATTCGACCAGCGCTGCCTCGAGCGGTTCGCCGTGGCGAAGGACGGGCGCTGGCAGCGTCTGGCCGACGCCGTCGCCACCCGCCGAAGCATTGCGGTGGGATCGGCCAAGACCTGAGAGGCTGCGCGCCGCTTCCTCAGGCCGGTGATTGCCCCTGCGCCATCGCGGCGACGACCAGGGCATGGAAGTGGTGGACCGCATGCTCGCTCATATCGGTGCGCCCGGCATCGACGATGAAGCGGCCCTGATCATAGCCCCGGCTGCGCAGGCCCCGCTGGACACTCTCCACCAAAGCGATGTCCTCGACCTGAAGAACCTGGTCGATATAGCGGATCGCGTCCTCCTGCTCCGCCGTTGGCACCGGCGACTCCATGTAGAACTCGAAGACATGGCGCGTCCGCTCGGGGCCCATCGGGACATGATGGAAGATGTTGACGTTGGGGGCGCCGGGGAAGACCTCGATGGAGAGATTGGGCCAGAGCCACCAGGAGCCGAACTGGCGCGCCCGCTCCTCGCCGCTGTAGCGATAGGCCCGGCTGTCGACCCGGCTCGCCTTGCCGCAATGGCTGGAATAGATGCCGTGGCAGATGGAGCGATAACTGCTCATATCCACGAGGTCGCAGAAATCCGAATGCGCGACATGGCAGTGGTAGCATTCCAGGAAATTGTCGACAGAGTTCTTCCAGTTTCCGGCGATGTCATAGGTGAGGGTCCGCGCCAGCACCAGCCCCTCGATCTCCGGGCAATAGGCGCGGATCTCGCTCTCCAGCGCGCCGCTCTGGACGGCAAGCGAGGGGGCGTCGGGATCGAGGTTGACGAAGACGAAGCTCGCCAGGGTCTCGACCTTGACCGGCTTCAGGCAGAACTTCTCCTTGTCGAAATCGGGCAGACCTTCGCTGCCCCGAGCGGTCCGCAGCCGGCCGTCGGCATGATAGGTCCAGGCGTGATAGGGGCAGGTGATGAATTTCGCCTTGCCGCTGCCCTTCAGCAGTTCATGGGCGCGATGCTGGCAGACATTGTAGAAGCCTCTGAGGGCGCCATCCTTGCCGCGGATGACGATGATGTTCTCATCGGCGACGCGGCAGGTGATGTAGCAGCCAGGCTCGGCGAGGGCGCCCAGGTGGCCCGCATAGCACCAGGATCGGGCGAAGATGGCCCCTTGCTCCCAAGCATAGATCTGCGGGTCGACATAGTGCCGCGCGGGCAAGGTGTAGGATCTTGCGGGATCGAGGTCGAAGCGCGCGACCGCCGGTGGCGCAAAGCTGCTGATGGACAAATCGCCAAGCCCTCCCGGGCCTCAGGGATCGGTGAAGCTTGGCGGCGATGATGGCCGAGGCGAGACGGCCCGTCCAGCCCGGCGGGTCCCATTCTATCGGGAAGGGTCGACGAGGAAGCTCAGCCCGCACGCTTGAAATACTGGACCGCGCGCTCATGCTTCTTGGCGGCGGCCAGGCTGGTGAAAGTGCCGAGGTTGCGCCGCTTGCCGGTGCGGGGATTCTTCTTGCGGGAATAGAGCCTGTATTCGCCCGAGCTCAGCTTGCGAATCATCCGAGGTTCTCCGCCTTGTCAGATCGCGCTCGCCGCCGCGGCGCGCTCGATCGCCTTCTTGATAATCCCGGCAGTCTTCCGGTCGACGGTCGCCGTATCCTGCAGACAATCGGCATTGCCGATCATCAGATGCGAAATCGGCGCACCTGGCTTCACCAGGATATAGAAGCGATCGCCATGGAGATGGCCCACGGGGGGAAGCGAATTGTAGAGAGCGATGCCGATTTCCGCGTCCAGGCCGCGGAACTCATAGACCCGGACATCCGGCGTCGCGCGGATGACCTGCACGATCAGGTTGGTGGCTGACGCCCGGCAGAGCCTCGTCGGGCCGTCCTGTGCCATGGCAGCGCTCCCCCACAGACACCCGGAGAGCAATAGTGCGAGATAACGCCAGCGGATACGCATGGATCACCTCCATACCTCGCCCGCTGTTCCATCATGCTGCAGACCATCAGCAGGCCGCCAAGTCACACAATACAAATGCATCGGATGTACCGCAGTTCCAGGGGTGCCCTTGCTCGTGATCGTGCGGATCGGAACTCGGGATCGTGTGGATCGAAAATAGAATAGGAGGCTGATACGACCGGGATGTAGGGTGAGGGGCCAGCGGATGATCGATACATCCGATCTGGTCCACGGAGGCACGTCTCATGAAAAACGCAGTTCTGCCGGCACTTGCGGTGCTGGCGCTCCTCGGCGGTCTCTTCAGCGGTGCGGCCCGCGCCCAGGAGTTTTCACCCGACGCCCTGGACCAGCAGGTCAAGGCTGCCGAAACGCTTGCCGTGGACGGGAAGTTCGTCGAGGCGTTGGACGCGATGCGAACCGCGACCGTTTCGGTCTGGGAGGCGGCGCCGTTGACCTTCCGGCGGGCGCTCTGGATCGAGGAAGCGCCGGGTGGCTGGGGCGTCTATGCGCCGCGAAGCAGCGCCACTTTTGCCTCGGGGGACAAGATGTTCGCCTATGCCGAGCCGGTCGGGTTCTCCTGGCGCGAGTCCGGCGAGCAATGGGTGATCGAATGGGCGGCCGATATCGTGATCAAATCCAAGGACGGGACCGAGCTGCAACGCGTGAACGACTTTCAGCAGCTGAAGATCACCAGTCACGAGCGCAACCAGGAGGTCTTCGCGAGCTTCACCTACACCTTCACGGATATTCCGTCCGGCGATTACGTGGTCGATACCGTGCTGCGCGATAAGGGGAACGGAAAAACCGCAACCTTCTCGCTTCCCTTCGTGATCCGCTGAGCCTAATTCGACGTGGCGTGCAGATCGAACGTGACCGCCATGTCGAATGTCAGCGGGTCTCCTGGCATCTCGGGCGGTGGTGCGGGCAGGGTCAGTGCGCGCTTGAAGATCTTGCGGGCAGCCTTGTCGAAGGATTCGTAGCCAGAACTCCTGACCACCTTGGCGGCCATGACGCGGCCCTGGCGATCGATGGTGATCCGGACAGTGGGAGCCGCGACGTCGATCCAATAGGGCGCGTCATCCGGCCAGCGCATGTAAGGGGCAAGCCGCTTGATCACGGCAAGCTGCCATAGGGAGATGGGATTGGCCTTCTGCATCGCCCCGGTGCTGGGCGCAACGGGGAGCTGGGCCTGCTGCGACTTCGGCTTCGGCTTGGTCTTCTCCGTCTGCTTCTGTGGCACCGGCTTCGTCTGCGCCGGCTTCTTGGTCTCGGGCTTCTGCTCGGTCGGCGGCGCCTCGGTGGCCTTTGCCGAGGGGGGAAGCACGCCGTCAGGGAGCTTCGGCAGGTCGGGAATGGGTGCCGTCTCGACCGGCTGCGTAGGTGCCGCCAGGGAAGGATTGACCGGCGTCGAGGGCGGCACGATGGGCGGCGGGGAGGGCGGTACGATCGAAGGTTGCTGCGGGGGCAGGGGTTGCGTCATCGGCGCGATCTTGGGCCCGAGGAGCGGGGCCACCGGCGCCAGATCGAGCAGAATCGCCTTGGGCGGCGGCGGCGGCGCCGCGACCTCCATGTGATGATAGATGAACATGTAGTAGGCGAAGGCGAGATGCAGCAGCAGCACGGCCACGAGGCTGCCGCTCCAGCCGATGGGGCCGTAGCTGTCGCTGAAGTAAGCGGGGCGGAGCTCGGTGAGTGTCATTTCTGGTCCGGCGCTTCCAATCCGACCAGCGCGATCTTCAGATAGCCGCTGTCCCTGAGGGTGTTCATGAGAGCCATGATGTCACCGTATTCGACGGTCTTGTCAGCCTGGAGAAAGATACGCTGCTCCTTGTCGCCTTTGAACTCCCCATCCAGCGCCTTGCTGAGCCCGCCCAGGGTCACCGGCTTGTCGTCCAGGGTGATCGCCTTGTCCGCCTTGATGGTGAGGAAGATGGGCTTGTCGGGCCGCGTGCTCGGCTTGGCGTCGGAGGTCGGCAGATCGACGGCCATGTCGACCGTGGCGAGCGGCGCGCCCACCATGAAGATGATCAGGATGACCAGGATGACGTCGATGAAAGGCGTGACGTTGATCTCGTGGTTCTCGGCGAGATCCTCTTCGGCATGTACCTGACGCAGGGCCATGAGGCTAGGCCGCCGGCTGCGCAGCCATGAGGCTGCGATACTGGAAGTCGAGATCGCGGGAGACGAGCCGCAGCACCTCGGCGGAGCCGTCGGCGACACTGACCTTGTAGCTCGAAACCATGCGGGCGAAGTAATTGTAGATGACCACCGCCGGGATCGCGGTGGCGAGGCCGAAGGCGGTGGTCAGCAGCGCCTCGGCGATGCCGGGCGCGACCACCGCGAGATTGGTCGTCTGCATCTTCGATATGCCGATGAAGCTGTTCATGATGCCCCAGACGGTGCCGAACAGCCCGACGAAGGGCGCCGTCGCGCCGATGGTGGCGAGCAGCCCCGTGCCCCGGTTCACGGCGCGCGCAGCCCCGGATTCGACCCGCTCGAGCCGTGACATGACGCGCTCCTTCAACCCTTCGCCCGGGATCTCCGCCGAAAGAACCGCCTCCTCATGGGCGGCGTTGACGAGACCGGCGAGCGGATCGTGCCGGCCGTGGAACTTCTGCATGGCCTGCTCCAGGGTGCGCGACGCATGGAGGAGGGCGCGCCCGCTATGGATATGGCGCCAGGCCCCGGCAAGCTCCAGGCTCTTGGCCACGAAGATCGTCCAGGTGACGATCGAGGCGAAGACGAGGGAGCACATCACGACCTGCACGACCACATCCGCCGAGACGAACATGTTCCAGACGGAGAGATCATGGGGCAGGATCTGCGTCGGCACGGTGGACGACTCGCCGGTGATGGCGGCGTCCGACTGCTGCGCCCAGGCGGGCAAGGTCCAAAGATAGGCCACGGCGGCAGATAGCAGCCCGGCGGCGCCCTTGCGCCCTGCTTGTCGCGCTTTCGGCTGCGTCATCAAAATGCTCACGCGAATGCTCCCCCTGATCAGATGCGAGCGGCAAACTCGAAGATGAATCGGTGCGACGCCCTGGCGGTGCACTTAAAGCACGGGCTGCGCCGACTGGCTAGTATTCGGCCCGTCCGAGACATGGGATTATCGGGAGAATGTTCTTGTTATGTTCCGCGACTTGCACTAGAGTCTCCGCCCTTGGGACAAGGAGGTCGGGAAGATGACGGACTGGCTCGCCGTGGTGGATGCCTATCTCTATACGATCGGCGGCGTCGGGGCTGAGGATGCCTTGTGCGAGGCCTGTATCAGCGGGCGCTTGCCGGAGGCGCTGGCGGGAAGCGTCGAGGTCGAGCGCGAGCTCGGCCACCGGATGGTCGAAGCCGATGGCGGGACCAGCGAGGTCTATCGCGGCGCCCTGACCGTGGCCGGGCTGCGCTATGGCTTCGAATGCCGGCTGTTTGTCGATGCCGATGGCTCCTATTTCGTCAGCGACATCGCCCGCTTCGAGCCCGTGGAATGGCAGACGGGCATCCGGGTGGCGTGACCGGAAGGGGCGGGCACGGGCACGCGGCCGATTGGGAGCATAGTTCTCTGTAGCGTTAGATATTCCGTTCCTGGTTAGGAGATGCCGCGATGGATGATCCCTTCCGCCGCCCCAGCATGGGCTCGGCGCTGCATTACAAGGATCCCCGGGCCGCCCTCGATTGGCTCGAGAAGGCCTTCGGCTTCGAACGCAAGATGGTCATCACCGACGCCGAGGGAGCGCTCGCCCATTCGGAGATGCGCTTCGGCGACGGCTATATCATGGTGGGATCGGAGTGGGCCGATCACGCCGCCAGCCCCGCGTCCACCGGCGGCCGCAACACCCAATCGATCCATGTCCACCTTCAGGATGGCATCGACGCCCATTGCGAACGGGCGCGGGCGGCCGGTGCCGTGATCGTCCGCGAGCCCGCCGATCAATTCTACGGCGATCGCGTCTATGCCGCCCGCGACCCCGAGGGCCATGTCTGGAGCTTCGGCCAGACGGTCCGCCGGGTGTCGCGCGAGGAAGCCGAGAAGGCAAGCGGCCTGAAGATCGAAGGCTGGGTCTGACGGCGGCGGTCTTCCTGCCCCTGGGTGGCCCTGCTGCGGATTTTCCTTGCTCCGGCCGGCCGCCTCGCTAGGAATGTCGGAGGCGAGGCAGGTTCATCATGCTCATTCCCGAGACGTCACTGCGGGCGACGGCCGCCCGGATTCTCATGGCCGCCGGCAGCACGCCGGCGGAGGCCGGGATCGTGGGCGATCATCTCGTGGAGGCGAACCTCCGCGGCCATGACAGCCATGGCGTGGGCATGCTTCCCGGCTATATGCGCAATCTCGCCGCCGGGACGCTGATTCCCAATCGCGCCGGCCGGATCCTGCGCGAGGAGGGCGCGATCCTGCTCTATGACGGCGAGCGCGGCTATGGCCAGGTGGTGGCGCGCCGGCTGACCGAGCTCGGCATCGAGCGCGCCCGAAAGACCGGGCTCGTTGCCGTGGCACTGCGCAATGCCCATCACATCGGCCGGATCGGGAGCTATGGCGAGCAATGCGCCGCGGCCGGGCTGGTCTCCCTGCATTTCGTCAATGTGATCGGTCATAAATCCTATGTCGCGCCTCATCGCGGCAGCGATGCGCGGCTGGCGACCAATCCGGTCTGCATCGCCTTTCCCGCGGCCGAGCCGGGACGGCCGGTCATCGTCGATATGGCGACCAGCAAGGTGGCCGTCGGCAAGGTCCGTGTCGCCGCCAATGAGGGCCGCGAGCTCGCGCCCGAGCTGCTGCTCGACGGCGCCGGCCAGCCCACGACCGATCCGAATGCGCTGTTCGCAGACCCGAGCGGGGCGGTCCTGCCCATGGGCGATCACAAGGGCTACGCACTCGCCTTCGCCTGCGAGCTTCTGGCAGGCGCGATCGTGGGCGGCGGGACGCTGACGCCCGAGCATCAGGGGCAGGAGACGATCACCAACAATATGCTGGCCTTCATCCTCGATCCCGCCCGGCTCGTGGATCAGGCCTGGCTTGCCCGCGAGATCGAGGCGATCACCGGCTATGTCACCGCCTCGCCGCCGCGCAATGCCGAGGAGCCGGTTCTCATTCCGGGCGACCCGGAGCGCCAGATGCGGGCGCGACGTTTGGTGGAAGGCATTCCCGTCGACGACGTCACCTGGGCCCAGATCGCCGAGGCCGCGAAGGGCGTGGGTGTCGATCTGACGGTCTAGGGGAAGATCCGAGCGAGTTGGCTGCTTCTCTTCTCGTCATTCCCGCGAAAGCGGGAATCCAGGGCGACAAGCGAGCTCTATGGCCCTGGATTCCCGCTTTCGCGGGAATGACGGATGAGAGGGGCTATGATTTGTCTGCTTACGCCCGCTCGACCCGGGCGGCGTAGCAGCCGGGCTTGGCGAAATGGAGCTGCAGATAGGCGATGCGCGGCTCGGCGAAGAGCTGCTCGATCTTGGCTTCGAGCGCCTTTCCATCGACGAGATCGGCGTCCACCAGCATGCCCTCGCCATCATAGCCTCGCGCCGCGAGCATCCGCCGGCGGAGCTGGGCCGGCACCTCGTCGACGGCGTCATAGGTCTCTTCGCCCGCGCGGATATAGACCGCGAAGCTGGAACGGTAGGGCGAATCCACCGCATGATGCTCGTAATTCACCAGCAGCACCTCCTCGCCCGGCGCCGCATCGGTCAGGCTGACGCGGCAGGGAAAGGCGTTCGCCTCATTCACGGTTTGGCGCAGCGCGCGGCGGGCGCGAAGCTCCTCGTCGGAGAGCGCGAACAGATGCTGGAAGGTCTCGGCCGGCAGCCCCTTGATGCGAAAGCTCATGATCCGTCTCCTCGCGTGATCGATGAGGAGAAGATGGCAGAGAGCGCCGCCCCATACGCTCCGAATATTGCGCTTAGCGCGCCCGCAGCTCGTCGAAGGAGACCATGACCGCCTTGCGATAGGCCGGGCGTTCCCTCAGGCGCTCATACCACTGGGCGAGCCGCGGCAAGGCGGGCCGCTCGATCTCCATCTCATGATAGCGGTAGAGGGTTGCCCCGTTGACGATATCGGCCATCGAAAGCTTATCGCCGGTGAGGAAGGGCCGGTGTTCCAGCTGCCGATCGAGAAGGGCAAAGCGCTCGCCGAGCGACTTCAGGTGAGCCGCGATAGCGGCCTTGTCCTGCTTCTGCGGCAGGGTGCGCACCACGCCCCAGAAGACGGCGTAGAAATCGGGCGCCAGCGTCGTCTGCATCCAGTCCATCCACTGATCGGCCTGTGCCCGCCGGCCGGGGTCCCTGTCCCAGAGCTGGCCCTCGCTGTAGCGCGCTGCGACATAGCGCACCACGGCGTTGCTCTCCCAGACCACGGTGCCATCGTCCTCGACCGTGGGAATGCGCTGGTTCGGATTGCGGGCGATATAGGCGGGAAGGTCGAGCCCGCCATGGCGGCCGCCCACATCTACCCGCTCATAGGCCACGCCGATCTCCTCCAGGGCCCAGACCACTTTCTGCACGTTCAGGGACGTGGCGCGGCCCCATAGCTTCAGCATCGCTCTCTCCTCGATGAATGAATGATTGCGCTCAGGGCGCCAGCAGCGGCTTCACCGTCTGCGCCCGGGGATCGAATTTCTCCGAATGGGCGGCGGCATAGCTGACGCCGTAGAGGTTGAGCGAAAGGGCCAGTCGGCTCGACGCATTGACGATGCTGTGGATATCCTCGGGCATGAAGGCGAGTACGTCGCCGGGGCCGAAGCAGAGGCGGCCGGTCTCCTCGAGTTCGGCGTGGCCCGGGCGCGATCCGTCGTCGGTCCGACGCCAGGCGAGGTTCAACGAATCGGACTCGATCCCCACTTGCAGGGCCCAGGTCTTGTGATTGTGCGGCGGCAGATCGCGCCCGGGCAGCAAGGCCGCGAGCACGACCGAGAGGCTGTGATCGGGCTCCTCATGCAGGGAATGGATGGCGAAGCCCGCCGCCGGATCGCAGTCGTAGAAGGGCGGCTCCAGAAGGGAGGGCTCGAGAGCAAGGCGGCGCGCGGGTGCCGTGAGCTGCCGCAGAATCTCCGCCGGCAGCGTCGTCTTCGCCGTGACCCGGCGCATCTCGCCGACGAGGTCGTCCAATCCGTAGCCGTCCGCCATGGGCGTCACCGTCGCAATGCCGATCCATCAGGATTGCCGGGCTTTGCCGAAGGGGTCAAGCTGCTGGGCCCGATTGGAGGTGAGAAGGATGGACAGGACGGTCATCGAAGTTTCCGGAATTTCCGAAGGCATTCGCAAGGCGCGGGTGCCGCTGTCGCCCGCCATCCGTGCCAATGGCTTCGTCTTCGTCTCCGGCACGCCGCCTATCGACCTGGCGACCGGTAATTTCATCAAGGGGGATATCGTCCGGCAGACCGAGCAATGCCTGCTCTGCCTGCAGCATGTGCTGGAGAGCGCCGGCTCCTCCCTCGAGAAGGTCTGCAAGGTCGTGATCTATGCCACGGATACCACGCAATTCGGACGGATCAACGAGGTCTACGCCCGTTTCTTCAAGGAGGCGCCGCCGGCCCGCAGCTTCGTACCCGTGGCTCCCTGGCCGTTGGATTTCGATATCGAGATCGAATGCGTCGCCCTGGCGTGACGCCATCCGGTGGGCGTGACGCCATCCGGTGGGCGTGAGGCCGTCTGGTCGGCGTGACGCCGGCCGGTCCAGGACCGGCCGGCAGCGCCGCGCTCGGGAGCGGCTACTCCTTGATCACATGCCAGATGTTCTTGAAGTTCTCGCCCAGCGCGTCTCCGGGTTTCGTGTCCTTGGCGAAGGTGTAGAGCGGCTTGCCGCCATCTGCCCACTGCTTGGTCCCGTCGTCGCGGGTGATGATCGTCAGGTCGCCCACCGGCTTGGAATTGGCGGCCGCTTTCACCGGCGGCCAGAATTCGGCGCACTTGCCGTTGCAGTTGGACTTGCCAGGGGTATCCTTGTCGAAGGTGTAAAGGGTCATGCCATTGGCATCGGCGAGGACATTGCCGGCCGAGGTCGCCTGGACCTTCAGCGGACCATAGTCTTCCGCCAGGGCGAGCGCGGTGCCGGTGAGCAGCAGCTGAGCGGCCAGTGCTGCCGTGAGAATGCTCCGATGCATCGATTCCTCCTATGGACTGATTGGGGGTCATGGGGCCCCAGGCATCAAGCCTAGGCCCGCACGCCGCTCGAAGATACGAGGGGTCACGGGCTTTTGACAACCCGCCGGCGCGTGTAACCAAGATGTGAAGGCGCAACCGCCGCGCCCCGAGGCACTGCCGAGATCGTCTTTTGGTTGCGCCGTCAATCCCTTCCGCAAACCCTCTATAAAATGAAATCGTTGACGACCCGCCGCCATTATTAGTTAAACTGGATTCGTTACTTGCGGCAGTGCATCGAGTTGCGGGGGGATCATGAAATCATTCTTAAGCGTTGGCTTGGCAGCCTCGCTGCTGCTGGGCTTGGTGGAATCTATTCTGCCGGCCGGCGTTGCGCGCGCCGCATCGCCGACCGATTGCGCGAGCGTCGGGATGGATTTCACCGACGCCGATGCCGAGAAGAAGTGCCAGGCCGGTGATGCGGGCGACAGCCAGTGGCGTGGCTCGGAGCAGATCATGGTGGTCAAGGGCTCCGGCTATTTCATCTATGTCCGCCGCCTTAAATCGGGATATCAGTCCTATGTGGAGGATGAGGATGTCCGCGACTTTGCCGATGCCTTCGCGAAGGATCTCCTGCGATCTCCGAGTCCGATCAGCGCCCACGCCGTCGTCTCGGGCTACAATGTCGCCACCTTCAGCGGCAAGCTGTCCGGATCGTCGCATTCCGATGTCGATTGTTTCGCCTTCACGCGGTATGGCGGCGTGGTGGTGGGGGCTCGCGGCGGCTTCAGCGGGGCGCCGGGCTCCGTCAATGGTCTCTACGGTGGTTATTGCGCCAAGCGGGGGAAGGGAATTTCAGATGCGAGCATTCTGCACATCCTGAGCGCGCTGCGGGCCTCCGTGGATTAGCAGCTCTCGGCGAAGCCCGTGGAGGGAACCGGCCGGCGCTCGAAGGGTTGAAAGACGTCGGGCATCGCCAAGCATCTGCGCCGTCGCGCGCCCGGGCAGTTCTCCCGCATCGAGGCCAGCCATTGCGCCGGAAGGCATCGCCGAGACGCTGACTACCCAATTGCTCGACGATCGGGCGCCGCGCAGCTCCACGGCTCGCTGCGTCCGGTTCTGGATTCCCAGGCCACACGCTTCGAGATCACCTTTCCCTATCGAGGGTCGTCGGCCTGACCGCGATGGGATAGAGTGCGCCTTCATCTCGCCTCTCGGCCGGGGCGGCGCGATGGCGGAGCAGGGGAGTCATGGCACGCGTCCGGGAGCTTCTCATCGCCTCCTCGATCCTTCTCCTCTGCGTGCCGGTGGCCGTGCTCCTGACGCTCATGCTGCTGCCGGTCTGGCCCCGACTCGGCGCAGCCTTGGGTGTTACGGCGGTGGGGCCTTCCGGCCCCGCGGCCTGGTGTTTCGTTGTGGTCTATGTCGTGTTGGCCGCCATCGGGTCCGTCGGGATGCTGCTCCGCTGGCGGCGGGCCTCGAGGTGAGGGATCCGCCCGTGGGATCGGTCGCCGGCCTCAGCCATTGAAGATTCGCAGGGCTTCCATGCCGTAACCGGGCATAAGAGGCCACCGGCTCTGGTGTAGGTATAAGCGAAATCACCAAGGATCGATCGAACCCGTGAGCAACATCGGCGCAGGCCAGCCCGGCAGCGCTCTCTCGCGCCATGACCTTCACGGCATTCTCTTCGGTGCCGCCGTGGCCATGTTCCTGGCTGCTCTCGACCAGACCATCGTGGCACCGGCCTTGCCGGCGATCGCCCGCGACCTGGGCGAGTTCAATGCCATCTCCTGGCTCGTCACCGCCTATCTCCTGTCCTCCACGGCTGTCACGCCGATCTTCGGCAAGCTGAGCGATCTCTATGGCCGCCGGCGCCTGCTGCTCGCCGGTCTGGCGATCTTTATCGCGGGCTCCATCGCCTGCGCGCTCGCCCCCAGCATGGTGACCCTGATCATGGCCCGTGCCTTGCAAGGCATCGGTGGCGGGGCGCTGATGACCCTGCCGAATGCCATCATCGGCGATGTCGTCCCGCCACGGGAACGCGGCCGCTATCAGGGATTCTTCGCCTCGGTCTATGCGCTGTCGAGCGTCGCGGGGCCGGTGCTGGGCGGTCTCTTCACCGAGCGCCTCTCCTGGACCCTGATCTTCTGGATCAATGTGCCGCTGGGCTTGCTGGCGTTCTATGTCAGCGCCCGCGCGCTGGCGCGCCTGCCGGTGGTGAGCCGTCCGCATCGGATCGACTATATGGGCTCGCTGCTCATCGCGGCGGCGACCGTCAGCTTCCTGCTGGCCATCACCTGGGGCGGGCATCGCTACCCCTGGCTGTCGCTTCCCATCGCGGCACTGCTGGCGGCAGCCCTCCTCCTGGGCTTCCTCTTCATACTGCGTCAGCGCATGGCGGATGAGCCCATCCTGCCGCTGGCGCTCCTGGCCAATCCGACGATCCGCCTGTCATCGCTTATCGGCCTGCTGCTGGTGATGCTCAACATCGGCGTCAGCGTCTATGTGCCGCTGTTCTTGGAGCTTGCCCGCGGCATGGGGGCGGGGACGGCGGGGCTGGTCCTCATCGCGCCCATGATCAGCGTGGTCGGCGGCGCGCTTATCGCCGGCCAGTACATGCGCTTCATCGGGCGCTTCAAGCTGCCGCCGCTGATCGGGGTCAGCGTCGCGGCGGTCGCGCTCTGGACCCTGGGGCAGGAGATCGAAGTTCTGTCTCTGGTCGAGATCGTGCTCTGCCTGGCGGCCGTCGGCATGGGTCTGGGCACGGGCTTTCCCACCGTGCTGGTCGTCGCCCAGAACGCCGTCGAGCCGCGCGACCTCGGGATCGCGACCGGCAGCCATATCTTCTTCCGCTCCCTCGGCGGGGCCATCGGCGTCGCGATGTTCGCGGCGATCATCCTCGGCATCCTGCATGCCCGCCTGGTCCTGGCGGGGGGATCGGCCGCCTTCGGCGACCTCACCGATATCCTGCATCAGGGCGTGCTGACGCCCGCCGACCTGCCTCAGGTGGCCGCGGCCTTCGCGGTCTTCTTCAAGGTCGCCGCCGGCGTGGCGCTGGTGACCGTCGGCTGCTTCGCCTTGCTGAAGGAAGTGCCGCTGCGCGGCCATGCTCCCGCCGGCGCTGCTGCGGAATAGGCGGCACGCTTTCTAGGCGCGCGGCCGGCGCATCAGCGGCAGGAGAAAGGCCAGGCAGCCCGCCAGGAAGAACACACCGCCCAGGAGGCCGGCAAGGTCGCCCAGGCGCAGGCTCGAGACGATGAAGCCGAGGGCCGAAAGGACGAACAGGACCCAGCCCAGAATCTCCGTCCCTCTGCCCGACAAGACACTCCCCCAAAATCGGCTTTGCGGCGGCCAGGAGAGTAGCCGGAAATCTCCGCTAAGGGCTAGACCCGGCGGCGATCGAGCACGCCGTAGAAGATCATGGTGCCCAGCCCCCAGATGCCGTTGATCACGAATCCGAACATCAGCCGGGCCGGTTGCACCAGCACGGGAAGCCCCTTCAGCGGCGCGACGATCAGCGTGCCGGCCAGCGTCGGCAGAATGCCGCCGAAAAGAAAGGCCAGCCAAAGCCGGGTTCCGGTGCTGAAGCGGCGCAGGCACAACACCATGACGATGCCCCAGACGCCGCCCCAGAAGGCCAAGGAGACGACCTTGGGCAGATCGAAAGGCGGGGTCGAGGACATGTCATAGGGTGGTCGCGGCACCCAGCCGAGGCCATAGGCCAGGAACAGGAAGCCCTGGTGAAAGATGATGACCCCGAGCGCGCCGGCGATGAAGGCGAGGAGGATCTGAAGGGGAAGGGAGGTTTTCATGAGGCGCCAGCCTATCATTTGCGAGGAAAACGGGAAGCGGGCGCGCGGTCACACTCGCGTTACACCCCTCGATCCCCACCCCACGGACCTGGGAACAAATGCGGCAAATAAGCCGCTTTCGAGCACGGGACCGGCTCTTTATACTCCCGCCCCCATCCTTGTGAGGAATCAATGAAGCGGCTCATCGGCTCTCTCGTGATCCTGTTCTGCGCCCTATCGGCCATTCCGGCGCTTGCCGCGGCCGCCGATGATGCCGCAAAGGCCTGTGCCGGCGGCGATCCGAATCCGGACAAGCGCATCGCCGCCTGCGGGAAGGTCCTGGCGACCAATCCGAAGCAGGATGCAAAGATCGCCTGGGTGTTCAAGGCCCGCGGCAATGCCTATTTTTCCAAGGGCGACCTCGACAAGGCGGTCAAGGACTACGACGTCGCCATCAGGCTCGATCCCAGGGACAGTACGGCACTGGCCAACCGCGGCACGATGCAAATGTCCCAGGGCAAGGGCGCTCTTGCGCTCGCGGATTACAACGCCGCGCTCAAAGTCAATCCCAAGGACACCAACGTCTATAGTCTCCGCGGTTTCCTCTACTCCAGGACCGGCCATCTCGACCTGGCGATCCAGGACTACACCACTGCCCTCAAGCTCGATCCGAAATTCGCGGACGCCCATAGCGGTCGCGGCTATGCTTATTACATCACCAAAAAATACGACCTGGCCTTGGCCGATTTCGACGCCGCCGTAAAACTCGCGCCCCAGGATCCGCTGTCGGTCTACATGCGGTCTCTCTCCTATCGCAAGCTGGGCAAGAAGGCCCAGGCCGATAAGGATCTGGCGACGGCGCGGAAGCTCGATCCGAAGATCGAGGAGGAGCTGAAGAGCATCGGCGTCGTCGACTAATCGGCTGCCGTCCCGGACCACGCGCCCCGCCTATCTTCGAAATGCCATCTTCCCGCCATGGGCTGGTCATGGGCGGGAGCTAGAACCTCTGACGCTGTCGCAGAAGTTGCGACTCGAGGAGGTTCCGGATGGCCCGTCTCAGAGTCTGGATCGGCAGATTTATGGAAGCCCGGCGTGGGGCGCGCGATGCCAAGCTGTTTGCCCGCATCGTCGATGAGCGTGCGGCCCGGCGCCAAGCGGGCGCCAGAAGCTTCTGACATCTCGAGGCCGGCGCGGGGCCAGCGCTCGCCAGGCTTGACCTGACCCCGGCTTGCGTCGCAGCATTCCGCCATGGCGAATGAGCCACCGAACAAGGCGCCCAGGCTTTCGGAATCCGGGCGTCGTAGCCAAGCCGAGCATCGCCAGCGCCAGGCGGCGGCGCTGCGGGACAACCTCAGCCGCCGCAAGCAGCAGCAACGGGCACGGCAGGCGGTTTCAGCCGCCGGGGCGGTATCAGCCCGCGAAACGGACGAGACCGTTCCGGACTGAATCGACCGGCCATGCTTGAGGCAGCGGTCTCCATCAAGTAGAACCCGCAGGGACGCCCGCGCTCGACCGATGGGGCCAGCCTGCGGAGCGCGATCCCGGGGCAGGTCCCGGGTTGGGCGATCCGGGCCGGTTGAGGAGCCATATGGACAGGATTCGAATCCGCGGCGGCAGCCGCCTCAAGGGCGAGATATCGATCAGCGGGGCCAAGAATGCGGCTCTTCCCCTGATGGCGGCCTGCCTGTTGACCGATGAGACCCTGAGGTTGGGTAATCTGCCTCATGTGGCCGACATCACCACCATGGCCAATCTGCTGGCCCAGCTCGGTGTGGCGGTCCATCTCAACGGCCATGCCTCGAACGGCGGGCATAACGGGCGCGTGCTCGAGCTGACGGCTCGGCAGATCACCGAGACGCGCGCGCCCTACGATCTCGTGCGCAAGATGCGGGCTTCCGTTCTGGTGCTGGGGCCGCTGGTGGCGCGCTATGGCCGGGCAGAGGTGTCGCTGCCCGGGGGCTGCGCGATCGGCACACGGCCGATCGATCTCCATCTGCAGGGGCTGCGCCAGCTCGGCGCCGAGATCGAGCTCACCGAGGGCTATGTCATCGCCCGCGCGCCCAAGGGGCTGACCGGCGCCCAGATCGTCTTCCCGAAGGTCTCCGTGGGCGCGACCGAGAATCTGATGCTGGCGGCGACGCTGGCCCGCGGCGAGACGGAGCTGGTCAATGTGGCGCGGGAGCCCGAGATCAACGATCTCGCCCTCTGCCTGCAGAATATGGGGGCCGATATCCAGGGGCTGGGCACCGACCGCATTCGCATCCGCGGCGTCGAGCGCCTCAAGGGCACCAGCCACCAGACGGTGGGCGATCGCATCGAGGCGGGCACCTATGCCATGGCGGCGGCGATCACCGATGGCGAGATCGAGCTCATCGGCGCGCGCCTCGGGCTTCTGGGCGCAGTCGCCGATGCGCTGCGCAGCGCCGGGGTGACGATCACCGAGACCAATCGCGGCCTCAAGGTGCAGCGCGCCAATGGCGAGTTGCGGGGCGTCGATGTCATGACCGAGCCCTTTCCCGGCTTTGCCACCGATCTGCAGGCCCAGATGATGGCGACCATGGCGACGGCCCAAGGGGCGGCCATGATCACCGAGACGATCTTCGAGAATCGCTTCATGCATGTGCCGGAGCTTTGCCGCATGGGGGCCAGCATCAATGTTCATGGCGCCTCCGCCATGGTGCGCGGCGTGCCCCGGCTGACGGGGGCCCCTGTCATGGCGACCGACCTCAGGGCCTCGGTTTCCCTGGTCCTGGCGGGGCTCGCGGCCGAAGGCGATACGATCCTCAATCGCGTCTATCATCTCGACCGCGGCTATGAGCGACTCACCGAGAAGCTCGCCGCCTGCGGGGCGGAGATCGAGCGCTTGAAGGGCTGAGACGAACCATGGCCGACGCTCTCAAGCTGCGCGTGCGCGATGCCGGCGATCTGGAGATGATCGCCGCCATCCTCCAGGACGCCCTGGTGCCCCTGGACAGCATGAAATATCTCCCGCGGGAGCAGCGCTTCGCGCTCATGCTGAACCGCTTCCGCTGGGAGGGCGCGCCGAAGGAGCGTGTCGGGAACTCTGGCTCCCCCTCCGGACGGCGGGCGAAGCCGGCGGGGACGAAATCCGCGGCGCAGGCCGATGCCCGCTTCGCCGACCAGGACGCCACCGCCTTCGAGCGGGTGCATGCCGCTTTGGTCTTCGACAAGGTGCTGAGCGTCAAGCATCGGGGCATGGGAGCCGCAGCCAAGGGCGGCCTCCTCGCGCTCTTGACTCTCCGACTCGAGGGCGCCGTCGTCGCCATCTCCTTCGCCGGTGGGGCGGAGATCCGCCTGGAGGTCGAGCGGCTCTCCTGCCATCTGGAGGATCTGGGCGAGCCCTGGCCCACTGTGTGGCGCCCGCAACATTCCGAAAGCGAGACCTCCGGCGGCCTCCCATGAACCCCGGGCGTCCGCGCCGCGGGGCGAGGTCGCCAGGGCCGGCCGCCGCACCGCTGGTCCTGGCCCTGCCCAAGGGTCGGATCCTGGCGGAGGTGATGCCGCTCCTGGCCCGCACCGGCATCCGCCCCGAGGCCGCCTTCGAAGATCCCGAAAGCCGCCAGCTCCGCTTCAGCACCAGCCGGCCGGAGATCGAGATCATCCGGGTGCGCAGCTTCGATGTCGCCACCTTCGTCGCCTTCGGGGCGGCGGCGCTGGGCGTCGTCGGCAGCGATGTCCTGATGGAATTCGACTATCCCGAGGTCTACGCCCCCGTGGATCTGAGGGTCGGCCGCTGCCGGCTCGCGGTGGCGGCGCCCGCCTCGCTCTCCCAGGCCGATGATCCGACGCGCTGGAGCCATATCCGCGTCGCGACCAAATACCCCGAAATCACCCGGCGCCATTTTGCCGCCCGCGGCGTGCAGGCCGAATGCATCCGGCTGTCGGGGGCGATGGAGCTGGCCCCCACTCTGGGGCTTTGCCGGCGCATCGTCGATCTGGTGGCCAGCGGCCAGACCCTGAAGGCCAATAATCTGGTCGAGATCGAGCATATCGCCGATGTGAGCGCACGGCTGGTGGTCAATCGGGCCGCCCTCAAGACCGACCCCGAGGGCGTGGGCATCTGGGTCGAGCGCATCCGCGAGGCGGTGGATGCCTTCTGAGTCCGAGAACGCAGATGCGAGGCGGCGCATCTGCAAGGTCACCCTCGACGAGCGGACGGTGGTCCGGCGCAGTCCGGAGGTGGAGCACGAGCGCGCGGTCGCCATCTTCGATCTGATCGAGGAAAGCCATTTCGCGCCGGTCGGCGACGATGCCCATGGCCCCTATAGCCTCCATCTTGGCATCGTCGAGAATCGGCTGGTGATCGATGTCCGCACCGAGCAAGGCGCGGAGCTGAGCAAGGTGATCCTCGCGCTCTCGCCCTTCCGGCGGATCGTCAAGGACTACTTCACCGTCTGCGAGAGCTACTACCAGGCCATCCGCTCGGCCTCGCCCTCCCAGATCGAGGCCATCGACATGGGTCGCCGCGGCCTGCACAACGAGGGCTCCGATCTGCTGCGCGAAAGGCTGGCCGACAAGATCGAGCTCGACGCCACCACGGCGCGCCGGCTGTTCACCCTGATCTGCGTCCTGCATATCAGAGGGTAGTGCCGCGTGGCCGAGCTTCCCGGAAGCGTCCTCTTCTGCTGCACGCTGAACGCGCTGCGCTCGCCCATGGCCGAAGCCATGCTGAAGCATCTTCACGGCCGGCGCATCTTTGTCGATTCCGTCGGCGTGCGAGCCGGCGCGCTCGATGAATTCGCCATCGCCGTGATGGACGAGATCGGCATCGACATCACCAAGCACAAGCCCAAGAGCTTCGACGATCTGGAGGATGATTCCTTCGATTTGATCGTCTCCCTCTCCCCCGAGGCGCAGCACAAGGCGGTGGACATGACCCGCACCTTGGCCGCCGAGGTCGAGTTCTGGAACACCTTCGATCCCAGCATCGTCGAAGGCAGCCGGGAAATGCGCCTCGACGCCTATCGCCAGGTGCGCGACCAGCTCATGAACCGCCTCCTGCTGCGCTTCCCGGTCGCCGGCGCCCCGGGGGTATAGGGCACCTCCCGACCATGACGGCAGAGAGCGAGGCTAGCCGGTGGCAACCGACCGGTTGTGGGGCAGGCCCTGGCATGACGGAGTGGAGTGGGGCGGGCAGGCGATTTCAGTGGGCCCGGCGGGCGATTCTCGGCAACCGAATCGGCCCTTTCGAAGGGTTTGTCGGCGCCGGGGCGAGGGAGTATGATCCGCGCCCGCACCTCGCCCCTTCAGCCGAAGCAAGAACTCGGGCGGACGCAAGCAATGGAGATAGGATGGCCAAGGAAGATCTGATCGAATTCTCGGGAACGGTGGCCGAGTTGTTGCCCAATGCGATGTTTCGGGTAAAGCTCGACAATGAGCATATCGTTCTCGCCCACACCTCTGGAAAGATGCGCAAGAATCGAATTCGCGTCCTCGCCGGCGATCGCGTGAATGTGGAAATGACGCCCTATGATTTGACCAAGGGTCGCATCACCTTCCGCTTCAAGTAGCCGGACTGCCCTGGCTTGGCCGCGCCTTCGGCCCTCACCCCGCTGGTTCTTGCATCCGCCTCCCCGAGGCGGCTCGATCTCCTGCGCCAGATCGGGCTGGTGCCGGCGTTCGTGGATCCCGCCCAACTCGATGAGACGCCCCTGCCGCGGGAGCTGCCCGCGGCCCATGCCAAGCGTCTGGCGGGCGCCAAGGCCGATGCCGTGCTGCCCCGCCACCCCGGGGTCTTCCTGCTGGCGGCCGATACGGTGGTCGCCTGCGGCCGGCGCATCCTGCCCAAGGCCGAAGACGAGGAGACGGCGGCACGTTGCCTCTCGCTCCTCTCGGGCCGGCGTCATCGCGTGCTGGGGGCGGTGGAAGTGGCCGCCCCCGACGGCCGCCGCCTGCGCCGGCTGGTCATGACGGCGGTCGCCTTCAAGCGCTTGTCGAAGAGCGAGATCGAACGCTATCTCGCCAGCGGCGAATGGCGCGGCAAGGCGGGCGGCTATGCCATCCAGGGCTTGGCCGCGGCCTTCATTCCCTGGATCAACGGCTCCTACCCCAATGTCGTGGGCCTGCCGCTGGCCGAGGTCTGGGCCATGCTCCAGGGGCTGGGGTTCCGGCGATGAGGCGCCTCCTCGTCGCCGCCGAACGGCCGCCGCTGCGCGCCGCCTTGATCGACAAGGACGGGCGGCTCGAGGGATTCTGGAAATTCGCCGCCGGCCGAGACAGCCTGATCGGCGACCGCTTCCTGGGCCGCGTCAGGACCATCGATAAGTCGATCGACGCCGCATATGTCGATGTCGGGCTGGAGCGCCCGGGCTTCCTGCCTTTCGACCGCTGTCCGCGTCCCCCGGTCGAGGGCCAGGCAATCCTGGTCGCGGTGACCCGCGATCCGGTGCCCGGCAAGGGCGTCAGGCTGACCGCGCGGCTGGAGGAGGGGGTGGCCGCACCCGCCGGGGCGCGGCCGCCGCTGCGCCTGACGGGCGACCGGCCGCTGCCGCGGCTGGTGCATAAGGTCGGCCACGACATCGACGTCCTCGTCGATGCGCGCCGTCCGGCCGAGGAACTGAACGTGCTGGCTGCCGCCAGCGGCGCCTTCCGCGTCATGCATATGCCCCAGCGCGACTGGCCGGCGAGCATGGCGGAGATCGAGGCGGAGGCCATGAGCGCCACGGAGCCGCGGGTGGAGCTCTCCTCCGGCGGCTGGCTCCTGTTCGAGCCCTGCTGGGCCCTGACGGTGGTGGACGTCAACAGCGGGGCCGCCCAGGCGGCCAGCGGCGAGAAGACTTGGCTCAAGACCAATATCGAGGCGGCGGGGGAAATCGCCCGCCAGCTCCGCCTGCGCAACATCGGCGGCATCGTCGTCGTCGATTTCATCGATCTGAAATCGCCCGACCACCGCCGCGAGGTCACCGATGCGCTCCGCGCCGCCGTGAAGAACGATTGGGAGCCCTGCTGGGTCGGCACCATGTCGCGGCTGGGCCTGGTGGAAATGAGCCGCCGCCGCTCGGGTCCCCCATTGTCGGATATGCTGAAGCCGGTTTCCTCATGAACGCCAAGCTCATCGATCTCACCGCCCGGCGGCGGACGAAGAAGCGGGGCTGCCCCATCTGCGGCAAGCCCGTTCAGGACAAGTTCAGGCCCTTCTGCTCCGAGCATTGCCGCCGCGTCGATCTCGAGCGCTGGCACAAGGAGGCCTATCGCGTGCCATCCGAAGAGGCGAGCGACCTCGATCCGGCAAAACGGGACGACGAGGCGTGAGGCGCCCGCTCAGCTCTTGATCCGGGCCATGGCCGGATCGTAGAGCGGGGCCAGATGGATCTCGGCGGGCAGCCGCTCGCTGGCCACCTCCAGCTCGTAGCGGCCGCTCTTCAGCCAGTCGGTCGCCACACCCTCGGCCCGGCGGACATAGCCATAGCCGATGTTCTTCTCGACGGTATAGCCCCAGCCGCCGCCGGTCAGCCAGCCGACCTGCTGCCCGTCGCGAAAGATCGTCTCGCGCCCCAGCAGGATCACGGCGGGATCGGCGATCGTGAAGCAGGCGAGGCGCTTGGCCAGCGGCTTTCCCGCCTGGGCCGCCAGCGCCTCGCGGCCGAGGAAGGGCGTGTTCTGCTTCAGCTTCACCGCCCAGCCGAGACCCGCCTCCAGCGGCGTATGGTCGGGACCGATATCCGAGCCCCAGGCGCGATAGCCCTTCTCCAGCCGCAGGGATTCGATGGCGCGATAGCCGGCATTGGCGATGCCATGGGCCCGTCCGGCTTCCATCAGCGCCTGATAGACCGCCGCCATCGCCTCGACCGGCACATGCAGCTCCCAGCCGAGCTCGCCGACATAGGTGACCCGCAGCGCCCGGACGGGGGCGCCCGCGATCATGATCTCGCGCCAGCTTCCGAAGGGAAAACCGGCATTGCTGAGATCGGCCTCGGCCACGGATGCCAGAACCTCGCGGGACCGCGGGCCCATGAGGGAGAGCACGCCATAGGCCGAGGTCACATCGATGAGCCGCGCCTCGAGCCCGCTCGGGATATTCGCCTGGATCCAGGCGAAATCATGGGTGGCGAAGCCGGTGCCGGTGACGATGTAGTAGCTGTCTTCCGCCAGCCGCGAGACCGTGAGATCGCATTCGATGCCGCCGCGCCGGTTCAGCATCTGGGTGTAGACGAGGCTGCCCGCCGGCCGCGACACGTCATTGGCGGCGATCCAGGACAGCGCCGCCTCGGCGTCGCGCCCGACCAGCAGGAATTTGGCGAAGGAGGTCTGGTCGAAGACCGCGACCCGCTCGCGGGCGGCACGATGCTCGGCGCCCACCGCATCGAACCAGTTCTGCCGTCCATAGCTGTAGATGTCCTTCGCCGCCATACCCGGCGGGGCAAACCAGTTCGGCCGCTCCCAGCCGAGCTTGGAGCCGAAGCAGGCCCCTTCGGCCTTGAGCCGCTCATAGAGGGGCGAGACGCGCAGCGGCCGGCCGCTCTCATATTCCTCATGGGGCCAGGCCATGGTGTAGTGCTTGCCATAGGCCTCCAGCGTGCGGGCCAGCACCCAGCGCCGGTCGCGGTGCAGCTGGCCGAAGCGCCGGATGTCCACGGGCCAGAGATCCATCGGCGCCTCGCCGCCGGCGATCCATTCCGCCAGCGCCCGGCCGGCACCGCCGGCACTCGCGATGCCGAAGGCGTTGAAGCCCGCGCCGACATAGAACTGCTCGCAGCTCCGGCGCCTCGCCGAGGATGAAATTCCCATCGGGGGTAAAGGATTCCGGCCCGTTGATGAAGCGCTTGATGCCGGCCGTCTCCAGCGCCGGCACGCGGGCCAGCGCCTCGGTCATCAGCGGCTCGAAATGATCCTGGTCGGAATCCAGCAGGGCGAAATGGAAGCCTTCGGGAATTCCCGTCAGCGCCCAGGGAATCGGGTTCGGCTCATAGCCGCCCATGACCAGCCCGCCGACCTCCTCCTTGAAATAGATCAGCCGGTCGGGATCCCTGAGCGTCGGCAGGTCGCGCGGCACGCCGGCGATGGGCTCGGTCACGAGATACTGATGCTGCACGGATTGGAGCGGAACGGAAACGCCGGCAAGAAGCCCGATCTCCCGGGCCCATTGGCCCGCGCAATTGACCACCGCCTCGCAGTCGATCGCGCCTTCGGCGGTGACCACGCCCGTGGCCCGGCCCTGCTTCGTCGTGATGGCCGTGACCGCGCAATCCTCGATGATGGCGACTCCGGCGGCCCGCGCGCCCTTGGCGAGCGCCTGGGCGATATCGGCGGGATTGGCCTGGCCGTCGGTCGGCAGGAAGGCCGCACCCACGAGATCGGAGATATCCATGATCGGCCAGAGGTCGAGGGCTTCCTTCGGCGTCAGGAGATGCATCTCCAGCCCGAAGCTATGGGCAGTCGTCGCCTGGCGCTTGATCTCGATCATGCGCTGGGCATTGCAGGCAAGGCGCAGCCCGCCGTTGCGCTTCCAGCCGGTGGCTTGGCCCGTCTCCGCCTCCAGCCGGTCATAGAGCTCGACGCTGTATTTCAGCAGCTGGGTGATATTGGCGGAGGTCCGGAGCTGCCCCACCAGCCCGGCGGCATGCCAGGTCGAGCCGCTGGTGAGCTTGTGGCGCTCGACCAGCACGACATCCTTCCAGCCCAGGCGGGCCAGATGATAAGCGGTGCTGCAGCCGATGATGCCGCCGCCGATGATGACGCAGCGGGCTTGGCGCGGGAGACGGCTCATAAATTTCTCAGCTCCGCAAATTCGCGCTCGAAGCGCGCGAGATAGTCACGGGTATAGGCGACATAGTCGAAGTCCAGGGTCGAATGGATTTCCGACACCATGCTCCACAGCGTCTCGCGCAGGAGCGAGGCGCATTTCATGGCGCGATAGCGCTGCCTGAGATCGGCATCGAGGGGGCGCTCGAAATAGGCTTCGAGAAGCCAATCCTCGTCCTCGGACGCGACCTCATTGTTGGAGCAGAGATTGCCCAGGTCGAAGAGGGGGCTGTTGAAGCCGGCATAGTCCCAGTCGATGAGCCAGAGACGCTGGCCGTCATCGATGAAATTGGCCGGCAACAGGTCGTTATGGCCGTAGACGACCTCGATAGGGCCGACGGCCGCCTCCAATTTCGTGGCCGCCGCCAGCAACCGGTCCAGCTCCGGGATCCAGCGGCTCTTCCCCTCGCGAATCGTCGCGGCATAGTCGCGCAGGATATGGAACACCCAGAAGATCAGAGCCGGCCCCCGCAGATGTCGGGGCATCTCCCGGTGGCAGAGCCGGAGCAACGGCAGAATCCGCCGCAGCATCGGGCGCTGGCGCACATCCTCGGCGGCCAAGGTCTTGCCCTCGACGAATCCCAGGACCAGCACGCCCGGCTCGTGATGGATCACCGGCGGCGAGAGCCCGACGGCGGCGGCCGCCAGGCTCGCCGCAAGCTCGTTGAAGCGCATGACCTGATGCACCGGTATATCGTCGCCGATGCGCACGACAAAGCGCTGGCCCCGATCGCGGACGACGTAGTTCTTATTGGTGATGCCGCCGGTCAGGGGCTCCGGGGCCACGACGCCCGACCAGCAGGCGAGCCCGGCGACCCGGGCGATAGGATCGGTGATATCGGTCATGGTCCGCGGTTTCCCCCCTGTCGCGACAGGGAGTGGCCGAAAACCGGGGCCGCTTCAAGGGGATTGTGCGGCTAGCTCCCGGTACCGGTGCCAGCACCGGGATAGAATTGCGGCGCCTCGCGGCGATCGAGCATTCCATAGTCGCGAATAATGCGCACCTGCCGGTGGCGGAGCTCGTAGCCTGCGGTCGCCGGCGGGACCCAAGCCTCCGCCGGCGCCGCCTCCCGCCAGGCGGCGAGGAGGAGCAGCTTGCCCTCGCTGGTGATGCTCTCGAAGGCTTCATGATCGACGAGACCTTCGATCCCGGCATCGCGAAGTCCTGGTGCGGCGGGGTCGCCCCTCGGGCGATCGTCGGCCGGCGTCCATTCGCTGATCGTCATCGCCCGGGCCGCACCGACCTCCGTCTCGTCGAAGCGCTGCTGGGGCAGCTTCTCGCCTTGCGCGGCCCCGGTATCGGCGGTGATCTCACCGACGCGCAAATGATAGTCCTCGAACAGCTCGAACCGCCCCTTTTCCTGGGCCTGGTGATGTAGGGCCAAAGTGCGCCAGCGAATGACGGCCTTCTCGTCGCGCCAGATGGAAAGGGAGAGCAGACGGCCCTTCCGGCGCCGGCTGCTGAATCTCTCATTGTCGATGAATCCGTCGATCTTCTCGAGCGAGGGCTTCAGCGTCTTGGCGATGCCCAGATAGTCGTCCCAGCGCTCGGGCTTCGGCTGGACTTCGAAGATCACCGCGAACATGGGGCTCTGACTACCTCAGGAAACGGATGAAGGACCGATCTTCGTTCAGGATACAGCGGGCCGCCTCGGCGCGGCGCAGGTTCTCGGCCGCCTCGGAATCGGCCGCCAGATTCTCGCGATAGCGCTCATAGGCGGCCAGGTCGACAAAATCGATCAGGCCGAGGGCGGAATTGGTCGGCCCCGCCAGCTTGGTGGGCAGATAATAGCCCGCGACCTTGCCGCCGCAGCGTTCGATCTGCGGGCCCAGGGCCCGGGCATAGGCCTCGAAATCGGCAAGCTTGTGGGGGTCGAGGGTATAGCGGATGCAGAGCGTGATCATGGCTTGTTCCCTGGTTGTGCGCGGACCTGTGATTTAGGCCCGGATCGGCCCGGGGTCGACGGCGATCGCTTCGTCGCCGGCCGAAGCGTCCGGGCCGTTTTTCGCCGACTGGACAGGGGCAGGGGGATTCTCTATAAGCGCAAACCTCCCGGCGCCCAGGTAGCTCAGCTGGTAGAGCACGTGACTGAAAATCACGGTGTCGGTGGTTCAACTCCGCCCCTGGGCACCACCTCCCCCTCTCCGTAGGATCCCGTTCTCCGCAGATCCCTGCGCGGGGTTGGGGGAAGGGGGCTTGTGCCCCTGAAACCGAAGGACATTCCAGCCGGCGAGGAAATCGTCCTCACCGCTGAAGACCGCTTCGCGCATCACGTGTGCTGCTTCAATGCGCTAACCGGAAGGCGCGCCCTGTGGCCAGGACTACCCACTATGACGATGCGATGCCGCGGCCTAGTGTATCTGTAACTGACTCTCGGCATGCCGAGGGAATAGGGTCCGGAGGAGCGAGCGGGGTTGTGTCGACAAGAAATCTCCCGAACCGATACGCCAAGGATTTGCCGGCGGGATCACCGCACTACCGCGCCTTCGTAGGGCCTCCTGACGAATACGACACCGTTGGCGCGTCCCAGTTCCGTCTGCTTACTACGCTCGGCCTCAGGGAACAGCACAAAGTGCTGGATTTCGGGTGCGGTTCGCTGAGGGCCGGCCGGTTGCTGATTCCATATCTGGGCAACAGAAAATATGTCGGTCTGGATCCGGAAAGCTGGCTGATCGAAGACGCGATCGAACGCGAGATCGGCCAGAACATGGTCGCCTTGAAGCGGCCGATTTTCTACCACTTTGACGATTTCGCGGCCGACCGCTGCGGGACGGATTTCGACTACATCCTGGCGCATTCGGTTCTGAGCCATACGGGCAAGGATCTGTTCCGGCGCGCCTTGGCGAGCTTCCGACGAGCCCTGTCCCCGACGGGGCTCGCCTTGATCACGGTCCTGCATGCGGAACCGGGTGAGGACGCGGAAGTCGAGGGGGATGAGTGGGTCTATCCGGATTGCGTCAGATATTCTCCCGCGACCTTGCACGAGCTGTTTCGGGAAGCCGGTCTTGCGGGTCGGCTGATCCCTTGGCGCCACCCGCGCCAGGTATGGTACGCGCTGGCGCTTGGCGCAGAGGCCCTGCCGCCGCCCCATTTCGATCCGTATCTGAGCGGCGACACGATCGAGAGCTTCTCGCGCATCGATGCGCCGTCAGCGCCGGTGAACGCGCAAGGGGACGACGCGGGGAAGACTCTCGGCTGGGCGGCCGATAGCCTGCAAACGCAGGACGCTCGGCCCGCCGGTCCTCAAGCGGATGCGCGTGCAAACTACACCCTTGGCACCCTCGTCGAATTGAACAACGCCGGCTCCGCTGCCTATTTGCACCAGGGCTTTAGCTTTCCCGAGGGATGGGGCAGGTGGACGGACGGGCAGCACGCCCTGATGGTCATCAGGCCTCGAGAGCCAACCCGCTTCATGCTCCTCGAGCTTTGGACGGCGACCGCATTTGTCGGCGACAGTGATAGTTGCTCATTCACGATCTCGCTGAACGGGCTTAAGCCGAGACGATTTCACCTTGGCCCGGAGGGCGCGCTCATCGCCATCTCCGTCGGTCAGGGCACTGACGACGTTCCCCTGACGCGCCTCAGCGTCCTGATCGAGGTCGCTCATCCCAAGACACCGGATCAGCCTCCTCGGAATGACACGAGGGCCCTTGGCCTGGCGATCGCCAGATTCCGCCTCAGCGCCAGGCCGGCCGGTTTGCATCTATCGATGCCCGACCATCGGATCTCGGACTTAATCGAACGGTAATTCCCGATTGCGTCGGCTGCGCGGCCATGTCCGCAAAGCATAGAACCCATCCCGCCACGCTGCCGATTGCTCGCACAGAACGTCATCTATCTACGGCGCAGTCGTCGCGCCTGATGCGGCTTCGAGCATTCAACATTAATTAAGACCTACTTCAGTAATTTGACGAGGCCAAGATTTGGAGTCTCTTCGCCACATACAACGCGGGGATGATTGCATTGCGGCCAAAGACAAGATGCATTTTACGGTGAGGCCAGATCAGCGTGGCAGCGCTCATCTTTCGCCGGCCGATGAATGCACAAGACCCGCTCCCCTTTAGTCGGTGGCTCTGCGGGTGGAACGAGCCGATCGTTCTTTTCACCCTCGACCAGAATCCCGAAGACGAGCGTTTCGATCACGTCGAGCGATTCGATTCTTTCGACGAGCATGGGTTGACGGAAATCCGTGTCCTCGAGCTGGCCGAGCGCTTTTCCTTCACCCATATCTTTGCGCAATCGGAGCATGACATCCTCCGCGCCGCCGAGCTGCGCGGGTGGCTCGGCCTCGCCGGCCAATCCTATGACAGCGCGCTCGGCTATCGCGACAAGGTCCGGATGAAAACCCTGGCGCGCGCCGGCGGCGTGGCGACGCCGGCATTTGCCGCTCTGGCGACGCCGCTGGAGCTCCATCGCTTCGCCCTTGCCAACGGCTTTCCCATTGTCGTCAAGCCGCGCCGCGGGGCGGGATCGCGGGGCGTGCAGGTCATCGGCTCCCTCAGCGAGATGAAGCGCTTGCTGGAGCACCCTTTGCCGGCGCAATACATGGTGGAAGCCTATGTTGACGGGCCCAGCTTCCATGTCGACGGCTTGGCGAGCGATGGCGCGATCATCTTCGCCTGCGCCTCGCGCTACATGAATGACTGCCTCGCCTTCCAGACGGGCAAGAGCCTGGGAAGCATTCTGATGGATCCTTCGGATCCGCTGTCGGCGCGGCTCCAGGCCGAGGCCGGCAGGCTGGTCGCCGCCTTGCCGCGGGCGCCGCATATCGCCTTCCATGCCGAATTCTTCCTCGACAAGGCCGATCGCTTGCTGCTTTGCGAGGTCGCCTGCCGGCCGGGCGGTTCGGGCATCGCCGATATGATCGAGGTGGTCCACGGGTTCAATCTCTATGAGCAATGGGTCCGCCGCTCCTTCGCCCTGCCGATCGAGCTGCCGGATGGCGGCGCGCGAGGCTCGGCCGGAAGCCTGCTGATTCCGCCGCGGCCAGGCCGCCTGCGCGCGCTCCCGGCCGAGACGCCGTTCGACTGGGTGGTCGATTACCGGCCGAATTCGGCACCGGACAAGATCTGGCAGGCCCCGAGCTTCAGCACGGCGAATATCGCTTCCTTCATCATCGCCGGCCGGGATGCGGCGGACGTCGAGGCGCGCATGCGGCTGCTGGACCGCTGGTTCCGGATGCGGGTCGGCTGGGACGAGGACGCCCAGATTCACCGGATGCAAGTGGAGGCTTGAGCATGGACCCCAACGGTCATGATGCAATGCGCGGAAGCCCGTTGCCGGTGATGACCGAGATCTCCCATCCGCTGGCCACAATCTGGCTCGCGCGCGAAGCCCGCGAGGATGCCACGTATTTTTACGGCGGCACGCGGCTCGTCGATCCCGCTACCAGCGATGCCGCGGCAACCGGCATGCTCGCCCGCCTCATGCAAGGTGAGAGCAGCGCCAAGAACCGGTTGATCAACTGGGCGATCGAAGCCGGTGCGCTCGACGCCTTCAGCGCGGAGGTGCCCCCCGGGTTTCTCGAAAGCCGGGTCGCCGGGGCGCGCTGTCTCATCCGGCCGCGCAGCGTGGAGATCGCCTCAGCGCTGGCCGATCCCTCGCACCGGGACAATGCGCTGATGACCGCCGCCGTGCTGGAGCCCATTGGCGGCACGCTTAACAGCCGGGAGCCCCGCATCAAGCTGACGCCCGATTTCGGCCGCTATGCCGGTGTCGCCGATATCCTCCATCGCTATACCCCCAATGTCCTCGGCATCCGCTGCGAGGCTGGAGGCTGCGGCGGCAAATCCTCCTATTCGGTAACGGGGGTGCTGGCGGGGGCGGCGTGCGCCGCCACGGCGGAGGTCGGGGAGGGTCCGGTCACCTGCATCGGCTCCGCCGGCGCCATGGGTACAGGGGTCTTGGCGCATTTCCTCGCACGCGGCATCTCCGATCTGGCCGCCTGCGATCTCGCCTATGACGCGCCCCAGGGGACAAGCGTGCCGGCGGGATCGCGGCATCTTAGATCCTGTCCCCGCCAGTTCACGGCCGAGAGCCTCGAGCGCGGCGGCATGATCGTGGCGACCACGATCGGTGACGAGCTGGAGCATTCACCCTGGGAGGCGATCCCGCCCGGCACTCTCTTGCTCCTGGCGCATAATCTGGCGCTGCCGCCGGGCGAGAAGGGCATCGCCTTGGCCGAGGCTTTGGCCCGCCATGGCGTGCTGGTGATCCCGGGCCAGGCCCTGACCCTGGGCGGGGCGCTGACCGCAAGGCTGGAGTGGTACTGGCGCCAGCTCCCCTCGCGTCCCGCCTTCGACAAGGGCCTCGCCCATCGGGTCGTGCACCGCCTCGTGTCCCATCTCGTCGCCCGGATCCTGGCGATCGCGGAGGCGAAGCGCATCACGCCCTATCAATCGATGCTGCGCCTGGCCGGTGACGAAGCCTCATCCTAGCAACCGCTGGAGTTCCCCATGACCATGACGCTCGGAGATCTGGCGACATCCATCAGCGCCTTCGACCGCATCCCCATGCTGCCGGGGATGACCGTCGGCGACTACATGGAGATGTGCCGATCGCGCCATCCCGCGCTCTACCAGCGGCTCGCCCTGGACCGCCTTCCCGCGGATCACATCGCCCGGCTCTACGCCGGGATCGCCGAGCTCTCGACCCATTTCGAGAGCAAGCTCGAGCAGGGACGTGGCGATTCCTACCGTCAGGCGCAGAACAGCAACTATCTCATCCGGTCCGTCGGCTTCCTCCGCCTCTTCGATGTCGCGGTCCAGGATCTCGGCAGCGATCTTCCGAAACGCATCGTGCTGGACGCGCTCGGCGGCAACGGAACCCTGACGCGGATCGTCCGTGCCTCCCGCCCGGCCGATCGGGTGCCCTTCATCGTGACCAATGATGTCTCCGGCCGGATGATCGAGAGCGCACTGGCGCAGGATCTGCCGGCCATCCGCCTGCCGCTGCAGGATCTGGCCTGGTTCGACGACGGAATCTTCGACGCGGTCATCGTCGCCTATGGGACCCATCACATTCCGCCGTCCGATCGCGCTTTGGCGATCGGCGAAGCCTGTCGCGTGCTGAAGCCGGGCGGCCGGATCGTGCTCCAGGACTTTGAGATCGGCAGCCCCACCACGCGCTGGTATGACGAGGTCCTGGACCGCTACACCACCACCGGTCACCGCTACGACTATTTCACCCGGCAGGAATTCCACGATCTCCTGTCCGGCAACGGCTTCGAGGCCATCGAGGTTTTCGATGCCTATGATCCCTTCATCCTGGAGGCGGAGGATCCGAAAGAGGCGCGGATCCGGCTGCTCGATTATCTGCTCACCCTCTTCGCCCTCGAGAAGATGCTGCCGCCCGACGGCGTCGCGAGCGAAGCGGTCTGGGGCAAGCTCGAGGCCGTGGTAAGGGAAACCGCAACATTCGATCCCAGCCGGCTGCCGAAGGATCCGCCTTGCGTGAGCGAATTCACCGTCGCGCGCGTCGGAAGCCGATACCGCGCAGAGATTCCGCGCTTCTGCCTTGCCGCGACCGGCCGAAAGCCGGAAGCCGCATGAGCCTACACGGCCCCGACCCGGCGGTCCGCGCATCCATTGCCGCCGATGGCTATGCCCTGGTGCCGGGGGCCTCGCTGCAAGCTGTCGAAACGGCGGCGGCCTGGCGGGGCCTGGCCGCCGACTGGCGGCATCTGGAAGTCGATCGCTACATGGCCGATGGCGGGCGCTATCGCCTGCGGCGCTACGGCCGCTTCTTCTTCCGGCCAGCAAGCGGCGCGTTGAAGCGCCTGCCCCATGCGACGGTCTTCCAGGCCCGCTATATCAATAATTTCGCCGGCGGCATCGATCGCGATTTCGCCCCCTTGCGGGAGGTGACCTTCGTCAATCCCTTCCTCCTCGCCCTGATCCGATTCGACTTCGCCTGCTTCGAGGTGGCGAAGCCGGAATTGCTCGCCGATCCCTGGGAGGTCTGGATCCATCAGATCCGCATCGACGCCAGCGGCGAAAGCATGGTGAAGCCGGCGCCGGAAGGAATCCATCATGACGGCCATGATTTCATCGCCATGCATTTCGTGGATCGCGAGAACGTCGCGGGCGGTGGCAGCTTCCTCTACGACAACGACAAGAAGCTCCTGCAAACCCACATGCTCGAACGCCCGCTCGATACGATCTACGCCAATGATCATTGCGTCATGCACGCGGTCGATCCCATTCGCCCCGTGGACAGCGCATTGCCGGCCTGGCGGGACATGCTGATCATCGATTTCGACCACAAGCCCGCCTTGCAAGACCCAGGCTGAGGCCGGGATCCGCTGATGGAACGGCGCTTCCCGCTGGTCCCGATGGATGCCGCACTCGCCGAGACTCTGCTGGCGGCCTTGCCGGGATCGCCGCGCTTGCGCTGCTTCACGCTGCTGGCGGGGGGACATATCAATACGAATTATGCCCTGGAGCTGTCCGACGGTCGCTGCGTCGTCCTCAAAATCTATGCCCAGGGCGAGGCGGCCTACCGGAAGGAGACGGCACTCCTCGAGGGGTTGGCGGGGCCGGTGGCAGTGCCGGCCTTGCTGGCCGCCGCGTATGAGCCGCGGGTTTTTGCCTATCCCTATGCCCTGCTGGAATGGATCGACGGCACCCCGCTGAATGAGGTGCTCGCGGCGGAGCCGGCGGCGGCGGTCGGCGAGGCGGTCGCCGAGGCTCTGATCGGCATCGGCCGGCAGGCGATTCCGGCCGAGCCCTTTCCGCCCTTCGCCGACTACATCGGCGACTGCCTGTTCCGACGCGGGGCGGCGGGCTGGCTGGGCCCGGAGGCCACCGAGCGGCTCTGGAGGCTCGTGCAGCAGCAGGCCCCTCAGCTGGAGAAGCTGCATCGGACCGATGTGCTGGTCCATGGCGATTTCCAGGGCGACAACATCCTCCTGGAGAAGGCCGGGCGAGGATGGCGCGTCGCCGCAGTGATCGATTGGGAATGGGCGCATAAGGGCTGCTATCTGCAGGATCTCGGCAGCCTGTTTCGAACTCGAGGGCGTCGGGCTCGGCGAGTTTCAGGCGGGGCTCGAGGCCGGTTTCGCACGCCAGGGTGGGGCCTTGCCGCCGGCCTGGCAGAAAGCGGCGAGGCTGTGGGATGTCGCCGCGCTTTGCGAGAAGCTCGCTTATCCCCGCCATCGCGGCGAGGTCACGAAGAGGTCGATCCGCCTCATCGAAGGCTGCATGGCGGATTTCGCCCGGTAATCGGAGACTCCATGGCGCGGACAATCGGCTTGTCGATCGCCTGTCTCATCGATCCCGATGTCGCGGGACAAATAAGAAGCGGCCTGGAGTCGAACGGCCAGAGCTCGAACGCCCAGGGCTCGAATGACCGCGTCAGCTATGACCTGTCGGTGATCCAGGCCCTGCGGCGGCTCTATCGTCGGGTCGATCTGGTCGAAGCCGTCGAGGGCAGCAGCCGGACCATGGACGAGCTGATGCGGATGAAGCCCGATGTCGTGTTCAATCTCGCCTGCTCGACGCTGCCGATCGAGGGGTCCTTCATCGGTTGTCTCGAGGTGCTGGGGATCCCCTATACCGGCTCGGGCGCAGTGGGGATCGCCCTGGCGAATGACAAGGTCCGTTGCCGGCATCTGATGCGCGCGGCGGGTGTCCGGGTGCCGCGCTTCGTCGAGCTGGTGCCGGGTCGGCCCATCGAGGTCGACCTCACCCCGCCGCTCATCGTCAAACCGGTCGCCTCCGCCGGCTGCGCCGGGATCCATGCGGATAGCCTGGCGCGGACGGAAGGGGAGGTCGCGCGCCTGGCGAGGCGCATCTGGCACCGCTTCGGGACCGCGGCCCTCTGCGACGAGTTCATCCTCGGCCGTGAGTTTCGCATCGGCACGATCGAGACCCGCAATGGCATGCGACCCATCGGCATTACCGAATGGAAATTCGGCGATGCCGCGCCCGGCTGGGGTTTCAAGACTCAGACGATTGTCAATAATTTGAGGGTTCGCCGCGCGCGCCGGGTGAGCCGCGCTCTCGCCATCTTGTCGCGTCGCGACCGGCATGTGTTCGCCGAGACGGCCCGGGCAGCCATGGCCGCTCTCGATGTTCGGGGCTATGCGACCATGGATGTGCGCATGGACGAGATGGGGCGGGTGAGCGTGCTGGAGGTCAATTCCAACCCGGGCTTGTGGTCGGGCAGCTCGATTTGGAGCAATCCGAGTTTCGATCGCAATATCAAGAGGATCGTCGACGCGGCCCGCCGCTGGCCGGGAGATTGAGCCGTCGCGGCCGCCTTGCAAGCTGGCGATCATCGGCCCAGACTATCGCAGGACGCCTCCACCCCGGATTGGGGAGGACAAAGCCATGATCCGAGATCCAAGGCTCCTCGTGCTGCCGTTGCTCTTCCTGCTCCTGCTGGGATGCGCGGGGTCCGTCTCCGATACGCCGAGCGCCGATGCGCCAAGCCGAAAGCCGCCGCCCTTCAACCGGACGGTGTCCTGGTATGATGACTACACCCTGAGCGCGAAGGCCTGCTGGCGGACCAATTCCCAGCCGCCCAACTGCCCGTAGCGGCCGCCCAGTAGGGGCCTCAGGGAGCAGCCCAAAAGAACGCGGCCCGAGACTCACGAGGAGCCCCGGGCCGCGGGCCAAGCTATCGCGATAGGCCCGGTCGTATCGGGGGCGACCGGGTACCTGCGCTGGGGGTCGCGATAGCCTCGCCAGCTCCAACTTCGCCGCGACCAAGTCGCGTCATGGAGTTACACGACGCGCCGTTGCAATTCCTGCGGCGAAAAATTCGCCTGTTTCCGATGGGGCTCCAGGCGCCTTTGGGCCCTATTTTGAGATGATATCGGCCCCTGGTCCCGGGCCTGCCTTGGGGCCTGGTGCCCCTCACCCAACGCCGCTCGGCTTGCCGGATCGAGGCGAGTGCTGTTAGCTTGAGGGCCGTGGCGCTGGGGGAGGGGATATGCGCGCATGGGCGCCATTGGCGCTGGTCGGGGTAGCGATCATCTGCAGCGGGCTCGGGACGGCGCCGCCTGAGGAGCCGCGCGGCGCCGGCAACGATCTCTGCGCTCAAAGCGGCAAGAATCCCGACCGGGCGATTGCGGTCTGCACCGGGGTGATCGACCATAGCCTGTCCCCCGCGGAAGACCTCGGCTCGGCCTACAACAACCGCGGCTTGGCCTATCTCCGAAAGGACAATTACACGAAGGCGCTCGCCGATTTCGATGCCGCGATCAAGCTCGATCCCGAGAACGCCTATGCCCATTACAACCACGGCTTGGCGAACTACCATCTCAAGCGCTATGACCGCGCCATCGCCGATTTCGACTGGCTGCTGCGGCGCGATCCGAACGATATCTATTCCCTGGGCTACCGTGGCCTGGCGAGAATTCATAATGCTTCGGATTCCGCGGCCCTCGGCGATCTCGATCTTGTCTTGCGGCTCGCCCCGGACAGCCAATGGGCCTATGTCAATCGCGCCTTGGCGCTCTATCACCTGAAGCAATACGACCGGGCGCTTAGCGACCTCGACAAGGCTGCGGTTCTGGATCCGAAAGACGCCTCGGTCTATGGCCTGCGCGGCAATATCCATTCGGCACGGAAGGACTACGCCAAGGCCATCGCGGCCTATGGCAAAGCGGCCGCCCTCGACCCCTCCAATTCCGTCGCGCTCTACAACCGCGGCTGGGCCAATGAGCAAGCGGGCAATGCAAAGGCGGCAATCGCCGATTACACGGCGGCCATCCGTCTCGATCCTAAGGACGTTCACGCCCGCGCCGCCAGGGGCCGACTGCTGGCCGATCACAGCGATAGCGCGGGGGCCATTGCCGATCTCGAGGCGGTTGCGCGCCTCGACCCGAAGAACCCAGAGCCCCTGGAGCGGCTTGGCTTTGCCTTGCTGGACGCGGGCGACCCCAAGCGTGCCATGGCAAGCTTCGATGCGGCGATACATCTCGACCCCACGGCGGGCGAGGCCTATTACCTTCGCGGCTATGCCCGGGCGGTGCTGGGCGAGAACGATCACGCCATCGCGGATTACGACACCGCGCTCAGGCTCGGGGCCGATGCCGTGGATGTCTATCGCTGGCGGGGTCACGCCTATTTTAGCAAGAAGAGCTACGACCAGGCGCTGCAGGACTATGCCAAGGCGATCCAGCTCGCGCCCAAGCGCGCCGATCTCCGCCTGGACCAGGCCGAGCTCTTCCTGGAGCAGCGGCAGTACGACAAGGTGAGGGCGGCGGCCGACGAGGCTCTGCGCCTTGATCCCACCAGCGCCGGCGCCATCATCTTTCGCGGGCTCTCTTTTCTTCGGGCGGATGAGAACGATCGCGCCATCGCCGAGTTCGACAAGGCGATCAAGCTCAACCCGACCAATTCCTTGGGCTATTACAACCGCGCGCTCGCTTATGCGGCTGTAGACAATGACGAGGCGGCGCTGCGGGATGCGGATATGGTGGAGCGCTACGCGCCCAACACCGCGGAGAGCTACCAGGATCGCGGCCTGCTGTTTCTCCTCATGGGCCGTTACGATCAGGCGACCCGGAGCTACGACAAGGCCGTGCAGCTCGCTCCCGGCGATGCGTCAAGCTACAACAGCCGCGGCTACAGCTTTCACATGCAGGGCAACGACGCCGCGGCGGTGCGGGACTACGACCGTTCCATCAAGCTCGATCCCAAGCAGCGGACGGCCTATGTCAATCGCGCCGAATCCTACTACGACATGGGCCTCTACGATCGCGCGCTCGCTGACATCGGCACCGCGCTCGCCTTCGATCCGGCCAAGCCGTTGGCCTATTATCTCCGGGGGAACGTCCTGCTGAAGCAGGGACGGACCACCGAGGCCCTCGCGGACTACGATCATGCCATCGCCATCGATCCGAAGACGGCCGAGGCCTACAGCGCGCGCTGCTATGTCCATGCCTTTGCCGGCGATATCAGCCATGCGCTCGTCGATTGCGATCGCGCGCTGGCCTTGAAGCCGAACGATCCCCGGGGATTGGGCAATCGCGGCTATGCCTATCTGCGCAGCGGCTCGCTCGACAATGCTATCGCCGATTACAGCGCGGCCCTGCGCCAGGGACCTCAGCGGGCCGAATATCTCTGCGGCCGCGCCATGGCCTATCTGAGGAAGGGCGACAAGGCAGCCGCTGAGCGGGATCTGGCGGCCGCTCATGCCGTCGATCCGACGATCGAGCAGAAGATCGTCGCTTTGCGGCTGTTGGTGCCCGGAGACTCGATCGCCGAGCAGGAAGGCGATCAGCCCGGACGCCGCCTGCAGCCCGGTCGGAACAACTAGCGCTTAGGCTGCCGCCAGGATTCTGCCCGTCAACCTTTCGAGCACGCGCAACGGTGCCAATTCCGGATGGCGCTGGGCGTTGACCGGAAGATAGAAGGTCTGCTCCAGCGCATTGCGGCCGCCAAGGGCTGCGTGGGGCACTTGATCGGTGAAGACCAGCCAGACGCTGGGGCCGAAGGAGATCTCGCTGCGGGGCGAGCTCGCCTGATAGGCGGCATCGGCCTTGGCCATGTCGTGCAGCCGCAGCATGTAGTGATCATAGGGGCTGCGCCGGCTGCGGGTCAGGCGAAGGCTGCGCAGGAGTGCTGCCGAGCCCGGTAGGGGTGGCCGGATCCGGGGCAGATAGCCGGCGGCGACGCGCTCGAAGCTTTCGCCGGTGCGCCAGAGCCGGGGATGGCCCTCGGGATCGATATTGGCGAAGACCCTGAGGATCCGCTTTCCGCCGGTCGGCGTCGCCGGAAAGGCATCGGTGTGCAGGCGGGTATCGTCCGAGCGCCAGGAGGAGGGCGCGCGGCCCGCAATCTCGACCGGCCGGAAGGATGTCCGTCCGGTCTCGAGCGCGCCGGCATAGGAAGGGGCTATGCCCAGCATCAGCCGGCGGGCCAGCTTGGAGAAGCGGCCCATCATGCCGGTCAAGGCCTCGACCGGCGCTTCAGCCGCGTCGATGCCGCCCAGCCGGCCGGTCTTCGGATCGAGGCTGATGTTCTTGGCACCCCGCACGGAGAGGCCGCTGGCGACAAGCGCGCGCTCCGCCGGCGTGAGCTCGACCCGCAGCTTGGGGAAATGGACCACGGCCCCCTGCTCCAGGGCATCGGCGGCGGACTCGGGCCAGGGTCCGTTCCATCCGGATGTCTCGAAGGCGATGAGGGGCACCAATTCGCTCATGGGGCTCAGCATACACCGATTGCCGGGCGGCTTGCATTCACGCCGCCCGCTCGCCATCCTGCAACCCTTCCATAGGGGTTGCTGGCTTGCCCATCCGCGTCGGACTCTTCGTCACCTGCCTCGTCGATCTTTTCCGTCCCAGCGTGGGTCTGGCCGCCGCCAAGCTCCTGGAGGAGGCGGGCTGCCTGGTCGAGGCGCCGGCGCTTCAGACCTGCTGCGGCCAGCCCGCCTATAATTCCGGCGATCGCAAGACCGCCCAGGCCATCGCCCGCCAGGTGATCGATCTGTTCGAGGGCTTCGACCATGTGGTGGCGCCCAGCGGCTCCTGCGCGGGCATGCTGCGCGCCCATTTTCCCGAGCTCCTGGCCGATGATCCGCGCTATGCCGGCCGCGCCGTGGCGCTCGCGGCCAAGAGCCATGAGCTCATCGCCTTCCTTGTGGATATTCTGGGACGCGACCGGGTGGCGGCCCGCTTCGAGGGCAAGGTCACCTATCACGATTCCTGCTCGGGGCTGCGCGAGCTGGGGGTCAAGGCCCAGCCGCGCCGGCTGCTCGGCAGCGTCGAGGGCCTCGAGCTTAGGGAGTTGCCGGGGGCGGAGATCTGCTGCGGCTTCGGCGGGACCTTCTGCATCAAATACCCCGAGATCTCGGACCGCCTCGTCTCCGAGAAGGCCGAGGACATCGAGAAGACCGGTGCCGGCACGCTGCTCGCCGGCGATCTCGGCTGCCTCCTGAACATGGCGGGCAAGCTCGGTCGGCGCGGTGCCAGGGTGAAGGCGCGCCACGTCGCCGAGGTGCTGGCCGGCATGACCGATGGCCCGGCCATCGGCGAGGGATCGAAGTGATGCTGGGATCGACGCCCCTCGAGTTCAACGACGAGGCGAAGCTGGCGCTGGCCGATGCCAATCTGCAGAAGGCGCTGGCCGGGATGGACGATACCTTCGTCGCCTGGCGCGCCTCGGCGGTGGAGCGCCTGCCGGAATTCGAAGCCCTGCGCGATGCCGCCAAGGGAATCAAAGATCACGCGCTGGCCAATCTCGATTTCTATCTCGAACGCTTCGCCGACAATGTCGAGGCAGGCGGCGGCAAGGTGCATTGGTGCGGAGATGCTGATGCCGCCCGCGCCGCCGTGCTCGCCATCTGCCGGCGCGTCGGCGCCCGCACGGTGACCAAGGGCAAGACCATGATCGGCGAGGAGATCGCCATCAATGAGCATCTCGAGGCCAATGGCATCACGCCCGTCGAGACCGACCTCGGCGAATACATCATCCAGCTTCGTCACGAGACGCCGAGCCATCTGATTGCGCCCGCGATCCATCTGACCGTGGAGCAGGTGGGCGAGACCTTCCGCGAGGCGCATCAGGATCTGGATCCCAAGCGCCCGCTGGTCGATCCCGGCGACATGCTGAGCGAGGCACGGGTCAAGCTGCGCAAGAGCTTCCTGGCGGCCGATGTCGGCATCACCGGGGCCAATTTCCTCATCGCCGAGACGGGCACGACCGTCATCGTCACCAATGAGGGCAATGGCGATCTGACCCAGATCCTGCCCCGGGTGCATATCGTCATCGCCAGCATCGAGAAGATCGTGCCGACTCTGAACGATGCGTCGACCATCCTCCGGGTGCTGGCGCGCTCGGCCACGGGGCAGGAGATGTCGGTCTACACGACCTTCTCCACGGGGCCGCGCCGGCCGGGCGATCTCGACGGGCCCGAGGAATTCCATGTCGTGCTGCTGGACAACGGCCGCACGGCGCTGCTGGGGACCGAGTTTGCAGACATGCTGCGCTGCATCCGCTGCGGCGCATGCCTCGACCATTGCCCGGTCTATCAGAAGGTCGGCGGCCATGCCTACGGCTGGGTCTATTCCGGGCCCATGGGCGCCGTGCTGACGCCGGGGCTGCTCGGGATCGAGAAGGCGACGCCCCTGCCCAATGCCTCCACCTTCTGCGGACGCTGCGAGAGCGTCTGCCCCATGCGCATTCCCCTGCCCAAGATGCTGCGCCATTGGCGCGAGCGCGAGTTCGAGCGCCATCTGACGCCATCGCGATATCGCACGGGCATGGCGCTCTGGGGCTTCCTTGCCCGCCATCCGCGTCTCTATCGCTTGGGATCGGGCCTCGCCGCCCGGTTCCTGGGTGCGCTCGGGCGCCGGCGTGGCGCCTTCCGCTCCCTGCCACTGGCGGGGGGCTGGACGGCCTATCGCGACATGCCGGCACCGGAGGGGCCCAGCTTCCACCAGCTCTGGGCCCAGCGCCGGCGATGAGCCGGGATCAGATCCTCGGCAATATCCGCCGCGCCCTTCACCGCGCAACGGCGCCCGATACGGCTCCGCTGGAGACGCGGCTCAGCGAGCCGCCGACGGGTCCAATCCCGGCGCGGGGTCAATTGCCGCGGCCGGAGCGCATCGAGCTCTTTCTCGCCATGGCCAAGCGAGCCTCGGCCAGCGTTGCCCGGGTCGCCGATGCCGCGGCGGTGCCCGCCGCCGTGGCCGATTTCCTGGCCCGGGAGAATCTGCCGGCGCGCCTGAAGCTGGCACCCGATCCGGCGCTGACGGGCCTGCCCTGGGAGAGCCGGCCGCTGATCGAGATCTCCACCGGCGCCAGCGCCGGTGACGATCCGGTCTCCCTGGGTCATGCCGTCGCCGGTATCGCCGAGACGGGAACGCTGATGCTGGCCTCGGGACCGATGGGCCCCAGCACCCTCAATTTCCTGCCGGAAACCGAGATCGTGCTGCTGTCGGCGGAGGGTGTCGTCGGCGGGCTGGAGGAGGCCTGGCGCCTGCTACGCAGCCGGCTGCCGGCGGGGCAATTGCCGCGCACGGTCAATTTCATCACCGGCCCCTCGCGCAGCGCCGATATCGGCCAGAAACTGCAGCTGGGGGCGCATGGGCCCCGGCGGCTGCATATCATCCTTGTCGGCGATTAGCCGACCTACCAGTACCTTCGGGGAATAGACCGCCTACCAGTACCTGACCGGCCCCGTGTCCACATGGACGAAGTTGGAGGCCGTGTACATCCCGACCCCGCCGCGCTTCATGGCCTTCGCGGTGGCGTGCAGCCTACGCAGCGGCACATCACGGAGGCGGATGTCGATGGCCTGGGCCTTGATGTGATAGCTGTGCTGGGCCACGCCGTCGCTATTGGCGCGCAACATCGCGTTGGTCGAGGGCGAACGATAGGCCGAAATGATCTCGAAGGGTGCGCGGCTGCCGGTGCGGCGATGCAGATCCGCCAGCAGGTCGAGGAGGCGCCGGTCGATCAGCCGCCGCTCGTTATTCACGAAATCGCGCAGGATGTAGTCGATATGGGCCAGCGCGCCCGGCACGTAGCGGCCCTTGTCCCAATATGTGGCGGCCAAGGTCTCGCCCGTATGTGTGTGATAGAAGGCGAGGCGCCGCGGCATGGCGGCGGCTTCGGCGAGAGGCGAGAGGGCGGCGCCGGCCACCACGAGGCCGAAGCCGAGAAAGTAACGACGGCTGCAGGGCGCCTTGCTGGCGCAATCGGACTTCATAATGTGCGTCCCCCACTGGTGTTCCAGTTGGTAGATTTTCGTTCCCACTTACGGATGCGCTCCCCGCAGACTCGCATCTCGTCGGGGCACCTTGAATCAGAGAGCGCGCCCCTGTCAACCCCAGGGATAGGGAACCTTCCTCCTTTATCGGCGGGCGTGCTAAGTCTTGGCTATCCCTCCAACGGACAGTTGCTCATCCCGTGCCTCTATTTCTCGGCCTCGACACCGGCGGAACCTACACCGACGCGGTGCTCTTCGATCCTGACCAGGGCGTGCTCGCCGCAGCCAAATCCCTCACCACCAAGCATGATCTCTCGATCGGCCTGGCGGGCGCCATGCAGGGCGTTTTGTCGCAGGCTGCGGGCGAGATCGCCATGGTCGGCCTCTCCACCACGCTGGCCACGAATGCCATCGTCGAAGGCCATGCGAGCCCGATCTGCCTGCTGCTCGCGGGCTACGACCCGTCGGCGCTCGATCGCGCCGGCCTGCGCCAGGCCCTGGGCGGGGATCCCGTCGTCTTCATCGCCGGCGGCCATCAGCCCACCGGCGATGAGCAGCATCCCTTGGACCTCAGCGCCGCGGCGGCGGCCATCAAGGCCCATGCGCCCAAGGTCGCGGCCTTCGCCGTCTCGGCCTATTTCTCGGTGCGCAACCCGGCCCATGAGATCGCGCTCCGCCGGCTGGTGCGCGAGCTCACCGATCTGCCGGTGAGCTGCGGCCATGAGCTGACCTCCAAGCTCGACGCGCCGCGCCGCGCGCTCACCTGCGCCCTCAACGCCCGTCTCATTCCCCAGCTCCAGCAGCTCGTCCGCGCCGTGGCCGGTCTGCTGGCCGAGCGCGGCATCAAGGCGCCGCTGATGGTGGTGAAGGGCGACGGCTCGCTGATCGAAGCGGCCGTTGCCATGGAATGCCCGGTCGAGACGATCCTCTCGGGCCCCGCGGCCAGCGTCGTCGGCGCCCATTATCTCTCGGGCGAGAAGGATGTCTTCGTCTCCGACATGGGCGGCACCACCACCGATATCGCGCTGCTCTCCGGCGGCCGCCCGGTGCTGAACCGCGACGGCGCCACCGTCGGCGGCTTCCGCACCATGGTGGAGGCGGTGGGCGTCCACACCTTCGGCCTCGGCGGCGACAGCGAGGCGCGGCTGAACGAGGACGGGCTGATCGTCGGCCCGCGCCGCGTCATGCCGCTGAGCCTCCTCGGCCATCAGCATCCCGCGAGCCTCGCGATCCTGCGCCAGCACCGGGAGAGCGACGATCCGGTTCCCCATCGCGGGCAATTCGCGCTTCGCCAGCGCCCGCTGGATGCAGGCGAAGCCAGCCTCAATCCAACCCAGATCATGATCTGGTCGAAGCTCGGCGAGGGGCCGCAGCCGCTGGCCCATCTCATCAACGGCGCCGGGGCGCTCCGCGCGCTGGGGCGGCTGGTCGACCGCGGCCTCGTCCTGATGTCGGGATTCACCCCCAGCGATGCGGCCCATATCCTGGGTCACCAGGAAGGCTGGTCCGTGGAGGCCGCCCGGCTCGGGGCCGAGATCTTCCTGCGCCGCGACCGCCAGGGGGACTGGCATCCGCCGGCCGATGCCGAAGGCCTCGCGCGCCAGGTGCGCGAGCAGGTCATCCGCCAAACCGGCGAGGTGATCTTCGCCGCCGCCATCGCCGAGGATGAATCCTTGGAGCAGCGGGACTGGGGCAAGCTCGGGCGGCGCATGATCGATCGCGCGCTCGCCGGCGATGCCGCGCCGGCGTCGCTGATCCACACCCGCCTCACCCTGATGCGCCCGCTGGTTGCCATCGGCGCCCCGGTGGCGAGCTATTACCCGGAGGTCGCCAAGCGCCTCAACACGCGTCTGGTGATCCCGCCCCATGCCGGCGTCACCAATGCCGTGGGCGCCGTGGCCAGCGGCGTGGTGCAGACCGTCGAAGCCTTGATCACCCAGCCGAACGAGGGCCGCTTCCGCCTCCATCTGCCCAGCGCGGTCGAGGATTTCACCGACCTCGTGTCTGCCGCGGCCCGCGCCACGGCCGCCGTCGAGGCGGAGGCCGCTGCCCAGGCCCGCCGCGCCGGCGCCGGCGAGGTGCAGCTCTCCGTCACCCGCAAGGACAATGTCGTGAAAGAGCGCGGCGGCTTCGAGATCTTCATCGAATCGAAGATTGTCGCGACAGCTTTTGGACGACCGAGGTTGGCGGTTTAGCCTACCATCCGACTGTTTCCGTCATTCCCGACTTTCGCGGGAATGACGAGTGAGACAGAAGAGCGCGCCGCCTTAGCTCGCCCGAAGAACGACCTCCTTCGGCAGCCGCAGATCCTCGGTGCTGATTCCGAACCGCGCGCTCAATCCCTCATATCCCTTGCGCGTGACGGCGATGGCGCGGTCGCGCTTGGTGCGCTCGATCCAGCCAAGATCGAAGCAGCGCGTCGCCAGCGCGGCGCCCAGGGATCCCGCGAGATGATGCCGGCGCTCGCTCCAGTCGAGGCAGGGGCGGCAGAAATGCCGCCGCTGGCGCTCGAGCGAGGAGAGATCGATCTGAAGCTCGCCGAAGAAGCGCTCGCCTATCGCGGTCACCATGCCGCCATCCTCGGAGATCTGGATGCAATCCTTCGCGACCAGCGCATCGGCCAGTGCGACGCCCAGCCTGCCGGCGAGATGGTCGTAGCAGAGCCGCCCCGCGCGGAGTTCGTCGTCCACCTTCGAGGCGGGGCGGTAGCGGCCAGGCCCTTGGGTTGCGATCAGCGCGGAGATTCCTTCGAGCATCCGCGCCACGGCCGGCGAGGAGAGGCGGTAGTAGCGGTGCCGGCCCTGCTTCTCCACGGCGATGAGGCGGGCTTCGGTCAGCTTGGCGAGATGCTCGCTGGCGGTGGATGCGGTGACTCGCCCGATCCAGGCAAGCTCGCCTGCCGTCAGCGCGCGGCCCGCCAGCAAGGCATGCAGCATATTGGCTCTCGCCACATCGCCGACGAGGGCGCCGATCTCCGCGACTTCAATTCCTGAAACCATATTCGACATGGGCCCCATTCTACGCCGCGGGCGGGCCGGAATCAGGGGAAATGCTTCGGGCGGGAACGAAGCGTTCCGGCGTGACGGGCTCGGCCCGAAGCCCCATTTTCCCGGTCATGACACAGAGCAATCCGCGAGCGATCGCCGCCACGCTGTGGCCCCGCATGAGCTTCACGCGGCGCGGGGGCTGGCTGTATCTCTGCTGGCAGCGCCACCGTCAGCGGCGCGCCTTGGAGGGCCTCAGCGACCACCAGCTCCGGGATATCGGACTGACGCGCGAGCAGGTCAGGATCGAGATCCTGCGGCCGCCCTGGCGCTGACCCCTCAGGCGGGAGGACCGAAGCGGTCGATGCGCCGGATCATGGCCTTGGCCAGGGCCTCGGGGTCCTGCGCCTCGGCGCGCCGGCCGCGCATGATGAGGAGCAGTCCCAGCAGGCTCACCACGACGGTTTGGACGACCACCCCGATGACGACGCCGGCGACCGTGGTCGTCCAGCCCGGCGAGGCCATGCCGCCCAGCTTCATGAGGAAGACGATGAGGAGCACGAGCGCCCCCAGCGCGGCCACCCAGAAGGCAGCGATGACGATGCGGGTCAGCACCGCCTCGCCGAAGACGGCGATGGAGCGCAGGCCATGGCCGGTCAGCGCCACGAAGCTCATCTTGCTGCGCCCGTCGTAGCGCGGCCCGCGATCCATCGAGAGGCGACGGATCGGCAGCCGGGCGCTGAGCAGCGTTGCCGCCAGATGGACGGTCACCTCCGGCATATGGACGACGCGCCGTGCGGCGGCGGGCCCGAGGGCGCAGAAATTACCGAAGCCCAGATGCTGACCGGTCAGCAGACGGAAGACGAGGCTGTAGAGCTGATAGAAGAGGCGAAAGCCCAGCGGCGCATGCCGGCGCGCCCGTTCGGCCACGACGATGCGCTGGGACTCTCCGCCGACGGCGGCCAGGAGGGCGGGAAGGTCTTCCGGGCGATCCTCGCCGTCGCCATCCATGGCGGCGATGGTGCCGGCATCGCCTCGGGTCACGGCATGGCAGAGGCCGACGGCGATCGCGCCTTGATGGCCGAGATTGCGATGGAGGCGCAGAATCTCGCCCGCGAGGCCCGTGCGCGCCAGGGCGTCAGGATCGGGGCCGGGTTCGCTGGAGCCGTCGTCCACGATCACGAGCCGGGGCCGCGGCCCGCCGGCCGTTGCCGCGGCCACGCCCTCGGCCAGCATCTGGAGTGCCGCCCAATCGTTGAAGACCGGCACGACGACGGTGGGCTGCGGATCGGTCGGCTCCCCCATGGCGGCGATCATAGGGCCGGGCGCGCCACGCGGCTACCGGGCAAGCCTAGGCCCGCGCCCGGCGAGGCCCGGCGCGCTCGATCACCCCGCGCTCGGTGATGAAGCGGCTGGCGAGGGTACGGTCGGCATGGGTCATCCGCCAGGACAGCATCTTGTTCGCATAGTCGAGGCGGATCTTCTGGTAGGCCGGATCCTCGGCCCGGTTGACGAGCTCGTCCGGGTCGGCCTCGAGATCGAACAGCAGCGGCGGCAGGGCTGTGAAGTGGACATATTTGTAGCGCTCGCCGCGAAGCACGGCGATCCCGCATTGCTCGTCGGCGAGGCCGAGGGCGTTCTCCGAGCGGCGGCGGACGGGATCGCGGAAGTCGTACTCCCAATGCGCTTCCTGGCGCCAGCCGGCGGGGGTCTCGCCCCTTAGGAACGGCAGCAGGGATTCGCCGTCGCATTGGGCCGGCACATCGAGGCCGAGCCATTCCAGGATGGTCGGCATGAGGTCGATCGCCTCGGTGAATTCCCCGACCACGTTGCCGCGTGCGCCATCGGCATGCGCGGCGCGGATCGCGGATGATGAGGGGGATGTGATAGGCCTGATCGAAATAGCCTTCCTTGCCCCACATGAAATGGTCGCCCAACATCTCGCCATGGTCGCAGGTGAAGATCACCAGCGTATGGCGGTCCTCGCCGGTCGCCTCGAGGTGAGCCAGCAGGCGGCCGATCTGATCGTCGACCTGGCTGATCATCCCGTAGTAGGTGGCGCGCAGCTGGCGCAGCTCGCGCTCGTCGATGTCCTGCAGCACCGCGGGGTGATGCTCGGTATAGAGGCCGATATCGCGCTGATTGTTGAGGGCATAGGCGAGATAGGGATGCTGAGCGCCTTCAATGGCGGGTGAGGCGGCGCGGCGCGGCAAAGGCACGGCGGCGGGATCGTAGAGGGCGTTATAGGGCTCGGGCGCGATCACCGGGGGATGAGGCCTGAGGAAGACGCCATGCAGGAACCAATCCTGCGCGCGGCGCACCGAAAGCCATTTCAGGATCTCGTCGGCCATGAAGCTGGTCTCGCTGTCCGCGGCGGTGAAGATCGGCGGGGCGAAGCTGTGGCCGCGGCTCTCCGCACCCGGATATCCCGCGACCGGCCGATAGACGTCATGCCGGCCTTCGAAGACATAGCCCTTGGCCTTCAGATCGGCGATCCAGGCCGCCATATGCTCGGGCAGCTGCAGGCCCACGGTCATGCCGGGGAGCACGCCCTCATAGGTGGTGAGGACCGGATCCTCCGGGGGATAGCGCCGGGGATCGGGGCTGGTGTCGGTATAGCCGAAGAGGGTCGGGTCATAGCCGGCCTTGCGCACCTCGCGGGCGATATTGGTCAGCCGGTCGTCCAGCGGCGTGCCGTTCTTCACCGAGCGGTGGTTCATCATATAGAGGCCGGTCAGCATGCTGGTGCGCGAGGGCCCGCAGGGCGCGCATTGGGCGTAGTGGCGCCGGAAGGCGACGCCCTCCTTGGCCAGCCGGTCGAGATGCGGCGTGCGCACGACGGGGTGGCCAAGCGCCGAGAGGCACTCGCCCCGCCATTGGTCCGCCGAGATGAAGAGGACTTTGCGCGGTGTTGCGGCAGTCATCGATTCCGGGCTCCCCTCGAAACAGGGCCGGCAGCCTACACCGGCCCGGCCGGGGCGCCAAAGGGCCGATGAGTCCGGGCCGCAATCTGGGCCGCGGTTGGACAACCGCGGGTGCCTATGGCAAATTTCATACGGGGAAGAGCGTTATCGGACCAGGATAAAGGAACAGGACTGACAGCCTAAGCCCGGCAGGCTTGGGCATGCCGCTCATGCCGGCAACAGGGAGAGCGCAAGTGACCAAGCTGACAAACGAGCAACGCGCGGCGCTGGCGACATTGAAAGCCGCACGCGCCCTCAGCCGCCGCGCTTGGCTCAAAGCTGCCGCAGCCGCCGGCGTCGTTGCCGCGACGGGACCCTGGATCGTCAGGGATGCCTTCTCCTCCTCCGGTGAGCTCAATCTCCTGAACTGGTCGGATGAATTGCCGGATCCCGTCATCCCCGATTTCACGGCGAAGACCGGCATCAAGGTCAATACCACGCCCTTCTCGCAGAACGAGGAGCAGGTCAACAAGCTTCAGTCGACCAAGGGGCAGGGCTTCGATCTCTGCCAGCCGACCCGCGACCGCGCGCCGCAATTCAAGGATCTGGGCCTGCTGCAGCCCTTCGATCTCAACAAGATGCCAAACAGCAAGAACATCATCCCTTCCATGATGGAGGCCTCGACCAGCGTCTGGACCTGGGACGGCAAGCTCTACCATCTGCCGCATTGCTGGGGCACCGAGGCCGTGGCCTGGCGCACCGACGAGTGGAAGGGTGATGCGAACAATCTCAGCTTCGGCGATCTCTGGGCCGATGACGTCAAGGGCAAGATCCTCGGCCGGCCCCATTCCCTCATCACCGGCATCGGCCTGTGGATGGACGGCACGGGCCAGCTTCCCTCCAACCGCATGCTGGATAGTTTCAAAGACGAAGACACCATGCGGAAGATCTGGACCCAGCTCACGCAGTTCGCCGTCGATCACAAGCCCTGGGTCAAGCAGTTCTGGTCCAGCGCCGACGATACCAAATCCGGCCTGATGCAGAACGGCTGCGTGCTGGGCCAGACCTGGGACGGGCCGGTGCTCAGCCTGAAGAAGGAAGGCAAGCCCGTCAGCTATCAGGCCCCGAAGGAAGGGGCGATCGCCTGGCTCGACGGCTGGGCCATGCCCTCGGCGGCGCAGAATGTCGACCAGGCCTATGCCTGGCTCGACTATCTTCAGACGCCGGAGACCTCGGCCAAGATCGCCGAGGGATCGGGCTACAATCCCATCGTCACCGGCGCCGACGCGCTGCTTTCCGCCGCGGCCAAGAAGCTGTTCCAGGAAGCCTACCCCGGCGATGCGGTGGCGCGGCTGTGGTGGCGTCCGCCGGAGCCCTCCTGGTACGGCGCCGCCCGCAACGAGTTTGCGCAGAAGTTCCTTTCCGCCTGATCGGCGCGGCCGGCATGAGGCTCAATTCTCCGGGGCGAGGTCGCCGAGGCTGAGCCTCATTTCGTATTGCGGATAGACCTGGCCGAGGAGGCGATGCTCCACAGGTCCGGAGGATGCGGCTCGCCGCTCCCCGGTGATGCGAAAGCCGATCCTCTCATAGACCTTGATGGCCCGGCGATTGACGGCATTCACCCAGAGGCGGGCATGGGTGGCGCGGCAGCCGCACTCGTGGCGGGCAAAGGCGATTCCCGCCCGCACGAATCTCTCCCCCAGACCGTTGCCTGTCAGATCGGGCCGCAGATAGGCCTCGATCGTCAGCAGCCCCTCTGATTCCTCGATCTGGAAGATCCCCGCATAGCTGTGCGCGTCATCGAGGGCGGCGAAGACCCGGTTCGTCCAGCTCGCGGGATCCAGCTCGGCGAGGTCATGTGGATTTTCGGGGTCGTGGCCATAGACCTCGTCCAGGCCCTCGTAGGTCCAGCGCGGGCTTTGCGCGGCATAGTCGATGGTCATCGGGACGAAGCGGAACCCCATAAGCTCGCACTCGCCGCGATGCGACCGTTACGCCCCACTCTCGGCGAAAACCCGAATTGATCCATGACGTGCTGTGCGCGACTTCTCTCTAACCACGATCTCGACGTCCTGGCCTAACAGGGTCAAGAGGCGCATCAAACGCTCGCTTGAGAAATTCGCAAGCCGCCCGCTGAGAAGCGCCGAGACTTTCGGTTGGTCGATGCCCATCTGCGCAGCGGCCGCTATCTGGGTCAGCCGCTGACGCTTGATGATCTGTCGGATATGCGAGGCGAGTTGCGCCTTAGTCAACTCCTCTTCAGGTTGGGCAAAGCCCAGATCGGCGAATACATTACCGCTGCTCGCGGTCACGGGAATTCTGGTCCGGCGCTTCTTGTCCATCGCTCGTAATCCTCCTTCGCCTGTCTGAGGCGCCGCGTGATCAGATCCAATTCGGCCCGCGGCGTCGCAATCCCCTTCTTCGATTTCTTTTGAAATGCATGCAGCACATAGACGACACGAGCGAAACGAACGGTGTAGACGGCACGATAGGTGTCGCCATCGAAATCATCCACGATCTCCAATACAGTGGCGCCGCTGAAGCCCTTAAGCGGTTTGGCATAGGGTGCCTTATGCCCGGTCTGCGCATCCCATAGTGCCCGCCTACTCGTCGCCGCACGTCCTCGGGAAAGGCGCTCAGATCTTCTCTGCTGCTGGCGACCCAACGCACGGGTTTGGGCAAGTATGAGCTCAGGTTCCGTGTCGCCATTTCCGAGCGCTACCTGGCCAACATATGCTTGTTCAAGCATAATTTCAAGCTTGACCCCACCCGTTCTTCCGTCAAACGCGCCCGGTCAGAACAGCTCCGCCGGCAGCGCCAGCAGGCTCTCCCCGCCGCGGGTGATCTGGGCCGCGAGCCCGTCGGCCTCCGCCAGGATATTGTCGGCATAGAAGCGGGCGGTGGCGAGCTTGGCCTTGAGGAAGCCCTCATCGCCGCTTCGCTCGCCCAGCCGGCGCAGGGCCGCCAGCGCGGCCATGGCCATGAGCCAGCCGCCGGCGACAGTGCCGAAGAGACGCAGATAGGGCGTGGCGCCGGCGAGTGCCAAAGCGGGATTGGCGCCATGGGTCTCGACCATCCACTCGGTGCAGCGCGAGAGGGTGGCGGTGGCCTCGGCCAGCGAGGCCCGGATCGGCGCCAACTCGGCACCCGGTGCGCCTGCGAGATCGCGATCGGAGGCACGGATGCCCGCGATGAAATCCCGGGCCGCCGCGCCATTGTCGCGGGCCAGCTTGCGGCCGACGAGATCGTTCGCCTGGATGCCGTTGGTGCCCTCATAGATCGGCGCGATGCGGGCATCGCGATAGAGCTGGGCCAGCCCCGTATCCTCGATGAAGCCGACACCGCCATGGACCTGGATGGCGAGCGAAGCGGCTTCGCAGCCGAGATCCGTGGACCAGGCCTTGACCACGGGGATCAGCAGATCCACCAGCCGCTGGCTCTCCTCGCGCTGGCCGGAGTCGGTTTGCCGCTTGGCACGGTCCAGCGCGCCGGCGGTGAAATAGGCGAGCGCGCGCACCGCGTCGCGCTTGGCGCGGATCGTCATCAGCATCCGGCGCACATCGGGATGGCCGATGATGGGCGTGCCGGGTTTGGTGGCGCCGGGCGGGCGGCCCTGGACCCGGGTCAGCGCATAATCGCGCGCCGCCTGATAGGCGCTTTCGGCGACACTGAGACCCTGGATGCCGATGGAGAGCCGGGCGATGTTCATCATGGTGAACATGTATTCCAGGCCGCGGTTCTCCTCGCCGACGAGATAGCCCGTGGCGCCCTCCTTGTCGCCGTAGGCCATGACGCAGGTCGGGCTCGCATGGATGCCGAGCTTGCGCTCGAGGGAGACCACCCGCAGGTCGTTGGCGGGTCCGATATCGCCCGCGGGCGACACCATCCGCTTGGGAACGATGAACAGCGAGATGCCGCGGGAGCCGCGCGGGGCATCGGGCGTGCGCGCCAGCACGAGATGAATCACATTCTCGGCCAGATCATGATCGCCATAGGTGATGAAGATCTTCTGGCCCTTGATGCGGTAGTGATCGCCCGCGCGCTCGGCGCGGCAGGTGAGGGCGCCCAGATCCGAGCCGGCCTGGGGCTCGGTCAGGTTCATCGTGCCGGTCCAGCGTCCGGCGATGAGCGGGGGCAGATAGAGTTCCTGCTGCGCCGGCGAGCCATGGGCCGAGAGAGCCTCGATGGCGCCCTGGGTCAGCAAGGGGCAGAGCGAGAAAGCCAGATTGGCCGAGCCCCACATCTCCTGCACGGAGGCGGCCAGCGACCAGGGCAGGCCCTGCCCGCCATGGGCGGGATCGAAGGGCACGCCGTTCCAGCCGCCGGCGAGGAACTCCTCATAGGCCGTCTTGAAGCCTTCGGGCGTGCGCACCACGCCGTTCTCCAGCCGACTGCCCTGACGGTCGCCGATGCCGTCGAGGGGCGCCAGGCGCTCCGCGGCGAAACGGCCGGCCGCATCGAGGATCGTGGTCACCAGATCGGGCGTGAGCTCGGCGAAATCCGGCAAGGCGATCAGCCCCGGCAGATCGGCGAACTCCTCCAGGCAGAAGGCGATATCGTCAAGCGGCGGACGGTAGGTATTCATCGGGTGATGTCGCTTACAGATTGGGTTGCAGATCGGGGTTCGCTATGGCGGCGGGCTGAACCGGCTCGACGCGATCCCGGTTGAGACGCCGCTCGACCCAGCGGAAGATCCGGGTCAGGACAAAGGTGAGGAAGACATAGATGAGCGCCGCGGAGAGCAGGGGCTCATAGACCCGGAACGTCTGGACCCGGATGTAGTTCGCCGTCCCCATCATGTCGAGCACGGTGATGGTCGAGACCAGCGGCGTCGACTTGAGCAGGAGAATGGTCTCGCCGACCAGGGTCGGCAGGCAGATGCGGATGGCGCGGGGCAGAGTGACGCGCCGCAGCATGAGCCATTTGGACATGCCGAAGGCGCGGGCCGCTTCGATCTCCCCATGGGGAACGGCCAGGATCCCGCCGCGAAGCACCTCGCCCGAATAGCCCGCGGTGTTGAGGCTGAGGGCAACGACGCCATACCAGAACCCGTCCCGCAGATAGGGCCAGAGGAAGCTCTGCCTTATGGCCGGTGTATGGGACAAGATGCTGCCGAGCCCGTAATAGAGCAGATAGATCTGGACCAGCAGCGGCGTGCCGCGCATCAGCAGCGTGTAGAAATAGCTGGTGGAATTCACGACCGGGATTTTTCGATACCCGCGCCAGCGCCACCCCCACGGCCAGCGCGTTGCCGATCAGGCCCGAAAGCAGAAGGATCACGAGCGTGATCCACGTGCCGTGGAGCAGCTTGGGGAACATGCCGAGGAAGAAATCCAGAGACATGACGGCTCCCCGCGCTCCCTAGGCTCGTCGCACGCCGCGCATCAGGCGCCGCTCGACGAAATGGATGCCGACATTGGACATGACCGTCAGCAGCAGGAACATCGCCGCCGTCGCCAGATAGAAGAAGAAATAATCCTTGGTCGAGGCGGCGGCCGTCTTGCCGCTGAACAGGAGCTCGCTGAATCCCACGACGCTGATGAGGGAGCTGTCCTTCAGGATGCTGACCCAGAGATTGCTCAGCCCCGGCAAGGCGTAGCGGAACATCAGCGGGAACATGATGCGCCGGAACCGCAAGGAGGCGGACATGCCATAGGCCTTGGCCGCCTCCAATTGCCCCTTCGGCACGGAGAGCATGGCGCCGCGAAACACTTCCGTCGTATAGGCGCCCTGGACGAATCCCAGCGTGCCCGCGGCGGCGGCGAAGGCGTTGACCTGGACGTCCTCGCCGAAGCCGATCATGACCAGCAGGTTCCGGAGCGCGGTGGTGCCGGTGTAGTAGAGCAGAATGATCAGAAGCAGTTCGGGCACCGCGCGGACGATGGTGGTGTAGCTCTCCGATATCCAGAAGCTCACCTTGTTGCCCGAGAGCTTGCCCCAGGCGCCGCAAAGACCCAGCACCATGCCGATGGCATAGCCGCAGACGGAGATCTGGATGGTCATCCAGGCGCCGGTCAGGAACTCGTCGCCCCAGCCTTTGTCGCCGAAGCTCAGCAGCTCCAGATAGGAGGAGAGGTCGGTGGCCATCTGTCAGGTCGAATCCCGTTCCCCGTCTTGCCTGCCGCCTGCTTCGTCACGCCTCTTTGGGGGCGCCTTGTCTCTCGTCCGGACGCGCCGGCGGGCAGGAGCCCGCCGGCGGCCGGTTTGCGTCGATCAGCCGAGCCGGGGCTCAGCTGCCGTAGACGTTGAAGTCGAAATACTTCTTGGCGATCTTGTCGTAGGTGCCGTCGGCACGCACGGCGGCGATCGCCGCGTTCAGCTTCTCGCGGAGCGCGGTATCGTCCTTGCGCAGGCCGCCGCCGACGCCGTTGCCCAGGATCGGATCCTTGGGCGCCGTCGCCTTGACCTCGAAGTCCTTGCCCTGGTCGGACTTCAGGAAGTCCGCCAGTGCGATCGAATCGGCCATCACCAGATCGACGCGGCCGGCGATCAGATCGGCGTTGCAGTTGTCCTGCGTGTCATAGGTCTTCACCGTTGCCGTCGAGCCGAAATACTTCTGCACGAAATTGGCGTGGATGGTCGAGGTCTGGACGCCGAAGATCTTCCCCTTGACGCTGTCGGGGTTGGAGAAGTCGATCTTCACCGCCTCGGACTTCGGGCCGATGATCACGGCCGGGGTCTGATAATACTTGTCGGTGAAGTCGATCTTCTGCATGCGCTCGGCGGTGATCGACATCGAGGACCAGATCACGTCGATCTTCTTCTCCTGCAGGGAGGGGATGATGCCGTCCCATGCCGTCTCGACGAGTTCGCATTTCGCCTTCATCTGCGCGCAGACCGCGTCCATCAGGTCGATCTCGAAGCCGACCCATTTGCCGGAGGCGTCCTTGCTGCTGAAGGGCGGATAGGGCTCGGCGGCGACGCCGAATTTGATGGTGTCGTCTGCATGGGCGGCAAAGCTGGCCAGCGCCATCACCGCTCCCAGAACGAGGCTCCCCAGAACGTGCTTCTTCATGGCTTTTCCCTTTTGTTTTCTATTGGTGCAACAGATTACCGAGCCCCGCCCTCGGCGTTCGAGGCCGTTCTCCGGCGGGGCGCCGGCTGCCAACTGTCTTAGCATTGCCCGAAGTTCTTTCCTAGTCCATGACCGTCTCGAAGCAAGGAAATAGAGCTATTTCAGGGTTTTGCCGGGAGAAGCTTGCCGGGATTCATGATCCCCTGGGGATCCAGGGCGGCCTTGATTCGGCGCATCAGCTCGATCTCGATCGCGGGCTTGTAGCGGGCGATCTCCTCGCGCCGGAGGCGTCCCAGGCCATGCTCGGCGCTGATGCTGCCGCCATGGGAGGCGACCAGGTCATGGACCAGGCGATTGAGCGCCCCGGTCCGGGCGAGGAAATCCGCCGCTTCCATGCCGGGCGGCTGGAGCAGATTGAAGTGGATATTGCCGTCGCCCAGATGGCCGAAGGCGTAGACCGTCACCCCCGGCAGGGCCGCCTCCAGCGCCGGCTTGGCTTCGCCCAGGAAGGTCGGCACGGCGGAGAGCGGGACGGCGATGTCATGCTTGATGCCGGCGCCCGCCGCACCCTGCGCCTCGACCACCGCCTCGCGCAGGAACCAGAGCCGGTCCGCCCGGGCCTCGCTCTCGGCGATGGTCGCATCTTCCAGCAGCCCGTCCTCGAGCGCGCTCGCCAGGGCGGGCTCGATCAGGGCGCGGAGATCGACGGCCGAAGCGCCGGCGGTGAGCTCGATCAGGAGATAGGGATCATGGGGCTTGTCGAAGGGGTCGAAGCTTCCCGGCACATGGGCCATGGCCAGCGCCAGTGCGACCCGGGGAATCATCTCATAGCTGGTGAGGGAATCGCCGCTCGCCTCCCGGAGGCGCGCAAGCAAGGGCAGGGTCGCCGCCATATTGCTCGCCGCGGCGAAGACGGTGACGCGGTGGCGAGGCAGGGGAAAGAGCTTCAGCACCGCCGCCGTGATGACGCCCAGCGTGCCTTCGGCGCCGATGAAGAGCTGCTTCAGATCATAGCCGGTGTTGTCCTTGCGCAGCGCGCGCAAGCCGTCCCAGATCCTTCCGTCCGGCAGCACGACCTCGAGGCCCAGCGTGAGGTCGCGCATATTGCCGTAGCGCAGCACGGCGATGCCGCCGGCATTGGTCGAGAGATTGCCGCCGATCCGGCAGCTGCCCTCGGCGGCAAGGCTGAGGGGGAAGAGCCGGTCCGCCGCGGCGGCCGCCTCCTGGACCTTCTGCAGGATGCAGCCGGCCTCCACCGTCATGGTGTAATTGGCCGCATCGATCGCGCGGATCTTATCCATCCGCTCGAGAGAGAGCAGGATGCTGTCGCCGGCCTCCAGCGGCACGCTGCCACCGGTGAGACCGGTATTCCCACCTTGCGGGACGATGGCGATGCCGGCTGCCGCGGCGGCCGCCACGATCCGCGCGACCTCGCCGGTCTCCCGCGGACGGGCCACGCACAAGGCCCGGCCCTGATAGAGCTTGCGCCAATCGAGGAGATAGGGCGCCATCGCTGCCGGCTCGGTCAGGAGCGTGCCCGGCGGGAGCCCGGCCTGCAGCGTCTCCATCAGCTCCATAAGGTCACCTTATCCTCGCTCCCTCGATCCGCTGTTTCTGCAGGAAATTAACAGCGAGCCTTGGCCCTTTTGTCGCGCTGAGCCCAAATTGGCTTTATGCTTCGCCGGACCATGCCCCAGGGGGCTCGACCTAAACACCCAGGATATACGCAAAACGCGTAGTAGTCAAGCTGGAAAAGCGGACCTTGGCGCCGCGGCGCGGCGCAGGCGGTCGTTGATGGCGCGGCCCAGGCCTTCTTCCGGCACGGCCATCACCGCGATCCGCCGGGCGCCGCTCGCATCGAGCCGGCGGAGGTGGGCGAAGAGATTGGCCGCCGCCTCGGTCAGATCGCCGGCGGGGCTGAGATTGAGGGTCTTCAGCGCACCCGGCGGCACTCGCGGCCCGAAGGCCAGCAGCGCCTCGTCGGCCTCGACCGAGGCGGCTTCCAGGCGCAGCGGCAGTGCCGGCGCGTAATGGCTTTCCAGCATGCCGGGTGCCCGCGGCGCGCCAGCCGCCTCGGCACCGGCCAGCGGCCCGATGACGGCCTCGATCTCCTCCGCCGTCAGCCCGCCAGGCCGCAGCAGCCGCGCGTCCGGCCCGCTGAGATCGATGACGGTGGATTCGAGGCCGATGGCGGTCGGTCCGTCATCGAGGATCATCGCCACCCGGTCGCCGAGTCCGTCGGCGACATGGGCCGCCGTGGTGGGGCTGAGGCGCCCGGAGGGATTGGCGCTGGGGGCGGCGATGGGCCCGCCGAAGGCCTTGAGCAGGCGGGTCGCCACGGGATGGCGCGGCACCCGCACGGCCAAAGTATCGAGCCCCGCCGAGGCCAGCAGCGAGACGGGGCAGCCCTCCCGGCGCGGCAGGACGAGGGTCAAAGGCCCGGGCCAGAAATGCGCCGCCAGGATCCGCGCGCGCTCATCCATCGCAACGAGGGCCTCGGCGGCGGCCTGGTCCGCGAGATGGATGATCAGCGGGTTGAAGCTCGGCCGGTCCTTCGCCGCGAAGATCGCGGCCACCGCGCGGTCGTCGGTGGCGCTGGCGCCCAGGCCATAGACCGTCTCGGTCGGAAAGGCGACGAGCCTGCCGGCGGCAAGTGTTGCGGCTGCCGCGGCGATGTTCTCTTCCGTCGGCGTCAGGATCGCAGCTCTCGCCGGGCTCACTTCCAACGGCCGCGGGCGATGAAATCGGGATTGTCGAAGCCCGCCTTGCCATAGGCCAGCGGCTTGCCGTCGACGGTCACGACATGCGCCGCCCGCCGCGGCCAGGACGGCATGGCCCGCGGCCGTATCCCATTCCATGGTCCGCCCGAAGCGCGGATAGAGATCGGCCAACCCCTCGGCGATACGGCAGAATTTGAGCGAGCTGCCGGCGGCGATGCGCTCGGCGACATGCATCTCGGCCAGATAGAGATCGAGGGCGTCGCCTTCATTATGCGAGCGGCTGGCGAGCACGATCACGCCATCGCTTGGCTTGGCGCGCGCCGAAATGGCCTGCGGCGCTTCGCCAGCAACCGCAAGCGTCGCGCCATTCGGACCGCCGGCATAGGTCGTTCCCAGGGCCGGCAGATGGACCACGCCCAGAATCGGGCGACCCTTGTCGATGAGGGCGATATTGACGGTGAATTCGCCATTGCCCGCCAGGAACTCGCGGGTGCCGTCGAGCGGGTCGATCAGGAAGAACAGGCTCTGCCGATCGATCTCCGGCAGGCCGCCATGGGCGACGGCTTCCTCCGCCACGCTGGGAATCGCCGGTGCCAATTCGCGCAAGGCCGGCAGGATGATGGCCTCCGCCGCCTCATCGGCCGCGGTCACCGGCGTGCGGTCCTGCTTGAGGCGCGCCTCGACCCCGGGATGATAGTGGCGAAGAATCTCCCGGCCGGCCTGCTCGGCGATGCGGCTGATCGCCGCGAGAAGCTCGCCGGTTTCAGCGCCGGCTCCGAATTTCGCCATGACGGTCCTGTCTATTTCCGCGGATGAACGGCGCGGATCATAGGCGGGAGGCGGCGGCGGACAACAAGCAAATTTGCCCCGCGGCGGCCCTGCATGCGGCGGCCTTGCACGCGGGCGGCGCGGCCGCTATGGCTTCGCCCCTTACGACGGGGGAGAAGGACATGGCCTGGGCGACGCCGTTATCGGAATACGGCCGGATCCGGCGCATCGCATTGCGCCGGCCGGCGGACTCCTTCATCGATCAGTCGCGGCTCGATGCGGAGTGGCGGGGGCTGAATTATACCAGCCGACCGGATTACGCCCGTGCCGTGAAGGAATATGAGCGCCTCGCCGCGCTGTTCACGGAACTGGGCGCGGAGATCGATTATCTACCCGCCGGCCCCGGCCTCACCCTCGACAGCATCTATGTCCGCGATGCCACCATCGTGAGCCCGAAGGGTGTGATCCTCTGCAACATGGGCAAGCCCGCGCGGCGCGGCGAGCCCGGCATTGCCGGCGAGGCCTATCGCCGGCTCGGAATTCCGGTCGCGGGCGCCATCGAAGGGGAGGGGCGGCTGGAAGGCGGCGACATGGTCTGGCTCGACGACCGGACCTTGGCGGTCGGCCATACCTATCGCAGCAATGACGAAGGCATCCGCCAGCTTGGCCGACTTGTCGGACCGGAGGTGGAGGTGGTGGTGGTCGACATGCCGCATTACCGTGGGCCTTCCGATGTCTTCCATCTGATGTCGGTGCTCTCGCCCATCGATCGCGATCTGGCGCTGGTCTATTCGCCGCTGATGCCGATCCGCTTCCGCGACTGGCTGATCGCCCGCGGCATCCGCCTCGTCGAGGTGCCCGAGGCGGAGTTCGACAGCATGGGCTGCAATGTGCTGGCCATCGCGCCCCGGCGCTGCGTCATGCTGAAGGGCAATCCCCAGACCCGCGCGGCGCTGGCGGCGGCGGGCGCCGAGGTCATCGAGATCGACGGCGAGGAGATCTCATCCAAGGGCCAGGGCGGCCCGACCTGCCTGACCCGGCCGCTGCTGCGGGGCTAATACTATTCCCCATCGCTCCGATAGCAGAAAGTACCCACAGCGCCACCGGAACAGAGAACAGAGAGGACAGAGTGAGGGGGTGACCCGACTGAGGCAGCGAGTGCGTTCTCCTTGCATCTTGCTCGGTGGAGAATCCTCTACGGCCCCGACGCGTGCGAGGGGGCAGAAGGGGGAAGTAGAAGCCCGCACAGAGCTCGAGCGGCGCGAGATGACCCGCTCTGACCGCGACGCCTCTCCTTGCTTCTCTGGTGGCTCTGTGGTGAATCTTCTTGCGGCGCTTGACGCTTGCGAAGGGCGGGCGTCCCGCACTTACAACGGCTTCGGGTCCTTGAATCGCCGCAGCACATTGCCGGTGATGCGGCTGACATTGTTGTCGTAGCCGCGATGCCAGAGGCTGCCGGCCCAGGCGATGGAGCCGGTGCAGAAGACGCCGCCGCCGTTGGGGGTCTCGAAGAAGGCGAGCTCGGCGCGCACCCGGGGATTCTGCGGGCCGTCGATATTGGGGAAGGTCGAGGTCACCTCCTCGGGCACCAGGATATAGGCCTGGCCATGGCCTTCCGAGGCCGCCAGCACCAAGGTATGGGGCGGCGAGCCCAGGCTGCGGTCGACGATGTCGAGCTCGAGCCCTGCCGCCCCGCCGCCGACAAGGCCAAAATCGCCGATCTTCTCCTCAGGCCCGATGCCCTCGAAGATGAAGGCGGCGCGGGGATCGAAGCTGTCGGGCTTGCGGACATAGTAGGAGGAGACGTCGAAGCCCTGAGCCACGAAACCGACCCCTGTCAGGGCCTGGGGCGGACGGCCGTTGCGCCGCCAGAGCCCGCCATATTCGCCGGTGAAGGACATGAAATATTCGCCGGGCTCCCCGGACCAGTCGCGCACCCCGTCCTCGACGCGCCGAAGCTCGATGACGCCGGGAAGCTCGGGATGGAAGGCGATGCGCCAGTAGAAGCCGTTGGCGCCGAGATACATCAGCCGGCCGCCGCGATCGAGATAGGCCTGCACCGCATCCGACATCTCGGTGGAATAATATTCGGGATGCGTCCCGGTGATCACCACGCGGTAGCGCTGCAGCAGCGCCAGCCCCTCCGCATGCAGCTCTTCGTCGGTCGCCACATCGAAGCGATGGCCCTCCGCCTCGAGCCAGGCGCTGATATGGAGATCGGCGCTGTATTGCCAGGGAGCCGCACCGGCGGGGCCGATCCAGCTCGAGGTATGGCCGGGCCGCATATTGAGGATGGGTCGCAGGCGCGACGAGACGGAGACGCCGCTGCCGTCGCTATGGGTCTCGTAGAAGGAATAGCCGTATTCGCGATGGGTGGCGAGGAAGAGGTCCTCGCGCCCCATGGCCGGCACATGACCGCTGGCGACCTCGGCCAGATCGCTGTCGTAGCCCAGGCGCTCATTGGCATAGGCCATGTAGCTGGCGGTCGGGATCAGGAACAGCGTATCGGCCGTCGCCTTGCCGCGCGGCGGCAGGACGAAGAAGGGAATCCGCTCGACCTCGTCCCCATCCCAAAGCCGGGCGGCATAGAGGCCGCTGCGCAGATGGCCCGGCACCTCGAAGACGACATCGGTCTGCCAGCCGGCATCGTAGAGATCGTCGTCGTGGAAATGGATCGCGCCGTATTGTCCCGGCGCGCGCCGCCAATCGAGCTCGGTGGCGTCCCAGTTCCAGCCCTTCATCGCCCGGGTGGGAAGATTGACCAGCCTTCCGTCGAGGCGGTTGGGGGAGCGGTCGCGGATCCGATCGCTCGACATGTCCAAGGCGAAGTCCCAGGCACCGACCAGATCGGCGCCATAGGCGGGCGCCGCCGGCTGATCGATGGTGAGCCGCAGCAAAGCGGCCGGTAGAGCACGGCGATAGAGGCGGGGGCTGTCGATCTTGCCGTTGAAATGGGCCGAGGCCTTGGCGCCGGACGAAGCGGGATCGAGGCGGGCGGCGAAGGAGAGGGGGCCCGCGGCCTCGCCGGGCGCGACCTCGGCGATGACCTCGCGCTGCGCCGAGCTCTCGTCGCGGGCATAGGCCTTCTGCGGCTCCTGGATCAACAGGACGCGGCGGCGGTCCGGGTCGAAGGCAGCGCCGACGAAATACCATTCCCGGGCCAGCAGCGGCAGGCCGGTCGAGATCTCGGCATGGCCGCCGGCACCATCCTCGAGGATCAGCGCCAGGCTGCCGCCGGAGTCGAGGGCAAGGGCGAAGCCGCCGTGCCGCGACCGGCGATCGATGAGAATCTGGGAGCCTCTGGCCGGCGTCGTCGGCCAGATCATGGCGGCGAGCGAAAATCCCGTGAGGCCGTGCAGGGCCGGGCAATCCGGCACGACGGCATAGGAGCCGGCGGCGATCTCCTGCCGCCGTCCGGGATAATTGCCGGCGATGCCGCTGGGCACCACCTCCTCCCGGAAGCCCGGACCCTCCGGGCTCAGATCGGCGCTGATCAGGCGAACGATCTCCAGATGGTAATGGGCATGGCCGTGGCAGCTCGCCTTGAAGGCGATCTTCTCGCCGGGCGCGACGGAGAAGCGGTCGGCGTAACCGAGGATCGTGCGGCTCATGGCAGGGTTCGGTCCTATTCGATATCGAGGGTTTCGCCGGTCAGCTCCTGCCAGCGGCGCTTGAAAATGTCCCATTCAGCCTGCGCGGGGCTGCGGTAGCGCACCCCTTCCACCAGCTCGACCTGGCCGCTGCGTGGGGGCCCCAGCCGGGCGAGGGCCCATTCGCGATGGGGCGTCAGGGTCACCAGGATGTAGCGCCCCGGCAGAGGCTGGGCGCGCATCAGGTTCAGGACCTGCTGCAGATCGCCGCTATGGGGGCCGAAGGGGGTCGCCTTGAATTCGACCGCCAGCTCGCGCCGGCGGGGGTCGATCTGGAACATGGGCCTCCCTCGCTTGCCGTCCCCGTCTCGATCCTGCCGGGATTTATGCTAGGACTCCGCCAGGAGTGCCGGGCAGGGGCGGCGGGCGCCGCCGTGGCGATTATGGCGATGTCGCGCAGAGACTTGCAACTCGGCCTGGGGCTCGACAGACTGCGCGCCGCTCGGTCCGCGAGCTAGGGAAAAGGGATGATGCTGATGACGCTTGGTGCAGGAAGAAATGGCGTGAAGGCCTTGAGTTTCGCTCAGCGAAACGCCCGGCTGGCTCTCGGGCTGGGCCTGGCGGCGATGCTGACGCTGATGGGGCTGGGGACGGCCCATGCGGATGACACGACCATGCCGCCGGACACCGTCTTCAAATCTTGGACGATGATCTGCCGGAAGGCGCCCCAGGCGGAGGGGGACACAACCGCGCCGGTGCCCTATTGCCGCATCTATCACCGCGTCCGGGTGCAGGACGACGCCAACAAGGCGCTGCTCATCGCCACGGCCCGCTATCAGGGGCCTGACAAGACGCCGATGCTGGTGCTGACCCTGCCCGCGATCGCAAATCTGCAGCGGGGGGTTACATTCCAGGTCGATCAGAGCCAGATCTACAAGGCCAATATCCAGGTCTGCACGGCTCAATCTTGCGTCTCGGAATTCAAGCTCACCGACGATCTGATGAAGCTCTTCCGGAGCGGCAGCCAGGCGAGCTTTTCCTTCGGCATCAACCCCCAGGGCGAGGTCAAGCGCGACGTTCCCCTCGCCGGCTTCGGCGCCGCCATGGACGCCCTGCTGAAGACGGGTCACTGAGAGAGATGGCCCGGTCGTCGTTCCTCCGGGTCCTGGCCGCCGGCCTCGTCCTCGCTTTGGGCGGGGCGGCAGCCATGGCCCAGACCGGCACGGCGCCCGCGCCCTTTCCCAGCCAGGTCTACAAATCCTGGGCCTTGGACTGCCTGATTCCCAAGACCGGATCCAACGCCGGCACCAGGGTCTGCTTCATTCATCACGAGGCGCGGGCACCCGCGGACCCGAAGCTCGTCGCGGCCCGCGCGGTCATCCGCCACTCCGGCCCCGAGCGCAAGCTGATGCTGATCGTCGAGCTGCCGCCCAATACGGCCCAGGCCAGCGGCGCCACCGTCGCCATCGACGGCGGCCCGCCGGAGGCGGTCAGCATCGCCGGCTGCATCCCGCAGTTCTGCTATGGCGCACTGGAGTTGACCCCGGCCCTTCAGACCGCCCTCAAGGTGGGGCATGAGATGGCCTTCGGCTTCACGCCCACGGATCATCCCCCCCTCACGGTGCCGGTGCCGCTTGCGGGCGTCACCGCCGCGCTGGCCGCCCTGGAGCAGACGGGCTCCTGATCCGGGGGGTCGCACCCCGGTCGCGCCGCCTTCATGTTTCATGAATGTTCCCTGCCGCGACGCCGGCCGGGTTCCGGGGATTTGCTCAAAAGGGTCGCTTTACTCGTCTCGTGAACTGCCCGTAATCTCATCTGATTAGGAAGCGCAGCCGCACTAGGCTGAGCGGTTTCGCGCGCCTATGATGCGTATCGGACAACTCGACGACAGGATGGCGTCCGGACCAGAGCCGCCGTGACGAGAGGACCAGGCGGCGGCGAGGTGCTAGGGGGAATGGCTTGGCGATCATGACGGGGAAGCGATCGAGCCGGGCCCAGATGGCAGCCCTGGCGCTCTTGGGGTTGCTGATCGCTTCCAGTGGCGCCTGGGCCCAATCGGCGGTCAATCGGCTGCCCGGGGTCATCGACCGCCCGACGCCCGAGGTCAATCTGCCGCCTTTGCCGCGCCCCCTCCCGCCGCTGGTGGGCGCGCCCACCCCGCAAACGGTGCCCGACGCCAACGCGCCGATCCCGACCATCACCCAGGTCACCTTCAGCGGCAATACGGTGGAATCGACGGCCCGGCTGCAGAAAGTGGTCGCCCCCTATCTCAACCGCAAGCTGACGCGCGGCGACCTGGCGCAGCTGAAATACGACATCACCCGGCTCTACTACGAGGACGGCTATATCCTGGTGCGCGTGGTCACGCCGCCGCAGGATCTGACCAAGGGCGCCCTTCAGATCGCCATCTACGAAGCCAAGATCGAGAAGATCGAGAACAACAAGGGCATCGTCGCCCAGTTCATCATCGACGGCATCACCTCGGAGATCACCCCCGGCACGGTGTTCAACGAATCCGAGGTCGAATCGATGGTCCGCGACATCGACGACCTGCCCGGGGTCGCCGCCGCCGTCGATCTGCGGCCGGGCAGCCAGCTCGGCACCACCGATCTCGACCTCGCCTTGAAGCAGGTCAAGGATTTCCAGCAATCGGTCTCGGTCAACAATTACGGCTCGAAGCTGACCGGCGAATGGCTGTTCAACGGCAATTTCCAGTACGGCAATGTGCTCGGCCTGGGCGAGCGCTATGTGCTGAACGTCACCGGCTCGAACGACTCCCTCTTCACCATCCAGGGCGGCATCCAGACGCCCATCGGGCTGCGCAACGTCATCCTCGATACCAGTTATCTCTTCAGCAACAGCGACATCGGCAACGCCTTTGCCACACTGGGGCAGAACGGGCAGACGAACGACTTCAAGATCGGGCTATCGAGCGCGCTGCTGAATACGGCCAAGCAGAAGATCACCGTGCGAGTCGGCTTCGATGCCCGCCATCTCGTCTCCACGATCATCAACGGAAGCACCATCCAATCCTCCGATACAATTCGCGAATTCTCCATCGACGGCACCTATCTGCTGCGCCTGCCGGACACGACGGTGCTGACCGATCTGCAGCTCGTCCAGGGCTGCGAATGCCTGGGCTCCAGCACCCAGGGCAGCCCGGTGGCCAGCGTGCTCAACGGCGATCCCGCGGCGACCATCTTCCGCGGCACCTTTTTCGGGCGCCAGAATCTGTGGACCAACGGTTCGATCAAGGGACTGCTGACCGGCCAATATGGCGCCGACACGCTGCTCGCCTCGGATCTCTTCTCCATCGGCGGCTATGGCAGCGTGCGCGGCTTCCAGCCGGCGCAAAGCACCGGCAACAGCGGCGTGCAGACCTCCATCGAACTCGACCAGACCGTCTGGCAGAATGGGATGTGGAGCATCGCCGTCGGACCCTGGTTCGACGGCGGCTGGGTCTGGAACAGCGTTCCCGGCGCTGCCCTCGACAGCTCGCTTTACAGCCTCGGACTCGGGGCCGAGCTGCATACCGGGGTCACGACGATCGGCGACACCTCGGTCCGCTTCGATTGGGCCCATCCGGTGGGCACCTACAGGGACACGAACGTCGGCTCCGACACCTTCTATGTCCAGCTGTTGCAGACCTTCTAGCAACGGCGTAAGGAACGTCCAGCCTCCAGCCTAGAGGCTTCCGGAAACAATCAAGTTCCAAGGTGCCGCGACCATGGGCGTGACGCTGACGCTGAAGGATACCGATCTTCCGACCTCCCCGGCCTTCGTGGAGTTCCTGCATACCGATCTGACCGGGGGCGAGTTCTACGCCGGCAGTTGGCACGCCCAGGACGAGGAGAGCCTGGCCTCGAACGAGGGCCGCTTCGAGAATCTGACGGACAAGATCGCCTTCGTCCTCAGCAAGCCGGAGGGCCGCCAGCGGGTGCTGCAGTCCTATCGTTACTTCAAGGAAATGCTCACCGGCCGGCCCGACACCATCAAGACCATCCAGCGCTATCGCTTCTTCTTCGTCATCGGCATCCCGCGCACCGGCGGCACCTATATGACCAAGCAGCTCTTCCGGGGCGCGGGCATGGACTATAGGAAGGTCCAGAACGCGCTCGCCCATGACGGCTTTCCCCATCTGGGCACGCTCGCCTTCCAGGAGCAGGGCGGCAATATCCACACCAGCGGGCTGCTGCAGCTGGCCGAATACCTGACCATGGTGGATCTCTATTTCACGAAATACGGGCGCCTCGCCTACAACGGCGGCATCGTGGTGCCGAAGAAATTCACCAAGGGCGTCTACAGCTTTCCCCTGATCCACGAGGTGATCGGCAACAACGCCGAATACATCATCACGCTCCGCCACCCCTTGGCGATGGTCCAATCGGTGCTCGACAAGAGCGGCGGCATGCCCAAGGGCGGCATCTTCAACGTGCGCAGCGCCATCGAGCGCTGGGCGCTGGATGATTGGCTGAAATGGGGCGTGGACGAAGCGGTGGTGAAGCAGATGAGCTATATCGACGTCTTCCTCGGTTACTGGAAGCGCTACCACTATCAAATCGCCATGGAGGCGATTCCCACCATGGCCGCCACCCATCTGCTGCCCTATGGCCGCAGCCATATGATGGGCGCGGTGAAGAAATTCTACGCCGATTTCGGCAGCAATCTGGAGCCGGAGCCCTTCAAGGAGGCACCCAAGCCCGACTTCGGCGCGCAGGACAACCAGAAGGGCGATGCCGTCGTGCAGCAGGTCGCCGTCTTCTGGAAGAGCCTGGGCCTCAGCTTCCCCCTCGAAGGCGTGCTCGAGCGCAATTAGGCGAAGCTCGTTCTTCGCCGCTTTCGCGCTAGGGCACAACTCGAGCCGCTTGCCCTTTGTATCCCCTCCCCCCTTGCGGGGGAGGGTTAGGGTGGGGGTTGGATCCGCGTCCGCGGATCATGATGCGTCGGTGCCGCACCGACTGCATTGTTGAGAATTGCGCAACCGGGCACATACCTGACGCTATAGACCGGCAACATGCCTGACAGTTTCCCCGGTTTGTTCTGGTTGTGCTTCCAGGCGGGCCGGCCGGCCCGCCTGGAAGCGGCGGAGCTTCTTGGTTCTACGGTCGATGAGGCCAAGGTCGATATCGGCGAAGCGCACGATCCAGTCGCCCTGCTCGGTCTCGGCGATGCCGACGAGCTCACCGATGAGGGCTTCGCTGACGAAGATGAAGTCGCCGCCCCATTTGATCTCGCCATTGGAACGCACCCGGCGCACGGCATGGTCGGCGTCATACCAGGGATCCTCCACCCTGGCCGGATAGGGCCTGGGCGAAGGGCTATAGCAGCTGGCCGGTGGGTTCTGATCGAGAGCCTCATGGGGCCGGACATAGTTGAAGTCCTGGCGGAAGTGCTCGAACCGGGCCTGCTGCTCGACCGGGCTTGCGGCCGGCGGGCGGGAGGTCTCAGCCTTGAGCGTGCCATGCATGCGCTCGTGACGGCCGTTCTGTTGCGGCTTGCCCGGCTCGATCCGCTCGAGCTCGATGCCGAGCTTGACCCAATGAACCGAGAGCCGGGTCAACCCCCGGCACTGGTCGTGCAGGCAAAGGGGATGCCATTGTCGCTGCGGATGGCCCGTGGCAAGCCCAGCTCGCCAAAGGCCCGATCTACCAGGGCCCAGACCCCTTCGGTCGTCGGCGGCACGATCCGGCATTCGATGAGGAAACGGCTGTAGGCATCGGTGAGGGTCAAGGGATCGCAACGCTGGCCGTCGCCGGTCCGAAACCAACCTTTGAAGTCTATGCACCAGCGATCATTGGGCTCGCAGACCTGCAGAAAAGGCCGCGTCAGCGGCACCGGTCGGCGCTGCCGGCGGCGAGGCTTGCTCAACCCCTCCCGTCGCAGCAGGTCTCCCATCGTCGATGGCGCCGGCCAGACGATCGCCGGCGAACGCCGCTGCAGCACGGCTCGCAACTTCTTCGGACCCCAGCTCGGCCTCTCCAATCGAAGCGCGATGATCGCCTCGGCGATCTCGATTGCCATCGTCTGCGGGCCGATGCGGCGCACGCGACCGCGGCTCCAAGCCGGACGCGCCTTGCGCCTGGTAGCGCCGCCACAACTCGTAGCCCGTATCCCGGCTGATGCCGAACTGCTCGCACAGCTCCGTCATCGTCATATCGCCCCTCAGGCGCGCAACGATGAAGCTCATCTTCTCGTCCATCGCACAGGTTTCCTTCCAAGGCATCGGCAGGGGCCCTCCCTGCCGAACAGGAAAACCTGTCAGGTATCTTCCCGGTCTATTTTGTCCGACATGTACCCGGTCCGGACCAATACGGCCACCCCCACCCCGGCCCTCCCCCGTCAAAGCGCGGGCCTTCGGCCCGCAGGGGGAGGGAGAAAGTAGCAGCGGCAGTCAGCAAGATATGTTCATACCCTCGCGCTTTCGCGGGGATGACGGAAGAGAGGGCGGGGATGACGGGGGAGAGAGCCGCTAAGCCCGGGTGCTCTCCGACTCGCCGGCGACCCGCTGGAGATAGCGGGCATAGTCGGTGCCCCTAAGGCGGTGAGCCAGCGCCAGTAGTTGTGCGGTGTCGATGAAGCCCTGGCGGAAGGCGATCTCCTCGACGCAGGCGATCTTCAGGCCCTGGCGGCGTTCCATGACATGGACGAATTGCGCGGCCTCGAGCAGGGAATCGTGGGTGCCCGTATCGAGCCAGGCGAAGCCGCGGCCGAGCCGCTCCACATGGAGCTGGCGCGTTTCCATGTAGTGGCGGTTGATATCGGTGATCTCGAGCTCGCCGCGGGGCGAGGGCTTGACCGCGGCGGCGACATCGACCACGTCCGGTCCGTAGAAATAGAGCCCGGTCGCCGCCCAGTTCGATTTCGGCGCCTTCGGCTTTTCCTCGATCGAGATCGGACGCTTCTCCTCGTCGAACTCGATGACGCCGTAGCGTTCGGGATCGTCGACCCAATAGGCGAAGATGGTGGCGCCGCTCGTGAGCTTGCCGGCCTGCTGCAGGATCTCGCTGAGGCCATGGCCGAAGAAGAGATTGTCGCCGAGGACGAGGGCGGCCGGCTGCCCGCCCAGGAAGTCGCGGCCGATGATGAAGGCCTGCGCCAGGCCCTCGGGCCGCGGCTGCTCGGCAAAGGCGATGTCGAGGCCCCATTGGCTTCCATCGCCCAGCGCCTCGCGATAGCGCTCGATGTCGCGCGGTGTGGTGATGACCAGCACCTCGCGGATGCCGGCCAGCATCAGCGTCGAGAGCGGGTAATAGATCATCGGCTTGTCGTAGACCGGCAGCAGCTGCTTGCTGACGGCATAGGTGACGGGATAGAGCCGGGTCCCGGCACCCCCCGCCAGTATGATGCCCTTCATGCCGTCCTTGTCTCCCGCGCTTGAATATCCCTGAGGCAGCGGGCCAGGCTGTCGCGCCAGGGCCGTGCCGTCACGCCATAGAGGCGGGCGAATTTCGAGCTGTCCAGCACCGAGTTCGCCGGCCGGCGCGCCGGCGTCGGATAGCCGCTGGTGGGGATGGGGATGAGGCGCGGGCGCGGGCCCTCGGCGAGCTCGAAGATGGCCTCGGCCAAACCGAACCAGCTCGTGGTGCCGGATCCTGCGAAATGAAAGGTGCCGTAGTCGCGGCCCCCGGCGAGAAGTGTGCCGGCCGCCCCCTGCACGGCGCGGGCCAGCTCCTCGGCCGCCGTGGGCGAGCCCGTCTGGTCATCGACGACCCGAAGCTCCGGCCGCTCGCGCCCCAGCCGCAACATGGTGCGCACGAAGTTCTGACCCATGGGGGCATAGATCCAGGAGCTGCGGATGATGACATGGGCGGGCAGGCGGGCGCGGATGGCGCTTTCGCCTGCCTCCTTGCTGGCGCCGTAGACCGAGGCGGGATTGACGGGATCCTCCTCGACATAGGCGCCGCGCTTGCTGCCGTCGAAGACATAGTCGGTCGAGACATGGATCAAGGGCACACGGATGGCCTGGCAGGCTTCGGCCAGGGCCGCCGGCCCGTCGCGATTGACGGCGAAGGCGAGCTCGGGCTCGCTCTCGGCCTTGTCGACGGCGGTGTAGGCGGCGGCGTTGATCACCAGATCGGGCTTCTCGGCGATCACCGCTTTCCCCGCAGCGGCGGGTCGTGCGAGATCGATCCCCTCGCGGCCGCGGCAGGTGACCGCGACATCGGCAGGCCAGTCCGCCTCGGCCAGCGCCGTGGCGAGCTGACCGGCGCGGCCGATCACCAGGATGCGCGTCATCGGCGGCTCAACCGGCCAGACCCAGCCGCCCGCCGTCATAGCGGCCCTGCATGGCGCCTTGCCACCAATGGGCATTCTCGAGATACCAGTTCACCGTGGCCTCGAGCCCGCTCTCGAAGGTCGCGCGCGGGGCCCAGCCGAGCTCACGCTGGGCATGAGCCGCATCCACGGCATAGCGCAGGTCATGGCCGGGCCGGTCGGTGACGTAGCGGATCAGGCGCTCGCGCGAGCCGGCGCTGTCGGGCATGCTGCGATCGAGGATGGCGCAGATCGTGCGCACCACCTCGAGATTGCTGCGCTCCGCCCCGCCGCCGAAATTATACTTGCCGCCGGGCTTGCCGGCCGTGAGCGCCAGGCAGAGGCCGCGCACATGATCCTCGACATGCAGCCAGTCGCGCCGGTTCTCGCCGCGGCCATAGACCGGCAGCTCGCGCCCGGCCACGGCGTTGATGATCATCAGCGGGATCAGCTTCTCGGGAAACTGGCAGGGACCGTAATTGTTGGAGCAATTGGTGATGATCACCGGCAGGCCATAGGTGTGGTACCAGGCCCGCGCCAGATGATCGGCCCCCGCCTTGCTGGCGGAATAGGGTGAGTTCGGCGCATAGGGCGTGTCCTCGCGGAACAGCCCGTTCTCGCCCAGGCTGCCATAGACCTCGTCCGTGGAGACATGGATGAAGCGGAAGGCCGCGCGGGCCGCCTCGTCGAGGCCCCGCCAATACTCGCGCGCGGCTTCCAGCAGGATGCTGGTGCCGACGACATTGGTCTCGATGAAGGCGGCGGGGCCGTCGATGGAGCGATCGACATGGCTCTCGGCCGCCAGATGCATGACCGCATCGGGGCGGTGGCGCTCGAAGATGCGGCGCAGTGCGTCGGCGTCGCAGATATCGGCCTGCTCGAAGGCATAGCGCGGATTGCCGGCGATCGGCGCCAGGGATTCGGGATTGGCGGCGTAGGTCAGCTTGTCGAGATTGATGACCGCCGAGTTCGTCTCGGCGATCAGATGGCGGCAGAGCGCGGAGCCGATGAAACCGGCCCCGCCCGTCACCAGGATGCGCGCGGCCATCAGCGGCCCCCGTCGTATTTGAACGGCGATTCGCCGAGCTCGGCCAGTCGCGGCAGGCGGGAATCGCGCACCGAGATCTGGCCCGGCGTTTCGCCCGGCCAGGCGATGGCGAGATCGGGATCGTTCCAGGCGATGCCGGCATCGGTGGCGGCATCGTAGAAATCCGTGACCTTGTAGGAGACCATGGTGTCGGGCTCCAGCGTCCACAGCCCATGGGCGAAGCCTTCCGGCACGAAGAGCTGATTGCCCCGCTCGGCGCTGATCTCGACGGCCACATGCTGGCCATAGCTCGGCGAGCCCTGGCGAATGTCGACCACGACATCGAGGATGGCGCCCCGCAACACGCCGATGAGCTTGCCTTGGGCATGGGGCGGCTTCTGGAAATGCAGGCCCCGGATCGTTCCCGGCGTGCTGGAGAGCGAGATATTGTCCTGCACGAAATGGCGATCGAGGCCGGCGGCGGCGAAGGTCCGCGAATTGTACCATTCGCAGAAATAGCCGCGCCCGTCGCCGAAGCGGCTGGGCTCATAGACCCTGATATCGGGCAGAGCGGTCGAAATGACTTTCATACGATCGTCCCGGCGAGGTGAGGGGATGGCTTAGCCGAGCTTGTCGAGGAGGGCAAGCAGGCCCTGCAGCAGGGCCACCGGATCGGGGGGGCAGCCGCGGATATGGAGATCCACGGGAATGCAATCCCCGACCCCGCCGGTCACCGCATAGCCGTCCCTGAACAACCCGCCGTCGAAGGCGCAGTCGCCCACCGCCACGACCCATTTGGGGTCCGGGGTCGCCTGGTAGGTGCGTTGCAGCGCCTCGGCCATGTTGCGGGTGACGGGGCCCGTCACCAGCAGCACATCGGCATGGCGCGGGGAGGCGACGAATTTCAAACCGAAGCGCTCGAGGTCGTAATAGGGGTTGCCCAGGGCATGGATCTCGAGCTCGCAGCCGTTGCAGCTGCCGGCGTCGACCTGCCGGATAGAAAGACTGCGGCCGAGCTTCTGGCGCGCCTTCATGTCCAAGGTGGCGGCCAAGGCCTGAGGGCCGGCCATCGTCACCGGCCGGTGCAGCAGCGTGCGGGCGATCAGGTTCCACATTGCTACAGATCCTCGCCGGAGTAGGAGCAATTGAAGGATTTATTGCACAAGGGAAAATCGGCGACGATGTTGCCTTCGATGGCCGCCTCCAGCAAAGGCCATTGGAACCAGGAGGGATCGCGCGGGTGGCAGCGGGCGATCCGGCCGGCGTCGTCGAGGCGGACCCAGGTGAGGATCTCGCCCCGGAAGCTCTCGACCAGCGCCAGACCCTCGCCCGCCCGGCACGGCAGCTCGCCGGCGATCGGCCCCGGCGGCAGGCGCTCCAGGATCTGCTCGATCAGCCCGAGGCTGGCAAAGGCCTCCAGGACGCGGATCTGGAGCCGCGCGTTGACATCGCCCTCCATCAGCACGGGCACCGTGAATTCGAGCTCGTCGTAAGGCGGATAGCCCGGATTGCGCCGGGCGTCCTGGCCGCTGCCCGAGGCGCGGCCGACGAAGCCGCCCGTGGCGAAGCGATGGACGAGCTCGGGTTTGACGATGCCCGTGAGCACGGTGCGGTCGAGGAGCGACGGCTTGCTGTCGTAAATCCGCACCAGCTGGGTCAGGCGGGGACGAAGCGCGCGGACGAGATCGCGCAGGCGGTCTGGCCCCGCAGCATCGAGGTCGGCGCCGACGCCGCCCGGCAGGACGCGGTCCATCATCAGGCGATGGCCGAAGCAGGCCTCGGCCGCCCGCAGCACCTCCTCGCGCAGCAAAGAGAACTGCGCCAGCAGCAGGGGAAATGTGGCGTCGTTGCAGATGGCCCCGATATCGCCGAAGTGATTGGCCAGGCGCTCCAGCTCGGCCATCAGCGCGCGCAGCCAGTGGGCGCGTGCCGGCGCCTCGATGGCGAGGGCTGCCTCCACCGCGCGCGCGAAGGCGAGGGCATGGGCCACGGTGCTGTCGCCGGAAAGCCGCCCCGCCAACCGCGCCGCCTCGGCGGGGCTGCGGCCGACCATCAGCGCCTCGATCCCCTTATGGGTGTAGCCCAGCCGAGCCTCCAGCCGCACCACCGTCTCGCCATTGGCATGGAAGCGGAAATGCCCGGGCTCGATGATTCCCGCATGGACCGGCCCCACGGGAATCTGATGCAACCTGGCCCCCGTTGCCTCCGCGCCGAGGAATTCATAGGGCTCCCTTGCCTCGGCCCGCGAGTTCGGCCAGCGGCCATGGTCCAGCCAGGGCCGCCGGTCGACGGCACCTTCGGCCTCGAGGCCGAAGAGGTCGCGGATCGCGCGCTCCAGGCGGATGGCGCTCGGCCGGTGGATCGAGACGGCGGGATAGCCGCCCTCGGGGCAGGGGAGGCTGGCCACCGCCACCTCGCTTTCATCCCGCAGCGCCAGATGCACGGTCCCCGACTTGCCCATGCTCTCGCCCCAGAGCCCGAGCAGCGACCAGTCGGCCTCCGTCAGTCGGTCGAGCAGCGCCAACCACCCCCTGCGGTCGAGGATGTGGCGCGGCCAGGGTCGATGCGCTGCTTGGGCGGGGCCGAGGGTGGCAAGGAAGGTGGTCAGGTCCTGGGTCATGGCTTCAGCCCAGCAGCCTCGCGACATTCTGGAACCAGACGACCAGCGGGCCCGGCAGATGCAAGCCCGCGACCAGCACCAGGCTGAGATGGGCCCAGAGCGGCGCCAGGCTGGCCCCGATGCGCTTGTGGGGCACTGCCGAGGGAGCGCCGAAGGCCATTCCCTGCAGGCGCAGGATGAGGGCGCCGAAGGAGACGAGCAGCCCCAGCACCAGGGGCAAGGCGAGCCAGGGGATCCGGGCCATGGTCGAGGTGACGACCAGGAACTCGCTCATGAAGATCCCCAGCGGCGGCAAGCCCGAGATCGCCACCACGCCGATCAGGAAGCCCCAGCCGAGCGCCGGATGGCTGGCCGTCAGCCCGCGGATATCGCCGATGCGCTGGGTCCCCTTGACCTGGGTGATATGGCCGACGGCGAAGAAGATGCCGGATTTGGCCAGGCTGTGCATGGTCATGTGCAGCAGCCCGGCGAAATTGGCCAGCGGCCCGCCCATGCCGAAGGCAAAGGTGATGATGCCCATATGCTCGATAGAGGAATAGGCGAAGAGCCGTTTGATGTCGCGGCGCCGGTAGAGCATGAAGGAGGCGAGCAGCAAGGAGGAGAGCCCCATGGTGATCATCATGGGGCCAGGTGCCAGCGCACCGGTATTGGCGGCCAGCAGCATCTTGAAGCGCAGCACCGCATAGAGCGCGACATTGAGCAGCAGGCCGGAGAGCACGGCGGAGATCGGCGTCGGGCCCTCGGCATGGGCGTCGGGTAGCCAGGCATGCAAGGGGGCCAGCCCCACCTTGGTGCCGTAGCCCACGAGCAGAAAGACGAAGGCGAGGTTGAGCAGCGCCGGATCGAAGCGGCCGGCCTGGTGGATGATGGAGGCCCAAGCCATGGCCTCCATGCCGCCGCCCATCACGGGCTGGGCGGCGAGATACATGAGGATGGTGCCGAAGAGGGCGAGCGCGATGCCCACGCCGCAGAGGATGAAATATTTCCAGGCCGCCTCGATCAATTCCCGCGTGCGATAGAGCGAGATCATCAGGGCGGTGGTCAGGGTCGCCCCTTCCACTGCCACCCACATGACGCCGAGATTATTGGCCACCAGCGCCAGCAGCATGGTGAAGATGAAGGCCTGATACATCGCGTGATAGAAGCGCAGCTTGGCGGCGTCGAGACGGCCGGTCTCCAGCTCGTGGCGGATATAGCCGGCGCTGAAGACGCTGGTGGTGAAGCCGACGAAGGTGGTCAGCACCACGAGGTAGATGTTGAAGTCGTCGATGAAGATCAGACGCGTCGTCGCGGGGCGCAGGAAGAAGAGGGTGCAACCCGCGGCAAGCGTGACCAGGGAGGCGAGCGCGTTCAGCTTGCCCGCCATGATCTGGAACCGGCCCGGCACCAGCGCCAGCAGGGCTGCGGCCAGCAGCGGCGCGCCGAGGACGAGATAGACGGGGTTGAGCTCGCCGGTCACTCGCGCTCCCCCCGGAAGGTCTCGAGCGATTGCAGATCGAGGGTGTCGAAGCGGTCGCGGATGTGGAAGAAGAAGATGCCGAAGATGATGAAGGCCACCATCACCGAGAAGGCGACGCTCATCTCCACCACCAGCGGCATGCCGACCACGCCGATCGCCGCCAGGATGAGCCCGTTCTCCAAGGACATGAATCCGACGACCTGGGTCAGGGCGTTGCGGCGCGTGATCATCATCAGCAGGCCGATGAGCACGATGGAAAGCGCCAGGGCCAGATCGTCACGGGTCATCAGGACCGACTGGCGGGTCAGCGGCAGCACCAGGACGACGGAGAGGGCGACGAGGCAGACCCCGGCGATCATGGTCGGGCCGATGCCGAGCACCGTCTCCACCGTGCGGTGGATACGGAAGCGGAAGGCGATGCGCCGGAGCGCCACCGGGATCGCGATGGCCTTGAACAGCAGGGCGATGGCCGCGGTGATGTAGAGATGCGGCGCGTCCTGGGTATAGGCCTGCCAGGCCGCGGCGGCGGCCAGCACCGCCGCCTGCAAGGCGAAGATGTTGAGCACCCCCAGGATGCGGCGCTGGAACAGCAGGGCAAAGCTCAGCACCAGCACCGAGGTGCCGAGCAGATGGGCGACGTCATAGGTGAGGCTTCCCATCAGAGACTCCCGTCTAGAGCAGGGCAATCGCATCTGACGACTTCAAGCCCCGCTCTACCCGCCGTCATTCCCGCGAAAGCGGGAATCCAGGGCCGAGGGCTCGTCGCTTGCCCTGGATTCCCGCTTTCGCGGGAATGACGGCGAAAAAAGCTGTGCCAGCATCCCACCTGCGATCGCCCTGCCATCTACAGTCCCTTGGTCACGAAGAGGAAGATGACGGCGAGCAGGCCCAGCAGCATGGCGGTCGCCAGGAACTCGCTGACGCGGAAGACGCGCATCTTGGCGATGGAGGTTTCGAACACCGCCAGCAACAGCGCCATCAGGATCATCTTGGCGAGATAGACGCCGAGCCCGATGAGGACGCTCGCCGGGGTGACATCGCCGAGCGCCATGCCCCAGGGGGCGAAAAGGCAGGCGATGAGGGAGAGGAAGAGCAGCAGCTTCACCATGGAAGCCGCTTCCATCAGCGCCAGATGGCGCCCGGAATATTCCAGGATCATTGCCTCATGCACCATGGTGAGCTCGAGATGGGTCGCGGGATTGTCGACCGGCACGCGGGCGTTCTCGGCGATGGCGACCATGACCAAGGCGACGAGGCCGAGGCCGAGGGATACGCGCAGGCCCACGCTGGTGGTGGCGAGGAATCCCGCGATATCGGGCAGGGAGGTGGTGCCGAGCAGGAGAGCGGCGGTGAAGATGACCAGAAGCATGGCGGGCTCGGCCATGGCCGCGATCATCATCTCGCGGCTCGATCCGATGCCCCCGAAGCTGGTGCCGATGTCGAGCCCCGCCAGTGCCATGGCGAAGCGCGCGGCGCCGATGATGGCGACCAGCGCGATCAGATCGGCGATGGGCGAGAGCGGCAGGCGCTGGGCGAAGCTGGGGATCAGGGCTGCGGCGAGCCAGAGGGAGGTGAAGGTGAGATAGGGGGCGAAGCGGAAGACCCAGGAGGCGTTCTCCGCGATCACCGCCTCCTTGCGCAGCAGGCGCAGCAGGTCGCGATAGGGCTGCAGCAGGCTGGGACCCCGGCGGCCCAGCAGGCGCGCCTTGGCCTTGCGCACCAGCCCCGTCAGTCCTGGCGCCAGCAGGAGCACGAGCAGGAACTGGAAGAACTGCAGGACGAAGGCGCCGATCATCCGGATACCCTCATTCCGACACCGCGACCACGATCAGCAGCACGGCCAGCGCCATGAACATCAGGCTGAGATAGCGCCGGATGGTGAGGAACTGCAGCACGTTGATCCGGGTGGCGACGGCCTCGACGGCGGCGGCGACCGGGAGATAGAGCCATTCCCAGGCGAGGTCGCGCAGCGTGACCTCGAACCGAGCGGGCTCGAGGTCGCCGGGTGCCGGCATCTCGACCCGCTCGCGGGCGCGGAACAGGCTGGTGGCGAAGACCCGGCGCAGGGGCTGGGCGAAGCTGGAGGCGCTGTACTGGGTCGCCGGATCGGCGTTCGGGAATCCGCAATCCCAGGCGGGTCCGCGGCGTGTCCGCCGTCCCGCGAGATGATGGATGCCCAGGATCACCACCAGGGCCAGGCCGGCCAAAGCTGCGAGCAGCACGATGGCGCCATAGCTGCTGATTCCCGTGGAGAAGGGGACGAGCCAGAGCCAGGTCGAGCCGGCGCTCAGCGCCAGCGGCTGGCCGAAGAGACGCAGGGAGACCGGATCGATGAGATGGATCGCTTCCAGCGGCAGGGCCCCCAGCAGGACGCAGAGGCCGGACAGGATATAGAGGGCGAGCCGCATCGGCCGCTCGACCTCCCGCGCCTCGGCCGCGGCGGGGCTGCGCGGCCGGCCGAGGAAGGCGATCCCGAAGGCGCGCACGAAGACCGTGGCGGCAAGTGCGGCGGCCAGGGCCAGGACAGCGCCCGCCACGACCACGGCGAATTTCAGCTCCCAGGGCGGCAGCTTGGTGCCGCCGAGGATCGCCTGGAAGGTGAGCCATTCCGAGACGAAGCCGTTGAGGGGCGGCAGGGCCGAGAGGCCGGCGGCCCCGATCAGGAAGCAGGCGGCGGTGGCGGGCAGGCGATGGATCAGCCCGCCCAGCCGCTCGAGATCGCGCTCGCCCGTGGCGGTGATCACCGCGCCGGCGCCGCAGAACAGCAGCCCCTTGAGCAAAGCGTGGTTGAGGGCATGGAGAAGGGCGGCGGCCAGCGCCAAGCCGGCGAGCCCAGCCAGGCCCGTCGCCCGGAAGACCAGCGACAGCCCGAGGCCAAGGGCGACGATGCCGACGTTCTCGACGGTGGAATAGGCCAGCAGCTTCTTCAGATCGCCTTGCCAGAGCGCGTAGAGCGCCCCCATGAAGGTAGACGCGCTGCCCAGCGCGATCAGGATCAGCCCCGGCCACCAGCCGGCATCCTTGCCGGCCGGGCCGCCAACCGGCCCCATCGTGAGATCGAAAAGCACGCGCAGGATGGCGTAGAGCGCGACCTTGGTCATCGCCCCGCTCATCAAGGCGGAGACATGGCTGGGTGCCGCCGGATGGGCCAGCGGCAGCCAGGCATGGAAGGGGACGAGACCGGCCTTCGAGCCGGCCCCCAGCAGCACCAGCAGGATGGCCGCCGCCGTCGCCGCCTGGCTGCGGCCGGCACGTGCGGATGGCATCGAAGCTGTAGTCGCCGGCGACGCCGGCCAGCACCCCGAAGGCGAGCAGCAGGGCGATGCCGCCGATGGCGGCCATGACGAGATAGACATAGCCGGCCTCGGCCGTGCCGGGCTCGCGATGGCTCGCCATGACCAGCAGCCAGGAGGTGAGCGACATGAACTCCCAGGCGAGCAGGAAGGAGAAGGCGTCGTCGGAGAGCAGCACGAGATTCATGCCGGCGATGAAGAGCGAATAGGCCGGCAGCACGCGCCCCGGCTCCTTCTCATGGCCGCCATAGCCCAAGGCGAAGACCGCGACGATGGCGGCCAGCAGATTGACCAGCAGCAGGAAATAGGCCGAGAGGGCATCCAGCCGGAAATGCGCTTCGAGCCAGGGGAGGCCGAAGGGCAGGATCGCGGTCGCCTCGGCGGAATCGGGACGCAGCAGCCAGGCCGCCGCGTCGAGCCCGATCAGCAGCGAAGCGACAAGGCACAAGCCATAGACGAGCTCATGGCCGCGCCGCCACCGGGCAGCGGCGATGCCGATAGGGCCGGTGGCGAGCAGCAAGCCGACGCCCAGGCCGATGATGGCGAGATCCGAGGGAATCGCAGGTTCTCCACGCGTAGTCTGCGGGATAGTTCACGGTGATGGGGGCGGATGCAAGCGCGGAACGAACGGCGCGTGCGGCTGCGCCTTTCGATCATCCGCGCGCGGCGGTCAGCGCGGAGGCGGGCTAGCTAGCTCAGATGCTCCAGCGGCAGGCCGGTCTCGACCCAGGCGTGCTTCCGGCGCTCATAGACGGATATGCCGGGCGGCGGAAATCCGGGGTCGGCGAAGGCGCCGATGGCGACGGCGAGGATGTCCGGCATCTGCGCCAGCTCCCAATAGAGGGTGGTGCCGCAGGCCGGGCAGAAGTGGAAGGTGACGGCATTGCCGCTGTCCGCGACGCGGGTGAAGGCGCGTCGCCTGCCCCTCGATCCGCGTCACCTGGCCGCGCGGGAAGCGCGCCTGGGTCCCGAAAACGCTGCCCGTCCGCCGCTGGCAGTCGAGGCAATGGCAGATCGAGATTCGGATGGGCTCGCCCTCGCAAGTGAGGCGCAATTGTCCGCAGCTGCAGTGGGCTTCGCGTGTCGCCATGGCTCGGCTCTCCCGGCAATGGAAGTGATTTTGAGCCCCCCGGCGGCGGACAGCAAGCTGACGGCGCCAGGCTGCGCGCTCTGGACGGCCGGCTATCCGAGAGGCGCATCGCCCGTCATGGGGGCCTGTTCGCCCTTCGGAGGGCCGACTATGCTGCCAGGCGGCGAATTCGGAGGGCCAGGGCGCCCTCGGCCGGCGGCGGCCTCCGGATGCCGGCTGGTGCGCCTTGACACCCCGGCCGGCGCCGGTCTCAATGCGCGCCATTTTCGGCCGGCGGGGGCCGGCAGAGGGAGAATCTGAATGTCGACCGGCTTCGTCTTCCCGGGCCAGGGATCCCAGGCCGTCGGGATGGGGCGTGCGCTCGCCGAGGCTTTCGGCTCGGCGCGCCTCGTCTTCGAGGAGATCGACGATGCCCTGGGGCAGCGCCTGAGCCGGCTCATGTTCGAGGGGCCGGAGGCCGATCTGACCCTGACCGAGAACGCCCAGCCGGCCCTGATGGCCGTGAGCCTGGCCGTGCTGGCCGTGCTGGAGAGCGAGGGCGGATTCAGGCTCTCCGACAAGGCCGCCTTCGTCGCCGGCCATTCCCTGGGCGAATATACGGCCCTGGCCGCCGCCGGCGCTCTCAGCCTGCCGGATGCGGCGCGCCTGCTGAAGCGCCGGGGCCTCGCCATGCAGCGGGCGGTGCCGGTGGGGGCGGGCGCCATGGCGGCGCTGCTGGGGCTGGATCTGCCGGTGGCCGAGGAGGTCGCGGCGGCGGCGGCCGAGGGCGAGGTCTGCGCCTGCGCCAATGACAATGCGCCGGGGCAGGTGGTGGTCAGCGGCGACCGGGCCGCGGTGGAGCGGGCAATCACGATCGCCGGCGAAAAGGGCGCCAAGCGCAGCATCATGCTGCCGGTCAGCGCGCCCTTCCATTGCGCGCTGATGGCACCGGCCGCCCGCGAGATGGAAGAGGCCCTGGCCGCGGCCGATCTCCGGCCGCCGACGGTCCCCCTCATCGCCAATATCACCGCGGCACCGGTCAGCGACCCGGAGACCATCCGCCGCCAGCTCGTCCAGCAGGTGACGGGCATGGTGCGCTGGCGCGAAAGCGTGCTCCGGTTGAAGGCGGAGGGCGTCCAGCGCCTGGTGGAGATCGGCGCGGGAAAGGTGCTGTCGGGGCTTTGCAAGCGCATCGATCGGGAGATCGAGGCGCTGGCCGTCGGCCAGCCGGGCGAAGTCGAACCAATTCTGAAGACCCTGACCGCTTGAAGGCAGCAGAGGAGAGGCGAGCCATGTTCGATCTGAGCGGCAAGAAGGCCCTGGTGACCGGCGCCTCCGGGGGAATCGGCGGCGCCATCGCCGCGGCCCTCCATGCCCAAGGGGCCACGGTCGCGCTTTCCGGCACCAAGCTCCCCGCGCTGGAGGCCCTGGCTGCGAAGCTGGGCGAACGCACCGCGATCCTGCCGGCCGATCTCGCCGATCCGGAAGCCTGCGAGAAGCTCATCGCCGATGGCGAGGCCGCCTTGGGACAGATCGACATCCTGGTCAACAATGCCGGGCTCACCCGGGACACCATCTCCATCCGCCTCAGCGACGAGGATTGGCAGAAGGTTCTCGACGTCAATCTGACGGCGGGCTTCCGCCTGGCGCGGGCCTGCCTCAGGACCATGATGCGCCGGCGCTGGGGCCGCATCATCGGCATCGGCTCGGTGGTCGGCCATACGGGAAACCCCGGCCAGGCGAATTATGCCGCCGCCAAGGCGGGTATGGTGGGCATGTCCAAGGCCCTGGCCGCCGAGGTGGCCTCGCGCAACATCACCGTCAATGTCGTATCGCCCGGATTCATCGAGACCGCCATGACCGGGGCACTGTCCGATTCGATCAAGCTGCGGCTGCTGGAACTCATCCCCAGCAAGCGCATGGGGCGGCCCGAGGAGGTCGCCAGCGCGGTCGTTTATTTGGCAAGCGAGGAAGCCGCTTACGTCACCGGGCAAACCTTGCATATCAACGGTGGAATGGCGATGATATAAGCCATTGGCCGATGGCCGGACCCTGGGGAGGGCTGGTCAAGCCTGCCCGACTATGTTAAGGGACGGCGCTTTCTCGCACCCCTGTCGGGGTTATATCCAACGCGTCAGTCGAGGGTTCCAGAACCATGAGCGATATCGCCGAAAGGGTGAAAAAGATTGTCGTCGAGCATCTCGGAGTCGATGCGTCGAAAGTGACCGACGGAGCGAGCTTCATCGATGATCTCGGCGCCGATAGCCTCGACACCGTGGAATTGGTCATGGCCTTCGAAGAGGAGTTCGGATGCGAGATTCCGGACGACGCGGCCGAGAAGATTCTGACGGTGAAGGACGCGATCGCCTTCATCGAGCAGAACAAGGCCAATTGAGTTTCGCGTCGGGCGCCGGCGGCGTCCGACAGCATCATCCGCCGCCCTCATGCGTCGCGTAGTCGTCACCGGTCTCGGCCTCGTCACGCCGCTTGCCAGCGGGGTCGAGCCCAGCTGGAAGCGGCTCATCGCCGCCGAATCCGGCGTGCGCTCGATCCAGACCATCGATGTCTCGGACCTGCCCAGCAAGATCGCGGGCCAGGTGCCGATCGGCGACGCCGCCAACGATCATTTCAATGCCGACGACTATGTGCTGCCCAAAGACCAGCGCAAGATGGACCAGTTCATCATCTATGCGATGGGGGCGGCGACCCAGGCGGTGAAGGATTCGGGCTGGCTGCCCCAGGATGAGGAATCGCGCGAGCGCACCGGCGTCCTGATCGGCTCCGGCATCGGCGGCCTCCAGGGCATCTACGAGGCCTCCGTCCTGCTGCATGAGAGGGGCCCGCGGCGGATCACGCCCTTCTTCATCCCGGCCGCGCTGATCAATCTGGCCTCGGGCAATGTCTCGATCAAATTCGGCTTCAAGGGGCCCAATACCTCGGTGGTCACCGCCTGCTCGACGGGGGCTCATGCCATCGGCGACGCCGCCCGGCTGATCGGGCTCGAGGACGCCGATGTGATGGTGGCCGGCGGCGCCGAGGCGACCATCTGCCGCATCGGCATCGCGGGCTTCGCCGCCGCGCGCGCTCTCTCGACCGGCTTCAACGACACACCCGAGCGCGCCTCGCGTCCCTGGGACAAGGCCCGCGACGGCTTCGTCATGGGCGAGGGTGCCGGCGTCGTCGTGCTGGAAGAGCTCGAGCATGCCAAGCGGCGCGGCGCCAAGATCTATGCCGAGGTCATCGGCTACGGCCTTTCGGGTGACGCTCATCACATCACGGCCCCTTCCGAGGACGGCAGCGGGGCGGAGCGCGCCATGCGCGCCGCCTTGAAGCGGGCCCAGTTCAATCCCGAGGACATCGACTATATCAACGCCCATGGCACCTCGACGCCGCGCGGCGACGAGATCGAGCTGCGCGCGGTCAAGCGCGTGTTCGGGGATTGGGCCTACAAGCTCTCCATGTCCTCCACCAAATCGGCCATCGGCCATCTGCTGGGCGCGGCCGGCGCCGTGGAGGCGATCTTCTCCATCCTGGCGATCCGCGACCAGGTCGTGCCGCCCACCCTCAACCTCGACGATCCCAGCGAAGGCTGCGACATCGACCTGGTGGCCAAGCAGGCGAAGTCGCGCAAAGTGCGGGCCGCGCTGTCGAACTCCTTCGGTTTCGGCGGCACGAACGCCAGCCTGATCTTCGTCGGCCCGCCTTGAGGCATTGATGCGGCATCTCGTCCGCATCCTCTTCCTTCTCGTCCTGCTCCTGCTGGCCGCGTCGGCCGGCGCGGGGCTTCTGTTTTACAAGACCTGGCACGCGCCCGGGCCGCTGAGCGCCGACGCCACCCTCGTCATCGACCCGGGCAGCCACACCACCACCATCGGCCGCGAGCTCCAGGACGCCGGCGTGGTGGCGGATTGGCGTCTCTTCGTCATCGGGGTGAAGCTCTTCGCCAATGGCCGGCCCTTGCGCGCCGGGGAGTATAAATTCGGCGCCGGGCTGAGCCCGGAGCAGGTCATGCGCATGCTGATTTCCGGCGCCACTTATGCCCGCCGCGTCACCGTTCCCGAAGGCTATACGACCGCCCAGGCGATGCGGCTGGTGGCCGCGGCCGAAGGGCTGGTCGGCGACCCGCCGCCCGAGCTGCCCGGCGAGGGGCGGCTGCTGCCGGAGACTTATTTCTATACCCGGGGCGAGACGCGCCTCGTCATGGTCAATCGGATGGCCGAGGCGATGCGCCAGGCCCTCGCCAAGCTCTGGCCCGAGCGGGCGACCGATCTGCCCTATGACAGCATCGATCAGGCGCTGGTGCTGGCCTCGATCGTCGAGAAGGAGACCTCGCTGCCGACGGAGCGGGCCCATATCGCCGGCGTCTTCGTCAATCGCCTGCGCCGCGGCATGCTGCTCCAATCCGACCCCACGATCATCTATGTCGTGGCCAATGGCCAGGGACCGCTGGGGCGCGAGATCAGCAGCGCCGATCTTCAGGTGAAGAACCCCTACAACACCTATCTCTTCAAGGGATTGCCGCCGGGGCCGATCTGCAATCCGGGGCTGGCGGCGATCCAGGCGGTGCTGCATCCCACGGCGACCAAGGATCTCTACTTCGTCGCCAATGGCAGCGGCGGCCATGCCTTCGCCGAGACCTTGGCCCAGCACAACCGGAACGTCGCCGCCTATCGCAAGCTCATCGCCCAGCAGGCGGCGGATCAGGCGCCGGCTGCAAGCGACGTCCCGCCGGCCATGGCGGAGACGCCGCCCGCGACCGGAAGCGAGGCGACGGGCGCCGTTCCCTAAGGTCCGGGCGGCCAAGCCCTGGGCGGCCCACGCTTGCCGGCCGCAGATGCGCCGTATACTTTGCCCTCCGCCATCGGCGAATCACACGGCACGGGGGATATATGCCGATTGCCAGCATGACCGGATTTGCGCGCGCCGAAGCCGCGAGCGGCGGTCGACATTGGGCCTGGGAGCTGCGCAGCGTGAACGGGCGCGGCCTGGATATCCGTTGCCGCCTGCCGGCCGGCTATGACGCTCTCGACGCCCCCGTGCGCGCGGCCGTGGCCGAGCGCTGCCGGCGCGGCAATGTCTCCGTCACCTTGACCGAGATCCGCGAGCAGAGATCCCAGCTGCGCATCAACCGCGAGGCCCTCGACCAGGTTCTCGCTCTCGTCGCCGAGCTGAAGGAGGTGGCGGCGGTGGCGCCGCCCCGGCTCGACGGGCTTCTGGCCCTGCCGGGCGTGCTGGAGCGCCAGGACGGCGAGGATGAGCCGGCCCAGCACACGGCCTTGCTGACCCAGCGTCTCGGCGAGGCGCTGGAGGGGCTGAAGTCGATGCGCCTGGTGGAAGGGGCGCGCCTGGCGGCGCTGATCGGCACGCATGTCGACGAGATCGCCCGGCTGACGGTGGCGGCCCGGGCGGCGGCGGCCTCGCAGCCGGAGCAGATCGCCCAGCGCCTGCGCCAGCAGCTCGACGAGCTGCTCGGCCAGCTGCCGCCCCCGGCACCCGATCGCATCGTGCAGGAGATCGCCCTGATGGCCGCGCGCGCCGATGTGCGCGAGGAGCTCGATCGCCTCGTCGCCCATGTGGAAGCCACCCGCGCCCTGATCGCGGCCGGCGGTCCCATCGGCCGCAAGCTCGACTTCCTTTGCCAGGAGCTCAATCGCGAGGCCAATACGCTCTGCTCCAAATCCAGCGATGTCGAGCTGACGCGGATCGGGCTCGATCTCAAGGTCGCGATCGAGCAGTTGCGCGAGCAGGTCCAGAACATCGAATAGGGTCGGTCGCAAGGTGACGAAGGACAGCGAAAGCGGATATCTGGATGTGCGGCGCCGTGGCCTGATGCTCGTTCTCTCCTCGCCCTCGGGGGCGGGAAAGACGACGCTCTCGCGCATGCTGCTGGAGCGCGACGGCGGGCTCGACATGTCGGTGTCGGTGACCACCCGGCCCAAGCGTCCCGGCGAGGTCTCGGGCGTCGACTATCACTTCATCGATGCGAGCGAGTTCAATCTCAAGGTCAATCGCCGCGAGCTGCTCGAGCGGGCGAAGGTGTTCGGGCATTACTACGGGACGCCGAAGGCGCCGGTCGAGGCGGCGCTCGCGGCCGGCCGCGACGTGCTGTTCGATATCGACTGGCAGGGAACCCAGCAGCTCCGCGAGAACGCGCGCGATGATCTGGTCAGCATCTTCATCCTGCCGCCCTCGACCCGCGAGCTGGAGCGCCGGCTGCGGGCCCGCGCTCAGGACAGCGCCGAGGAGGTCGGCCGGCGCATGGCCAAGGCGGCCGATGAGATGAGCCATTGGGCCGAATACGACTACATCATCGTCAATCGTGATCTGGAGCGCAGCCTTGCCCAGGTGCAGGCGATCCTGCAGGCCGAGCGCCTGCGCCGCGAGCGCCAGATCGGCCTGCATGAATTCGTCAAGGGGCTGCGCGAAGGCCAGTAGTGCGGCGCAGCGCTTCGGCCAGAGCCGCGAACTCGGCGATGGTCAGCTCCTCGGCTCGCCGGGTCGGGGCGATGCCGGCCGCGGCCAGCAGGGCTGCGGGGTCGCCGCCCAGCGCGCGCAGGCTCTGGCGCAGCATCTTGCGCCGCTGACCGAAGGCCGCCGCGGTGACCCGCTCCATCAGGGCCGGCTCGGCCGGCGCCAGCGGGGCGGCGAGCGGCACCAGCTCCACGACGCTGGAGGTGACCTTGGGCGGCGGGGTGAAGGCCCGGGGCGGGATGTCGAACAGCCGCGTGACCCGGCAGCGCCATTGGGCCGCTACCGCGAGCCGGCCGTAATCCTTGCGGCGCGGCAAGGCAACCAGCCGATCGGCCACCTCGCGCTGGAACATCAGCACCATGCGTTCGAAGCGCTCGGGGGTCGCCAGCCAGCGCAGCAGCAAGGCGGTGGCGACATTGTAGGGCAGGTTGGCGACGATGCGCCGCGGCCCATCGCCCAGCCGGTCGGCATCGATCCGCAAGGCATCGGCGTGGCGAATTTCGAGGCGGCCGGGAAATGCTTCGGCGATGTCGCGCAGCGCCGGCAGGCAGCGCTCGTCACGCTCGATGGCGATCACGCGCTCGGCACCATGGGCCAGAAGCGCGCGGGTCAATCCGCCGGGACCCGGGCCGATCTCGATGGTCGTGCCGGGCCCGAGCTCCCCCGCCGCCCGCGCGATGCGGCCGGTCAGGTTGAGATCGAGCAGGAAATGCTGCCCCAGGGAACGGCGGGCATCGAGGCCGTAGCGCGCGATCACCTCGCGCAGGGGCGGGAGCCCGTCGCCGGCGCTCAAAGCGCCGCGTTGCGAATGTCGATGATCGCCGCGCGCCTGAGGTCGCGCAGATAGCCGCGGGCGAGCTGGTCGAGCCTGAGCGCGATCAGCGAGCGGGCCACCTGATCGCGGGTCGGCATGCCCGTCTGCGCCACCTGGCGATCGCAGATCATGAAGACGCCGATGCCCGTCTCGACCTGGATCGGCGGGCTGACCTCATTGACCGGCAGGTCGCGGCCGAAGGACTTCAGCTCCTCCGGCAGCTCGCCGACCGTGGATCGGCCCAGATCGATGCTCTCCGGGGGCATGTAGTCGCGGCCGATGCGATCCATGTCGTTGCAGTTCTTGACCTGCGTGCGGACGAGATTGATCTTGCGCTGTACCTCTTCGATCTTGTCCTTGGGCGCCGTGGAATCCACGGGCAGGAAGATCTGCTTCAGGGAGACGATCGTGTCGTCGGGGTTTGCCTTGACGGCGCCACCCTGACGGATGTCGCGCAGCTGCAGAATGTAGTAGCCGCCGGTGCTGCGGATCGGTCCATTGATCTCGCCGGGCTTCATCTTGAGGAGCACGTCGGAGATTTCCTGATCGACCTGATCCGGGCGAATCCAGCCGATGAGCCCGCCCTTGGCGGCGGTCGGCGTCTGGGAGAACTGCTGGGCCAGCCGGCCGAATTCCGCGCCCTGGCGCAGCTGATCCATCAGCCGCTCGGTGGATTGACGCGCGGCGGCATCCTGGTCGGCCTGGTCGGCGGAGATGAAGATCTCGGCCACCAGATACTGCGGCTTGTCGAAGCTGTCCTTGACCCGGCGCATCTCCTCGTCGATGTCCTGAGACGTGACATTGACCGTGGGCGCGAGCTTGTTGCGGATCAGCTTCTCCCAGGCGATCTGGGACCCGGCCTCGTCGGCGAAGGCCTGCTCGACCAGCGGGTTCTGCTCGATGGCCTTGTTGAACTGCTCGACCGACATGTTGTTGGCGGCGGCGATCTGGGCCAGCGCCCGCTGGACCTCGGCCTTGCTCGCCGTGATGCCCTGGCGCTGCGCCTCGGTCTTCTTCAGCTTGTCGTCGATCAGGGACCTCAGCACCTCCGGCGCGAGGCGGGCGCGAATCTGCGGGCTATCCTTGAGGCCCATGGATTGAAGGACCAGTTGGAGGCGCACCAGCAGGTCGATCTTCGAAATCGCCTCGTCATCGACCACGGCAACGATGTCGAGGCTGTCCTGCGCCGGCGAAACCCTGGTTCCGAGGGCGGAGAACAGGACCACGAGGGCAAGCAGAAGGCTCAATCGGCGCACGGAGGGCAAGGCTCCCAAGGGTTTTCCGCTCCGCCTAGTATAAGGGGAGCCGGTCGGGCGCAACAGGTTAGAAGGAAAAGCCATAGGCCCCCAGGTTCTTGAAGCCGATCGTGAGCATGACGCTGGTGCTGGGCTCGATGCTGCTCTGGGTATAATTGTTGACCGCGCCGATGAGGCTGACGGAGATGCAGTCGTTCCGGTAGTTCACGCCCCCTCCATAGGTGAGGTTCTGATTGGTCTCCAGATCGCGCCGTCCCGTGAAGAAGACGGACCAGTTGTCGTCGATCTGGGAGGTGATCGTACCATAGATCTCCTGCGCCGTGCCGCTGGGGGAGATCGCGGGGTTCACGCCGTTGAGGAAGATGTAGCTGATATTGGCGCTGAGCCGGGCGGTTCCCACCCGGGCCGTGACCTCCTGGCGCCGGAAGCCCCCGGTCGAGGCATCGACCCGGAACCGGTAGGTCACGTCGAAAGCCTGGTCCGGCGCAACCGTCACCGCGCCCACGACATCGCTGAAGTTGCCGCCGATGTCGACACCTTGGTCATAGGCGGTGGCGTTGCCGACCTGGTAGCTCTGCCCCAGGAAGAAGCTGGTGCTGCCGCCATCGTCGCCGATGATGCTGTAGCGTGCGCCGTAGTTGAACCGCTGCCCGCTGTCCGCGATGTCATAGCCGGTCACCCGGCTGGCATCGAACAGATTCGTCTCGTCGAGCTGGAAATCCTGGCTGTCCTCATTGGGAATGGTGGTGGGATTGCCGTCGTTGGGCGCCAGGATGGCCGAGAAGATCGGCTCGAACACCTGGGTCGTATGGCCGGTGCGGCGCTGGAAGGGGTAGCGCCAGTCGAAGGCCAGCTGGGGAAAGAGCCGGCCGGTGAAGCCATTGAATGTGGCCACCGTCGGATCGGGCGTGGGATCCGTGTTCGATACCGTGTCCACATCGTTCACCCAATAGCCGTCGGCGCGCATGCTGAGCGTCAGCTTGTAGATGTCGCCTGCGGGCGCGATATAGGGCAGGGTCCAGGCGACCTCGCCCACGAGCCGGCGGCTGTCCGTTCCGGAGATGCGGCTGAGGATCATGCTATTGGCATTCACCGACCAATAGGCGCCGAACTGGTTGGGTTCGCCCACGAGATCGTAATTGATGATCGGCGTGATGATCGGCAGCTCCGAGTTGGGCGTGCCGTTCTGGAGCATGTTCTGGAAGCTCCAGGCCTGGATGGAGGCGTAGCTGCGGCTCTGGAACCCTTCGGCATAGATCTCGCTGTTGAGGGAGCTGTTGTACTGATCCGGCAGGCCGAACAATTGCAGGAAGGCGGGATTGGTCACCCGGGCGATGTCGAATCCGCCGCGCCAATTGTCGGTGACGTCGAACTGGCCGGTCGCGTGCACAAAGCCCTCGGGCTGGGTTCCGTTATCAGGAATCGTGGCGCCGCTGCTGTTCTGGTAGTTCGAGAGGTTGATGTCGGTCCCGGCGAAATCCACCGTGATCTTCCCGTCGACCAGCCGCTGGCGGTATTCGCCGGTAAGGACGGGCGGGGCCTTGCTGTTGATGAACGGCGTGATCGTCAGATCCTTGTCCGGCGCGATGGCCCAGAAATAGGGCTGATGATACTGGAACCCGAGGTTGGTCGACTGGCCGAGCACCGGCGTCAGGAACCCGCTGCGGCGCTTCACCGAGGGGTCCGGCATGGAGAAATAGGGCGTGAAGATCACGGGAACGCCGAAGATCTCCATCCAGGCGTCGTGATAGATGATCTCATGCTCGTCGTTGTCATGCACCATCCGCCGGGCCGCGAGCTGCCAGATCGGGGGCGACATGCTGTTGGGCTTGTCGACGCAGGGTCGGCAGGGCGAATAGACGCCCTTGTTGAACTCGTCGGTCGGCCCCTTGCGGTTGGCTTGCACGGCGGCGATGCGCGACTTGTCGTTCAGCAGCACCTTGATGTTCTTGATGACGCCGTCCTTCAGGTCGTCCGTCACCTCCATGTAGTTGGCGAAGACGATGTTGCCCGACTGATCCATGAGGGCGACGTCGCCGCTAGCCGAGACCGTCTTCGTCCGCTCGTTATAGGTAAGCGTGTTCGCGGTCAGGACCCGCTCGCCCTGCGACACCTCGACATGGCCGCTGGCAACCACGACCCCTAAATCGCGGTCGTAGTTTACCTGATCGGCGGTGATGAGGACCGGACCCTTGCCGGGCGTAATCTGGAGCGACTGCTGCGCGAGCGCGCTTGGCACCCAGAGCAGCATGAAGGCAATGATCCAGCCCCGGAGCCTCCCCTGTAGCAAGACTTAACCGTCCTCGACATAGAGCAGCAATGTAATGCCCAAAATCGCCGTGACCGCTGCCGGCCCCCAGGCAGCAAGAGCCAGCGGCATGCTCGAATTGACTCCGAGCGCCGCCGCCAGGCTCGATAGGAAATAGAGCAGGAAACCCGACATCGCACCAGCACCGATCGCGAGCGGCAGGCCCCCGAATCGCGGCAGGCGGAGCCCGAAGGAGGTCGCCAGCAGGATGATGCCGACGAACAGCAGCGGCGTGGCCAGCAGGCGCTGGTATTTCAGGCGATGGGCGCGCGACGGCAGGCCCGAGGCCTCGAGGATGGAGATGAAGCCCGGCAGCTGCCAGAAGGAGAGGGTGCTGGCGGCCGCGAAGCTCTCCATCAGCTGATCATAGGTGAGCTTCGCCGGCACGGTCATATTGGGCAGATGCAGCGGCGGCTTGTTCGGCTCGATGATCTGCACGTCCTGGAGAATCCATCCCTGGTCGCGCAGCACCGCATTGGCCGCATCGATGCGCCGCATGAAATGGTCCTTGGCGTCGAAGCTGAGCAGAACGACCTTGTCGAACTTGGACTGGGTCTGGTCCATGCCGCGGGCGTTGAGGACATAGCTCTCGGTGTCCGAGGCCTGGCGCAGCCAGAGCCCCGAGGTGCTGGCGGTCACCATCATCGGATCGAGGCTGTTCATGTATTGCTTCTGCATCTGCTCATAGCGCTCCGTCGACGTGGCGGCCAGGGAATCGAAGGCGCCTACCCTGAGAACGCCGACCACCAGTCCCAGCAGCAGCGCGGGCAGCAGCACCTGCCAGATCGAGGCGCCGCTGGCGCGCACGATGATCAGCTCGCTGGTGCGCGACAGCTGGGTGAGGCATCCGAGCGTCGCCGCCAGCAGGCCGAAGGGCATCACTTCCTGGGCGGTCGCGGGTAGCTTCAAGATCGCCATGAGCATGACGAGGGCGAATGTCACATCCGGCTTGTCGGCGGAACGGCGCAGGAGCTCGATCGAATCGCCGAGCAGGGTGATGCAGCCGAGAAGCACCGAGACGCCGAGCAGCCAGGCGAAGAAGCGGCCGCCGATGTAGAGAGTGAGCGTGGGAGAAAGCGCGGTTTTCATGCTGCCAGCCGCGGCAGCATCGATTTGCGGCGGAGCAGGAACCAATAGCAGATCGCAATCGCCATGGTGGGCAGCAGATAGACCAGCGGTGCCAGGAAGGGCAGGCGCTGGGTGCCGCTGCGCAGCACGAAGGAGAGGACAAGGAACAGGCCGGCGCCGGCGATGGCGACGACCATCTGCTTGTTCTGGCCCTGGCGGGGCAGGCCGCTGGAGATGAGGCAGACCGCCGCGATCATCGCCATGGCTACGGAATAGAGGGGCTCGGCGATGCGCCGATGCGCCTCGGCCAGCAGCCGTTGGCGCGATGCCGTATCGATGGCGCCGGTTCCGGCGAAGAGCTCGTCGAGATAGAGCTCCTCGATCTGGCGCGGACGCGCCCCGGCACTATGGCCGAGGAAGCCGCCCAGCCCGACCTCCGTCTGATCGAAATAGAGCACCGAGACCTGGCCATTCTTGTTGTTGGTCTCCTGATAGGTTCCGCGCTGGAGAATGGCCCTGGGTCCGCTGGCGCCGCTGCGGATGGCGCCCCGCTCGGCGGTATAGATCAGGCGCTTGTCCTTGTCCCGGGAGTCGTCGACGATGATGCCGCTGAGCCCGCCGGCCCGGTCGCGATTATGGGCGAAGAAGGTGACGCCCGGCGTCAGATCGGTGAAGACTCCGGCCTCGATCAGGACACTCGCAAGATTATTGGCGACCTGCTCCTGGATATCGTGATAGTCGCGCATCGATCCGGGAATGCCGTAGAGCGTCAGCCCGTAGCCGATCACCGACATCGCCAGGCCGAAGATGAGCGCCGGCTGGGCCAGGGCCTGGTTGCTGATCCCCGCGCTGCGCATGATCACCATCTCGCTGTCGGCGTTCAGCCGCTGATAGACGAACAGCACGGCGATGAAAACGGCGACGGGCAGCAGGAGCGCAATCAGTCCCGGCAGCAGCAACACCAGGAACTTCAGCGCCAGGCCGATCGACAGGCCCCGATTGACGATGACGTCGAGCAGGCGCAGCGACTGGCTGAGCCAGATGGCGAGGGTCAGGCCGGCCACGGTCATGGCTGCCGCCACGGCCATCTGGCGAATGATGTAGAATCGCAGGCGCTGCATTGCGGCGCATGATAGGCCGGACCTCGCGCCCGTTCATAGGGCTTCGATACCCATTAAAATTAGGTCACATGCAGGCCCGCGGCAGCTTCATCGGGCCCTGCCGCGGGCGCCGGCGGAAGGTTCCGCGGGCGATGGCGGGGGGACGCACCGAAGGGCGCCCTGACGGCTTTGCTCCGGCGCATCGCTGTGCTAGAGGACACTGCCCGCTTCGGGGTTCCGCAGGAGAGTTTCGATGAAAATTGCTTTCGCCAAGTCCGAGCTGCCGAGCGCGGGCACAATCGTGGTGGGCGTGCTGGAGGAGCATCGGCTGACGCCGACGGCCCAGCAGCTCGACAAGCTGACCAAGGGGGCCATCGGCCGGGCGCTGAGCGTCGGCCGCTTCAAGGGCCGGCCCGACGAGCAGCTCGCCATTCTGGCGCCCCCGGGGATCGAAGCGGCGAGGATCCTGCTGATCGGACTCGGCAAGGGCGATTCCCTCGATGCCGCGACCTTGCTGGCCATCGGCGGGCGGATCGCCGCCGCCCTCAACGGGGCCGGCGAGCATGCCGCGGCCGTGGCGGTGGACGAGGTCGCCGGCGCCCGGATCGGCACCGGCGAAATGGCCGCATATCTGGCCCAGGGCGCGCGCTTGCGCGCCTACCGCTTCGACAAATACCGGACGCGCGAGAAGCCCGAGCAGAAGCAGACGCTGAAGCGCCTCACCTTCATGCTGGACGATCACGGTGCGGCGAAGAAGGCCTTCGATCCCCTGGAGAAGATCGCCGAGGGCGTGACGCTGACCCGCGATCTCGTCTCCGAGCCGGCCAATGTCATCTATCCCGTGACTCTCGCCGAGCGGGCGAAGAAGCTGGCCGACCTCGGCGTCCATGTCGAGGTGCTGGGCGAGAAGCAGATGAAGAAGCTCGGCATGGGGGCGCTTCTGGGCGTGGGCCAAGGCTCGGCGCATGAATCCCAGCTCGTCATCATGCAGTGGCGCGGCGCCGCGGACTCCAAGCAGCGGCCCATCGCCTTCGTCGGCAAGGGCATCACCTTCGACACCGGCGGCATCTCGATCAAGCCGGCCCAGGGCATGGAAGACATGAAATGGGACATGGCCGGCGCGGGCACGGTGATCGGGCTCATGCATGCGCTGGCGGCGCGCAAGGCCAAGGTCAATGTCATCGGCATGGTCGCGGCGGCGGAGAACATGCCCTCGGGCACCGCGCAGCGCCCCGGCGATATCGTGACCTCGCTCTCCGGCCAGACCATCGAAGTCATCAACACCGATGCCGAGGGCCGGCTCGTCCTCGCCGATGCGCTCTGGTATTGCCAGGAGCAGTTCAAGCCGCAGGCGATCGTCGATCTCGCGACCTTGACCGGCGCCGTCATCGTGGCGCTGGGCAACGTGCATGGCGGGCTCTTTTCCAACAACGACACCCTGGCCGAACGCCTCGCCGCCGCCGGCAAGGCGACGGGCGAGCTCCTGTGGCGCCTGCCGCTGGCCGATGCCTACGACAAGCAGATCAACAGCGACGCCGCCGATATGAAGAACGTCGGCGGGCGCAACGGCGGCAGCATCACCGCGGCGCAGTTCCTGCAGCGCTTCATCAAGGATACGCCCTGGGCCCATCTCGATATCGCCGGCATGGCCTGGTCGGACAAGGATGCGCCGACGGTCCCGAAGGGGGCCACGGCCTTCGGCGTGCGGCTGCTCGAGCGCCTGGTGGCCGACCACTACGAGGAGCGGTGAGCGAGATCCGCTTCTATCATCTGCAGCGCATGCGGCTGGAAGCGGCGCTGCCGAAGATGCTGGAGCGCGTGCTCGAGCGCGGCGATCGCGCCGTGGTCATGCTGGGATCCGAGGAGCGGGTGGAGGCACTTGCCGCCCATCTCTGGACCTATAACGACCGCGGCTTCTTGCCGCACGGGACGGCCCAGGACGGCTTCGCCGCCGAGCAGCCCATCTGGCTCACGGTCAAGGACGAGAATCCGAACGGCGCCCAGGTGCTGCTTCTCGCCGACGGCGCCGAGAGCGATCGGATCGCCGATTTTCGCCTCTGCGTCGAGCTCTTCGACGGCGGCGATGAGCACGCGGTGGCCGCCGCCCGCCGGCGCTGGGCGGCCTATAAATCCGCCGGCCATGCCCTCAGCTATTTTCAGCAGACCGACGCCGGCGGCTGGGAGCAGAAGGCGAGCGCCTAGCGCAGATTCAAGACAGTTTTTCTGCCGTCATTCCCGCGAAAGCGGGAATCCAGGGCCACATGCGAGGCATCTCACGAGTTGCCCTGGATTCCCGCTTTCGCGGGAATGACGAGGGTGAGAGGTAGCGCGTGCTGACCTCCGCCCGTCTTACTCCGCTTCGGCCGCCTCGATCTTGCCTTCGGCGGTGAGCCAGGCCTCCTCGGCCGCGGCGATCTTCTTCTTGGTTTCGCTCAATTCGAGTTGCAGCCGCATCAGCTGGCTGGTCGGCCCGCCATAGACCTCGGGATCCGCGAGCTTGGCCTCGATGAGCTTCCGCCGGCCTTCGAGATCGCGTAGCCGCCGCTCCGCGGTCTGGGCGGCCTTGCGCAGATGGGCGGTCTGGGCCCGGGCCTCGGCAGCCTGGCGGCGCTTCTCCTTGCGATTGCCGTTCTCGGGACGGCTCTCGCCCTCGGGGCGGTCGGAATCCTTCTCGCGCGCCTTTTCGCGGCGCTGCTCCAGCAGCAGGCGGCGGTAGTCCTCCAGATCGCCGTCGAAGGCGGTGCAGCGGCCGTCGGCGACGAGCCAGAGCCGGTCGGCGGTCAGCCCGATGAGATGCGGGTCGTGGCTCACCAGCACGACGGCGCCCTCATATTCGTTCAGCGCCTGCACCAGCGCCTCGCGCGCATCGACGTCGAGATGGTTGGTCGGCTCGTCCAGCAGCAGGATATGAGGCGCCTCGCGCGTCATCAGGGCGAAGAGGAGGCGCGCCTTCTCGCCGCCCGAGAGCTTGCCGACGGCGGTGTCGGCCTTGCCGACGCCGAGCCCGAAGCGGGCCAGATGGGACCGGTGCTTCTCGACATGGACGCTGGGATTGCCGCGCTCCATCAGCTGCAGCGGCGTAGCGGCCAGGTCGAGCTCATCCTGCTGGTGCTGGGCGAAATAGCCGATCTTGAGCTTCGGCGAGCGGCGCATGGTGCCGGAGAGCGGCTGCAGCCGTCCGGCGAGCAGCTTGATCATCGTCGACTTGCCGTTGCCGTTGGCGCCCAGCAGCGCGATCCGGTCGTCGATATCGAGGCGCAGATCGACCCGGCGCAGCACGGGCTTCTCCGGCGCGTAGCCGACCTCGACCTGGTCCAGCACCACCAGCGGCGGGGGCAAAGGCTGGGGCGAGGGGAAATCGAAGCTGGCGGTCGCCTGCTCGCTGACCGCGACGATCGGCTGCATCCGGGCCAGCATCTTCAGGCGGCTCTGGGCCTGGCGGGCCTTGCTGGCCTTGTAGCGGAAGCGGTCGATGAAGGCCTGCATATGGGCGCGCTGGGCCGCCTGCTTGTTGGCGGCCGCGGCGGTCTGGGCGATCCGCTCGGCCCGCGTCGCCTCGAAGCGGTCGTAGCCGCCGGTATAGACCGTGAGCTTGCAGGCCTCGAGATGGATGATCTTCTCGACCGTCTTGTTCAGCAGGTCACGGTCATGGGAGACCAGCAGAATCGCGTGGGGATAGGTCTTGAGGAAGCCCTCCAGCCACAGCGTCGCCTCGAGGTCGAGATGGTTGGTGGGCTCATCCAGCAGCAGCAGGTCGGGCTGGGCGAAGAGCACGGCGGCCAGCGCCACGCGCATGCGCCAGCCGCCGGAGAAATCGCGGCAGGGCCGGGCCTGCGCTTCGGCATCGAAGCCGAGGCCGGCCAGGATGGCAGCGGCCCGGGCCGGGGCGCGGTGGGCCTCGATATCGACCAGCCGGGCATGGATCTCGCCGATCCGGTGGGGATCGCTCGCCGTCTCGGCCTCGGCCAGCAGGCTGGAGCGCTCGACATCGGCGGCGAGCACGGTCTCCAGCAGGCTCTCAGGACCGTCAGGGGCTTCCTGGGCCAGCACGCCGAGGCGCTGGCCGGGGGGCATGGAGACCTCGCCGCCATCGGCCTGAAGCGTGCCGGCGATGATCTTCAGCAGGGTCGATTTGCCGGTGCCGTTGCGCCCGATCAGCCCGGCATGGTGGCCGTCGGGCAGAGTGAGGCTGATCCCGTCCAACAGGATGCGCCCGGCGATGCGGTAGGTGAGGTCGGTGATCTGGAGCATGGCGGCAGGCTCTTAGCATGCCGCGGTCGCACCCGTCACCCGGGCGATCCGTCACAGCCGTCGGGGCCGAGCAGCGAGGTTGCGGGCGGCCGCCGCGGCGTATATGAAGGCGCGATTTTGCAGCGAGCAGGAGCTTGTCGACTTATGGCCATCGAACGGACGCTATCGATCATCAAGCCGGATGCGACCCGGCGCAACCTGACCGGTGAGGTCAATGCCCGCCTGGAGAAGGCCGGGCTGCGCGTCATCGCCCAGAAGCGGCTGTGGCTCTCTCGCGCGCAGGCGGAGAAGTTCTACGAGGTGCATAAGGCGCGGCCGTTCTACAACGATCTCTGCACCTTCATGACCAGCGGACCCGTCGTCGTTCAGGTCCTCGAGGGCGAGAATGCCGTGGCCCGCAATCGCGAGATCATGGGCGCGACCGATCCGGCCAAGGCGGCGGCGGGGACGATCCGGCGCGATCTGGCGGAATCCATCGAGGCCAATTCCGTGCATGGATCGGATTCCGCGGAGAATGCGAAAGGGGAGATCGCCTTCTTCTTCGCCGGGATCGAGATCGTCGGCTAGGAACCTCGAGCAGGATCGGGTCAGCTCAAGTCGAGCTGACCCGTGACTTGGGCTCCAGCTCAGCCTTTGGCGGCGAGATAGAGCACGAGGGCGAGCACGATCACCGCCCCGACAAGGGCGTATTTCATCAGGCGGCAGAAGTCGTGCCACATGCGCTGGTGATCGGCGAGCATCCGGTCGTCTGCGTTCATCCTCGGCACTCCACTTCCCAAAACGATCTCGGCAGGGATTTAGCCCATGCCGTGGCGAGGGGTCAACCGGGGGGATTGAGCAGCAGGCCCCCAGGGGCGTCCAGCGCGGCGTGCAGCGCATCGATAATCGTGCGTTCTTCCATTACCCGGACCCGCCCCGCGGCCACCAGGCCGAGGGCAAGAGGATAGAGCCGATGCTCGGCCGCCAGCACCCGCGCCGCCAGGCTCTCCTCGTCATCGCCGGGCAGCACCGGCACCGCCGCCTGGGCGATGATCGGCCCGGTATCCGTCTCGAAGCGCACGAAATGCACGGTGCAGCCGGCGAGCTTGACGCCCGCCTCCAGCGCGCGGCGATGGGTGTGGAGCCCGGGGAAGGCGGGCAGCAGGGAGGGGTGGATGTTGATCATCCGATCCCGCCATCGCGCGGTGAATTCCGGCGTCAGCAGGCGCATGAAGCCTGCCAGGCAGATGAAATCGACGCCGGCCTCAGCCAAGGCATGGTCGAGCGCCAGATCGAAGCCCGCCCGGTCGGGATAGTCGCCATGGGGAACGACGGAGGTCGCGATCCCGGCCGAGGCGGCATAGCCAAGACCTGCTGCATCGGCCCGGTTGGAGAGCACCAGGGCGATCTCGGCATCCACGGCCCCGCTGCGGCAGGCGGCGATCAGCGCCTGCATATTGCTGCCGCGACCGGAGATCAGGATGGCGAGCTTCAGCCGTGCCATGCCGCGGCCATGCCCTGCACCAGAGCGCCCGGCATATCCGCCGGGCGCGGCAGGACGCGGCCGATGCGATAGACCTTTTCGCCTGCCTCCGTGAGCAGGGCGGCCAGCGCTTCGGCATCCCCGGGTGCTGCGACCAGCATCATGCCGATGCCGCAATTGAAGGTGCGCGCCAGCTCGGAATCGGGAACCCCACCGGATCGTGCGAGCCAGCGGAAGACGGGCGGCAGCGGCCAGGCGGCGGCGTCGAGCTCGGCGCCGAGCCCTTCGGGCAGGACCCGGGGAATATTTTCATAGAGCCCGCCGCCGGTGATATGGGCCATCGCCTTGACGCGGCCGGCCCGCGCGGCGGCAAGGCAGCTGCGGACATAGATCCGCGTGGGCGTCAGCAGCGCGCCGCCGAGGCTCTGCGCGGGGTCGAAGGGGGCAGGGGCGGCATAATCCAGCCCTTCGGCCTCGACCACCCGGCGCACCAGCGAGAAGCCATTGGAATGGAGCCCGGCCGAGGCCAGCCCCAGGATCACATCGCCGGCGGCCACGCGGCTGCCGTCGATGACGGCGTCGCGCTCCACCGCACCCACGGCGAAGCCCGCCAGATCGTAATCGCCGCCCGCATACATGCCGGGCATCTCGGCGGTCTCGCCCCCGACCAGGGCGCAGCCCGCTTGGCGGCAGCCCTCGGCGATGCCGGAGACGATGGCGCGCCCGGCCTCGACGGAGAGCCGGCCGGTGGCGAAATAATCCAGAAAGAACAAGGGCTCAGCGCCCTGAACCACCAGATCGTTGACGCACATGGCGACCAGGTCGATGCCCACGGTATCGTGGCGGTCGAGGGTGATGGCGACCTTGAGCTTGGTGCCCACCCCGTCGGTGGTCGAGACCAGGATGGGATCGCGAAAACCGGCCGCCTTGAGGTCGAACAGGGCGCCGAAACCGCCAAGTCCCGCCTGGGTTCCGCTTCGGGCGGTGCTGGCCGCCATGGGCTTGATCGCCTCGACCAGGGCCGCCCCGGCATCGATGTCGACGCCGGCCTCGCGATAGCTGCGGGTGTTTATGGCGTCCTCCACGGCGATAAGCTATAAAAACGGCCGGTGCAAAATACTTGATCCGAGGCGCTTTGCAATGATCCTGCGCGCAGCGCTGGGCATGCTGTTTTGCTTGCTCTTCGCTCTACCCGGCCGAGCCGACAACCAGCCGGCCATGGCCGTTCCCGGCGTCAGCGTCGACGTCACCGCGAGCGATGCGGTCTCCGCCCGCGAGAAGGCGCTGCTCGAAGGCCAGCGCCAGGCGCTCACGACGCTGCTGAGCCAGCTCGCCACCCCGGCGGATATCGCCAAGCTGCCGCCCCTCACCGACGACCAGATCACCGATATGGTGGCCGATTATCAGGTCGAGTCCGAGAAGGTCTCGAGCGTGCGCTATATCGGCCAGATCGACTTCCGCTTCCGCGCCGATGCGGTGAACAGCTATCTGGGCCGGGGCGGCATCACCACCAATGTGACCGCCGGTCCGCCGGTCCTCGTCCTGCCGGTACTGACCAGCGGCGGCAAGAATCTGCTCTTCGAGGATGGCAATACCTGGCTTGCGGCCTGGAACCAGCACCGGCCGGCCGACGGGGTCGTCCACCTGGTCCTGCCGCTGGGCGATGCGGCCGATGTCGCCTCGATCTCGGGCGATGAGGCGATGGCCGGCGATTCCGCCAAGCTTCAGGCGCTGGCGACCCGCTACGGCGTGGCAGAGGTCGTGGTTGCCGATGCGAAGGTGGATCCGGGCAATCTTGCCTTGGCGGTGAAGCGCTATAGCCCTGCCGGGGCCGTCGGCGGGTTCGAGGACAAATTCGCGGGCGAGCCCGATACCACCTTCGTCGCGGCCATCGACCGGGTGGCGACCCAGACGCAGCAGGACTGGCTCGCACAGAACCAGGTCACCTCCAACGTCGAGCAGCGCCTGACCGTGGAAGCGCCCCTGAGCTCTCTGGAGCAATGGAGCGAGATGAACCGCCGCTTTGCCGCCGTCGCCACGCTGCGCCATGTGGATGTGGTCTATCTCATGCGCGGGCGGGCCGAGCTCGACCTGGTCTTCGTCGGCGACCGCGGCCAGCTCACCCAGGCCCTCGGGCAGCAGGGCATGCTGCTCCAGGACACGGCGGACGGCCAGACCACGCTCAGCCTCGCCGGCGGCACCCAGCCTTGAGCGCTCGGCAACCGAGCCTCTTCCTCCAGTCTCTGCCGAATTTCATCAGCCTGGCGCGGCTTCTGGCCGTGCCGGCGGCCGTCTGGCTGATCGTGACCGATCACTTCACGGCCGCCTTCTGGCTCTTCATCGCCGCGGGGGTGTCGGACGCCCTCGACGGCTATCTGGCGCGGATCCTGCGCAGCCGAACCTTGCTGGGCGCCTATCTCGACCCGCTCGCCGACAAGGCGCTGTTGACAAGCGTCTATGTCAGCATGGGCTATGTCGAGGAAATGCCGAAGTGGCTGGTGATCCTGGTCGTCTTCCGCGACGTGCTCATCGTGGGCGGCGCCATCCTCTATCAGACCCTCACCCAGCGCCTGAAGATGGAGCCGCTCTTCATCAGCAAGGTGAATACGACCGCCCAGATCGCGCTCGCCGCGCTGATCCTGGCTCAGCTCGGTCTCGGCTTCGACAGCCATGGCGTCGATCAGCTCCTGATCTATGCCGTCGCCGCCACGACGCTGCTGTCGGGGGGCGCCTATATCCTGCGGTGGGGTTGGCGCATCGCCCACATCGAGGCCCCCTGATGGTCGAGGCGCCCTGATGGCGGGTGAACCGATCGACAGGGCGCGCCAGATCCGCTTCTGGCTGCTCGCCCTGCTGGGATTCCTGCTCGTCCTCTATCTGCTGCGCGCCATGCTGCTGCCCTTCGTCGCGGGCATGGCCGTGGCCTATTTCCTCGATCCCGTCTGCGACCGGCTGCAGCGTCTGGGCTGCACGCGGGTCTGGGCGACGACCATCGTCAGCATCTGCTTCATCCTGGTGCTGGTCCTGGCGATCCTGCTGATCCTGCCGACCCTGCAAAGCCAGATCGTGAGTTTCGCCCAGCGCCTGCCGGGCTATCTCGACCGGCTCTTGAACACTGTCTGGCCCGAGCTGCAGAAGCTGGGGGCGCGGCTGGGCATCGAAAGCCTGGCCGATCTGCGCAGCCAGGCCAGCGGCATGGTGGGCGGCATCGTGGCCTGGGTCGGCGGCGCGCTGGCCGGGCTGGTGACCAGCGGGGTGGCGCTGGCCAATCTCCTGTCGCTGCTTTTCATCACCCCCGTCGTCGCCTTCTATCTGCTGCGCGACTGGGACCGCCTGAAGCGCGAGACCGATTCGCTGCTGCCCGAGCGCCATGCCGCCACGATCCGCCAGCAGCTGGCTGAGGTCGACCGCACGCTTGCCGGCTTCGCCCGCGGCCAGGCCACGGTCTGCCTGGCTCTGGCCGCCTTCTACGGCATCGGCCTCACTTTGATCGGCGTCGATTTCGGCCTCGCCGTGGGGATCGGCATCGGCCTCATCTCCTTCATTCCCTATCTCGGCAGCATCACCGGTTTCGTCGTCTCGGTCGGCATTGCGCTGGCGCAGTTCGACAACTGGCTGCCCATCGGCGGGGTGGTCATCCTCTTTGCCTGCGGCCAGTTCCTGGAGGGCTACGTCCTGACGCCGCGCCTGGTCGGCGATCGGGTCGGGCTGCATCCGGTCTGGGTGATCTTCGCGCTGCTGGCCGGCGGCACGCTGTTCGGTTTCGTCGGCTTGCTGCTGGGGGTGCCCGCGGCGGCGATCATCGGCGTGCTCATTCGTTTCGCCGCCGCCCGCTACCGTGAGAGCCGCTATTACCGCGGCGACCCCTCATGGCCCAGCTCCCCCTCGAGCTAGGCCACCGCGCCTCCTATGGGGGCGAGGATTTCCTGGTCGCCCCCTGCAACGAGGCCGCGGTCGCCTGGCTCGACCGCTGGCCGGACTGGCCCGGCCCCGGCCTCGCCATCCACGGTCCCGCCGGTTGCGGCAAGACTCATATCGCCCATGTGTTCCAGGCGGGCGCCAACGCGCGCCTCCTGCGTCCCGGCGATCTCGAGCAGACCTCGCCGGCGGCCCTGATCGAGGGCTATCGCGCCTGCGTCCTCGATGAGGCCCCGCCGGTGCCCGAGCGCCCGTTGCTCCATCTCTTCAATGCGCTGGCCGAGAAGGGCGGGCATCTCCTGATCGTCTCGCGGCTGCCGCCGGCGCGCTGGGGTCTGGGACTGCCCGATCTCGCCTCGCGGCTCTCGGCCCTGCCGGCGGTTCGCATCGATCCGCCGGACGACAGCCTGGTGGAGGCGCTGCTGGTGAAGCTCTTCGCCGACCGGCAGATCATGGTGGCGCCCGGGGTCGTCGCTTTTCTGACGGCGCGGCTCGAGCGCAGCTTCGACGCGCTGCTGCGGGCGGTCGACCATCTCGATCGCGAATCCCTGGCCCGGCATCGGCGCGTCAGCCTGCCGCTCGCCCGCGAGATCGTCGAGCGGGAAGAGGCGTGATGGCGCCGATCATCGTCCTGCTTCGGCCCCAGCAATGGATCAAGAATCTCTTCGTGGCGGCGCCGCTGTTCTTCACCCCGGCGGCGCTGTCGCTGGGGGCGGTGGGGCAGGTAGCGCTCGGCATCGCCTGCTTCTCGGCGCTGGCCTCGGCCATGTATGTGCTGAACGACTGGTGCGACCGGGAGAGCGACCGCCAGCATCCGCTGAAGCGCCTGCGTCCGCTCGCCGCCGGCACGATCGGCACGGCCCCGGCGCTTGTCCTGGGCCTTGGCCTCGCCGCCGCGAGCTTCGCCGTCGCCCTCCTGCTGCTGCCCTTCGCCTTTACCCAGGTGCTGGTGGGCTATGCGGGCCTCAATCTCGCTTATTCCTTCGGGCTGAAGCGGATCGCCATCCTCGATGTGCTGCTGATCGCCATCGGCTTCGTGCTCCGGGTCTATGGCGGCGGCTTCCTCATCGGCGTCGTCGCCCACGGTCTGGATCATCGCCTGCACCCTGCTCCTGGCGCTGTTCCTGGCGCTCGCCAAGCGCCGCGACGATATCGTGCGCGGCATGGAGGCAGGCCATCGCCCGAGCCTCGCGGGCTACAACGCGCCCTTCCTGGATACGGCCATCGCCATCGTGCTTGCCGCCCTGCTGGTCTGCTATCTCCTCTACACGACCCAGCCCCAGAACATGGCGCGCCTGCACAGCGACAAGCTGTTCCTGACGGTGCCCTTCGTGATCGCGGGCGTGCTGCGCTATCTGCAGATCACCATCGTCGAGCACCGGTCCGGCTCGCCCACGCGGCTGGCGGTGACGCGACCGCTTCCTGCTGCTGGCCATCATCGGCTGGCTCGTCACCTTCGCCTTGCTCATCTATGTCTGAGCCCGGCTGGAAGAGGGACGTCTTCCGCGGCTGGGGCCGGCTCGCGGGCGCCGAGATGCTGGCGGCCCGGCCCGAGCGCGTGAGCGAGCTGCCGGCGATCCTGGCGGCGGCCGGCGAGGAAGGAATCATCGTCCATGCCGGCGGACGCAGCTATGGCGACAGCGCGCTGAATGGGGGCGGGCGCGCCATCCTCACCCGGCGCCTCGACCGGCTGCTGGAATTCGATCCGGCGAGCGGGCTGCTGGCGGCGGAGGCGGGGGTCAGCTTCGAGGATCTGCGACGGCTGTTCTTGCCGCGAGGATTTCTGGCGCCTGTCACCCCCGGCACGGCCTTCGCCACGCTGGGCGGGGCGGTCGCCAATGATGTCCATGGCAAGAACCAGGATCAGGCGGGCAATTTCGGCAGCCATGTCGAATGGCTCGATCTGATGCTGCCCTCGGGCGAGGTCCGGCGGCTGACGGCCGCTGACCCGCTCTTCCGCGCCACGGTCGGGGGGCTGGGGCTGACGGGGGTCATCCTCGCGGTGGCCTTCCGGATGATGGCCGTGCCTTCGCGCTTCGTGGCGCTCCGGGAGCGCCGAATGGCCGATCTCGACGCCTTCCTGGCGGCGCTGGAGGTCGAGCGCCGGCAGGCCGTCTATTCCGTCGGCTGGATCGATGCCCTCGCCCGGGGCCGTGCGCTGGGCCGCGGCATCCTCGAGGCGGCCGATCCGGCCCCGCCGGCGCCATCGGATTCCTATGCCGAGGCCAAGGGCCGGCGCTTTCCCATCGATCTGCCCGCTCTCGCGCTGAACCCGCTCAGCATCGCGGCCTTCAACGCCCTCTATTGGCGCCGCGTGCCCGCCGGCGGCCGCGAGCGGCGCGTCGCCTATGACCGCTTCCTCTATCCCCTGGATGCGATCGGCGATTGGAACCGGCTCTATGGCCGCCGCGGCTTCCATCAGTTCCAGGCCCTGCTGCCGGAATCCGAGGGCCGCGCCGGGGTCCGCGCCTTGCTCGAGGCTTGCGCCGCTTCGCGCGCCGCCTCCTTCCTGGCCGTGCTGAAGACCATGGGCCGGGAAGGCGCGGGCCTGCTGTCCTTCGGCGGCCGCGGCTACACCCTGGCGCTGGATTTTCCCGCTCGGCCCGGGAGCGACGATCTGCTCCGCCGGCTGGAGCGGCTGGTCCTGGATCACGGGGGGCTGATCTATCTCGCCAAGGATTCCCGGCTGAGCGCGGCGGGCTTCGCCGCCATGTACCCGCACCTGCCCGAGTTTCGCCGGATCCTGGCGGAGATCGATCCGGCCGGGCGGATGCGCTCGGATATGGAACGCCGGCTCAAGATCCGGGGTGATGTCTGATGCCGGCGGCTGCAATGCCCGAGCCGCCTCTCTGGCTCGTCCTCGGCGCCAGCTCCTCCGTCGCCCGCGCCTTCATCCGCCTCGCCGCGGCCGGCGGGGCGGCGTCTCATCCTCGCCGGGCGCGATCTGGCCGATATGGAGCTGAGCGCCGCCGATGCCCGGCTGCGAGGGGCGGCCCGGGTCGAGGTGCGGCGTTTCGACGCCGCCGATGGCGCCAGCCATGCCGCCTTCGTGGCCGCACTTCCCGCCCGCCCTCTGAACGTCCTCTTGGCTTTCGGCCTGCTGCATCCGCAGGAGGCGATCGACCGCGAGCCCGCTTTGGCGGCGCAGGTCATCGCGGTCAATTACCAGGGGGCCGTCTCCATCCTCGCCCGACTCGAGCCGCTGCTCGCGGCAGCGGGGCAGGGGGCGGTCGTGGTCCTCAGCTCCGTCGCCGGCGACCGCGGCCGGCCCTCCAATTTCGTCTATGGATCGGCCAAGGCCGGCCTCAATGTTTATCTTCAAGGCCTTCGCGCCAGGCTCTCCCATCGGGGTGTTTCGGTCACCACCATCAAGGCGGGATTCATGGACACGGCCATGACCTATGGTCTGCCCGGCATGTTCCTGGTCGCGAGCCCCGAGGATGCCGCCAGAGCTTGTCTCGATGCCGCAGAGAAGAAACGCAACCTCTTGTATTTTCCGCACTTTTGGTGGTTGATCATGGGGATCATCAAGGCGATCCCCGAAACGATCTTCAAGCGTCTCAAGCTCTAGCGGCGAAACCGAAAATTCGCATGGCCGTCATAATTATGTAACTTCCGCTACCCAATCCGCTTGGCTAATAGCAGCGCTGGAGCCAGGGGAACGCATGGCAGACGAGATCGAGATCAAGCTGGCCGTCCCCCCCGAGCGGGCCGGCGAAGTGCGCCGGCTGGAGCTGCTCCGCCGGCTGGCGGAAAAGCGCGGCTCGACCCGACAGCTTTCCACCGTCTATTTCGACACGCCGGACCAGGCGCTGGCCAAGCGCGGGATTGCGCTGCGCATCCGCAGCGCCGGGCGGCGCAAGCTGCAGACGATCAAGCTCCCGGCCGAGGGGCCTGGCGGCCTCCAGATCCAGCGCGAGGTGGAGACGCCGGTATCGGGCGACCGGCCGGAATTCGACCGGATCTCCGATCTGCGCCTGCGCCGCCTCTTCACCCATGGCGGGATCGCCGATGGCCTGGCACCCCTGTTCGCTGACCGAATTCAAGCGCTCCGCCTGGCCGCTGCGCTTCAACGGCAGCCTGATCGAGTTCGCCTTCGACCAAGGGCGAGATCCGGGCCGGCGCCGCCAGTCTGGCGCTCTCGGAGATCGAACTGGAGCTGAAGGAGGGCCGACCGGAGCATATCTTCGAGCTGGCGCTGGCGGTGCACGAGGTCCTGCCCATCACCCTTGGCCAGGCGACCAAGGCGGCCCGCGGCTATGCTCTTCTCGACGGGGCCGAGCCGCAGCCGGCGAAGGCCACGCTCACCGGCCTGCTGCCGACCATGACGGCGCGCCATGCCTTCGCCGTCGCCGCCCGAAATTGCCTGGCCCAGATGCGGGGCAACGAGGCGTCGGCGCGGCTGGGGCGGGACCCCGAAGGCATCCATCAGCTGCGGGTGGGCTTGCGCCGGCTCCGGGCCCTGGTCAACGCCTATCGCGACGCCTTGGCGCCGGCGGCCCACGAGTTTCTCTCCCGCGAGCTGCGCTGGCTGCAGCAGGAGCTGAACCCGGCCCGCGACTGGGATGTCTTCATCGCCACCACGCTGGAGCCGATCACCCGGCGGATGCCCGGGTTGGAGGCTTGCTTGGAGGCGGCCAGCGAGCTGCGCGACCTGGCGCAGGAGCGGGCGAAGGCCGCGCTGGCCGCCCCGCGCTACACCGCCTTCCTCCTGCACTGCTATCACTGGCTCGCCACCGGCGCCTGGGCCTTGGCCGAGACCGGGCTGCATGACCGCCCGGTGGCGGAGTTCGCCGCCGCCATGCTGCAGCGCCGGCACCGGCGGCTGGGGAAGTTCGGCGGCAAGCGCGCCGATCTGCCGGAGTCCGACCTGCATCGCCTGCGGCTGATGGCCAAGAAGCAGCGCTATATCGCCGATTTCTTTCGCGAGATCTACCCGCGCAAGGCGACCGGGCGCTACATCGCCGCACTTGGCCGAGATCCAGGAGGTGCTGGGCTCGCTCAACGATGCGATGGTGAGCCGCCATCTCGTGGAAGAGCTCGAGCGCTATCTGGCGGATGCGCCCTCGGTCGGTCCCACGCAGGCGGCGCGGGCCGCGGGTGTCATCCTCGGCTGGCAGGGCGGACGGATCGCCGAGGATCTGAACCGGGTCTCGGCCGTCTGGAAGGAATTCACCAAGCACAAGACCTTCTGGCCGCGGCCGGAAGAGCCGCTCGGATAGGCTCTAGTCGAGATCGCGGGGCGCGACGAAGCGCTCGAGCTTACCCTTGCCGGCCGCGAGATCGCCCCAGCGCTCGACCTCGAAATCGATCACCGCCAATGCTGCCGTGGGAAACTTGGCCTGCAACTGCGCCCGCGCCTCGCCATCTCCGCTGCCAAGGAGCTGCAAGGCGAGGGCGTGAAACCCCGGGTTGTGGCCGATCAGAAGGGCCGACTCGGTGGTCTCGGGAAGCTGGTGCAGGAGGCGCAGGATCTGAGCCGGGGCGGCGAGATAGAGCCGCTCGGAGTATTCGACGGGAATCTCGGCCTTGAGGGCAGCCGCGGCGAGCTCCCAGGTCTCTCGCGCTCGGCGTGCCGCCGAGCAGAGCACGATATCGGGGACCAGCTTCTGCCGGCGCAGATAACGTCCCATGGCCGGGGCCGCCTGGCGGCCGCGGTTGGTCAGGCCGCGATCGAAATCGGCGGCGGCCGGGTCGCTGCGGTCGGATTTGGCGTGACGCAATAAGCTCAAGCGTTTCATGGACTTAACCTATCGGCCTCCCGAAATGAGTTGAGTTGTCATGACAATTTCATGTCCGCGATTTAGACTGACGCCATGGATGATTTCAGTGACCGCACTCGATCCCGCCGCGGCGGAGCGGCGGCGTGCAGCCGTTCGTTTTCCCGACCCGCCGGAATCCCGCTTCATCAACCGGGAGCTCTCCTGGCTCGCCTTCAACGAGCGGGTGCTCGAGGAGGCCGATAACGTCAACCATCCGCTGCTCGAGCGGGTGCGCTTCCTCTCCATCTCGGCCAACAACCTCGACGAATTCTACATGGTGCGCGTGGCCGGACTTAAAGGCCAGCAGGCCGCGGGGATCGACACCCCGAGCCAGGACGGCCTCAGCCCCGCCCAGCAGCTTTCCGCCATCAATGCGCTGACGGGCGATCTCATGCGAAATCAGCAGGCCTGCTGGCGCCGGCTGCGCGACGAGATGCGCGCCAGCGGCATCGCCGTCATCGATGCCGGCGAGGTGACGCCCGAGGAAAAGCAGTGGCTCGACTCCTTCTTCCTCGATCAGATCTTCCCGGTCCTGACGCCCATGGCCATGGATCCGGCCCATCCCTTTCCCTTCATTCCCAATCTCGGCTTCGCCATCGTGCTCGATCTGCGCCGGCCCGAGGACAAGCGCCAGCTCCGCGCCCTCATCGTCCTGCCGCCCCAGATCGCCCGCTTCATCCGCCTGCCGGGCCAGGCGATCCGCTTCCTGCCGCTGGAGACCCTCGTCGGCATGTATCTCGACCGGCTCTTCCCCGGCTTCGAGGTGACGGGGCTCGGCTATTTCCGCATGATCCGCGACAGCGAGATCGAGATCGAGGAGGAGGCCGAGGATCTCGTCCTCCTGTTCGAGACGGCGCTGAAGCGCCGGCGCCGCGGCTCCGTCATCCGCCTCAAGGCCAATGCGGGCATGCCGGAGGATTTGCTCGCCTTCATCATCGACGAGCTCAATGTGAAGCCGGAGGATATCTTCCTGCAGGACGGGCTGCTCGGCCTCGCCAGCACCGACAGGCTCATCGTCGACGACCGGCCGGATCTGAAATTCCCGCCCTATATCGCCCGGTTTCCCGAGCGCATCCGGGATTTCGGCGGCGACTGCTTCGCCGCCATCCGCCAGAAGGACATCATCGTCCATCATCCCTATGAGAGCTTCGACGTGGTGGTGCAGTTCGTGCGCCAGGCCGCGCGCGACCCCTCCGTGGTGGCGATCAAGCAGACGCTCTACCGCACCAGCGACGATTCCCCCATCGTCAAGGCGCTGATCGAGGCGGCCGAGGCCGGCAAATCGGTGACGGCCCTGGTCGAGCTCAAGGCGCGCTTCGACGAGGAGGCCAATATCCGCTGGGCCCGCGACATGGAGCGCGCCGGGGTGCAGGTGGTCTACGGCTTCCTGGAGCTGAAGACCCATGCCAAGGTCGCCATGGTGATGCGCCGCGAAGGCGGCACGCTCCGCAGCTACGTCCATTTCGGCACCGGCAACTATCATCCGGTGACGGCCAAGATCTATACCGACCTCTCCTTCTTCACCTGCGATGCGGCGCTCTGCCACGATGCGGCGCGGCTGTTCAACTACATGACGGGCTATGCCAAGCCCGACCGGCTGGAGAAGATCGCCGTGGCGCCGGTCAATCTGCGCGACACGGTGCTGAAGCTGGTGGCGGAGGAGGTGGCCCATGCCGCCGCGGGCCGGCCGGCCACGATCTGGGCCAAGATGAACTCCCTCGTCGATCCCGAGCTGATCGATGCGCTCTACCGCGCTTCCCAGGCCGGCGTCTCCATCGATCTGGTGGTCCGCGGCATCTGCTGCCTGCGGCCGGGCCTGCCGGGCATGTCGGAGAACATCCGGGTCAAGAGCATCATCGGCCGCTTCCTGGAGCATAGCCGCATCCTCTGCTTCGGCGCCGGGCAGAAGCTGCCCTCGGCCGGGGCCAAGATCTTCATCTCCTCGGCCGACTGGATGCCGCGCAATTTCGACCGCCGGCTGGAGACGCTGATTCCGATCGAGAATCCCACGGTGCATCAGCAGGTGCTCGACCAGATCATGATCGCCAATCTCAAGGACAAGGCGCAGAGCTGGGAGCTGGGCCCCGACGGGCGCTATGCCCGGGTGCCAGCGGAGGCCGGCGCCTTCAGCGCCCATACCTATTTCATGACCAACCCGAGCCTCTCGGGCCGCGGCAGCGCACTCAAGAAATCCAAGAAGGCGCCTTTGCTCGATTTCAAGAAGGCCTGACGAGGCGTGGCAGGATCGACGCTTCGCCGCCGCGCGCCCGCTGCCGTGCGGCAGAAAGGCGCGCCGCCGGCGCGCACGCGGCCGGGGCGCTCACGAGAAGGGCGCGTCGGCGTCGTCGATATCGGATCGAATTCGATCCGTCTCGTCGTCTTCGACCGCCTGGCGCGCGCCCCGCTGCTGCTGTTCAACGAAAAGGTCCTCTGCGGCCTCGGCCGTGGGCTCAGCCGCGACGGCCGGCTGAACGAGGAGGGCGTCGAATCGGCCATGATGAACCTCGGCCGCTTCGTGCGCCTGGCCAAGGCCATGGGGGTCGCGCGGCTCGACATGCTGGCGACGGCCGCGGTGCGCGACGCCGTCAATGGCGTGGAATTCGCCGAGACGGTGCGCAAGCGCTGGCGCGTGCCGGTGCGCATTCTCTCGGGCTCGGAGGAGGCGCGGCTCTCGGCGCTCGGCGTCGTCTCGGGCATCCCCGATGCCGACGGCCTGATGGGCGATCTCGGCGGCGGCAGCGTCGAGCTGGTCGGCCTCGATCACGGGCGGCTGGGGCCCCATGTCACGCTGCCCTTGGGTCCGCTTCGGGTCGGCGATGCGGCGATCGCCGATCGCGATGTCGCCCGCGCCCTGATCGATCAGCATCTGGAAAGCGTGCCCTGGATCGAGGATCTGCGCGGGCGCAATTTCTATGCCGTGGGCGGCGCCTGGCGCTCGCTCGCCCGCATTCATATGGAGCAGATCGGCCATCCGCTGCATATCATCCAGCAGTATCGCATCGACCGCGACCAGGCGGAGAATCTGCTCCGCATCATGTCGCGGCTGGGCCGCCGGTCGCTGGCCGCCATCTCGGGCCTGTCGCGCCGGCGCCTCGATACGCTCCCCTTCGCCGCATTGCTGCTCGAGCGGCTGCTGCGCCGCGCGCGTCCGGACGCCATCGTCTTCTCGGCCTTCGGCCTGCGCGAGGGTTATGTCTTCAGCGAGCTCTCGCCCGCGTTCCGGCGCCAGGATCCCCTTCTCGCCGCGGCCCGCGACCAATCCGATATGGATGGGCGCTTCGGCCCCATGGGCGATGAGCTGGAGGAATGGACCCGGCCGCTCTTTCCCGGCGAAGATCCCGCGCAGCGGCGGCTGCGCCATGCCGTTTGCCTGCTCAGCGACATCGCCTGGCGCGATCATCCGGACTACCGGGCCGAGCAATCCTTCGCCCGCATCTTGCGCCTGCCGATCGGCGGCATCGAGCATGCCGAGCGCGTCTTCGCCGCCGCCGCGGTCGCGGCGCGCTATGCCGGGACGCTCGAGCCCATCGCCGGGGAAGCCGTCCTTCGCCTGATCGACGAGCCGCGCCTCGGCCAGGCGCTCGTCCTCGGCCTTGCGCTCCGGCTCGCCTACTCCCTATCCGGCGCCACCCAGCGGCTGTTGCGGGAAACCAGCCTGCGCCTGGCGGGAGATCGCCTGACCGTGGTGCTGCCGAAAAACGGCAGTGTCATGTATGGCGAAGCGGTCGACCGGCGCCTGGAGGCGCTGGGCCGCGCGCTCGGTCGCTCGGTGGCGACCGCCAATGCGAAGGCGCGGGCCCCGCGGTAGCATCTCCCTCTCCCGCGCTTTGAAGCGGGAGAGGGTGCCTGCCGGTGCACAGCGAAGGCGGGCGGGTGAGGGTCGCGAGGGCGATCACGACTGCAAAGCCCTCACCCCCCATCGCTTCGCGATGGGTCCCCCTCTCCCGTTTCGAAGCACGGGAGAGGAGATAAGTGGTAGCGCGAAGCTCAGGCCGCGGGGACGGGCACCACCTTGACGCGCCGGCCGACCACCGTCAGCGCCAGCCGGCCATGCTTCAGCGCCAGCGCGTCGGCGCCGAAGATCTCGCGCCGCCAGCCATGCAGGGCCGGGACCGCCGCACCGTCATCGGCGGCGATCAGCTCGAGATCGTCGGCGCTGGCGATCAGCTTCTGGGCCACGTCATGGTCCTCGCAGCGCATCTTGAGCAGCACCCGCAGCAGCTCGATCAAGGGGCCGATGCCCGAGGGCAGGTCGCGGCGCGGGGTGGGCTCGGGGCATTCGCTGGCCGGCAGCTCCAGCCCGCGCTTGACGGCGGCCAGGATCTGGGCCCCCTGGCGGTTCTCGGCGATGGACCGCGACAGTCCGCGGCAGCGGGCGAGATGCTCGACGTCGCTCGGCGCATGGGCGGCGATCTCGCAGAGCGTCTCGTCGCGCAGCACGCGATTGCGCGGCAGGTCGCGGCGCTGGGCTTCTTCCTCGCGCCAGGCGGCGACCTCGCGCAGGATGGCCAGCGGGCGCGCCTTGTCGTTGCGGAATTTGATGCGCCGCCAGGCCTCGCGCGGCTCCAGGCGATAGGTGTTGGGGTTCGTCAGCACCGCCATCTCCTCGGCGACCCAGTCGGTGCGCCCGGTCTTGGCGAGCCGGCGCGCCAGATGCTCATAGGTGGGCCGGAGATGGGTCACGTCGGAAAGGGCGTATTGCAGCTGGCGGTCGGTCAGCGGGCGATGGGCCCAATCGGTGAAGCGGGAGCTCTTGTCGATGCGCGCCCCGGCCAGCTTGGCGGCAAGATTCTCATAGCTCACCGCATCGCCGAAGCCGCAGACCATGGCGGCGACCTGGGTATCCACCAGCGGGGCCGGGATCTTCCCGGTCATATGGAAGAAGATCTCCACATCCTGCCGGGCGGCGTGGAATACCTTGAGCACCTTGGGATCGGCCATCAGCGCCAGCAGCGGCTCGAGATCGAGACCGGGCGCCAGGGTATCGATGGCGGCCGCCTCCTCGGGCCCGGCGATCTGCACCAGGCAGAGCTGCGGCCAATAGGTCTTGTCGCGCATGAATTCGGTGTCGATGGCAACGAATTCCACCCCGCGCTGGCGCTGGCAGAAGGCGGCGAGGGCGCCGGACTCGGCAATGAGGGTCATTCCGCCTGCTATACACGGATTTTCGTGGCCGTCCAACTTGCCAGAGAGATCGATTCGCGACGGCCTCGGCTTGACAAATCCGGGGCGAAAATGCCTTTTGCCGCCCGGTTTCCTAACTGGCCGCCCGGTTTACGGGGCCGCCCGGTTTTACTGGATAGTCCCATGCACGCTTATCGAACCCATAACTGCGGCCAGCTCCGCCTTGCCGATGCCGGCACGACGGTGCGGCTCTCCGGCTGGATCCACCGCAAGCGCGATCACGGCAATCTGCTGTTCATCGACCTGCGCGATCACTACGGCATCACCCAATGCGTCGTCGATACCTCGAGCCCGCTCTTCCGGGAGATCGAATCGGTGCGGGTGGAGAGCGTCGTCACCCTCACCGGCCGCCTCGTGCCGCGCACCGCCGAGACGATCAATCCGAAGCTTGCGACCGGCGAGATCGAGCTGCGCATCGAGGCCTATCAGCTTCAGGCCGCGGCCGAGATGCTCCCGCTCCAGGTCAACAGCGATGAGGATGCCGGCGAGGATCTGAGACTCACCTACCGCTTCCTCGATCTGCGCCGCGAGCGCATCCACCGCAACATCCTGCTGCGCTCCCGGGTGATCTCCAGCATCCGCCGGCGCATGGTGGAGTCGGGATTCACGGAGTTCCAGACCCCGATCCTGACCTCGAGCTCGCCCGAGGGTGCGCGCGACTTCCTGGTGCCGAGCCGCCTGCATCCCGGCAAGTTCTACGCCTTGCCCCAGGCGCCGCAGCAGTTCAAGCAGCTCCTGATGATCGCGGGCTTCGACCGCTATTTCCAGATCGCGCCCTGCTTCCGCGACGAGGACAGCCGCGCCGACCGTTCGCCGGGCGAGTTCTATCAGCTCGATTTCGAGATGTCCTTCGTGACCCAGGAGGATGTCTTCGCCGCCATCGAGCCGGTGCTCCACGGCGTCTTCGAGGAGTTCAAGGGCGAGCGCAAGCTGGGGCCGATGCCTTTCCCGCGCATCGCCTATGACGAATCGATGCTGAAATACGGCTCCGACAAGCCCGACCTGCGCAATCCCCTGGTCATCACCGATGTGAGCGAGATCTTCCGCGACAGCAGCTTCGGCATCTTCGCCAAATCCGTCGCCGCCGGCGGCATCGTGCGCGCGATACCCGCACCCGGCACCGCCGAGCGTCCGCGCAGCTTCTTCGACAAGCTGAACGAATGGGCGCGCGAGCAGGGTGCGGCGGGGCTGGGCTACATCATCTTCGCCGAGGGCGGCGGCAAAGGACCCATCGCCAAGAATCTCGATGCCGGCCGCATCGCCAGCTTGCGCGCGGCGACAGGCCTGGGCGACGGCGATTCCCTGTTCTTCGTCAGCGACAAGAAGCCCGTGGCCGAGAAGTTCGCCGGCGCGGTGCGCAGCAAGCTGGGCAGCGAGCTCGGCCTGATCGATGCCAAGGAATTCCGCTTCTGCTGGATCGTCGACTTCCCGATGTTCGAGCGCGATTCGGTGACCAACAAGATCGAGTTCAGCCACAATCCCTTCTCGATGCCCCAGGGCGGGCTCGAGGCGCTGGAGACCAAGGATCCGCTGGAGATCAAGGCCTTCCAATACGACATCGTCTGCAACGGCGTGGAGCTCTCGAGCGGCGCCATCCGCAACCATCTGCCGGAGATCATGTACAAGGCCTTCGCCATCGCCGGTTATGGCCAGGACGAGGTCGAGGCGCGCTTCGGGGGCATGCTGAATGCGCTGAAATTCGGCGCCCCGCCCCATGGCGGCTCGGCGCCGGGTATCGACCGGATCGTCATGCTCCTGGCCGATGAGCGCAATATCCGCGAGATCGTCGCCTTCCCGATGAATCAGCAGGCGATGGATCTGATGATGCAGGCCCCGGCCAGCGTGCCGCCCGAGCGTCTGCGCGAGCTGCATATCCGCCTCGATCTGCCGCCGGTCAAGAAGTAGCGTCGCGCCGCCGGGGCCCCCAGCCCCGGCCCCGGGCGACGCTCAAATCGGCCCTTGGGGCGGCATCGATTCCGGGCTAGAGTCGCTCATCCCGAAACCGCTGAGGAATGCAACTTGTCGCGACCAGCCGATGACGGGTTCAGTCTGCCTGGGGCCTGGATCGCCCATAGCCGCTGCTGGCTGGCTTGGCCGACGCGGGTGGAGACCTGGGGCGAGCATCTCGATGCGGTGCGCGAGACCTATTCCGAGACGGCGAACGCCATCGCCCGCTTCGAGCCGGTGACCTTCGTCGCCAAGCCGAAGAACGTGGCCGAGGTCTCGCTCACCACCGGCAATGGCGTCGCCACCTTGTCGATGCCCCATGACGATTCCTTCCTCAGGGATATCGGACCCAGCTTCCTCCTCGATGCGGCCGGCAGTGTCGCCGGCGTGGACTGGCTGTGGAACGCCTGGGGCGGACGCTATCCCGATCACGACCGCGACGCCGCCGTGGCCGAGAAGCTGCTGGAGCATCTCGCCATGCGCCGCTATCTGGCGCCGCTGGTGCTGGAGGGCGGGGCCATCGACGGGGACGGCGAGGGAACCTTGCTCGCCAGCGAGGTGCTGCTCAATCCCAACCGCAATCCCAAGCTGGCGCGGGCCGAGATCGAGCGTCATCTCGAAGGCTTCCTCGGCGTCAGCAAGATCATCTGGCTGGCCGGCGGGCTTGCGGGCGATCCTGCGGGCGGGCTGATCGACAATGTCGTCTGCTTCGTCAAGCCGGGCACCGTCCTGGCCCTGGTCACCGCCGATACCGCGGATGCCAATTACGCCGCGCTGCAGGACAATCTGCAGCGGCTGCGCGCTGCCACCGACGCCAAGGGCCGCCCGCTCGAGGTGATCGAGATCGAGCAGCCCCGCTCCAGCCTGGGCGATGCGGGCCAGCGCCTGCCGCTCTCCTACACCAGCCTCTATCTCGCCAATGGCGCGGCGATCGTGCCCGCCTTCGAAGACCCTCAGGACAACAAGGCCTATGAGGTGCTGTCCAAGGCATTCGCGGGCCGCGAGGTGGTGCAGGTGCCGGCCCGCGAGCTCGGCTATGGCGGCGCGGGCCTGCATGCCATCGCGCTCGGCCAGCCGGCGGGCCCACCGGCGAGCTGAGCTTTCAGGCCGCCAGATCAGGCCGGGTCTGGCGGAGGGTCGTCGGGCTCGTCGTCGGCCAGGTATGACAAGAAAGCAGATCCGTGTCGTAGGGCCTGCCGTTCGGAAACCTTCGAGCGAGCGCCTGTGCCCTGGTTTCCCCGGCACGGATCGACAGCCAGAGGATCCGCTGCCTTCGCCTCCATAGGCGCGATACGCCTCTCGAGGTTCCGGCTCATTGACCCCCCTCCTGCTGGAGGTCGTCGACCTGGGTCCGAGATTCCAGCGCGCGCAGGCGCTCTCCAGCTCGATCGTCTCCATGGCCTTGCGCTGGGATTCCATCATGCCGACCAGCGCCGCCCCTTCGTCCAGCAGGAGCCGGCCCTGGGCGACCTCCTGGAGGACCGAGCCGATCGCCCCGCTCAGGTTCTCGGGCCCGTCGAGGGGCGGCAGCGCGAAGGCGAGGGGCCGCGACTTGCGCCGCGGCACGACGCGCTCGAGACAGAGGCGCAGAGCCGTAGTCGCCCCCGATCTCTGCAGTCATCGCCTTCTCTGTTGTGTCACTAATCGTCATTCCTCGGCGCGCAATACGGACGCTTCTTTCCCCTATTCCCGAGTGAGGCCAAATGACCCGCATTGGTATCAATGGATTTGGCCGGATGGGCCGATTGGCATTCCGCGCTGCTTGGGGGCGGGAGGATCTCTCGATCGTGCACGTCAATGAGCCAAAGGGCGGTCCAATCACCGCAGCGCATCTGCTGGAGTTCGATAGCGTGCACGGGCGGTGGCCGAAGAGCTTGGCGACAGCTCAGGACAGTTTCTCTGTAGAAGGCCGCGGCATCGCCTTCACCGAGGCCTCAAGCCGGGCGAGGTGCCTTGGGAGGAACACGGCACCGAGATCGTCCTGGAGTGCAGCGGCAAGATGCTGACCCCCGAGAGCCCTTAATCCCTACTTCACGCGCGGCGTGCGCAAAGTCGTCGTCGCCGCACCGGTCAAGCAGGGGGCCCTGAACATCGTGATGGGCGTCAACGACGACCTCTACGATGCCAAGCGCCACGACATCGTCACGGCTGCATCCTGCACGACCAATTGTCTCGCTCCCGTGGTGAAGGTTATCCATGAAGGCATCGGCATTCGTCACGGTCTGATTACGACAATCCACGACGTGACGAACACGCAGACCATGGTCGATATGCCCCACAAGGACCTGCGGCGGGCGCGTTCGGGCCTCCTGTCGCTCATTCCCACAACCACCGGCTCCGCGACGGCCATCACGCTCATCTATCCCGAGCTGAAGGGCAAGCTGAATGGGCTTGCCGTCCGTGTTCCGCTGCTCAATGCGTCGCTGACAGACTGCGTGTTTGAAGTTGTTCGCCCCACGACCGTCGAGGAGGTGAACGCCCTTCTCAAGGCGGCGGCGGAAGGCCCGCTCCAGGGGATTCTCGGCTATGAGGAGCGGCCTCTGGTTTCGGTGGATTTCCTCAATGACCCGCGCTCTTCGATTATCGATGCACTGTCGACGATGGTGATTGATGGAACCCAGGTGAAGATCCTCGCCTGGTACGACAACGAATGGGCCTATGTGGAGCGGATGGTAGAGCTCACGCAGAAAATTGCCGGGTCGTTGTCGAGCTTGCAGCACAACGCCGCTCAGTAGGCCGAGCGGCATGACCAGCATCCGCAGCTATGCGCTTATCACGGCCGCCTATTGGGGCTTCACGCATCACCGATGGCGCGCTCCGAATGCTGGTCGTCCTGCATTTCTACAAGCTCGGCTACAGCGATGTAACGATCGCGTTCCTGTTCCTCTTCTATGAATTCTTCGGCATCGTCACCAACCTGCTCGGGGGGTGGATTGCGTCGCAGTCGGGGCTCAAGGTCACGCTCTATGGGGGGTTGGCGCTTCAGATCTTCGCGCTGGTGATGCTCGCGCTCTTGCAGCCGCAGTGGCCGGAGATCGCTCGGTGGCCTATGTGATGACCGCCCAGGCGCTGTCGGGGATCGCCAAAGACCTCACCAAGATGAGCGCGAAAAGCGCGATCAAAGTCGTGGTTCCCGAGGGTGCCGAGGGGGCCTTGTTTCGAGTGGGTCGCTCGGCTGACCGGCTCTAAGAACGCACTCAAGGGTGTCGGCTTCTTCGTCGGCAGCGTGCTTCTCGCCAGTCTCGGCTTTGTCGGCGCGCTTGGCGTCATGGCGAGCGCGCTGCTGCTGGTGTTGCTTGGCACGGTCATATCGCTTGCCGCGGGGATCTCGGCCGGTCGAAAAAGAAAGTCAAATTCCTTTCCCTTTTTTCGAAATCGCCGAGCCATCAATTGGCTATCTGCGGCGCGCCTGTTCCTATTTGCCTCCCGGGACGTCTGGTTCGTCGTGGGTCTGCCGGTATTTCTGTCGGAGCTCGGATGGACATTTTACGCAGGTCGGGGCGTTCCTTGCGCTTTGGATCATCGGATACGGCGTCATCCAAGCCGCCGTTCCGGAAATCCTGCGAAAGCTCGGCAGCGGCAACACCGTGGACGGCTCTGCGGCTCGTCTTGGGCATTCATTCTCGTTCTGCTACCCGCTGGCATCGCGGTAGCGCTCCGCTTGGGCGCTGAACCGGGAGTCGGCACTGATCGTCGGACTGGCCGCATTTGCCGTCGTCTTTGCGATCAATTCGGCAGTGCACTCGTATCTGGTGCTCGCGTACACGGATAAGGATAGCGTCGCGGTCGACGTGGGATTTTATTACATGGCGAACGCGGGTGGCCGGCTGCTTGGGACCTTGCTCTCAGGGCTTGTATTCGAGATCGCGGGCTTTGAGGGTTGCCTGGCGATGTCGGCAGCCCTCGTGCTAGCGTCCGCTCTGCTGGCACTCAAGCTGCCTCGGGGTAACGCAGTGTCGCTCAACATCGCGATTTCTGCATCGGACTGACGTCTGGGATGCAGTTGGTAGAAGACGGGCCCTTAACGACGCGGCGCCCGCAGATCACGAACCGTCGTGTAGCCCTGCTCTGCGTCGCGCAGGTACTGGGCTTGGCGGGATATTCGGCCGTGCCGGCTCTCCTTCCCCAGTTCGTTTCGCTCTGGTCGCTCAGCAATGCCGAGGCAGGCTGGTTGGCGGGAGCGTTCTTTCTCGGATACATGTGCGCCGTCGTTCCGCTGGTGGCGCTGACCGACCATCTGCCGCCTCGGACCATCTACATGGCCTCGGCGCTGCTGAACCTGGCTTACTATCTCGGTTTCGCGACGGTCGGCGGATTGAAGGGCGCGCTGGCATTCCAGGTTCTGGGTGGGATCGCCCTTGCCGGCATGTATATGCCCGGGCTGCGTGCCATCACAGCCGAGGCACAATCTGCAAGTCGCGCCCGCACTGTTGCCTGGTATACAAGCTCGTTCACGGTCGGGGCCTCCTTGTCTTTCCTGTTTGTCGGCCAGACGGCACGAATACTCGGGTGGCATAGCGCCTTCATCGGCGCCGGCCTATGCGCGGGGGTTGCATTTCTGCTCAGCGCCGCCGTATTACCCGCCGGCGCGTCCCGCCCGCGGGGAAATTCTCTAAGCCTATCGGATCTGCCGAAGGTCTTGCGGAATCGGCAAGCCCTGGCCTTCATCATCGCCTATGCCGCCGTGATCTGGAGTTCGGTCGGAATTCGGAACTGGATCGTGCTGTTCCTTTACGCCACGCCATCGCACCGAGCGGTACCGGTGGGTGAGGGCTGGATCACACTCGGCACTGCAACGATCATCAACCTTCTCGGTGTCCCCGCTGCCCTTCTGGGCAGCGAACTGTCCATTCGCTTTGGCCTACGCCGAACGGCGGCGGTGATCTTTCTTCTTGGCGCCCTGACGGGCGGCTTCGTTCGGTTTTGCGGCTCCGTTGCCCTTCTATGCCCTCGTCGGCGTGGCCCTGATCTGCGCATTCATCCTTCAAGGGAACTTTGCAAATCTGACAGCGGGCCTCCTGGCCGCCGCCGATCCGGCGCGAACCGGGCTGACAGTGGCGCTCTATTCCTTCATCGGCTTCGCCGGGAGTTTCCTTGGACCGCTTGTTTTTGGTTCCACACTCGATCAGTTTGGAGGCGTCGACCAGCGTGGTGGCTTGGGGATTGGCGTATGGAACATGTGGCTTAGCCTCCATCGCCGGCGCCCTTTCGATGCTACTCCTGGCGCGGGAGGAAAGACTGGAAGAGCCATTCAGCCCAGCGCTCAGCCGCCGCTTTGTGCCGCGGTCCCAGTCCGGCGCGCGCAGCCGATAGCCCACGCCCGTCTCGGTCAGGATATGCCGCGGCCGCTCGAGATCGGCCTCGATCTTCTGGCGCAGCGCGCGGATATAGACCCTGAGGTATTGTACGTCGGTATCGCTGCCCCAGACCTCGCGCAGGATGAAGCGGTGGGTCAGCACCTTGCCGGCATGGGCAACCAAAAGCCGCAGGATGTCGTATTCGCGCGGCGAGAGCCGGAGCTCCTCGCCGCGGACCAGGACCAGCCGTCGCACGAGATCGACCGTAAGATCGCCGCTGCGGAAGACCGGCCGCTCGCCCTGCTGCTGCAGGCGGTGGCGGAGGGCGGCGCGCACCCGGGCGTGGAGCTCGTCGACGCCGAAGGGCTTGGTCAGATAGTCGTCGGCGCCGAGGTCGAGCGCCTCGACCTTGCCGCGCTCGTCGGTACGGCTGGAGAGCACGATGATGGGCACCGTCGAGCCCTTTTCCCGCAGGCGGCGGATGACCTCGAAGCCGTCGAGGCCGGGCAGGCCCAGATCCAGGATCACCACATCGGCGGGGCTGCGCCGCATGGCCTCGAGCGCCGGCTCGCCGTCCTCCACCTCGATCACCTGATGGCCTTGCGCGGCGAGGCTGGTGCGCAGGAAGCGCCGGATCGCCGGCTCGTCGTCCACCACCAGCATGCGCAGCGGGGCGCGAGCGGACATCACAGCGCCTCAGGCGTGTGGGTAGGCATCACAGCGCCTCCGGCGCGGGGGGCCGGACCTGGACGGGCACCGGCAGGGTCAAGGTGAAGACCGCGCCCGGCCCGTCCGGACGGTTGCCGGCGGTGATGGCGCCGCCCATGGCCTCGACGAAGCCGCGGCAGATGGCGAGCCCCAGGCCCGTCCCCGCCCGGCGCCGGTCGGCGGCATGGATGCGATAGAACTTGTCGAAGATGCGCTCGCGATCGGCGGCCGGAATGCCCTCGCCCTCATCGATGATCTGGAGACGGACAATCTCGCCCTCCTGTTGCGCCTGCAGGCGGATGAGGGAGCCGGCCGGCGTGTATTTGCCGGCGTTGTCGAGCAGATTGAACAGCACCTGCTCGAACAGCACGACGTCGAGATTCAGCATCGGCAAATCCGGCGGCAGGCGGACCTGGACCGGATGCTGCTCCAGGATCCGGGCGGCCCGCTCCAAGGCGCTGCCGACGATCTCCGACAGATCGGCCATGCTGGCGCGGGGCACGACGGCGCCGGATTCCAGCCGCGTCATGTCGAGGAGATTGCCGATGAAGCGGTTCAGCCGCTCGGCCTCCTCCTGGATGGTGCTGATCATCTCCCGCTTGGCGCTTTCGTCGAGCGACATCGGGCTGGGTCTTCAGGCTCGTCGCCGATCCGAGGATGGAGGCGAGCGGCGTGCGCAGGTCATGGGAGATGGAGGTCAGCAGGGCCGAGCGCAGCCGGTCGGTTTCCGCTGCCAGCCTCGCCCGGTCGACGTCGCGGGCGAGGCGGATTCGCTCGATGGCAAGTGCTGCCTGATCGCAGAGCGCTTCCAGCAGGCGGTGCTGATCGGCGCTCAGCAGCGCACCCTGCCGCTCGGCCTTGAGGCCGATGACCGCCGCCACGCCGCGGCCGGTATGCATGGGAAGGAAAAGCCGGCTGGCCCCGCTATGCGCCTCGCCCTCGTGGCCCGCGGGGCGGTTGCTGGACCAGCACCGGCGGGCAGCGGCGAGATCGGCTTCGCTCAGGCCGCCGGCCGGCGGGTGCGCCGCCGAGAGGATCGGTTCGCCGCCCTCCGAGAGCAAAAGCAGCACGACCTGGAGGTTCAGCATCAGGGCGATGTGGTGGGCGCTCGCCCAGAGCAGATCCTCGAGGGTGACGGCGTCGTTGAGCTTGCGGCTGAAGAGATAGAGCTGCTCGGTGGTCTGGGCCCGCTGGCGCGCGGCGATCGCCTGGCTGCGCACCCGCGAGGTGAGGTTGCTGACGATGACCGCCACGATCACGAAGGAGACCATCGCGATCACATTCTCCGGGTCGGCGATCGTCGTGGTGTAGAGCGGCGGCAGGAAGAAGAAGTTGTAGGCGACCACGCTGAGCAGGCTGGCGAAGAGCGACGGCCATAACCCATAGGCGACGGCGCTGCCCAGCACCGCGGTCAGGAAGACCAAGGCGATATTCAGGCTCGCCAGATATTGCTGCAGAGCGAGGCCGAGACCGAGAGCCAGAAGGACCATCGCGGCCGTGCCGGCATAGGCCTTCCACCCCGGCGCCTCCGCCTGCCAGATGGAGGGTGCGCCGAGCGCGGCCATGAGCCAGAGGCGGCGGGGCGCCGGCACATCCCTCTTGGCCTTTCCGCCCGGCTTCAGGTCGGAGCGGCGGCCTTCCGCGACACCGTCGATCGCCTCGTCCAAGCTTCCTCTCCTTCGTCCCCGGTTGGCTCTCTGCCGCTTCCAGGGTGGCTTTTTCTCGCATCCCGGCATTTGAAGGGAACGGTCGCGCCTGCCGGCTATTCCATGATTCCAGAGCACCCCAAGGCCATCATCGCACGATCCGAGGTCCGCCCTTGCCGCCGCTCTCCCGTACTTCTGTCTATCGGGTCGAATTTCTGATCCTGGTGGATCCCAAGCCCGCGGGTCCCTTGCTGGGATATTACAACGACTGGCCCATCCCGGCTGCCGTCATCGATTATTTCGGGCGCCGCTACATATATGCGGGCATCGCCCCCCGGCACCGCAACGGGCGGTATGATATCGACGCCCTTGCGGTAGGCGAACGGCTTGTCGAGCCCGGGCTGGTGTATCGCGCCGAGGAGAGCAAGGAGGTCGCCTGAGCGGCTGCCGCCGGGGCATGGGCGCGGAGGGAACCCTGCGGCGGAAACTACGACATATATTCGGCGTATATTTCCGCACCCCCGCGAGCGCCATCGATTTTATATGCGCCTCCAACCCAGGCTGGCGCTGCAGGCGAGGCGGGGATCCGGTTCAGGGGCACCCCCGCCGCCGTCCTGTTGAAGCGGTCTCGAACCGGCGCTCGTCCAGCCGGGCCGAAACGCCGCATAGGGGGAAATCATGGCTGTTGTTGCTTCGCCCGGTCCGACGATGCTGCGCGACGTCGACTGGAAGCAAATCGTCTTCGTCGCCGCGGGTGTTCCAGCACTGGTCCTGTTCTCGATGGGTGCGATCTCGGCCACGGTCGGGACGCCCGCCTGGGTCGTCTGGACGATCTCGGTCCTCTTCGGTTTCGCCCAGGCCTTTACCTATGCCGAGATCGCCGGCCTGCACCCTTCGAAGAGCGGCGGCACCGCCGTGCATGGCGCGACGGCCTGGATCCGCTACAGCCGCATCCTGGCGCCGCTGTCGCTGTGGTCGAACTGGCTTGCCTGGACACCCGTGCTGGCGATCGGCACCGGGCTGGGCGCCGGTTATCTCCTGTCGATCTTCTACGCGCCGGACGCGCCGGTGCTCGCCTGGCAGCTGACGATCCTCGATCTCGGCTTCATCTCGACGGGACTGACGCTGCGCATCAACGCCATCTTCTGCCTGGGCGCGGCCATCATGCTGGTGGTGTTCGCCATCCAGCATCGCGGCATCCTGCGCACCGCCCAAATTCAGACGCTGCTCACCATCGGCTCGCTGCTGCCGCTCTTCATCGTCTGCGTGATCCCGCTCCTCCAGGGCAATGTGCGGATGGAGAACTTCTCGCCCTTCACCCCGCTGGCGATCGACAACGGTCAGGTCGTGGCCGGGATTTGGGACAAGGGCGGAATCCTCCTGTTCCTGGGCGGGCTGTTCATCGCCGCCTGGTCCACTTATGCCTTCGAGACCTCCGTCTGCTACATGAGCGAGTTCAAGAATCCGGGCCACGACATGCCGCGGGCGATCATCGTCTCGGGCCTCATCTGCATCGTCGCCTATGTCACCATTCCCGTCGTTTTCCAGGGCGTGCTGGGGACGCAGAAGATGCTGGACCCCGGCATCTACGCCGGCACCGGCATGGGGCTGGCGCTGGCGGAGATGGTCCATGCGGGTTCCGTGATCACGAATGTTCTCGTGGTCCTGCTGTTCTTCAGCTTGATCCTCGCCATCATGACCGCAATGGCAGGCTCGTCGCGAACCCTGCATCAGGGTGGACAGGACGGATGGCTGCCGAAATATCTCGCTCACGTGAACAGTCATGGCGCCCCCACCCGCGCCATGTGGACCGACCTGGTCTTCAATCTCATCCTGCTCGCGATGTCGGACTACGTCTTCGTGCTCGCGGTCTCCAACTGCAATTATCTGATCTTCAACTTCCTCAACCTGAATGCCGGCTGGATCCATCGCATCGACAATCCCGGGGTGCGCCGGCCCTGGCGCTGCCCGGACTGGCTGCTGGGACTGGGTGCGGTGCTGTCCTTCGTCAATGCCTTCCTGCTCGGGGCCGGGGCCGATGTCTGGGGCCGCGGCACCTTGGTCGCGGGCTTCGTCTCGGCCGCCCTGGTGGTGCCCGTCTTTCTCTATCGTCACTATGTCGTCGATCGCGGCGTCTTCCCCGCGCATATGAATCAGGATCTGCTGCTCGCGGGCCAGACGGCGCTGGGACCGACCCGGGCCGGCATCTGGCCCTATGTCGCGCTCGCGGGCGGCATCGCGTCCTGCTTTGCCGGCTATGCCATCTTCTGGCTCTAGGCGAGATTCATGAACGCCCGCGAGTTTCGCGACAGCCTGGCCCGGCTTGGCCTCTCCCAGGCCGAGGCCGCGCGGCTTCTCGGGGTCAAGCTGCGTACGGTGCAGCGCTGGGCCGCGGGCCGGCCGCCGGTGGGCGAGCCGGCGGCCCAGGCGCTGCGCGCCTGGTGCCGGCTCGCCGAGAGGGGGATCGCCTGGCGCCCCGACAGCAACCCGGTGGCGGTGGAGGATCTCATCGGCCTTGCCGAGCACCGCCGCGCGGCCCTGGGGCTGCGGGCGATCCAGCCTCTCGGGATCGGGCAGCGCAGCAGCGGGTGGCGCCGGCGCTGGCGCATCAATATCGACCGCTGCCGGGCGACGAGCACGGCGATGGTGGTGCATTTCAATCGTCTCGCCGATGGCAGCTTCCTGCCGGCGAGCTATCGCCGTCTGGATGGGGCGGCTGAGATGCCTTATGACCGTCCGCTGCTGGAAGAGGCCATGGCCGTCTTCCTCGAAGCGGCGGCAAGGCTGTCGGATTGCGAGGGCGCGGCGAATCACGGATCCGACCGAGCCTCCGTGACCCGCGCCCATACGGCGTTGGACGAGGCACCCATCTCATGAGTGCCGGTGGCGAGCATCTCCCGCTGCGCGATTCATGGCCCTGGCCGATGGCGAGCCTGGCCGGTGACCCGGGCCATGAATCGTCCTCGGCGCTGGAAATGCCGCTTGCCCAGGGACCTGTCTGGATCATCGATTCCCAAACCCTCTTTCGCCGCGGCCTCGCCTTGCTCCTGCGGCAGTGGAACCCCGCTATCGCCGTCCTGGATGCCCCGGATATCGCCACGGCCCTAGCGGAGCTGGGCCGGGGACCCGCTCTCGTGCTGGTTGATATTCTGCAGGCGGGGCAGGGGCATTTCGCCGGGCTCGCCCGGCTGATCGCTGACGCGCCCTCGGCGCTGGTGGTCCTGCTGGCCACCGAGGTCGACGGGCGGATCGCGGCCAAGGCGGTGGAGCGCGGTGCCCGCGGCTATGTGCCGAAATCGGCCAGCGAGGCCGTGCTGCGCCATGCTCTCGGCCTGGTCGCCTCGGGCGAGGTCTATCTGCCCCGGGAGGTGCTCGCGCGCTGGACCGAGCGCCGGGTGGAGCCGCGGCCGCAGCTCCCGGATTGCGCGCCGGCTGCCGCCGGCGCTGCGCGGCTGACGCCGCGCCAGAGCGAGGTGCTGATGCAGCTCACGCTGGGGCTTTCGAACAAGGAGATCGCCCGCTCGCTGGGCCTGCTCGAGAGCACCGTCAAGGTGCATGTGAAGACGATCCTCAAGAAACTGCCGGCCTCCAATCGGACTCATGCCGCGATGCTCGCCCTCGACATGGGCCTCGCGCGCCGGCCGGCTGATTAATTCTTAGCCACAAACGGTTGAATTACCCCTTTTGAGGTATAGACAATCTGCGACAACTCGCCGCAGTGTTTCCAACAGGTAATAGGAGTTTCGGGGCAGGAAACGATCTCTCCGACCCCGAGCCGAAAAAAGCCCGCCAGGAAGCCGAAGCGGGGCGGGCGGAACACCGAGGGGGATTGGGATGGCAAAGGACCTGCAAGCCAGAATCGAAGCCATGTTCGCGCTCGACCGGCTCTGGGCGACGGGTTTCGTCATCGCGCTTTGGATCGTCGTTCTCTTCGTCATGCTCGCGGTTAGGCCCTATATGCCCCGGAGCATCGAGATCGTCTGCTGGATCGCCGCCTTCATCCTGGTGCTGTTCAACACCGCTTCGATCACGGCGATGATCCGCCACTACCGCAACGACAAGCAGCACATCTACTCCGTCGACATCCGGCATCTCGACGCCGGGCGCTGAGCGGCGGCAAGGGGGTCCACCATGGTCATGCGCTATGAGCCGCCGCAGCAGAGCATCGGCGGGCAGTTCTTCGACGTCATCTTCCTGCTGGCGCTCGTCTTCGGGGCGCTGTTCCTGCCGATCTGGCTGAAGATCGCCGTGCCGTCCCGGGTCGAGAAGCTGCCCGACGGCGTCACCTATCAGGCGGCGGCGGACGGGACCAAGACCTGGACAGGGCTGACCTGGGAGAAGCTGGGCCAGAACCCGACGATGCAGGCGCAGTGGGAGAAGCTCGGCTACACCAAGGAATCGGCGGCGGACATCATCACCCAGCCCTTCGACTACACCATCGACACCGTGGGCGTCGTCGTCACCGCGGTGGTCATCGTGGGCTATTTCTTCTTCATGCTGGTGCTGTCCGAGAAGGAATACAAACAGGTCATCGCCGAGAAATTCGACTGATGCGCCGAGCGAATCGCGTCAGGGACGATTTCGCCAGAGGAGAGAAACTATGTGGGGTTATTTAGGCTGGGCCGCCTGGATCGCATCGGGGCTTCTCTTCCTGTGGATGGCCTGGGATTTCTTCGTCGTGAACAAGGATTTCGGCGAGGACGTTCTCCTGAGCTCGCGCGAGGGCGTTGACGAGCTCTTCGCCGAAACCAGCAAGCCGAAAGGGAATTGAGCCATGGTCGAGCAGGTCGCGCCAGCTCCCTCCAAGCAGATCAACCTCCTCAAGGTCCTCGGCCCCGTCCATGTCTGGGCGCTCGGCGTCGGCATCGTGCTGGTCGGCGAGTTCATGGGCTGGAACTACGGCGTGGGCAAGGGTGGGGCCTTCGGCGCGCTCATCTCCTGCTGGGTCATCGGCCTGCTCTATACCTGCGTGGCCATGATCGATTCCGAGATCACCTCGACCGTGGCCGCGGCCGGCGGGCAGTATGCCCAGGCCAAGCACACCATCGGCCCGCTGATGGCCTTCAACGTCGGGCTCTATCTCGTGCTCGCCTACACCATGCTGGAAGCAGGCGACATCCAGGTCGCCGGCCAGCTGCTTCAGATCGGGGCGGCCGAGCTCGGCCATGACATCCCCTGGGAGCCCTTCACGATCCTCTCCCTGGCCATCCTGGCCTGGCTCAACTATCGCGGCGTGTTCATGACGCTGACGGTGAACTTCGTCATCACCGCCGCCGCCTTCCTCTCCATCATCGTTCTCTTCATCGGCGTCCAGCCGTGGAATCCCGGCGCCGTGCTGCTGCACAAGGACCTGCTGACCGATCTGCCCTATGGCTGGATCGGCGTGCTCGCCTCGCTGCATTTCGGCATCTGGTACTACCTCGGCATCGAGGGTACCTGCCAGGCGGCGGAGGAAGTGCGCTCGCCGGGCCGCGCGCTGCCGCTTGGCACCATGACGGGCATGATCACCTTGCTGATCGCCGCCGCGCTAACCTGGTATGTCGTCTGCGGCATGTTGCCTTGGGAATATATCGGCTGGGATGCGGAGCTGGCGCCGCTCTTCGATGCGGCGCGCGTCACCGGCAGCCCGGTGCTGATCGTCATCCTCTTCGTCGGCACGCTGTTCTCGGCCATCGCCTCGGCCAATGGCTGCATCAACGACGCGGCGCGCGCCTGGTTCTCCATGGGGCGCGACCGCTATCTGCCGATCTGGTTCGGCGCCGTGCATCCCCGATATCGCACGCCGTTCCGCTCGATCCTGTTCCTGATCCCCATCGCCGCCATCTTCGCGATCTATATCCCGCTGGCCCAGATCATCACCTTCTCGATCCTGTCGGGCCTGCTGAACTACACCTTCATGCCTTTCAACATCTGGAAGTTCCGCAAGAAATGGCCGCTGGGCTCGATCCAGCGCGGCTATGAGCATCCCTTCCATCCGCTGCCGGCCGCCGTGCTCCTGCTGCTCTGCATCGCCACCTTCGTGGCGGTCTATCTGGGCTATGGCCGCCAGCTCCTGGCCATGATGGCCTTCTACATCATCGCCTCGCTCTGGTTCGCCTTCTTCCGCTACCGCTACGTCCGGCGCGGCGACCAGTTCACCATGCCCTGGCCCCGGCCCTTGGGGTACTGAGCGCGAGGTACAGGATTCCTCCCCTGGCGCCGCTCTTGGGCGGCCCAAGACTAGTCCGCCAGCGCCGCTCTTGAGCGGCGCCGGCTTTTCTGCATCCTGAAGCGATGCCCATGCGCTGGGACGTCCTCGCCCTCGTCGCCGCGGCCGTGATCGGCCTGATCTGGCTCTATCGCCGGGATCGCGAGCGCGCAAGACGGCTGCGGGGCGGCTTCTTCACGGCCTGTCTCGATCTCTTCGACAGCTATCGCGTCCTCCAGGACGCCGTCGATTTTCCCGTTCTGACCGGCAAGTATCGCGGCCATGAGGTCCGCCTCGAGCCCATCGTCGATCACCTGACGTTGCGCAAGCTGCCCTCTCTCTGGCTGCGGGTGAGCGTGATCGCGCCGGTGCCCTATCAGGGCATCTTCGATCTTCTGATCCGCCCGCGCGGGACCGAGTTCTATTCGCCCTCGATCGATCTCGGCCATGCTGTCCGGCTGCCGCCGGGCTGGCCCGTGGATGCGGCGCTGCGCAGCGACGATCCCGCGCATATGCCGCCGCTGGAGATCATGGCGCGCCACCGCTTCCTGTTCGAGGATCTCAGGCTGAAGGAGATGCTGGTGACGCCCAAGGGCGTGCGCCTCGTCTATCAGGTGCAGCAGGCGGAGCGGGCGCAGTATCTCGTGATGCGGCAGGTCGAGTTCGCCGACAACACGCTGTCACTGTCCTTGGCCCGCCGGCTGCTGGAGGCGGTGCTCGCGATCCGCAGCTCGCTGGTCGCCAATCCCGCCCCGACGGAGTAGGAGAGCCTGCCGCCATGGCCGAACTTGCCGCCCGCCGTCCCATCCACCCCGGCCTGGTGCTGCTGGCCGCCGTCCTGCTGCCCGGCTTCGGCCATACGCTCTGCGGCTTCCGCTATCGCGGCCTCGCCATGCAGATGTTCATGATCGTGCTCGGGCTGATCACCTGGCATCTGACCACGCCGCAGCAGAGCCTCGTCGGCCGTCTTGCCGGCGGGCTCTTCATCTATGCGATCTCGATCATGGACGCCTACCGGCTGGCAAAGCTGCGCTGGGATGCGTTCCGGCGACAAGCGACTTAGAGGGCCGAACGGTACGCTCCTTTCGTAGTGGCCGAGCGAACGCCTGCTGCTGTCCGGTTGCGACCGGCAAGCCTCCATCTCTGAGCCGTCATGGTCGGCGCAGGTCGACCATCCACGAGTTTGCCTGCCACAGGCGGGTCAGTCGCTCGCTGCGTTTCGGATCACCGCGCGGCGGTTCTGACGTGAAGAAGTGTTCACCACGGAGACACGGAGGTCACGGAGTAGTTCGAGTGATGGATTGCACCGCAGGAGAGGGCGGCACGGGTCCGGAGACGCACCACACGTGCACCCTCGGTGAACTCCGTGCCTCCGTGGTGAAAACTTGCAGTCGTACCGACCCTCCGACGAGATGCGATGGTCGACAACCCGAGCTTGGCTCAAGGGCGGCAAACTCGTGGATGGTCGGCCCCCTGCCTTCGCAGGGGCAGGCTCCGCATCGACCATGACGGTTGAGAGAGAGGGGCTCAGCCGGCGCCAGCTGACGGCCGCGTTACACCACGCGCGAGGGCAGCGGTTTTCCCGCGAAGAAGGCTTCGAGATTGTCGACGGCCCGGAAGCCCATGCCGTTGCGGGTCTCGACGGTGGCGCTGCCGAGATGGGGCAGCAGGAAGGTGTTGGGCAGCGGCGCATAACCCGGATGGATCTTCGGCTCGCCGGTGAAGACGTCGAGCCCCGCCGCCGCCAGCTTGCCGGATTTGAGGGCGGCGATCAGCGCCTCGTCATCCACCAGGGGACCCCGCGCGGTGTTCACCAAAATGGCGCCGTCGGGCAGCAGCGCGATGCGCTCGGCATTGAAGAATCCGATCGTCTCCGGCGAGGCCGGCGCGTTGATGGAGAGGAAATCGCAATGGGGCAGCATCTCCTCGGCCTTGGCATAGAAGGTGGCGCCCTGCTCGCGCTCCGCCGGCAGACGGGTGCGGTTGTGATAGTGGATCTTCATGTCGAAGGCGCGTGCGCGCTTCGCGACCGCCTGGCCGATGCGCCCCATGCCGTAGATGCCGAGGCGCTTGCCGGTCATATCGACCCCCAGCATGGAGGTGGGCGTCCAGGAGCCCCAGCGGCCCTCGCGCAGCATGAGCTGGCCCTCGTAAGCGCGCCGCGCCGCGCCCAGCATCAGCAGCAAAGCGATATCGGCGGTGGCGTCGGTCAGCACATCGGGCGTGTTGCCGACGACGATGCCGCGCGCCTTGCAGGCGGCGATGTCGATATGCTCGAAGCCGACGGAGAAGGTCGCCACGATGCGGATGCTCTCCGGCAGCCGGGCGACGACATCGGCCGTCAGCTTCTCGGTCGGGCAGGGCAGCAGCCCGTCGCAGCCGGCCGCCGCCGCGATCAGCTCCTCCGGCCCGTAGAGCTTGTCCTCCTTGTTCAGGACCGCGTCAAAGTCGCGGACGAGGCGCGCCTCCACGGGGGCAGGAAGCTTGCGGGTGACGAGGATTCGCGGCTTTTTGGCGGTGCTGGGCATGAGACCGTTCCGAAGATTTCTCTGTTGCGTCTATCGCGGTCCCGAGGGACATGGTAGTCCAGATCGCGACAAACCGGCGGACCCTAGAGGCGCATGAAACATTTGACAAGGCTGCTCCTGGCATCGTGGATGCTGTCGGCCGCCCTTTTCTCCGTCGCGGCTTCGGCCGCCTCCGCGCCCCGGGCGGGCGAGCTCCTGCCGCACCGCGCCACTTATGTCCTCTCCCTCGGCCACAACCTGTCCGGGAGCGACGTCGTCAACGTCCGGGGCGTCATGGCCTATGAGTTCGCCGATGCCTGCAACGGCTGGACGACGACGCAGAAGGCCCGCCTCAAATTCTTCTATGACGACGGAAGGACGGATGAAGTCGGCTGGGATCTGAATTCCTGGGAAGCGAAGGACGGCAAGCGCTACCGCTTCTTCATGCGCAACTTCGACGGCGACAACGTCACCTCGGAGTTCAAGGGCGAAGCCGAGATGCCGGCGCCCGGCCAGGCCGGGCTGGTCCGCTTCGAGACCCCGGCGCAGAAGCGGCTCGCCTTGCCGCGCGGGACCCTGTTTCCGACCGGCCATAGCCTCGCCTTGTTCCGCCATCTGGCCGCGGGCGACCCGACGTTTCTCGCCACCGTCTTCGACGGCTCCGACGACAAGGGGCCGATGGAGATCAGCGCTGCGCTCGCCGGCAGCAGCAAGCCCGCCGCCGAGCAGGCAAAGCTCTCGCCGCTGCTGGCGGCCGGTCCCGTCTATCGCCTCAGCCTCGCCTTCTACGCTCCCCAGGGCGAGGCGACGACGGGGGATGAGGCGACGCCGCAGCAGGAGCAGAGCGTCAGCATCTATGCCAATGGCGTCATCGACCGGCTGACCCTGGACTACGGCAGCTTCACGGTCGACGCGGTTTTGAAGAGGCTGGAGGGGCTCCCGGCGCCTGGCTGCTAAGGCTCGGGCTATCGGGGCTCGGGCTACCGGGACTGGGGCTGGCGACAAGCCCGCGGCCCTTGCGAATGGCATCCTCGCCCAGCCTGGCGCGCAGCGCATCCATCACCCGCTCGACGGCGACCTGGCGCTGATCGCCCCCGGCCAGCAGGTCCGGCTGGGCCGCCTCGCTCTCCGGTGCCAGCTCGGCGGCGCCGACGCCGATCAGGCGGTAGCGCCGGCCGGTGCATTCGGCTTTCAGCAGCGGCAGGGCCGCCTGGTAGAGCGCCTCGGCGAGCTGGGTGGCCGCGGGCAGCCGGCGCGAACGGGTCAGGGTCTTGAAATCCGAGGTCTTGAGCTTGAGGTGGATGCTCCGGCCCAGCAGGCCATAGCGCTTCATCCGCTGGGAGACCTTCTCGCAGAGCGGCCAGAGCTCGCCCGCCAGAAGCTCGGCGCTGGCGATATCCTCGTCGAAGGTCGTTTCCGCCGAGATGCTCTTCATCTCGCCGTCGGGGTCGACCCGGCGATCGTCCTCGCCCCGGGCGAAACGGTAAAGCCGGCGGCCGATGCTGCCGTAACGGGCGACGAGCTCGATCTCCTGGGCGCCCCTGAGATCGGCGATGGTGGCGATGCCGTCGCCCGCCAGCCGGGCCTGGAGCGCCTTGCCCACGCCCCAGATGAGGCCGACCGGTTTGGGGCCGAGGAAGTCCACCGCCTCGCCGCGCCCGATCAGCGCGAAGCCGCGGGGCTTGTCCAGGTCCGAGGCGATCTTGGCCAGGGATTTGTTGTAGCTGAGGCCGATGGAGACGGTGACGCCGATGCGCCGCTCGACCTCCAGCGCCAGGCGCGCCAGGCTGCGCGCCGGGCTGCCGTGATGCAGCTCGGATGTCCCGGCGAGATCGAGAAAAGCCTCGTCGATGGAGAGCGGCTCCACCAGCGGGGTGAGGGAGCGCATCATCTCGCGGATCTCTCCGCCCACCCGGGAATATTTCGCCATGTCGGGGGTGACGACCGCGGCATTGGGGCAGGCGGCCAGGGCCTTGAACATCGGCATGGCCGAGCGCACGCCATAGAGCCGGGCGATGTAGCAGGCCGCCGAGACGACGCCCCGCCGTCCGCCGCCGACGATGACCGGCTTGTCCCTGAGGGAGGGATCGTCGCGCTTCTCGACGCTGGCATAGAAGGCGTCGCAGTCGATATGGGCGATGGCGAGATCGTCGAGCTCGGCATGGGCGATGAGGCGCGGCGAGCCGCAGGCGGGGCAGCGCCCCGCAGTTGCCACGGGCAGCGTCCGCATTCGCGGCGGGGCCGCCCGCGGCGAAGCCGTGCAGGCAGTCGCGGCAGAGCGCCTTCAATCCGCCTCCTCGGCGCCGCCAGAGCCAGGCGGCGCCGCGCACGCCGCTGGCATCGCCATGGCGGGGCGCCAGGATCCGGGTCGCGACGCGATCGGAGAAGACGTAAGGCGCCAGCAGCCCCGGCAGGCGGTCATAGAGCCGGGCGATCTTGGACATGCCGCCGCCCAGCACGATGGCATGGGGGTCGAGGATATTGACGACATGGGCCAGCCCGCGGCCCAGCCGGTCTTCGTAGCGGGCAAGGCTCGCCTCGGCGGCGTGAGAGCCCGCCGCCGCGGCCGCGACGATATCGACCGCCGCCAGTTCTCTCGCCGCTATGGGCCGCATGATCGCGGCTGAGGCCCGGGCCGGAGAGCCAGGTCTCGATGCAGCCCGCCCGGCCGCAATAGCAGGCCGGCCCCGGACGCTCGTTGTCCCGGGGCCAGGGCAAAGGGTTGTGCCCCCATTCGCCGGCGATGCCGTCGGCCCCGCCCAGAAGCTGGCCGCCGATGACGATGCCGCCCCCGACGCCGGTCCCCAGGATGACGCCGAAGACGGTGGCGGCGCCGGCGCCCGCCCCATCGGTCGCCTCGGAGATGGCAAAGCAATTGGCGTCATTGGCCAGGCGCAGGGGCCGGCCCAGGGTGCGGGCCAGATCCTCGTGGAATCTCTGGCCGTTGAGCCAGGTGGAATTGGCATTCTTGACGAGGCCGGTCGCCGGCGAGATCGTCCCGGGCATGCCGAGCCCCACGACGGAGGGTCCGCCGCCCGCCTGGCGCTCGGTCTCCGCCACCATCTCGGCGATGGTCGTCAGGGTCGCCTTGTAATCGTCCCGCGGCGAGGCGCGCCGGAAGCCGCCGCGGCCGATGCCCTTCGCGTCGAGGGCGAGAGTCTCGATCTTGGTGCCGCCCAAATCGACGCCGATGCGCATAGCCGATCGTCCCTGAGTTGAGGGCGAGGGCCGCCCCGAGTTCGGGAGCGAGGGTATCGAATTTGGGCGCTGAAGTCGTCAGGGGCGGGACAAGCCCAAGGCTATCCGGTGAGGGTCTGACTAGCTCGGCTCTCTCAATCGTCATGGTCGGCGAAGGCCGACCATCCACGAGTTCGCCCGACACGGACGCTCGATCTTCCGATCCATGCTGAAGAGCCCCGCGACGAGGTCATCAGCCTTCCTCGGTCGGCAGAAGGAAATCGGGACTTCGCTCTGCCGATGATCGGAGGGGTAGCTGCTTGTGGCTGGCAAACTCGTGGATGGTCGGCCTTCGCCGACCATGACGGCGTAAGAGAGGAGCGAGCCGCTTACTGGCTGGCCGTTGCGCCCCAAATGCAAAAGGCCGCCCGTGAGGCGGCCTTTCATCGATCCGTCGTCGTCAGCGCCCGAGCGGGCGCCGGATCTTACTTGATCTTGGCTTCCTTGAACGCGACGTGCTTGCGCGCGACGGGATCGTATTTGCGGAACTCGAACTTCTCGGTCGAGGTCCGCGGATTCTTCTTGGTCACGTAGAAATAGCCGGTGTCGGCGGTGCTGACCAATCGGATCAGGACGGTCGTTTGCTTGGCCATGGCCTCAGTCTCCAAAAACAGGGGCGGAACATAGCCTGATAGGCTTCGCTGTCAAGGCCCGCTTGGATATGGCCGCCAGGACGGTCAGGACAAGGTGGTCCGGCGAAAGATCCTGACCCGGCCGCCGGCATAGGAGTAACGGACCGCCGGCTCCATGCCGGGGCCAAGGCCGAGCCGCCAGCGCCGGACCGCCTCCTCCAGCACGAAATTGGTCACATCCACCAGTTTCAGCCGGCCGACGGCGGAATGGCGGTGCCAGCCGAGATCCTCCAGCTCCCCGTCGCCGCCGAGCGCCCCTTGGCAGGCAGCGCCATCGGCGAGGAGAAAACGGGTATTGTAGCGCCGGTGCGAGCGGGTGGGGGTGATCGCCCGGCAGATGAAGTCGATGCCGCCCACGGCGTCGGGCGGCAGGCTGAGGCCGGACTCCTCCGTCGTCTCGCGCAGCGCCGCCCGCACGAAGGCGGCGGCGGGCCGGCGGCTCGCCCAGGCGAGCCCGGCTGCCACCGGCGGGGCCAGGGCCAGGGGCTGGCCCCGGCCATCTCCCGGCTCTACCCGGCCGCCGGGAAAGACATAGATGTCCGGCAGGAAGCCGGCCCGGGCATGGCGGCGGCCCAGCAGCACCTCCGGGTCGTCCCGTTCGCCCCGTAACAGGACCAGGCCGGCGGCATCGACGGGGCGGGGAATGGCGCTTGTCATTCTGGGGCTGGTGATGGGAGAGGCGGCAGGAGCCGTCAGGGACGGATTTGTTCCTGGGTCAGGGCGGATTGGGTGGTGGGCGTCTGTCCCGGCACGGCGGCGAGCGCCAGGGCTTCGGCATAGAGGCGGGGTTGGCTCAGAAGCCGTATGGCGACCTGCAGATCGACGGCCCGCTCGGCGGATTTATAGGCCGGGCAGGTCTCGCGCAGCTTGTCCAGCGCCGCCGTATCCTCCGGCGAGGTCGTGTTGCGGGCCTTCACCGGCACCGCATTGAGCTTGCCTTCGCCGAGCTCGGCCAGGAGCTCGGTCGCATCCTGGTCGCCATTGTTGGTGCAGATCGAGGGCAGGACGCCGATATGGTTCAGGGTATAGCCCGAGGGCGCGAAGTAGCGCGCCCAGGTGAGCGAGATCTCGCCGTTGTTGGGCAGGCGCGGCACCGTCTGGACGGTGCCCTTGCCGTAGGAGTTGGTGCCGATCAGCACGGCGCGTCCGCTGTCCTGGAGGGCGGCGGCCACGATCTCGGAGGCGGAGGCGGAATTGCCGTTGATCAGGATCGCGATGGGCAAGCCCTGGGCGATATCGCCGGGGGTGGCCTCGTAATACTGGTGGCTGTCCGGGTTGCGGCCGATGGTCGAGACGATGCGCCCGCTGTCCATGAACAGATCGGCGACGCCGACTGCCTGATCGAGGACGCCGCCGGGATCCCCGCGCAGATCGAGGATCACCCCGCGCATGCTGTCGCCGATCTCGTTGCGGGCATTCTCGAACTCGCGCCGCAGGCTGGCGGTGGTGTCCTCGTTGAATTGGTAGATGCGGAAATAGGCGATATCGCCCTCGCGCCGGTAGGTCACCGTTTCGGGGACCACGAGGACCCGGGTCACGGCGACGACCAGAGGATGGGCCAGGCTCTTGCGCTGGATGGTGAGGAGCACCCGGCTATCGACGCTGCCGCGCAGCAGGCTCACGACCTGCTGCTGGTCCAGTCCCTTGGTCGCAACGCCGTTGACCTCAGTGATGATAATCGTCCGGGCGCAGCCCCGCCCGCTCGGCCGGCAGATAATGCTGAACGGAGAGGATCCGCGGCGTGCCATTCTCGACCGAGATATAGACGCCGATCCCCCCGAAGCCCTCCCGGGAAGCCCGATTTTCCGCGGCCTGGTCGCGGCCGGCATAGCGCGAGAAGGGGTCGTTGAGGCGCGCCAGCATGCCGTTGATGACCGCCTTGTAGATCGCCTCGCTGTCGGCCTTGGCGAGTAGGGGAGAGGCCTTGCGGGCCGCGGCGATGCCGGCGGCGGTGAGGGCCGCCCAGTCGTCGGCCACGAATTTATCGCCGATTGTCAGGCCCGCCGCGGTCTCGTCTTTGTAGAGGATGTCGATCTTGTCGCCGTTGCGCTTGGCGGCAATATCCGGGTCGATGGCGGCGAGGCCGGACAGCCCGCCGAGGGCAAGGTTCTCCAAATCGACCTTGCGGATATAGAGGTCGTCGATGTCCTCATAGGCGGAGGTGAACATCCTGAGGTCGCGGTCATAATCGGAATTGGCGGCCAGCGGGGAGCTGGCCGTGCTGCAGCCGGCGACGGCCATAAACAACAGAAGCGTCGCCAGGCGGCGCCCCAACGAAAACCGTCCCGAAGCCAACGACATCTATGCCCAATTCCTCGGCCGGCGCCGGAATCGCCCGACCCCGCCAAGCTATACTTAGCAGATAGCATGACAGTGACTAGGGGAGCACAGTTCTAAATCCTGTGTGTTTATTGCGGTTTCCGCATCACTGCGGCGAAATCGCCACAGGCGCTAGCTGCGCTTTCGAGAGCGGCGGCCCGGACGGCTGCCGGGCCGAGCACGCGGCGGGCCCTTGGCTTTGCTGGGCTTTCTGCCGCGCGGCGGTGCCGCGGCGGGCACCGGCGCCGAGTTCGACGCTCTCGCCCTCGATGAGCTCGAGCAGCAGACCGCCGGTCAGGGGTTCGGCCTGGACCAGCCGGACCGCGACCCGCTCGCCGAGTCGATAGGTCCTGCCCCAGCGCCGTCCGATCAGCGCGTGGCTGCGCTCGTCGTGATCGTAGAAATCCGAGGGCAGGCTCGAGATGGGGACGAGCCCGTCGGCGCCGGTATCCGCCAGCCGCACGAAGAGCCCGAAGCGGGTGACGCCGGTGACGCGCCCCGCCAGGATCTCGCCGACCCGCTTGGCGAGGAAGGCGGCGATGAAGCGGTCGCCGGCATCGCGCTCCGCCGCCGCCGCCCGGCGCTCGGTGGTGGAGATATGCTCGCCGATCGCCGGGAAGCGCTCCTCCGCATCGGGGGGCAGGCCGTCATCGCCGAGCCGGCAGCCGTCGATCAAGGCGCGATGGACCAGCAGGTCCGAATAGCGGCGGATCGGCGAGGTGAAATGGCAATAGCGGGCCAGGGCCAAGCCGAAATGGCCGATGTTCACCGGGCTGTAGACGGCCTGGGACTGGCTGCGCAGCACGAGCTCATGGACCATCTCGGCGAAGGGCGAGCCTTTGACGCGCTCCAGCAGCTGGGTGAACATCTTGGGCCGCAGCACCTGCCCCTTGGCGAGGTTGAAGCCGAGGGTGGCGACGAATTCCCGCAGCGCCTCGATCTTGGCGGCGTCGGGGGCGTCATGGACCCGGTACATGCAGGGACGCCGCGCGCGCTCCAGGGTCTCGGCCGCCGCGACATTGGCGGCGATCATGAACTCCTCGATCAGGCGATGGCTGTCGAGGCGCTGGCGCGGCTCGATCCGGCGCACCTCGCCCTGGTCGTCCAGAATGATGCGCCGCTCCGGCAGATCGAGATCGAGCGTGCCGCGGCGGTGGCGGGCGGCGAGCAAGGCGCGGAAGGCACCGTAGAGCGGTCCGATCACCGGGCCGATCAGGGGCGTCGTCGTCTCGTCGGGATGGCCGTCCGCCGCCGCCTGGACCTGCTCATAGGTGAGGCGTGCGGCCGAGCGCATCAGCCCGCGCATGAAGCGGTGGCGCAGCTTCTGCCCCTCGGCATCGATGACCATGCGCACGGCGAGACAGCCGCGATCCTCCTTCGGCTTCAGAGAGCAGAGGCCGTTGGAGAGCGCCTCCGGCAGCATGGGCACGACGCGGTCGGGAAAATAGACGGAGTTGCCGCGCCAATAGGCGGCGCGATCCAGGGCATCGCCCGGGCGCACATAATGGCCGACATCGGCGATGGCGACCCAGAGGATGAAGCCGCCGGGATTCTTGGGATCGCTGTCGGCCTCCGCCAGGACCGCATCGTCGAAATCCCGGGCATCCTCGCCGTCGATGGTGACCAGGGGCATCGAGCGCAGGTCGGTGCGGCCTTCGGGGCCGACGGGCTGGGCGCTGGCCGCGAGCGCCATGGCGTCGGCATCGAAGCCGACGGGGATGTCATGCTCATAGATGGAGAGCAGGCTCGCCGAGCGCGGGCCGCCATGGGGCCCCAGGCGCTCCACCACCCGTGCATGGGGCTGCCCCAGGCGCATGCCGGGCAGGGCCTGGGCAAGGACGATCTCGCCCGGCTGGGCCCCTGCGGCATCCGCCGCGGCCACGCGATACTCATTGCGGGATTTGCGACCCGAAGGCCGGATACGCCCGACGCCGTCGGACCCGCGATCATAGACTCCGACGATGCGCGGCGGGGGCGCTTCGAGGCGGCGGATGACGCGCGCCTCATAACTCGTCTCGTCGAGGCGGCGCAGCCGCGCCAGCACGCGATCGCCCCGGGCATAGGCCGGCTTGGCGGTGCGGTCGGGGACGAGGAAGATGCGGGGGGCCTCGCCGTCGCCGGTCTCTTTGGCACCCGCCCCGTCGCTCCCGGTTGCCGGTGCGGCCATCAGCTCGCCATCGGTATCGGGGCCCAGCACGGTGAGCACGGTCACTTCCGGCAGAGCGCCGGGCGCGCCCATGCGACGATGCCGGCCGCGGTCGATCTCGCCGGCATGCTCGAGATCCTTCAGCATCGCTTTCAGCGGGATGCGGTCGGCGCCCTTGATGCCGAAGGCGCGCGCGATCTCGCGCTTGCCGACAGGAATCTCGGAGCCTCTGATATAGTCCAGAACCTGCTGGCGCGAGGGGAGCTCAGCCCGTTTGTTGCCGCCCTTGGTCATCGAGCGCCCTTGCTGATGGGCCGTCGGTTCACGGGGCCTTGAACTCGACCTCGACGAAGACGAACTCGAATTCATTGGCGTTGATCACGTCATGCTCCACGCCCACCGGGCGGTAATAGGAGCGCCCGGCGGTGAGCTCGGCGAGATGCGTCTGCTTGCCGTCCTCGATCTGCAGCCGGCCCGTCGTCATCGGCACCACGACATAGTCGTAGCCATGCCGGTGCCAGCCGGTGGCGGCACCCGGCGCGAAACGCCACTCGGTGACCTTCACCCGCTCGTTCTCGAGCTGCACCGTCGGCACGGCCGCGGCGCGCTTGTCGGCTCCCTTGTTCATGTCTCGCTCTCCGGCTTCTTGGTCTTGCGGGGCGGGCGCTTCTGGTTCGCCGCCGCGCGCTTGCGGGTCGACGGCGCCGCATCTTCCTCGGCTACCCCTGCGCCGCCGGACTTGGCCGGCTTGGCGGCGGGCTGGCGGAAGCTGGTCTTGCGGCCCTTGGCCGGCGGCTTGCCGCCGGTCTTGGCGAGGCGCTCGGCCAGGATCGGGATCGCCTGTTCCAGGGTCACCTGATCCGGGGTGAGCGACTTCGGCAGCGTGGCGTTCACCTTGCCATGCTTCACATAGGGGCCGTAGCGGCCCTCATGCAGGGTCACCGGCGCGCCATCGGCGGGATGGTTGCCCAGCGGCTTGCCGGGCGCCCCGCCGCGCCGATTGGCGCCTTTGGGTTCGGCCAGCAAGGAGATGGCGCGGTTCAGCCCGATGCTGAGGATGTCGTCGTCCTTGGCCAGGGATTTATAGACCGGCCCATGCTTCAGATAGGGGCCGAAGCGGCCGATGCCGGCCGTGATCATCTCGCCATCGGCCGGGTGGGGGCCGAGCTCGCGCGGCAGGGCCAGCAGCGCCAGGCCCCGGTCCAGATCGACCTCCGACGGCACCATGCCCTGGGGCAAGGAGACGCGCTTGGGCTTGGGCAGCTTTTCCTTCGCGGGCTTGCGCTTGGCTTTCTTGGCCTTTGGCGCCTCGCCGTCCGGCGCCCCGTTGGGCGCCTCGAGGACGGCCGCCTCATCGGTCTTGGTCTCATCGACCTTGACCGGCGCCGGCGCGCCGTTCTCGCCGAGCTGGACGTAATGGCCATAGGGGCCCTTGCGGAGCGAGACCTTGAGGCCCGCTCACGGGATCCTGGCCCAGATCCTTCGGCCCCGTATCGGCCTCGGAGCCGTCGCCATTGTCGACGCCGAGCCGGCGGGTATAGCGGCATTCCGGATAGTTGGAGCAGCCGATGAAGGCGCCGAAGCGGCCGAGCTTCAGGCTGAGCCGGCCCGCCCCGCAGGAGGGGCAGACCCTGGGATCGGCGCCATCGGCGCCCTCGGGGAAGAAATGCCGGCCGAGATCGGCATCCAGCGCGTCGATCACCTCGCTGATGCGCAGCTCCTTGGTCTCGCCGACCGCTCGGCTGAAATGCTCCCAGAACTCGCGGAGCACGGTCTTCCAGTCGATGCGCCCGCCGGAGATGTCGTCGAGCTGCTCCTCCAGGCCGGCGGTAAAGCCGTATTCCACATAGCGGCGGAAGAAGCCGGTGAGGAAGGCCGTGACGATGCGGCCGCGATCCTCGGGGTAGAAGCGGCGCCGGTCGAGGCGGACATATTCGCGGTCCTGCAATACCTGCAGGATGGAGGCATAGGTGGAGGGCCGGCCGATGCCGAGCTCCTCCAGCCGCTTCACCAGGCTCGCCTCGGAATAGCGGGGTGGCGGCTGGGTGAAATGCTGCTCGGGCTTCGTCTCCTTGCGCTCGAGCCGCTGCTCGGCCTTCAGCTCCGGCAGGCGGCTGTCGCCTTCCTCCTCCTCGGCCGGATCGTCGCGATCCTCCTGATAGAGCTTGAGGAAGCCGTCGAACTTCAGCACCGAGCCGGTGGCCCGCAGCCCAACACCGGTGCCGGCGATATCCACCGTCACCTGGTCGAGCTCGGCGCTTTCCATCTGGCTCGCGACCGTGCGCTTCCAGATCAGCTCGTAGAGCCGGCGCTGGTCGCTGTCGAGATGGCGGGCCATGTCCTGGGGCCGGCGGAAGAGGTCGGTCGGCCGGATGGCCTCATGGGCCTCCTGCGCGTTCTTGGCCTTGGTCGTGTAGAAGCGGGGCTTCTCCGGCAGATAGCGCTGGCCGTAGTCGGCCTCGATCAGCCGCCTCGAGCCCGCGATCGCCTCGCCCGAGAGCTGCACCGAATCCGTCCGCATATAGGTGATGAGGCCCACCGTCTCGCCCCCGAGATCGGCACCCTCATAGAGCCGCTGGGCCAGGCGCATGGTGTGGCTGGCGCTGAAGCCCAGCTTGCGCGAGGCCTCCTGCTGCAGGGTCGAGGTGGTGAAGGAGGGGAAGGGGTGGCGGCGCACCGTCTTGCGCTCGACGGTGGAAACGTGGAATGGCGCCCCGGCCGCGATCTTGGCAGCGGCCGCCTCGGCCGCCGCCTGATTGGGCAGGTCGAACTTCTCCAGCTTGCGGCCGTCGAGATGGGTCAGGCGCGCCGTGAAGACGGCCCCGTCCTCGGTCGCGAAGACCACGGCGATGGTCCAATATTCCTGCGACTTGAAGGCCTCGATCTCGGCCTCGCGCTCGCAGATGAGGCGCAGCGCCACCGACTGGACCCGGCCGGCCGAGCGGCTGCCGGGCAGCTTGCGCCAGAGGACCGGCGAGAGGGTGAAGCCGACGAGGTAATCGAGGGCGCGCCGGGCGAGATAGGCCTCGACCAGCTCGCGGTTGACCTCGCGGGGATGGGCCATGGCGTCGAGCACGGCGGATTTGGTGATCTCGTTGAACACGACCCGCGAGACCGACTTGCCGGTCAGGGCATGGCGGCGCTTCAACTCCTCGCTGATATGCCAGGAGATGGCCTCGCCCTCGCGGTCCGGGTCGGTGGCGAGGATCAGGCTGTCGGCGGATTTCAGCGCCTGGGCAATGGCCTTGATCCGGACATCGGCCTTGCCGTCGACCTCCCAGCTCATGGCGAAGTCTTCCTCGGGCCGGACCGAGCCGTCCTTGGCGGGCAGGTCGCGCACATGGCCGAAGCTCGCCAGCACGGTGTAATCCGGGCCGAGGTACTTATTGATGGTCTTCGCCTTGGCGGGCAATTCGACGACGACGACGTTCATCGTGCGACTTCTTCTTTCCTGGGCTTCTGATCTTGGAACGGGCTTCAGGGCGGGTCTTGAATGGGTTTCAGGTCGGCTGACTTTCGCCGGCAGCAAGGAGCGATACCCGGTTGCCGGGGTGCCATTGCAGGCGTCCGGCAAGCTCCAGTTCCAGCAGGGTCATCCGTAAAAAGGGAGGGGACATGTGACACTGCCGAAGGAGTTCGTCAACCGCTACCGGGCTGGGGCCGAGCCGTTCCTCGACCAGGCTTAGAGAAGTTTTTATCGTAAATTCAATGGGTTCCGAAATATTGTTGGCAGTCTGTGAAAGCGACTTCGGCGGGGTCGGCAACGGGGTGGAATCGGCCGCCGGCGCCGGAAAGAGCCTCCACGACATCCCCCGCACCCTCCACCAGAGTCGCACCCTGGCGGATCAATAGATTGGCGCCCCGACAGCGTGGATCAAGCGGCGAGCCGGGAACCGCCATCACCTCGCGGCCCTGCTCGCCGGCCAACCGCGCCGTGATGAGGGAGCCGGACTGAAGCGCTGCCTCCACCACCACGGTGCCCAGCGCCAGGCCGGAGACGATGCGGTTGCGCTGGGGGAAATGCCGGGCCTGGGGCACGCGCCCCAGCGGCATCTCGCTCACCACCAGCCCGCGCTCGGCGATGGCGTGGTAGAGGGGCTCGCTCTCCGGCGGGTAGGGGCGGTCGAGGCCCCCGGCCAGCACGGCGATGGTGCCGCCGGCCAGGGCGCCCCGATGGGCGGCACTGTCAATGCCCCGGGCCAGGCCGGAGACGACGATCCAGCCCTGCTGCGCGAGTTCCCGCGCCATGGTCTCGGCCAGGAGCCGGCCATTGGCCGAGGCATTGCGCGCCCCGACCATGGCGACGGCGCGGCCCGCCAGCAGCTCAATCTTGCCGAGGGTCAGAAGCAGGGGCGGGGCGTCATCGGCTTCGGCGAGCATCGCGGGAAAAGCCGGGTCGGCCATGACCAGGAGCCTGCCGCCGAGGCGGCCGAGCTCGGCCAGCTCGCGCTCGGCTGCCGCGGCCGGGCAGATGGCCAGGGGCCGCAGGCGTCCCCCGCGCCGCGCCAGCTCCGGCAGTGCCTCCAGAGCCGCCTCGGCGCTGCCGAAGCGGCGCAGCAGCTGGCGGAAGGTGACGGGCCCGACATTCTCGCTGCGCCAGAGGCGAAGCCAGGCCAGTCGCTGAGCATCGCTGAGGGGCGGGGCGGCCATGCCCGGAGAATGGCAAGGCCGGGAAATCCTGTCAAATCATGCAACTAAAGATTGTTGCCTAGGGCCCCTGGGGCGGCTTTCGATTCAGCAGCATCAGCTTGGCATAGCGGTAGAAGGAGCCCTCGCCGGCGGTTGCGGCCTGGAAGAATCCCTCCGGCCCGTCGCGGAAGCCGCCGCGCAGGACATAGCTGCGAAAGAAGGTCCAGAAGCCGTGGCCGACGGCGCCCGCCAGCGAGACCTTGCGTCCCGTCTCGTGGCGCTCGGCCGCCGTCATGGTGGAATAGTAGTTCATGCGCCAGAGGGCATGCTCGAGGTCGAAGACCGCCTCGTGGAGCAGGGGGCTGGCAAGCTGGGCCACCGGGCCTTCGACCTGGATCCGGTCGTGGATCCAGCCGCCGCCGTAGCGGGCCTTGTCCCGGCGCACCAGGCGGACGACCCGGTCGCGCCCCCAATCGCCATGGCGCAGCAGCCGGCCGCAGAAGGACGAGTGACGCGGCATCTCGAAGCCGGCCGTGTCGCCCGGCGCTTCGAGGGCGGCCAGCATCTCGTCGCGCAGCGGCAGTCTCGATCCATTCATCGGCATCCAGCGCCACCACCCAGGGGGTGGTGACCTGCGCCAGAGCGCGCTGCTTCTGGGCGGGGAAGCCGGGGAAATCCGCCGTCTCGGTGATCCGGCAGCCCGCCTCGCGGGCGATGGCCAGGGTCTCGTCCTTGCTGCCGCTGTCGACCAGGATCTTCTCATCCACGAAAGCCGCGGAATCGAGGCAGCGCTTCAGGGTGCGTGCATTGTCCTTGGTGATGATGATCAGCGAGAGCCCAGGCCTAGGCATCTTTGCGCTGGCCGATCTTGGGCTCCCGCCCCGTCAGCAGGCGGCGGATATTCTGGTGATGGCGCAGCCAGATCAGCACCGCCAGGAACAGGACAACGGCCGCGATCTGGCGCGTGGCGATGAACCAGGCGGCAAGGGGTGCCACCGCGGAGGCCACCAAAGCGGCGAGGGAGGAGTAGCGGAAGATGATGGCCACCAGCAGCCAGATCGCCCCGGCGATGAGGCCGATGCGCCAATCCAGGGCCAGCAGCACGCCGCCGGCGGTGGCCACGCCCTTGCCGCCCCGGAACTTCAGCCAGACCGGGAAGAGATGGCCGAGCATGGCGCCGGCGCCGGCCAGGATCGCCATATCCGGCCCCCAGTGATGGCCGATCAGCACGGCGGCCGCGCCCTTGCCGCCGTCGAGCAGCAGGGTCGCGGCGGCGAGGCCCTTGCGCCCCGTGCGCAGCACATTGGTGGCGCCGATACTGCCGGAGCCGATCTTGCGGATGTCGCCCAGGCCCGCCGCCTTCGTCAGCAGCAGGCCGAAGGGGATCGAGCCCAGGAGATAGCCCAGCAGCGCGCCGAGGTAATAGGGCCAAGTGTAATCGAATCCGCCGAGCAGGCCGGGCATGATCTCGTTCCTTTGGCTCAGTCGGCCGCGGCGAAGACGGTGCGCCCGTCGACGACGCTGCGCAAGACGCGGCCCTGGATCGGATCGCCGTCGAAGGGCGAGTTCTTGGATTTGCTGCGCGAGCGATCGACCTCGATGCGCCCGGGCCGGTCGAGATCGAACAGCAGCAGATCGGCGGGCGCACCCTTGGCGAGGCGGCCCTGGGGCAGGCCCAGAAGATCGGCCGGCGCCGAGGTGACCCGGCGCAGCAGATCGATCAGCCGCCCCTGGCCCTTGTGATAGAGCTGCAGGGTGAGGGGCAGCAAGGTCTCCAGCCCGATGATCCCTGGGGCCGCATGGGCGAAGGGCACGCGCTTGGATTCCTGGTCATGGGGCGCATGGTCGCTGGCGACGCAATCGATCGTGCCGTCGGCCACCGCGGCGGCGATGGCCTGGCGGTCGGCCTCGCTGCGCAGCGGCGGGGAGAGCTTGGCGAAGGTGCGGTAGTCGCCGACCGCCGACTCGTTCAGGGCGAAATAGGCGGGCTGGGTATCGCAGGTGACCGGCAGGCCGCGCGCCTTGGCGCCGCGGATCACTTCCACCGCCGCGGCGGTGGAGAGATGGGCCGCGTGATAGCTGGCCCCGGTCATGGCGACGAGGTGGAGATCGCGTTCGATCATCATCACTTCGGCGGCCCCGGGAATGCCGGAAAGCCCGAGCCGGGTCGCAAGCTCGCCCGAGTTCATCATCCCGCCCTCGGAGAGCCGCGGCTCCTCGGGATGCTGGATGATCAGGCGGTTGAAGGCGCGGACATAGCTGAGCGCCCTTCGCATCACCTGGGCATCGGCCACCGCCTTCAGCCCGTCGGTGAAGGCGAGCGCCCCGCTCTCAGCCAGAAGGCCCATCTCCACGAGATCGCGGCCCTCCAGCCGCTGGGTCACCGCGGCATAGCAATAGACCTTGGCCAGACGCGTCTCCCGTGCGCGCCGCGCAATGAATTCCACCGCGGCGACATCGTCGATGATCGGGTCGGTATTGGGGAGGCACACCATGCTGGTGACCCCGCCCGCCGCCGCCGCCCCGGCGCCGCTGGCGATGGTCTCCATATGCTCCTCGCCGGGCTCGCGCAGCTGCACCCGCATGTCGACGAGGCCCGGCGCCAGACAATGGCCCTCGCATTGCACCACCTCGGCCTCGTCCGGCAGGCCTTCGCCATTGACCCAGGGGCCGATCTCGACGATGCGCCCGTCGATGGCGAGCAGGCCGCCCGTCTCGTCGCGGCCGCTGGCCGGATCGATCAGCCGCGCATTTACCAGGACGAGGGGGCGCCTAAGGCTCGCCATCGCCGTCCTCATTGCTGCGGAGCTTGCGGGTCAGCAGGTCGAGGCAGGCCATGCGCACGGCCACGCCCATCTCGACCTGCTCGCGGATCAGGCTGCGGTCGATATCGTCGGCGACCTCGGAATCGATCTCGACTCCGCGGTTCATCGGGCCGGGATGCATGATCAGCGCGTCGGGCCGGGCCTCCGCCAGCTTCTCCCGGTCCAGGCCGTAGAAATGGAAATATTCACGGATGGAGGGGACATAGGCGCCCTGCATGCGCTCGGTCTGCAGCCGCAGCATCATGACGATGTCGCAATCCACGAGGCCCCGGCGCATGTCGTAGAAGACCTCGACCCCCATCCGCTCGATGCCGCCGGGCAGCAGGGTGGGCGGCGCGATGACGCGCACCCGCGCCCCCATGATGGTCAGGAGCTGGATGTTCGAGCGGGCGACGCGGCTGTGCAGGATATCGCCGCAGATCGCCACCAGGAGTCCCTCCAGCCGGCCGCGCCGGCGCCGGATGGTCAGCGCATCGAGCAGGGCCTGGGTCGGATGCTCATGGCTGCCGTCGCCGGCGTTGATCACGGCGCAGTCGACCTTCTGGGAGAGGAGGTTGACGGCGCCGGATTCCGGATGGCGCACCACCAGCACGTCGGGATGCATGGCGTTCAGGGTCATCGCCGTGTCGATCAGCGTCTCGCCCTTCTTGATCGAGCTCGAAGCCGCCTGCATGTTGATGACATCCCCGCCCAGCCGCTTCCCCGCCAGCTCGAAGGAGGTGCGGGTGCGGGTCGAATTCTCGAAGAAGAGGTTGATGAGCGTCCGACCGGCGAGAAGGTCGCGCTTCTTGTCGGCGCCGCGGTTGAAGGCGACATAGGTCTCGGAGATATCCAGGAGGGCGGCGATCTCCTCCCGAGAGAGTCCTTGGATGCCCAGAAGATGGCGGTGGCGGTATCGAAGGGCGGGGGCAGCGCTCATCGAAGACGTCTTATAGTGGCTGCCTCCGGGGAAGGGAAGCCGCAGGGCTGCAATGGTGAGATTGCGCGGTAAATCGGCCCCGCGAAGGCTGGGCGAGCGGCCGAGGGGCCATCAACTCGGCGCCCGCTTCGCTCGAATATGCTGGGGACCAACTGGAGGGACATGACAGCGATGAACCCGTGGAAGTTCGATCTCGTGCCCGCACCGCCGGCCGGCGGCAAGATCCAAGGCCATGTGGCTTGGGACGATCCCGTCCTCGCCGGCTGGGACTGGCCCTATATCGCCGTCAACGGCGCATTGCCGGGACCGGCGGTGCTGGTGACGGCCGGCATCCATGGCTCGGAATATCCCTCCATCGATGCGGCCATCCGCCTCGGCGCCGCCCTCGACCCGCAGCAGGTCAGGGGCCAGATCCTCTGCCTGCCCGTCATGAACCCCTCGGCCTTCTGGGAGCGGGCACCCTATGTCTCGCCGGTCGACAACCTCAATCTCAACCGCGTATTCCCCGGCAAGGCCAAGGGCAGCTTCAGCGAGCGCGTCGCCCATCATCTGACCCAGCGCGCGATCCGCCATGCCGATGCCTATATCGACATGCATGGCGGCGATCTGCCCGAGGCGCTGGTGCCCTTCGCCATCTATCACGAGAGCGGGGACGCCAAACTCGACGCGAAGAGCGCCGCCATGGCCCAGGCCTTCGGCTCGCCCTCCCTGCTGATCCAGCGCGGCGCCGACGCCCCCGTCTCCGGCCTAGCCTATGCCACGGCGGCGGGCTTCGGCATCCCCGCCATCCTGGTCGAGGACGGCGGCGCCGGCCAATATGATGCAGGGATCGCCCAGGGCCTGCTGGCCGGTGTGGAGAATGTGCTGCGCAGCCTCGAGGTCCTGCCCGGGGCCGTCCGCAACATGCCGCCGTCCCGGCGCTTCGCGAAATTCACCTGGGTCCGCACGAAAGAGGCGGGATTCTTCCGCCATGAGGTCAAGGTCGGCGATGAGGTCGCCGCTGGGCAGAGGCTGGGGCGGCTGGTGGATTTCTTCGGGGCGACCATCGAGGAGATCGCCACCCCCGAGCCCGGCCAGGTGCTGTTCATGGTGGTGAGCCCGGCCATGGGGAAGAACGGGCTGATCTGCGGGATCGGAGTCGAGGCGGGTTAGATCGCGCCGTCCCGGCGCAGCTCGGCGATGGCCGCCTCGTCCAGCCCGAGAAGCTCGCGGAGGACTTCCTCGCTATGCTGGCCGAGGAAGGGCGGGGCGTGGCGGTAGGCGACGGGGGTGGCGGAGAGGCGGAGCGGATTGGCGATCAGATCGACCTCACCCTTGCCCGCCAGGGGATGGGGCATCGTGATCTGCATCTCGCGGTGCTTGACTTGGGGGTCGGCGAAGACCTGATCGATCGTGTTCACCGGGCTGCAGGGCACGCCCAGCCCGGCGAGACCCTCGACCCATTCCTTCTGCGTCTTGCGGCGCAGGATACCCTCCAGCAGCGCATAGAGCGCCCGGCGGTTGCCGACCCGCTGCTCATTGGTGACGAAGCGCGGATCCTGGGCCAGCTCCGGCACCCCGGCGAAGCTGCAGAATTTCGCAAATTGGCTGTCGTTGCCCACCGCCAGGATCACGTGATGGCCGTCGGCCGCCGCCATCACATTGTAGGGCACGATATTGGGATGCTCATTGCCGACGCGCTGGGGCACCTCGCCCGAGGTCAGATAATTGAGCCCGACATTGGCGAGCCAGGCGATCTGTGAATCCAGCAGCGAGACATCGATGTATTGGCCCTCGCCGGTCTTGTCGCGATGATGCAGGGCGGCCAGGATCGCCGTCGTCGCGTACATGCCGCACATGATATCGGCGATGCCGACGCCGACCTTCATCGGCGCCCGGTCGGGCTCGCCCGTCACGCTCATGATGCCGCCGAGACCCTGGGCCAGCATGTCGTAGCCTGCCCGCGGCGCATAAGGGCCCGTCTGGCCGAAGCCGGTGATGGAACAGTAGATGAGGCGGGGATTCGCCGCCTTCAGATCGGCGTAGCTCAGGCCGTAGCGCGCCATGTCGCCGACCTTGAAATTCTCCACCATGATGTCGCATTGGCCGATCAGGCGCCGCGCCAGGGACTGGCCCGCCGGCTTGGAAATATCGACCGCTACAGAGCGCTTGTTGCGGTTGGAGCTGAGGTAATAGGCGCTCTCGCCCGTGTCCTTGCCCGCCTTGTCCTGGACATAGGGCGGGCCCCATTTGCGGGTGTCGTCACCGGCCCCCGGCCGCTCGATCTTGATCACATCGGCGCCGAGATCGCCCAGGAGCTGGGTACAGGTCGGCCCCGCCAGGATGCGGGCGAGATCGAAAACGCGGATGCCTTCTAGCGGGCCGGGCATAAGAGGGGACCTCTGGGAGAGACGGGGATCGGCGGGCGACTGTCCATGCCGGCCGGCCGCCCGTCAAGCGGCCCCTCGTCAAGCCGCCCTCTCGTCAAGCGGGGGGGTCGGATGCCGCGATCCGGTCGAGGGCGCCCTGGAGGATATAGGCCGCGGCCAGCTTGTCGATCAGCTCGCCCCGGCGGCGATGGGACATCTCGGCCTCCTTCATCGGGCGTTCCGCGCCGAGAGTCGAGAAGCGCTCGTCCCAGAAGGCGAGCGGCAGATCGATCACGGCAAGCAGATTGGCGGCGAACTGGCGCACCGACTGGGAGCGCGGGCCTTCGCGGCCATCCAGCCCGATCGGGAGACCGAGAACGAGACCCCCCACGCTGCGTTCGGCGATGAGGCCCTTGAGCTTGGCCATATCGGCCGCGAATTTGACCCGGGGCAGCACTGTCAAAGGCGAGGCCACCTTGAGGGCCGAATCGGAGACGGCGATGCCAATGGTCCTGCTGCCGATATCGAGGCCGAAGAGGCGGCCGCCGGGCACCAAAGCTGCCTTCATCGCGACGATGTCGATCACGGCCATCGCCAAGGCTTAGCGCATTTCCTTGCCGGAGGCGAACAACCGCCGCGCCATCGAATCGATTGCCCGGGATGCGTTCTGCCCATAGCTTGAGCCGCAAGCCAGCGCCGAGGGGCGATTTGAACATCGAGCTATTCATCAAGGGCCTCATCGTCGGCATCGCGATCGCCGCACCTGTAGGCCCGATCGGGCTGCTCTGCATCCAGCGGGCGCTGACCGGCGGCTGGATCGCCGGCCTGGCCTCGGGGCTGGGGGCGGCGCTCGCCGATACCTTCTATGGCGGCATCGCGGCCTTCGGCCTCCGCCTGGTTCAGGATTTCCTGTTCGGCCACCGCAGCATCATCGCCGTCATCGGGGGGCTGTTCCTCTGCCTCCTGGGGTTGCGCATCATCCTTTCCAAGCCCGCGACCATCGCCGCCGGCCCGCGGAAATCGGCGGCGGGGCTGGCGGGCGATCTCGTCGGCACCTTCATGCTGACTCTGGCCAATCCCATGACGATCCTTTCCTTCATCGCCATCTTCGCTGCCCTCAATACCTCGGCCGCCAGCGACAGCTACCTAGCAGCCGCCACCTTGGTGCTGGGCGTCTTCGGCGGCTCGGCGGCCTGGTGGCTCTGCCTCAGCTTCGGGATCGGCGTCATCCGCCATAAGATGGACCAGCCGGTGCTGCGCTGGATCGCGCGGGGCTCCGGGGCCCTCATCCTTGTCTTCGGGGTAACCGCGGCCTGGCATGGCATGAGGGGCTGAGGGAGGGTGGCTACGGGCTACTCTACCCTTGTCCGCCGAGCTTTGAATTGCCATCTTGCCGCAGACGGTTGAGATGATCTTGAGGAACGACTTGCATGGCCGATAAAAAGAAAGCCGGTTTGCGGGAACGGCATATCGCCGGCCGTGTCTCGTCAGACGCCAAATCTGCCCGACGAGGCGGATCTAGCCATTCAGGACGGGATGTAAGCGACAAATCTCTTAGGGTGATGCGTGAGACTTCGGTCACCTATGGGAAGGCGCTGAAACGCCTCGCCGACAAATAGGAAAGCGGCACTATCGCGTGACGCTTTCCGAGGTGCTGCTCAGCCACGAGCTTGCTCTGATGTTTGGAGGGCGGCCAGGGATACTAGACCAAAACGCCCTTAAGTCGGCCATAGGTCGACCTTATTCCGGCTACTATCGTACCATCTCCCGCAAGGCCGCTGCTCTCGTGCACTCATTGGTACTCAACCATGGGTTCCTTGATGGGAATAAGCGGACTGCCCTTTTTATGATGGCGATCCTAATTCGGCGGAGTGGATACGATCTGCGCTCTGAAACAGAATCTCAAACCGACGCGGAAGTAGAGCAAATGCTTCTCGCGCTCGCTAATCGCCATATGGACTTTGAAGAGCTAGTACAGTGATTTGACGATCACATAGTGCCGTTCCCCGATGGTTAGGTTGAAGTACCCTTAGTTTAGCGCGTTCCAATAGGCCCTCCTGAACACTCCGGTGTTGGCAGCCGGCATCTGTGATCGGGTTTGGGAAGAAATCGACCGGTGTTTGAACCGAGCCTGTGACGGCTTCAGGTTGCGGGCGGCGGGCCGCTTTGCTAGGTTCCGCGCCATTTCGCCATAGTTCCGACCTCCAAAGGACCAGGCCCCATGTCTCTGGATCGTGCCGCCGTCCGGCATATCGCCACGCTCGCCCGCATCCGCGTCAGCGATCAGGAAGCCGATGCCCTGGTGGGGGATCTCGGCAAGATCCTCGCCTGGGTCGAGCAACTGGGCGAGGTCGATACGGCCGGCGTCGAGCCGATGGCGAGCGTCGTCGCCCGCAAACTGCCGCAGCGCGCCGATGAGGTGACCGACGGCAATATCCGCGACCGGCTGCTGGCCAATGCGCCCGAGCCGGCGCTGGGCTTCTTCACCGTGCCCAAGGTGGTGGAGTGATGACCGAGCTCACCGAACTAACCATGGTCGAGGCCCTCGCCGGCCTCGCCAAAGGAAGCTTCAGCGCCCGCGAGCTGGCGGAAGCTCATCTCGCGGTCATGGAACGCCATCGCGGCCTCAATGCCTTCGTCACCGAGACGCCGGAGAAGGCGCTCGCCATGGCCGGGGAGTCCGATGCCCGGCGCAAGCGCGGCGAGGTCGGGCTGCTGGAAGGCATTCCGCTCGGCATCAAGGATCTCTTCTGCACCGAGGGTGTGCTCACCACTGCCGGCTCCCATATCCTCGACGGCTTCAAGCCGCCCTATAAATCGACGGTGACGGCGAAGCTCTGGCAGGCCGGGGCCTCCATGCTGGGCAAGCTCAACATGGACGAGTTCGCCATGGGCTCCTCCAACACCACGAGCTACCACGGCAATGTGAAGAATCCCTGGACCCGGCGCGGCGACAATCGCGACCTGGTGCCGGGCGGCTCCTCCGGCGGCTCCGCCGCGGCGGTGGCGGCGCGCATGGCCATGGCGGCGACCGGCACGGATACGGGCGGCTCGATCCGCCAGCCAGCGGCCTTCTGCGGCCTCGTGGGCATCAAGCCGACCTATGGGCGCTGCTCGCGCTGGGGCATCGTGGCCTTCGCCTCCTCCCTCGACCAGGCAGGCCCGCTCGCCCGCAGCGTCGAGGATGCGGCGCTGATGCTGCAGGTGATGGCCGGCCATGACCCGAAGGATTCGACCTCCGTCGACCTGCCGGTGCCGGACTATCGCGCCGGCCTCGGCGCCGGGGTGAAGGGCTTGCGCATCGGCATCCCCCGGGAATACCGGATGGACGGGATGGCGGCGGAGATCGGCGGTCTCTGGGCCAAGGGCGCCGACTGGCTGAAGGCGGCGGGGGCGGAGATCGTCGAGATCTCGCTGCCCCATACCAAATACGCGCTGCCCACCTATTACATCATCGCCCCGGCCGAGGCCTCCTCCAACCTCGCCCGCTATGACGGGGTGCGCTTCGGCCTCCGGGTGCCGGGCGGCACGCTGGACGAGATGTATGAGAACACCCGGGCCGCGGGCTTCGGGGCCGAGGTCAAGCGCCGGGTGCTGATCGGGACATATGTACTCTCGGCCGGTTATTACGACGCTTATTACCTGAAGGCGCAGCGGCTGCGCAGCCTCATCCTCGGCGATTTCACCAAGGCCTTCGAGAAGGTCGATGCGATCCTGACTCCCGCCACGCCGACGCCGGCCTTCGCCGTGGGCGAGCGCATGGACGATCCCATCGCCATGTATCTGAACGACGTCTTCACCGTGCCGGTGAATCTCGCGGGGCTGCCGGGCATCTCGGTGCCGGCGGGACTCTCGGAAGACGGCTTGCCGCTGGGCCTGCAGCTCCTCGGCCAGGCCTTCGACGAGGCGACGCTGTTCCGCACGGCCCGCGTCATCGAGGAAGCCGCAGGCTTCACGGCCAAAGCGGCGGGGATCTGATCATGAGCGATTACATCGAAGGCCATAACGGACCCTGGGAGATCGTGCTGGGCCTGGAGGTCCATGCCCAGGTCATCTCCAAGGCCAAGCTGTTCTCGGGTGCGGCGACGGAATTCGGCGCCGAGCCCAATACCCAGGTCAGCTTCGTCGACGCGGCCTTTCCCGGCATGCTGCCGGTCATCAACCGCTTCTGCGTCGAGCAGGCGGTGAAGACGGGACTCGGGCTGAACGCCCAGATCAATCACCGCTCGGTCTTCGACCGGAAGAACTACTTCTATGCCGATCTGCCCGCGGGCTATCAGATCTCGCAGTTCCTGCAGCCCATCGTCGGCAAGGGCGTGATCGTCATCGATCTGCCCGACGGCCGCTCGCGCGAAGTGGGGATCACACGCCTGCATCTGGAGCAGGATGCGGGCAAGAGCCTGCATGATCAGCATCCCACGAAGACCTACGTCGATCTCAACCGCTCGGGCGTCGCGCTCATGGAGATCGTCTCCGAGCCGGACATGCGCTCATCGGAGGAGGCGGCCGCCTATCTGCGCAAGCTGCGCTCGATCCTGCGCTATCTCGGCACCTGCGACGGTAATATGGAAGAAGGCAGCCTGCGCTGCGACGTCAATGTCTCCGTGCGCCGGCCGGGCGAGGGGCTCGGCACGCGCTGCGAGATCAAGAACGTCAACTCCATCCGCTACGTCCAGCAGGCGATCGAATATGAGGCGCGGCGCCAGATCGAGGTGATCGAGGAGGGCGGCAAGATCCGGCAGGAGACGCGGCTGTTCGATTCCGGCCGCGGCGTCACCCGGACCATGCGCAGCAAGGAAGATTCCCACGACTACCGCTATTTCCCCGATCCGGATCTGCTGCCCCTGGAGCTCGATCCCGCCTGGGTCGAGCGCCTGAAGACGACCCTGCCCGAGCTGCCCGACACAAAGAAGGCCCGCTTCATGGCGGATTTCGGCCTATCGCCCTATGACGCCGGCGTGCTTGTCGCCGATCAGGAAACGGCGCATTTCTACGAGACCGTCGCCAAGGGCCGCGATGCCAAGCTCGCCGCCAATTGGCTGATCTCCGAGCTCTTCGGCGCCCTCAACAAGGCCGGGGTCGATATCCTGAACTCACCGGTCTCGGCCGTGGCGCTCGGCGGGCTGGTCGATCTCATCGCCGACAACACCATCTCCGGCCGCATCGCCAAGGATGTCTTCGCCGAAATGGTGGAGACCGGCAAGGATGCTGCGGCCATCGTGGAGGCGAAGGGCCTGCGCCAGGTGACCGACACCGGCGCCATCGATGAGGCGATCGACAAGGTGCTGGTCCAGCATGCCGACAAGCTGGCGGAATACCGCTCGGGCAGGGAGAAGCTCTTCGGCTTCTTCATCGGCCAGGTGATGAAGGCCACTGCCGGCAAGGCCAATCCCGCCATGCTGAACGATCTGCTGAAGAAGAAGCTGGCGGGGTAGTCCTCCCCTTCCGTCATCCCCGCGAAAGCGGGGATCCAGGGCAACCAGCGAGACCTGCGGCCCTGGATTCCCGCTATCGCGGGAATGACGCCAAGAGAATCAATTCGCGATGATGCTGGGCCGGACCAAAGCGATGAGCTGGCCGTTCAGGAGATGCGCCGTGCCCTCGGGCTTCTCGAAGAAGGGGGCCAGGGCCGGCAGCGCGGCCATGGAATCCGGACCGCAGCGATAGCCGGCGGGCGCCACGGCGGTGAAGCCGCCGGTCTGGATCACATATTGGAAGTCGCGATTGATGACGCTGACATTCTCTGGCGAGCCCGCCCCGGCGACGGCGAAATTGGCGCTCGAGGTGCCGGCCGGGCCCTTCGCCAAGGCGGTCAGCCAAGCCCGGTCGGAGGCGGCGACGGCTTTGCCGCTTCCGTTGGCCGAGCGCGTGTCGATATAGAGGACATTGCCGTCGAGGTAGGCGAGGCCGATCTGGTTGGAGCCGTCCAGCCGTCCCGCCCGCGGCGTGTTCTCGAAGAGCCCGCCGATCAGCGGAATGTCCTGGGTGAAGCCGATCCGATTGACGTTTCGTCGGTTGATGTTGCGGGTATCGCTGCGGAAGGCGCAGTCGGGAGTGATGACCACGACCTCGGTCACCGTATCGTAGCGGTCGGTCTTCAGCTTGATCTCGTCGACCCGCGCATCGTCGAGCCGCCGGTTCCAGGGCGTGTTGTCGCTGCTGTTGGTATTGCCAGAGGGCTGATCCGCCCACGGGGTCGCCGGCAGCACGCCGAGCATCGCGGCGGCCAGAAAGACAATTCCAAAACCTCGCTGACGCATTCGGGCTACTCCGTCAAGTTCGCGGGAAGCATGGCTGTGCCTCGGGTCGAGGCCCTAGTGTCCTGCCCCAGAAATTCGCACCGAATTTCTGGGAAAAGCAGGCCACTAAAATCAATAACTTGTGTCCCAGGCCCATCGAGATTCGTTACCACTGATTCCAGAATAGGGACACGGGTGGCAATGACCGCCGTCGCGGCCTATCTTCAACGGAAGCGGGAAGGGTTTGGATGCCTATGGGAAAGGAATCGATGTGATCGAGCTCTACAGCTGGCCCACGCCCAACGGCCACAAGGTCCATATCATGCTCGAGGAAACCGGGCTTCCCTATAAGGTGCATGCGGTCGATATCGGTGCCGGGGCCCAATTCGACAAGGCGTTCCTCGCCATCAGCCCCAACAACCGGATTCCGGCGATCGTCGATACCGAGAGCGCCGACGGCAAGCCGATTTCGGTCTTCGAATCCGGCGCCATCCTCCTCTATCTCGCGGAGAAAGCCGGGAAGTTCCTGCCCAGGGATCAGCGCGGCCGCTATGAGGTCATGCAGTGGCTGATGTTTCAGATGGGCGGCATCGGGCCGATGCTGGGCCAGGTGCATCACTTCCGCGCCTATGCCCCCGAGCCGATCCGCTATGCCATCGACCGCTACACCAAGGAGGCGGGACGGCTCTATGGCGTCGTCGACCGGCGGCTGGCCGACCGCCCCTTCATCGCCGGCGACTACTCCATCGCCGATATGGCGATCTTCCCCTGGCTGCGCTCCTGGGAGCGCCAGGGCGTGAATATCGCCGATTATCCGAATCTGAAACGCTGGTTCGACAGCATCGCTGGCCGGCCCGCCGTCGAACGCGGGGTCAAAGTGCTGAGCGATCTCTCCCGCTCGGGCCCGATGGACGAGAAGCAGCGGGAAATCCTCTTTGGAGCGACGCAATATGCGAAACGCTGAGCGGGGCCTTCGGCGATGAGCGGGGACGGTCGCCCCAAGAATCCGGGGCTCGATCCCGCCACGCTCGCCGCCCGCGGGCTGGGTTGGATCGATCCCGCGACCCGGGGTGTCGTTCCGGCGATCCACCTCGCCACCACCTTCGAGCGCGAGCCGGATCAGAGCTTGCCGGGCGGGCGGGCCTATATCCGGCCCCGTGCGCCGGCCTTCGATCAGCCCGAGGCGCTGCTGGCGGCGCTGGAAGGCGGGGCAGGGGCGATGCTGTTTGCCAGCGGCATGGCGGCGGCGGTGGCGCCCTTCCAGGCGCTGAAGCCCGGCGACCACGCCGTGGCACCCACCGAGCTCTATTGGGGCATGAGGCAATGGCTGATGGATTTCGGCCGCGCGGGCGGGCTGGAGATCGACTTCGTCGACATGTCGGACCTCGCCGCTCTGGCCGCGGCCATGCGGCCCGGGCGTACCCGGCTGGTCTGGATCGAGACCCCGGCCAATCCCTCCTGGGCCATCACCGATATCGCCGCCGCGGCGGCGATCGCGCACAAGGCCGGCGCCCGGCTCGCCGTCGACAATACCGTGGCGACGCCGGTGCTGACCCGGCCGCTGGCGCTGGGTGCCGATCTCGTCATGCATGCCGCGACCAAATATCTGAACGGCCATAGCGATGTGCTCTGCGGCGCGCTGGTGACGGCGGCGGCCGACGAGCCCTGGCAGCGGCTCATTGATCTGCGTGCCCAGGCGGGCGCGGTGCCGGGACCTTTCGAGGCCTGGCTGTTGCTGCGCGGCATGCGCACGCTCTATCTGCGGGTGCGCCAATGCTCGGCCTCGGCCAAGGCCATCGCCGAGCATTTCGCCCACCATCCCAGACTCCTGGCCGTGCTCTACCCGGGCTTGGCCGAGGATCGCGGCCATGCGGTCGCCCGGCGGCAGATGAACGGCGGCTTCGGTGGCATGCTCTCGATCCGTCTCAAGGGCGGGCGCGAGGCGGCGCTGGATACCGCTGCCAGGCTGGAGCTCTGGACCCGGGCGACCTCGCTGGGCGGGGTGGAGAGCCTGATCGAGCATCGCGCCAGTGTCGAGGGCGCCTATAGCGCGGCACCCCCGGATCTGCTGCGCCTCTCGGTCGGCATCGAGGCCGTGGCGGATCTGATCGCCGATCTGGAGCAGGCCCTGGCCTAAGCCTCCGCTGCCGGCTTTCCCTTGAGCCGGTCGATGGCGCGGCCATAGGCCTGCCGCCAGGCCGCGAAGGCCTGCAGCCGCTCCAGCACGCCAAGTCCCTGGGCGGTCATGGTGCCGGGCATGCCATGCTTGTCCAGGGGTTCCCGGATCGATTCCTCCGGCGGCGCGCGCAGGGCGAATTCGCCGGCCGCACGGGTGAGCCCGGCCACCATGCCGGCGGCGGCGGCGCGCGGCAGGCCCTGATCGACCGCCGCCCGGGTCACTTCCTCCATCAGCCCGTAGCACCAGAGGTGATAGCCGGCCAAAGCGGTGGCGGCATCGAAGGCGCGCTCATCGGCCAGCTCGAAGACGGGGCCCAGGCGCGACAGAAGCGCCTTCGCCTCGGCATGGGCGGGATAGAGCGGGGTGGGGCAGATGCCGAGAGCCGCGGCATTGCTGGGCATGGCCCGAAGCACGATGGCGCCGGGTGCCGCCGCCGCCAGCGTGGCACGGGTGACGTCGATGGCGACGCAGATCAGCGCCAGGTCCGGGCGCCAGTTGAGCGCGCGAAGACAGGACAGCGTCTCGGCGGGCGGTGTGGCGACCAGCACGATGCCGGCGCCCTCGATCACCGACTGATTGTCCGCCATGACCCGGGCGCCGAAGCGGGCCGCCAGCTCGCCCGCCACCGCCGCCCCCCGGGGCGAGAGCAGGATCGCCCGCTCGTCCCCCGCGCGGCGCAGACCCTCCACAACGAAGCCGGCAAGCCCGCCCACCCCGATGATGCCGAGCGCGGCCTCCGCCTTGTCCTTGTTCCCCTCGGCAGCCATCCCCGGTCCCTCCCTTGCGAGGTCGGGACTATAGCAGGGCGGACGTGCCCTCTCGCTGCCTCGGCTCTTCATTGACAATCCGGATGGGGCCGCCTATGAACCGACCCGCGCATACGCCGTGGCGCAAGCCGCTCATGCGGAGGGGTGGCCGAGTGGCTGAAGGCGGCGGTTTGCTAAACCGTTATAGGGCCTAAAGCCCTATCGTGAGTTCGAAATCTCATCCCCTCCGCCACTATCTGGAAGCTTTTCCAGGAATTCCAATACATTAGCTTTTCAAACGGCGGCTTACCCAAGTTTCTACCCACGTTCCGATGCTGGGTGTCAGCTCGCCCGGAAGCCGCCGACTACCCAGCCCAGAACCAAGCCTATGACCAGCAAGCCGGCCGGGACTGTGACGCCGCGGGTGAAAGCTGGCGGGTGTACGAGCAGCGCAAGGTTGAGCGGGTTTGCGCGGAGGCATAATCGGTCACCCTAGTCGCCCGCATCGATGAGCGCTCGGCAGGGCAGTTTGAGCCTTCGGAGCCTAGCTCGGCACCAAGAGCCGCCCTAGCCGACGCGTGGGTACCAGGCTACGTCTGGTAGGATCTATCCGTGGCGTCAAGCCGACGCAGCAACGCGGCGAACAGCTTCCGATCCGTCGGCTCGCCCGGCTCGAGTTGACGTGGCGTCGTCCCGACGCGCTCTAGCACCTCGCTCGGAATCTCGACGAGTGGGCGACCTGTCGCTTGTGCAGCGCACTGAATTTCACAGGCACGCTGAACCGTCCAAAGGCGCAACAACGCCTCGGGGACGGTGCGTCCGCAGGCCACTAGGCCGTGACTGCGGAGGATCAGGATGTTCTTGTCGCCAAGCGAAGCTACAAGGCGCGGCTTTTCGTCGTCGCGTACTGTCACACCTTCAAAGTCGTGATAGGCGATCTGATCCCGGATCAGCGCCGAGTAGAAGTTGTCCGGGGAGAGCCCATCGCGTTGGCAGGCAATTGCCATGCCCGCGGTGGTGTGTGTATGCATGATGCAATGCGTATCCGCGCGCGCCGCATGGATGGCGGAGTGAAGGACGAATCCAGCGCGGTTGATAGGCCATTGGCTAGAGTCCACGGGATTGCCTTCGACGTCGATTTTCACCAAGTTCGACGCCGTAACTTCCCGGTACCACAGGCCGAAGGGGTTGATCAGGAAGTGCCGGTCAGGACCCGGCACGCGCAAGCTGATGTGATTAAAAATCATCTCAGTCCAGCCAAGCATATCGAAGATTCGATAGCAGGCTGCGAGCTGTACGCGAGCCTCCCACTCACCGGCGGATGAATTCGCTTGCTGCTTTGTGGCGACAGTGGTTGTCGAAGCGGACATGATTCTGCTCCTCCCATGGTGCGATCCGCCATCGGCAGCCTACAGCGGCTCCGCACAATAGCACACATGCGGTCCCCGCCGAGGTCGGCCGACAGCCCTTTGAGCGAGGCAATTTCGCTCGGACGAATTGGAAAAACTGCACTGGCGCCGAAATGGGCTAGAGCGTGAATTCATGAACGCGCCCTCTGGCGGGTTGCCGGAGTCCGCTGCGGACCCAAGAGCGGTCTTCACTCCCCGCTGGTGGCACTTCTGAAATGTGCCAGAAAGAGACATTCCACTGATAGATAGAGCTGACGCCCAGTAACAGGTCTCGAGGTCCGGAGCGTTATCTACTGGCTCCCGAGCTGCTTGAGGTACATATGCTGTGCATGACCTTGCGGATAGTTGGGGATCGAAGCTTGCCGGACGTACCCATGCCTCTCGTAGAAGGTGGGCGCCTGGAAGCTGTGGGTAGCGACTACCGACTGCGTACAACCACGTCGAGCTGCTCCTCTCTCGGCCGATTGGAGCAGTTTGCGCCCGATGCCCTGTCGTCGCTTCGAACTCATGAACCCAGAGGTGAGTGATGTGGCAGCAGCCACCCCAGGTATGCCCATTAATGGCCGCAATGATGTTGTTGGATTCGTCTTTGATGACGCTGCTGAACGGCCTTCCGTCGCTAAGCCCTGTAGCCTGAACATTGAACTCATAAATTCTCGCGTCAAGAAACGCGTTGAGTTCCGCTTCGGCTTCGCTGTTGGGCTCGATCACGTGCGGGATCATTCGTCGTACCTTGTGCGTTCGGTTTGAATGCTAGCTTGGCGGGCTCCATTGGTCACGGCAGTTCTGGCCAGAGTGTATTGACAACGCGGGCCAAATCGGCGGTAAGGGCAAGATCGCGTTGGGCGCAACGCCGTGATGCCCACTACGCGTATCCCACGCGAGACGAATGTCCGCCCTGGGTCAAACTCGGCTGTCAGGCGCTATGCTGGGCTCATCCGTGAAGCCTCCGAAAGCGGACATCTGGAGACCGGTGGGCAATGTCGCAGAAGTGCCAGGAGGAGACATCGGTGAGCTGAGCGCAAGCGCGCCCTCTGCCTAATCTCCTAGTGGATGAAGTCCCTTTAAGAAGGCTAGCACGTTGGTGGCTACGAACTCTGGCTGTTCAGGCAATAATGCATGCCCGGCACGGTCGATTTCAGTCAACTGGACCCGATCGCCAAACTCCGCCTTGAGCAGTCGACCATTCTCAGGCAACGCGACCGCATCTTGAAGACCTTGAATTACGAGAAGCGGCGCGCTCCCCCCAGCCCACCATGCGTCAACGCTCGCGGCTCGCCCACATCCAGACTGGACCGCGTTCGGGCCGTTGCGATCCAGCCCTACCGTGGTTGCCCTTTGCATTTGAGCCACCTCCGGGTACCAGCCCGAACGCCAAACCGCCGGATCGTTGCCGGGTGCAAAGAAGGCATAGCGTACATTCTCGATGTGCACGTCGTCTGAATGCGCCAGATCAAAGCAGCCCGATAAGGCTTCTCGAGCCCGTTGAGGGACTGGGACCTTGCCCCCGGCCGCCAGCATGACAATGCCCTTGACCAAATCAGGGCGCATTGTCGCCAACATTCGTGCTACGCGCTGCCCAAACGCATGGCCGATTAGCACTGCCGGACCACCAACGAGGCGCTCAACGACGATCGCGACATCGCCAGCAAGGTCCGCCAGCGATGTGCCCAGCATTGGCCCAGCGCTCTTACCTATGCCGCGCGGCTGAAGACGTACGGCGGCAAAGCCAGCTGCTGCAACGCGGCGCGAAAGGTCGTCGAAATCCTGGGCAGGGCGCCCCAAGGAGGCGATCATCACAACGAGCGGTCCGCTTCCCTCGACCAGGGCCTCGATCGAGACGTCCCCATATTCAAAGGACTGCGATCGCGTCGCCACGAGACACCATGAGCATAAGGGCACACACGTCCGCTTCGTCAGATCAATATAGGCCGAGCGCGTAGAGCCCTCAACTTCCGCTGCGGGTCAATCGCGTCGATTTCGCGGCGTCTGCCATAGGTCCGCTCACCCTGGGTGCGCCGAGGATCGAACGACGGCCGGTCAGCGTGGGCGCAGGATCGCGGGCAGGAAGCTGCCGTCGTTGTCGCCGACCTCGCGGGCGATCATGCGGTTGAGCAGGTCGTTCTGGCGCATGATGAGGTCCTTGTGTGCTGCAGCCTCGACGGTGAGGCTCTGCATCTCGTCGGGATCGCGCTCGAGGTCGAAGAGCTCGAGGTCGTAGTTGGCGGTGAGCGCCTCGAAGGTGGTGGGCGTGGCGAAATTGTCGGGCGCGTAGTAGCGCGCGAACTTGTACCGGCCGTCATAGACGAAGCTGATGAAGCCACGCGGCGTCATGTCGGGCCGGACCTCGCTGAAGGGCGGCACGGAGCGCTGTTCGCCGAGGTCGCGGCTGGTCCGTATCATGTAGAGGGGATCGACCGTCCACAGCCCGACATAGTTAAACAGCACGGCCTCGCGGATCGCCGCCAGCTGGGCTTGTTCGGGCGTCTGCAACAGCGAACTGAAGTCGTGGCCGGGCAGGCCGGCCAGCGCCGCCGCGCGGCGGCCGGCATCGACGTTGGTGAGGCCAGCGAGCATCGGCACGAGGTCAATGTGGCTGGTGAGCGCGCGGCAACTGCGCCCGCCCGGCTGCTGGGGATGAACGATGACCATCGGCACGTGAGTTTCCTGCTCGTAGGGCAGCGGACCGCCGCCGTCCAACTCTTGCCCCTTTGATTGAGCCTTGGCCTGAGTCTTACAGCTTTTCAGCAGACGCCCCATCGGGATAATCACCCAAAGGCCATATTTCCGATTATCACCAGAATATTACGATGGGCGTCGCTTAATCAGGTCCTTGAACCTGATTGGCCCCAGGCTATGCGAGCGCCCCTGCGTCCCGTGTAGGCTGACGCCGCGGAAGCGCCTGTCCCCCAATGAGCCGGCGCTATTCGCGGCTTCGGGGCCAACCGCTGCGGTGAGGCACAGGAGTCAACAGCATGACTTTCGCCAAAGAGGTTGTGGCGGCGAGTATACTTAACAGCCGGGCGCGCTTTCATAGAGTGCGAGCTGAGCGATTTGGGGTTCACGCCTCCAGATCCCAAAATCCAGACTCGCGCGCAATGTATTTGCAACTCGCGGCGAGGGAGACTGCGATAGCAGAGCGCCTTGAGCGGCAACCGCCAAAGCGAGCCAAGCCCCAATTGCTACTGAGCCTCAGAGAAATTCCCCTTCCATAAGTGACTGAAACTGACCGTCAGCGCAATTGCGTCGGGAGGTACAATGGCTGAAGTACTCGCTGTTCGGGCGACCATCACGAAGATCGTCGCGGGATATTCTGTCGGTATGGTGATTTGGGCGCGTGGGCGATCGCGTCATCTTGTCGGCAAGACGGCGGTGAGCTTGTCTGAAGCTGAGGCAGTGGCAGAGGCGTTCGCGGCACAGAACCAGATTCCTTGGCATAAGGTCGAGGTGCTTTACCGCTAACCCTCGGGCACTGTGTGCCTTGGGGGATACTAATTCCGTCGTTGCTTAGCCGTAGCCGGCGCTTCCGCCTTACCCACCTTGTCGCCCTTAATCGGAAGCAGCAGACCTTGTTGCCGCTTATCCCCCTTGACCACAACCTTGCGCCCACTCAAGAGAGCTTGACCTCCCGATAACATGGGAGTTATTCGCGAACATCGGCCGGTTCTAGAACGAAGAGCACTAGGCAGTTTGGCCATAGCAGGAGTTCACCCTGGCTGATTTATTTTTTAATGCAGAAACCCACGCCGACCCCGAGGAGAACCAACGCGATGCAAGTGAAGATGTTCAGGGCTGACAAGATGGAGGACCTGGAGGCGAAGGTGAACGCCTGGCTCAACGAGCATGGAGCCAAGATCGATATCGAGCACACCCAAACCATCGCAGGCTCGGAAGCCAGGGATGATGCCAAACAGAGGACCTTCTACGCTATCAGCATTTGGTACTACGATATCGCGAAGGGGTAGAGGCGGCTCCAGGGAGGTAGTGGCCGACTTAGGCATCTTTGGCGGTCTGGGCCCTTGCGGCGGTCCCTTTATTTTGCCTAGATGAGAAGTACTCCCGTCCACGCACTAGTGGAGTAAGAAGCCCTCACGGCTCCTGATCTGCAACCCGTCATTCAGAGCCTACCCTGCCGATAAGATAGGAAACCAAAATGCCCGAAGATATGAAGGCGGGCGAGTTGCTGCCGCTTGTGACTGAAGTAGTCGCCGTTAAGCTCTCGAACGGCAAGACGCCATCGTCGGAAGTGGCCCCGTTGATCCAGAGTGTCTACCAAGTGCTCCATGAGCTGAGAATCAACGGGACGCCGACAGAGCTTCCTGAGCCCGCAGTGCCGATCAAACGGTCGGTGATGCCTGACTACATCGTCAGCCTCGAAGATGGTCGCAAGCTGAAGACGCTTAAACGTTATTTGCGGACATCATTCGATATGACACCCGACCAGTATCGGCGACGCTGGGGATTGCCTGTGGATTATCCGATGGTCGCACCGAACTATGCAAAGAAGCGCAGCCAGCTTGCGAAGAAAGCCGGGCTTGGTACGCGACCGCGTCGGAAACGTGCAAAGGCATAGACGGCCACTTTCTTTCCAACTCTAGGTCCGATGAACCCGCCGCGCGACCACCATTTCATCCCGGCATTTTACCTGAAGCAGTGGGAGACCGGGACTGAAGAAAAGCTCGTCGAATACTCCCTCCAATACGGCAAACTCATCTCAAAACCTGTCGGACGAAAAGCGACTGGCTTTCAAACAGATCTTTACGCGTTCTCTGATCTGCCGCCGAATATGGTGCAGTATCTAGAGGAAAAGTTCTTCGACTACGCCGACCGCACGGCTTCGGATGCCCTAGTGGATTGACGCATTCGGAGGATTCCCGAATGCGGTGACTTGGGCCATGCTCTTGGCATGAGAGCAGGCATCGTTGTCGAAGTTACCCCGGAGGATCGCGTCCGTCTTGAACGGATCGTTGGGGACCGTAACACTCCTCAGAAGCATTCGGCGCGCGCTCGCGTGATCCTGGCGACCGCCGAGGACTGCGGGACACTGGAGATCGTGCGCCGCTCCGGCCTGTCGAAGCCGGTCGTCTGGCGTTGGCAGGAGCGGTTCATGCATGAAGGCGTGGATGGCCTCCTGCGCGACAAGACGCGGCCACCCGGCAAGCGACCGCTGCCGGGCGAGACGGTCAGGCGGGTCGTCAATCTGACGCTCGCCGCACCGCCCGGCGAGACGACGCACTGGACGGGCCGGGCCCTGGCCGCGGCCACCGGCGTGAGCCTGCGCTCCGTGCAACGAATTTGGGCGGCGCACGGCCTTACTCCCCATCGCGTACAGACGTTCAAGCTCTCTACGGATCCACGCTTCTTGGAGAAGTTCACGGACGTCGTTGGCCTGTATGTCGATCCACCGGCTCATGCCGTCGTGCTGTCGGTCGACGAGAAGAGCCAGATCCAGGCGCTCGACCGCACCCAGCCCGGGCTGCCGATGAAGAAGGGACGCGCCGGCACGATGACCCATGACTACAAGCGGCACGGCACCACCACGCTGTTCGCCGCGCTGAACGTCCTGGATGGCACGGTCATCGGCCGCTGCATGCAACGACACCGGCACGAGGAGTTCATTCGCTTCCTCAACGCTATCGAGCGGACGGTTCCGGCCGGGAAGCTGATCCACGCGATCGCCGATAACTACGCCACCCATAAGCATCCGAAGGTCCGGGCTTGGCTCGCTCGCCATCCGCGCTGGACCTTCCACTTCACGCCAACTTCCTGCTCCTGGCTCAACGCCGTCGAAAACTTCTTCGCTACCCTCACCAAGAGACGGCTCAAGCGTGGGGTGTTCTGCTCTATCGTCGACCTCCAGGCCGCCATCAACCGCTATCTCGCCGAGCACAACCACAAACCCAAGCCCTTCGTCTGGAAGGCAGACCCAAAACGCGTCCTGGCTGCTATCGAACGCGGGAAGCAAGCGTTAGAGTTGATCCACTAGCGCTGCATCTGCACCGTTCGCCGGGTGGCTGGAATTCCGAGCTCCTAAGCGCGTGGTCCCGCTTCGTCATCGGGATTTATTTACGCCATCCCGACGCGATTCCAGAGATCCGCGCCGCCGTCGAGGCGATATGGGAAGAAATCAGTGTTGACATGCAGCGCGACTACAACGCGCAACGACAACCGCATGATCCCATGACTTATGACGAATATCTGGCCCCACGTGACCCATTTACCGCGGCCAAAGCGCGTTTAAATCTGGTTATGAAGGCCATCGACAACGAACTCATTGGGACTCACGTCAACCAAATGAAGTGGGCAACTCTCGACCTGTCCGCGTCTCCCAAGCGGCTGTTAACCTCTGACCGTCCGGTAGAGATGTACTTGATGAAGGAGGCTGAGGGATTTATTACGCTGCCGATCAGCCCTACGAAGCTCTTCGTGGCAGTGAATACCCAGGCCATGCTCGACGACTGTGGAGCGCAACAAGCAGTCGACATCGTGCGTCGGGTCAACAAGCGCGTCGTCGGCTATGCGCGAAGAGTCGTTTGGGCCAGCGATGAATCCCAGGCCCAATTTATTCAAGACAATATGTCGAAAGCGATGGAGCTGCCTCCCCTCCTGCCGAGCCTTGGTCGATACAAGAAACCGTAGCCATTGGGTAAGCTGGCGCGACGAATGAAGTGTCAACTGTGCGGGGAGAAGCGGGTGAGGGTTAGAGCGGTTGAGCCTGGGGGAGAGGTATGGCGCAGACATTAATCAGGCTGCCAGCCATGAACCGCACTCAAGAACTCGTAAATGGCCAGAACAAGTGCTGTCAACATCGCCACCCAGAGCAGGATGGCGAACAATTCCCAGAGGCCTCTTCCTAACCACCGGTTGCGACGCATGGGATATCTCTTCTACCGCTAGTTTAGCGCAGTGGTAGATGAGCTTCAACTCGCGTACAGGGCGGATCAGTTCGGGTCGCGTCGGATGACCGCCCGGTCCCAAACTTTTGGCCCGCCCTAATTTGTCCATGGCCGCCGAACAAAACCCGTGGGTTGCTCGTGGAGAAAGGGCCGGGAGCTGCCGGTCACCTCTCGGATTTACCGCAAGCGTGGTAATTCCAGAGCGGATCAGGAGCGACGGCGGCCTCGAACAGCGACGGACCAGACTGAGACGAACCCAATGCCTTCGGGCCTGACCGTTCCGGACCTGCCGAGCTTCCTCAAACTAATCGCGGCGGCCCGCGAGGGCATGGAGCTTTCAGCGGCACCGCTTAAGTACCGCCAGCGAATTGTCTCCGAACTCCGAAACATTGAGGAGACATGCAGGCTGCCTCAACCAGAGATGAAAACGGTAATGCCGCTGGTCCGTAGGCTGATCATGGTAATGAACGAATTCGATCCTTCGACAGCGGATGGCCTCAGAGAGTGGGCCAACAAGAACTATCCCGCATAAGTTTACCGAACGGGGGCTACTACTCGCGGCGGTCTCTTGCGCTCTCAAGGCGGCTGGCAAGAGCATAGAGACGCTTTGCCCTTTGCATCGCTATCGCTATGGCCCTCGGCGTTCCGGCCATGTCGTAGGATCCGCTCTCGGCCTGGTCGGCAGCGTTCGCGACACACTCGATAAGTTCGTCCAGTTCGCATTCTAGTAGCGAAAGGGCGATGGCGGTCCGTTGCTTGAATTTGACAATCCGTTGCTGGGGCATCCGTCCTGGAATCCCGCTTGCAAGGCAACACATATCGAGTACGTAGCAACAACACTCAGATGCCTGAAAATTCAATCAAGTGTTCCGCTGGGGCAACCGCCGTCCCGGCCAAGCCGATGGGCACGTCATCACACTTAAGGGTCAACTAAAAGTGTCTTTAAATAGGGGAGAGTTGGGGCCACTGCGGTCTCACCGGGGAATGGGGGTGGAGGTGATGGGCAGTGGCCCCTTGGAACCGGGGGGGTCTTAGCAATTGCAACTATGCGCCCCACAGGAGCCACATGAAGCCACCGTTGCGTGATCCAGCGCTGTCCCTGGAACTCCCCCCGTTTGTTACGCATTGGCCCTTAGCTGCGGGGGTGCATATCTCTCAACTGTCGCACCCTTCACAAGCGATTGCCGGCTCTCATCCTGCCCCGTCCCGGCTCGAACATCGGCGCGGGGTTTTTCATTTCCGGGGGTAGTTCTGAAATGAAAAGAGCCACCGCTGACCATTCCAAGGGGACTGGAGTGATCTGCGGCAGCTCCATGAGTGACCACCCCGGGGGGAAGGTAGGGGTCGGCCTTGGCGGCCACTCGTTAGACGGGTCGTTCGGGTTTCAGAGCAGTATCGATGTAAGTTGGCACTGCGAGCCATCAAGCAGTGCCGGGTGGTAGTTTTGTGGTCGCTCTTAACCTTCGCTCGCAAGACGGCGTGGCATCACTAGCGGTGGCAATCACAACCCCCGTGGCCGGCGAATGAGTTACATCAAATCCGCGATAGTCTGGGCGTCGGACGGGAATCAGTGGGGCAGCGGCACAGCCTTGGCAGCGGCGACAAGCTGCGCATCCGGACGGCTTGCTATAGCGGCCTAGGCCCTCACAGCCTCGCTAATGGCCAATGTGGCCCGATCTAGGCGGCATCCCCGCCCCGACTTAAGCAGCGTCACCGTCCATCGCCGGATACCCGGGGTAGGCCGGCTTAGTTAGCGAGAACCATTCGTCCAGATGCTCGGTGAAGTTGACCGAAGTGGCGGATGTGTAAAAAGCCTGGGCCTCGGGATCGCTCTGGAGTGGTTGCCCGAAATCGATGTTGGAATACGCGATATCGTCGGCGGCGGTAGAGATTTGCTCCAGGATCGATTCACGCTCTTTTTCGTCCTTGGCCCTATGCAGCCGACGCCGAAACCAGGCGGCATCGTCAACTGGTTCACCCCGGGCTTCGGCTATCGAGCGCTTCCAATGAGCTACGATTGGCCCGGCCCTACGTTCAGCTATCGAGCGACTACGGTGCCAAGGGATTGAAGGAAGCGTGGCTTGCCGAAGTGGGGGCGAAGTGGGGCAGGGATCTCAAGCACGGCATACCAGAGCCGGCGGCGCTTTTGGAGATAGCTGGCCATTGATTGAAGTTTCCTATGGCGGTAATGAACCTCACACGTTTACCACACCACGGGTTTTTCTTAAACCGCGTAATCACCGTAGTTATTGAGGATTCTGCTTGTTGAGCGGAGCGTCTCATCCCCTCCGCCACTTCTTTATCTTTTTCACAGCTTTTGCCCCCGCTGCAGCTCCTCGATCGCGCTGAGGATCGCCCGCCATACGGCGGCGCCTTCAAGGTCGCCGTCGGCAAGCAACGCGTCGGCACACTTGGCCGCGCGGAGGCTGGCATCCTCGCCGAAGCTGGGTGCGCCGGGGATCGAACGACGGCCGGTCAGCGTGGGCGCAGGATCGCGGGCAGGAAGCTGCCGTCGTTGTCGCCGACCTCGCGGGCGATCATGCGGTTGAGCAGGTCGTTCTGGCGCATGATGAGGTCCTTGTGTGCTGCAGCCTCGACGGTGAGGCTCTGCATCTCGTCGGGATCGCGCTCGAGGTCGAAGAGCTCGAGGTCGTAGTTGGCGGTGAGCGCCTCGAAGGTGGTGGGCGTGGCGAAATTGTCGGGCGCGTAGTAGCGCGCGAACTTGTACCGGCCGTCATAGACGAAGCTGATGAAGCCACGCGGCGTCATGTCGGGCCGGACCTCGCTGAAGGGCGGCACGGAGCGCTGTTCGCCGAGGTCGCGGCTGGTCCGTATCATGTAGAGGGGATCGACCGTCCACAGCCCGACATAGTTAAACAGCACGGCCTCGCGGATCGCCGCCAGCTGGGCTTGTTCGGGCGTCTGCAACAGCGGGCTGAAGTCGTGGCCGGGCAGGCCGGCCAGCGCCGCCGCGCGGCGGCCGGCATCGACGTTGGTGAGGCCAGCGAGCATCGGCACGAGGTCAATGTGGCTGGTGAGCGCGCGGCAACTGCGCCCGCCCGGCTGCTGGGGATGAACGATGACCATCGGCACGTGAGTTTCCTGCTCGTAGGGCAGCGGACCCTTGCCGCGCAACCCGCCGTGCGAACCGCCGAGCTCGCCGTGGTCCGCGGTTCGCACGACCGCGGTCGTGGGCCAGAGGTCGAGCGCAGAGATCGCGTCGAGCAGGCCCTGCAGGGTACGGTCGTTATCCCTGATGTAGTTGAGATAGAGATTGTAGTAGTCGTTCCACATGGCCGTGGCGTCGATTGGGATCTCACCCAGCCACGCCGACCAACCGATGTTGTAGGTGAGTTGCGCGCGCGGCCGCCCCGGCTTGTCCAGCGGCTCCAGCGCGCTCGGCGAAGGCGGGAACTTCCAGCGCGCGGAGAAAGCAGCGTTGTCGGGCGGCCGTGTAATTCTCCCGGTCAGCGACTTCTGCACCGTCTCACCAGGCTGGTTGACGTCGGCGTACATGATATCGTGCGGCGAGATGAAACTGACCACCAGGAGCCAGGATATGCCCTGCCGGTTCAGCGCCTGGCCGTGGGTGCGCAGCCAACGCACCGCTTCCCCCGCCGTGTAGACGTCGGTGTCGTAGCCCTGGTCGGGCGCGCCGACTTTGTCGCCGTCGGGCTCGAAGGTTTCGAACCCGTAGGCCGCCAGAGCATCGGTGTAGTTCACGCTGTCCTTGGACACGATGATGTCGCGGCGCAGCTCGAACTTGCCGAAATAGGCCGTGCGGTAGCCGAGCTGGCGGAAGACGGTACCCATGCTCGGCCGGTCGGTCCTGAGGCTGGGCACATAGCCCATTTCCATCTGGTCGAATACGCCGTTCACCTGCGGCGGCTGGCCGGAGAACATGACCCCGCGCGAGGGCGTGCACATGGCCGAGCCGATGTAGTGGTTAAGGAACGTCGTGCCGCGCCGCTTGAGTTCGTCGCGCGCCGGCGTGGCGAAGCCTTCGGCCGGCCGCAGGTGATAGCACTCCTCGTCAGTGATGATGAGGATGACGTTGTAGGGACGATCAAGCGGCTCGCTGCGGCTTGCCGGAAATGGCGAACCCTCGTCCGCCGCCGCTTGCGCGCCCGCGCCGTTGGGCAAGGCTGCGAGAACAGCGCCGCCCAGCCCTGCCTGCAGGAGCTGTCGCCTGCCAACACGCGCCTCACCGCTGCGCGGATCGTCGGATTGATGCACGCGGAGCCCCCCAATAACGACGCCAAGGAGTCTGCCAGAAACGTCGCGATCGCTGCAAGTGCCGCAGCAGCGGCGTCGGGGGAGTCACCGGCGGCGCTCGAGCGACGCCTCTGACATTTCAGGAGCTTGCCGGCGATTCCGGCAGCTATAGGGAGCTACTGGCCACCGGTCTTCTGGCGCAGCGCACCGAGGAGGCCCGCGACATTGCCGCCGTTGTTCTGGATGACGGAGGCCACGTCGGAACGATAGGTGGTGCGCAGACTGATTCCATCGACGACCAGATCGGAGATCTTGAGGCCGCCCGCATCGGCCACCCGCCAGTCGAGGCGGACGACATCGCCATTCGGCCGGTTGATGAGCGAGTTGACCGTGATGCTGCCGTCGTCATTGGCGAGTGAGCTCGAGACCTTGAACCGCTCGCCGGCATATTCTGCAAATTTTTGGGCATAGGCCTGCACCAGCAGAGTCTCGAACAGCCGCTGGAAGTCGGCGCGCTCGGCATCGCTCGCCCCCCGCCAGTGCCGGGCCAGCACGAATTTGCTTATACCGGGCAGGTCGAATTGCGATTCAAGCAAGCTGCGGAAGCGGCTATCGCGCTCAGCGTCGCTCAGGCTCGAGTTGGTTAGCGACCTGACGGTGCTCTCGCCCAGGTCGTCGATGAACTTCTGAGCATCGGCGGGGGCGGCGGCCTGGGCAAGTCTCGGAAGCGACAACAGGGCGGCAACAGCCGCCAGGAACAGGCGACGGTCCATGTGTATCACCCGACATTTAATTTGATCAGCCTGGAGGATATCGAATTCTCATGGCCGCGATGTTCAAAACGAGACACCTCTGGGGATGCGCGCCGCGCCGCTGTGATCTATCATGGAACCCTAACGTCGCCGCGCGCGTCATATACGCCGTATCCATCCGGAGGAGGTCCTTCGATGAGCGACATCGTCACCAAGCCTCGCATCAAGAATCAGCTGGAGACGCAACGACCGCGCCTTCACAAGGTGATACTCGTCAATGACGACTACACGCCGCGGGAATTCGTCGTGACGATCCTGAAGGCGGAATTCCGCATGAGCGAGGAGCAAGCGTATCGGGTCATGATGACGGCGCATCGTCGCGGCGTCTGCGTCGTCGCCGTCTACCAGCGCGACATCGCCGAGACCAAGGCGACACGCGCCACCGAAGCGGGCCGCAGCAAGGGCTATCCGCTCATGTTCACGACCGAGCCGGAGGAATAGGACCTCGGCGGCGGCTATTTCGACAGGCTGGCCGCGAATTCCTGCGAGCCGGATTTCGAGCGATCTCGCCAGGACCTCATAGCGCTCCGCCACCCACTCCAGATCCTGCCGATCCGCGTCCCAACGCATCTTGCGGGCCGTCTCGCGCAGCTCTTGGGACCTGTGGCGGTATAGCCGAGCGCGGATCGTCTTCGCGCCCGAATGTGACTCCGACATCTCGAGTTTCATCTTCTCCTCCTCAGCGACGGGCTAAGCTACTTGCGATCAGGAGGGGGACGCTACAGCAGCCGGCGTGAAGGCATCGTTTGCAGCGCGTGAAAATTTCGCGAGGACGGCGTCAAAAACAGCAGCCGAGGCGGATTGTTGAGCGGACGGCCGAGGTAAGCCCGGGTCAATCCTGCTCCCCCGCGCGAACGGCGCAGGCCGGTACCAGGATCTTGAATGCCGCCATGGCGGCCCCGGGGGCCGGCGGCGCGCCCCTCTCGGGGCAGGATGCCCGCCCGCAAAGCTTACTGGACCTCGACCAGGTCCGCCTCGCAGGCCCTTTCAGCCAAGGCTTTCAACAACCGCAGCGTGAGATCCGATTGCAGGCCGAGCCGAATGCTTTTCGTGCGACGAACTGCTTCTCACTCGGCCATGTCCCCAGCATGAACATTTATTAACTGTCACAGATGTCAAGAGGGAGATACTGGGTTTGTGCGGAGCGGCTGAGCAGCCGGTCATGAGTCCCAAGGCAGCAGCGTCGCGGCGGGTTTGACCGCGGTGGGCGACCAGCGGCCAGACGGAATCTGAAGAAGGACGGATATGGATTATTCTGCACTGGCCTCCGTCATGGCACGCTATCAAGCCAGCGGGGTGGATCTCGTAATCCATCCCGAGGATGGAATGTGGAGTTCAGCCCCGGATTGCTATTGGTCGGTCGGAAAATCCGCCTTGCAATGCGTGTTGGATGCCCTCGCCATGACTTGGCGGGACCGGGATCCCGGATCGATTCTCGATCTCGGCTGCGGCTATGGCCGCGTCGGCCGGCATCTGCGTGCCGCATTCCCCTACGCGCGATTCTTCTGGTGCGACGTGGCCGGCGCGGAATTTTGTGCCAAGCGATATGGTGGCGTGGCTATCCCCTCCGATCCCGATCCGGCGGTGATCAAACTACCGCCTGTCGATGTGATGTGGGTCGGCTCCCTCTTCACTCATCTCACGGAACAGAGCACGCGCCGCTGGCTCTACACGCTCGCCGACCGCCTGAACCCCGAAGGCGTGCTCATCGCCACCTTCCACGGACGCACCTCCATCGCCACCTATCGCAAGACGGGGACCCTCAAGCCCGGCACGGCCGATCAGATCGAAGACGAGTGCCGCCGGCTCGGCTGGGCCTATCAGCCCTATCGAGCCTATGAAAACGTCGAGTGGGGCTTCTCCATGACCTCGGCCGCACGGCTTGCCGAGATCGGGGCGTCCATCCCCGGCATGCGCATCGCGGGAATTCGCGAAGCCGGCTGGGGGAACAATCACGACGTCCTCACCCTCATCAACCGGCAAAGGCTTGCCGCCTGATCCGAGCCTGCCTCGGCGAATAACTTTTCCTATCTGGCAGCGCGCTCAAATGATATTGGCCGGACCACCGGCCCCCGGATAGGCTCGCCTGCATCGTGACGCTGGTCCGACGCATCGATCGCGACGGGCTGCGGGCGGCATCAGGTGAGGAATCCGGGAGATGGGAGAGCTCGCATCGGGCCAATCTGCCCTTAGCACCCCGGCGGAGCGCATCCGGGCGATCGAGGCCGCGCCCTTGGCGGACAACCTCGGCGCGCTGCTCGAGGAGGCCGCGCGCGAGGCCGGCGATCGGGCAATCTGGGATTTCTTCGAAGAGGGGCAGCAGGAAACCTATGGGACGCTGAATTGCCGGGTCAACGGGATCGCCGGCAATCTGCTGCGCCTGGGCATCCGCAAGGGGACTCATGTCGCCGTCATGCTTCCCAATATTCCCGTATTTCCGACCCTGTGGCTGGCCCTGGCCCGCATCGGTGCCGTGATGGTGCCGGTCAATATCGCCTATCGCGAGCGCGAACTGGCCTTCGTGCTGAACGACAGCGAGGCGGAATTCCTGGTGATCGATGCCGCGCTGCGCGCCGTGATCGAGGCCTGCCGCGACAGCGGGCAGGTGACTTTGCCGACGGCGCAGGAGATCGTGGTCGGCGGAGAGGGCGCTCCGGGCTCGGTCGCCTGGAGCGAGCTGGACGGTGATCCCCAGGATTCCTTCACGCCGCCCGAGCCGGTCGGCCCCGACGATCTCCTGAACATCCAATATACCTCGGGGACGACGGGATTTCCCAAGGGCTGCATGCTGACCCATCGCTACTGGGTGGTCGCCGGCAAGGTGAACGCCTTTCGCGACGGCAAGCACTACCAGCGCATATTGGCGCCCACGCCCTTCTTCTACATGGATCCTCAATGGCTCCTCGTCATGACCATCTATCTGCGCGGCACTCTGTTCGTCGCCCGGCGCCAGAGCACCTCGCGATTCATGGATTGGGTGCGCAAGCTGAAGATCGAGTTCTGCCTTCTGCCCTGGGTGGTCCACAAGCAGCCGCCTCATGACTTGGATGCGCAAAACGACGTCAAGCGCGCCAATGTCTATGGCATTCCGCCCGAGCTTCATGGCGCACTCGAGGCGCGCTTCAACCTCATCGCGCGCGAGGCCTTCGGGATGACCGAGGTGGGGCCGGCCGCTTTCATGCCGATCGAAGCCTTTGACATGGTGGGATCCGGCTCCTGCGGCATGGCCGGTCCGTTTCGCGAGATTCGCGTGGCGGATGAGGCGGGCCGGAGCTTGCCCCCGGGCGAGACCGGCGAGCTGCTCGTCCGCGGGCCCGGCATCATGAAGGGCTATTACCGCAATCCCGAGGCGACGACGGCCGCCTTCCACGGCGATTGGTTCCGGACGGGGGATCTGTTTCGCAAGGACGAGCGCGGGTATCTCTATATCGTCGGCCGTCTCAAGGACATGGTGCGGCGCAGCGGCGAAAACATTGCCGCCCGGGAGCTGGAAGCCGTTCTCAACGCTTTGCCGGAGGTGCTGGAATTGGCCGTCATTCCCGTGCCGGACGATCTCCGCGGCGAGGAGGTGAAGGCCTGCATCGTGCTGAAGGAGGGCAGCCAACCTTCGCCCGAGCTGCTGGACGGCCTGATCACCCATTGCCAGCGGCATTTGGCGCCTTTCAAGGTTCCGCGGTATTTCTCCTTTCATGACGGGTTTCCGCGCACCGCCTCGATGAAGATCGCCAAGCAGCCTCTTCGGAGCCAAGGCAGCGATCCGCGCCGCGGCAGCTTCGACCGCCTCGAGAACCGGTGGCGCTGAGAGCGTTTCATGATCATCGATTTTTCCAGCAACCCGCCGCTCCCCGAGCTTCAGAAACACGCCCCTCACCTCCAGAACTATCGCCGCGTCTATCAGGCAAGCGAGCAACAGGTCGATGATTCCCTCGGCCCGGCTGCCTTGTCGGACTATCTGAAGACCTATGACGCCCTCGACGCGCGCGCGGTGGTCATCAAGGCCCGCGATCTGGAATCGACCTTCGGGTTCAAGGTCGAGAACGGCGACGTCGCCGAGTTCTGCAAGGCGCACGCACCGCGCTTCATCGGCTTCGCCGGCGTCGATCCCCATAAGGGAAAGCCGGCCGCCGACGAGCTCGAGCTTGCGGTGAAGGAGCTGGGGCTGCGCGGCCTCAATCTGCAATGCTTCGAGCTGAAGCTGCGGATCAACGACCGGCTGCTCTATCCGCTCTACGAGAAATGCGTGGCGCTCGACATCCCGGTCAACATCCACTGCGGCATCAATTTCTCGACGCGAAGCCTGATGACCTATGGCCGCCCGGAGTTCCTGGACGAGGTCATGGTCGATTTTCCCGATTTGCGGGTTTGTGCCGCACCGCCGGGTTGGCCCTGGGTGAACGAGCTGATCGGCGTCGCCTGGCGCCATCCCAATCTCTGGATCGGGCTGGTGGCGGTCCGGCCGAAATACCTGACCGTCGCCGGCTCGGGCTATGAGGGGCTTCTGCAGTACGGCAAGACGATCCTGCAGGACCGCATCGTCTTCGGCTCCTCCTTTCCCATGATGCCGGTCGCGCGATCGGTCGCCGAGATCCGCGCCTTGCCGATCTCGCCGGAGATCCAGCACAAATGGCTCTACGCCAACGCAGCGGCCTTCCTTCGCCTGGGCTAGCGGGGACCCGCTAGACGCTCCTCAGAAACGGCGATTGCTTGATCATCTGCTTCATCGTCGCCTGCAAGGTGTCGATGAACCGGTCCGCCGCCACCGAGACCGGCCGTCCCGGCGGACAGATGACGATGGGGCGGAATTCGATGGCGGGGCGGAAGGGAATGATGGCGAGGTCGGCGGGCACATTGGGCAGCAAAGGGAATGTGTCGACCAAGGCGACGCCGACGCCTTTGCGGGCGAGGACACAGGCTGTCATCGTCTGATTGGTGACGATGCGGATGGGGTATGGGACGCCCTTGGCGCGGAAGGCCTCGCGCAGCATCCAGCCCGTCATCGTATCGTCGGCGAAGGAGATGATCCGCTGATCCGCCAGATCGAGCGGCGTGACCTCCGATTTCCGGGCCAGAGGATGGCGCTTGGGCACGACGCAGGCTGTTTCGGACCGGCAGAGCTCGATGCTCTCGGAATAGCCGCCGGCCAGCGGCACATCCAGAAGGCCGAGGTCGACCTGGTTGTTGGAGACCTCATGGACGACCCGGCGGGTCGAGAGGGCATGGATCTCCACCCGGATCCGGGGATGCTTCTCCAGAAAGGCGGCGATGGCGGTGGCGACAAGGGAGGTCGCGAGATTGCCCACGGTGGCCAAGGTGAGATGACCCTTCTGGCCGTGGCGCACCTCGTCGGCTGCCTGCTCCACGGCGTCGAGGCTGCTGAAGAGCCGCTCGATCTCCGGCATCAGGACTTCGCTGTCCGGCGTCGGCTGGAGGCGCCCCTTGATGCGCTCGAACAACGTCAGGCTGAGATGACCCTCCAGCAGTTGCAGGGATTTCGTGATGGCGGGCTGCGAGACGTTGAGCATCCGCGCCGCGCCCGACACCGTTCCCACCTGCATCACCGCCCGGAAGACCGCGAGATGTCGGACATTGAGCATGACGTCGGCCTAGAGCTGCAAATCCTTGGGAAAGGCAGGCTTTCGCTTCTCGCGGAATGAATTGAGCCCTTCCTGCACGTCAGGACCCCCGAAGCCCAGCATCTCCAGGGCCAGCGACAGGTCGAAGGCCGGCCCGGCCTGGCGCAGCCAGGAGTTCAGGGCGAATTTCGTCCAACGGATGGCGCTCTGCGCGCCCTCGGCGAGGCGGGTCGCGATCTCGAGAGCGCGGGAGTCGAGCTCGCTGTCCTCCAGCGCGAAGCTGATCAGCCCGATGCGTTCGGCCTCGGCCCCCAGGATCGTGTCGCAGGTCAGAAGATAATATTTGGCCTTGGCCATGCCGCAGAGCAGCGGCCAGAGCATCACCGAATGATCGCCCGCGGCCACGCCCAGGCGGGTATGGCCGTCGATCAGCCGGCAATCCTTGGTGGCCAGCGATATGTCGGACATCATGCCCACGACCAGCCCCTGGCCGACGGCGACGCCGCGCATGGCGCTCACGATCGGCTTGCTGCAGTCGATGATGCTCATCACCAACTCGCGGGCTTCCTTGAAGCCGCGGGCCTTGACGTCGAAATTGTCGATGCAGTCCTGCACCATGTCGAAATCGCCGCCGGCCGAGAACACCTTGCCCGCGCCGGTGACGATGACCGAATGGACGCTCGTATCCCGGTCGATGTCGCGCCAGATGTTGAGCAGCTCCTCCTGCATGAGAGCATCCGCCGCATTCATCTTTCCATTGGTGAGCGTCACCCGCAGCACCTTCGGATGCGGCCGATCGCAGACGAGGCGCTTATATCCAGCAAAACGATCCGACATAAATCCGGGCTCCAGGGTTGAGAGGCAGGCAGAGACTTACCCTAGCGAGAGGCAGGCCCGCGGGCTAATAGACTTTGGGCAGGCCGGCCGGGGGATTTCGTTATGATCCGGCCCCGCCCATAACCGGAAGTGCCGACGCCCCCAGGGAAAGGCTATTGGCGATCCGGGCGGGCGATCCCCTACTGTCCTCGCCGGGGAAGGGGCATAGTGCGTGCCGGCGATGGGCGGGAGAGGGGTCATGGCGGATCAGAGGCTGGCAGTCGTCACCGGGGCGGCCGGGGGAATTGGCACCGCCATCTGCGAGCGCCTCGCCGCCGACGGCTACCGGATCGCTGGCTTGGATCTGAGTGAAAAAGGCTTGCAGGCGCTGACGCAAAGATGCGGCGCTATGGTGACCGCCTATGCTCTCGATCAGACAAGGGAAGCCGAGGCGCGCGAGACGGTCGGGCGCATCGAGCAGGAGCTGGGCCCGATCGACGCCTTGGTGAATGTTCTGGGATGGACGCAAGGGACCCGATTCGATCAGGAGGGCTCGGACTACTGGCGCAAGGTGGTCGCGATCAACTACGAGGCCTTGCTCTATATCGCTCAGCCCATCCTGCTGCAGATGATCGGGCGAAAGCGCGGCAAGATGGTGTTCATCGCCTCCGACGCCGGGCGCACGGGCACGGCTGGCCAGGCCGTCTATGCCGGGGCCAAAGGGGCGGTGATCGCCTTCGCCAAGAGCCTGGCGCGCGAGAATGCCCGCCATAACATCAGCATCAATTGCGTATCGCCCGGCCCGACGGAGACCCCGCTGTTCATCGAGGAGCAGCAGAAGAATCCCGAGATGGTCCAGGGCATCCTGCGCGCGGTACCCTTCCGCCGGGCGGCCAAGCCGGCGGAGCAGGCCGCGGCCGTCAGCTTTCTGCTGTCCCCCGACGCCGATTACATCACCGGCCAGACCTTGAGCGTGAGCGGCGGGCTCACGATGATATAGCCCCCTGGGATATAGCCCCCTGGGATATAGCCCTGAGATATAGCTCCGGAAGGAATACCCCATGCCGATCCTCGTCGATCTCAGCGATTCCGTCGCCTCCGTGGTCATTGACCGGGAGCATCGGCGAAACGCTTTGGACAATGAGGCGCTCGAGGCCCTCATCGCCGCCTTCGAGGGCTTCCGGCGCCAGGAAGTGACGGTGGTCGTCATCAGCGGCAAGGGCACCAAGGCCTTTTCCGCCGGCTCCGACCTGAAGGCCGTGGCGGAGTATTCCGAGCGCGAGACCCAGCACCACACCTATCTGCTGCAGAAATGCTCGGAAACCATCGACGAATGCCCCGTTGCCACCATCGCCGCCATCGAGGGATTCTGCCTGGGCGGGGGGCTGGAGCTCGCGCTCGCCTGCGACTATCGCCTGGTGAGCGCCGAGGCGCAGTTCGGCTTTCCCGAGATCATGTTCCACGTGTTGGCTACCGGCGGGGCCACGGTGAGGCTGCCGCGCATGGTGGGGTTCGGCCGGGCCCGGGAGATGCTGGTGTTCGGCAATCGCCTCGATGCGCGGAAGGCGCTGGAGTGGGGCTTGGTCAACGAGATCGTCGAGCCCGGCGGCGCCGTCGCCGCCGCCACGGCGATGGCGAGGGACTATGCGGGGAAGGTGAAGCCCTTCTCCATCGCCATGCTGAAGAGCATCCTGGTGAACGGCTATGGGACGAGCGCGCGGGTCGGCCATACCATGGCCTATCTCGCCGACTGCGCCCTCAGCCAGACGGAGTCCTTCAAAGGCGGCGTCAGCGAGACCGCCAACAAGGGCCGGTCGAAGGGCTAGCCAGGCTCGATCCAGTCGAATCATTCGCCGGCAATTGACAGTTACGTGTTTTGCGTATAGTCTGAAATGATGATCTGAATTATTCCCCCGGCGGCGATGCCGAACCCCGGCGCGACGGCATTCATCCGGAAGGGGGAGAGGGGATTGACCTGTCAGATTCCCTGCAGAAGCAGGAGCCAGGGCGTCGGCCGGTCCCGGTCCAGGCTTTCTGGACCCCGGTGGTTAAGACTTGGCCGGAACTTCTGTCTGTTGGTGCGTCGCCAATTTCCAGCCGTCCGCCCGCTGGACATAACCGCTGCTGACCAGCGCGTGGTGCGGCTTGCCGTCTTTGCGCCGAGCGGTGCAGTCGTAGGCGATGACGGCTGAGGTGTCGGAGAGCTGTACAAAGCCTTTCGGCGTGAGCTTCACCTCGGTCCAGCGGCCCTTCTCTGCGGTCTTGGCGATGTCTTCACGCCGCATCACCGTGGCCATCCCGACGAAAACAACAAGGCAGGATTCGTCACAATGCCGGGCATAGGCTTCCGGTCCGCCAGTCCAAAACTTTTGGTCAATTGCCAATAGCTCAGATTCAAGAGACATGGGGTCCTCCGTTCTGGTGGGGAAACGTGGCGTGCATCTGATTGTTCCAGTGAAGGGAAGGTATGGAGGGCCTGTTGCGCTACAAGACCCGGGCTATTTCCAAAGGCCCCGCTTGCGATCCGCCAGAACCTCCCTCGCCGCGTTGTGGCCGGGGACGCCGGTGACCCCGCCGCCGGGATGATTGGACGCGCCGCACATGTAGAGCCCGGCGATGGGCGAGCGGTAGCGCGCATAGCCGGCAACCGGCCGGCGGAAGAACATCTGATCCAGCGCCATATCGCCGTGATGAACATGGCCGAAGGGCAGGCCGAGAACGCTCTCCAGATCCTCCGGCGTCAGCACCTGGGCGTGAAGGATCGAGGCGGTGATCCCCGGGGCATAGGCCTCCAGGGTCGAAAGGGTGGCTGCCAGCAGCTCGGACTTGGCATCGGCCCAGGACCTCCCCTTCAGCCGGTAGGGGGCATAGCCCGCCAGCAGGCTCAAGACATGCTTTCCCGGGGGCGCCATGGCCGGGTCGATGGCGGTCGTCAGCTGGCTGACCATGAAGGGCTGGCGGGAGAATGACCCCTGCCTGGCATCCTCGAAGGCCTGCTCGAAATAGCCGATGCTGGGTCCAATGCGCACCAAGGCCGGATAGTCGAAATCCAGCCGGGCGGTCTCGAAGGCCGTGAAGCGCGGGTGGGCATCCAAGGCCAAATTGATCTTGAACAGGGCACCGCTGCCGCGGAAAAGCTCGACCGCCCGGGAGAACGCCGCCGGCAGGAGTGCCGGATCGACGAGGCGCTGGAAGGTGGTGCGGAGATCGGCATTCGATATGACGATCCGCGACGCGATGCGCCTGCCCGAGGCAAGCGCTACCCCCTCCGCCTTTCCGCCGGTGACGATGATCTCGCTGACGGGATCGCCGGTCCGGATCTCCATGCCCCAGCGGCCGCCGGATCGGGCGAGGGAGTTGGCGACGGCCCCCATGCCGCCGCGCGGCACGCCCCAACCCCCCGCTTTCGTATTGCTCTCCCGGATCATCACCCGGATCAGGAAGAAGGCCGATCCCGGCGAGGTCAGGCTGAGGAGGCTGCCGGACATGCTGACATAGAAGCCCAGCACCGCGATGACATCCGGGTTAGAAAACCAGCGCCGCAGGAAATCATAGGCGCTCATGGTGAGGAGTTCCTGAAGGTCGTAGATATGCCGGATGAGTCCGCGGCTGCGCCAGAGCAGCATCAGCGTGGCCCAGCGCTCGCTGAGCGAGGCCGACCGGATGTCCGGCGGCGTTTCCCACATCAGCTGCCGGATGAAGGGCGCGAGGCTTCTGAGATGCGCCAGATATAGGGGATATTGCGCCGCGTCTGCCTGGCTGAACTTGGCGAGCTCCGCCGCGGTTTTCTGCGGATCGTCCCAGAGCAGGATATGCCTGCCATCGGGAAAGGGCTCGAACAGCGGCGGGGTCTTGATGACCTCCAGACCGTGGTCGAGCAATTCCAGATCCAGCATGATCTTGGGCTGCAGCAAGGTGAGATTGTAGGCGGCGATCGAGGCGCGGAAGCCTGGCCAGATCTCCTCGGTGGCGCAGGCGCCGCCGATGACGCCACGGCGCTCGACGACGCAGATCTTCAGCCCTTGTTTGGCGAGATAGGCGCCGCAGACCAGGCCGTTATGCCCGGCGCCCACGATGACGGCGTCATAGTCGGAAACCATCCCGCGAGCCTCGCCGACAAAGGCTCAGCGGGTCAAGGCACGCAGCGGGCAGGGGACGCCAAGACCGAGCGCGCCTGCTCGATCTTGGCGTGACTTCTCAGACGGCGCGGGTCGGCGCTGGCCGATCTCCGGGCTCAGCTCTCCAGCCAGACTTTCTCCGCCGCGCGCAGGCCGCTCATCTCCAGCGTCGGCAATTGCACGAAGCCCTTCACCTTCGTCGATCCGGCTTCCAGCGTGTTGTTGAACATGGGAATCAGCTCGCCCCCGTCGTCGGAGACCATGAGCTCGAGGTCGTGATACATCTGCTTGCGCTTGTCCGTATCGAGCTCGGAACGGGCGGCCAGCAGGATCTTGTCGAAATCGGGGCGCTTCCAGAAGGCCTCGTTCCAGGGCGCATCGGATTTATAGACCAGGGACAGCATCAGATCGGCCGTGGGCCGCCCGCCGAAGAAAGAGGCGCACCACGGCTTCTTCATCCAGACATTGTCCCAATAGCCGTCGTTCGGCTCGCGGGTGACGTCGATCTTGATTCCGGCCTTGGCGGCGGAGGCCTGCATCAGCACACCGGCGTCGGTGCAGCCGACGAAGGCGACATCGGCGACCGAGAGCGGAATGGTGCCGTCGAAGCCGGCCTGCTTCATATGAAAGCGCGCCTTGTCGGGATCGTAGCCGTGCTGGGGAAGATCGGCGGCGTAGAAGGGATCGAAGCTGGCGATCGGCTGATCGTTCGCCACCTTGCCATGGCCGCCGAGCACCCGCTTGATGATCTCCTCGCGATCGACGGCATATTTGAGAGCGAGGCGGACATCCTTATTGTCGAAGGGCGCGGTGTCGCAGCGCATCGGGAAGGTGTAGTGGGCCGCGCCCGAGATCTCATAGGTGGCGAGCTTCGGGCTGGATTTCAGCAGGTCGAAAACCTTCGGGCTCACCCGGTTGACCAGATGGACGGCGCCGCTCTGCAGGGCCGACATCCGCGCCGTCGGGTCGTTGATCGCCAGCGTCTCCACCGAATCGACGAAGCCGCGATCGGGATTCCAATAATTGGGATTCCGCTTGGTCAGCGCCCGCTGGCCGGGCTCGAAGGTCTCGAGAATGAAGGCGCCGGTGCCGATGCCTTTGTCGTAGGGCGCTCCGTCCGGCATGATCCCCAGATGGTAGTCGGCGAGGATATAGGGAAGGTCGGCGTTGCCGGCGCTGAGGGTGAAGGTGAGTTCGTATTTATCCGTCGCGGTGAGTTCGGCGATCTGCTCCAGCGAGGCCTTCGCACCCGATTTGGAATCCTTGCCGCGATGGTGATTGATGGAATAGATGACGTCCGCGGCCTCCATCTCCTTTCCATTGTGAAAGGTGACGCCCTTGCGCAGCTTGACGACCCAGACCGCCGCACCGGGCTTCGCTTCCCAGCTGGTCGCCAGGGAAGGTTGCGCGGTGTTGTGGACGTCGAGCTCCACGAGGCTGTTGTAGAACTGCGGTCCCAGGCATTGGATATAGGTCGAGGTGTAGTTGACCGGATCGATGCTGTCGCTGGTGCTGGCATTGTCGATGCCGAGGATCAGATGCCCGCCCTTCTGCGGCGTGTCGGCCTTGACCGCGCGGCCCATGAGGCTGCTGGCTGCGGCCGTGGATACCCCAAGGGCCAGCGCGCGATTCATGAACTCGCGGCGCCCGATCTTGCGCCGCGACAGCTCCTGCACCAGGCGGTCTAGCGGATTTGAACTGCTCATTTGAACCCTCCCTGGGCTGACGGTGTCAGCCATTTAGCATTGGCCGCCCTTAGCGGGCGTTTGCGAGCCTGTAGTCACCGCCCGCGGTCGTCGGCGGTCGTTGTCTCATCCGGTCCCACGTCTCCCATTTGGGACCGCCGCGACGGCAGATTCTCTGCCAGAGATAGACGCTATCAGCGGGGCTGCGGCGAAGGAAATTCCTTTTGCCGGTCGCCTCGCGAAGAGAAAGTTATACGCTGGGCCCGGCAAGCGCAGTGGCCTCGGTCCGAAGGGCGGCTTTATCCACTTTTCCGACGGCCAGCATGGGCAGGGTGGCGCGGATGAAGAACCGCTTGGGGACCTTGTAATTGGCGAGCTTTCCCCGGCAATGGCTGTGGATCTCCGCCTCGGTCAGATCCCGTCCCGGCTCGGGCAGGATGAAGGCGTAGCCCACCTCCTGATAGGTGGAATCGGGGACGGCGACGACCACCGCCATGGACACGGCGGCATGGGCCTCGATGGCGATCTCGACCTCCCGGGGGTAGACATTGTAGCCGCCGGATTTGAACATGTCCTTGATGCGGCCGACGATATGGAGATTGCCCGCGGCATCGAACCGGCCGAGGTCGCCGGAATGCAGCCAGCCCCGCTCATCGATAATCTCGCGCGTCGCCTCGGGCATGTTGAAATAGCCGGCAAAGACGCAAGGGCCGCGGACGACCACCTCGCCCGTGCTTCCCACCGGCAGAAGATCGCCGGCGGCGTTCATCAGGGCGACCTCATGGGTCGGCTCCGGCTTTCCCACGGATTGGCTGAGGATCTCGGGGCTGTCGCTCTCGGCGGTGAAGGTAAGCCCTCCTGTCGTTTCCGTCATGCCCCAGCAGCCGACGGCCGTTCGCGCCAGGCGCTTCAGCTTCTCGATCATATCGATGGGGAGCGCCGCACCGCCGAAGAGCACCCCCTCCAGGCTGGAGGTATCGAAACTCTCCCAATCGGGCAGGGACAGGATTCGCTGGAACATGGTCGGCACCAGCGGCGTCCAGGTAATCCGCTCCCGCTCGATCAGGGCCAGGAACCCGGCGGCGTCGAAATGCTCCTGAAACACGATCGTCCCGCCCGCCGCCAAGGCGAAGGCGAGGGTCTCGACGCAGCAGCCGATATGGGTCACCGGCAGATTGCAGATGACCCTGAGCGGCGTCCGCGGCCATAGCTCGCGATAGAGTTTCGTCCAATGAGCGATGTTCAGCTGGGTGAGCACCGCGCCCTTCGGCTTGCCCGTCGAGCCCGAGGTATAGACGATGAGGGCGGCATCGCCGGGCAGAACGCTCGCCACCCCCGCGGCAAGCTCACGATCCGAAACGCCGCGGCCAAGCGCGATGAAAGCCTCATAGGAAAGGAAGCCCGCCATGGGTCCGTCGAACAAAACGAAGTGCCGGGCGCAGGGATATTCCGATTTCAGCGTCAGCAGGATCTGGTGGTTGTCCCGCTCGCGCAGCCGTTCGAAGGCGAAGATGATCGCCGGCTGCGTGTCGGACAGGATGTAGCGGTACTCGTCCAACTGCTGGACGGGATTGAGGCCGACCCAGATGGCGCCGATGCGCGCCGTCGCCAGGAACACCACCGCATACTCCGGCCGCGGCGTGGCCAGCATGGCGACCCGGTCGCCTCTGGCGATGCCGCAGGCGAGAAGGGCCTTGGCGCATTCCTCGACCCGGCGATCGAGCTCGCCGTAATTCCAGCGCATCTCCTCGAAAACGACGGCCGGCGCGTCGGGCGCGCGGGCGGCGTGCAGAGAGGGGAAATCGCTGAAGCGCATGGGCAAATCTAGCTCAGGCATGCAACCGCCGGCCAATAAACTGTGGGACCGGCACCTGTCACGGAAAGTTATGGCGAGGCGCCGGCTGGGCTTGGTAGCGTCAGGACGGCAATCCGAGCGCGCGGAACCGAACGGCGGGAGGCGGCATGAGCGGCGAGGGGATCGAGACGGAGCAGCGGGGCAAGATCCTCATCATCACGATGAATCGCCCCAAGGTGAATGCCATCAATCACGCCATGAGCCGGGCGCTCTATCGTGCCTTCGACCGCCTGCAGAACGATCGCGGCCTGATGGTGGGGATTCTCGCCAGCGCCAATCCCCGCGTCTTTTCCGCCGGCTGGGACCTCAGGGATGTCGCCGAGGGAGACTATCGTCCCGACGATTATTTCGATCCGGAGAAGGGCCATGGGCCCGGGGGTTTTGCCGGCATCGTCGAGAATTGGGAGCTCAACAAGCCGGTGATCGCCGCCGTCCAGGGCGCAGCCGTCGGCGGCGGTTTCGAAATGACGCTGGCCTGCGATCTCATCCTCGCCGGTCCCGGGACCTATTTCCAATTGCCCGAGCTGGCGCGGGGCTTCCTGCCCGATGCGGGCGGCATGCAGCGGCTGCCCAAGATGATCCCCCCGAAAGTCGCGACGGCGATGCTGCTGACCGGGCGAGCGATGCCGGCCGACGAGGCGAAGGGTTGGGGCATCGTCCATGACATCGTTCCGGGCGAGCGGCTCATGGCAGAAGCGCTGGCGCTGGCGGAGCTGGTGGCCAAATCCGCGCCGCTCGCCTTGCAGGCGATGAAGGCGGTGCTGCGCCAGAACGAGAACATGTCGTCGCGCGAAGCGCTGGAACGCGCCCGTCCCGGGCACAGCGGCCTGCCGATCTTCGAGGAGATGTCGCGCTCGGAGGATTTCTTCGAAGGCTCGCGGGCCTTCGTCGAGAAGCGGGAGCCGCGCTGGAAGGGTGAATGACCCCCTGGGAGGAGGCTAGGGCAGGATCTCGAACAGCCCCGCGGCACCCATGCCGCCGCCGATGCACATGGTGACGACCGCCCATCTGGCCTTGCGCCGCCGCCCTTCGATCAGGAGATGGCCGGCAAGCCGGGCGCCGGTCATGCCATAGGGGTGGCCCAAGGCGATGGCCCCGCCATTGACATTGAGCCGCTCACCGGGGATGCCCAGCCTGTCGCGGCAATAGAGCAGCTGGACGGCAAAGGCTTCGTTCAGCTCCCAGAGATCGATGTCTTCGACCTTCAGCCCATGCCGGCGCAGCAGCTTCGGCACGGCGAAAACCGGTCCGATCCCCATTTCGTCGGGCTCGCAACCGGCGACGGCGAAGCCGCGAAAGAGTCCGAGAGGCTTCAGGCCACGCCTCTGCGCATCCTCGGCCGTCATGATGACGCAAGCCGAGGCCCCGTCGGAGAGCTGGCAGGCGTTGCCGGCGGTAACGACGCTTCCCTCGCCCTGAACCGGTTTCAGCGCCGCCAGCTTCTCCCTCGTCGTGTCGCCGCGCACGCCTTCGTCCTGGCCGATGGTCACGCTCTCCAGCGATTTGGCGCCGCTCTGCCGGTCGACGAACTCCTTTTCCACGCTCATCGCCACGATCTCGCCGCCGAAGGCGCCCTGCGCCTGCGCCGCCGCGGCCCGTTGCTGGCTTTCGGCGGCGAAAGCGTCCTGGCGGTCGCGATCGATGCCGTAGCGCCGAGCGACGACTTCCGCCGTGTCGAGCATGCTCATCCAGATGCCGGGGCAATGCTCGGTCAGCCACGGATCCTTCTTGGTCTCGCCGCTCTCGGGGGTTTGCACGAGGCTGACGGATTCGATGCCCCCGGCCACCACCGCGCCGGCCCCTTCATGGCCAACCCGATAGGCCCCGAGCGCGATCGCCTGCAGTCCCGAGGCGCATTGCCGGTCGATGGTCACGCCGCTGACGGTGACCGGCAGTCCTGCCCGGAGCGCGGCCTGACGGGCGATGTTGTATCCCGTCGTGCCCCGTGGCATGGCGCAGCCCAGGATCACATCGTCGATCTCCGCCTTGTCGAGGGCGGCACGCTCGACCGCGTGGCGGACGGCATGGGCGGCCAGCGTGGCGCCGGGGGTTGCATTGAAGGCCCCGCGATAAGCCTTGGCGATGGGGGTGCGGGCGGTCGAGACGATGGCGATGTCGGTCATGAGCCGGGCTGGCCTCTAGGGATTGGAGAAGCCGCGCCCCGATTTGGCAAGATCGAGCAGCAGCTGCGAGGGTTTCCACCAATAACCCAGCCTGGCGTGAAAGGCCTCGATTTTCGCGGCCACCGATTTCAGGCCGATATCCTCGGCATAGCGCATCGGGCCGCCCCGGTAGCGGGGAAAGCCGAATCCGTTGACGGCGGCGACGTCGATATCGGAAGCGCGAAGGGCGATGCCTTCCTCGATCTCCCTGGCGCCTTCATTCACCAAGGCATAGATGCAGCGCTCGACGATCTCCTCGGGCGAGATGCGCCGCGGGGTGAAGCCGTTTCGCCGGCGATAGGCATCGATGGCCGCGAGGACCTCCGGATCGGGCGTGCCGGTGCGGGCATCCTTCTCATAGAGGTACCAGCCCCGGCCGTTCTTGCGGCCCCAGCGTCCCGCCGCGGCCAATTCGTCCTCGATCGTGTCCAGCCTCGCATCGGCGGGCAGGCGATCCCTCCGATTGCGCCGGATCTGCGCGGCGACATCGAGTCCCACGAGATCGTTGACCGCAAAGGGTCCCAACGGCATGCCGAAGGCAAGCAGCGCCTCGTCGATCTCATAGGGCGAGGCGCCTTCCTCCACCAGGAAGCGCGTCTGGCGCCAGTAGGAATCGAAGGCGCGGTTGGCGATGAAGCCGTCGCAGACCCGCGCCACGACCGGCTGCTTGTCCAGCCGCCTGGCCAAAGCAAGCGCGGTCGCCACGACCTCGGGCGAGGTCCTCGCGCCGCGGACGATCTCGAGCAGCTTCATGATATTGGCGGGGCTGAAGAAATGCAGGCCGATGACATCCTGCGGACGCGCGGTCGCGGCGGCGATCCGGTCGATGTCGAGATTCGAGGTGTTGGAGGCCAAGATGACGCCCTTCGCCATGATCCGGTCGAGATCGGCGAAGAGACTCTTCTTAGCCTCGAGATCCTCGAATATCGCCTCGATCACCAGATCGGCGCCGGCGGCGGCTGCGAGGGCGGCGGCGCCCGTGATCCGCGACAGACGCTGCTTGGCCTCGGCCGCGCTCAGCCTTCCCTTGGCGATATTGCCGGCGATCTCCCGGCGGATCAGCTCCATCGCGCTGTCTCGTGCCGGCTCCGATATCTCGACCAAGGTGACCGGCACGCCCCTCTCGGCGAGGGCAAGACAGATGCCGCGACCCATGGTGCCGCCGCCGACGACGGCAACAGTGCCGATTTTGCGCGGCGGCAGATCCGGCGGCACATCCGGAACGCGCCGGGCCGCGCGCTCGGCAAAGAAGAGATAGGTCAAGGCGCGGTGCTGGGCGGTGGCTTCGCAGCCGCGGAAGATCGTGGCCTCGGCCGCCATCGCCGCCTCGAAGCTCATATGCCCGGCATTCTCGATGGCCTCGATGGCGCGAAGCGGCGCCTCGATGCCGCGATAGCGCCGGCGCGCGTTCTCCCGCGCCCGGTCGAAGAGCTCGGGTTCTGCCTGGGCGATCTTGTCCGACCGGTTCCGGGCACGGGCAAGGATCCCCTTCCTGCTGGAGGAGATCAGGGCCTGGGCGAAGGCAAGGGCATCGGCCTCCAATCCGCCCTCGGCGATGCGATCGATGGCGCCCAGCCGTAAGCGCCTCCTCGGCGGCGATGGAGCGCCCGCTCGGTATGATGTCCAGAGCGGCGGCAAAACCCGCGAGCCGGGTAAAGCGCTGGGTTCCGCCGGCGCCGGGGATGAGGCCGAGCTTCACCTCGGGAAAGCCGAACACCGCGGTTCCCTCGGCAATGCGGTACTGGCAGGCAAGTGCGATCTCGAAGCCGCCGCCCAGGCAGTTGCCATGGATCGCCGCCAGGATGGGCTTGGCGCAAAGGTCGATGGCCCGGTCGACCTCGCTCCAGCCGGGCCCCGTATCGTCCTGGCCGAATTCGGTGATATCGGCACCGGCGAAGAAGCTGCGTCCCCGGCACAAGATGATGGCCGCCTCGATCCCCGGATCCGCCTCGACCTGCCGAATCCCGGCGTGAAGCCCGGCGCGGACGGATCGGCCGATCAAATTCAGCGGCGGATTGTCGCAGAGGAGGAGGGCGAAATGCCCACGGCGCTCCAGGGACACGGTCCCGGAGAGCTCGATCGTCGCGTCCCCGCTCTCGGAATTTGGCCTGGGTCGCTCGTCGGATTGGCGATATCTGGTCAACCAAAGCCTCGGTCGGTCTGGCCGGTAGGAAACTCAGAAAGCCTACGTAGCCGGTCCTCGCGATGGCCAATACCCTTTGTCCGCCCCCATCCATACGGCAAGTTATGATCGGGACGGCAGGTCGGCTGGACCGGTCCATCCCGATACAGGTTCCAAACTCCACTGTAGAGATTGGAGCTCCCGTATCATTTATGTTGTAGGGAGCAATTGCGTTTCGTTATAAGTCGCTGCGAGAGGCCGGGGGTATTGCGGGGGCCCGGCGAGTACCACATGAGACGCATGGATTATTGGCATGCCGCCCCAGGCGGCAAGACTTCGATCGCTTCCCGGCCGCCGCACCGCCGCCTATTGGCATGACTCAGGAGGCCTTGCCGCGGGGGTCGATCACCGCCGACGAGACTCGGCTGCTCCATGCCCTCGCCGATTGCCGCTTTCATCCTGGTGCTGCGGACCGGCGCTTCATCCTCCATATGTCGTCCGCCGCCAAGCTCACGATGGGCATGGGCCTGACCGAGGGCCAACGCACCTATCTCTGGCGCCTCGGCTATCGCTATCGCCATCAATTGCCGCCGGCGGTCAGCGAGCTGGTGGCACTCCACGGCAGCGGCTCCACGGGTTAAGCGGCGCGACGCGATCTTTGCCTCAGTTCGAGGCCTGCGAAATGGCGTCGGGAAGCGGCGTGGCCGTGAAGCCTTCCTCGGCGAGGCCGAACTCCATCTCTTTCGCGGGCATGACCTCGACCGTGCGAAACACCGCCTGCCAGCCCACGAATTTCCCATGCAGGGCATCGTGGCGCGGTTTGCGCGCCACATATCGCAGGGTGAGCCTGCAGGGCACCCGGGCGCGCAGGGCTGCGAGCGGCGTCAACGCCACCCGGTAGAGGCGCCCGGTCTCGAGAGGTTCGTTCATTTGCTTTTCCATAGCCGACACGCTTGCGTTCATTGATTCCCATTCAAGCACGCCAGCTCGCCATTTGTTCCAAAGCAGATCTACTTGGGAAAAAACGGCTCGCCGTCAACAACCGTTGATACGTAAAGGCAACTATTCGGAATCGGACGGGTTGCTTGGGGACATCACAATGGAGGTTCCTATGGGTCGCGGTATTTTGCTTTGGCTGCTCGGTGTTCCGATTCCGATCATCATCCTTCTCGCCCTCTTCTGGCATTGACGGGAGAGATGTGATGGTCTTGGAACGGTCCGTAGATCTTTCCGATGTCGAGATCGTGACGGAGGAAGGCTCGAGCTCGGCGCTGAGCTGGTCGGCGATCATTGGAGGTGCCGTCGCAGCGGCCGCCGTGACGCTGATCCTCATGGCGCTGGGCGCGGGGCTGGGTTTCGCTTCGCTGTCTCCGTGGTCGAGGGTCGGCGCCTCCGCGACGACCTTCGCCGTAACGACTGCCATCTGGTTCGTGGTGGTGCAGTGGCTCTCCTCCGCTTTCGGCGGCTATCTCGCCGGCCGTCTGCGGTCGAAATGGGTGGGGATCCATACCGACGAGGGCGTCTTCCGTGACACCGCTCATGGCATTCTCGCTTGGGCGCTGGCGACGGTCGTGGCGGCTCTGCTGCTGAGCTCGGCGGTGGCTGCGGCCATCGGCGGCACGGCCCGGATGGCGGGGCAGATCGGCGCCGGTGCTGCGCAAGGCGCGGGCGAATATGCGGCCGCCCAAGCGGGGCCTGCCGGCCCGGGCCTGGGGCCGGATCTCGGCATGGGCTATCTGACCGACAGCCTGTTCCGGACCGACCATCCCACCACGCCTCAGACGCCGCAGGATCTCCGTGGCGAAACCGGCCGCATCCTGCTGACCGCCCTCGGTGAGACCGGGGTCTCCGACGCCGACAAGGCCTATCTGACGCAGCTTGTCGCCGCCAATACCGGTGTCGATCAGGCGACGGCAGCCAAGCGCGTGGACGACGCCATCGCCCAGGTGAAGAAGACCGAGGCGGAGCTGAAGCAGAAGGCGGATCAGGCTCGCAAGGCCGCCTCCGCCGCTGCTTTCGCCACCGCTTTCTCGATGCTGATCGGCGCTTTCATCGCCGGCGCGGCAGGTGCCCTGGGTGGTCGTCACCGCGACGACCAGCCGGTTCCGCTGGCCCGCACGACCCTGTAGCTCCAGCCGGGACGGCGCTTCCGTCCAGGCCAGAGGATCGAGCAAGCCCGCCCTCCCCCGTGGAGGGCGGGCTCCTTTTTGTGCTGCAATCCCAGGCCGATCAAGCCAAGCCTTGCCGTGACCGCTGGGCGGCGTGGTATGAATGGGCATGGGGTGGAACAATAAAATGCGCTCGACGAAACCAGGCCGAGGCCGCGTGGCCCGGCCGGCGTCGATCGGGGAGGGAGAACCGTCATGAGAGCCTGCTATCTGCGTCCGCTGCATGCGGCGGCCGTACTGCTGACCCTGCTGCTGGGGGGCTGGGGGATCGCCGCCCAAGCTCAGAGTTCAGGCAGCAACGCGCAGCATCCCGATCCTTGGCCGCGCGAGCTGCATATCGACGGGGCGACGATGACGGTCTACGAGCCTCAGGTCGACAGCTGGGACGGCGGCTTCCTCAAGTTCCGTGCGGCCGTCGCCCTGAAGCCCGACGGCTCGAAGGACGAGATCTTCGGCGTCATCCGCGCCAGTGCCCATACCCTGATCGACAAATCGACCCGCATGGTCTCGCTGTTCAACTTCAGCGTCCTCCATGTGAATTTCCCGACCTTGCCGGTGCATGGCAAATCCTACACCGCTGCGGTCGCCAAGGCCCTTCCCGGCACGGCGCAGCAGATCTCCCTCGACCGGCTGCAGGCCTTCCTGTCGGTGGAGAAGGTGACGGCCAAGACGGTCGAGGTGAAGAACGAGCCGCCTCAGATCCTGATCAGCTACAAGCCCGCGGTTCTGGTCCCGGTCCACGGCGATCCGGTGCTGCGCGCCATACCAGGCGGCCCCTATCAGCGGGTGGTGAATACCGGCGCCCTCATCCTCTATGACGCGAGCGGCCACATCTATCTCCACCTCTATGACGGATGGATGCTGGCCTATGCCCTCGGCGGCCCCTGGGAAGTGGCGGCCGAGCCGCCGGCGGCCATCAACCAGATCGCCGCAGAGCTCTCCAAGAAGGGGCTGGTCGATCTGCTTGAAGGGGGCGGCAAGGGCCAACCGAAGCCTTCTCTGCGGCGCTCGCCGCCCGAGCTCTTCGTCTCGACCACCCCCACGGAGCTGATCGTCTTCAAGGGCGAGCCCTGGTTCGAGCCGGTCACCGGCACGGATCTGCTCTGGGTCCCCAATTCCAGCACCGACGTCATCATGGATACGGACAACAACGACTACTATGTCCTGATCTCGGGACGCTGGTTCCACGGACCGAAGCTCTCCGGCCCCTGGACCTTCGTCAAAAGCAGCGACCTGCCGGCGGAGTTCCGGCAGATCCCGTCCAACAGCCATGCGGCACCCGTGCTGACCGCGGTGGCAGGTACGCCGCAAGCGAAGGAAGCGGTGATCGCCAATTCGGTGCCGCAGACGGCGCTGGTGCCGCGCAAGGGCGGGCCGGCGTACAAGCCCACCATCGATGGGGCGCCTCAATTCAAGCCCGTCGAGGGTACGCCGCTGCAATATGTCTGGAACTCGCCGGATGCCATCATCATGGTCAACCCGTCGAGCTTCTATGCGCTGCGCAGCGGCGTCTGGTTCACCGCCCATTCGCTGGCAGGCCCCTGGACCATCGCGACCTACGTTCCCGATGTCATCTACACCATCCCGCCCAGCTCACCCCTCCACTATGTGACCTATGTGGACATCTATTGGGTGAGCCCGGAATCCGTTCAGATCGGCTATACGCCGGGCTATATGGGGACGGTCGTGACGACTGACGGGACCGTCGTCTATGGGACGGGCTACGACTACACGGCCTGGGTGGGCGATGTCTATTATCCCCCGCCGCCGACCTATGGCTATGCGGTCTATCCGGCCTTCGACGTGGCCGAGGGCGCCATGTTCGGCTACGAGATGGGCTTCGCGACGGACTACTTCCTCGCCCCCGCACCGGTCTGGGGACCGGTCTATTACGGCTATGGGGACTACTGGGGCTATCACGGCGGCTATTACCCCTATGGGCCCTACTACGGCTACAACGGCGACCACTACTACAACACCGGCTATGAGAACGTGTACGGCCACTACGGCAACACGACTTACAACGGCTATCACGACTACGGCTACAACCCCTATACCGGCACCTCCGGCGAGAAGAGCACCTACGACACCTACAACTCGCGCACCGGCACCAACTCCACCATCCACAGCTACAACGGCTCCAACGCCTATACCGGCAACGAAGCCGCGGGCTACAACCGGCAGTTCCACAACAGCGAGACAGGCACCTCCGGCGATGTCGACCGCAACGCGGCCTATAATCCGGAGACGGGAAATTTCGCGCGCGGCGGCAGCGCATCGGCCTCGAACCCCAACGGCTCGAGCGCGGATGTGCAGCATACCTCGACCGGAAATGTCTATGGCGGCAACAGCGCCGGCGAAACCACCGCGACGGTGACCAATAGCAAGACCGGGCAGACCAACACCTACGGCGCCGCCCATAACGGCAACAACGTCTATGCCGGTTCGGACGGGAACGTCTATCGCAACGACGGCAGCGGCTGGCAGCAGAATACGGGCGACGGCTGGCATAGCGCGGATTCGAGCGCGAACACCAGCGACCTCGACCGCTTCAGTCAGGCGCGCAGCACCGGCGACAGCCGTTACAACAGCTACTCGAGCCGCGGATTCTACGGCGGCGGCGGCGGTGGCGGCTGGGGCCATAGTGGCGGCGGCGGATTCCGCCGCTTCGGCCGCTGAGGTGATGGGCATCGGGATGACGAAGCCCCTGTCGGGGCCGTGGATCAAAAAGGGAGTGAGAGATGGTTGTGAAACATCGCCTGCCGATCATCGCCGGAATCCTGGCCGCGGTGCTGGCGTGGCATGCGGCGCCGGCTTCGGCCGCGGAGCAGCTGGTCCTGGTCGAGCGCATCACGGCGCAGACCCTGACCGATATGGGTCCCAAGGGGGACAGCGTCGGCGACAACATCACCTTCGCCAATCAGGTCTATGACAAGGACAACAAAACTCTGCTCGGCCATGACAACGGCTGGTGCATCCGCACCATCGCGGGCGAGACCTGGGAATGCTTCCGCTCGATCACCCTCGACCAGGGCCAGATCACCGTCGAGGGTCCTTACTACGACAACCAGGACTCCACCATGGCGGTGACCGGCGGCACCGGCATCTATCTCTCGGCTCAGGGCGAAGTGAGGATGCATCCGCTCGATGCCAAGCGCACCCAATATGAATTGACCTTCACGCTGATCTACTGAGGCGGGCGGCTGCCGGGCGATTCCTTACTCGCCCGGCAGGTCAGCGTCAGGCGAGAAGCCGGACCACCTTGGCCAGGGAATCGGCGACCTGGCCCACCACCCTGATGTGATTGACATGGTGATTGATCGCATCCCGCGACTGGGCGAGATAGTTCGACGCGACCTTGAATAGCGGCGTCTGCGCCCGATAGCCGGATCGCGAATCCGACAGCCCTGCCGCCAAAACCGTATCCAGCTCCTCCTGCAAGAGCTCGCGCATGGAGAACAACCTGTTCTTGTCGTCCATGCCATAGGCTGACCGATAGGCCCGATCGAGATTGTCGATCGCCTGTGTCAGCGTCGTGACGGCCTGCTTGTATGTCGTCGCCATGTCCATTCCTCCGTCGCTGGCGTTACATGTCCGAATTGGTCTGCCGCGGCCTGTCGGGCGGTGGCCTGTCGGGCGGTGGCCTGTCGGGCGGCGGGCGTAGCGGGAGCGCTTGCCGAAGATGGGATCGGTCGCGGCAAGCCGTTGGTGCTGCCTGTCGGGCCATTGCCGAAAAATCGGGCGTGCCGCCGCTGTAACGGCGGCACGCCCGCAAGGATCTCCGAACCGGAGCCGGTTGGGCCCGGGCCGGTTCGGGGGAGAGTTCAGTGGAGAAGGGCCGAGCGCCGATGCGCCGGCTCCGCCGGGCCACTGCCGCCGGCGAAGAGAGAGCGGAGATGACGGAGGCCCGCCTTCTCCGCGAAAATCGACCGCAGAGGGGTCGCCTGAATTCGTTTAAATCTATCGAGGCTCATCTCCGCGTGGCCTACGGTCATCCTGGGGCCCCTGCCTGGGAACAGGAGCATCCCGCAATCGGACGGCGGGGGGGACTATCAGGGTTGTTAGTAAGGTGGCGGCGAGAGAATTGCTGCGGCAGGTCTCTCTGATAACCATCCGTTAAGCATTTGTCCCTGGGGTTGGTGACCAGGAAATCGGGGTGGAATTTCCAGGGAGCGAGAGAGCATGGCGGCACCGCCGGATTGGGACGACATCCGCTTCTTCCTGGCGGCCGCGCGGTCGCCAACGCTCGCCGAGGCCGCGCGCGCGCTCAGCGTGAGCCCGCCCACTGTCGGACGCCGCATACGAAGCCTGGAAGAGCGGCTCAATCTGCGGCTCTTCGCGCATGGGCGGGGCGATCTGCAGCTGACCTCGGCGGGCCGCGCCATCCTCGGAGTCGCCGAGGAGATGGAACGCAAGTCCTTCGATCTCGGTCGCGCCATCACCCGCCAGGCCTTTGTCCAGGAACCTCCCGTGCGGATCACCTGCATCGGGTCCGTCGCGCTGTTCCTGACGCGGCATTTCGAGGAGTTCTATGCCGCTACCGGCCAGACCGATGTGGAAATCCTGAGCACGGGGCAGCGCTTGAGCCTGGCGCGCAACGAAGCCGATATCGCCTTGCGCATGGGCCGCATCCCCAATCGCGGCAATCTGTTCTCGCGGCGCATCGGCCGCATCGCCTACACGCCTTACGCCAGCCTCGGTTTTCTTCGCGCCCATGACATTGCGACGCCGGAGGCAGCGCTCCGATCGCTCTTCATCGGCTTCAAGAAAATCCGCGGCGGGGATCGCAGTCGAGCTGGCTTGATGAGTTCGGCCATCAAGGCCGCTTTCCGCTGCGGGTCAATGAGCTGCATCTGCGCTATGAGGGTGCCCGCCGCGGCAGCGGCATCACCCTTCTGCCCTGCCATCTCGGGGATCCCGACCCCGAGCTGGTGCGAGTCGCCGCACCGCCGCGGGAGCTGCTGGAGGACATCTATCTTCTCACCCACGCGACGGGACGCGAGGTGCCTCGTATCCGGCGCGCGGGCGACGCCTTGATCAAGCTCTTCGCGGCGCATGCTCCGGAATTGATGGGCAGCCAGCCGCGCCGGCAGCGGCGCGGCTGGAACCTCTAGGCCGCCGCGCCCAATCGGCTTTCGCCAACAAATATTTCTGCAAGCAGCGTCAACAATATTTTTCATTCGACATTTCGCCTAGTGAACCGATAATCGGATAGCGATAAACACGGGGCAAGGGCGAGGCGGCCCGCCAGGGGGTGGGGTCGCTTAAGAAAAGCCTCCCGTGCAACAGGGGACGCGGAAGCGCGATTGCGCATGCTGCCGAACAGTTTCATGGAACGCCAGCCGTCGCCGGGGGGTGCCGAGGAACCCGAGGCCCCTGCGTTGAATCGGGACGAGGGCTACCAAAGCGAGCGTGCTTCGAGCGAGGATCGCGCGTCGCCGGCCAGCGCCGCGGAGGCGCGGCAGATGAAAGACCCCGAGCATCTCTGCGCCCTGGTGGAAGAGGTGCGGCGCTTCGGCTCGATGGACGAGCTGAGCCGCACGCTGGCGAGCATTGTCCTGCGGCTGCAATTCGACAGCTTTCTATTCCTGCTGGCGAGATACCCCCACCGGGGTGGGGATAGCGATTCGCTGCCGCTGCTGCTGTCCAACTACCCGACACGCTGGAACCGGCGCTACATCGGCGAGCGGCGCTATCTGAACGATCCGGCGCTGGCCAAGGGGGAAATGCGCCGCGCGCCCTTCGCCTGGGTGAGGGAAGCATGCGGACCCGCGGAAGCCGCCTCGCCGGGAGCAGGAGATCCGGCCGCCGCCGACAAGGCCGAGCATGGTCTCACCGTGCCGATCCACGGGCCCCGGGGCGAGCTGGCGTTCTTCTCGGTGGGCTCCGAGCGACAGAAGCCGGCGGGCGACGTCGGCCGCGGCAGCGAGCTTTTGCTGCAGGTGGTGGGGTTCAATGCCTATGCCGCCCTTCTGGAACGGGTCGCCAAGAACGCGCCGGGCAATTCCTTCGGCCTGACCGAGCATGAGAGGCAATGCCTGCATTGGACGGCGCGGGGCAAGACCACCTGGGAAACCGCGAAGATCCTGAAGCGCTCCACGGCGACGATCAATTTTCACTTGCGCAAGGCCTGCCGAAAGCTGGGCGCGGTCAATAAATGCGAAGCCGCGGCGCGGGCGGTCTACCACGGTCTGCTGGCGCTATGAAAATGCCGGCGCGCCGAGAACGGCTCTCCACCATGTTCCTGGTGCTGGCGGCCTTGGCGTTGTTGGTCGCTGCGGCGGCGCTGCTGGTCCCGCGCGACCAGCCGGCGCAGTTGCGGGCGGTCTAGGCTCCCTGGTTGCGAGCTCCGCCAGCGGCCTTGCGGCGGCGCAGGAGCGCCCGGCCTTCAGCGATCTGCCAGAGCAGCAGGGGCGGGACGCCGAGGGCCACGCCCCGGGCCCTCTTCAGCAGCGACAGCGCCAGCGCCGTATCCGGCGGCAGGCCGAAGAGCCCGCCGAGCACCACATAGGCGCCTTCCTGGATGCCGAGCGCGGCCGGCACCGCGAAGGCGATGCCACGGGCAGCGGCCAGCAGCCCTTCGATGGCGATCACCGCGGCCAGGGGTAGCGGGCTTCCCATGAAGCCAAGAGCCACCCAGGCCTCGAAGGCGCCGGCGATCCACGCCAGGAGATGCAGCAGGAATCCGGCCAGCAATCTGCCATGGCGCCCATAGGTGCGGCGGATGGACTCCTGGATCGCGCCCGGTGCCCAGATGCCGGTGTCGGACCATTGCCGGCTGAGGCGCTCGGCGATCCGCTCCAGGAGCACGAAACCGCGCCGCTGCACGCCAATGAAAAGCACCACGACAAGGAGAGCGCCGACCAGGGTCAGAGCCATGGCGGTGATGAAGGGCGCTTCTGGATGCAGGACGATCAGAATGGCAAGCCCCAAGGCCGCGAAGGCGAGCTGGCCGAGGAGCTCCATCGTTGCATCGACGACGGAGGAGGCGGCCGTCACTTTGCCCGAGAGGCCGGCGAGGCTCGCCGCCCGGCCGCCCATGACCAGGCCGCCCAGCTGCGACAGAGGCAGGATCTCGGAGCCCGCCTCGCGCACCAGCCGCCCCCAGACGAAGGGCCAGGGCCCGCGGCGCTCTGCCGGCGGCACCAGTACGAACCAGGCAATGCCGCAGAGAAAGAGGATCGCCAGATGGAGGAGAATGATGACGAGGAAGCCGGTCCAACCGATGGTCAGAAGCAATTCACCGACGGCTGCCACGCCATAATGGGCAATGAGCAGCGTGCCCGCCAGAAGCCCCAGGAGCAGCGCCACTATTCCCGCCAGCTTCATGGAGCGACCGACCGGTCTCTTAGGGGCTGCGCTTGGGTTTTAGAAAGGTCCGGCGCGCGAGCCGAACCAGCCGAGGGACGATGCGGGGCTGCAGCAGACGCGCATCATATCCGGACAAGCGGCGATCGTTCTCCGCCAGGCAGACATCCATCAGCGTGGCGACATCCACATCGACGCCGATCTGCTGGCTGCCGGTGACGGTGAAATTATTGTCCTGGGCCTTGCCCACGTCGCGGGCCGTCTGGATCCGTTCCCAAATCAAGAATCCCCAGACGCCGATGACCTTGGCGAGAAAGTACGGCCGTCGCCACCACGGCATGTTGCGCCAGTGCCAGGCCACCCAATTCACGAAGAAGATGATGTGGCGACCTTCTTCCTGGATGACCGGCTCGAAGGTGTCGACCAGCTCCGGCGGGAAGAAGCCGGACCGCTTGGCGAGCGCGAAGAGGCCGAAGGCGAAGAAGCTGTCGATGCACTCGCTGTAGCCCGTCACCATGAAGGCCCATTCCGGATCCCGGGGCTTCAGATATTCCGGCTCGGGCTCGAGAACGATGCCATAGGCCTGGACGAGATTGGAAAGGACACGCTTGTGGCGGCCCTCCTCGAAGGCATTGAGCTCGATCGCCTCCTTGAGCAGCGGGTCCCCCGTGAGATCGGCGTAGGTCTGCACGCGGAGACTGGCTTTGCCTTCGGTCTGCACGGCGATATCCCAGATCGGCAGGCTGACCAGCCGGTCGCGGGCGTCGGGCGTCAGCTGGGGCCAGTCGATGATCGCGGGTTTGTAGGGGTTGAAGGTGTCCAGCAGCATGCGGCAATAGAGCCGCTTATGCGCCTCGCTGCCGATCCGGATATCCCCGGGCTCCTGGCCGCGCCAGCTGCGCGCGAGCCGGTCGGCTCCTTCGATGATCGCGGCGTCCATGCTACTTCCTTTCGGCCGGCTGGCCCGGCCCGATCAGCCCGGGCCGATATGCTATTGCGCTACCACCAAGAGATGCGACGTCTGACGCCCCTTGCCAACTGGAAAATTGCCCCGTATCCCCGATGCCTCTCCAAAAGACATCCCGTGATCTCAGTTACTTAGCGGCAACTCCGACGAACCGCGGCGAGATTGGCTTGCTTCGCGCAACGCCCGGCGCGTCCGTCTCGGCTGCAATGGCGAAGTGGTCCGTATAGCGCCGGTAGGATTCGCGCAGCGCGGGCGCCGACAATCCATAATCCTCGAGCCGGGTGGGATTATGGCTATAGCGGCCGTTTGGCCGCTCGGCCATGAAGGCCCGGATGCGCGCGCCGGCGGCGTTGCCCAGCGGCAGGTCGAAATGGGCGTAAAGCTCGCTTACCGCCTTGAAGGGATCGGCGACGAAAGCCGCATATTCCAGATGGCGCACGTTCTCCGGCTGCAACAGGCCGGCGGAATCCGCCTCGACCAGAAGGCGGGCGCCGGTCTGCCAATGCTCGTTCACCTGACGGCCCAGATCGTGACGATCGATGTGGCGGGTGAACGGGCGGCGCAGCACTTCCGTCAGCCGCGCCACCGAGGCCAGGACCATGGTCGGGTCACGATGGAGAAAGACGAATCGCGCATCGGGATAGACCTCGCCGATCGCCTCCAAGGCGAAGAGGTGGTCCGGGCATTTCAGGATCCAGCGGCCCGGGCCCTTCTGGCGCTGCAGATGCTGGAGGAAGCGCTTGTGGAATCGATAGGCCGTCCGATGGCCCGTGCGATCGAGCCAGCGGCGGTAGCTGGGCACGCGATGCGTCGTGTCGAGGCGAAGGCTCTGGAAGACATGCGCCGTGATCTCGGTGCATTCCTGGGCCGAATAGGCGGTGATCGGGTGAACCTGACTCAGCTCCGGCGCCAGCCGGGCGAAGGCCGCGATCTGCCGGTCGACCTTCTCCGGCCGCCGGTCGCGGCCGTTGCGCCGCGAGCCGGCCTTGGGCTGGGGATAGATCGTCTCCCAGCAGAGCGGGGCAAGATTGTCGGGATCCTGGGCCAGCAGATTATGCAGGAAGGTGGTGCCGCTGCGGGGCAGGCCGCTGATGAAGATCGGGCGCTCGATCGGCTGATCGAGCAAAGCGGGGTCCTTGATCTCGGCCTCGCGCAGCTCCAGGAGATTGGTCAGGAAGCGCAAGACGTCCCAGCGCGCGGCGAAGCGGCCGAAGAGGCTGAGCGCCGCCTCCCGGTCGTAGCTTTCCAGCAGGACGGTAAGGGCTTCCTCGAAGGGCTCCGGCCCGAAGTCGGAAAGCCCCGAGCGCCGGCGCGCAAGCGCGATCAACTCCTTGGCGACCAGCGGCGCCTCGAAGAGCCCCAGCCGACCGGCGACACGATCCGCTGCGTGGAGGAGCGATCCTTCCACCGTCAAAATGCAATCTCCTTCCAGGATCCAAGCACCATAGCCCGCCGGCCCCGGCAGCTGGAATGCGCTATCCTACCGCAGGGCGAAATGCAACCCGCCACGGCTCGCCGGGGGACCCGAGGATCGGCCCGACCCCCGCAAAGCCAAGCTATTCCTGCGGCAAAGAATTTCTGCATTGTCGCTATGAGGGGTCCCGCTAGATTGAGACCGCGCCGTCATGGTCGACGGCGGCCTGGCCAGCCCTCCGGCCCGCGGCAATTTGACGGAAGCAGCTTGCGCCGCGTCAACAAACGCTAAAGCGCCACGAATGTCCTTCGTGGCTCCGGTCGCAACCGAACGGAGATGATGATGACCCGCTGCACAACTTCCGCCTACCCGCGATACGGCTCCCCGGTCCGCTGCCCGAGAGTCTCGATGCGGCGCTGATCCGGGGCGTCGGGTCTCGCCCAACTCTCCAAGACATCCAACCGAAACCACCCATCGCCGGCATCCCAGAGGGGTGCGGGCCATAGAGGAGACTTGCCATGTCCATACTTTCCAAGCCCATCTCGCGCCGGAGCCTGGCCCTGCTTGCCGGCCTCGGCCTTGCCGCCGCCGCAGCCACGGCCCAGGCCGCCGACAAGACGATCACCATCGCCTATCAGACGGGCTTCTCGCCCTGGACCCTTGCCGTCGCCTCGGGCGAGATCGAGAAGATCCCGGGCTGGCATGTGGAATTCAAGCGCTTCAACTCGGGCGCCGAGGTCTTCGCGGCCATCGTTGCGGGCGATGCCCAGATCGGCGAGGTGGGCTCGAGCCCCTTCGCCGCCGCAACCAGCCGCGGCGTCGATGTGAAGGCGATCTATATCAGCGGCGGCGCGGGCGAGGATGAAGCCCTGGTCGCGCGCAACGGCTCGGGCATCCAGACCCTGGCCGATCTCCGAGGCAAGCGCCTCGCCGCAGCACCGGTCTCGACCGACCATTACATGCTGCTCAGCACCTTGAAGGAGGAGGGGATCAAGACCACCGATGCCACGGTGCTGGCGATCCCGCAGCCCCAGATCGTGGCGGGCTGGGAGCGCGGCGACATCGACGCCGCCTTCGTCTGGGATCCCGCTCTCGGTGCTTTGCTCAAGAGCGGCAAGGTGCTGCTCACCGCCAAGCAGGCGGCGGCCCGCGGCGCCGTCACCTTCGGCGCGCTGGTCGCGACCGGCAAGCTGATCCACGACGATCCCGATTTCGTCACCCAGTTCGTGCGCATCGTCGACAAATATTACCGAGACTTCGAGACCAATCCCGGCAATTGGTCGGTCGACTCCGCCAATGTGAAGCGCCTGTCCCAATTCACCGGCGCCAAGCCGGCGGATATCGCCGCCCGTCTTCCGGCTTCCACCTTCATCCCCGCGGCAGACCAGGTCGGGCCGCAATGGCTGGGCGGCGGGGCCGACAACAATCTCGCCAAGGTGCTGAAGTCGACGGCCGACTTCCTGAAGGAGCAGAAGAAGATCACGCAGGTGCTGCCGAGCTACACCGCCTTCGTCGATCCCAGCTTCCTGCAAACCGCGATCGCCTCGAACTGACGCCGAGGTAGGGGGAGATCCGGCCATGGCTTTGATCGTCGATCGGGCGAGCGTCGTCTTCGAAGGACGGGACGGCAGCCTCGTCCACGCCCTCGCCGATGTCTCGCTCTCCATCCCGCCCGGCGCCTTCGTCGTGGCGCTGGGCGCCTCGGGATGCGGCAAGACGACCCTTCTCAACGCCATGGCCGGATTCCTCACCCTCACCGAGGGCAGCGTCACCCTCGATGGGAAGCCCGTCCACGGCCCCGGTCCCGACCGCGGGGTCGTGTTCCAGAAGGACACGCTCTACCCCTGGCTCAATGTCATCGACAATGTCGCCTTCGGCTTGAAACTGCAGGGGGTGGACCGCCAGAGCCGGGAGAAGCGGGCACGGGAGCTCCTGGCGTTGGTCGATCTCGAGGGCTTTGCCCGGTCCATGCCCTATGAGCTCTCGGGCGGCATGCGCCAGCGGGTGGGGCTGGCGCGGGCGCTCGCGCCCGAGCCCGAGGTCCTGCTCATGGACGAGCCGCTGGGCGCCCTCGATTCCCTGACCCGCGAGACCATGCAGGAGCAGATCGTCGAGATCTGGGATCGCACCCGCAAGCGCATCTTCTTCATCACCCACTCGATCGAGGAGGCGCTGTTCCTGGGCACGGAGGTGGTCGTCATGTCGCCGCGCCCGGGGCGAATCATCCGGCGCTACCCGCTCGATTTCGTGCGCCGCTTCGCCGAGACCGGCGATGCCCGCGCCGTCAAATCCGATCCTCGGTTCGTGGCCTTGCGTGAAGAGATCCGCGAGCTGATCCACCAGACAGGAAAAGAGAACCATGGTCGCCCTCTCGCCGCTCTCGCCCGCTGAAGCCCGTGCCGCCTCCGGCGGCAGCAGGCGCAAGCCCGCTGTCCTGGCCTTTGCCAAACCCGGGTCAAGCCTCCTGATCAGCCTGGTCGCGAGTGCCGGCTTTCTGGCGCTGTGGTTTCTGGTCGCCCGGCTCCGGCTGGTAACCCCGCTCTTCCTGCCCTCGCCGTTGGAGGTGGCACAGGCTTTCGTCACCGTGGCCCGGGATGGCTTCGCCGATGCGACCCTGCTCCAGCATGCCGGGAGCAGCCTGATGCGGGTGTCGATCGCCTTCCTCGTCGCTTTTGCCACGGCCGTGCCGCTGGGCCTGGTCATGGGTCTCAACCGCTGGGTCAAAGGCATCTTCGATCCGCCGATCGAGTTCTATTGGCCGATCCCGCCGCTCGCCTATCTGCCGCTCGTCATCATCTGGCTCGGCATCGGCGAAACGGCGAAGATCTCCATCATCGCGCTGGCCATGTTCGCGCCGCTGGTCATCTCGGCCCAGGCGGGGGTGCGCTCGGTTTCCATCGGGCGGGTGCAGGCGGCGCTGTCGCTCGGGGCCTCGCGCCGGCAGCTCTTCTTCCATGTCGTCCTGCCCGGCGCCTTCGCCTTGCCGGAGATCCTGACGGGCGTGCGCATCGCCATCGGTGCCGGCTGGTCCACGCTGGTGGCGGCCGAGCTGGTCGCGGCCACCCGGGGTCTCGGGTTCATGACCCTCTCGGCCTCGGAATTCCTGGTCACCGACGTGGTCTTCGTCGGGATCCTCACCATTGCCGCTTTCGCCATCGCCTTCGTCCTCGCGGTACGCAGTCTCGAACGCGTGCTGACGCCCTGGAAAGGCAAGGAGTGAATCCCAGTCCCCATCCAATCCCAATCCGCCGTCCATAGACCTCTCACCACAGGAGACACCCATGACCGCACTCAGCCTTGCTCAGGATCCCGATGATTTCGAACAGACGGGCTTCACCGTGACGCCGCTGGCGCCCGGATTCGTCGCCGAGATCGGCGGGCTCGACCTCGCCCGGCCGCTGGCGCCGGAAACTTTCGCCACCCTCCGCGGCAGCCTGCTGCGCTACAAGCTGCTGCTGTTTCGCGGCCAGTCCCTGACGCCGCGCCAGCAACGCGATTTCGCCGCCGGTTTTGGCGAGCTCCATACCCATCCGCTGATCGAGAACGTCAATGAGCAGCCCGAGATCATGGTGCTCGATTTCGGCCCCGAGCGCCGCTACGAGAACAGCGACTGGCATACCGACGTCACCTTCATCGGGACGCCGCCGCTGGGCTCCATCCTCCATGGCGTGATCATCCCCGATGTCGGCGGCGACACCATCTTTGCCGATCTCGGCGCCGCCCATGAGGCCCTGTCGGCCCCGGTGAAGACCCTGCTGTCGGGGCTCAGCGCCCGCCATGACTTCGCCAAGAGCTTCCGGCGCGACGAATTCGCCACCCCGGAATATGCCGCCAAATGGGATCGTACCCGCCAGACCCATCCGCCGGTGATCCATCCGGTGGTGCGGACCCATCCCGAGACGGGCGAGAAGGGGCTGTTCGTGAACGAGGGGTTCACCCTGGGGATCGAGGGGCTGGCGGCCGATGAGAGCAGGGCCTTGCTCGATTTCCTCTTCGCTCATAGCCGCAAGCCGGAATTCACCTATCGCCACCGCTGGCGTGGCGGCGACGTGCTGTTCTGGGACAATCGGATCACCCAGCACTATGCAGTGGCGGACTACTGGCCCCGACGCCGGCGCATGCATCGCGCGACCATCCTGGGCGACCGGCCGGTGTAAAAAGGGCGGCCTGGATCCATAGCACTCTGCCCTTACAGGAAGGTCTCATGCCCGATTCCACCGCCAGCCTTCTTTTCCAGCCGATTGAGGTGGGCGCGCTTGCCTTGAAGAATCGCATCGTCATGGCCCCGATGACGCGCAACCGTGCCGATGCCAGGGATGCGCCCCATCCCCTGAACGCCCGCTACTACGCCCAGCGCGCGTCGGCTGGGCTGATCGTCACCGAGGGCTCCCAGGTCTCGCCCCAGGGCAAGGGTTACCCCGGCACGCCCGGGATCTACTCGCGTGAGCAGGTCGAGGGCTGGCGGCTGGTCACCGAGGCGGTCCATGCCCGGGGCGGGCACATCTTCCTCCAGGCCTGGCATGTCGGGCGGATCTCACATCCCTCCCTGCAGCCCGACGGCGCGTTGCCGGTCGGACCCTCGGCCCTGCAGCCGGCCGGCAGCGCCATGACACCGACGGGCCTCCAGCCCTTCGTCACGCCCCGGGCCCTGGAGCTGGCCGAGCTCCCCGGGATCGTGGCGGACTTCCGCCGCGCGGCGGTCAATGCCCAGGCGGCGGGCTTCGACGGGGTCGAGCTGCACGGCGCCAATGGCTATCTGTTCGACCAGTTCCTGCGCGATTCGACGAACCGGCGGAAGGATGCCTATGGCGGGTCGGTGGAGAACCGCTCGCGGCTGCTGCTCGAGGTGGTCGATGCGGCAGTCGAGGTGCTGGGGGCCGGCCGGGTGGGCGTCCGGCTCTCGCCGGTGAATCCCTTCAATGATCTTTCGGACAGTAATCCCCAGGCGACCTTCGCCCATGTGGCGGAGGCGCTGGGCAAGCGCGGGCTGGCCTATCTGCATCTGGCCCGGGGCGGTGATGACGGAAGCTTCGATTGGGCTGCGCTGCGCCGCGCCTTCGGCGGGAAGGTCATCCTGGCCGGCGGCTTCGATCGCGCCCAGGCCGAAGCAGCCCTTGCCGCCGGCACCGCCGATCTGATTGCCTTCGCGACGGCCTATCTCGCCAACCCGGATCTGCCCGAGCGCCTGCGCTTCGATGCCCCGCTCAACGCGCCGGACCGGGCCACCTTCTATGGCGGCGATGAGCGCGGCTATGTGGACTATCCCAGCCTGGGAGACGCCGCCTAAGGACCGACCCTGCCGGAGGCCTTACGCCCTCGGCAGGCCGCCGAGGAAATGGCCGAGGGCCATCAGCGGCCTCACCCGGTCGCAGACGATCTTCAGGATCGCCAGCATCGGCACGGCGAGAAGGGCGCCGGCGATCCCCCACATCCAATACCAGAAGACGAGGGACACCATCACCAGCACGGGGTTGAGGACGAAGCGCCGCGCCAGCAGCATGGGGGTGAGAGCCTCACCTTCAATGAGGTGGATGAGAAGATAGATCCCCGCGGGCAGCAGGGCATGGCCGACGCCGTCGAAGGTCATCAAGCCGACCAGGAACAGCAAGGTGACGCCGGTGAGCGGACCCAGGATGGGAATGAAATTGAGCGCGAAGGCAACGGTCCCCCAGAGAACCGGATCGGGCAGGCCGCAGAGATAGGCGGCCAGACCGGTCGCGACGCCGACTGCCGCGTTGATCAGTCCGATCGTGCCGAGATAGGCGGAGACCTGGCTCTCGATCTCGCGGGTGATCTCCACCGCCTGCTTCTTGTCGGCAAGCCGCGGCAGGATCTCGACGAAGCGGCGCAGCATCATGTCGCCGGAGACGAGGAAGAAGAACAGCAGCACCGTGATGGTGCCGAGCTCCGTCAGTATGCTGCGGGTACCGGTGAAGAGAGAGCTCGACAGACCCGGTCCCTCCACGGCCACCACCGCGGTTTCCCTGCCGGTCCCGGCGGCAATCTTCTCGACCTGATGCAGGGTGTCCTGCACCCGGCCGATCTGCTCCTTGAGGAAGTAAAGCCGATCCTCGATCCGCGACAGGCTTTGCGGCGCCTTGGCGATCCAATCCGCCGCCGGCGCCGAGAGGGTCATGGCAAAGCCGGCGACACAGGCCAGGAAGGCGAGGATCACCAGGAGCCCGGCAAGGACGCGTGGGATGTGGAGGCGCACCAGGGAGCGCATCACCGGCTCCAGCGCGAAATGCAGGACGACGGCGAAGACGACCGGTATGGCCATGTCGCGGGCGAAGTAAAGCGAGTAGATCAGCAGCAGGCCGAAGATGCCGGCCAGCAGCAAGGCCTGGCGGTTGCGCGGCAGCGGCATCTCGACCGGGTGTGGCTCTCCCGGCCGGTCGGCGACCACATCGCTTGGCGGTGGCGGCTGAGCTCGCGGCCAAGGCGGAGGACTCCTCCGGCCCACTGACGAGGATGTCCTCCTCGGTGCTGGCGGCGCGGGGCGCTTGCGCTGTCACGCTCGAGGTTCCTTCCGTTGCCTCAGGCGACCTCTCGCGAGTTCGCCGACCAGGCCGTCAGCCGCCGCCGGCCTTGCTGGGCGAGCGATTCTCCTCCGCTGGGGGGTGCCCCAGGCGAGTCATGACCTTATGCACGGATTGCAGCAGCTCCGCCGTCGTCCTGCCGGGCGCGGCGGTGCCGGTCATGTTCTCCTCAGAGGCCACCATCAGCAGGCGCAGGTCGGTATCCCATTGCTTGAGCAAGGCGACCTTCTGGGCCTCCGTCAGGTCGGCCGCGCTCAGGATATCCTCCGGCCGACCGAAGACCTTGGATACGTCGGTGAGCGCCTCGTCGAAGCGCGTCTGCGGCATGGGACCCTCTCACTGCATATGACTAGCCTTGCAACGGGTAACCCGGCGTGGGCGTCAGGGTTCCCTTCGCCGATACGCGGCCGTCTTCTGTAGTAAGCTGTCGGGTGGTCCGGTATTCGTCAGCCGGCTGGGGGCTCGATGAAAATCAGCGTTGGCGTCAAGATATTCGGCGTTGTGGTGGTGCTGTTGATCCTGGTGGGATCGGCCGCCTGGTACAACGCGCTGACGGCGGAGAGCGTCCAATCGCTGATCGTCGACGTGCACGATACCTATGTGCCCGCCTATGGCAGCCTCGCGCGGGCCAATCTGCGCTCGGTCGAGGAAGGGCTGTTCGCCCGCCGCATGGTGATCGCCAAGCTGCAATCGCCGGACGACAAGGACGGCTACGCGAAGCTGAAGCAGCTGGCGACCGAGAAGTCGCAAGAGGCCGATGCCGAGTTCGCCGCGGCGCGGCAAGATCATCGGTCAGGGAGATCGCGGACCCGGCGAGCCTCGAGAACAAGCTCGAGCTGACGCGCCTCGATGCCCGGCTCGAATTTCTGCAGTCCAGGCACAAGGACTATGATGCGGTGCTGGCCGCGCTGGAGGCCGCCCTCGACAAGGGCGACGCGGCCGAGGAGAAGCGCCGGCTCGATGAGCTGGACCGCCAGCGCGACGAGCTCAACGCGCAAACCGAGACTGCCCGGCGCGAGATGCTGGCCCTGCTGGGCGAAGCCACTCAAATGGCCGCCGACAAGCAGGCACGCGCGGTATGGATCGGATTGACCCTTCTGGGTCTGGCCCTGGCACTGGGCGCCTTGGCCGCGGCGTTGATCACCGGGAATCTCGTGCGTCCCCTGCGCCGGCTGCTCCGGGGAACCGCCCTGGTGCAGCAGGGCGTCCTCGACACCGAGGTGCCCGTCACCTCGCGCGACGAGGTCGGCGAGCTCACGGCCGGCTTCAATTCCATGGTGAAGGAGTTGCGTGCCAAGGCGCGCATCCGGGAGACCTTCGGGCGCTATGTCGATCCCCGCATCGTCGAGGGGTTGATCGACCAGCCGGACCGGCTGGCCGGCACCGGCGACCGGCGCGAGATGACCGTGCTCTTCTGCGACATGCGGGGCTTCACAAGCCTGAGCGAGGGGATGACGCCGGCAGGCATGGTGCGGATCGTCAACCGCTATCTCGCCTTGATGTCGGAGCCGGTGCGCCGCAACCACGGCATCATCGACAAATACATCGGCGACGCCATCATGGCCTTCTGGGGTCCGCCCTTCAGCCCGGCGGAGGAACACAGCCGGCTGGCCTGCGCGGCGGGCCTGGAACAGCTCGCGGCCCTGCATGAATTCCGCGCCGAGCTGCCGGACCTCACCGGCTTCCGGCGCGGCATCCCCCATATCGACATGCGCATCGGCGTGGCCACCGGCGAGGTGATCGTGGGCAATATCGGCTCCGATGTCTCCATGAGCTACACGGTCATGGGCGATGCGGTCAATTTCGCCTCCCGGATCGAAGGGGCGAACAAGGCCTATGGCACAAGGTTCCTCGTCAACGCCCGCACCGCGGAGATGGCGGGCGAGGTGCTGGTCTTCCGGGAGATCGACCAGCTGCTGGTGGAAGGCAAGCAGGAGCCGCAGCATGTCTATGAGGTGCTGGGACGCCGAGGGGAGCTGCCCCCGCCGGTCCTGGCCATGGCGGAACGCTTCGCCGAGGGGCTTGCCGATTATCGCGGGCGGAACTGGCAGGCAGCCGCAACCGCCTTCAAGGCCGCCCTCGAAGCCGTGCCGGAAGATGGGCCCAGCCGGGTTTTCCTGCATCGCGTCCAGCGCTTGGAAGCAGAGCCGCCGCCGCCGGATTGGAGGGGCGTCTGGACCCTCAGCGAGAAATGATGCTTCCGTCGACGCTGGCGCCGCTGCCGACTCGGGCCCGCGCCGCAGCACCATCAGGGAAGGAGACTCGGGCGAAGCGCCGGCCAGGCGTCGCAAAATCGAATGGCCATGGCGGTGGTCGCGTGACCTTTCGCGAGCGGGCCGAACCCGCATGATTCGCCTGGGGCTGAGGCGTTTTGCGAAGGACCGGCCCCGCGCTCTGCTGACCGAAGCTCTGCGATGCCGGCCATAGCCGCTTGATTCACCTACATATCAAACGCGACGTCAGCGCCGTGGCGAGCGCTTGCGGCGGTGGGTCGCCGCGCATTGCCGCGAACAATCAAGCTTGTTTCCGGCTGCGGTTGGTGCTTCGAAACCTGTGAAAACAGGGGATAACTCGATACAAGGCGCTCGAAACGCCTAGAGCAATGCCATAGAATTGTGTCGCTTGCGCTTCGCAGAGTCGCTGCAACTCGAAAGTCTTGGGGGGCTAACGTCTATGCGTCTTGGTCGATTCGCCGCTGTGTTGGTCTTACTTGCCATGGCGGCAACCGGCTGCACCGATTCCGACACGGCAGTCTATTCGCCGCCGATGGCGTACAACAGGTCACACTCCTCCCTCGACGACTACGGTCGCAGCACGGGCTATACCGACCCGACGGCCTGCTGGCGCAGCACCTCGACGGCGAGTTGCTATTAGGCCGATCCGCCTATGGCAGTCCGTCGGTGAGCGCGATTTAGTAACCGGTGCGTATCTTCGAGGCAGACAGGAAAGCCGTCGTGAGCGGCCTGATTCGCCCACTGTGGCGAGGGCAAAGATGTTTCGGGGGCATCATCCGGCTGCGTCGGGAGAGCGAAAGGAAGCATGACATGCGGGTCTACTTCGCGCTAAATCCCCTTCTGGGAATTGCCTTCCCGTGGGGGGATGATTCTCTCGTTTCGAAAATTTAGGCGTCAACCAAGAGAGGAGAACGACAAAAATGGTCAAAGCGACCGCAAAGGTGTCCACTGCGGCAACGGTCACCTTGAAGCATCTCGCGGCGAAACTCGCCGAGGATCACGGCATTGCCAAGAAGCAGGCAGAGGCGGTGCTCGGCGATCTCGTCGGCCTGCTCACCAAGCATCTCAAGAAAGGTGACCGGGTCCGTCTCAGTGGTCTCGGCATCCTGCAGGTCCGCAAGCGTGCGGCACGCATGGGGCGCAATCCGGCGACGGGCGAGGCCATCAAGATCAAGGCCAGCAAGAAGGTCGCCTTCCGGGCCGCCAAGGAACTCAAGGAAGCGGTCTGATTCTCTGACGCCGATTCGGGGGGGCCGCGACGACTTGGTCACGGTCCCTCCGGCGGTTCATCGCCGGTGCCGGCGAGACCAAGTCACCGAGCCCGACGGGTATCGAAGCCTTCGAGGGCGCTGCCTCAGGCATTCAAGCTTTTCAGCGGCAGCGCGCCTCGATGGATGAAAGCAACGGGCGACGCGCGCTGCTGGCAGGCGCATCGATCGATGCTCGGTATCGCTGGGCTGGGCCTGTCGCCTGCCGGCGTGGGAGCTTGTAGCCGGTGGCTCAATCGCATATCACCCGCAAGCTGACAGCCATATTGGCCGCCGATGTCGCCGGCTACAGCCGGCTCATGGGCGAGGACGAGGAAGGCACGCTGCGGCGCCTGGGCGATTGCCGGGCCGCCCTGTTCGATCCCAAGGTCGCCGAGCATCACGGGCGCATCTTCAAGACGACGGGCGACGGGCTGCTGGTCGAATTCTCCAGCGTCGTCGATGCGGTGCGCTGCGCCGTCGAGATCCAGCGTGGAATGGTGGAGCGCAATGCGCCGCTTCCCGACGACAAGCGCATGGACTTCCGCATGGGCATCAATCTCGGCGACGTCATGGCCGTCGAGGACGACATCTATGGCGACGGCGTCAATGTCGCCTCCCGGATCGAAGGCCTCGCCGACCCGGGCGGCATCTGCGTGTCGAAGACCGTCGTCGACCAGGTCCAGGACAAGCTCGACCTCGCCTTCGAGGATATGGGCGAGAAGCAGGTCAAGAACATTGCCCGGCCGGTCCGGGTCATGCGCGTCCTGCTCGACGGTACGGCGCGTCCGCCGCGGCAGGCGGCCTGGACGCGGCGGGGATCGGGACTCAGGCTTCGGCGCTCCTGGCTCATTCTGCTTCTTGCCTTTGCCCTGGCGATGGTCGGCGGCTATGAGCTGTGGAAATATGCCGGCCGCGGCCCGTCGACGGCACTGGGCCTCGGCGGCCCGTCGGTGGCGGTTCTGCCCTTCGACGCTCTCGCCGGCGATGCGCAGCAAGTGTCTCTGGCGGAAGGCATCGCCGAGGATATCGTGTCGCAGCTCTCCCAGGTTGCGGAACTCAATGTCGTGGCGCACAGGACGGTCGCCCGCCACGCCACCCCCGGCGCCGACGTCGTCGCCATCGGCCGCAGCCTGGGCGTCAGATATATCGTGCGGGGCAGCATGCGGACGGTGGGCGACCAGATCCGCGTATCGGCCCAGCTCGTCGAGGTGGCGACCGGGGAGGACGTCTGGGGCAGGCGCTACGATCTCAAGGGCGATATCCTGAAGGCGGAGGACGCCGTCACGCAGGACATCACCACCCAGCTCATCGTCCAGATGCGCTACCGCGATCTTCAGCTTGCCAAGCGAACGCCGGTCACCGAGCTCGACCCCTACGGATTCTACCTCCTGGGCAAGGAGGCGCTCTATCGCGACGACTTCCGGGGGATCACGGTCGCACGCCAGATGTTCGATCAGGCGCTGGCCAAGGATCCCACCTATGCGCCGGCCTGGGGCGGGAGGGCCCTTATCGCGCTGCGCGAATTCAAGCTGGGCCGCAGCGGCATGCCGCGCGACGCGGCGCTCGAAAGGATGTTCGCGCTGGCACAGAGCGCGCTGAAGCTGACCCCCAACATATCGGATGCCCAGCAAGTCGTCGCCGATGTCTACCTCTATCGGGGCCAATACGAGCAGGCGATCGATCTCCTGACCCATACCATCATCGTCTCGGCGGACGATGTCGGCCTCCGTCAGGCGCTGGGGGACGTCTACATCTACGCCGGCAATCCGACCCAGGGGATCGGCGAACTGGACAATCTGGTGAACCTGGATCCCTTCCTCGACCAGGGTATCTACGCGATCTATGGCCGGGGCTACATCCTGGCCAATCTCGGGAGCAAGGCGATCCAGAACGTCGAGCTCTGCATGGCGCGCGCCCCGGAATTCCGCAACTGCTTCCTTGCCGCGACGGTTGCCTATGCCGAGGCCGACCAGTTGGACCAGGCCAAGGGGGCGTTGGCCCGCGGCAAGGAACTCAGCCCCGACCTGACGCTGGCCCAGATCCCCGAGATCCTGCCCTTCAAGCGGCCGGAGGATTTGCAGCGCTTCGAGAAGGGCTTTATGGCGGCTGGGTTGAATTAGGGCGAGACGCGGATGCCAAGTCCCCGCCGGCGGCCTTTCTCTCTTTTCCGTCATGGTCGGCGAAGGCCGACCATGACGACTGGGAGAATTTTCTCAGGCGCAGTGGGCTAGACTAGCCTACCTCCTCACCCGCCCATCCAGCCCGGGCGGGGGAGGGTCTGGTAGGCTTCGCGGAGGGCGGCGGACCAGCGGTCGCGGACCAGGCGGAAATAACTGTCTTCCTCGGTCAGGCGGCGGCGAAGCTCGACCTGGAGGCTGTCGCGCCGGTAGACGAGAAGGTCGACGGGCAGGCCGACGCCGAGATTGCTGCGCAAGGTCGAATCCATGGAAATGAGCACGACCTTCACCCCGTCCTCCAAGGCCATGTCGGACCGGACGACCCGGTCGAGGATCGGCTTGCCGTATTTATGCTCGCCGATCTGAAGGAAGGGCGTATCGGGCGTCGCCTCGATGAAATTGCCGGCGGAATAGAGCTCGAACAGCCGCATGTTGCGGCCTTTGATCTGCCCGCCGAGGAGCATCGAGACGTCGAAGGAGACGTTCTGGGCCTGCATGGCCTCGCCGTCCTTCACATAGACGCGCCGGATCGCATCGCCCACGAGCCGGGCGGCGCGGAACATGCTGGGGACATTGGCGAGGGTCTCCAGCCCCGCGGCGCGCTCGATGCCTTCGTTGAGGAGATTGACCACCGCCTGGGTGACCGCGAGATTGCCGGCGCTGAGCAGGGTGATGACCCGCTCGCCGGGGACCTCCACCACATGCATCTTGGAGAAGGTCGAGATGTGGTCGACGCCCGCGTTGGTCCGGGTATCGGAGAGCAGCACGAGGCCGTCCTTGAGATCGAGGCCGACGCAATATGTCATGGACGCCTACCGATGAACTCTAAAGGCTATTGATCGCCAGCACCCGCCGTGACGCTGACGCGCACCGTCAGATCCTCGGCCGATTCGCCGCGCCGGATTCCCCTGACCGGCATGGCCGAAGAATAGTCGAGGCCGATGCTGGTGCGAATATAAGCGGCGGTCGGGCAGATGCAATTGGCGGCGTCGAAGCCGACCCAGCCGAGGTCCTGGACATAGGCCTCCACCCAGGCGTGGCTGGCGCTGTATTCCTGGGTCTCGACGCCGGTCCAGAGGTAGCCGCCGACGTAGCGGGCCGGGATGCCGTGGTGGCGCGCGGCGGCGATGAAGATATGGCTATGGTCCTGGCAGACGCCCACGCCCCGGGCCAAGGCCTCGGCCGCGGTCGTGGCGACATCGGTGGCCCCGAGCCGGTAGTCGACGCGCTCGCGCACCGCGATCATCAGGCGGTGCAGCCGCTCGATGGTGCTCTTGCCATGGCCGTTCTCCGCGGCCAGGGCCTCGATGGCCGCATCGGCCACGGTCAAGGGCGTCGATCTGAGATAGAAGGCGGGCGGCAGAGGCTCGGCGCCGCCACGCAGGATGCCGGCGGTATCCGTCGTCTCCACCTCGCCCTCCACCAGCAAGGTGATGCAATCATGGGTGCGGTTGATGCTGTGGCTATGGACGATGTTGCCGAAGCCGTCGGTGAAGAAAGGCAGCTCCCGCCGTCCGTCGGCCTGAACCCGCCAGCTCAGCACCGAGAGCCCGTGATGCGGGCGGGGGCTGAGACGCAGGCTCTGGATCGTGTAGGAGACCGGGGCGTCGTAGCGATAGGTGGTCTGGTGCTTCACCTGGAGTTGCATGGCCCGCCCATTCGATTGAGACCTATTCAGTAGAGATAGAGGTCGCTGATTTCCCGGCCGAGGGTCTTCGTCCCCTCGATGACGTCGGTCAGGAACTCGTGCAGGCCCGCCTGGAAGATGTCCTGGATCCGCCCGTAGCGCAGTCGCGCATGCAGCTCGCCGGCGAAGCGGTGGCACTCGCCGCGCTTGCCGCCATAGGCCTGGGCCAGCAGATCGAGATATTGGGTGATCTCGTCGTAGCAGCTGAGCAGCGAGCGCGGCATCTCCGGCCGCAGGATCAGAAGCTCCGCCACCAGCCAGGGCTTCAGCCGGTCCTGATAGACCCAGTGATAGCCGCGCAGCGCCGAGACGGAGCGCAGGATCGCCTGCCATTGGTAATAGTCCATCGCCCCGCCGACGCCTTCGTCCTGGGGCAGGAGCACGTGATATTTCACGTCGAGGATGCGCGCCGTATTGTCCGCGCGCTCCAGGAAGGTGCCGAGCCGCGTGAAGAAATAAGCGTCGTTGCGCAGCATGGTACTGTTGTAGGCGCCGCTGAAGAGCTGCGAGCGTTCCTTGATCCATTCCAGCCCCGCGGAGAGCTGCTCCCCGTCCAGAGCGGGCGCCAGCCGCTCATGCACGCGCATCCAGGTCTCGTTGATGGCGCTCCACATCTCCACGGTCAGCGCGGTTCGCACGGCGCGCGCATTGCGCCGCGCGGTCTCGATGCAGGAGAGGATGCTGGAGGGATTGTCGGGATCGCGCACGAGGTAATCGACCACGGCAGTGGCCGTCGCTTCCTCGTATTTGGCGAAGAATCCCTCCTCGCAGCCGCTGGCGACCAGCGTGGAATGCCATTCATTGCCGGGGTTGCCCAGCGAGCGGGCCATGCTGGCCATCCAATGGCCCACGAGCACGGCGCGCGCCATATCCTCGGACCGCTCCATATAGCGGGCGAGCCAGAAGAGGCTGTCGGCCGTGCGGCTCAGCATATCGTCAGGTTTCCAGCACCCAGGTATCCTTGGTGCCGCCGCCCTGGCTCGAATTCACCACCAGCGAGCCGCGGGTGAGGGCGACCCGCGTCAGCCCGCCCGGCACGATGCGGATCTCGCGGCCCGTGAGCACGAAGGGCCTGAGATCGACATGGCGTGGCGCGATGCCCGCCTCGACGAAAGTGGGGGAGGTGGAGAGGGCCAGGGTGGGCTGGGCGATGTAATCCGCCGGCCGTGCCTTCAGCTTCTCCGCAAAGGCCGCGCGCTCCGCGGCCGCTGCCGCAGGCCCGACCAGCATGCCATAGCCGCCCGAGCCGCGTGCCTCCTTCACCACCAGCTCCTCCAGATGGTCGAGCACGAAGGCGAGATCGGGTCCATGGGCGCAGGTATAGGTGGGGACGTTCTTCAGGATCGGCTCTTCGCCCAGGAAGAAGCGGATCATGGCGGGCACATAAGGATAGATCGCCTTGTCGTCGGCGACTCCTGTGCCCACCGCATTGGCCAAGGTGACGTTTCCGGCGCGGTAGGCGTTCATGAGGCCCGGTGTTCCCACCAGCGAATCCGACCGGAAGGTCAGAGGATCGAGGAAGTCGTCGTCCATCCGGCGATAGATCACATCGACCCGGTGCAGCCCCTCGGTGGTGCGCATATAGACGATATTGTCCTCGACCAGGAGATCGGCCCCCTCGACCAGCTCGATGCCCATCTCATCGGCCAGGAAGGAGTGCTCGTAATAGGCGCTGTTGAAGGCGCCCGGCGTCAGCAGGACGACGACGGGGTCGCTTTCGCAATTGGCCGGCGCCACCGATTTCAGGGTTTCCCGCAGCTCCTCCGGATAGTTGGAGACCGGGGCGATGCGGTGCTGGGCGCAGAGATCGGGCAGCAGGCGCATCATCGCCTCGCGGTTCTCCAGCATGTAGGAGACGCCGGACGGGGTGCGGCAATTGTCCTCGAGGACGTAGAACTCCTCGGGCCCCGTGCGCACGAGATCGATGCCGGCGATATGGGCATAGGCCGATTGCGGCGGGGTGAAATCCTGCATCTCCGGGCGGAACCCCTCATTGTGCAGGATCAGCGCCGCATCGACGCCGCCGGACCGGATGAACTCCCGCTCATGGTAGACGTCGTAGAGGAAGGCGTTGATGGCGCGCACCCGCTGCTTCAAGCCGCGCTCGAGATAGGCCCATTCGCCGGCGTCGAGGATGCGCGGGATGATATCGAAGGGGATCAGCCGCTCGGGGTCGCCGCCCTCCTTATAGACGGCGAAGGTGATGCCGATCCGGCGGAACAGAAGCTCCGCCTCCTGCATCTTGGTCGCCAGCGCCGAGGCCGGCGTGTCCTCCAGCCAGCGCTGGATTCCCTGGTATTTGGCCAGCACGCCGCCGGGGCCGAGCATCTCATGATAGGGTTGAGCGCCCCCCGGCAGTCCCGCTATCTCCTCCCGCATTTCCGCCACCGAAGAACAAAGCCACGTCTCGGGAAGAGAAGCAATCTTCGTGCCAATTCGCCCCCGGGCGGGTGGGGCATGCTGGGCACCCGGTTCCCCGCTGCCGGGTTTGCCCAGGAAAACGGCAAGTGGCGCCAGGCTGCCCATGGCGCGGTCAGTCCGGCCGGAAAGGCGCTGTGACAGAAATGCGCTCGGCGCTATGATGCCGCCAAACAGGCGCGGGTGGAAATGACCAGAGGTCCCACATATCGCGGTTTCCGGCGCCGTCTCCTGCTGGCGACGGCAGTGCTGTTCGCGCTGGGGCTCGTGACGGCGCTGCTGCTGCGCCATAGCGGGAGCCTGTGGGCGGTCCTGCTGGGAACCGTGATCTGCTCGCCGCTGGTCGTGGTGATCGCCGTGGTGCTTTTGCTGCCCGTCCGCCGCATGGCCGCCAACCTGGGCCTGGCCGATGCGAGCACCGGCCTCCGCCTGAGACCGACGGCCATCGTCTGGATGATGGCGGCCATCCTGCTGCCCTGGGTCGCGGCCTGGCTGGTGGCCGATCTTGCGGGCAATTGGCTGGCACCTCAGGAGGACGGCGGTGTCTATCTCTGGTTCGTGCGGGTGATAGCGGGGCTCGGAACCTATTCCCTGGCCAGCGCGCTCGGCGTGCTCCTCGCCTTCATGTTCGACCGCGGCCTCGGCGTCCGAGAGGGCAGTGAGCCCTCCTGAGCGGAACCGCCGGTTCCCCTAGGGAAGCGGCGTCACCTCGAACGAGCTTTCCAGCATCGTCCCGCCGGTCAGCAGCCCTTCGCCGAAGAGGCAGGTGGCGGGCACCCTTTCGCCGAAGGCGGGCGAGTACCATCCGGCGATAGGCGCCAGGGACCCGCGCAAGGCACGCCAGTTCAAGGCCTGGGGAAGGCTGAGCCGGCCCTGCCAGGACCGGCCGGCGCCGGTCCAGCGGAGGCTGGCGACATGGCCGTCGAGGAGCGCCGTCACCTGCGGCCCCAGATGAAATGCCAGTCGCAGAGGGAAGCTGCCCGCCGCGACGATCCGGTCGGAGATCTGCAAGCGGCGCGCGATCCTATCGAGGGTGACGTGCCGTTCATGGACAGGCTGTCCGGCCTGGCGCGCATAGCCCCGGTGGCGGGCGCTCCATTGCGCCAGCGCGCCGCTCTTCCAGCCCGCTGGCGCCGAGCAGCTCTGACTCCGGGGCATCAAGCCAAAGGAACGGACCGCCATAACGCGCCTGGTCGAGGCCGCCGATCTCCAGCGTGTTATGCCCGATGGTGGAGCGGAAATAGCGCCGGAAATCCGGCTCGATCAGATAGCAATAGGTGCCGGGGTCCGCAAATATGTCGATGCCGCCATGGCGCAGCTCCACCGACAGGGCGTCGGCATGGGCATGGGCGGCGATGGAAAGATAGCCATGCGGGCCGTGATCGCAGCGGCACCAGAGCTCGTCGTCGCGCGGCTCGATGTCGGCGGCACGGAGAGCGATGCCGCGCCCGCGGGAAGAGATGGGGCCGGCATCGTGCAGGTTGGGCCGCATCCCGCGGGCGGGCGGCGGGCGTTGGATGGTTGCGGTCACGGCTCTCGGCAAGCGCGGCAAAGAGGCGGCTGCGAAATCCGGGGCGGCGGCCGGCCACCATCCGCACGCGCCGACCAGGCTACCCGCGGCGGCGAGGAGCGAGGCGGCCCTGCGGTGCCGGTCCGGAGGATCCAGATAGAATCGCAGGGCGTCATCCGTGTCGCCCTGGCGCGGAGCGCGGCCCCGGCAATCGAGTAAGGCGGCCCAGGCATCGGCCATGCGGGCAATGATCTCATAAAATCCGGGCCGAAGCGGGCGGCCCGCTACCATGCCCTCGACGGCGGCGACCATAAGCAGCTCCATGACGAAGCCATGATATTCGCTGGCCTGTTCGCGACTGAATCCGTCGGGAAACACTTGGCGTGCGGCTTCGGCCTTGAGTTCCCGTGCGGCGCTCTCGCTCCAGCGCCGGCTTTCCGGGAACCAGGGAAAGGCGGTGGCGCCGACATAGAGACCCAGCAGCTCAGCCAGAAGATGGTTGTTCGCCGAGGAGCCGTGGCTGCGCAGCGCCGCGAGGTATAGCTGATGGCGATATATCTGGTCGCGAGCCAATGCCGAATCCTCGAAGCAGTCGCCGACGCCCGCCCAGCCATCGAGCAGCCGGCGTGTCCAGGCGAAGCTAACCAGGCGAAGCCCGACCTCGATGCCGCTTGTCCAATGCACGCCGGTGAGGAAGGGATTGGCCCGCCACCAGGACTGCAACTGCTGGGCAGCGGCAAGCTCGGCAAAGGCATCGCGCGCGTCAGGTCATAGGCTGCAGCCAGAAGGGACACATGCTGCAGCCGGCTGGGCTCGAACAGGAATTTGTGGTTGCCGGCGACGCGGGGTCCCGTGCGTCGATGTCGAAGGCATAGGCCTCGCTCGGCGCGAAGATGTCGATATCGGGCTCGAGAAACCAATCGGCCCCTGCCGCGGCAGGGCGATCTCGCGCCCGAAAATCGCTGAGACGGCCGGCGAGCAGGTCATCCGCTGCGGCCAGGATGGGGCGATCTGGCCGGCGTCTATTAGGACCGAGCGCCGCCGGGTCGAAGGCAGGGTTTCGAAGCATCGCGCCGGCACTGTGGCGGGCCGTCCCTTCAGCCGCCGCCAGCGCGCTTCAGCCCCTCGTCCCGGATCGCGCATGCAAGCTCTCTCGCGCCCATTCGACGCAGCCGGGCGGTGTACCATGAGAGCTTCATATCGGCTTGGCAATCCTGATCGGTCCGCCGCAAGCGCGACGGAGGCTTTCCTGTGCGCTACCAGGATGAGCGGGTCAAGAATAATTGGCGACTGTTACGGGTACGTCGTGTAGAAGGGCAAAGAGGCTCTGCCGATTTCCAATTCTTGTCGCGACCGGGACTGCCGGCCGGCGCTTTGATGTAATCTTGCTCCGAAAGGAGCCTGCCCATGAAGATGAGCGAGTTGGCCGGATTTCTGCGCTGATGGGGCTGTCTCTTCGGCGCGGGCCATCGGGGCAGGCCGCGCGCCGCAAGGGCATCACGTTCCAGAAGGCGAATCTGACACTGTTTCACCTGACCGGACGCCACGAGTTCATCGTCGATGTCGCGGACCAAGCAATGCGTCTCAAACGGAACTGGGTCTGCGCTATCGACATGACGTCCCGATCCTGACGGCGGCCTTTTGACCTGCAATCGCTGGCGCGCTCCAGGCCTGATCCAGGTCACGACCGAATGGCTAAGCGCTGCCGGTCGACTTCTGTTCATCGCCAGCGACGGCACGGTCATGGAGGTACACCCTTGCATTCCCACGGATTCATCGACGCCGATCACTTCGACTAGTCCGGTGGCCGCGGCGCTCGAGCTGGCCTGCGGAACCATCATCCGCTATGGCATCCTAGCCGGGCGACCATGTCATCGGTGGGGGTCTCGGTCAGCGCGGTGACACCCCGGATTCCGCTGGCGAAATCTATTCGAGCTTGAAAAACTGACTGCCCAATGCCCAGAATTTCTCACAACTTCTATTTCACACAACCTTCCGCCGTGGCTGTGTTCTGATCCCGGAGAGGCCATAAGCCTTCGACATCTGACAGGTAGGCTATGACTCGAATCATCGATGCCTCGCCGCGCCTGAAGCGCAAGGAACTGCCGCCGTGCCGATTCGGCGCTCGACTATCGTCCCATCCGTGCCGTCGCTTCTCGGCCAGACGGATATGTTGCTGCTCTACAACTGCGGTGACGGCGCATATGCCCGATGAACCATCGAGGATTATCGAACTGGCCAGTGCGACCCGCGGTGAGGGTACTTCGACCATCGCCCGCGAGCTGGCCTTGACGATCGCGGGCGAGTCTTTCGAAGCCGGTGATGCTCATTCGCGCGATCAATGATCTGCCGCTTGCGCCCGGGCCTCGAGGCCGTTGCTTATGGCCGGATACCGCTGGAAGCGGCCGTCGAGACCGATCTTCAGGTGCCGTACGCTGACGACGGCGACACTCAGCCTGGGCGGGCCCAATGCCGGATTGCTCTTCGACGGGGACGAGCTGGATCGCGTCTTCGCCCAGGCCGCCCGGCGGGCGAAGCTGGTCATCATCGACGCGCCGCCGATCCTCTCCGACGTCACCGGCATCGCGCTCTCGCGCAAGGTCTCCGGCGTTCTTCTGGTCGTCGAGGCGGAGAGGACGCGCGCCCCGATCATCGAGCAGGCGCGCAAGGTGATCGAGACCGGCGGCGGCAGGCTCCTGGGCGTGATCCTGAACAAGCGCAAGCACCATATCCCCGGGTGGATCTACAAGCTGCTCTGAGAAGCCGCAGGCGCTCCCAGCGCTGCATCGTCTGCCGCGTCAGCACCGCGTCACTTCCCGCTTTAGCCTGTACATACCCGCTGATCGCGGCTTCACTTTCTTCCCCCTCCCCCTGCGGCCGCAAGGCCGCGCTTTGAGGGGGAGGGTCGGGACGGTGGCCATTCGCACTGGATCGATGCAGCGCGGGCTCACGTGACGGCACCTCCCAGCCCTGACCCTACTCTCCCCTTCGGGGGCGAGGGGGTCAAGGGAGCGGGATGCGAATGCCTGCCAGTTCAATACGGCGTTCTTGTCCGCGACCGCGGCCAGCACCGTCTTGGCGAGAATCCGGATGTCGAGCCCGAGCGACCAGTTGTCGATGTAATAGATGTCGTGCTCGACGCGCTTGGCCATCTTCTCGGGCGTCTCGGTTTCGCCGCGATAGCCGGACACCTGGGCCCAGCCGGTGATGCCGGGCTTCATGCGATGGCGTGAGGCGTATTCGCTGAATATCGCATCCAGCGGCCGGTCCCCTTCATCGGGCCAGAGCTGATCGGCGCGGGTCCAGATGGGGTGGGGGCGGGGGCCGACCAGCGACATCTCGCCGCGCAGGACATTGAAGAGCTGCGGCAATTCGTCGATGCTCGACCGGCGCAGGAACTGCCCGACCCGCGTGACCCGGCGGTCGCCGCGCTGGGCCTGCTGCAGCTCCGTCTTCGGGTTGCCGCCATGGGTCATGCTGCGGAATTTCAGCACCTCGAAGGGCCGGTTGTTGAAGCCCAGCCGCTTCTGCCGGAAGAACACCGGGCCGGGACTTTCCAGCTTGATCAGACAGGCCACCATGCCCAGGGTCGGCATCAGCAGGAGCAGCAAGGCGAAGGCGGCAGTCCGGTCGAACAGGCTCTTCACCAGCAGGTTCCACTCCGAGACCGGCCGATCGCGAATGGTCAAGGTGGCAGCGTCTTCCGCTTCCAGGCCGATGCCGGTGGTGCTGAAGGCGATCCTTTCCGGCGCCAGGCGGATCGGGACCGGCAAATGGCGAAGGCGGCGCAGGATCTCGAGGATGCGCTGATCGGCGGACCAGGGGAGTGCGATGACGATCTCATCGACCTTCTCCTCCCGCACATAATCGGCGAGCCGGTGGCTGTCTCCCAGCCAGCGCGCGCCGAGGATCGTGGCCCGCGAGCTGCCGCTGCGGTCGTCGAAATAGCCGCAGACCAGCATTTCGCCCGGGCGCCGCGAGGCGACTTCACTGAGGAAGCGGCTGGCATGCTCGCCGCCGCCATAGACCACGATCCGCTTTGCCAGCCGCCCCTCGCGCGTCCATTTTGCCGCAAGCCGGCCGGCCCCGAAATCGAGCAGGCCCACGATCGACGTCGACAAGGCCCAGGCCCGAAGCCAGTTGTGGAAGGAGACAGGCGGTATGGTCGTGCCGAAATAATGCGCGAGATAGGCGTAGCCGCCGAGCGCGCCCAGCTGGGCCAACGCGAGGGCGGCCAGCGTTCCCGGCACGGAGATGGCGATGATCGCCGTGCCTCTCGGGCTGGCGGTCGAGAAGCGGATCATGGGCCTGATCAGGGCAAAAAGCACCGCCACGCCCAGCCCGGCGATCGCGGCCTCCGCATAGATCCCCGTCTCCTGTCCCGCCGGGCCGATGACCGTCAGCAGCACGCTGCAGGCGATGATCGCCAAGCACTCGCTGCCGATCAGCAGGACGAAGAGGCGCAGTGGTGACCATGCGACGCCCGCGGCAGGCGGCGTGGCGAGAGTCGCGGCGTGCCGGCTGTTGCGCAGATTGAGGGGCGCCCGCCGATCGCGGATCACCAGCGGCCGCGGGTATGCCCCGGATATGCCGATCGATTGGCGCAGTCTGGCGTCTCGCTCGCCTATCATCATGGCTCGTCTCCGCTTTGTGCTCTCGTCGAATTCGTACAGTCTCTGATCGTCCAGCCCTTGGCGCGCTTGACGCCGCACGAGAATCCCGACGATCACCCAGGCAGTCATCGCAAGGCTCCCATGGGTCAGCAAGGCGGCCAGTGCGGCGCCGCTCGCCCCGCCGGTCGGGACCAGCAGCCAGCAAAGCAGGATATTGACCGGTGGCATCGCGATCTGGGCCAGGGTCCGCAGACCCGTGTTGCCCGTGCTGACGAGGACATCCAGCCCCAGGCAATAGACGGCATAGAAGATCGGCACGGGCGCCAGCAGCATGAGGGCCGTATCCGTGCCGTTGTAGCTATGACCCAGGATCCGCGGGGCGAGCGGCGCCATCACCAATGTCGCGACGGCCCCCACCGCGCCGAGCCCGATGCCCAAGGGCAAGAGGCGCACGGCGAGCCGCGCGCTGCTTCGCGGACCCGCGACGCCGAGCTGGAAGAAGCGGACATAGGCGGAATAGAGCAGTGACCGGACCGGAATGGCGGCGGCCATGGCCAGGCGGTTGGCCGCGGCATAGATTCCGGCGGTGGACAGGTTCGACAGGGCGGCGATCACCGGCTTGTCGGTGCTGCCGAAGGCGGCATAGGAAGCCGTCTGCAGCGCGAAGTGGAAGCCATCGCGCCATTCGTGCCAGGCGATCTTCCACTCCGGCCGTCCGAGATCGCGCCAGATCCGCCACAAGGAGAGGCTCGCGCCCAGCACCGAGACGACGAGGTAAAAGCTTGCCCAGGATTGCGCATCATGGGACCGCACGGTGACGATCCAAAGCAGGGCGGCGAGCAACCGGGCGGCGCTGAATCCGATGTTCAGCCAGGCATTGCCGCGCGGCCGGCCGACGGCCTGATAGCAGCTGGCGGCGATGGTGTTCACGCGGGCAAGCGCGATATCCGAGATGGCGACGAAAAGCACGATCTGCCAGGAAATCGAGCTGTCGATGAGCAACGGGACCAGCGCCATGGAGAGCAGCACGAGAGGCGGGGCCGAAAGCGCCAGGAAGACGAGGCCCGTCGCCAGGGCCCGGGGTAGCTCCTCCGGCGCCCGGCCGACCCGGCGCAGCAGAAGCTGCTCCGCCCCCCAGCCCGAGAAGGAGCCGGTGATGAGGGCAAGGGCCGCGACCGTGGCAAAGGCGCCGAACTGCCGCGGGCCCATGGTGCCGGCGACGATGGCGAAGGTCAGCATCTGCAAGAGCAGGCTGACGGCCATGGAAACCGTGATGATGCCCATGCTGCCCAGGAACGGCGAACGCAGCCGTTCGCGCAGCCGCCTGAGGCCGAAGCGATGGAAGCGCACCTCGGTCAGCGAGGGCGTATCCGCTTCTGCGGTCACCAGCAGACGCCCTCATAGGCCGGATGGGCACGCAGCGCCGCATCATGGCCCGCAAGATCGACCACCTCATGGTCGGCGCGCAAACGTGCACCCAAATCGCGGAAGGAGGCATGGGGCGTGCCGATCACCACGATGTCGCTCTGCGCCAGCGCATCATCGAGATCTCCCACCAGCAAGCCCGAAAGATGCGGCAGATGCTGCATGGCGAAGCGGCGGTTGCTGCCGACCAGGCGCGAGAGCTGCAGGTCGCGATCGTAGATGCTGACCTTGAAGCCCTTGCCCAGGAGGCGCTCCGCCAGCTCGACCAGGGGGCTCTCGCGCAGATCGTCGGTATCGGGCTTGAAGGTCAGCCCCAACATCGCCACGCGCCGCTTTCCGTTGCGCGCGATCAGGGCGATCGCCCGGTCGATCTGCTGCTGATTGGCGGCAAGGGCGGCGTCGAGGACATGGCTGGGTACATCGTTGATCTTGGCGTGATAGCGCAGCGCGCGCAGATCCTTGGGCAGGCAGGATCCCCCGAAGGCGAAGCCGGGGCGCAGATAGGCCGTCGAGATATTCAGCTTGCGATCGGCGCAGAGCACCGTCATGACCTCGCGCCCGTCGACGCCGCTCGCCTTGCAGATCTGACCGATCTCGTTGGCGAAGCTCACTTTGAGGGCGTGCCAGCTGTTGTTGGCGTATTTGACCGCCTCTGCGGTGTCGATGTCCACGCAATGGATATCGGTGCCATTCCCCGCGTTGAGCCCGCGCAGCATCTCGCTCGTGCGATCGTCGAGCCGGCCGATGACGGCCACGGCCGGATGCCGGAAGTCCTCGACCGCGGTTCCCTCGCGCAGGAATTCCGGATGATAGGCCAGTCCGAAATCGACGCCGGGTTCCCGCCGCGAGATCTCGCGCAGCATCGGAATCACATATTTCCGGGTGGCGCCCGGCAGGATCGTGCTGCGCAGGATCAGCATATGACCGTTGGCCTTGAAGGCGAGCGCCCGGGCAATGTCCTCGCAGGCCTGCAGCACATAGCGCAGATCGAGATTGCCGTTGTGCAGGCTCGGCGTTCCGACGCAGACGAAGCTGGCCTCGGTGTTGCGGACGGCCTCCTCCGCATCGGTGGTCGCCCGCAAGGTTCCCGCCAGAACGGCGCGTTCGATCAGCTCCGGCACACCGGGCTCGCTGATCGGCGTCTCGCCGGCATTGATGGCGCGGACCTTCTCGGCGGAAACGTCGACCGCCACGACCTCGTGGCCTTCCTCGGCCATGCAGGCGGCGAGAACCGTGCCGACATATCCGACGCCGAAAACGCTGACCTTCATCGTCATGCTCCCAAAGGAAAAGGTTTGATGTCCAAATCGATGGATCCGATTCAGTGCCGCGCGACCATGCCGATGGGATTGCCGGAGGTATCGCGCACCACGGCGATGGCCGAGAGGGGATAGTCCGGCGGCAGCAGCTGGCGGCTCGCCGTCGATGTGCGGCGGCCGTCGAGGTCGTAGAAGATCAGCGTCGGGGCCGAGACGCTGCGCCCAGCCCAATTGCTCGCCATGAGGGCCCGCCCGGTCGAATTTTCCGTCATGGGGATAGAGGATCTCGGTAACGGTGCCATGGGGGTTGCGGACCACCAGCCTCTGGCCATAACTGGGATCCAGCTGGTCGAAGCCGAAGGCCATGCTGGGCAGCGCCAGCCCGGCGAGCAGGACCAGCAGCGGGAGCAGCTTCACATAGGCGGGCATTCGCCGCGTTCGGGCGAGCATCATCCTGTCGCGCATGGTGAAGGTGCCGAGCACCGGCACGCCCAGCACGGTCTCGATCTGGTCCGCCGTGCTGAAGGCCTCATCCGCCATCTCGGCCATCAGAGTCGCGGCGATCGCCGCGGCTAGGCCGAGCAGGAAGCCCGCCGCCAGGATGAACAGCTTGCGGGGCTTCGACGGAACCGCCGGCACAGTCGGGGATTGGACGATGGCGATGTTGCTGATGCGCTGCCGGTTGAGATCGTCGGCGACCCGAGCGTCGTTTACCGCCTGAAGATAGTTGCGGAAATTCTCCTCATCGACCTGCTGCTGCAGCTGCAGGCTGTCGAGATGCTCGCTGTCCGCCTCCAGCGCGTCCAGCTTTTGCTTGATTCGGGCGAGCTCGGTCTCATAGGAGGTCCGGCTGGCGGTCGCGCCGTTCTGATCGCCGGCCGCGCCCAAGAGGTCGATCTCGGCCTGCTGCCGCACCGGATTGGCTCCGGTGCGGATTCGGGCAGCCGATCGCTGGGAGGCGCCCGCCAGCTGCTGCTGGGCGAAGGAGACCTGGCTGTTCAGGGTCTGCATCGTCATGCTGTCGGAGCGATAATTCGTTCCGAGCTGGCGCTGCCGCGCAAGCAGGTCGTCGAGGCGCTGCCGGGAGTCATCGACCGCCTTGAAGCGGTCGTTTTCATCCGAAAGCTTGATCTCGGCCGGCATGTTCTTCAAGCAGGCCTTCGAGCCGCTGATAGCGCCCCTGAGCTTCCTGCTGCTTGCTGATTGCCTGCGTCAGACTCTCCTGGGTGTCGGATTGCTGACGCAGCAGGAAGGTCCGCTCCTCGTCCAGGGAATTGATCCCCGTGGCGGCCTTGAATGCCTGCACGGCGGCGCGGGATTTTTCCAGCTGCTGGCGCGCGTCCTCGAGCTGGGTCTGCATGAAGGGGAGCTGCGCGCTCTGATAGATCTCCGATTGCTTGGCGATGAACTTGTCGATCAGCACGTCGAGGGTCCGGGCGGCGACATCCGCATCGGGATTGAGCAGGGACAACCAGATGATACTGGCATCCTTCTGCGGCTGGACATCGAGATCCTTACTCAAGCGCACCAAGGCCGCGCCATAGCGCTGGTTGACGTCGGGAATCGACGCGAGGGAGGGATAAAGGGTGCCGATCGTCACCGTGTTGAGCACGCTGACGAGAAGATCATTGCTTTGCAGAACGCCGATCTGGGAATTCACGACCTCCTTGCGCTCGAGCTGCTGGGCGGTGATGCCGACCGACGGCAGGCTGTCGCTGCGGCTGGACTGATTAGGGGCGAATTTGACCAGAAGCGCGGCATCGCTCTCGAATTTCGGGGTCGCGATGGCGCAATAGGCGACGGCCAGACCGAAGATGAGGAGGAAGATCGAGCCAAATTTATAGCGGTGCCGAAAGAAGGTGTTCAGCATGCCGCGGGGCGTTACCTGGATGATCATCGCCTGCTCCCGTCCTGAGTGCCGTCGATCGAATCAAAACCCGTGCGCCCCAGGTCTCCGGCTTTCGCCGAAGACTCGGAGCGGTTGTCACCGCACCCCCGCCGTTTCCTCACCTTTCGGCCGTCAGAAGCTTGTGCCGAAATTAAAGCCGAGATTGCTTGGCAGGAATTGCTTGAAGTATTGGTTGTAGGCCGTGTAGACGTCCGCGATACCCGTCTTGGGAACGTAACAGCACGTCATAGGCGGCCAGCTGGATGTCGTCCGCCGGGTTCACGCCGCGCACCGCGGCATCATAGTTCATCAAATATGCCTTCTTTTGCGTCGTCGCGGTTGCTCGGCGAACCAGCACCACCTTCGTCGCATCACCCGTATCCAGCATGCCGCCGGCATAGGCGATCGCCTGGCTGAGGCTCGGTAGAGGACCCGTGCCGTCGTACACGCCCGGGGTCTTGACCTCGCCGGCAATATAGACATGCCAAGTCACCGCGCCCTTGATGCCGACCGAGACCGCCGGCTCCTTCAATTCCTTGGCATAGGCTGCCGTCAGGGCTTCGCGCGCCTCATCCGTCGAATGGCCGGCGACCTCCAGGCTGGGTGCAAAAATCATCGATATCCGTCCGTCCGGCTGAACGGTGGGTTGCTCGTTCAGCTCCGGGTTCTTGACGAATTTCACGTCCAGTTGATCACCGGGCTGGATCAGATAAGCCTGGGGCTGAATCGGGGGTGCATCCTGCCCGGCCGGCAGGTTGGGCACATTCGTGGCGCATGCCGCGAGAAGGAGCGTCGAAAGCAATCCGAGCATCCCGCAGCAGCGCCGGATCGTCAGAGAGTCGAAACCTGTCCTCACGTCGCGTCACCCTTTCGGATACCGAGCCCAAATGCATAAGGCGGGACACAGGGTGCAGGCCAGTGGCGTTATGTGGCACGCGACGACACCGGGCCGTCAAAAAGGTAAACGGCCCAGTCACTTTTCCCGTATGACGGTTGCGAAGTGATGAAAACCGCGGGGTTTGCTCAAATGCCCCGTAAATTAGCGGTCTTGTGGCTCTCGTGAAGATAACCGGGTGTTAACTCCGAGAGAGCTCCGAACATCGAGGCCGCGGCCTGCAAGGTTCCCCGACGTGGCAAAAAACTGGCTGTTCGTAGGGCAAATTATCGTCCGACGCTGGCCGAGCTCGCGGGTGCCCGCTGCTGAAAGCCAAAGCGGCGTCTGGCCGCGGGCTGCCGCAGCTTCGCAATCCTGGCAAGTGCCGTCGCCGCGATGACCAGCAGGGCCCAGATCTCTCCGGGGCGTACGAGATTGCTCTCGGAGATGTTGTAGAAAAGAAGGATGAAGGTGATCACGAGCAGATATTGCGAATCGGGTTCGGTGCCATCGACGACCGCACGGATGCCGTTGACGACGATGAGAAGGATCTGCAGGGAAAACAGGGCGAGGCCGACGGTCCCCAATTCCAGAAGCAGATCGAGCCATCCATCATGAGCATGCGGTGGGTGTCCATCCCACGGCCCCCCAGATGAGAGAGACATTCGTACTGTCGGCAACCCAGAAACCCCCGAGGCCATATCCGAGCCAGGGCCGCTCCGCGATATAGGAAGGCAGTATCAACCATAGATCGACCCGGCCCGTCAGCTGGGCATCGCGTCCGACAAGCGGCGCGATGGCGGCGAGTTGATTGGTGACGATGAAAACCGCGGGCGCCAGAAGCAGCAGGATGCTGGTCCAAATGATAATGGCGACGCCGACCCGCTTATGCGTGAGCTTGATGACCAGGCAAAGCGCCAACCCGAGGGCGGTGACGACCAGGCAGGTGCTGGATTGCGCGATATCGAGGACGCTGAGACAGAGCAGGAATCCGGCGAGCTGTCGGGCGAAGGCGTTGAATTTTTGCCCGCCGGCGCAGAGCGAATAGAAATAGGTGATGGTTCCCAACGCCATCACCATGCCGAGATCGTTCTTGGTGGCGAAGACGCCGCGCCAGCCGGCGGGCCCCATGGGATCCTCGCCGCCGATGCCGGGTGCCGCCACGCCGATCGCCAAGGAGGCCAGCGCCAGAAGCCCGGTGGCATCCCTTACGATCGCGACGATGTCCTTCAGGTCGTATCGCGCAGCCAGATACCAGGCCCATAGGGCGACCGTCACCAAGGAGCCTGCACGCCGCAGCGTGACGTCGGGATAGTCGGACCAGGAGATCGAGGCAAGGGCCAGCAGGACGAGCATCGCGATGGGCCATATCCGAGGTAGCAGTCGGATGGCCGCCCGCCCATTGCGAAGCAGGAGAGCGAGGGTGACTGCCAGGATGATCGCGGTGGCAAGGGTATTGGCGGGATTGGCCGCACCCAGATCACTCACATCATCTCCGCTGCGCAAAATGACCGGCACGATGCCGCCGCATTGCAGGACGAAGACGAGAATATGGAAACACCGTTCGAGACGCTTCATCCGTCTCTCCTGAGGCAGCCGATGGGTCCAGCGGCCCGCGCCGGACGTCGCGTTAACCTTGCTGACGCAGGGCCGCCGGCAAGCCAAGAGGCATTATCCGGCTGAGATCATATCCCTCTTTATAATGGTGGTTTCCGTACCGAGATTTGCCCCTTAACACGCGAGCATGAAAGGACGAGCTTCCCTCGCCGAATGACGGCACGCTGGCTGGCCTGGGCGAGGCGCGTGGCAATCAAATCACAGTGAACGAGGGCCGATTGGCTGAGAGCATGAGCGACGTCAGCATGCTGATACCGACCTTCCGCCGTCCCGAGCTGCTTGCGCGCGGCGATCGAGAGCGTGCTCGCGCAGCGGAGATTGGGCGTCGGGTGGAGATCGTGGTCATCGACAATGATCCCGCCGGAGCGGCGGCGGCGCGTCGTGGCGGATCTTCCCGGCTCGCGCCATCTGGCCTTGCGCTATCTCTGCGAGCCCGGCCCGGAATCTCTCATGCGCGCAATGCCGGGGTCGCGGCCGTCGCGCGGGTCCTATATCGCCTTTCTCGATGACGACGAGGCGGCTTCGCCGCTCTGGCTGGCGAGCCTTCTCTCGACCATGCGCGATCATGCGCGGATATCGTCGTCGGCCCGGTGCGGCCCCGTTTCCCGCCGGGCATGCCCGTCTCCAGCTATGCCAGACGAATCTACGAGCGGGACGCAACGGCGCCGACCGGGACAGGCGATCGAATGGTCCGGACATCGGAAATTCCCTGCTGCGCCGCGACCGCTGCCTTGCCGCGGCCGTGCCCTTCGATCCGCAGCTCGGCCTCTCCGGCGGCGAGGATACGATCTTCCTGGCGCGCCTCCGGGAGCGGGGAAGGCGGATCGTCTGGTGCGCGGAGGCGGCGGTGACGGAGGACATTCCCGAGGACAAGCTGGCGCCGGGCTATCTGCTCCGCCGGGCCTTCCGAACGGGGCAGACGACGGCCTTCCTCCCCAGCGCGCTCGCCCATCCGCGCTGGAGCGCCGTGCTGCGCTGGATGCTGATCGGCGCGGTGCAGGTCTGCATCTATGGCGCCTGGAGCATCGCCCTCCGGCTTCTCGGGCGGGACGCCTGGCTCACGCGCCATGGCGAAGGCGGCCAGCGGGCTCGGCAAGGTGATGTGGCATCCGGCCCTGCATATCCGAAACTACCAGCTCGGCATCGGCCGCAAGCCGGCCGCGGGCGCAGGTTCCTAGTCCCGGGCTCCTAGTCCTGTCGGGGCGAGCCGAGCGGCGTGGCTGTCGTCGGTGCGGGGCGGCGACGGCGCGCCAGCGCGACGGCCCCCGCCTTCTCATAGGCGGCGAGAAGCGGCGGGACGGAATAATCCCAGGCCAAGGCGCTGCGCACGCGGTCCATGCCGAAGCTCCGCATCCGGGCCCGGGCCCCGGCGTCGCCTGCGAGATCGAGAATGCCGCGGGCAAGCGCCTCCTCGCTATTGGCCTCGACATAGCGGGCGGCTTCGTCCGCCGACACGCGCGCCTCGCGCAGGTCATAGCAGACGATCGGCAGGCCGAAGAACATGTATTCGACGATCTTGTTCATCGTGCTCTTGTCCGTCCAATCGTTCTTCGGATCCGGGTCGATGGCGATGTCGGCCGAGGAGAGGATGCGGCAAAGCGCCTCGTCGGGGATGCGCCCCGTGAAGGTGCAATGGCTCGCGACGCCGATCTCCTGGGCGTAGCGCTGGATCACCGGCTGGTGGGGTCCGCCGCCGATAAGCACGCAATGGAAGTCATGGAAGCCATGGCCGTCTATCAGCAGTTTCAGCGCGCGGATCAGATGGTCCACGCCGTCCTGCTTGCAGATCTCGCCCAGATAGACCAGCAGGTGGCTCTTGCCCTGACGCCAGGCGGGGTCGGGCGGGTAGATCGCGAATCGGCTGAGCTGCGGGCCGGATCGAACGACATAGATGTCCTCGGGGCGTTTTCCGCCGCGGGCGATCGCGATCTCCTTATGACTCTGATTGGTGGTGACGACGACATCGGCCATCCGGAACGTCTGCTTCTCGAGCCACAGGAGCGACATCCAGGATGCGGCCGCCGCCGCCGAACTTCGCCCGATACATCTCCGGTGACAGGTCATGGTGGTCGAAGAGAAATGTCTTGCCGAACAGGCGCCAGAACCAGCCCAGGAGCCAATAGGTCTCCGGCGGATTGCAGGCATGAAGAATGTCGAAGCCGCGTCCGAAGAGGGCGATGCGCAGGGACAGCAGGGAGGTCAGCAGGAAGCACCAGAGGAATTCGGCCGCGAAACCCGGTTTGCTGGACGCATCGAAGGGCAGGGGATAGCGGAAGATCTCGATCCCCTCCAGCAGCTCGCGGCTGGCATTGAAGCCCTTTGCCTTCGGGCAAATGACACTGACGTCATAGCCCGCCTGAGTCAGAGTCGTCGCCTCGAGCCAGACGCGGCGGTCGAAGGGCACCGGGAGGTTTTGCACGACGATCAGAACGCGGCCTCTGCGCATGCTATCGAGACTCCAAAATTGACACAGGCGTCACGGCTCGTTGTCACGGTCCTGCCGCATCCACGGCGCCACTCCCGGATAAGCGTGCCGCATGAGAGTGGAAGACATATCGATCGGCGCCGCGCTCGCGCAATCGCAAGATGGCGGAAGCCGATATTTGCTCCAATCACCGCCGATGCCGTTCCTCTAGCGTCTTCCTAAATTTGGAATATCGACGCAGACGCAAGCGAACGAGGTGACCGAGGATATGTGCGGCATAGCCGGCTTCATTCTTGAGCAACGACGGCCGGACTTCGAGCGCCGGTTGCGGGCGATGGGCGACAGCATCCGACATCGCGGTCCGGACGGCGAAGGCCTGTTCCTGGATGACACCGGCGAGGGATCCTCCGTGGTCGGGCTCGCGCATCGGCGGCTGGCGATCATCGATCTGGCGACCGGCGTTCAGCCCATGGTGCATCAGGGTGCCGGCGTCACGCTGGTCTTCAACGGGGAGATCTACAATTTCGATCGGCTCCGCGCAAGAGCTCGAATCCCTGGGTCATCGCTTTCGCACCAAGTCGGATACGGAGGTGCTGCTGAACGCCTATGTCGAATGGGGTCCGGATTGCGTGACCCGCCTGCGCGGCATGTTCGCCTTCGCCTTATGGGATCATCCGCGCGGGCGTCTGATGCTGGCGCGCGATCAGTTCGGCAAGAAGCCGCTCTATATACATGAGAGTCGGGAGAAGCTGCTCTTCGGTTCCGAGATCAAGGCGTTGCTGGCTTTCGGGGATCTGCATCCCGCCCTCGATCGTCCCTCGATCGCCGATTATCTGCTCTATCGCTATGTACCGGCCCCTCATACCTTCTTCGCGGGCATCCGCAAGCTGATGCCCGGCAGCTACGCGCTATGGCAGCATGGCAAGCTGACGGAGACGAGTTTCTACACCCCGCCCTACGGCCTCTCGCCTCCCATCGACAGGCCGGTCGCCGATCCCGTCGCCGACTTCGCCCGGGAGCTGGAGACGGCCGTCAAGATCCGGATGGTGAGCGACGTCCCCTATGGGGCGTTCCTTTCCGGCGGTATCGACAGCTCGGCGATCATCGCCTTGATGTCGCGTCAATCGGGCAAGCCCATCAACACCTTCTCCGTCGGCTTCCGCGAGGCCCGTTATTCCGAGCTTTCCTACGCCGCGATGGTGGCCCGTCAGTTCGCCACACGCCACAGCGAGCTTCTGGTCTCCGCTGAGGATCTAATGCAACACCTGCCGAAGCTGATCGACCATGGCGATGCGCCCGTTGCCGAGGCCTCCAATATCCCGATCTATCTCCTGTCGTGCGAGGCGGCGAAGAGCGTGAAGATGGTGCTGACGGGGGAGGGGTCGGACGAGCTCCTGGGTGGCTATCCCAAGCATTCGGCGGAGCGCTTCGCCGGAGTCTATCAGAAGTCTCGTCCCGGCCTGCCTGCACCGTGCGGCCGTAGAGCCGCTGGTCAATCTCCTGCCCTACCGCTACCGGCGCATCAAGACCATGATCTCCTCGATCGGCCTGCGCGACCCGCGCGAGCGGCTGCCGCGCTGGCTGGGTGCCCTTTCCTCGGCCGAGCGCGATCGGTTGCTGGGGCCGGGCGTTCCCCGGCGCATCCCCGACCGCCGGCCGTTCCTCGGGAGCGCGGGGCGCTCGCGCCTGCAGCGGATGCTCTATTTCGATCAGACATCCTGGCTGCCCGACAATCTGCTCGAACGCGGCGACCGGATCACCATGGCCGCCTCCATCGAGGCCCGAATGCCCTTCATGGATACCGGGCTCGCCGCTCTGGCGGCGCGGCTGCCGGATCGCTGGCGGATCCGGGGCTTTACCCAGAAGTACATCCTCCGCCGCGTGATGGCGGACATCCTGCCCAAGGAGATCCTGGGGCGGCCGAAGGTCGGCTTCCGCGTCCCCGTCAATGAATGGTTCCGTGGCCCCATGCGGGGCTTCGTACGCGACCATGTCATGGGGCCGGCTTCGCTGACGCGCGAGCTCTTCAATGGCCCCGAGGTGGAGCAGGTGCTGAGCGAGCATGAGAGCGGCCGGCAAAATCACGAGAAGCTGATCTGGACCCTGGTCAATCTCGAGCTGTTCCAGAAACGGTTTCATCTGGCCTGAGCCATGCCCAACCCGCGCATCGCGATCCTGCATCAAGGCTGCGTGCCGAGCTATCGGCGGGCCTTCTTTGAACGGCTCGGCCAAAACAGGTCGCGCGACTATGTCGTTTTTCACGGCCAGGCCGAGCCCGGCAGCGGCATCGCGGCGGCGGCGCCACCCTTCGGTTTCCAGCATGTCGAGGTGCGCAATCGTTTCTGGCGCATCCTCGGCCGCAGTCTGGTCTACCAGCCGGTGTTTCTGAAGATCGCCGGCGGAGGGTTCGATGCGCTGGTGGTCGGACATGAAGTGAAATATCTGGCCAATATCGCGCTCATCCTTCTCTTTCGCCTGCGGGGCAAGCCCGTTCTGCTCTGGGGCTTCGGCCAGAATCTCGACGTCACCAAGGAGAGACGATCGCCGCTCGGCCGCTGGGTCGGGGGCGTCGTCCGCGCGGCCCAGATCCGGATGCTGCGCATGGCCACGGATTTCCTCGCCTATACGAGCCGGGGGGCGGAGCATGCAATGCGCTCCGGCATGGAGCGAGATCGCGTCACGGTCCTGAACAACACCATCGACACCTCGGCCGAAGTGGCGGCCCATGCCCGCGCGCAGTCGCTCGACCGCGCCGCGCTGCGGCGGGACCTCGGACTCTCGCCCGATGCCGTCGTCTTCTTGTTCGTGGGGCGGCTGAACGAGGCCAAGCGGGCCGATGCGCTGATCGAGGCGGTGCGCGCGCTGCGTCGGCGCCAGCCGGAGGGGATAGAGCCCACGGCAGTCGAGGTCCTCATCGTCGGCAGCGGCCCTGCGGAATCCGATCTCCGCGAACTCGCCCGCGGCAAGACCTGGTGCCGCTTCCTGGGCCAGGTTCAGGAGAGCGACGCTCTCGGCCAAATCTTCCGTGCCAGCGATGCGGTGGTGATCCCGGGCTATGTCGGGCTGGCGGTCAATCATGCCTTTGCCCATGGCCTGCCGGTGATCACCTGCCACTCGGAGCTGCATAGCCCGGAGATCGACTATGTCGAGCCGGGGGTCAACGGCCTGATCCTGCGATCGCTGGAGGAACTGGCCGACGGTCTCTTGGTCTTCGCCAGCTCCGTCGAGCTGCGGCGAAGCCTGTCGGCCGGTGCCCTGCACAGCCGCGAGAAGCTCGATCTGCGGCATATGGTGGAGGCCTTCGATCAGGGGGTGAGCCGTGCCCTCCACCGTTCGACGCCGACGAGCCTCGGTGACCAGCATCTTCTGAAGACGAGGTAGCTTGCGATGCTTGCGCGGTCCTGCCGAAGGCCGGTGTGCCTCGGGCTGCTGGCCGCGGCCATGATGCTGACGGCGGGTGGCTTGCCCCGCGAGAGCGATGCCACGGGCTGCGCCACGGCCGTCCCGCCGGAGGCGACGCGCCATCGTCCCTTGTCTGTCAATCCAAGTCTCTGGGAACGACCGGCTATAAGGGCCGGCCATCCGCGGCTCTATGTCGATGCCGAGGCCTTGAAGCGCCTCAAGGTGAATTGGCGAGACCCCGCCTATCGGGACATCGTCAAGCTCTATCGCGCCAAGACGGATCCGCTGTCGCGCGCCCTACAGTATCTCGCCACGGGCGATGCCGGCCTCTGTCATGCCGCCATCCCCGATGCCCTGGCGGAGCCCTATAAGCTCGCCGGCCCGTCGCGCGCGGTCTATGGCGATGAGAGCAGCCTCGTCTTCGACTGGTGCTACGGCGCCCTCTCCGCGCCGGAGCGCGCCGCCCTCGTGCAATTCATCGACTCGCGCAATGCCTTGCGGGAGGCGGCGCTGGACAAGCGCTTCCAATGGCATGAGGCGCATTATCTCGGCTTTCACGCCTATCTGCAGGGGGTGCTGGCCATCGAGGGGGAACCGGGTGCCAGCCCACGCCTGGCAAAGGCCGCCGCGGCCATCCAGAACGACACCGAATTCGCCAATGAGGTGCATGGCGACGGCAGCTACAAGACCTACGCCTATCAGGATCTGTTCCTGGTGACGCCGTCGATCCTGTGGAGCATCGCGACCGGCGAGGATCTGGTCCGCCGCAATCACTACCTCCTGCACCGGCCGGAGGTATTGCTGCGGCTGCTCTCGGCCGATGGAAGCGACGTCATGGCCGGTCCAGGCGATCAGATCGCCGATGGGCGCGGCATGCTGCAGGCCGACCAGCGGCCCTCGGCCCTCGGCCCGCTGTTGCTCGCCGGCTATCTCAAGGACGGCCTGGCGCAATACACCGGCGAGCGCATCCGCGCGCGGCAGGGGTGGGGCCGGCCGGGCGATCCGCAATGGCTGGCGCTGCTGCTGGTCGACGAGGGCGTGAAGCCGCTGGCACCCGAGGCCGCCGGCATCCCTCTGTCCCGACAGCTGCCGATCGGCGGGATGGTCAATTTCCGCTCCGGATGGGATCCGGTCAGGCCTGACACCGTGGCCTGGTTCTACCTCGGCCCGCGCACGGAGCATGCGGAGCCGGATGCGGGGCATTTCACCATCTGGCGCGGGAATGACGATCTCATCGTCTCCGGCGCGAATTATTTCGGCTCGCCCAGCGCCTATCGCGACCGCTGGGGCGGGCTCTCCTTCGCCCGCAATACCATGGTCTTCTCGCCCGCCGGATCGCCGCAGCCCGATCGCGACGGCAGCCAGCTCGGTCCGGACACCGGCCAGGCACGGCGTCTCTCGGCCGAGCACTACCCCGTCGCCAACCGCCTGATCTGGTATCCCGGCGCCATTCTCTACCAGGGCGCCATCACAGATTATCGCGACGAAGATGGATTCGTCACCGCCACCGGCGATGCAACCGCGGCCTATGATCCCCGCCATGTGACGCAGCTATCGGCGAACGATCATCTTCGTCAGGCCCGATCTCTTCATCATCCGCGATCAATTCTCGCTTCAAGGCGTGGACAGGGTGCGCGCGCTGCTTCATCTGCGCCAGGCCCCGGAGATTGCGGGGCTCCGGCCCGTCCAAGGCACGGCCAGTGCCGGCATCCTCGAGGCCGAGGGGGATCGAGCCGTGGTGCAGCGCGGACAAAGCCGTGCCGTGATCCAGCTTCTCTGGCCACGCTCGGCGAAGCTCCGTGCCGTGGGCGGGAATGGCTTCGAGAATTACATCGACGGCGCCGATGTCGATCCCGCATCCACGGCTCAGACCTGGCTGCTCGATCCGCATCGGAAGGATCTCGGCCGGCGGATGGCGGCCGAGAAGGGCCAGTGGCGCCTCGAGATCGAAACCGATCCCGCGGCGGCGAAGGGGGAGATGATCACGGCCATCTCCATCGGCCCGAAGGCAAGCGCACCGCCGCAGCTCGCGCTGCAAAGTCTCGGCGGCAGGCAGGTGGTGGCGGTGGAGGAGGGTGGCCGGCGGTTCGAGATTCCGCTCCCGGCCGCAGAGAGCCCGGCGCCCCAGGCCGTCGCCTGCCTCGCGGCGCCTTGAACGGATTTCGAATCGGCAAAGGAGAAGGATGTGAACGAAGCTCAGGTTCAAAGCTTCTGGCAGGCTCATCCCTGCGGGGATCATCAGGTCGGCGGGCTCGATCAGGCCTTTGCGCGGGACTACGAGACCTTCTTTCGCGAATATGACGCCCATCGCTACCGACGAGAGAGGCATATCCTGAAATGCCTCGACGGCCTCGACATAAGGGACAAGCGCCTGCTGGAGATCGGCCTCGGGCAGGGCGCCGATTCCGAGCAGCTGATCCGGCGCGGCGCGCGCTGGTCGGGTCTCGATCTGACGGCGGAATCCGTCGAGCGCGTCCGTACCCGGCTGGCACTGCGCGGCCTCGACCATGACGAGCTGAAGCAGGGCAGCGCGCTTGCCATTCCCTATGGCGACAACGCCTTCGACGTCGTCTTCAGCCACGGGGTCCTGCACCATATTCCCGAGATCCGCCGGGCCCAGGCGGAGATCGCTCGGGTGCTGCGGCCGGACGGCGAGCTCGTGCTCATGGTCTATGCCAAATATTCCTTCAACTATCTCGTGGCGATCGGGCTGCTGCGCCGCCTGGGCCTGGCCTTGCTCTATGGCGCCAAGCTCGATCCCGGCGGGATCTACGGCGGCCATCTCAGCAACGCGCGCCGGATGGGTCTCGGCCGCTATCTGGAGATGAGCAACTTCATCCATCACAACACCGACGGGCCGGGCAATCCCTATTCCAAGGTCTATGACTTGGCTGCGATCCGGGAGGATTTTCCCCAGTTCCGCATCCTCAGGGCCTATAAGCGCTGGATGCACGGGCCGCCCTTGCCCGTCTCCCGCCTGCCGCTCGGCCGGCTGCTGGGCTGGCATCTCTGGGTCCATTTGAGGCCGGTGAAGACGGCAGCTTGACGGCGGATGGGGTGTTATGCGAAGGGCGACCTCGCGACGCCTCTGGCGCCCCGGCAAAGAAGGACGACCTCCTGCAGAGCTTCTGGCAATTCGTGACCGATCTCGGCGACAGCGCCGTGACGCTGCCGCTGGCGGCGCTTCACGCTGCTGTATCTGTCGCTGTCCCATTGGCAGCGCGCCGCGGCGGCGCTCGCCATCAGCCTCGCCGCCGGCGGGTCCGCCATCGCCCTGCTCAAGCTCGCCCTGCAATCCTGCGGCTACCACCTGCTGCAGACGACGCTGATCAATCCCAGCGGGCATGTCGCCATGAGCGCCATGATCTATGGCGCGCTGGCGATTCATCCTGGGCGGGTGGCTTCTTCCGGCTGGTGGCGCTGGGCCGTCCATGGCGTCTTCATCCTGCTCATCGCCGCCATCGCGCTCTCCCGCCTGATGCTTCACGCCCACAACTCAGGCGAGGTGCTGGCGGGGCTGCTGGTCGGCCTGGGGGCCCTGGTCATTTTCCGCCGCCTGCGCGGGGCCGGCCCTGCCGGGAGGGCTGCGCGTGAGCCGGCTGGCGCTCGTCGGCCCTGCTGCTGGTCGGCGCGATGCACGGCACGCGCTGGCCCATCGAGGAGGAGATCCGCAATATGGTGGCGCTGATCCAGGCCGGCGTCCCGCAATGCGCCTGATGCGGGCGTCACCCATTAAGCCTCTGACCCGTAGTAGCTTGAATCAGACCTTCCGCGCGGCATCCCGGGTGCGGCGTGTTGGCGCAGGCGAATGATCTTGCGATTGACTTGCAATTGCAGCTTTGGCATAAGCAGGGTCTTGTTTGCCAAAGGGTTGCAGGAGGGTCAGGTGCAGCACGGCAAGTCGGACTCGGATTGGCCGTGTGCGCGGCCGCCTTGCCGCGCGCTCTTCGGGATAATCTTGTCGGCCATGGGGATCACACTGTCTCGCCGCGATGGCTGCACGCGCGGGGCCCGGCATCCAGATTGCGGAATCCAACTGCAGCCAACGAGCGCCAGCCCGGCAACGGCATGGATCCCGTAGCTGGAGGCGAAGCTCGACGAGGCGGCGGCGGCCTATAAGAAGCTTGCTACCGCGGATATCGACAGCCTCGTCGTCAATTCCGACAAGATGCTGGCGGCTCATGCAGGCCAATGACATTCCAACGGCCCGCCAGGCCTGGATCGACGCGCGCGCCGGCTATGAGCGCTCGGAGATCTTCACCATCAAATTTCCCTCCCTCGACGCCGCGATCAATTCCTGGCCCAACAGCGAGACGGGATTCCACGGCATCGAGGCCAAGCTCTTCACGGCAGGCGCTCCCTTGCCGCTGGCGGAGGCACAGACCCTCGTCGACAAGGTCCATACCCTGCAGCGGGTCTTCAATGGCGAGCCGCTCTACGCCCATGGCGTGATCGTCGGCATCGGCGGGCTCGCTTTCGAGATGGGCGAGAGCAAGGCCAAGGGCGGCGAATCCGCGATCAGCGGCACCTCGCTCAACGACATCCAGCACAATCTCGAGGGTATCGAGCTTGCCTGGAACACGGTCTTCGCCGCCACCATGGAGCAGAAGAACAAGGGCGTGGCCGATCGCGTCAAGAAGGAGATCGCCGAGATCCGGCAGATGGTGAGCGTCGGCTCCCTTGAGCAGATCGATTCACCGGCGCTGGAGGCCAAGGCCGAAATGCTCGCCGGCTCCGTCTCCGATGCGGCTGTCGAGCTCGGCTGGCCGGCGCCGAACTTCACCGATACCGACGACTGAGGGACATCTTGCCCCCACGCTATCGCCCGCTTCTGGTCTGTTGCGCGCTTCTCACCGCCGGCATCGCCTTGCCGGCGCTGGGCGGCGATCCGACGGTGCTGCCGCCGGCGAGCGTGCTGGGCGAAGAGAACGTCAAGCTGCCGCGCGAAATCCTGCATGACGAGGCCGATGGCGGGCGCCAGAGCGATCTCGTCGCTTTGGGCAATATGGCCTTCTCCTCGCCCCTGATCTTCGGCGATCCGGCCCGCAAGGCGGGGATCAGCTGCGAGACCTGCCATAACCAGGGCGATGTCAATCAGCTCATGTTCATTCCCGGCCTCTCCGACCGGCCGGGCGGGCTGGCGGTGGTCAATTCCCTGTTCAATCCCCAGACCACCAACGATCTCCACCGCCATATCGACATCCCGAGCCTGCGCGGTATCCGCTATTTCGGCCCCTATGGCCGCGACGGCCGCATGGCCTCGCTCCGCGATTTCACCCGCAATGTGATCGTCAACGAGTTCGCCGGTCCGGAGCCCTCGCCGAAGCTGGTCGACGCCATCGTCGCCTATATGGAGCAGATCGACTACCTGCCGAATCCGAAGCTGAAGACGACGGGACAGCTGACCGACGCCGCCGACCCGGCGGCTCATCGCGGCGAGGTGCTCTTCAATCGCAGCTTCCCCCAGATGGGCAATCAATCCTGCGCCAGCTGCCACCAACCCTCCGCCCTCTTCGTCGATCATCTGCAGCACGACATCGGCACCGGCGGCGCCTACAAGACCCAGACCCTGCTCAATGCCGATTTCTCGGCGCCCTATTTTCACGATGGCCGCTTCGCGACCTTCGCCGAGGTCGTCGATTATTTCGACGACTACTACAAGCTCGGCCTGGCGGCCGGCGAGAAGAGCGATCTCGTGGCTTATCTCCAGGCCGTCGGCGATGCGGAACAGCCCTTCGAGAACGCCTCGCCCAATCTCGAGATCGACGAGCTCCTGGCCTTCAGCCGGCCGCTCGACCGCGCCATTGCCGAGCGTGATCTCGCGGTGATCAATCTCGGCGTCGGCACCATCGCCAGCGAGATGCGCGAGATGCAGGAGCATTTCCCCGGCCCCTCCGATCCCCTGGGCGCCGGGCAGCAGGCGCTGCTGAAGCCGGCCCGGGGTGCCGCGGCACGCCTCGTCATCCAGCTGCGCCGCGTGCAATCCGCCGCAGAGGCCGGTGATTTCGACAAGGCAGCCGCCGCGCTGAAGACCTTCCGCGACCAGGCCAATGCGGCGCGCCCCGTCTTCATGGCCGCGGTGCCGGTCTCGCTCTACGACCCCGCTCTGGCTGCCCAGCACCAGGCCCTGGTCGCCCAGCTGATCGCCCCGAAGACGACACCCGCCCAACCAATGCCGCAATGACGTGATCTACGCAAAGTGAGAGGAACCATGCGTCCCATGACCGGATCGAGACTGAGCGTTTTCGCCGCTGCCGCCTTCGGCGCCCTCCTGCTGATCGCCGGCACCCCCGCGCAGGCGGAAGAGGCGCAGGTCTTCACCATCACCATCAAGGACCACAAATTCGATCCGGCCGAGGTGCGCGTGCCCGCCGGCAAGCCTGTCATCCTCGTGGTCAAGAATGCCGATGCGACCGCCGAGGAATTCGAATCCTCCACCCTCAAGGTCGAGAAGATCATTCCCGGCGGCCAGCAGGGGACGGTTCGCCTGCGCCCGCTCGCCGTGGGCAGCTATGCCTTCATCGGCGAGTTCCATTCGGATACCGCCAACGGCAGCGTAATCGCCGAGTAGGAGCTCTCGATGCTCGCCACCCTCGTCATCGTTTTTCGCGAAGTCATCGAAGCCGGGCTGATCATCGGCATCGTCCTGGCCGCGACCAAGGGCGTCAGCGGCCGCGGCTACTGGGTCAGCCTCGGCATCGCTGCGGGGGTGCTGGGGGCCTGCGTCGTGGCTGTCTTCGCCAGCCAGATCGCGGGGTTGTTCCAAGGTTCGGGCCAGGAGATCTTCAACGCCAGCATCCTGTTCGCGGCGGTGGTCATGCTGGCCTGGCACAATTCCTGGATGGCGAGCCATGGCAAGGACATGGCACGGGAGATGCAGGCCGTGGGCGGCGCCGTGGCCGCCGGCCGCCGGCCGCTGACGGCGCTCGCCATCGTCGTCGGCGTCGCCGTGCTGCGCGAGGGCTCGGAGATCGTCCTCTTCCTCTATGGCATTGCCAGCGCAGGCGGGGAATCCGCCGGCGCCATGGTCCTGGGCGGCATCTTCGGCATCCTCTGCGGCGCCGGCCTCTCGGGCCTGATGTATTTCGGCCTGGTCGCCATCCCCATGCGCCGGCTCTTCGCCGTCACCACGGCTCTCATCACGCTGCTGGCGGCGGGCATGGCCTCTCAGGCCGTGGCCTTCCTGCAGCAGGCCGGATATTTTTCCCAGCTGGCGGACCCGCTCTGGGACACCAGCGGCCTGCTCTCGGAGAGCAGCCTCCTGGGCCGGCTGTTGCACAGCCTGATCGGTTATTCCGACAGCCCGACGGGCGCACAGCTCATCGCCTATCTCGCGACGATCGCCGTCATCGTCGTCCTGATGCGTCTCGTCGGCACCCGGCGCACGCCGGCCCCCGGGCCGCTCGCCAAGACCACGCCCGGCGCCTGACGCCCCCGAGCGGGCGGGCCTGCGGCCATTTGAACCTTGCCTCCCCCGGACAGGCTTCTAGGATCGCGACATCCGATCAGCCTACCCCGGGGGAGTCATGCTCACTGTCTATAGCGACGACCATCGCCTGCACGATGCCAAGGCCGAATTCGTCCATGGCGAGATGGTGCCGAGCTTCGAGATGCCGAAGCGCGCCGACTACATCCTCGGCCGGCTGCGCGAGGCGAAGCTGGGCGAGATCATCGCGCCCGAGCGCCAGCCGCGTCGCGCGGTGGAGCAGATCCACAGCGCGGATTTTCTGACCTTCCTCGAAGGCGCCCACGCCGCCTGGGCGGAGACCAATCACGGCGATGCCATGCCCAATACCTGGCCGGGCCGCGGCCTGCGCCAGGTGATCCCGGAGAAGATCGGGGCCAAGCTCGGCTACTACTGCTTCGACACCAGCACCCCCATCACCGCCGGCACCTGGCGCGCCGCCCTCTCGGCCGCCGAGGTGGCCTTGACCGCCGGCGGGCGCGTCAGCGCGGGCGCGGGCGCCGCTTTCGCCCTCTGCCGGCCACCGGGACATCATGCGGGCAAGGACTATTACGGCGGCTATTGCTTCCTGAACAACGCCGCCATCGCCGCCCAATCCTTCATCGACCGGGGTGCCGCGCGGGTGGCGATCCTCGATGTCGACTATCACCACGGCAACGGCACCCAGGCGATCTTCTACGACCGCGACGATGTCTTCTTCCTCTCGCTCCATGCCGATCCGAAATGGGACTTTCCCTATTTCCTGGGCTTCGCCGAGGAGGTGGGCGAGGGTGCTGGGGAGGGCTTCAACGCCAATTACCCCATGCCCTGGGGCACCCAATGGTCCCGCTATGTCGAGGCTCTGCGCGACGCTTTGGCGCGCATCCGGCGCTACGCGCCCGATGTCGTCGTGGTCTCTTTGGGCGTCGATACCTTCAAGGAGGACCCCATCTCGAAATTCAAGCTGGAGATGGCGGATTATCCGAAGATCGGCGCCATGATCGCCGAGCTCGGCCGGCCCACCCTCTTCGTCATGGAGGGCGGCTATGCCGTCGAGGAGATCGGCATCAACACGGTCGCCCTGCTCCAGGGCTTCGAGGGCTGATCGGCCCCAAGGGCCAATTGGGGGGCTCGATGATCGTCGAGGATCAGGCCGAGACCATCGCCTTCCTGCAGGACCCGGCCAGCTATGGCGGAAAAGCGGAAGCGGTCGAGCACATCGAGACCCATATCTCCGCCGTCTTTCTGGCCGGTGGCTTCGCCTACAAGCTGAAGCGGGCCGTGCGCTTCAGCTATCTCGATTTCTCCACGGTGGAGAAGCGCGCGGCGGCCTGCGCCGCCGAGCTGGCGCTGAACCGCCGCACCGCGCCCGCGCTCTATCTCGAGACCCGCGCCATCCGGCGCCGGGCCGACGGCAGCCTCGGCTTCGAAGGGCAGGGCGACCTCATCGATACCGTCGTGGTCATGCGCCGCTTCGATCAATCCTGTCTCTTCGATCGGCTGGCGCAAAAGGGTGCCCTCACCCCGGCGCTGATGCGCGAGCTCGCCGATCGGATCACAAGCTTTCACCGCGGCGCAGAGGTCGACCGGAATTTCGGCGGCCAAGCGGATCTTGCCCGGATCATCGACGGCAATGAGACGAACCTCGGCGCAGCCGTGCCCACGGCCTTCGACAGAGCGGCGGTCGCGGCCCTGATCTCGGCCAGCCGCGACGCGCTCGTGGGGATCGGCGCTCTCGTCGAGGCGCGCCGCCAGGCAGGCAAGGTGCGGCTCTGCCATGGCGATCTGCATCTGCGCAATATCTGCCTGTTGGACGGCGTCCCGACCCTCTTCGACTGCATCGAGTTCAGCCGGGACCTGGCCTGTATCGACGTGCTCTACGATCTCTCCTTCCTGCTCATGGACCTGGTCCATCGCCAGCTTCCCGAGCTGGGCAATACCGTCTTCAACCGCTACTTCGATCTGGAGGGCGAGGCGGAGGGTGCCGGCGCCCTACCGCTCTATCTGTCGCTGCACGCGGCCATCCGTGCCCATGTCGGCGCCGCCGCCCTGCCGGCCAAGCGGCCAGAGCAGCGCGAGGAATCGATCGCCGAGGCCCGCGCCTATCTCGACCTCGCCCAAACGCTCTTGCGGCCCGCCAAGCCGCGACTCATCGCCATCGGCGGCTTCAGCGGCACCGGCAAGTCGACGCTCGCCTATGGGCTGGCGCCCCGCCTGGGCGCGCCACCTGGCGCCCGGGTCTTGCGCAGCGACGTTCTGCGCAAGCGCCTGATGGGGAGGGCGCCGGAGAGCCCCTTGCCGGCCGAGGCCTATGGCGAGGCCGTAACCCGCTTGGTCTATGGCCGGCTCGGCGAGGAGGCTGGCCGGCTGCTGAGCGCCGGCTGCAGCGTCATCCTCGATGCGGTCTTCCTGCGGCCGGAGGAGCGGGTCGCGGCAGAAGCGCTGGCGCGCGATCTCCGGGCCGATTTTCAGGGCCTCTGGCTAGAGGCAAAGCCGGAGATCCTGGCGGGGCGGATCGAAGGCCGGCGAGGCGACGCCTCGGATGCCACGGTAGAGATTCTTCGCCGCCAGCTGGCCTTTCCCACCGGTCCCATCGCCTGGCACCGGGTCGATGTGGGTGGCACGCCGGCAGCGGCTCTGGCGGCCGTGTCCAAAATGATTGGTTGAAATTCGGCGCGAGTTTCGCCATCACGAGCCCCATACGCTCCTTGGAAGGGCGCGGGGAACACATGACAACGGCCGAGGGACAGGATTCGGGCGAGCTTGCCCGGCGCACGGCGATGCTGGGCGCAATCGGCTATGCCGCGACCCAGATCGTCGCGGCCGCCGATTGGCGCGCCGGTATGCAGGAGCTGCTGACCCGGCTGGGCCAGGCGACCGCGGTCAGTCGGGTCACTCTGTTCGAGGTTCATCCGGGCCCCGACGGGCGGCTGGTCGAGAGCTGCCGCTACGACTGGGCCGATGAGGGGCTGGCCACGCTCTCCGACGACGAGCGCTACCAGTGCATGCCGCTCTCCGACGAGGACAGGTCGGGCGAGATGGGGGATTGGGCCCGGCGGCGGGAGCGGGGCGAGGTGGTCCAGGCGACGTTGCGCGAGCTGCGCGGCTATGCCCGCGAGGTCTTCCTGGAGCATGGCACGCTCTCCTTCGTCTCGGTCCCGATCATGGTCGACGGCCGCTTCTGGGGCTTCCTCGGCTTCGACGATTGCAAGACCGAGCGGGTCTGGCACCCGCTGGAGATCGAGGTGCTGCAGACGGCCGCGGCTCTCATCGCCGGCGCGCTGGAGCGGGCCCGGGCCCATGAGCAGCTCCGCCTCAGCGAGGAGCGCTACAAGATGGCGGCCCGGGGCGCCAATGACGGGCTCTGGGACTGGGATCTGATCTCCGGCACGGCCTATCTCTCGCCGCGGCTGCATGAGCTGCTTCATCTCGAGGATGGCGCGCTGGGCAGCGATATGGAAGCGCTGTTCGGGATGCTCGACCCCGCCCATGCCGCGGGGCTCCGCGAGCATCTTGCCAAGCGCTTTCAGCGCCAGAAGCAGAAGTTCGAGTTCGAATGCCGGATCCTCCATCCCGGGCGCGGCTCTCTCTGGGCCATCCTTCGCGGGCTCATCGTCTATCAGGCGGGCGCGGCCTGCCGCATCGTCGGCAGCCTGCGCGACGTCACCGACCGCATGGAGGCCCAGGCCCGGCTGGTCGAGAGCGAGGCCCGGGCCCGGGCGGTCGTCGAGACGGCATTCGATGCCATCGTCACCGTCGACGAAGCCGGGCACATCGTGGAGTTCAACGCCGCCGCCTCGCGGATCTTCGGCTATTCCCGCGAGCAGGTGATCGGCCGGCAGGTGAGCGAGACGATCATCCCCGACCATCGGCGCTCCGATCACCACGCGGGCCTGGAGCGCTATCTCGCAACGGGCGAAAGGCGGATCCTCGGCCGCATGACCGAGGTCGAAGGCCTGTGCGCCGACGGCGGCCTCATTCCCATCGAGCTGTCGGTGACGGAGGTGCCGCTGGCTAAGGGGCGGCTGTTCACCGCCATCCTGCGCGACCTGACGGAGCGCAAGGGATTCCAGCATCAGCTCGGCGAGGCGGAGCGCAAACGGGCGAATCTGGCGCGCTATTTCTCGCCCAACATGGTCGACGAGCTGATGCAGAGCGGCGGCGATCTGGAGCGGGCCCGCACCCAGATCGTGACCATGCTCTTCGTCGATCTGATCGGCTTCACCACGCTGAGTGCCCAGCTCTCCAGCGTCGAGGTCATCGAGCTGCTGCGCGAATGCCTGGCCTTCTTCGAGGAGGCGGTCTTCGCCCATCAGGGGACCCTCGACAAATATCTGGGCGACGGGCTGATGGCGACATTCGGGACGCCGCGGCCTGGGCCGCGAGACGCCTGCAATGCCCTGGCCTGCGCCCGGCTGATGGCGGCGAAGACCGTCGCCTGGAACGCCGAGCGCCGCGCCGAGGGCCTGCAGCCGCTGCATGTCGGCATCGGCCTGCATCACGGCGAGGTGGTGCTGGGCGATATCGGCGGCGAGCGCCGCCTCGAATTCGCGGTGCTGGGTGATACCGTCAATGTGGCGCGCCGAATTGAGGAGATGACCCGCAGCCTCGACATCGCGATCCTGGCCAGCGATGCGGTGGTCGAGGCCGTTCGGCGCGAGGGCGGGGCGGAGGGTCTGGCGGAACTGCAGGACCTTGGCCAGCACGTGCTGCGCGGTCGGGAGGGCCTGATCAGGCTCTGGGGTTGCGCCGCGGAAAGGACCGACGGCACCCGGACGACCGAGCCTTTGCCGCGGGGCCTCGCGGCCGAGCACTCGGAAGGACCGGGTGCCGCATCCGATGCCGCCGTCGCGCCCGCGCGCTAAGGAGCGGGGCGCCCTCGCCTGGCCGCGGATTGTTTATGCTGGCGCTTCGCCACAACCGCTTCATAGGCGGCCTGCAGCTTGGCGGAGACGGAACCACGTGCCGACCTCGGCGTCGTGCCGGCGGGCGCGCCCAGATGGGTCTCGCGCAGCTCGTCCATGAAGGCTGCCCACATCTTCGGGCCGCCTTCCTCGAGCAATTGGGCGCGTATGCCGAGCTCCTCCGTGACGGGCAGGTACTTGCGGCCCCAGCCCGCCATCTGCGCCAGGATGGGCAGAAGCTCGATGCCCTGCTCGGTCAGGCTGTAGATCGCCTTCTGCTTGTGGCTGGGGTCGTCCCTCTTGGTGACGATCCCTTGTTCCACCAGCCGCTTCATTCGGTCGGCCAGGATGTTGGAGGCGATGCCCTCTTCCGATTTCAACAGCAGCTCCCGGAAATGCCGCCGGTTGCCGAATATCATGTCCCGGATGACCAGCAGACTCCATTTGTCACCGACCACTTCGAGGGTGAGATTGATCGGACAGCCCGATCTGTGATCGGCGCTCATGGCTTGCTCCAGGACAGGAATCGATTATCGCATCGTTACTCCTGTAATGCAACCAATTGCGTAACGCAATCATAAATCGCGGGGGCAAGATGCGACGCGGGGTGTACCCTGATGGTGTGACCACACGGAGAACTCTCATGGCCCCTCTTTCGATGTTGCGCATCGGACTTGCCGCGATCGGCCTCGCCGCGGTCCTGCCCCAGGGCGGGCCGGCGGGCGCCACCAGCCCCGCCTCCGAGCCGATTGCCATTGCCGTCTTCGATCTCGACTACCTCGACACCTCCGGCGAAGCCCGGGACCAGCAGAAGGAACATGCGGCGCGGCTACAGCGCTTTGCAGCGGGATTGCGCGAGGACCTCGCGGGCAGCGGCAAATACCGGATCGTCTACCCGGCCTGCGACGCTGCTTCCTGCACCGCCGCCGGCAGCGATGCGTCGGTGCTGGTCGACAGCGCCCGGCAGGCCGGCGCCAAGCTCGTGATCTTCGGCGGCGTGCATAAGATGAGCACGCTCGTGCAATGGGCCAAGCTCCAGGCCCTCGATCTGCAGTCGGACAAGATCGTGTTCGACAAGCTCATCACCTTCCGGGGCGACAATGACGAATCCTGGCGCCAGGCGGAATCCTTCGTCGCGCGGGAGTTCATTTCAACCCCTTAGGGCCTAATACCCCATCGCCGCGCCACCCGGGCGGCGGGCATCATTGGCGCCGTAGAGATGCCCCGGCACCAGCGGGCTGCCATGGGTGGAATCGTCGATCCCGCCCGCGGCAGCAGCGGCCGGCGCCGGGGGCGCTACGAGGATCGCCTCCGCCGCACCCCAGGGTGCCTGCTCCTTGAACTTGTAGCCCATGGCCTCGAGCTTGGCGGCCGTATCCGCCGAGAAGGTGAAGGGCTCGGCATAAACGACGTCCGGCAGCCATTGATGATGGAATCGCGGCGCATTCACGGCGCTTTGCACATCCATGCCGTAGTCCACGACATTGACGATCACCTGGAGGATGATGGTGATGATGCGCGAGCCGCCAGGGCTGCCGAGCAGCAGGAAGACATGGCCATCGCGCGTCAGCAGGGTCGGGCTCATGGAGCTCAAGGGCCGCTTGCCCGGCGCGATGGCATTGGCGCTGCCCTGGACCAGGCCGAACATGTTCGGCGAGCCCGGCTTGGCGGTGAAGTCATCCATCTCGTCATTGAGGAAGAAGCCGGTCTTCCCGGCGATGACCTTGGCGCCGAAATAGCTGTTGATCGTGAAGGTGACGCCCACGGCATTGCCCGCCGCATCGATCACCGAATAATGGGTCGTCTGATTGCCTTCCTGGTCCAGCCCGCTCTTCAGCGAATCCGAGGGGGTGGCATGGTCCGGCTCGATGGTTGCGCGGAGCTTGGCGGCGTAGTCGGCGGAAAGGAGCTGAGCCAGGGGATTGGCGACGAAGGCGGGATCGCCCAGGCGGTTGTTGCGGTCGACATAGGCCCGGCGCATCGCCTCCACCAGATTGTGGGTGCTGGCGGCCGAGTGATAGCCCTGGGCATCCAGCGAGAAACCCGAGGCGATGTTGAGGATCTCGCAGATCGTCGCTCCGCCGGAGCTGGGCGGCGGCGCCGAGACGATGTCATAGCCACGGTAGCTGCAGCGCACCGGCTCACGCTCGACCACCTCGTAGCGCCGGAAATCCTCCAAAGCGAGGATTCCGCCATTGGCCTGGCTGGCCGCGACGATGGCATCCGCAATCGGCCCGCGATAGAAGGCATCGGGCCCGTCACGGGCGATGAGCTTCAGTGTCTCCGCCAGCTCCGGCTGGACCAGCCGGTCACCGGGGGTAAAGGGCTGACCCTGCTTCAGGAAGATGGAAGCAACATTGGCTTGGGCCCCGAAGGCCTTGGTGTCGGTGCGCAGGATATCGACATCGGGACCGGTGAGCGTGAAGCCCTGCGCGGCCAAGGCGATGGCCGGCGCCATGACCTGGGCCCGGGTCATGCTGCCATAGCGCTTCAGGGCCGTGTCCAGCCCCAGCACCGTGCCCGGTACGCCCACGGCCTTGTAGCCTTCCGTGCTGGCGTCGGGCATCGGATTGCCCGCGGCATCGAGATACATGTCGCGGGTGGCGGCCAGTGGTGCTGTCTCGCGGAAGTCGATCACCACATCCTTGCCGCCCGCCAGATGGATCAGCATGAAGCCGCCGCCGCCCAGATTGCCGCAGCAGGGATGGACGACGGCGAGCGCATAGCCGACCGCCACCGCGGCATCCACCGCATTGCCGCCCTGCTTCAATATGTCGACGCCGACGGCCGAGGCGAGGCTCTGGGCCGTCACCACCATGCCATGGGTTGCTTCGACCGGCGGCAAGGAGGCGGCCGGCAGCCGTGCGGGGGTGGCCGCCGCGAGCAGAAGCACAAGAGAGATCAGGCGGAGGGGTCGCCCTGTTGGGAAGAGCATCGGCATGTCGCAGGCACCCGGTTCGGTGAGGCGCGAAGCTTCGAGCCGATCGCGGGCGGCGTCAAGCCGAGGCGATCAGCTTGATTCCTCGGCCGCGCCGTTGTCGCCATGCCGCTCGGCGATCTGATTGGTGGTCGTCGCCAGCAATTTGTACTTCACGTTCGCCAGGCTGATGTCGCGGAAATAATTCACCAGGTCGCCCCAGGGGTCGGTGAGGCGGCCGATGCCGGAGATGAAGGCGACCACGCCACCGATCTCCAGCTGCGAATTCAGCACGAGATATCCGCCATAGAGCAAGGCGGCGATGACCTGCAGATGCGTCCCGTAGTTCATCAGGAAGTTCATCACGTATTTCAGCTTGAACACCCCCATGTTCAGCGTGAACAGCCGGTCGATCCGCGAATCGTCCTCCTGCCGGCTGTCGCCGGCAGCGGATTCCGAGGTCGTGGGGTCCGTCAGGCTGGCGCTGAGGTCGCGGAGGATGGTGATGGCCGAGCTGGTGCGGCGGTTGATCGCGCCCTGCATCAGCGGCACGAAGGCGAATTGGGGGATGAAGATCGCGGCCGCGATCAGGGTCATCCAAGGATCGATATGAACCATATAGGCAAGAACCGTCACCAATATGCCGCCCTGGAGCAGGGGCTCCGACAGTGCCTCGGCGACGAAGAGGCCGATCGGTTCGGCCTCGGCGATGATCATGGAGATCTCGATGCCCCGCTCCTCAGCCACGGGGTTCGGGTCGACGCTGACCTCCAGCGCCCGCACGCGCTTGCGCAGATCGCGCGTGACATGCTGGGCTACCCAGCCGCGATAGACATTGAGGATCATCTTCAAGACGCCGTGGCCGAGGGCAACGCCCGCATAGACGGCGCAAAGCGTGATGATCAGCTGGAACTCGCGATGCTTGACCGCGTCATTGACGATCCGGCGCTGCAGCTCCAGGGGCACCACTTCGAGGAGAAACACCGAGACGGTAAGCGCCAGCAGGAAGATTTGATGCAAGGCGCTGGACTGCAGGATATAGCGCAAGAGCTTGGCGGGGAGCATGGCGGAAGCCTGAGGGGCGGGTTGCTGGGCAGCCTTGTTCTGCTCCTGCTCCAACCCGCCGCCCTCCGGATTCGATCCCAAGCCTCAGCTCCCCAGCAGGATGTTCTGCTCGGTAATGGGGATCTCGTCGCAATTGGCGCCCTCGCCGCCGCGGTCGACGATCAGGAAATCGCTGACGCGCTCGAGGGCGAGCAGGGGATGATGCCAGGTGCCGGGGCGATAGTTGATGCCCTGGCGGCCGTTGCTGCGGAAGGCGCGCAACCGGCCGAGCTCCAGCCTCTCGCCGGCCGGCGCCACGACGATGAGGAAGGGCGTGGCCGAGAGCGGGATGAAGGCCTGGCTCGACAGCGGATGGCGCTCCATCAGGCGAAGGCGCAGCGGCGGGGTCACGGGCTCGGCACGGCAGAGGCTGATCTGGGGCCACCCGCCGGCGGCCATGACATCGACCGACGCCAGATCGTCGAAGCGCTGGGCGCTGCCGGCGTTGATCGGATGATGCGCCCGCCCCTCGCTCTCGATGACATCGCCGAAGGGGGCGAAAGCCTCCCGGCTCAGCGGGATGACCGCCAGTCTTTGCCCGCTCATGCCGACCTCACGATGCATGGCCCCAAAGCCGGAGACGGCTGACGCCGCCGTCCGGGATGATGTTGAGGCGGACATGGGTGACGGGTCCGATATCGGCGATCTCGGACTCGAAGCTATGGGCGCGGTCCATCTGCAGCTTCTGCTCCGGCAGAAGGCCCGGCCAGAACATCGCCTGGGTCACCAGGGAGTCCTCGGTGCCGCCTTCGACATCCGCCGCCTGAATCGAGCAGCGGTCGGGATAATTGCCTTTGAAATGCGCGGTATCGACCTCGATGCGCCGGATCCGCCCGCGATGGCCGAGCGCAAGGATCGCCCAGTCATGGCCCGGCTCGCGGCGCCGGCGCGTTTCCCAGCCATCGCCCATGTTGATGCCGCGGCCCGGGGCCAGCAGGTTCTGCGGCGAGCCGTAATGCTGGTTGTTGCAGGCGATGGCACGACCGCCGTTCTCCAGCGCCGCCAGATCCACCAGCTTGCCCTTGTCCTGGGCGCTCCAGTCGCAATGCACCTGGCCAAAGACACGGAGCCGCGCCACCCCCCCATCGGGATAAATATGAAGGCGGACATGGGTCCAGACGCGATCATCGGCCACCGCCCGGAAGTGATGGGCATTGCCGGTGAGATTGGTGGCGGCAAGGATCTCGGTCCATTGGGTCGTCGAATCGGGATCGCCGCCGCTGCGGCAGGCCTCCAGCGAGGCGGCTGGGGGATAATTGCCGGTGAAATGGCTGGTGTCGATATCGACTCCCTTGATCACGCCCGGCCGGCCGAGCCGCACGGTGCAATGGTCGTGGCCCGGCCCACGCCGGCGCCGGCTCTCCCAGCCGTCCATCCATTTCCCGTTGTCGTCATATTTGCCGGGTATGAAGACAGCGGGGGCCGGATCGATCATCCGCTCCTTGGGCGCGAAGAATTCGTCGGTGGCATGGATCGCGGCGGCGCCGAGGCGCGGCTGGGCGAGATCGACCCAGAGGCGCGCGAATTCGGGAAGGGTCTCCGGCGTTGCAGTCATGATTGGATTGCCTTGTGGGGGTGAAGGGTCCGCCAATGGCGGGCGATATCGATGCGGCGGCCGACCCAGACCCGATCATGCCCGCGGACATAGTCGAGGAAGCGGGCCAGCGCGGCGGCACGGCCGGGCCGGCCGGCCAGGCGGCAATGCAGCCCGACCGACATCATGCGCGGGCTCGTCTCGCCCTCGGCATAGAGCAGATCGAAGCTGTCCTTCAGATAGGTGAAAAACTGATCGCCGGCATTGAAGCCCTGGCTGGTGGCAAAGCCCATGTCATTGGCGTCGAGGGTATAGGGAATGATGAGTTGGGCCCGCCCGGCGACTTCGACCCAATAGGGGAGTTCATCGGCATAGCTGTCGGAGTCGTAGAGGAAGCCGCCTTCCTCGGCGACCAGGCGCTGCGTATTCGGGCTGCAGCGACCGAGGTACCAGCCCAGGGGGCGGGCGCCCGTCACCCGCTTGTGCAGGTCGATGGCGAGGCCGAGGTGCCGGTGCTCGATCTCCTCCGGCACGAACTGATAGTCGATCCAGCGATAGCCGTGGCTGGCGATCTCCCAGTCCGCTGTCTGCATCGCCTCCACCACGGCGGGATTGCGGGCCAGCGCCATGGCGACTCCGAAAACCGTGACCGGCATCTGGCGCTGGGTGAAAAGCCGGTGGAGGCGCCAGAATCCAGCGCGGCTGCCGTATTCATAGATCGACTCCATGTTCATGTGCCGCACCCCCGGCAGAGGCTGCGCCCCGGCGATCTCCGAGAGGAAGGCTTCGGAGGCGGAGTCGCCATGGAGAATGTTGTTCTCGCCGCCTTCCTCGTAATTGACGACAAATTGCAGGGCGAGCCGTGCTTCGCCCGGCCATTGCGGGTGAGGGGCCAGCGGCCCGTAGCCGCGCATGTCCCGCGGATAACTCGCGAATTCCGGCGGTAAGGATCGGTCCTCCGCCATCCAGCTTCCTTCCCCCAGATTCCTTCTCAAGCGCCGCAACTAGCGCCACGGGCCAAGCTTAGGTAGCGGGGCCCCGCGAAGCAACGCCGCGAAAACGACAACGCCGCCCCCAAAGGGGCGGCGCTGAACGATCAAGCTGGGAGCCGAAAACGCTCAAATGCAGCAGGCCCTGGCGCGCGATCGCGCACCAGGGCCCAGCTACATCGTAAGTCCTAGCTCGCTCAGACTAGCTGCTGAGCGGGCAATAGCCGACGTTCTCCGGGTCGCACCACCACGGCTGAACCGGCCAAGACATGAAGCTCGGCTGCACGAGCCAGAAGCTCTGGCCGCCATGCGGCGCGACATTCGACGGCGTGCAGGCGCCGAGAAGCAGAAGCCCGAAGGCGAGGGGAAGCAGACGGATTGCCGACTTCGACATAAGTGTTGCCCTTTCATTCTGGAGAGCCGTACCTGGCTTGAATTCGTAGTATTCCCCGATTCCAGATCCGACATCATCCATGGAATGTAACCCCAGCAGCGGATGCCGAAAGAACGGCGGAACGGATATTTGTCTCCAGACTCTAAAAGCCCTAACGAGACAAAGGTTCCCTTTATCTAATCTGCAGGTTGGAGTCCGTCAATGAGAATAGTTCTCAATGTGCCTAATTTGCCCGCGCGCAGCATTCAGGCAACAGCCCTTGCCTGACGCTGATGTAAGCTAGTTTCCTTGTGAAACTGCCCGTCCTTCATAATCATCAGCAGGCGGGCGGAATCCTGGAGAATCCGGATGTCCGCCACCGGGTCGCCGTCCACCAGGAGCAGGTCGGCCAGTGCGCCTTCCTTGATCACCCCCAGCTCGCCCGGCTTCATCATGATGTCCCCGCCCCAGCGGGTGGCGGCGACGATGGCTTCCATGGGCGTGAAGCCGAAGAGCTTCACGAAATGCTCCAGATCACGGGCATCCTCGCCGATCCTGTTCCAGGCGAAGCCATAGTCACCCCCGGGTAACACTCGTACGCCCCGCTGCTTCAAATCGCGCATGGCGAGTGAGCCCAGCTCGAGCTCCCGGCGCACCCCCATGCTCGTGGCGACCTCTGGGGTGATCCCCCAGGCGGAGGCCTCATGCAGGGTCGCGTAGCTGATGCCGATGGTGGGCATGACGAAGACCCAGTCCTTGGCCGCCTCCAGCGCGTCGCGGGCCCGCTCGTCGGCGAAGGTGGCATGGTTGATCATCTCGACTCCATGCTTGACGCAGAGCTCGACCGAGCGCGCGCTGCGGGCATGGGCGGCGACGCGCTTGCCGTAGGCCTGGCCGACGTCGCAGACCGCCTCGATCTCGGCTTCCGTCATCACGGTCCGCTCGGCCCGCGCATGAGGGACCAGCTCGTCGCCCGACGGGTTGATCTTCAGCGTATCCACGCCTTCGCGCACGAAGATGCGTGCCGCCTTGCGGAATTCATCGGCGCCGTCGCAGACGACCGCCAGCGATTCCCGGTCGCGATGATAGAGCCTGACATCGCCGAGCCCGGCACTCGGCGTCAGCTCCGGCGTGGCGGCAAGCATGCGGGGACCGGGGATCTTGCCGGCATCGATGGCATTGCGGATCACGATGTCGAGGCGCGGCTTGGCCGAAGCCATGGAGTTGAGGCTGGTGAAGCCGCGATCGAGATAGAGCTTGGCGTTGGCGGCGGCGAGCAGCGTGTGCTCCTCGGGCGGGATATCGCCGAGGGCGGCGATATCCGGCAGGTCGGCGAAGCTGACATGGGCATGGGCCTCGACCAGGCCCGGCATCAGCGTGGCGCCGGCGCCGTCGATGACGCGGGCCCCCTCGCGTGGCAACGGGCCGCCGTCCCGCGCCAGTGCGGCGATCCGATTTCCCTCGACCCGGACCTCGCCGGAGAAGGGGGGAACGCCGCTGCCATCGATGATGCGGATATTGGCAAAGATGGTCGCAGCCATCGGCCCGCCCTCCCAAGAAGTGTTCAGTTCTTTGTTTCTTCAACCAAGTCTAGCAGAGCGCGCCGCGGCGGGGAACGGCCTGCGCGACAGGGCTCTACCGCATCCACATCGGGTCTCGGCAGACCCGCTTGACATCTGTTTAGTTTAGTTCAGTATAGTTTATGTCGGGCTCGCCGATGCGTAGCGGCGCGTGGGGTCGACGGAAGATTGTTGGCGGAGGATTTCGAAGCGACCGACACCGGCTGATACGCGATGGGCGAGCGGGAAGACCCGCCGTCAAGACAAACCTCGGGAGGAAAAAGATGCGCATGTGGAAGACGCTATTAGCCGCGACGGCCGTCGCGGCAGCCGGTGCCTTGGTGCCGGCGACCTCGCAGGCTCAGGACAAGACCCTGACCCTTTGCTGGGCGGCCTGGGACCCGGCCAATGCCTTGGTCGAGCTGTCCAAGGATTTCACGGCCAAGACCGGCATCCAGATGAAATACGAGTTCGTGCCCTGGACCAGCTATGCCGACCGGTTCCTGAACGAGCTCAATTCACACAGCAAGCTCTGCGATCTCATCATCGGCGACAGCCAGTGGATCGGCGGCGCCGCCGAGAACGGCCACTACGTCAAGCTCAACGATTTCTTCGACAAGAACGGCATCAAGATGGACGACTTCATGCCGGCGACGGTTCTCGGCTATTCCGAATGGCCGAAGAACACCCCGAACTATTGGGCGCTTCCGGCCATGGGCGATGCCGTCGGCTGGACCTATCGCAAGGATTGGTTCTCGAAGCCCGAGATCCAGGCCGAGTTCAAGAAGAAGTACGGCCGCGATCTCGCCCCGCCGAAGACCTGGGACGAGCTGAAGCAGGTGGCCGAGTTCTTCCAGGGCCGGCAGATCGACGGCAAGACGGTCTATGGCGCCGCCATCTTCACCGAGCGCGGCTCCGAAGGCATCACCATGGGCGTCACCAACGCCCTCTACGACTGGGGCTTCCAATACGAGGACCCGAAGCATCCCTATCACATGGAAGGCTTCGTGAATTCGCCGGGCGCCGTCGCGGGCCTGGAGTTCTACAAGTCGGTCTACAAATGCTGCACGCCGCCCGGCTATAGCAACGGCTATATGTCGGAGGGCCTCGATGCCTTCAAGTCGGGCCAGGTCGCCATGATGATGAACTGGTTCGCCTTCTTCCCGGGCCTCTACAAGGACCCGAATGTCGGCGGCGACAAGATCGGCTTCTTCGTCAACCCCGCCGAGAAGGATCATTTCACCCAGCTCGGCGGCCAGGGCATCTCCGTCGTCTCCTATTCCGACAAGAAGGACGACGCCCTCAACTACATGAAGTGGTTTGCCCAGCCCGACGTGCAGAAGAAGTGGTGGGAGCTCGGCGGCTATTCCTGTGCCAAATCGGTGCTGATGGATCCGGGCTTCCCGGCCAGCGCCCCCTTCGCGGCCGACTTCCTGGTCTCGATGGGCATGGTGAAGGATTTCTGGGCCGAGCCTGCCTATGCCGAGCTGCTGCTCGACATGCAGAAGCGCATCCACGACTACGTGGTCGCGGACAAGGGCACGGCCAAAGAGGCCCTTGACGAGCTGATCAAGGATTGGACCAAGGTCTTCCAGGACGAAGGGAAGATCTAGCCTCGGCGCGATCTTCCTCCCGCGCGGGTCCGCCCGCGCGGGAGGAGCCCGCCGGCCCCTGATTTACGCTTGCTTGCCCTCGCAAAGCTTTTGACATCAAAGTGACCAGATCGAGCCCTGATCCGATGACCGAGATGGCTGAAAAATCCACCCTGATAGGACAGCTGGCCGAGGCGACGCCGCCGCGCTTCGCGCGCCGCATGCGCGGCCTCTCCGACAAGGGTATCGCCTGGCTCTTCATCGGGCCGACCATGCTGGTGCTGCTGGCGATCAACATCTTCCCCTTGATCTGGGCGGTGCTGCTCTCCTTCACGAATTACCGGGCCAACCGGCCCAACGCCCCCATCCGCTGGATCGGCATCCGCCAGTACCAGGACATCCTGACGGATCCCGACGTCTGGGCGGGCATGCAGGTGACGGCACGCTTCGTCATCTCCACCATCGTCATCGAGACGGTGCTGGGCTTTCTGCTGGCCTATCTGATCGACCGCAAGTTCCGCGGCCATGGCTTCTGGACCACGGTGATCCTGATCCCGATGATGCTCTCGCCGGCGGTGGTCGGAAATTTCTGGACCTTCCTCTACCAGCCGCAATCCGGGCTCTTCAACCACATCATCGCCTTCCTGACCGGCATACCGGCGTCCTCCTTCACCATGATCGGCGACGTCAACCTGGCGCCCTGGGCGATCGTCATCGTCGACGCCTGGATGTGGACGCCCTATGTGATGCTGATCTGCCTCGCCGGGCTGCGCTCGATCCCCAACGACATCTACGAGGCGGCCGAGGTCGACCGCGCCTCCCCCTGGCGGCAGTTCTGGTCGATCACGCTGCCCATGGCGCTGCCTTTCATCATGCTGGCGGTGCTGTTCCGCGGCATCGAGAATTTCAAGATGTTCGACCTGGTCAATCTGCTGACCAATGGCGGACCGGGATCCACCACCGAGCTGGCCTCGATCACGCTGAAGCGCGAGGCCTTCGAGAAATGGCGGACGGGCTATGCCTCGGCCTTCGCCATCATCCTGTTCACCACGATCTTCGGCCTGGGCAATATCTATGTGAAGGCCCTCAACCGGGTGAAGCAGCGATGAGCGCCGTCGACACCGTCCCTGCCGCCGGGCGTGCGACCAAGTCCCATAAGACGACCGCCCATTCGGTCGTCGAGCCGAGCCGGCGCTCCAAATGGATCGCCGCGGTGCTGGTGATCGTCTATGCGCTGGTCTCGATGATCCCGCTGCTCTGGATCCTCTTAACGGGATTCAAGACCCCGCCGGATTCGATCGCCTATCCGCCGAAGATCATCTTCTCGCCCTCGCTGGAGGGCTACGTCAATCTCTTCACCACCCGCACGCGCCAGACGCCGGAATATATCGCCAGCCTGCCGCCGGCGGAGAGCTGGTACGACAAGCTCGTGCGCTCCCGCAACATGGTGATCGCGGGCCCGTCGAAATACATCCCGCGCTACATCAATTCGCTGATCATCGGCTTCGGCTCGACCTTCCTGGCGGTGTTCCTCGGCACGATCGCCGCCTATGCCTTCTCGCGCTTCCGGGTACCACTAAAGGACGATCTTCTCTTCTTCATCCTATCGACGCGCATGATGCCGCCCATTGCGGTCGCCATCCCGATCTATCTGATGTACCGCGAGATCGGGCTGATCGATACGCGCATCGGCATGATCCTGCTCTATACCGCGGTGAACCTCTCGCTCTCCGTCTGGCTCCTCAAGGGATTCATGGACGAGATCCCGCGCGAATATGAGGAGGCGGCGATGGTCGACGGCTATACCCGCCTGCAGGCCTTCTGGAAGGTCGTGCTGCCCCAGGCCTCCACCGGCATCGCCGCCACCGCGATCTTCTGCCTGATCTTCTCCTGGAACGAATATGCCTTCGCCGTGCTGCTGACCTCGGGCAATGCCCAGACCACGCCGCCCTTCATTCCCTTCATCATCGGGGAGGGCGGGCAGGACTGGCCGGCGGTGGCTGCCGGCACGACCCTGTTCCTGATCCCCATCGTCGTCTTCACCATCCTGCTGCGGAAGCTCCTGCTGCGCGGCATCACCTTCGGGGCGGTCCGGCGATGAGCGTGGAGACAGGCATCGGCGAGGAAGCCGCCGTGAGCGCGCCTCGGCCGCTTTGGCGCCGTATCCTGCGGCGAGGGCCTTGGGAGAATTTGGCCACGGTCCTGATCGCCGTCGGCGTGGTCATGCTGATGCAGCCCATTTCGATCGACCTCTACAGCTACTCCCTGGTCACCATGCTGACGGGCACGGTGATGTTCATCATCGTGACCAAGTTTCCGGATTGAGGATCAGAGATGGCCGAGATCCGGATCGAGAATCTGCACAAGGCCTTCGGCGATTTCGTCGCCGTCAAGGATTCGAGCTTCACCGTCGGCGATGGCGAGTTCTTCTGCCTGCTCGGCCCCTCGGGCTGCGGCAAGACGACGACGCTCAGGATGATCGCCGGGCTCGAGCTGCCCTCCTCGGGCCGTATCCTGCTGGACGGCGAGGACGTCACCTTCCGGCGCGCCGCGCAGCGCGACATCGCCTTTGTCTTCCAGCTCTTCGCCCTCTATCCGCATATGACGGTCAAGGCCAATATCGGCTTCCCGCTTGAAGTGCCAAGGCATGGGCCGCGCCGAGATCAGGGCCAGCGTGCTGGAAGCCGCGCGCATCCTGCGCATCACCCATCTGCTCGATCGCCGGGTTTCTGGCCTGGCCTCCGGCGACCGCCAGCGGGTGGCGCTGGGCCGCGCCATCGTGCGCAAGCCCAAGGCCTTCATGATGGACGAGCCGCTGGGCGCCCTGGATTCGGAGCTCCGCCATATCATGACGGGCGAGCTCAGGGGCCTGCACAACCGGCTGGGTGCCACCACCATCTATGTCACCCACGACCAGCTCGAGGCCATGTCGCTGGCCGACAAGATCGCGGTGATGAACCATGGGCTGATCGAGCAGCTCGGCACCCCGCGCGAGATCTACGACCGGCCGGTCTCCCTCTTCGTCGCCGATTTCATCGGCTCGCCGCCGATGAACTTCCTCGATTTCCACGGTAACCTCCGGCGCGGCAGCTCTTCCGTCAGGCTCGGGGCCGGCAGCGTGGCGGTGCCCGAGATCCACGAGGATCTGGAAGACCGGGAGCTGGTCCTGGGTATCCGGCCGGAGGACGTGCGCTTCGGCGATGAAGGGGTGGTGCGCGGCGAGGTCTTCGGCGCCGAATATCTGGGCACCACCCAGATCGTCACCCTCACCACCTCTCACGGCACCCTGCGTGCCCGCCTCTCGGCCGATATCCGGCTCACCCGCGGCGAGCGGGTGGGGCTGGGCTTCCGGGCCGAGAAGCTCTCGCTGTTCGACAAGGCGACGGGGCGGGCGGTGCGCACGGCACTGCTGGATGGAGAGCTCCATGGCTGAGGTCATCCTCTCCGGCGTCAGCAAGCGATTCGGCGCGGTGCCGGCGGTAAGCCGGCTCTCGCTCGCCGTGGGCGACGGCGAGTTCGTCGTGCTGCTGGGCCCGACCGGGGCCGGCAAGACCACGACTTTGCGCCTCATCGCCGGGCTCGAGAAACCGGATGAGGGAACCGTCACGATCGCCGGCCGCGACGTGACCCGAACACCGCCGGCGGAGCGCGACCTGACCTTCGTGTTCCAGCAGTACTCGCTCTATCCTCATCTCTCGGTCTACGACAATCTGGCCTTTCCGCTGCGCTCGCCCGTGCGCCGCGTGCCGGAGGCGGAGATCAAGCGCAAGGTGGGGGAGATCGCCGAGCTCCTCCATATCTCCCAGAAGCTGGGCAACAAGGCGACGCGGCTTTCCGGCGGCGAGATGCAGCGGGTGGCCATCGGCCGTGCCCTGGTGCGCCGGCCGGCGGTCTTCCTGATGGACGAGCCGCTCTCCTCCCTCGACGCCAAGCTGCGCTCCGAGCTTCGCCTCGAGCTGAAGCGCATCCAGCAGGACATGGGCGCCACCATCATCTATGTGACCCATGACCAGATCGAGGCCATGACCATGGCAACGCGCGTCGGCGTCATCGAGCAGGGCCATCTGGTGCAGGTCGATTCACCCCGGCAGATCTATGACGACCCGGCCAATGTCCATGTCGCCGCCCGGCTGGGCCAGCCCGGGATCAATCTCTTGCCGCGGAGCATGTTTCCCGATATGGCAACCCCTGCGGGGGCGCATACCATCGGGGTGCGCACCGAGCATCTGAGGATATCCAAGAGCCTGAACGGTTCCGCAAAAGGCAAGGTCTCCTGGATCGAGCATCTGGGCGACCGCAATCATCTCCATGTCCGCATCGCCGATACCGAGGTGGTGACCTTGGCCGATCCGGATTCCGGCCTGCATGTCGGCGACGATGTCGCCATCGAAATCGTGCGGCCGCTCTATTTCGACGTCAGCGGTAACCGGGTGAACGCATGACTCTCGACACGGCAATGAAGAAGCGCCTGATCGCCGCGGCGGCAGAGACGATCTTCGCTCATACCGAGGAGCTGAGCGAGCTCGACCGCGCCATCGGCGACGGCGATCACGGTCTCAATATGAAGCGCGGCTTCGAAGCGGTATTGGCCGATGCCGACAATCTCGCGGGCAAGCCGCTCGGCGAGATGCTGAAGGGGGCGGGGACTCATCTCGTCATGACCATCGGCGGCGCCTCGGGACCGCTCTACGGCAGCCTGCTGCTCGCCATGGGCAAGGCCGCGGCCGATCAGCCGGCGGATATCGCGGGCGTCGCACGGATCTTCGCCGAGGGGGTGGAGGCGGTGCGCAAGCGCGGCAAATCCGACGCCGGCGAGAAGACCATGCTCGAGGTGCTGCTGCCGGTGAGCCGGCGCCTCAGCGCCGCGGCACCGGCCGAGAGCGCCGCCGATCTGGCGGCCGCGCTTTGCGCCCTCGCCGATCAGGGCCTCGAATCCACCCGTCCGATGCGGGCGACCAAGGGTCGCGCCTCCTTCCTCGGCGAGCGCTCCATGGGCCATCTCGATCCCGGCGCGCGCTCCAGCCAGCTTCTGCTGCATGCGGTCTGCGATGTGCTGGTTGCCCGGCACCAGGCCGAGAAAGCGGGGGCGGCATGACCGGCCGCGTCGCCCTCGTCATCGTCTCCCATTCGGCCGAGGTCGCGCGCGGCACGGTGGAGATGGTGCGCCAGATGGTGGGCCAGGAGGTGTCGATCGCCCATAGCGGCGGCAATCCCGCCGGCGGGCTCGGCACCGATGTCGCCTCGATCCTCGCCGCAATCAAAAGTGTCTGGTCGCCCAAAGGCGTGGCCATACTGGTCGATCTCGGCGGGGCCGAGACCAATAGCGAGATGGCCATCGAGATGCTGCCGGAATCCTGGCGCGACAAGGTCGTCATCTGCAACGCGCCCATCGTCGAGGGCGCGGTCATGGCGGCGACCGAGGCTGCAGGCGGCGGAACCTTGGAGCAGGTCCGCGCCACCGCCGAGGAGCTTGCGCCGTGACCTCCCCTGAGACGTTGCCTGAGAAGAGTGCGATGAGCGAAGAGAATTCCATCCAAGGCTCGGCCGTCATCACCCATGAGATCGGGCTCCATGCCCGCCCCTCGGTGAAGCTGACCAAGCTCGCCAAGACCTTCGAATCCCAGATCCATCTGCGCGGCGAGAGCGTCGGCGAGGGGGGTGCGAGCTGGGTCGACGCCAAGAGCATCGTGCGGGTCATGGGCCTCAAGCTGCGCGAGGGCACGACGGTGCATTTCCGGGCGGCGGGACCCGACGCGGCAGCCGCCATCGATGCGCTGATCGGCCTCGTCAAACGCGATTTCGATGAGCGACCGGCGGCCTGAGCTGATCTTCAGCGGCAAGGTCGCTTCCCCCGGCCTGGCCGCGGGCTCGATCCGGCTGCATGCCCGCCCGAAGGTCGACGCGAGCCCGGCCGGCTCTCCCGAGGAGGAGGCGGCACGGCTTGCGGCCGCTTTGGAGGCGGCCGCCGCCAAGCTGCAGGCTCTCGCCACGGACGCCGCGGAAGAAGCCGCCGCGATCCTCGAATTCCAGATCGCCCTCGTCGAGGATGGCGAGCTCATCGATCCGGTTCGGCTTGCGATCGGCGAGGGCGTCTCGGCGGCCGCGGCCTGGCGCCGGGTCCTCGATGGCCAGGTGGCGGACTATGAATCGGCCGAGGATGATTATTTCCGCGCCCGCTCGGCCGATCTCGCCGATCTCCGGGATCGGGTGCTGGAGCTTCTGGCCGGCGGCGCCGATGCGCCATCGGCTCTGGCGCCGGGCGAGGGGGGCATCTATGTCGCCGATGATCTGGCACCGTCCCGCTTCCTGGAGATCGACTGGCAGAGTTATCGCGGCGGCGCGCTTCTGGCCGGCAGCGCCAACAGCCATGTGGCGATCCTGGCACGGGCGCGGGGCGTGCCGCTGCTGATCGGCCTGGATCTCGGCGCTGGCCGGCTCGTCAGCGGCGCGGCGGCGATCCTCGATGCGGAGCAGGGGCGCCTGATCCAGGATCCCCGGATTGCCACCCGCGAGGCCTTCGAGGCACGCATGGGCCAGCGTCGCGTCGAGGCGGAGGCCGAGGCCGCCTTCCTGCCGCGGCCGGCGGTCACCCGTTCCGGACGGCGCATCGCCGTCGCCATCAATGTCGACGAGCCGGGGGTCGTCGAGGGCGTCGACCCGGCTCATTGCGACGGCATCGGCCTGACGCGGACGGAATTCCTGTTCTCGGCCGGCCTCGGCGAGGAAGTGACGGAGGAGGCCCAGTTCAAGATCTACGCCCGGCTCATCGACTGGGCAGAGGGCCGGCCCGTCACCATCCGCACCCTCGATGCCGGCGGCGACAAGCCGATCCCCGGCCTGACCCCCGAGGGCGAGAGCAATCCCTTCCTGGGGCTGCGCGGCATCCGTCTCTCGCTGACCCGTCCCGATGTCTTCATGCCCCAGCTCCGTGCGCTTGCCCGCGCCGCCGCCCGCGGACCCCTGAAGGTGATGCTGCCCATGGTGACCGTGCCGCGGGAGATCGAGGAGACCCGGGTCATGCTGGAGGCGGCCGTGGCCGATCTCACCCGCGAGGCAATCCCTGCTGCCCTGCCGCGCCTCGGCATGATGGTCGAGGTGCCCGCTGCCGCCCTCAACGTCGCCGCTTTCGCCGTCGATTTCTATTCGATCGGCAGCAATGATCTCGTCCAATATGTCACCGCCACCGGCCGCGACTGCGCCGCGGTGGCTGCCTTGCACGATCCTCTCGATCCGGCCGTGCTGGAGCTGATCGGCCGCGTCGTCGCCCATGGGGCCGCGGCCGGCCGCGAGGTCGGGCTCTGCGGCGATATGGCGAGCGATCCGCGCTATCTTCCAGCACTGCTCGACCTCGGCCTTGCCAGCCTCTCCGTGGCGCCGGCGCGGCTGGCAAAAGTGAAATCCGAGATCGCGCGCCATGGCTGAGCCGGCGGAAGTCAGGAGCAAGGCGGGCCGGGACGAGGCGGTCGCCGCCTATAAACGTCTGCTGCAGGAGTATATCGACCGCCGTCCCTCGGGCCTGCGGCTGAAGATCGCCAAGGCGCTGGGCAAGCATCGCAGCTTCGTCTCCCAGATCACCAATCCGATCTATCCCATCCCGGTGCCGGCGCGACATCTGGAGACGATCTTCCGCATCTGCCATCTGGCGCCGGAGGAGCGCCAGGCCTTCATGGCGGCCTATGAAGCTGCCCATCCCGGCAACCCGCCTGACGGAAAGCGGACGGCGCGCAAGGCGCGCCAACGCCGTGTCGTGGAGATCGACCTTCCCTTGGTGGGCGATCCGGCGTTGGAACGCGAGATGGAGGATTTCCTGCGCCACATGGCCCGCCAACTGGAGAAGCTCGTTCGGCGGAGCTAGAGCATGTCTCTACTCAGACATCCGAATTGATAGTTGTGCGTCCCGCTGGCCCATTGCGATAATCCGTCCGTCATTTGCTGGGGTGGGAGCAGACATGACGCGGAATATCTGTATCGGGCTTGCAATGGCCGCCTGGCTGATCGCCGCGGCCGGCCCCAGCCTCGCCGGGGAAGTGTCCTGCGACGGCTTCGCGCTGGGCTATGACGGCGAAGCCAAGAAAAAGACCTGCTCCGTCGAGGACAACTCCACCGCCGATCTGGAACTCGAGACCAAGGTGCTCAGAGTGAGCGATCAGACCTTTTCGCTCTGGGTTTCCTACGACCATGCCGGGATGCGGACCTATATTCCCTCCCATTCGGTGACGGAGCTGCTGCATAGCTTCTCCTTCACGAATGTGCAGCAGCTGGGTGTATCGCGCCATATCCGGGGCTTCGACGTCGTCGCCTTCACGGGCGTTGCGAAGGGGGACAATTTCCTGCTGACCTGTGCCCTCTTCGCCCGCTACACCGGCAATCCCGGCAACTACGAATTCGATGGGGGGCCGGGTACCCGCAACGCCACCATGGGGATTTATTGCGCCGATCCCGGCTTCCTCACGCCGGCCGAGGAGAAGGAAGGCTTCTATAACGTGGCCGAGCAGGTCATCGCCAAGCTCAAGCTGCCGCCGGTCGATTAGGCGCCTGCGAGCGGTTTTCCCGGCGGTCTGAACTGCTTCTGCAGGGAATCTGCAGTCCCACCTCCATCGCGATCATAGATTTATATCTATACGTAAAACGCGTATCCGTCAAACAAGAAGTTGGCGCGCCTGTTCGTCTGGCACCTATGAGCTATAGCCGCTGCCGGATCAGCACCCCCACCGCAGCGCGGCGGTGTGGATCGGGGAATCCCAGAGGCGCAGCATCTCGTCGTCGAGCTGGGTCAAGGTAATCGAGCAGCCGGCCATCTCCAGCGAGGTCGTGTAATTGCCCACCAGCGAGCGGGCGATGGTCATGCCACGGGCCTCGCACCAGCGATGGGCGGCGTCATACATGAGATAGAGCTCCATCAGCGGCGTGCCGCCGAAGCCGTTGACCAGCAGGAGGAGCGGGGCGCCGGGCTTGGGCGCCAGATCGCCAGCGATGGCCTCGAGCATGGTGGCGGCGATCTCATCGGCCTGGGCGAGGGCCACGCGCCGGCGCCCCGGCTCGCCATGGATGCCGACACCCATCTCCATCTCGCTTTCGCCCAAGGTGAAGGTGGGCTTGCCGGCGGCCGGCACGGTGCAGCTCGTCAGCGCCACGCCCATCGAGCGCGTGGCGGCGTTCACATTCTCGCCCAGGGTCCGGCAGGCCTGGAGATCGGCGCCTGCTTCCGCGGCGGCGCCGACGATGCGTTCGACCAGGAGGGTGCCGGCCACGCCGCGCCGGCCGGTGGTATAGGTCGAGTTCTCCACGGCGACATCGTCATTGGTGATGACCGAGGCATTGGCCGCATCGGCGATCTCCGCTCCCATCTCGAAATTCATCAGATCGCCGGAGTAGTTCTTGACGATGAAAAGGACGCCGGCCCCGCCATCGACCGCAGCGGCAGCGGCGGCCATCTGGTCGGGCGTAGGGGAGGTGAAGACCTGGCCCGGGCAGGCGGCATCGAGCATGCCACGCCCGACGAAGCCGGCATGGAGCGGCTCATGGCCCGAGCCGCCGCCGGAGATGAGGGCGACCTTGCCGCGCCGCGGGCTGCCGGCCCGGGTGACGAAGACGGGGCTCTCGTGCAGAGCGACGATGTCGGCATGGGCCGTGGCGAAGCCACGCAGGCTCTCGGCCAGCAGCGTCTCGGCCGTGTTCATGAATTTCTTCATGGGTCTCCTCCCAGGGTCAGTGTATTTTTTACTAAACTAAACTCAACACGGCGCCGCGGCAAGCTTGGGCGTGCTTGCCGGGCAAGGGGGCAGGGGGCAAAGATGCCGTCCGGCCGGCCCGCCTCCGCGGGTGGCGAGCAGCAAGGCATATCATGGCCCGCGACCCGCGCTACGACATCCTCTTCGAGCCCGTCAAGATCGGCCCCCATACAACCAAGAACCGTTTCTACCAGGTGCCCCATTGCACCGGCATGGGGTATCGGGACCTGAGTGCGCTCGCCAGGCTCCGCGAGATCAAGGCCGAGGGCGGCTGGGGGGTGGTCTGCACCGAGCAGGTGGAAATCCATCCGACCTCGGAGATCACGCCCTTCATCGAGCTGCGCCTCTGGGACGATCAGGATATCCCCGGCCTCGCCCGAATGAGCGAGGCGATCCATCGCCATGACGCGCTGGCGGGGATCGAGCTCGCCTATAACGGCATGAACGGGCCGAACCTCTATAGCCGCGAGGTCCCCATGGGACCCTCGCATCTGCCCATTGCCACCTTCACCGCCGACCCGGTCCAGGCCCGCGCCATGGACAAGGAGGATATCGCCGATCTGCGGCGCTGGCATCGCCAGGCGGCGCAGCGGGCGCAGAGCGCCGGCTTCGACATCGTCTATGTCTATGCCGCCCATGGCTTCGGGACGCTGCAGCATTTCCTGTCGCGGCGCTACAACACCCGCAGCGACGAATATGGCGGCAGCCTGGTGAACCGGGTGCGCCTGCTGCGCGAGATCATCGAGGACACCAAGGAGGCGGTGGGCGAGCGCTGCGCCGTCGCCGTGCGCGTCACCGTCGACGAGCTGATCGGCCCGGCCGGGGTGCACAAGGAAGAGATGGCCGAGATCATCGGCCTGCTGGCCGAGCTGCCCGATCTCTGGGATTTCGTGCTCGGCGGCTGGGACAATGATTCCCAGACCTCGCGCTTTTCCGAGGAAGGCAATCAGGAGCCCTATATCGCCGGGCTCAAATCCCTGACCAGCAAGCCCGTGGTCGGGGTCGGCCGCTTCACCTCGCCCGACGCCATGGTGCGCCAGATCCGCAAGGGCCTGCTGGATCTGATCGGCGCGGCGCGTCCCTCCATCGCCGATCCCTTCCTACCCCGGAAGATCGAGGAGGGGCGGATCGAAGACATCCGCGAATGCATCGGCTGCAATATCTGCATATCAGGCGATATGACCATGTCGCCGATCCGCTGCACCCAGAACCCGACCATGGGGGAGGAATGGCGCCGCGGCTGGCATCCCGAACGCATCGCCCCCAAGCGCAGCGACAGCGCCATACTCGTGGTGGGGGCCGGGCCGGCCGGGCTCGAATGCGCCCGCGCCCTGGGGCAGCGGGGCTATCGGGTGACCCTGGCGGAAGCCGGCACCGAGCTCGGCGGCCGGGTCGCCCGCGAATGCCGCCTGCCCCATGCCGGCGCCTGGGGCCGGGTGCGCGACCATCGCCTGCAGCAGCTTGCCAAGCTGCCGGAGGTCGAGATCTTCCGGGAGAGCCGGCTCGATGCCGATCAGATCTTCGACTTCGGCTATCCTCATCTGGTCATCGCCACCGGCGCCTATTGGCGCCGGGACGGCATTGCACGCCATCACCTGGAATCCATTCCTATGGGCGAGGGCGCACGGATCCTGACGCCCGACGATTTGATGGCTGGCGGTCCGATGGCCGGTTCCCTGCCCGAGGGAAGCGTGCTGATCTATGACGACGACCATTACTACATGGGCGGGCTGATGGCCGAACTATTGGTGGCGCAAGGGGCCGCGGTGACGCTGGTGACACCGGCTTCGGAGGTGTCGAACTGGGCGCGCAATACCCTCGAGCAGCACAAGATCCAGGCCCGGCTTCTCGATCTGGGCGTGAGGATCGAGACCAATCAGGCGGTGGCGCGGATCGAGAGAGGCGGGGTCTCGACAGCCTGCGTCTTCACCGGAAGGCTGCGGGAGCTTGCGGCGGAGACGGTTCTGCTGGTCACCGCCCGCCTGCCCCAGGAGGCGCTCTATCGCAGCCTGCTGGACCGGCGGGACGATTGGGCCGCCGCCGGGGTGGCCTCGGTCACCGCCATCGGCGATGCCTGGGCCCCCTCGACCATCGCCGCCGCCGTCCATGCCGGGCGGCGCTATGCCGAGGCCTTCGAGGAGCCTCGCTCCCCCGACGCGATGCCCTTCCGGCGCGAGGTCACGGCGCTTGCCGAGGCATAACTTGGGATTCCAGGGCTTTACGCCCCGCGGCCCCCATGCCTTATAGTGCATTACGGTTATGTTTAGGGGGAGTGGCGGGGATGCGTCGGCTGTTTCGGGCCGTCGGCTTTGTTCTGATTGCAGTCTGCCTGATATCGATAGGTCGCGCCTCGGCGGCCCCGATTCATGTGACCTTCCTGCATTTCAACGATGCCTATGACATTGCGCCGGCTTCCGGTCAGGGGGGATGGGCCGAGGCCACGACCCTGATCCGCCGTGCGCGGGCCAAGGACATCAACACCATCCTCACCTATGGCGGCGATCTGATCTCGCCCTCCTTCATCTCGAGCATGACCCAGGGCGCCCATATGATCGCCCTGATGAACGATATCGGGGTCGATTATGCCGCCTTTGGCAGCCATGATTTCGACTTCGGGCCGGAGGTGCTGAAGCAGCGCATCGCCGAATCGCAGTTCATCTGGCTCGCCACCAATACCCGGGATGCCGAGGGCAAGCCCTTCGCCGGCGTGCATCCCATCGCGCTGCGCCGCATCGGGCCGGTGACCATCGGCTTCTTCGCGCTGATCTCTCCCGATACCGCGGTCGAATCGAGCCCGGGACCACAGGTGAATTTCCTCCCGCCCGAAGCCACCGCGACCGAGGCGGTCGCCACGCTCCGGCAGGCCGGTGTCGATGTCGTCGTAGCGCTCACCCATCAGACCCTCGATGCGGACAAGGCTCTGGTCAAGGCGGTGCCGGGCATCGATCTGGTGCTGGGCGGCGACGAGAAGGAGGCCATGGCCATCGAGCAGGACGGCGTGCCGATCCTGCGCACCGGGACCAATCTGAAATTTCTCGCCACCGTCGATATGACGATCGACAAAGCGCCGAATGCCAAGGCGGTGCTCACCACAAGCTATCGCCTCGTGCCGACCTCGGGGGTGAAACCGAACGCCAAGATCGCGGCGGAGATCGGCCTCTATCAGTCCGACTTCGAGAAGGAGCTGGGGGAGCCAGTGGCCACCCTCTCCAGCGGCCTCGACAGCCAGCTGGCGACGGTGCGGACCGCGGAGAGCAGCATGGGCGACCTCATCGCCGAGGCGATGCTGCTGGCCGGCAGCGCCGATGCCGCCATGATGAACGGCGGCGGCATCCGCGGCGACCGGCTCTATGCCAAGGGCTCGCAGCTTACGCGCCGGGACATTCAGCGCGAGCTGCCCTTCGACAACCGGCTGATTGTGGTGGAAGTGCCGGGCTCGGCCATATTGGCGGCGCTCGAGAACGGGGTGTCGCAGGTGGCGACCCAGGCGGGCCGCTTTCCCCAGGTGGCCGGGATCTCCTTCACCTTCGATCCGGGAAAACCGGTGGGCAAGCGCATCTCCAAGGTCACGATCGGGGGCAAACCCGTCGACCCGAAGAAGCTCTATCGGCTGGCGATCAACGACTATATGGCGCGCGGCGGTGACGGATATGAGATGCTCGGCAAGGCCAAGCGGCTTGACCTGCCTGGCACCAGCCGCGCGCTGACCGAAGTTGTGATCGACTATCTCAAGGGCAAGGGCGAGGTCGCGATCGAGCCCGGCGAGCGCATCCACCGCGTCCAGTAGGACCGGGAGTATCCGGCATGAACCAGCCGCTTTATCGCAACATGACGGCCGACGAGCTCCGGCTGCAATACAACCCCAGCCGCAGCATGCCGGAGGCCCCGCAGCTCTTCCAGGGCTGGAAGGAGCGCAGCGCCGCCTTCCGCGCCGCCGCGCGCTCCGAGCTCGACATCGCCTACGGTGAGAATCCCGCCGCGCAACTCGATCTCTTCCTGCCCGAGACCCCGAGCCCACGCCTCCATGTCTATATCCACGGTGGCTATTGGCAGGCCTTCGGCAAGGCCGATTTCAGCTTCATGGCCGAGGGGCTGACCCGCGCGGGGATGGCGGTCGCCGTGCTCGGCTACCCGCTCTGCCCGAATGTTCCGCTCACCGGCATCATCCGCCATGCCCGCCTGGCGCTCGCCTTCCTCTGGCGCGAGGGCGAGCGGCTGGGCCTCGCGCCCGGCAAGATCCAGATCTCCGGCCACGCCGCCGGCGCGCATATCACCGCCATGATGCTGGCGACGCTCTGGTCGAAGTTCGAGGCCGATCTGCCGGAGGACATCATCGACAGCGCCGTGCTGATCAGCGGGATCTATGATCTCGAGCCCTTGCGCTTCATCGAGACGGGCCGGGCCCTCAATCTGACGCCGGAGCTCGTCAAGCAGCTCAGCCCCTTCGGCCTGCGCTCGGCCGGCAAGGCACGGCTGCTGCTCTGCACCGGCGGCCAGGAAAGCGATGAGTTCAAGCGCCAGACCAGCGTGCTGGGCCGGCTCTGGGCACGCCAGGGCAGCAATCTCGAGGTCATCTCCTTTCCCATGCGCAATCACTTCACCATCCTGGAAGAGCTGGCGCTGCCGGAGTCGTCCTTGACTCGGCGCTGCCTGGAGATGCTCGAAGCCTGATCATCCCGCGCCATCCGCGGACGAAACATTCAAGGGAGGAACTCCATGGCCGCCAAGAACCGCAAGGTGATCATCACCTGCGCCGTCACCGGCTCGATCCATACGCCGACGATGTCGCCCCATCTGCCGATCACGCCCGGCGAGATCGCCGAGCAATCCATTGCCGCCGCCGAGGCCGGGGCCGCGATCATTCATCTGCATGCGCGCGATCCCAAGGACGGCAAGCCGACGCCCGATCCCAAGGTCTTCATGGAGTTCCTGCCGCGGATCAAGCAGGGCTGCGATGCGGTGGTCAACATCACCACCGGCGGCGGCGCCGGCATGAGCCTCGAGGAGCGCCTGGCCGCTCCCCTGCGCGCCAGCCCGGAAATGACCTCCCTCAACATGGGCTCGATGAATTTCGGCCTCTACCCGATGCTCGATCGCTACAAGAGCTTCAAATACGACTGGGAGCCGAAGCATCTGGAGGGCAGCCGCGACTTCATCTTCAGGAACACCTTCAAGGACATCGAGCGCGTCATGAAGGAGCTGGGGGAAGGCCATGGCACCCGCTTCGAGTTCGAGTGCTATGACGTCGGCCATCTCTATACCCTGGCCCATTTCCTCGACCGCGGCCTCGCCAAGCCGCCGCTCTTCGTGCAGACGATCTTCGGCATCCTGGGCGGGATCGGCGCCGATCACGAGAATCTCGTCCATATGCGCCGGATCGCCGACAAACTGTTCGGCGACCAGTACCAGTGGAGCATCCTGGCCGCCGGCCGCCATCAGCTCGGCTTCGTGACCATGGGCGCGATCATGGGCGGCAATGTGCGGGTCGGGCTGGAGGACAGTCTCTATGCCGGCAAGGGCCGGCTGGCGACCTCCAATGCCGAGCAGGTCGGCATCGTGCGCGGGATCTTGGACGGGCTGTCCCTGGAAGTGGCCACGCCGACCGAGGCGCGCCAGATGCTGGCGCTGAAGGGCGGGGATCGAGTGGCGTTCTAGGGGCGGCCTCCTTCGGGAGAAGCTCGGTCACGACGGAGGGGTAGACGCCCTATCCCGCCGGCTTGGTTCCGGAATCGAAGAAATTCAACCAGTTACCGCCCATGATGCGCGCGACGTCTTGATGCGAGAAGCCGCGGTCCAGCAGGGCCGCGGTGAGATTGCCGAAGTCGGCCGGGCTCTTGAACCAGCCTGGCCAGTCCGGCCACTGGGGCGTGGCATTGCTCCAGGTCCAGCGGCCGTTGCGCATCCAGTCCAGCACCGAATCGGGCCAGCCGCGCACGGTATCGGTGCCGATGCCGATATGCTCGACCCCCATGAGCTCGGCGGTGCGGGCCACCATGGCCGTGAAATCCTCGAGGCTTCGGCCTGCGCCGCCGATATGAAGCGGGTAGAGCGAAAACCCCAGCATCCCGCCGCTCTCTCCCAGCGCCCGCAGCACCCGGTCCGATTTATTGCGGATATTCTCGTGGAAGAAGTTGGGGTTGGCATGGCTGATGCAGATGGGACGCGAGGAATGCTCGATGGCGTCCAGCGTGGTCTTCTCGCCGCTGTGGGAGAGATCGGCGACCATGCCGACCCGGTTCATCTCCCGCAGCACCTCGCGCCCGAATTGGGTGAGGCCGGAATCGACGGCCTCGTAGCAGCCGCCGCCCAGCGGGCTCTGATTGTTGTAGGTGAGCTGCATCACGGAGAGGCCGAGACGGCGGAAGATCTCCACCAGCCCCAGATCCTGCTCGATGGGACTGCAGTTCTGGGCGCCGAGGATGAAGGCGATGCGGCCCTCGCGTTTGGCGGTGCGGATATCCTCGCCCGACAGCGCCGGGCAGATCAGATCGGCATGCTCGCGGAAGCGCCGGTTCCAATCAGCGAGGAGGGCCAAGGTCTGGCGGGCATCCTCCCAATAGACGGCCGTGGCATGGACGGCGCTGACGCCGCCGGCCTTCAGCTCCTCGAAGAGCGCGCGGCTCCAATTCGAATATTCGAGCCCATCGATGACGATGAGGCTGGCGTGGAACGTCGCAGCATTGGTCATGGCGGAGCGAACAATAGGAAGAAGCGCCACGTCACTCAAGCAAGCAGGTTTCCGCGGCGAAGGAATTCGCCGTAGATTGCGGGGCCACGAGGGAGAGGACTCCATGACCCAAGCGAACCCGACCGCCGCCGAGCTCGGCATCATGGCGGGATTTCCGCCGGCCTTGGACAAGCGGGTGAGCTTGGCCAATTGGGATTTGCCGCCCTTCAACCGGTGGAGCTTCCAGAACGTCCGCTCCGTGCTTCCCACCCGCGTGATTCCGCGGAACGCCGGGCCGGGTATCGACTTGCCCCAGGCACCTCATGACCTGGAGGAAGTGAGCTTCACCGACCTCGACGGCAGCCAGCGCACGGTGGGCGATATGCTGGCCACCACCTTTACCGACGGCTTCCTCCTGCTTCATCGCGGCCGCGTCGTCTTCGAGCGCTACATGAACGGCATGTCCGAGACGACGCCGCATCTCTCCCAGTCGGTGGTGAAGTCCTTCGTCGGCACGCTGGTCGGCATCATGGTCGGGCGCGGGGTGCTCGCCCTCGACCAGCCGGTCTCCCACTATGTGCCCGAGCTCGCCGGCACGGGCTATGCCGGGGCGACGCTGGGCCAGGTCCTCGACATGCGCAGCGGCGTGCGCTTCGTGGAGGATTATCTCGATCCGGCCTCCGAGGTGGGCATGCTGGATCGGGTCGCGGGATGGAAGCCGCCGCTGCCCGGCGAGGTGTTGGGCGGGATCTACGACTTCATCCTGACCCTGAAGCAGGAGCGCCCCCACGGCGGTAATTTCGCCTATCGCTCCATCGAGACCGATGTGCTGGGCTGGGTGCTGGAGCGGGCGACGGGGCGAGGCTTGGCGGATCTACTGAGCCGGGAGCTCTGGCAATCGCTGGGATGCGAAGCCGACGCCTCCATGGCCATCGATCGCGCCGGCACCTGCCAGGCCGATGGTGGGCTCAGCGCGTGCCTCCGCGACTATGCGCGCCTCGCCTTGCTCTATCTTCAGGACGGTTCGTGCAACGGACGCCAGATTCTGCCGGCGGCCTGGGTCGCGGCCTGCCGGACCGGGGACCGCGAGGCCTTCGCGCCGCTCTATGCCGAGCGCTTCGCCGCCTTTCCCGAGTCGGCCTATAGCCGGCAATGGTGGGTCTTCGACCGCAAGGCCGGCCGGCATGCCGCCCTCGGCATCTTCGGGCAGATGATCCTGATCGATCCGTCGCGCGAGCTGGCCGCGGTCAAGCTCTCCTCCTGGCCGGATCCGCTGAACGATGCGATGCGGGTGTCGACGGTCAGAGCCATCGATGCGATCATTCTGGCCTTGAGCTAAGGGCCGGGGAGGGCAGGGAATGCGGAGCGCGCTGCTCGTCGTCGACGTGCAACAGGGAATGTTCATGCCGCCCACGCCGGCCTTCCAAGGCGAGGCGGTGGTCGAGAAGATCGCCGGGCTCCTGGCGCGCGCCCGCGCCCAAAACCTGCCGGTCATCCATGTCCAGCATGATGGCGGGCCCGGCGACGTTCTCGAACGGGGATCACAGGGCTGGCAGATCCATCCGGGTATCACCATCGCCGCGGGCGAACCCATTATCGAGAAGCGCTATTGCAGCGCCTTCCAGGAAACCGATCTCGGCTCTCGACTCGCTGCGGCCGGCATCGAGCGGGTCATCGTCGCGGGGCTGCAGACGGAGTTCTGCATCGACACGACCTGCCGCGCCGCCATGGCGCAGGGATTGAAGGTCGTGCTCGTCTCCGATGCCCATACGACCTTCGATACGCCCGACCTCTCCGCCGCCCAGATCATCGCCCACCACAATCGCACCCTGGCGGGCGGCGGCTTCTGCGAGCTGCAGCCGGCCTCCTCGCTGCAGCTTTAGCGCAAGGTCGCGCCCTTAAGGGGAGCCAGCAAGCTTCGCGCACACCCTCTTTGCCGTCATGGTCGGCGCAGGCCGACCATCCACGAGTTTGCTTGCCGAAGGGCTGGGTGTTTCTTCCGCTTTCCGAATGGCCAGCTTTGTGGTTGCAAAGCAAGAAAGTGGGTCACGGAGGACGCGGAGGGATGCCGGAGATCACGGAGTGAGAACCCGGATCTTCACTTCTCCTCGTGACTCCTCCGCGAACTCCGCGGCCTCCGTGTCGAAATACTTGCAGTCGCACCACCCGGCTGTTCTCGATCAGATCGGGCGGTGATCGAAAATCCAGGCGTATATCGGATCAGGGGCTGGCAAACTCGTGGATGGTCGGCCTGCGCCGACCATGACGGAAGAGAGAGCGAGCGAGGCTTGCTGACCTGAGCCGGCAGCCGTGGGACTTCGCCCGACCATGACGGGAGCGCAGAGAGGATTGTCGCGACCGCTTAATGCGGGATGGTCTGGCCCCGTTTGAGCTGGGGCGAGGCTCCGCCCCCCAAAAAGAAAGCGGCGCCGGGGTTTCCCCCGGCGCCGCCGGTAGCTTCGTCGGTCGAGTTCCCTGCGATTACGGCTGCAGGATGATCTCGGCGCGGCGGTTCTTGGCCTCGCGAACGTTCGGGCCGGTCGGCACTGCCAGATCCGTGAAGCCACGGCTGGCGACCGTGATCTTGTCGGCAGGCACGCCGCCGGAGATCAGGGCCGTGCGGACCGCGTCGGCACGACGCAGACCCAGAGCCATGTTGTAGTCAGCCGGACCCACCGTGTCGGTATGGCCGGTCACCGAGACCGATGACGGCGGATGCATTCTGGCATCGGCCAACACCTGGTTGATGACCTGCTGACCCGCCGCGTTGATCACGGCCTTGTCGAAGTCGAAGTAGACGGTGTAGTTGCCCGGCGCCATCGCCAGGAGCCGCCGCCGCTTCCTTCTTCTCGAGCTCGTCAAGAGCGGCCATCAGGTCGTTCTTGCAGGCTGCGATCTCGTCCTTCTGCCAGCCTTCGTCCTGCTCATGGACCCAGCAGTCGAACTTGACCTGGGCCTTGGCAGCCACCGCCGGCTTGGCATCGCGGCCGCCATTGTCGAGGTCGGTGATCAGACGCTGACGCGCCGCGGCAATCTCGCCCGCCGCATCGCCAAGGTCATAGGTTGCCGGATCTTCCGGCGGAACCGCCGTTCCGGAAGCCGCCGTCAGGCCCTTGCGGGCGAAGTAATCGGCCGCGGCCCAATCATATTCGTCATGCTCTTCGGCGACGAAAGACTTGTACTCCTCGGTCAGCGCCTGGGTGAAGGCAGAGCCCGTACCCTTCGCTTTGCCGACTTCCTCGATATTGCTGACGCAGCCGGCCAACAGACCGAGGGCCGCAACGGCGCCGAGAACCTGTAGTTTCATGATGACCCCCTTGAAAGCGACTAACCATCCCTAGAACAGCGAGTTGAGTATAGCCCGTCTTGCCCGCACCGCCAACGGCGCGTCTCTGAGCTATGATATTAATCCATATACCCCGTTTTGGCTCAAGGCGAAACCTAAAAATTAATTGGGAACAATGCGGTATGGGGCGACGTTTAGGAGAGTCGCCAGAAATCGCCTCGTTTTCGCCTTAATCCGGCATCGGAGGCCGATTCGGCCTCTACCAGCGGCCTCCGAAATGGTGGAATCCGCCTCCGCCACCCCAGCTGCGGCCGCCCCAGCCACCACCGCCCCAGCCGCCGAAAGACCCGCCCCGAAAGCCGCCGCTGAACCCACTATCACCATAATAGCCGCGGTTGGCGTAGCTGGAATAGCGGTCGTCCCCCCAGCTGCGGGCCTGGTTCTCGTCATCGAGCTGGGAGGAATTGAAGGGGGAATTCATGTCGTGCCAGCCGCCGCCGGTGTTCTGCTGCCAGCCGCTGCCGTCGTTGCGATAGACGTTCCCGTCGGAGCCCGCATAGACGTCATTGCCGTTATGGGCCGTGCCATAGGTGTTGGTTTGGCCGGTCCTGCCATTGGTCACCGTCGCGGTGGTCTCGCCGGCGGTCTTGCCGTTCACATTGCCGGTCGAGGCATGCTGGACATCGGCGCTGGAGCCCGTATTCGGATTGTAGGCCGAGGCGCTGCCGGCGCGCGCGAAATTGCCGGTCTCGGGATTATAGGCCGCATTGCGGTCCACATCGCCGGAGGTGCCGGTCTCGCTATTGTGGAATTGCCTGTTGTATCCGGCGGCCTCGTTGCCGGTATAGGCGTTGTAGCCGGAGTAGCTGTGGACGTTGGAGCTGACGCCGGTGCGGGAGTTATAGGTGCCGAAGTGGCTCGCCTCGCCGGAATTGCCGGTATAGGGGTTGTAGCCGTAGTCGTGATAGCCGTCGTAAGTGGTATTGCCGTAGTGGCCGTAGAAATTGTCGTAACCGGGGTTGTAGCAGCAGCCGTGCCAGCCGTCGTGCCAGTAGTAGTCGTTCCAGTAGTAGTCGTTGTAATAGACGGGTCCCCAATAGGGAGCCGGCATGAGCAGCTCCTCGGTGGCCATGCCCATGGCGAAGCCGAAGGCCGCGTCGGCGGCCGGGTCATAGGCGGGGTAGACGGCGACGCCATAGGTGGGCGGGGCGGGGTAATAGTCGACGCCGACCCAGGCCGGATAGTCGTAGCCCGTGCCGTAGACCACGACGCCGTCGGGCTCGACCACCGTCCCGACATAGCCCGGGGTATAGCCGACCTCGACGGACTCAGGGCTCGCCCAATAGACCTGCACATAGGTCACGTAATGCAGGGATGAGCTCGCCGGAATCGAGTAGATGACGTCGGGCACATAGGCCGCCACGACCCAGGGCCCCAGCACCGAGCTGGCGGTGAACCAGACGCCCCGGCGCAGCGCATAGAAGCTCGAGGGATTGACCTCGATGATGGCGTCGGGCGAATTGGCGACATATTGCAGCGGCGTCCCTTCGATGGCGCGGAACTGGGGTGCGCCATCGAAGACGGGGGTGAAGCTCGGTCCCCCCCGGCGCGGGATGACGGCCGTCTGGGGAATCGAATCCGCGATCAGCGCTTCCTTCGCTTGAGATGTGCCCGCCACGGAAGCCAGCACCTCTGCCGCCGGCACCCCCGACGGTATGCGCCGGAAATCTGCCGGAAGCTCGCTGCCGGGAACATAGCGCCACGGGCCGGCCAGCGAACCCGCCCGGAACCAGCGGCCGGAGATCAGGACGTAGTAGTCGTTATTGTCGGTGTCGATGATGACGTCGTTCAGGCTGTTGCTGGCCCAGAGAAGCATGGTGTTGGCGATGGGCACGAATTGCGGCTGGCCCCGAAAGACGACCAGCTCGGTCGGCTTATAGGCGACATGGATCGAGGGTACCGTGACCGCCAGCGAGGGCTTGGTCTTCCCATTGCCCTGGAGGAGGTCGACCACATCCTTCTTCGCCAGATCGGTCGCGATATTGTTCAGCTCGGCCGGCACGCTGGTCGCGACATGCCAGGGGCCGTCCAGCGCATCGGCCACCATCCAGCCGTCATAGACATGCAAATAGATGCTGCCGCCAGGCGCGTAAAGGATGAGGGCGCGGGTGTTGACGACCCGCTGGTAGCCGGTGCCGGCGACGGTGCGCAGCGCCGGATATCCGGAGACCGGCACGAGGACGGCCGTGCGATAGCTGATGATGATTTCCGGCGGGTCGTTCTTCACCGCCACCGTTCTGGCCGTCAGCTTTTGGACCGTGAGGAACCCCTGCAGGCGGTCGAGGGAAATCCGCGTGGTAGCGCCGGGCAGCAGCCGGCCGATATCGGCGTAATAGCGCTGGCCGTGATCGGGCAGGGAGGGGAAATCGATCTGCAGCAGGCTGAAGTTGAAGAGGCTCACCATCCGCGCGGTGCGGTCGACCAGGGTATGGGCGCTGGCGCGGATCACGCCGAAGACCTCTTGACCGCCGTCGCTGGGCTTCACGGCGACGGCGGCGCGGAACTTGAGGAAACCACCGTCCCAGCTGTCGACCTGCGGCTGGTAGATGGTCAGGGTGCCGCCGGTGATCTGCATCCGGCGCGGCCAGGGATCGGGATTGGTCGGCACCGCGGCGTTGCTTGGCTGCAGGGTGATCAGGAATAGTCCGAGCAGGGCGATGGCAAGTATTGCCAGAGAAGCCGGAACGCGCGACGTCATGCCATGTCTCCGCAGACAAAACACCCACCGTGCCCCGGCCGGCGGGGGCCGACCGAGGCTGGGCGGAAATATATCTTAGCTGCCTCGCCGGCGGCCAGAGGCGCCGGCTCGCGGCTGGTCACATTTAGGTTGGGTCGCGTTTAGTTTTGGCCTGGCGCAAGAGCGGGTCAGCTCGAATCAAGCTGACCCGCGAGGCTTGCCCGACCTAAGCCACCAGAGCTTCTAGCGTCCCCAGGCTTCGATCGTGGCCTTCGACAGCTCTGACCGCAGCTCGGCGGCGGCCGCGACATGACCTTGAACAGCGGTGATGCCGGCCATGTTGTAGCCGGCGCCGTACAGCGCCTGGTTGTACTCGTTGCCGGGCCAGAGCTTGGTCCCCTGGAGTCCGCCGCCAGCGAAGAGGCCCTGGGCCGTCGCGACGGAGATCACCTCGATTCCGCTGCTGATGCTGCCGGATGTGGCGCCCTCGACGCCGAGATTGGCCAAGGCGAATCCGCCCGACCCGCCCAGGCGGGCCGCGCCGTCCAGGAGCTGGTCGACGCCGGCATCGGTCATGATGACCATGACCAGGCTCTCATCCTCGCCGCCCGCTTCGAAGCCCAGACCCACGGCTCCGATATGAAGAAAAACCGGATCGCTCCAGGACTTGCCGTGGCGGCGCAGCAGGACTCCCTGACCGCCCGACGCGGTGAGCAGGAATCCGCCCTGCACGTCATGGGGCACGATGTAGATGGCGCGGGCGCCGCCCATCAGGTTGCGGACGGCCTGCCACTTCGGATTAACCAGGAAATTGCGGACCGATTTGGTCGCCGATTGGACGAGCCCGTTCGCCTGGCTCTGGTCATCCGCCCGGGCGACGTCGCCGATGCCGGCGAGGAGGCCGATTGCGAAAACGGCGGTAAGCGCGTGACGAAGCAATGTACGGCGGGCGAGCTTGCCCGACGGTGATGCCTGAAATGTCATAAGTAGTCTCCCTGTGGAATGAAAGCCGCTGTTCTTAGAGCCGAAGCTTGGTCGCAACAAGGGCGACGTCTCTCGCGCGGGGTCTGTGCTAGGTTTTGTCCATCCGCCCCCGCATTGGAGGAGGGCGGGGAGGGTGCAAAGGAGGTTCGCATGCTTCTTCGATCGGCGATCCATCGGCACGGGGCTGCCCTGGCGGCCCCGGCGCTGCTGCTTCTGCTGGCAGCCTGCAGCAGCCCCGGGGGCATGCCCGGCGGCACGCTGCCGCCGCCCAATGTCATCATCGTCGCCCAGAAGGAGCCGCCGCCGCCCCAGGCCGAAACCGTGCCGCCGCCGCCCGCGGCCACGGCGTCCGAATATTTCGTCTGGGAGCCCGGCCATTGGCATTGGACCGGCACCGGTTTCGTCTGGATTCCCGGTCTCTATATCGAGCGGCCGTATCTAGGCCGCGTCTGGATCCATGGCGGCTGGAGCTATAGCGATCTCACCTGGACCTGGACGCCCGGCCATTGGAGCTGACCCGGAAGCTGAGCTAGCGCGTCAGGATCCACCTTTCAGCGCCGTGATGGCCGTGGCGACATCGCGGCTGAGGGCGGCGAGATCCTGGCTCATGGCGGCCACCTGGGCATCATAGGGGCGGGGGTTGTCGGTCTGGCTCGCGCCCGGTGGCGCTGGCTGGCTGTAGCTCGAGCGGCGCATCAGCACCACCGTGCCATCCTTGGGGTTGACGATGCTCCAGAAAACGCTGAGCACCGAGCTGCCGTCCTTGTCCTGCTCGAACCGGCTGACATCGAGGGTGACCTGATAATCGACGGGCGCGCCATCCTTCCAGGGATAGAGGGAGACCCTGTCGGTTGCGAGGAGGTTGGAGAGATTGGTCGCCAGTACCCGGGTGATATTGTCGTTCAGATCCCCGCCCCATTGATCGAAATTGGCCTGATCCAGGCTATTGGCCTCGACACTGCTGACGATCTGCGGACGGTCGAGATATTTCGGCAAAGTGATGGGGCCAATGCCGATGGCCAGACCGCTGGGCGATGTGGCGGCCGGCTTCTCCGTCGTGGCGGTGAGCACATAGAGCCGCGTGGGCTTGTCGGCGCAGCCGGCAAGGGTGAGCAATACCAGGCCGGCGAGGATGTGGGCGAGGCTAGGGCGCATGGCGGCTTCCGTTGTGGTTACTTGTTGCCGGTCAGCAAGGCGTTGGGGTTGCGCTGAATATATTCGGCGAAGACGCGGATCGCGCGGGCGGCGGCTTTGAATTCGGTCAGCGTGCTGTTGAGCTCGAAATAGATGGGCGAGCCCGGCGAGACGAGGCGCTGTGCCGCCACCACCAGCGCCTGCGCCTGATCGAGAGTCGCCGTGGTCTTCGTCAACGCCTGCACCATCGGGCCGATGAGGCGCGGCAGGTCGCGGTTGAGATCGTCGACCAGCTTGCGGCTCTCGAGCAGCACCACATTGAGGTTCTGCATGGGCTCGCCGTCGCGCAGCTCCAGCCGCTTGCGCGCTTCCTGGAGCATCTGGCTCGCGTCGGTCGAGACGCCCAGCACGCTGTCGGTGAGCGGCTTGACCTGGGCGTTCAGATCGACGACGAGCCCGTCGGCCCGCTGGACCACGGTCTGGGCATCCTTGAGCATTTGATTGGCGGTGTCGATGGATTCCAGCAGCGCGGTGGAGATCTTCTCGAGGGGTAGCTTGCTGATCTTCGCCAGGAGGCTCGTGAGATTGGCCTTCAGCATGTCGATGTTCGAGGGAATCGTCGGCAGCTCCAATTCCGCGGTCTCGCCCGCGACCATATGGATCGGCGTATCCGGATAGAAATCGAAGTCGACGCTGGTCTGTCCCGTCACCAGGGATTGGATCTGGAGCTGGGCGCGCAAGCCACGCTGAACCAGCTCATTGATGTTGGTCTCGCTGCGCTTGCCGGAGACGATCTGAAATTTCTCGGGGTTGAGGTCGATATAGACGGGAATGCGGAGCTTCTGCTCCCGGATGTCGTATTGAATGACGATCCTGGTGACGGTGCCGACCTTGACTCCCCGAAACGTCACGGGGGAGCCCACATCCAGCCCGGCGAGGGACCCTGCGAAGTACAGGACTGCTTTGCCCTTCGGGGCGAAATACTGGCCGCTGCCGAAGGCCAGCAGTCCGATGATCACGAGCGCGATGGCGCCGAGGACGAAGCCGCCGATGAGCTTCGGATTGGCTCTCTTGCTCATGGCGCGGGCGCTCCCGCGTGCTCGGTCGCTTCCAGCCCGCCGCGCAGCAGGAAGTTTCGCACCCGCGGGTCGGGGCATTCGTCCCGGAGTTTCCGAGGGTCGCCCTGGGCGATCATCGTCTTGCTCTCGGTATCCAGGAAGATGGAATTGTCGCCGATGGCGAAGATGCTGGCCAGCTCATGGGTGACGACGGCGATGGTGGCGCCCAGGCTGTCGCGCAGCTCCAGGATGAGGTCGTCGAGCAGGCGCGAGCTGATGGGATCCAGCCCGGCCGAGGGCTCGTCGAAGAACAGGATCTCGGGATCGAGCGCCATGGCGCGTGCGAGGCCGGCGCGCTTGCGCATGCCGCCGCTGATCTCCGAGGGATAGAAATCCTCGAAGCCGGCGAGGCCGACGAGCGCCAGCTTGAGGGAGGCGACGCCTTCGATCTCCGCCGGGCTGAGATCCGTGAACTCGCCCAGCGGCAGGGCCACATTCTCCGCCAGAGTCATGGAGCTCCACAGCGCGCTGCTCTGATAGAGGATGCCGAAGCGCCGCATCAGGCGCTCCTGCTCCACCGGATCGGCTTTCCAGAAATCGCGATCGTCGTACACCACCTCGCCCCGGGCGGGGGGCTTGAGGCCCACGAGATGCTTGAGCAGCGTGCTCTTGCCGCAACCGCTGGGCCCCATGATGATGAAGATGTCGCCGTGGCGGATGGTGAAGTTGAGATCCCGCTGGATGACGAAATCGCCATAGGCCATGTCCAGGTCCGTGACCGTGACATGCGGCTTGCGGACGGCCGGCTCGCCGACTTGGGGTGCAGGGCGCAATGGGGGTGTCGTTCACGCTAGATCCCCAGCGCGTTGGTGAGGACGGCGAAGAGGCCGTCGGTCACGATGATGAAGACGATGGCCGTGACCACCGCGGAGGTGGCGGCGAGCCCGACGGCCGAGGCGCTGCGCCCGCATTGGATCCCCCGCATGCAGCCGCAGATCGCCACCAGAACGCCGAAGATCGAGCTCTTGAAGATGCCGACCGAAAAATCGGTCAGGCTGACGCCGTTGATGGTCGCGTTGACATATTCGATCACGGAGAGCTTCAGCATGCCGACGCCGACGAGCGCCCCGCCGAGAATGCCCATCAAATCCGAGTAGATGCAGAGCAAGGGCATCATCAGGATGAGGGCGATCATGCGGGGCAGGACGAGGAAATCCATCGGCGAGAGGCCGAAAGTGGTGAGGGCGTCGATCTCCTCGTTCACCTGCATCGTGCCGAGCTGCGCGGCGAAGGCCGCCCCGGTGCGGCCGGACATGATGATGGCGGTCATCAGTGCGCCCATCTCGCGGGCCATGGCGATGCCCACCAGATCGGCGACATAGATCTGGGCGCCGAACTGGGTGAGCTGGATCGCGCCGACGAAGGCGAGGATGAGCCCGACCAGGAAGGAGATCAGCGTCACGATCGGCAAAGCGGCGGCGCCGCATTCGAAAATGATCTCGAAGAAATCGCTGCGCCGGAAGCGGGCACGCCCGATCGTCAGGCGCCCGAAGGATTCCATGGCCTCGCCGAGGAACTGAAGCATCTGCCCCAGCGACTGCCAGAGAGCGATTGATTCCAGCCCCACCAAGGCGAGAAAGCTCGGGCGGGATTCCGTGCGGCGGACGCCCGCGCGCTCGGGCACCGTGCCGGCAAGCTTCAACAGACGCCGCGCGCCTTCCGGAAGGTTGGCCGTGTCGAACTCGAGCTTGCGGGCCCGGCATAGCTCCTGAAGCCCGGCGAGAAAGGCGAGGAGCCCGCTGTCCCAGCCGCCGAGCTCGGTGGTGTCGAAGGTGAGGCGCTTCGGCTGCGCGGAAAGATCGAACTGCTTCTCCACCGCGCCCGGGGTGGGAAGACCGCCCTTGAGCTTCCAGTCGCCGCTCAGCCGCAGGACCAGGGTGCCACCCTCCGCCTGGCTGAGCGTGAATCCTGGAGCTGGTTCGCTGCTTCTGCCCTCTGTCCTCGTCTGCCGTGCCACCGTTGCTCTTTCTCGACCCGACCGTGTCGATTCGCGATCGCGCCGCAATGCGGCAATCATAGCGACTATACAGGCGCCGAGTGAGATTCGATTGATGAGGCCGGGAGGCGCCGGGCCCGCCAGCCGGTGGCGCGAGCAGCTATGCCCAGGGCCGAGGCGCTCATGCCGGTTTGGCGAGCGATGTCCGAGGCTTAGACGCCGCTCTCGATTAGATCCAAAACGCGGCGAGACAGGCTGGGCGGCGGCTCGGGCCGTGCGGAAAGGGAGCGTTAACCATCGCGGGCGCGCTTATGGGCCTATTTCCGGGATTGCAGCCGGGAAGGACGGCGTGGCTTTCCAGCTACACCGAGGTTGACTTGATCGGCGTCGAAGTGGCAAGTGACACCCGGCATCCCATGTGTTCGGATGCGGCACTGGTCCCTGATTGGGGGGCAGCCGCGTTCTCGCATCCCGCCACGCAGCTGCGGGGCGGGCAAGAGACCAGACACTTCACAAAGGCCCAAGGAGCCCGTCTATGTTTCAAGCTTCCAAGAAATTGATCGTCGCCGCCGCCCTTTCCGCGGCAGCCCTCCTTCCCCTCGCCTCGCAAGCCCAGGCGCAGCAGGGCGTGTCCGTCGGGGCCCTGCGTTGCGATGTGGCAGGCAGCGTCAGCTTCATCTTCGGCTCGACCCGGGATATCAGCTGCACTTACGAGAAGCCCAGCAACCAGGGCATCGAGCATTACACGGGCGTGATCCGGCAGTACGGCATCGACATCGGCTATCTCAAGAGCGGCGTGATCGTCTGGGGCGTCGTGGCGCCGACCAATGACGTGGGCAAGGGTGCGCTTGCCGGCGACTACGGCGGAATCAACGGCACGCTGGCGGCCGGCTATGGCGTCGGGGCCAATGCGCTGATCGGCGGCTACAAGGATTTCGATCGCGCTGCAGCCTCTCAGCGTCGAAGGCGTCAAGGGGATCAATATCGCGGCGGCCGTCGTGGGCCTCACCTTGAAGGCTGCGCCGTAATCCGCCTTCGAGCCTGACTTAAGCGACAAGCGGCGGCCATCTCGGCCGCCGCTTTCCATTTCAGCTCGCCCCCTTCGTGAGCCTGACGGCAATCGGCGGGGCATTGCGCAGGGTCTGGTAGACGACGCAGTAGCGCTCCGTCAGGCGCAGCAGCGTGGCGAGCTGATCCTCGCCGGCGTCGCTGTCGACCTCGAAGGCGAGGCGAATCTCGCGAAAGCCGACGGGCGCTTCCTTGGCGACGCCCAAGGTACCGCGAAAATCGAGGTCGCCCTCGGCCAGGACCCTGCCGTCGCGCAGCTCGATGCCCAGCGCCGTGGCGACCGCGCGGAGCGTCACCCCGGCGCAGGCCACCAGCGCCTCCAGGAGCATATCGCCGGAACAGGCGGCGAGCCCATCGCCGCCGGTGGCCGGATGCAGCCCGGCTTCGACCAAGGCCCGACCGGTGTCGAGCTTGCAGGTGAGGCCTTCGCCCAGCCGGCCGGCGGCGCGCAACGTCACCATCGCCGTCTCCGGGCGGTCGCGATATTGCTGCTTCAGCGGGGCTTGAAGATCCTTCAGGGCTTGGCTGTCCATTCTCGTCTCCTCTATCAAGGCAGGGGCGGATATCGGGCGAAGAAGCGCCAGATCTCGGCATTGGCATCGATCGCCCGGCTGGGCGGCGTCTGGATGCTGGGCAAGGTGACATCCGGCCGCGCGTTCGGCCAGCTATGTGTTCCGCCGGAAATGGCGACGCTCTCCAGCGCGCCACCCGGGGCGCAGCCGCCATAGTCGTAAACTGTGGCGCGGGTGCCATCCGGCGGCGTTGGGGCGGGCAGCAGGCGGGAGTGACGCGTGCGGCAGGCTTCGAGGCGGGCGAAGACCGCGAGGCTCTCCTGCACGGAAACGACGTTGCCGCCCGGAGCGGAGGTGCCCTTCGCAAATCCGATGAGGCGATCGGCCATGCCGTTGATGAAGATCACCGGCAGGCGCCGCTGCGGCTGGCAGTCGAAGCCGGCCGGCAGGCTCGCGGCGATGACGGCGATGCCCGCGATTCGATCGGCATGGGAGCAGGCCATCTGAAGCGCCATGATGCCGCCATTGGAGATGCCGGCGATATAGACGCGCCGGCGGTCGATGAGGCCCATCCGGGCCAGATCATCGGCAAGCCTAAGGAGGAAGCGATCCTCCTCGCCCGGACGCGGCGTTCCAATCCTTGTCGAGCCCCTGGGGATAGACGGCGACGATTCCCGCCTCCTCGGCGAGGTCGTCAAAAGCCGTATAGCGGCGCATCTCGGCGGCGGTGCTCCCGCCGCCATGGAGCAGGAAGACGGCGGGCCGCGGTCCCCTCGCATTGTTGGAACGGAAGATCTCGTAGTGGCGTTGAATCCCGTCGCTCGTAATAATGCTGTCGGCATAGCCCGGCGCCGCCGCCGACAGCAGGGTGGCAAGGCCGAGAGCGAAAACCCGCAGGCGAGAGGACAGCATCGGTTCTTCATAGCCTCTCGGCCGCCTTCGGGTTAACCGGAATTTGCCGGGGACATGAAGCCGGGACATCGTAGGTCATGCGTCCAAGCCTCGAGGAACCCCCATGAGATATCTTTTGATAGGCCTGCTATGCGCCTTCCTGCTCGAGGGCTGCAGCAGCTCGAGCGGTGGTGGATCCAGCCAAACCGTCAAACTTGGGTCGAACAACCGTGGCGGCGGCGACCACAGCGGCGGTCATCGATAGCCCAGGCTCCGGACTCGGGCATTGGCGTAGCGGCAAAAGGAAAGGGGCCGGCTGGGCCGGCCCCTTCCATCATCAGAGCAACCGCCGGCTCACCCTATTTGTGGCCGCTGGCCGCGCCGATCCTGCCGCCGAGGCTGCCATAGGCCCAGACATTCGCCGGAACATTCGAGTCATTCACCACGGTCATTATATGACCCCAGCTCTGGTTGCACTGCCCGGGCACCAGCAGCGAGTCCGAATCGTTGACGTAGAGACGCACGGCCACGGGGCCATCGTTGCACACCCGCAGCTCGCCGCCGGAGGTATAGGCCCTCTTCGAATGAGGGGCCATCATGCCGGGCCGATAGGTCGCATTGGCCATGGCATTATTCTCGATCAGCCCCTGGACGGAAAATCCGGCCGGCGCGAGGGCGATAGCCAGGACCAAAGCCATCCTGGCTTTCATCGTTCGTAACATACTGCCTACTCCATTTGTGAGGATCGCAATGATCCGGCTCTGAGGCGGGATCTTTTGCGTGGCAGCAAGCTAACGGGCTTGCATTGCAGATTCGTGGCACCGGGTGGGTTTCCGCGTTACGGATGCAACGCAATAATGGAGAACACTTAATGAAATTAATGATGAAACCGGACCTGCTCGTACCTACAGCTTTCGTCGATCGCCGTGGCGTTCTCTGCCGAGACCCACCGGGAGATCCGCACCCTCAGTCAATTGCGGCCGCATCTCCTGCCGAGATCAAAGAATTCTTTGTCGACGACAACCGCCTGCGCGACAGGCGCTTCAGCCCCTGCCGGGGCCGACGCCGCGCTCATTGATCCCGTGGACCTCGCCCGCCACCTCGGCCATGATGGCCAGGAGAGGCAAGGTCAGCAGGACATCGGGGTCGAGCCATGGCGGCGAAGACGAAATCCAACATCTACATCGGGGTCGGCGGCTGGACCTTCGAGCCCTGGCGCGCCAATTTCTATCCCGAGGGCCTGGCCCAGAAGAAAGAGCTCGAATATGCGAGCCGCCAGCTGACCTCGATCGAGATCAACGGCACTTATTACGGCTCGCAGAAGCCGGAGAGCTTCGCACGCTGGCGCGAGGAGACGCCGGAGGGCTTCGTCTTCTCCGTCAAGGGCAGCCGATTCACCACCAACCGGCGCGTGCTCGCGGAGGCCGGGTCCTCGATCGAGCGCTTCTTTGCCAGCGGCGTCATGGAGCTGAAGGAGAAGCTGGGGCCGATCAATTTTCAGTTTCTTCCCACCAAGCGCTTCGACCCCGCCGATTTCGAAGCCTTCCTGAAGCTGCTGCCGAAGAGCGTCGAGGGCCGCGACATCCGCCATGTCGTCGAAGTTCGCCATGAGAGCTTCCGTGTGCCGGAATTCGTCGCGCTGCTGCGCGACTACGGCGTCGCCACCGTCATCACGGACAAGGCGGATTTCCCGCTGATCCCCGACCTGACGGCGCCCTTCGCCTATGCCCGGCTGCAGCGCTCGGCCGAAGAGGTGAAGACCGGCTATACGCCTGCTGCTTTGGATGAATGGGCGGCCCGGGCGCGGAGCTGGTCGAAGGGCGGGGCGGCCGAGGGGCTTGCCTTGGTCGGCGGCGCTGAGCGCAAGCCGCCGAAATCTCGCGATGTCTTCATCTATATGATCAACGGCTTCAAGCCCAAGGCGCCCGGCCGCGGCCATGGCGCTGATCGAGCGGGTGTCCGCGGCGAAGGGGTGAGAAGTCGACGGGGTCAGAAGCGCACGTCGTCGATGAAATGCGCAGTCAGCAGGACGTCCGTCGCGCCGGCATGAGCAGGTCCCTCGATGACTGTTTCGGTGTGGCTCCATAGGCCAGTGGCCGTGTCGAGGAACTTAAAACTGCGCATGCCCAGTGGCAAACCATCCATAATGGCGATGCCGGTCACTTCACAGACAATGACAGACCGGTCCCGATACATGCCGCGACCTTGAACGACGGCCTTGCCCTTGAGTGTTGCGGCCCTCTCATAGGATGTCGCCGGAAGGGACATATCGATAGAAATGATCTCACCCTGGTGCAGTCCTTCCTTTGGAAGCAATTCGTCGCCCGAGAACTCCTGGCGCAGCTTCTTCTCGATCGCCTCGGGTGTTGTATGGTTATCGCTCGAGGTCGGTAACGAGACGCTGACGTTCCTAACCGAGCCGAAGGGTTCGACGAGCAATGTGATCTTGGCGCCCTTCGGCAACAAACTGTCTATCTCGTCGCGTCGCAAATCGGGGCTGGTGGTTACGTCCGCGACCTCGAAGGTGAGCTCCACGAGATCCCCTCTCGACGTTGCGAAGGTCGTGCCGGTCATTCGGCTTGAAAGAGAGACTGCCTCTGCGGTGCCCCTGCCCGTGGCCCGCATGAGACGCTCGAAGGATGCGGTGGGGTAGGGCGCGTATTCGACAACGACGGGACTTTGGATAGGCGTCACGGTCCCGCCATCGAGGGCGGGCGCGTAAGGCAGGGTCGGTATCAGCGCGGCCGCGAGATTTGGCGCCGTATGGCGTGGTAGCGCAGCCCGCCAACAGCGACAGCAGCAGAAACAGAAACCTGATCCGGTACATGGGGCCCTCTGGCGCCGCGTGATCGGCCGCCCGAGGATCGCTGGTCGTCCGGAGAAATACTTCCCCAGGCGATGACGCCTTGCCCCCCGGCGCGTCCTTCAGGCGCCCAAGCTATCACCGCCTCCCGCGCAGCGGCAAGCAAACGGCTCCGGAACCGGGACTAACAACGCTTAACAAAGCTTTGCCATCGATAACGGGCGTCTTCCCGCAGCGGGAGCTATTTCAGCAGTGCCGCGGCTCGGACGCGGCCCGGGCCAAGCTGGCACCGGTCCGCCGCCGAGCGTCACTGGGACGGTTCCCCGGACTGCTACCGGACAGTGGGGATCGCGTCTCGCCGGATCGGAGGATAGGACCCATGCGCCTGGAAAACTTCGCGATCACCCAAGACTCCCACGCGACGCCCTGCTGGTCACCGTCTGCACCCGACATCGAATATGGCATCGAACCTTATGGGCTTCAGGAAGAGCGTCGCTGGCGCCTTCCCGCCGGGATCGATAGAGCGTCAGAAGCGAACATCCTGGCCTCCCGCTGGATCGATTCCCGGACCTCCTTCCGCCGCGAGGAGGCGGAGTCCTCGGCCGACCGGCATGTGGTCAGCATCGCGCTCAGGAGCACGCGCCTCAAGCTCACGAGAGGCGCGCGCACCGTCTATGACGGGATGATGCCGGCCGGCATGCTGCAGGTCACCGGGCCTTCGCAGCGGCTCAAGGCGGAGTTTCAAGCGCCCTGCGATTTCATTCATTTCTATGTGCTGAACGACTACCTGCGCGAGCGCCAGGACGCCGCACTTTCCGGCACGGCCCAGCCGACGCGCGATCTCAGCGATCTCACGATCCGCGACCCCCTGGTGGAGCAGCTCGGCCGGACGCTGATCGAGGGCCCCAACGCCCGAGACCGGCTCTATGCGGAGAGCGTCGGGCAGACCGTCGTCATGCGCCTGGCGGGGCTGCAGCCGTCGAGGACGAAGGTCAGCGCCTTGTCCAAATGGCGGTTGAAGCGGGTCCAGGAATATGTCGATGCACATATCGACGAGGCCCTGCATCTTCCCGACCTGGCCGCGGCGGCCGGCCTGTCGCGCATGCATTTCGCGGCGCAATTCCGGGCGGCCACGGGTTATCGCCCGCATGAATATCTGCTCCACCAGCGTGTCGAGAGAGCCAAGGCGATGTTGTCGAGCCTCGAAATGCCGCTGGTGGAAGTGGCCCTCAGCGTGGGCTTCCGCGCCCAGGCGCATTTCTCGACCGTCTTCAAGCGGCTCACGGGAGAGACCCCGGGGCGCTGGCGGCGCAGCGTCGTCTGGGGAAGGGCGGATTAGGCCAGACGCCGGCGCCCGGCCCTAGGATTCACCGGCGCCACGCAGCGCCAGGAGCAGGTCGGGCACGCGCGAGAGATCAGGAAGCTCCTCATAGGGTAGCCAATCCGGATTGCCTCTCTCGCCTCGGCGGTTGATCCAGATCGCCCGGACACCGAGTTCGTGGCAGGCCTGCATGTCGTGGATCATGCCCATGGCGACATGGACCGTCTCGTCCTTCGTCACCCCCATCCTCCCATAGGCGTAGTCGAATAGCTGTCGAGAGGGCTTGTAGGCCCGCGCTTGCTCGGCGGTGATGACATAGTCGAATGGCACCCCGATCTTCTCGACATTGTGGCGGATCAGATCGTCATCCGAATTCGTGAAGATGGCGAGCTTGTAGCGCTCCCGAAGCCGGCGAAGCGCGGCCGGCACCTCCGGGTGAGGGCCCATGGCGGTAATCGACGTCGCGAGGGCTTCGACCTCATCCTCCACAGGCTGGAGGCGATGCTCCACCAGCGCGCTGCGAAAGCCGATCCTGAGAATGGATTTGTACAGCCGGTGCGGCTTCTCCTGGGTCAACCCGAGGGAGAGCCTGGAGAAGCTGTCGAGAACGGCGCTCGCTTCTCCGGGATTCCGGCCGCGGGCGGAGAGGATGCGGGTGATCTCGGCCAGCAGAACCTCGCGCCACCGCACCAGCGTCCCGTAGCAGTCGAAGCTTATGACTTTGGGCGGGGGATTGGGGCTTAACACGGCTGCCGCCCTCAGCTTTCGTTCGCAAGCCGAGCGGCGCAGCGGTTATGCGTCGCGATGACCGGCGCCATCTCCATGGTGACGATCTCGCCGTCGCGCACCACGACCTTGCCGTTGATGACGGTCGTCCGGGCTTGCTGAGGGGCGCAGAAGAGAATCGCCGCCACGGGATCGTGCAGGGCACCGGCATAGCCGATGGTATGGAGATCGAGGGAGAAGAAATCGGCGCATTTGCCGGGCTCCAGCGAGCCGATATCGGAGCGGCCGAGGACGCTGGCACCCCCCAGCGTGGCGAGCTCGAGCACCTCGCGCGCCGTCATCCATTCATCCGCGCGAACCTGAGCCGATTGCGACAGGAGCATATATTTGCGCGGGCCCTCGGGCGGGAGCAGCCCGAGCCGCAGCCGTGCCAGCAGCATGGCCTGGCGGGCTTCCAGCAGGATGTTGGAGGCATCGTTGCTGGCCGAGCCGTCGACGCCGAGGCCGACTTTCACCCCGGCGGCCATGTATTTCTTGATCGGCGCGATGCCGGAGCCCAGCCGCATATTGGAGCAGGGACAATGGGCCGCGCCGCAGCCGCTGGCGGCGAACTTCCGGATCTCGTCGTCATCGACATGGATCGCATGGGCGAACCAGACATCCTCGCCCAGCCACCCCAGGCTTTCCATCCAATCGACCGGACGGAGCTGGAAATTCTCGAGGGTGTAGCGCTCCTCGTCTAAGGTCTCGCAGAGATGGGTATGAAGCTTGACCTTGTACTGGCGGGCCAGCGCGGCCGAATCCTTCAGCAGGGAGGTGGTGACCGAGAAGGGCGAGCAGGGGGCAAGGACGATCTGGGTCATCGAGCCCAGGGACGCGTCGTGGTAGGTCTCGATGACGCGCTGGCTGTCCCTCAGGATGAAGGCCTCGTCCTCCACGCAATCGTCCGGCGGCAAGCCGCCCTTGGATTCGCCCAGGGACATCGAGCCCCGGCTGGCGTGAAACCGCACCCCCAGCTCCTTCGCGGCCTCGATCTGGCAATCCACATTATTGCCGTTCTTGAAGACGTAGCTGTGGTCGAAGACCGTCGTGCAGCCGGAGAGCGCCAGCTCCGCCAGCCCGATCAGCGTGCTGGCCCGCGAGGCCTCCGCATCCGTGCGCGCCCAGATGCGGTAATGGGCGGTCAGCCAGGGAAAGAGATTGTTGTTCTGCCCGGCGGGGAGATTGCGCGTCAGAGTCTGGTTCAGGTGGTGGTGGGTATTGACGAAACCCGGCAGCAGGATCTGCCCGCTGAGGTCGATGACCATATCGGCTGTGGTCGGGGAGCTCCTCGTTCGGCCCGACCTTCTTGATGATGCCGTCTTCGGCATAGACGCCGGCGTTCTTCAATTCGCGGCGCTTGCCGTCCATGGTGACAAGGACCTCGGCATTCCTTGCCAAGAGCGTAGCCATTATGCTGTCCCCTCGACGATCCCTGTCTGGACTTTCTCTTTCGTCACGCCCGCTTTCGCGAGAATGACGAAAGAGAGGGATCAACCTGCTCGGAAACGGGGCTCATTCCAAGCCTTTTGTCCAGCCGGGACTCCACTGGAGCGGCGCGGCGGTCAGCTTGCTTCTGCGGCGACTTCCTTGGCGTAGAGCTCCAGGCGGGTCGGCCAGCCGCCCGCGACATCGCCGCGCATCTTCCGGCCGCCGTCATGGCCCATGCGTTCGAAATTGCGATGTTCGAGCTCCACGCGGGTGCTGTCCGGACCCTCGGGGATGAAATGGATCTCGACTTCGGAGGCCGCAATCGCGTCGGGCCGCCATTGCGCATCGAATTCCCAGCTCAGCAGCAGGCGGCGCTCCGGGCTCCCAGGCGAGCACATGTCCGATATTGGATTCGGAGCCGTCTTCGCACTGGCTGTACCACCGCCCGCCCTCGAAGGGCTCGATGAGCGATTCCTTGACGGAAGAAGCCGCGGCGCCGGACGGCGGCTTTCGCGGATCGGCGGGAAGCTTCTTGGGCCACCAGCGATCGAAGCCCTTGGTGAAGATCTCGAAGGCGCGCGCCGGATCCACAGCGACGACGACGCTCTTGCGGACCGGCGCGATCGCAATGGTCCGGCTCAGAGCTTCTTCTCCTTCTCGATCTGGAGCCTCCGTCCGACCTCGTCTTGAAACGAAGCGAGGGCTTGGTCCCAGAACTGGTCGAGCCAGGCCCGCAGCGCGCCGAGCCCCAGGGGATCGATGTAGTAGATCCGGCGCGTTCCGACAGGCCTGTCGATTACGAGACCCGCCTCCTTCAGCACCGCGAGATGCTGCGATACGGCCGGGCGGCTCACGGGCATGTCCCGCGCGATCTCGCCGACCGAGAGAGGGCCGGAGCGAAGGCGCTCGAAGACTTTTCGCCGGGTCGGATCGCCGAGACATTCGAGGGCGCTAGCGTATGTCATAACTTACCGTAAGCCCATGCTGACGTTCTGTCAAAGCTTCCCGAGAGCGCATGTTAGCCGGGCTTGGTGTTGTTTGGGGCCGTGGCTTCGCTTTTTTTCATTTGACATATGGTAAGTATATACTTACAGTAAGACATAGCTTACCATAATCAGGAGAGCAGCTCGATGGACGAATTCATTCTCTATGGCGTGCCGGCCAGCCCCTATGTGCGCAGCGCGGCCCTGGGCCTCGAGGAGAAGGGCGCGCCCTTCCGCGTGAGCGTGCTGGCACCCTTCGAATCCAAATCGCCGTCTCATCTCAAGCGGCATCCATTCGGGCGGGTACCGGCCTTCGCCCACGGCGATTTCGAGCTCTACGAAACCCAGGCAATCCTGCGCTATCTGGATCGCGCCATCCCAAAGCCATCCCTCACGCCCCCGGATCCCCAAGGCGAAGCCCGTATGAACCAGCTCTGCGGGATCACTGATTGCTATGTCATGCCGTACATCTCCATCGGCATCACCTTCCACCGCCTCGTCGCGCCGATGCTGGGGCTGCCGGTGGACGAAGCCAAGATCGAAGCTTCGATCCCGCCCGCGGCGGTTTGCCTGGCGGAGATCACCCGGTTCCTCGGCGATCGCCCGTTCCTTGCGGGCGAGGCGTTGTCGATAGCGGATCTGCTGCTGGCGCCGCATCTCGCGTTCTTTGCCCAAGCGCCGGAAAGCGCGGCGATGCTGGCACCTCACCGGAAGCTCACCGCCTGGATCGACCGAATGAATGCCCGTCCGAGCTTCCGCAATACGACCGCCGAGAAACTTGCCGCCAAAGGAGCAGCCTATGCCTGACATTCTGCATCTTCTGACCATCCATGCGTCGCCCGAACGGGTCTACCAAGCGCTCGCGACGGCGGAGGGCATTCGCAACTGGTGGACGCGCGAGGCCGAGCTCGATCCGAAGCTCGGTGGAACGGGGGAGTTTCAATTCTACGAGGGCAAGGGAGTGACCAAGGTGAGGGTGGACGCGCTGGAGCCGCCGGTCCGCCTGGGCTGGACGGTGATCGCCGCCAATGCCCCCGGTGGATGGGCAGGCACGAAGATCACCTTCGATCTGGCGGCCAAGGGAAGCGACACCGTGCTTTCCTTCGCCCACCGCGGCTTCAAGCAAGCCGATGAGGGCTACGCGCTCGTGACAACGGGCTGGGCCTATTATCTCGTCAGCTTGCAGCAGTATTTGGAGCGCGGGAAGGGCACGCCCCAGCAGGACAAAGATTTTTCCATCCTCGCGGCGTCGAGGGCAGATGAACCCCGGCCGGCGCGAGCGGCAGATGAAATCCGGCACGAGATCGGGATCAAGGCTACCCCGGCGGCGCTCTACGATGCCCTCACCGATGTGAAGAAGCTCGGGCAGTGGTGGATCCCCGACACAAGGGGTGACTCCAAGATGGGCAAGACCCTGGAATTCTGGTTTGGCGAGGCGTCTTGCCAGGTCATGCAAGTAACCTCGCTCGAAGCCAACCGGCTCGTGCGATGGACGCCGACGGAGAAAGGCATGTCCGATTGGCTCGGGACCGAGATCGAATTCGCGATCTCCCCCAAGGACGACCGGAGCATCCTGCATTTCCGCCACTCGAAATGGCGCGACGGTGAGGGCTGCTTTGCCTATTGCTCCATGAGCTGGGCAGTCTTCCTGCTGAGCCTCAAGGAACTGCTGGAGACGGGGAAGGGCCATCCCTTTCCGAAATCGATGGATCGGCCAATAGAGACTTGCCGATCTATTGAGTGCATTTCCCGATGAAGTCGCGCATCGCCTTTCCATTTTGCATCGGCGATGCCTTGAGATGGCGCGGTTGACTTGAAAAGGCGGGGCGGGCCTGATGGCATGCTATTCGGGCGGCCATCAGCCCCGTACACCGGGCATCACGGGAGATGTCATGCCGTTTCAGGATTTCCGCGACTTTCTCGGCGCGCTCCGCCAGCATGGCGAGCTGATCGACATCGACCGGCCGGTGGCGCCCCATCTCGAGGTCGCCAAGGCGCTGCGCCAGAGTGCTGCCATCGGCGGGCCGGCCTGCTTGTTTCGGAACAACGGCACGCGCTTTCCCCTGGTGGCCGGCGTCTATAATTCGCGGGCCAAGGCCCTGATCGCCCTCGAGGCCACGGAGGAGACCGTCTTCGAGCGCATCTTGGCAGGCCTCGCCAAGCGCATCGCGCCTGTCATGGTGAAGGACGCCCCGGTGCATGAGAACGTCATCACCGGGGATGCCATCGATCTGTCGGCCTTGCCGGTGCCGAAGTACAGCCCCGATGACGGCGGACCCTATATCACGGCGGGAATCGTCGTCAGCCAGGATCCGAAGACCGGCATCCCGGATATCGGCCATTACCGGTTCGAGATCATCGACAAGCAGACGATGTCGTTCAATCCGCTGCCGATGCACCGGCTGGGCAAGCATATCGCCAAGGCGCGGGCGATGGGCCACACGACCTTTCGCGCGGCGCTGGTGCTCGGGGTCGATCCGATGCTGGCCTATACCTCGCCGATCCAGGTGCCTGACGACACCAACGACTTCGAGCTCGCCGGCGGGCTGCGCGGCGCGCCGGTGGAGCTGGTGCGCGCCAGGGTCGTCGAGCTGGACGTGCCGGCACGGGCCGAGATCGTCATCGAGTTCGAGGCCGACCTGACCAAGGAAGTCATGGAAGGCCCTCTCGGCGAATATACGGGCTACTACGGCCGGGCCGCGCCCAATCCGGTTGCCCGGGTACTGGCGATCACCCACCGCAACGACGCCTGTTTCCAGGGCCTGCTCACCGGCGTGCCGCCGACGGAGAATCACATACTGAAGCAGCTTCCCTACGAGGCCTCGTTCCTGGCGATGATGCGCCGGCAATTCCCGACCATCGAGAAGGTCGCGATCCCGTCCTCCGGCGGCGTGTCGTTCCGCATCGTCATGGCGATGAAGCAGCGTTTCGCCGGGGAGGCCCGCAGCGCCATGCTCGCCGCCATCGCCAGCAACCTCCGGCCCAAGACGGTGATCGTCGTCGATCCCGACATCGACGTGCACAGTTCCGACCAGGTCGAATGGGCACTGGCCTTCCGCATGCAGCCGGCGCGGGACGCCATCATCGTCGAGGACCTGCCCTCCGGCCCGCTCGATCCCTCGGCCGACGAATTGGTGAAGCCCGACCGGCGCACTGGCTCGGCGATCGGCTTTGACGCCACATATCCCTTCGGTACCGTGGTCCGCAAAGCGGCCGAGGCGGGCAAGGTCTGCGGTCCCGCGGTTGCCGAGCACGGGCTGGAATATGTGGAGGTCGCCGACGTGCCGGGCTGGCAGACCTACGACTTCCCCGAACTGCGCAATCGCAGCTCGTCGTGAGCGACCCGGACGCCCCGCCAGGCACGCCTGCTCCCGGCCTGTCGCGACGGCAGCTGCTGCGTGCGAGCCTGATCGGCGGCATCGCGGTCTATATCGCGCCGCTGGGGTCGCGGGCCTATGCCGCGCTCTTCGATGACCGGCTTCTGACGGCCTCTGCGTGGAACGGCCCTGCCGATCGGCTGCGCTACCGGATCGACGGCAAGGCGAAGGTGACCGGCGCCAAGATATTCGCGCGCGACATCCGCGCCCGCGACATGCCGCATTGGCCCCAGCAGCAGGCCCATGCGCTGGTTCTGCGGACGGTGCTGGCCGATCGTCTCTATGCGGGTTTCGATCTGTCGATGCTGGGCGCAGAGCTCGCACCGGACCGCATTGTGACGGCGGCGGATCTCTCGCGCGATGGCCTCGCCTTTCCGGATTTCTACGGCGAGGACATGCTGCTGCCGGAGGGCAAGACGCCGGCCTATCTGGGACAGGCCGTGGCGATCCTGATCTTCCACGACTTCGCCCGCTTCCGCTTCGCCAAGGAAAAGCTGCAGTTCAACGACTCCGTCATCCGCTACGGCGCCGTCACCGGCCCGCTGCAGCGCGATCCCTGGGGTGCCGAGCGCTTCGTGCGAATCGGCGGCAAGACGGCCTTCGACGAGGATGTCTTCTCCTCGACCAAGCAGGCGCCGGTATCGCCGTCGGGCTACGACAAGCACGAACCGGTCTGGCCCCAGCCATCGCCTGACGGAGATACGGGTGCCGAGGGCATGTTTCACGCTCAGGCGATCGAGGCGGAGCTTGCGCAGCCGCCGGCCGACTGGCTGGTGCTGACGCGCGACTACGCCACGCAATCCGGCGATACCGCGGCGCTGGAGCCCGACAATGCCAATGGCTGGTACGATGCGGCCTGGAAGGAGCTGCACCTGGTCGTCCCGTCGCAGTCGCCGCAGGAAGTGGCGGAAGGTGCGGCAAATCTGCTGGCCAAGAGCCAGATCGGGGCGAAGCGCCTGTTCCTGCATCCCTGCTTCACCGTGGGCTATGGCTCGAAGGATCATGCCCCCATGCCCTATTACGGCCTGGTCGCCGCCCTCTATGGCGACGGCCGGCCGGTGCGGCTCGCCAATGATCGGTTCGACCAGTTCCAGGCGGGGCTGAAGCGGCATCAGTTCAGCATGCGCTACAAGATCGGCGTCGATCGGCGGACCGGCCTTCTGCAATCCTTCCAGGCCGGCATCCTGGCCAATGGCGGCGGGCGGGCGAACTGCTCCGTCGCCCTCACCATGGTGGGCGCGACCTCGGCGGCGTCGATCTACTATTTCCCCAAGACCGACGTGGCGGCGACCGCTCTCTCCTCGCGTGCCCTCGACTGCGGCTCCGCGCGGGGCTATGGCGCGCTGGAGACCCTGGCGGCGACCGAGATCATGATGGACGAGCTTGCCGATGCCCTTGGTCTCGATCCCATCGAATTCCGCCAGCGCAATGTCCTGAAGACCGGGATGAAGAACGCCCAGGGCGCGGTCCCCGATGGCACGCAACGCGCCGAGACGCTGCTCGAGAAGGCGCGGGCGCATGGGCTGTGGACCGGCCGGGCCGCGCGCAAGCAGGCCTATGACGCGGAGCATCCCGGCAGATACTACGGCGTCGGTTTCGGCTGCATCCAGAGGCGCTTCGGCGATGGCGCGCAAGCCAGTTTCGCCAAGGTCGAGCTGGGGCCCGATGGACGCATCACCCTCAGCCACACCGGCACGGAGATCGGCACGGGCGCCTCCTCGGGCCAGGCTGTGGCCTGTGCGCGCTGGCTGGGCCGTCCGGCCGATGCGCTCGATTTCGCCGTCACCGACTGGCCCGATCTTCCCGTGGAGACGAGCGGCGATCCGCATAGCATGAGTCAAGCCGAGCAGGACCGGTTGGCCTCGAACCCGCGCTGGACGCCGGCCTTCGCCTCGGCATCGAGCGCCAGCAACTCGGCCTATTACTTCACCCACACGACCCAGGCCGCGGCGCGCATCGTCTTCCTCTACGGATTATGGCCGGCGGCGGTGGCGATCTGGGCGAAGGGTGGTGCGGCGGCCGGATTGGAGACGGCGAAGCCCGAGGCTGCGCGCTGGCAGGATGGCGCCCTCGTGATCGAAGGCTTCGACCCGCTGCCGCTCACGCGCCTGGCTGGGGAAGCCCATGCCCGTGGCCTCGTGACCGGTGCGGTGGTGCATGGCTTCAACCGCTGGCAATGGACCGAGGCCGATTTCAAGCTGGCGAGCGGCTCGGTGCGATTGCCGGTGGACGGGCTGTCGCTTCGTTATGGCGAGGGCGCATCGACGCAGAAGGCAGCGACAACGCCCAACGGCTATCAGCTACTCTCCCGCCAAGCCGTGTACTTTCCGCCGACGCGCAACAACAACGCCATGGTCGGCTACAACACCGCCGTCGCCACATTGGCGGAGATCGCCGTCGACGCCACCAATGGAAAAGTAGCCTTGCTCTCCCACCACACGATTCTGGAATGCGGCAACATGCTGGTGCCGGAACTGGTGTCGGGCCAGATCCAGGGTGGTGTCGCCACCGGCATCGGACTCGCTTTGCATGAGGCGCTGCCGCTCTATGAGGAGGGGCCGGGGAACGGCAGCTGGAACTTCAATCGCTACCATCTGCCGCGCGGCAGCGATGTCGCGGTCTGGACGCAGAGCGCCGAGGTCCTGCCGCCGCTGTCGGACAGCGAACCACCCAAGGGAATGGCCGAGGTGGTGGCGATCCCGGTCATGGCGGCCATCGTGAACGGCATCGCTCATGCCATCGGCCATCGCTTCCGCAACCTGCCGGTGACGTCCGACCAGATCCTCGAGGTGGTGGGATGAGCCTGCCGACGCATCCGCTCACCCTGACCATCAACGGCCGGCGCTACGGTCCGATCGAGGTGCCCGAGGGAATGATGATGATCGACGTGCTGCACGAGATGCTGGACCTGACTGGCTCGCGCCTGGGCTGCGGCATCGGCATCTGTCACGCCTGCGTGGTGATCTGGGACCGCGACGACAATACCAGCGAGGAAGTACGGACCTGCATCACCGGCGCCGGCTTCTTCGACGGCAAGCGCATCCGTACCATCGAGGGCATTGCCCAGACGGATGACAAGGGCGAGATCATGGCCCTCTCGCCGGTGCAGCAGGCTTTCCTCGACCAGTTCAGCTTCCAATGCGGCTATTGCACGCCGGGCTTCGTCAATGCCGCGACCGTGCTGATCGAGCGGCTGAAGCGCGCGCCGGTGCCGCGCAGCGAGGTCGAGGCGACCGTCGCCGCAGCCCTGGAAAGCCACATCTGCCGCTGCACCGGCTATGTGCGCTATTACCAGGCGGTGCGCGATGTGATTCTGGCGACCCCCGGCTTGACGCAGGGCGGCGCATGAGCTTTCGCCGTCTGGCGCTAGCCCTCCTTGTCGTGGCGGTCCTTGCTGCGAACGCGCTGGGGGCTCTGATCGCGGTGAAGCTGCTGGGCGGCCAGACGGGCGGTCCACTACAGGTGGTGCGCGCGCCGGTGGAACTGGTGGCGCGCGGAAAATATCTCGCCGAAGCGGCGGACTGCGCCGCCTGCCACTCCGCACCGGGCGGCGCGCCCTTTGCCGGGGGCCTCGCGATGCAGAGCGGCTTCGGGACGATCTACGCCACCAACATCACGCCCGACCCCGACAATGGCATCGGCCGCTGGACCGCTGATGATTTCTGGCAGGCGCTGCATGACGGCACAAGGCGTGACGGCCAGCCGCTTTATCCCGCGATGCCCTATACCTCCTATCGCGGCATGACGCGGGCGGATGCCGATGCGATCTACGCTTATCTCATGCAGCTGCGGCCCATGAAGGTGGCGAACCGCCAGACCAAGCTCGATTTTCCCTACGACATCCGCCTGGGAATGATGGGATGGAACCTGCTGTTCCTCCGGGAGAGCCTGCCCGCGACCTCGAGCGGAAGCTCCGCCGCCTGGCAGCGCGGCCGCTATCTCGTGAACGTGCTGGGGCATTGCGGGGAATGCCATACGCCCCGCGGCAGCCTCGGCCAGATGGAGCTGTCGCGGGCCTTGACCGGCTTCGCCCTCGGCCGCGTCGGGGCGCCCGATATCACCCCGGCCGGCCTCGCGGCGCGCGGCTGGACGGGCGCCGGTCTCGGCAGCTATCTCGGCCGCGGGATCGCCGATCAAGGCTCGGCCTTCGCGGACATGCATCAAGTCGTGATGCTCAGCACCCGAAACCTGACGCCCGAGGATCTCGCCGCCGTGACGACCTATCTCCTCGGCGACCGCCCGCCGCCGCCCGTCCCGCTGCCGGCGATCGATCCCGCGGCCGCCACGGCGGCGGCCGGCGGCGCGGGGCGGACCAGCTATTTGGCGCTCTGCGCCGGCTGCCACGGCCTCGAGGGCGGCGGTCTGCCGAACACGGTGGTGGCGCTGCGCGCCAACAGCACGCTGCGGCTTTCCGATGCGCGCAATCTGATCGTGGCGATGCTGGACGGCATTGGCCCAGAGAATTTTCCGCAGGGCGCCAGCCTGCAGGCCATGCCAGGCTTTTCCGACAAGCTGAGCGACGAACAGGCCGCCGCGCTCGCGAACTATCTGCGCGTGGTCTGGGGCGGCCAGAAGCCGGATGTGACGGCCGCCGCCATAGGGCGTCTGCGCTGAGCGCTCGCTGCCCTCACATCGGTAAATCGAGAACCGGCTTCAGCCCATGTGCGGCGCGGTCCTGGTTGAAGCGCACCAGCGCTGCCGCGTCGACCTTGGTGCCGGAGAGGTCGACGGATTTGAGGGCGGGAAGAGCTGCGAGCGGTGCGATATCGGCCACGGCCGTGCGGGCAAGATTCAATAGCTGCAGGGCGCTCAAGCCTCGCAGAGGCGACAGATCGGTCACCTTGGTCGCACTTACATTCAGCTGCTGGAGCGCGGCATGGGTCCGGATCGGGGACAGATCCGCGATCTCGGTCCCGGCCACATCCAGCTGATCGAGCTTGGTCAGACCCGCGATCGGGTCGAGGGTCGTGATCCGGGTATCGGCGAGATAGAGCTCCTCCAGCCCGCTCATCCCGGCGAGGAGGCTGGTATCGGCGAAGCCCGTCGAGGTCAGATAGAGGTAGTGTAGGCCCGTCAGGCTTTTGAGCGGGGCGAACGACACCACATCCGTGCCGTCCAGGTCGAGGTCCTCCAGCCCGGCAAGACCTGCCAGCGGGCCGATGTCGCTGACAGGGGTCTGGCTGAGGTCCAGCCATTTGAGGCCGGCGAGGCCGGCGAGCGGATCGAGGTGCGTGACCAGGCTATGGCGGAGGGCCAGGGTCTTCAGCTGGGCCAAGCCCTTCAGCGGCGCGAGATCGGCCACCGAGGTCGAGCGCAGATCGAGGTGCTGCAGCGCTTTCAATCCCGCCAGCGGGCTGAGATCCGTCACCGGGGTGGAGCGCAGGTCCAGCACCTCCAGCGCCGTCATGCCGGCGATGGGCCCGACATCGCTGACGGCGGTGCCGCGCATGTTGAAGAGCGTGAGCCCTGTCAGGCTTCGGATCGGCTCGAGGTCGACCACGGCCGTCTTCTGGATGCTGAGCTCGCGAAGTCCGGTCAGCCCGCGGATCGGCGCGAGATCGATGACGGGCGTGCGCGAGAGGTCGAGCCGGCGCAATCCCGGCAGCCCCGCCAGGAGTGCGGCGGCCTGGGCGAAGTTCTGGTTGCTGAAGGCTGCATTCGGCCCGGCGCCGAAACCGCCCCCCTCCAGCGGCTTGATCGTCAGGCCGAGGGCGCTGAGCTGAGCCACCGCCGGATCGACAGACGCAGTGCCGGCCGGCGCGGGGGTGGAGGGTGCGGGCGCGGAAGGTGCTGCCGAGGGCGCAGCCGGTGCCGGCGGTAAGGGTAGCGCCACGGGTGCAGCCTCGCCTGCGATCTCGGGCGCGGTTGGTCCGCGCCAAATCTCCGCTGCCACGACGGCCAGCAAAGCCAGGACCAGCAGCACCGGCGAGGCGAATCCGAGGGTCCGGCGGCCGGACCCTCTCTCTGCCAGCAGCTGTGCGGCGACCGCAAGTCCCGCCAGCAGAATCAGGAGCCAGAGGCCGAGCCCAGGCTCGGGAAGCAGAATGCCGGACGGCGAGCCGGTGAGAACGCCGCCAGCGCGGGCAAGGCCGAGCGCCAGCAGAACCAAAGCCAGAAGTGCTGCCGCCCGACCCGAAAGCATGGGCCGAGAGGGGGCGGTCGGCGCCTCGGCCTCGCGCCGCCGAGCCCTGCCGGACTGCCTCTTCGAGCGTGATCTGGTCATGCTGCCGGCTTACCTGCACTTGCCCGGAGCGGGGCGATCGGGTTCTGCCACGAATCGAAGCGGCATGCAGGGCCCCTCTGCCCCGATATTGCCGCCGTGGGTTGGTATCGGTAAGCCAGGATCGTCGTCATGGGAACTGGTAATCTGTTCGGCGGGACCGGCTTTCAGCCGGCGCCCGGGGAAAAGGCCGAATGCCGCCGAGCATGAGGCCAGGATTTACAGATCGTGCTCGGCGAGCTCGCGAAATTCGTCGGGAACGGAGTCGAGGTTTCCCAAGGCGGCGGTGCCATATCCGACCGCGTCCCATCCGAAGCGATCGCGGATCTTGTCGACGGCACGATCGGCGGCGTGACGCGCCAAGCCCTTTCGGCTGCCGGGACGGCGCGCTTCGTCGTCGAGCCCCAGCGGGAGTTCGAACTGCAGTTCGGCGTTGGTCTCGAGCTGCGACGCGGAGATCGCCAGGAGGGAGATGTTCTTCTCCTCGGGGTGATCACCGAGGGCCGTGCGAACGAGCTCCTCGGCGATCTCGGCAAGGATCGCCGTTGCGGATATCGGCGCATCCAGCGTCACGGAGCGCGTGACCGCGTGGAGATCGGCAAAGCGCACGCGGGCCGTCACGGTTCGGCAAGTCAGATATTTGGCCCGCAGCCGAGCCCCGATCCTGTCCGCGAGATGACGCAGCGTCGGCCGAAACACCCGCTCCTCCGCGGGCTTTCTGCCGATCGCCGATTGCGCGCCGGCGGATCGCGCCCGGCGATGCGGCGTGATCTCCCGCGCATCGCAATTCCAGGCCAGCGCCGCCAGCTTCTCGCTTGCCGCCGGACCCAGCAATCGCTCCAGCGAGTGCCCCGGAGTCTTCGCGAGCTGGCCGATGGTCAGCACCCCGATCTCCGCCAGCCTCGCCTTGGCGACCGGGCCCACGCCCCACATCAGCTCGACGGGCAGGTCGTGCAGGAACGCCAGTTCGGTGTCGGGATCGACCACCAGCAGCCCGTCGGGCTTGGCCACCTGCGAGGCGATTTTCGCCAGATGCTTGGTGCGCGCCACGCCGACCGAGATCGGCAGGCCAAGCTCCGCCCGGACACGGCGCCGGATCGTCGTTGCAATCTCGGCCGGCGGACCGAAGAGATGGGTGCAGCCCGCGACATCGGCGAAGGCCTCGTCGATGGAGATGCGCTCGACGAGGGGTGTGAAATCGCCGAGCACCGCGATGGCGGCATCGCCCAGCCGTTGGTACTCGCCGAAATGGCCGCTGACGAAGGTCAGCTGCGGGCAGAGCTCGCGGGCGCGTCGCCCCGGCATGCCGCCGCGGACCCCGAAGGCCTTGGCTTCATAGGAAGCGGCCAGCACAACTCCGCCCCCGACGGCGATGGGCTTGCCGCGCAAGGACGGATCCAGCAGCTGCTCGACCGAGGCGTAGAAGGCATCGAGGTCTGCATGGAGGATGGTGGCTGCCGTTTCCATCCGACGGCTCCGCGGTTATGAGAACATAAAGAGAACATTCTCCGCGGATTGTCAACGGCCCGGTTGTGCAGCCTCGCCGGCGAGCTACCCGTTCTCGGGCGCGAGCTTGTCCTGGGTCTTGGTCTCGAAGTCGGCCGCGTCATGCCTCTCGTGCAGCTCGACTCGAGAGCTCGCCCCAGGAGCGGTTGACCATTCGGCCGCGCTGGACGGCCGGGCGTTTGCCGATCAGATCGGCCCAGCGCTGAACATGCTTGTAGTCCTGCACCGACAGGAACTCGCCCGCCTCGTAGAGCAGCCCCTTCGCGAGGCCGCCATACCAGGGCCAGATCGCCATATCGGCGATCGTGTAGGCACGGCCTGCCACGTATTCATTGTCGGCGAGCTGCTTGTCGAGCACGTCGAGTTGGCGCTTCACCTCCATGGCGAAGCGATCGATGGCGTATTCGATCTTCGCGGGCGCATAGGCGTAGAAGTGACCGAACCCTCCGCCCAGATAGGGTGCTGCTCCCATCTGCCAGAACAGCCAGGACAGGCATTCGGCGCGGGTGCTGTCGGTCGGCAGGAACGCCCCGAACTTCTCGGCGAGATAGAGCAGGATCGCGCCGGATTCGAAGACCCGGATCGGCTTCGGGCCGCTGCGGTCCATGAGCGCGGGAATCTTGGAGTTCGGATTCACCGCCACGAAGCCGCTGCCGAACTGCTCGCCGTCGCCGATCTTGATCAGCCAGGCGTCATACTCCGCACCGCTATGACCCAGAGCCAGCAGTTCCTCGAGCATGACCGTGACCTTCACGCCGTTCGGCGTTGCGAGCGAGTAGAGCTGGAGCGGATGGCGGCCGACCGGCAGTTCCTTGTCATGGGTCGGCCCCGAGATCGGGCGGTTGATGTTGGCGAACTGGCCACCGCTCGCCTTGCTCCATGTCCAAACCTTCGGCGGCACGTAGTCAGACGAATTGGTCATCTCGATACTCCTGGCATCTTGCGGGAATGCGACCTCGATGCGAGATCGACAGATTGATGAGACAGCGGCGTCCTACCCCAGCAGCCCCAAGCTCCGCAAGCTCGCATGCCCCTTGCGGCCCTCGACCACATGATCGTGCGGCAGGATGTCGAGCCTTTCCAGCGGGTGGGACCGGACACGTAGTCACTCCCTCTGCTGAAGCGACGAGCTGCCGCGACCTTGAGGCGCTCTGTGCAAGTCGCTCCGAAAGCGTCATATGGCCATATGCTTGATCGTGCTGGGGGCTTCAAAGAACAGGTCCACGAGCTTGTACTGCCTTCCAGCGAGGCTGAAGATGTGCTCGGGAACCCGAGCTGCCATCTCCGGGACATGAACCCTCACGATCTTATCCGCACGGCTCGACCCGTATTCCCATGTGAACCCGATGCCGAGTTCGTTGGCGACCGCCTCGAACACCCCGTCGCGCGTATCGAGAACGATCTCTGGTTTTGGTTTCACTCCCGCCGTCCGGAAGGCACGATCGACGACGCGTTGTGTGGACGACTGCTTGGTCCGGAATATCAACCGATGCCTGGCAAGTTCTGCGCATGAAACCCTCTTGGCTCGGGCCAGGGGATGACTTGGATGCACAATCGCGACGACACCTTGCCGCACGCATACCTCGCGACGAAAGCGCCCATCGCTCGGTACATCCGGCAGAACGCCCACGTCGACCCGCTGATTGACGACGGCGTCGATGATCGATGCCCAATTTCCCATTTCAACGGTGATCTGGATGTTCGAGTAGAGACGGCGAAAAGAAGAGATCAACGCCATACCCGGCATCGAGTTGCCAAGGCCGATGCGCAACTCGCCACCTTTCAAGGCATCCTTTTGCCGTAGTACGGCCAACGCCTGAGTCTCCAGGGCGCTCATTTGGGATGTCACGGCAACAAACTCCCGACAGAGGGCGGTCGGCACAAGATCGTTGCCACGACGTTCGAACAGGCTGACTCCGAATTCGAACTCCAGGCTGCGTACCTGCTGGGTGACTGCAGGCTGGGTGACGCCGAGGCGTCGGGCAGCATGCGAGAAGCTGCCGGCTTCGAAGACCGCATTGACTGCGCGCACCCGTGAGCTCGTCAGCGACATGGCCGATTTCCCCGAAAGCTGGCTTCAGGCCGAGACGATAGCGACGCTTCTTTGACATATAAGAGAAGGTTATGACCTTAACGTCAATGCAAAACAATCGGTATTAAGTCCCCTCGAAGGCGTCGGTAGACCCGGAGCGCAACCTGTCCTTGGCGCGAGCGGGTAGCCGGGAATCAGACGATTATTCGTGGAGATGCTCCGATGAAGTGCAGCACCGACCGGATTCTGTCGACCCATACCGGGAGCCTCCCGCGTCCACCGGCCCTGGCCGAAGCCATTGTCGAGCATGATCGCGGCACGCTCACGTCTGCAGAGGAACTCAACCTGCGGCGGCAGATCCGGGAAGCAGTCGAGAGCGCCGTCCGGAAGCAAGGGGAGTCCGGACTCGACATCATCAACGACGGCGAAGCGAGCAAGATCGGCTACGCAACCTATGTGCGGGAGCGACTTTCCGGCTTTGAAGGGAAGGGTAGGGGACTGACCATCTGGGACCTGCATGATGTACCGGAGTTCGCGGAGCGTTCGCTGGCAGGTCTTGATCCGATGGTGCCTGCCTGCACAGGGCCGATCGTCTACCAAGGCCGGGTGGCTCTGGAAGAGGATATCGCGAATCTGAAGGCGGCCGCGGAAAAGGCTGAACCCGCCGACGTGTTCATGACGGCAGCCTCGCCGGGAGTGATCGCGATATACCTGGAAAACCAGCACTACCCGACGGCGGAAGAGTATTGGCAGGCCATCGCCGAGGCGATGCGAACCGAATACGAAGCAATCGCTGAGGCCGGGTTCGTCCTGCAAATCGACGCACCTGATCTCGCGATGGGACGACATGTCGGCACGGAGCTTCTTGACCTTGAGGAGTTTCGCCGGCAGGTGGCTGTGCGCGTGGAACTGCTCAATCACGCATGCCGCAACATTCCCTCGGAGAAGATGCGACTGCATCTCTGTTGGGGCAATTATCTCGGGCCACATCACCATGACGTGGCGTTGAGTGATCTTGTCGACATTCTCTTGCGCTGCAAGGCAGGCGCCATGTCGTTCGAGGCGGCCAACCCGCGCCACCAGCATGAGTGGCGCGTCTGGGAGGATGTCAAGCTGCCGGATGACACGGTCCTCATTCCCGGCGTAATCGACACCTGTAGCAGCTATGTCGAGCATCCGGAGATCGTGGCTGAGCGAATCGTCCGTTTCGCCGAGCTGGTTGGTCGGGAGCGCGTCATCGCGGGCACGGATTGCGGCTTCGCCAATTTTGCGTCCTATCAAATCGTTGACCCGAAGATCGCGTGGATGAAGTTGGCCTCGCTGGCTGAAGGAGCTGAGCTCGCCTCGCACCGCTTGTGGAACATCTCGCGAAAAGAGAACCCCGCGCGCCGAGCTGGCGTCGTCGGGTAGTCCCCCGCATCGATCGCGGCGGTCCGCGTGAAGGCGCTCGCCGAAGCCAATCAAATCCATGAATCGCCAATTCGTCTCAAGAGGAGATCGTAGGATGGACATTTCTCGTAGAGCTTTTCTTCAATCGGCCGCGATTGGCTCTGCCGCCGTGGGCAGCTTGGCATTCGAGAGCCAGCCGAGCTGGGCACAGGCTGACAGCGTAAACGTCGGGTCGCTTCACGACCTGTCGGGCGCGGTGGATGTCTACGGCATTCCGTCGCATATGTGCATGAAGATCGCGATCGAGGAGATAAACGCTGCCGGCGGGCTGTTGGGCAAGAAGATCGAGCTCAAGGTCTACGACGGGCAATCCGATATCAAGAAGTACCCCCAGTACGCTCAGCGTGCAGCTCTGGAAGACAAGGTGGTGATGTTGCAAGGCGCGATCACCGGGGCATCGCGCGAGGCGACCCGACCGGTACTGCGCCGTTACAAGGTTCCATTCGTGTATGGGACGATCTACGAAGGCGGTCTTTGCGAGATGAATGCCATTTCGGTGAACACCGGCAGCGATCAGCAAGCCGTGCCGCTGCTCGAATGGTCCTTCAAGAACCTGGGCAAGAAGGTCTTCTACATTGGCGCAGACTACAATGCGCCTCGGAACATCGGCATTTGGACGCGCTATCTCGCTCAGCAGCATGGTGGCGAGGTTGTCGGCGATGACTACTACCCGCTCGACGTCACTGATTTCAGCACGGCGATCAGCAAGATCCAGGCCGCCAAGCCCGACTATGTGCACTCTTGCCTTGTCGGCGGACCTCACATGTCGTTTTACAGACAGTGGGCAGCGGCCGGCATGCTGCACAAGACTCCGATCGTCTCCATCGTGTTCGCCGGGGGCAACGAGCACATGGTCCTGACACCGGAAGAGACGGACGGCATCATCGTCGCCTACAACTACTTTCAAGAACTTGATGCGCCGGAGAACAAGGTGTTCCTAAAAAGAGTGGAGGCGGCGGCGGGCGCCGACCACCCATATGTGAACGGAATCGCGATCGGCGGCTACAATGGGCCGATGATCTGGGCGGAGGCTGTCAAGAAGGCCGGCAGCTTCGAGCGGGGCGCCCTGATGGCCGCCGTCGCTCAGGGCATCGAGTGGAACGGGCCGGGTGGGCAAATGGTCTTGGACGGCAAGACCCACAGCACCCAGCAGGACGTTCACATCATCCAGGTCAAAGACCGCAAGTGGACCCTCATCGAGACGAAGAAGCAGGTGCCGCCCTACGACTTCGCCGGACGATGCGATTTGATCAAGAATCCCCGGAACACGGAGATATTGGTCCCTCTCGTGTGAGATGGATATTTTTTCCTAATCGCGAGTCCGAGGCGCCCGTGGATCAAGCAATCGCTCTGACGATCGCCATCGTGACGAGTGTCGCTTTGCTGACACTCATCAGCCTCGGACTCGCGGTGATCTTCGGCATGATGCGCGTGATCAATTTCGCGCATGGCGAATTCATCATGTTGGGTGGCTACGCTACCGTCATGGCCTCGCGGGAAGGCGTGAACATATGGATTGCCATGCTGGTCGTGGCCCCCATCACTGTCGGGCTGGTTGGGATCGTAGCCGAACGCTTCCTTATTCGCCGGTTCTACGGGCAGACCGTCACCACCATGCTGGCGACGTGGGGCCTCAGCCTGTTCCTGATCGGATTGGTCACCGCCATCTTCGGCAACACGACCCGTGGTGTGGCCGCGCCGCTCGGGAGCGTCGCGATCGGCGCCTATTCAGTCAGCGCCTATCAACTCGTCCTTATCGCAATTAGCTTCATGGTCACGGCGTTCTGCTTTCTGGGCCTGGCCAAGACGCGATGGGGCCTGATCGCACGCGGCACGATGCGCAACCCCGACATGGCGTCGACCCTCGGGATCGACCCGGTCGGGGTCTATACAGCGACCTTTGCCGTTGGGGCGGCTCTAAGCGGTTTGGCGGGGGGTCTGCTCGCTCCCATGTCCGGAGTCATTCCCTATATGGGCGCCACCTACGTCGCCCGAGCCTTCGTTACGGTCATCAGCGGCGGGAGTGCCCTGATTGCGGGCACGGTTTCCGCGGCCGCGCTGTTCGGCCCCCTTGAGGCAGTGTTCTCCTTGGTCGCCACGCCTGTCATTGGGCAAGCGGCATTGCTCATAGCCGCAATCGTTTTGCTGCGGGTGATGCCTCAGGGCATTTCTGGGCGCTGGCAGGGAACCCGCCGATGATGAAGAGCAGCTTCAGCAACGCATCCAACTTTGCCCTGGTGGTACTGTTGCTGGTGTTTGCGGCTATCGGTCCGCTTGTCTTCGGGCAGTTCGACCTGCTGCAGATGTCAACTTTCTCCGCGATGGCACTGGCCACCTTGGGCCTGGCGCTTGCCTGGGGCTACGTCGGCATCCTCAGCTTCGGCCACGCCGCCTTCTTCGGCCTGGGCGCCTATGCCTATGCGATAGCGACGATCAACCTGGGAGATAGCACTCTCGCGATACCAGTGGCGATCGCGCTGCCGACCGTATTCTCACTGCTGCTCGGCTATCTCCTCTTCTTCGGGCGAGTGGGAGACGTCTATCTCGCCGTAATCACCCTATGCGTGACGCTCATCCTTTTCAGCTTCATGAACTCGACGGCCGATCCTTCCTATAAAGTCGGATCGGCGCTGCTTGGAGGCTTCAACGGTATCGACTCCGTGCCCCCGCTCAACTGGCCCGGTCAGCCGGATGCGGCTCTGGATCCCTCGGAGATGTTCCGCCTTTGCCTGATGGTCCTGGCAGCTGCCTACTGCCTGATTCGATTGCTCCTGCGCAGCAGCATCGGTCGGATCATGGTCGCGATTCGCGAGAACGAGTTGAGGAGCGAGCTCATTGGCTATGACGTTCGGCTCTACAAAATGCTCGCCTTCGCAATCAGCGCAGCCATAGCCGGCCTCGCCGGCTGCCTTTTCACTGCCAACAACGGCTATGTCGGTCCGACGGCCTTCGATATCAATCAAGCCTCGCAGTTTCTGCTCTGGGTCATTGCTGGCGGCCTCGGGACGCTGTCCGGACCGCTGATTGCCAGTTTCGGCTTCCAATACCTGCAGACCTTTCTCGGAACCAACCAAATTCTCAACACGTCTCTGGTGTTCGGCGCGATCATCATCTTCTTTGTCCTGCTCGTCCCGCGCGGCATCCTACCGACGCTACGCGATGGACCGAAAGCCTTCTCGGTGCTCGCGCGGGCCTTCAGGCGCAGGCTCCGCACCGAGCGACGGCTCGAGAGGCGGACATGACCGCGAGGCCGATCCTGGAGACGCGTGGGCTCACATGCCGCTTTGGCGGGGTCACGGCGGTGGACAATGTCGACTTCGCGATTGCCGAAGGCGAGCTCCGATGCCTGATCGGACCGAATGGTGCCGGCAAAAGCACGCTGTTCAGGTGCATGACCCGTCAACAGCGGCCGACCAAGGGAGAGATCCTGCTCCGTGGCCGTAGCCTGGCTGGCTACCATCCGCACCAGATCGCCAGGATGGGAGTGGCCATCAAGAATCAGATCCCCAGTGTCTATGGCGGACTCAGCGTCCGCGAGAATATCTGGCTGGCCGGGCGACGCGCCCATCGCGGCGGGGAATTGGGGCAAGCCGTCGAGACCGTGCTGGAGGAAATTGGGTTCGGCGATTCCTTACGCTCCGCCCGTAGGGTGGACGAGCTGTCCCACGCACATAGGCAGTGGGTTGAACTCGGCATGCTCCTGGCGACCAGCCCAGCGCTGGCACTGCTCGATGAGCCTGCGGCGGGAATGACGCGGGAGGAGATGCTGAAGACGGTCAAGCTCATCAAGCACCTCAATCAACGCGCGACGATCATCGTCGTCGAACATGATCTCGAATTCATCGCGCTCCTCGCCACACGGGTCACCGTCCTTCACCGTGGGGCAATCCTTGTCGAAGAACTCGATGGAGAACATCGCCCGGAATCAACTGGTCCGGGATATCTACTTGGGCACCCAGTGGCAGGCCAAGCAATGATCCTGTCGGTGAGGGACGTCAGCGCCGGCTATGGTTCCGTGCCCGTCCTGCGCAACATCAGTTTGGCTCAGGCAGAGGGTGAAGTGCTGGGTGTGGTGGGTCACAACGGCATGGGCAAGACGACGCTTCTCCGCGCCTTGATGGGCCTGGTGAAGACCGAGTCCGGCGCGATTGATTTCGATGGCCGGCGGATCGAGGCAGCGCTTGCCTATCGTCGAAGCTTGCTCGGTATAGGGTATATTCCCCAAGGCAATTCCGGGTTTCCAGACCTCACTGTTGCGGAGAATCTGGCTCTTGCCACTGCGGTCAGAGGGCGTGGCGACCTCATGACGATGGACGCGATCCTGGACCTGTTCCCAAGGCTCGGAGAACTGCTGAGCCGTCGCGGCGCTGCGCTCAGTGGCGGCGAGCGGCAACTTCTGTCGATTGCGCGTGCTGTCATCCGCTCACCACGCCTGCTCTTGCTCGACGAGATGACCGAGGGGGTGCAACCTTCGATCGTCGAAGAGATAGCCGAACGCCTCAGGAATCTCCACGACCAGATCGGCATGAGCATTCTGATCGTCGATCAGGAACTGGCTTTTGTGGCCTTCCTCGCCACCCGGGTTCTCGTGCTGCAGAACGGGCAGGTCGTCAAAGAGCTTGCAGCCGACGAGCTTTCCGACCCGGAGATTCTCGGCGGCTTTGGTGGGGCGTAACTTGTGCCCAATTTGCTTAGGCGGCGCCGGGTTTGCCTCGTTGAATTATGTGGCTTGATCGCTATCGCGGTTTGCTCTGCGATCTGGATGGCTGCCTCGTTCTCGCAGGTCGGCCGCTCCCTGGCGCGCGGGAACTCATAACCTATGCGGGAGACAGATTGTTCATCGTCTCGAACAATTCGATAGATACGCCCAAAACGCTCTCGGCAAAGCTCGCCCGTATCCGCCTGCCAGTCGCCGCAGATCGGATCGCTCTCGCGGGTGCGACCGCGGTCGAGCAACTAGCCGCATCGGCACGTGGTGCCCATACTGCGATCTATGGTTCGCCGGCAATCATCGACTATGCCATATCGCTGGGCCTCGTGGTGGACGACGAACATCCCGACGTCGTGCTGCTGACTCGCGATGTTCGTTTCTCCTACTCTCGGCTGCACCGGATCGTTCGGCAGATTGAGAGTGGTGCCCAGCTCGTTGTCTCCAACATGGATTTGTCGCATCCCGGTGCCGCAGGAGTTCGAATCTTCGAGACGGGCGTCCTGCTGGAGACCGTCAAGGCGTGTCTGCCCGATCTTCGCTACAGGCCGATCGGCAAGCCGTCCCCTGTGCTGTATCAGGCGGCCATGCGCCGGATTTCGGCCGCTGGCGAGGAGCTTCTGGCGATCGGCGACAATCCAGCCACAGACGGCGAGGGCGCGCGGCGCATGGGCATTGGTTGCATATTGGTGGGACCCAGTGCAGAGGCGCAATTCACTGGCCTCGCCGCAATGCTACAAAGCCAGGAGGCGCCTCACCGGTTCTTCGATAAGAAGCGTGGAATAGGTAAGGCGAACAGGGCGGCAATTGCAGACAGCGGCCCAAGTCAAATGTCGCCGAAGGAGCGAGGCAATGGCTCGGGCGTCGGCGAGGCATAAGCACGCGCTCATGATCTCTTCCGATCCAGTGCCTCAGTCTACAACAGCCCCAGGCTCCTCAAGCTCGCATGCCCCTTGCGTCCGACCACGACATGATCGTGCAGCAGGATGTCGAGCTTCTCCAGCGCGGCGGCGCAGGCCTTGGTGATGGCGATGTCGTCGCGCGACGGGGTCGGATCGCCGGAGGGGTGGTTGTGCACCATGATGATGGCGCGCGCCCCCAGCTCGAGGGCCCGTTTGGCGACCTCGCGGGGATAGACCGGGGCGTGGTTGACGGTGCCGGTCTGCTGGCGCTCATGGGCGATGAGTGCATTGCGGCCGTCGAGGAAGAGCAGATGGAACTGCTCGATCTTCTCCTCGGCCAGATTGGCGCGGCAATAGTCGAGCAGGCTCTGCCAATTGGCCATGACCGGCCGCTCGCTCAGATCCTGGCGGCTCATCAGCAAGGCGGCGGCGCGCACGGTCTTGAGGCTGGCGATGGCGGCCTCGCCCATGCCTTTGACCTTCAATAGCTCGGCGGGGGTCGCCGCGACCACGCCGGCGAAGCTCGAGAAGCGGTGGAGCAGATCCTTGGCCAGCGGCTTGACGTCGATGCGCGGAATGGCTTGGGCCAGCAGGAGCTCGAGCAGCTCGTAATCGGCGAAGGCCTCGGGGCCTTTCTCCAGCAGCTTCTCGCGGAGGCGCTGCCGGTGGCCGAGGTAATGCGGCTTTTCCGGCGGCGCGTCCTTCAACACGAGGGAATCGGCTAGTAGGGCGGGGCGTCGAGACCCACGAGGGAGCGGGTGAAGATCTCCACCCCCTCGGCGGTCACGCCGACCGTATGCTCGAACTGAGCGGAGAGGGAGCGGTCGCGGGTGACGGCCGTCCAGCCGTCGTCCAGCACCTTCACCTCGAAGCGGCCGGCATTGATCATCGGCTCGATGGTGAAGAACATGCCTTCCTTCAGCTCGGGTCCGGTGCCGGCGCGCCCGAAATGCAGCACGCTGGGCGCGTCATGGAAGACGCGGCCGATGCCATGGCCGCAGAAGTCGCGCACCACCGAGAAGCGCTCGCCCTCGGCCAGCTTCTGGATCGCCTCGCCGATATCGCCCAGCCGGGCCCCGGGCCGGACCACCTCGATGCCCGCCATCATGGCGCGATAGGTGGCATCGACCAGGCGGCTCGCCTTCACGCTCGGCTTGCCGACGTAATACATGCGGCTGGTATCGCCATGCCAGCCGTCGAGGATCACCGTGACGTCGATATTGACGATATCGCCGTCGAGGAGCTTCCGGTCGCCGGGGATGCCGTGGCAGACGACATGGTTGATCGAGGTGCAGATCGACTTGGGAAACCCGCGGTAGTTGAGTGGGGCAGGGATCGCCTGGCGATCCACGATGAAGTCATGGCAGAGCTTGTCGAGGGCGCCCGTCGTCACCCCCTCGCGCACATGGGGCGTGATGAAATCGAGGGTCTCGGCGGCGAGCTTGGCCGGCCTTGCGCATGGAATCGAAGGCCTCGGGTCCATGCAGCTTGATGCGCCTGGCCTCGCCCGACCATTCGGTCGGTGTTTCCTGTCGGGAGTTCATGCCCGCAATTAAGGCCCTGGGCCCCGATTTTGCAAGAGGCTGGCGCGGTCCCCGGCCATGCCGGGAAGGAAGGGCAGGGCCCCGCCCAGCTCGATCCCTTGGGGGCTGACCCGGCAGCCGAAGGCCAGGATCTCCACCCCCGCAGCGCTCGCTGCCGCCAGGGCCGCGGCATAGGCGGGATCGATGTCGCCGGCGACCGCGAAGGACCGGCAATCCTGGCGCTGGGCCAGGAACAGCATCACGGAGCGGGCACCCTGCCGGCGCATCTCCACCAGCTCCTTGAGGTGCCTTGTGCCCCGGGCGGTGACCGAATCCGGGAATTCCGCCGCCTCGCCCCGGGCCAGCGTGACGCTCTTGACCTCGACATAGCACGGCGGCCGGTCGGGGGCGGTCAGCAGGAAATCGATGCGCGAGCCGGCGCCATAGGCAACCTCCCGGCGCCAGGCCGGATACCCCGTCAGAGCCGGGATCAGGCTGCGGCCCAGGGCCTCCTCGGCCAGGCGATTGGCATAGCTGGTATTGACGCCGACGAGGCCCCCGCCAGCGACCTCCACGAGCTCCCAGGTCAGGGGGAGCTTGCGGGCCGGATTGGCGCTGCGGGAGAGCCAGACCCGGGAGCCCGGCTCGGCCAGACCCATCATGGAGCCGGGATTGGCACAATGGACCGTCTCGACGCGGCCCTCGATCTCGACATCGGCGAGGAAGCGCTTGTAGCGGCGGACCAGCCGGGCGGGGAGGAGCGGGGGATCGAAGATCATGGGGGCTCCTAACAGGGCGACGGGTCGGGGCGCAATCCTGTTGCGCTGCCGCTGGCCACCACCTTTACAATCCGGCTGAGGAGGGTGCCGAGACCCAATGATTCTCCCCGATCTCTCGAGCTGGTCCCACGATCATCAGTCCGGTTGCCTGGCCCATGCGGCCACGCAGCGGGGCATTGCCTATCGGCGAATCATGGCCACCCGTACCCCGGGGGGAGCCCTCGAGCCGTGGATCAGCCTGCAGATCGGGGGCCGGGGCTATTTCTTCAGCCAGGCCCTGTTGATCTCCAACCCGGACCCGGCGGACCCGAAAAAGGCCCATCACGTCAACGGACCCTTGGCCCATGTCACCATCGACAAGCACGCGGCCAAGGGCCTGCTCACCGGGCACGGCGTGCCTGTCCCGGCGGGCGAGGTCTTCGCCGCCGCCGATCTCGCGCAAGCCGAGGCCTACTTCACCCGCATGAGCGGCCCGGCCTGCGTCAAGCCCGCGCGGGGCAAGCAGGGGCTCTGCTGCACCCCTTGGCTCCGTGATGAGGCGGCCTTCCGCGAGGCCTTCCTGACCGCCGCGCGCTCTTATCCCTCGATCGTGGTCGAGGAGCATCTGGAGGGCGACCAGGTGCGCCTCTTCTATGTCCGTCCCTCGGTCGTCGGGCTTCGCCTCGACCGGCCGGCCAATGTGGTGGGAGACGGCAAGCAGAGCATCGCCGAACTCGTCGCCGCCAAGAACGAGGAGCGCCGGCGCCGGGCTTCGCCGGGCGCTTTCCCGGTCCTGCTGGATCGGGAGGCCCATCGCTACCTGTCGCAGCAGGGACTTGGCCTCGACAGCCGGCCGGCGGCCGGCCAGCGGATTTTCCTGCGTGGCACCTCGAACCCCACCACCGGCGCCGATACCGTCGATTGCCGGCCGATCCTGCATCCCTCCTATGTGCGCCTCGTCGAGGACTTCTGCGCCAGCCTGCCGGAGATGCGCTTGGCCGCCGTCGATATGATGATGCGCGACGCGACGCAGCCGGCCGCCCCGGGAAACCATTGGGTGCTGGAGCTGAATGGCGCGCCGGGCATGACCAGCTTCTATTTCCCCTGGGAAGGCGAACCCCAGGATGTGGCCGGTGCCCTGATCGAGCGGCTGATGGTCGAGCAATGGTAGGATTCCCGGGTTGCAACCGGCGGACGGGCAACGCAAAGTACCGCCGTTCCGCCATGCCGCGACCCCGCTTTGAGCCCCCCATGCGCCGCCCACTTCTGTCAGCGATTGCCCTGCTGTTGCTCGCTTCCTGCGCCAATCCCACGGCGGAGACGGTGGATTGGCGCCGCGCGGGCACGGCGCCGGAGGATGCGCGCGCCGATCTGCGCGCCTGCACGCTGTCGGCGCGCAAACAGGTCGATCGCGAGCAGGCGAACGAGGGCATGGCCGGCGACACGACGAGCCAGGACAGCCTGATCACCAATTTGAATGCCGCTAGCCAGGACAAGCGGGTCGATAGCCTGACCCGGCAATGCATGCTGCTGCATGGCTATCAGCCCCTGGCCCCAGGGGCGAGCTGATGGCTTCGAAAGAAGAAGAAAATATCGTCACCGCCGCGGTGCTGATCATCGGCAATGAGATTCTCTCGGGCCGCACCAAGGATGTGAACCTCGGCTATATCGCGGAGCAATTGACCAAGCTCGGCATAAGACTGCGCGAGGCCCGCGTCGTCTCCGATGTCGAGGCGGAAATCATCGCCGCGGTCAACGAATGCCGGGCGCGCTACGACTATGTCTTCACCACCGGCGGCATCGGTCCCACCCATGACGACATCACCTCGGCTGCCGTCGCCCGCGCCTTCGGCGTGCCGCTCATCCTCAATCCCCGGGCGCGCGCCCTGCTCGAGCCGCACTACCCGCCGGGTGGGCTGAACGAGGCGCGGCTGCGCATGGCCCATGTCCCGGAGGGGGCCGATCTGGTCCTGAATCCGGTCTCCGCCGCACCGGGTTTTCGCATGGGCAATGTCTTCGTTCTGGCGGGCGTGCCCGCGGTGATGCGCGCCATGTTCGATGGGCTGAAGGGAAATCTCCGCGGCGGCCCGCCGGTGCTCTCGGCGACGGTGGGCGCCTATCTCGGCGAAGGAGTCATAGCGGCCGGGCTGGGCGCGCTGCAGGGGCGATATCCGAATCTGGAGATCGGCAGCTATCCCTTCTTCCGCCAAGGTCGCTACGGGGCAAGCTTCGTGCTGCGCGGCATCGATCATGGCTTGATCGCCGCGGCCGCCGAGGAGCTTCGCGCCTTGATCCGCCAGCTGGGCGCCGAGCCGATCGAGGGCGAGGCGCCGGTCTAGCACCGCCCTTCGATAGTAGAACTACCATCGCCTCCACCTCGTCATTCCCGCGAAAGCGGGAATCCAGGGCGACCGGCGAGGTCGGAGTGTGTGGCCCTGGATTCCCGCTTTCGCGGGAATGACGGTAAAAGACAGCGGTTCAATTGATCGAAAACCACGCCGGTTGTGCGGAATAGTCTGGAGAGTAGTCGAATGGATTGGCGTCGCATCGCCGCGCGGCTCGAAGGTCCCTGGTCGCCGGGGCGCTATTGGCTGCTCTCGGGTTTCGCCCTGCTGGCCCTGCTCTGCTGGCTGCCCCATCCCTACAACGGCGAGGAGCCGGTCTATGCCATCACCACGGTGGAGACCTGGTGGCATGGCAGCTGGCTCAATCCGGTGCAGCTCGGCGCCCAATACGGCCGGCCGCCGCTGCTGAACTGGGTCGTTATGCTCGGGGTCTGGCTCCTGGGCTGGGACCATATCCTGCTCGCCATGCGTCTGATCGCCTTCCTCTCCACTTTGGGCATGGCGGCGATGGTCGCCTGGTTCGCCCATTACCTGTCGCGCGACCGACTGCTCAGCGCCTTCGCCGTGGCCTGCTTCCTCACCGGCGATCTGCTGACCCAGCGCGGCTGGATGGCCTATGCCGATCCGCTCTTCGCCCTCGCGACGACGGCCGCCATCATCAGCCTCTGGGTCGCCGTCGATCGCCGCAGCCCAGCCCTCCTCGTGCTGGCCGGCATCGCCATCACGGCCGCCTTCCTCACCAAGGCCCTGACGGCCTATGCCTTCTACGGCGCGGCCGGGCTGATTCTCCTCTGGCGCCACGAGAACCGGCGCTTCCTGATCTCGCCGCCCAGCCTCATCATTCACGCCTGCATCATCGGCTTCGCCCCGCTCTGGATCTTCGCCATTGCCGGCTGGGGGCAGAACGCGCGGCTGATCGGCGATATCACGGCGCGCGCCCATACCGGCGGGTTCGGCCGCTACATCCTGAGCCTGCTCGCCTATTGGGGCGAGATGCTGCTGCGCCTGCTGCCGCTGAGCGCGCTCTGGCTGGCGCTCGTCATCCGCCCGGGCCTGCGCAGCAGCGAGGATCCCTGTCCCCGCTGGAGTCTCACGCTGCGCTGGATCCTGCTGCTGGCGGCGTTGCCCTATCTCGTGACCACCGACAACCATGCGCGCCACCTCCTGCCGCTCTATCCCCTCTTCGCCATCGTGGTCGCCGAGCTGGCGCTCAGGCGCGGCCGCCGTCTGCTGGCGCCGCTCCATGCCGCGCTCATCGCCTGGATCGTCGTCACCGTCCCGGTCGCCCTCGTGATCAGCCCCTGGGCCCAGATCCGCCAGCACGGCGATTCGGCAGAGGTGGCCGCCCTCATCGATGGCCAGACCAAGGGCCAGCCGATCTATACCGGCGACGGCAGCAGCGAGACCCTGGCCGTCATCGCCCATCTCGACGTGCTGCGCCTGCCGGCCGAGCCCATCGGCACCGGCCCGCGGAATATCGACAACGGCTTCTTCCTCTATCAGGCCCCCGCACCGGAGAAGGCGGGCAAGGAGGTGGCACGGTATCAGCTGGGGAAGATGAACCTGGCGCTGCTCTGCCGGGGCACGGCCTGCAAGCCCTGAGGGCAGCTCAAAGCGCTCGATTCCCCTCGGGCAACCAGCCGAATTGTCGGCCCTGACGACTATCAGAGATGTTCCCGGTCTAGAATAATTTCGCTGATTCTGCGGATGTCGGCAGATCCGAGGTCGGAGAAGAACGGCACCGCAAGCGTGGCCTGCGCCAGCAACTCCGTTACTGGCAATCGATCCCGCGGAAACTTGCTGGTGGCGGCATGGGTGTGGGCGCCTTGACCCCACCATTGCCGTGTCTCGATGCCAGCTTCGGCAAGCTTGCGCGCGACCCGATTCGCATCGATGTTTGCGAAGCGCAAGACGCAGGTCGATGTGATCCAGCTCCTGCCAAATCCCTCCTGAAAATGCAGCCCGTTCAATTCAGGCAGTTCCTCACGATATGCCTGCGCCACCGCCATCCACGTCTCGCGCATGTCGACCCAATGGTCGAGGGCGGCCAGGCCGACGGCGGCGTGATACTCGCTGAGTTTGCCATTGACGGCCGGTACGGCGGCTTCCCGTGTTCCAGCAAAACCGAAATTGGTCCGTGTCCGAATGTCTCGTATGATCGAGCTGTCGGTGCTTATGACAAACCCACCCTCGCCGACGCCCAGCACCTTGGTCGCATGTAGGCTGACCACCACGGGCGTCTTGCCCGGGCTGATGCAATCGAACCCTGCCGCGGCGTCGATGACGACCGGCACTCCCGAGCGAGCCCGAAATCGGTCCCAGGCCGCCATGTCGATGGCGCGGCCGAAGGGCGCGACGGGCATGACCGCGCCAACGATGCCGGGGGCCCGCGATATCGCTTCCTCGATCTGATCGGGGTTTAGCGCCCAGGTATCGGGATCGACATCCACGAAATAGGGGACGAGCCCGGCCAGAATCGCCGCGTGAGCGGAGGCGACAAACGTCCAGCTTGGCATCAGGCAGAGCGTGGCCGGCCGTGCATCTTGGGCAGCGAGCGCGACGGTTAGCCCAATCGTGGCGTTTACGACCGTCGCAACCGTGCCATGATGCAAACCGAAGTGAGAGGCAAGGCGGTCTTCGAATGAACTAACGAGCGGTCCAAAATTGCTGTAAATCCGCGTCGAATCGATCTTTTCGAGATAGGCACCAACCTGCCCGGCACGTGGAAGCCTTGGTCGCATGATAGGGATTGTCGACACGGCAAACGCAGTCCTATCTTTAACATGCCTGAATGGAATGTAGCGTGGTGAAGGGTTATTGGCGATACCTTCAGATCCGGGCCAGCCGCCAAGCCGTGGAATAAGAATCCTTACCAGGTAATAACGTGGCGGACAGGCGCGGCCGCCTGTCTGTAAAGTCGGCTCACGGAGACTGTCGTTGTGCCGGGAATAGCTCCTCAGCCGTCGGCGATCACATAACGTAACGATAAATCCCGCTGGGTTATCACATCTCGCCGCGGGGAGCCTCGACAGGGCAATCCTTCCAGCGTCCAGGAACTTACGAAGTTATTACGCCTTAGCCAGGTCAGCGGCCCTGGCGCTCTCGGTAAAGCGGAGCCGGCCGCCGGGCTCCTGGCCGTTGAGACTTCAAGGCGCTGACGTGACCTGGTCAGGGCTTAGTTGGAGAAGTCCTGGGTGAGCCAGACGGTGCCGGAGCCGTCGCGGTAGACCGCGATCCCGATGTGGGTGAACGAGGTGCTCAGGATGTTCATCCGGTGGCCGTCGTTCGGCGGCTGCTCGTCGAGCATGGACTGGGTGAGGCCGACTGCCATTTGGGCGATGGCGGTACCGGTGTCGTCCACCGGGCCGCCCTCGCCGATGTTCTCCCCGGCGGCGGTCCAGTGCACCCCGGCCGCGGTCTCGCGGTCACCGATCGCCGGCTCGCCCGGGCACTGGTGGGAGAGCCCGCAGCCGCTGGCCATCTTCAGGTTGTGCGCGGAGGAACTGGCCTCAAGGCCCGAGGTGAGCGTCAGCGCGGGCAGCCCGGCCGAGGAACGGGCCTGGTTGATCAGCGCGAGCACCTGCGCGGCGGCCGTGGCGTCCTGGGCCGTCGCCGGAGCGGAGGCGGCAGCGGAGGTGGCGGGCTGGGCGCCGGCCGTCCCGGTCACGGGCACCGTCGGGCGCGACGACGGGCGGGCCGGCCCGGACGGCGACGGCGTGGTGGGTGCCTGGTGCGCGCGGGCCGCGGCCCGGCGCGGCGGAACCGTCACCACCGCCGGCGCGACGGCGACGGCGATGTCGGCCGGGCTCGCGGCGCAGGCAGACGTGTCCCCCGCGCCGCACCCGGCCGCCCCGGCCTGCGGGCTCGCGCTGGCCTGCCCGGACGCCTGGCTGGCGGAGAGCACGCTGCCGGCCAGGTAGGTGCCCCCGCCGGCCAGCACGGCGAGCGCGAGCGCGCCAGACAGCAGGAACCAGACCCGCCGGGCCGACGCGGAAGCATTCCGTGTCCCACGATCCATGTCATCACCACCTACAGGCGTTGACACTAGGACACTGGCCCTCGATTTCGTACCAGTATGGACAAATGTCGCCATAGCCGTGCCTGCGGCCCCGCGGGGACCCGCCGGGAACGCTTACTCAGGGCCGAGGAGGAAGCGGACGGTGACGGTCGTGCCGTCCGGGCCGCGGCTGATGCCGACGTGGTCGGCGAGCTGGCCTGCCAGCCACAGTCCGTGCCCGTGCTCGGCGGGCCACGGCAGCGCGCCGTCCGGCTCACCCGCGCCGTCCGCGGGCTGGCCTCGCCCGTCGTCGCTGACCTGGCAGTACAGGAATTTCTCGTCGGTCCACAGGCGCAGCCGGCCGTGCCCGGCGCCGTGCAGCACGGCGTTGGCCGCCAGCTCGTGCGCGACCGCGGTCACGTCGTAGACCTGGTGCCGGCCCAGCCCGGCCGCGGCTGCGTGCGCGGCGACTGCTGCCCGCAGCGCGTACAGCGAGCCGGCATCGAACGCCTGGTCCAACGGGGTGAGCCCGGCGGGCACGGTACCGCGGCCCGGCCCACCCTGCTGGCGCTCCTCCTCAGCGGTCAACGGCGACCGCCAGCCGGATGCCGTGAACGTCGGCGAGGCCGATCCGGGTGAACCCGGCGGCGACCTCGGGCAAGCACCCCAGGGTCACCTGGCGGGACTGGGACGCCATGGTCCGGGCGGCGTCGGCGATCATCAGCGTGCAGCGCGCGTCGACGAACGCCAGCGCGGACATGTTGATCACGATGTCGCCGCCCACCCGGATCGTCTCGGACAGCGCGAGGCCCAGCGGCTCGCCGGCCTGGAAGTCCAGCTCCCCGGCGATCCTGATACCCGGCGGAGCGTACTGGCGGCAGATCCGCAGCAGCGCGTCGGCGTAGTAGGTGGCCGCCGCGACCGCGCGGGTGTGGAACCCGGCCACCGACGCCAGCGTCACCGGGTCGAACCGCTCCCGGTCGTACTGGCACAGGACCGCGGCCGTGCTGCCGTCCAGTGCCGCCGCGATGCCCTCCTCGAACTTCGGGAGCTCCTCGATCCCGGCGAGCGGGCGCAGTGCCCAGCTCATGTCCAGCGCCACCCGCAGCCCGGGGAACCCCTGCATCCCAGACGATGCCAGCTCCCCCGCTAGCCAGCTGACCGCCGACTCGGCCCGGAACGACTGCCCCGACAGCAGCCGCCCCTCGCAGCCCGCCGCGGTCATCTGCCCGCTAGCCATGGCCGCCTCCACCGCGACACCGCGGCGTCCAAGTTCCCCGGCCGCCAGGCCAGGGCCGGCGTCGCTCACCCACACCACCTTCAGGCCCGCGGCCAGCCCGTCACGGACGAACGCAGCGGTCAGGTCGAACAACTCCTCTGACTCGCCGAAAGTCAGGCACGCGTGATCCTCAGCTCCCAGCTCAGTCACCTGCACGCCCGCGTCCGCCGCCACACTGCCTCCAGCCTGCACAACCACCAAGCCCTTCAGGAAGACCGTACCGGGCACAACGCCGCCGCACAGCGCATAACGGCACTCGGCCCGCCACGCGACCCGCAGCCGCCACCGCTACCCGCGTCCGAGCGGGTTATGCGGGCCGGGACCGTACGTCCGTCTCGGGGCCGGAGATAGCCGCTGACCTCGACCGGGTTCCGGCCGGGATCACGGAAGTAACACTGCGGACGGGGCCGCCCGCACCCGTGCCGTCCACGGGCGGCCAGCCCGCCGGCCTCTGACATCAGCCGGCGATGAGCGGAAGGTCCGGGTCGGCGCTCCACTCGGTCAGCGATCCGTCGTAGAGCCGGGCGTCTCCGCGGCCGGTCAGCGACAGCGCGAACAGGTCAACCGTGGCGGAGATGCCGCCGCCGCAGTACGCCACGACCGGCTGGTCCTCGCGGACGCCGCCGTCTCGGAGGGCGGCGGCAAGCTCGGCCGGCGGCCGGAAACGGCCTGTCGCCGGGTCGATCAGGCCGTTCCACGGCACGTTGACGCTGGCCGGGATGCGGCCCGGGCGGCTGTAGGCACCGGGGCCCTCGCCGCGGAAGACCTCCGGGCTCAGGGCGTTGACCAGGCAGGCGGACCCGTTCTCGGTGATCGCGCGGACGTCGGCCAGGCTGGCGAGGATCTCCGGGCGGGGGCGGGCGGTGAACGACGCGGGCGGGTAGCGGCACTCGCCCTGCTCGACCGGGCCGCCGGCGGCGGTCCAGGCGGCGAGGCCGCCGTCGAGCACGCTGGTGTCGTCGTGCCCGAAGTAGCGCAGCAGCCACCACAGCCGGGTCGCCCACATCGGCGCGTCCTGCGCGTACGCGACGACGTGGGTGCCGTCGCCGACGCCGAGGCGGCCGACCGCCGCGGCGAAGTCCCCCGCCGAGGGGACGGTGAACGCGAACGGCGATGCCGGGTCGGACAGCTCGCCGGGGATATCGGCGAACCCGGCCCCGGGAAGGTGCGCCCGCGCGTAGCTCGCGCGGCCGCTCTCCACGGTGTAAGGGCCGCCTTCTACCGCGCGGCGCAGGAAGACAGTGGCGTCGAATACCCGCACTCGCTCGTTACCGAGTGCGCCGCCGAGTTCCTCGGGACTGACCAGCGGGGGCAGCAGTGGCATTTCGAACCTCCTCGGCATCAACCTCGCTATTTAGGCCGGGAAAGTCAACGCTCCGGGGCGTTCCGGGGGCAGCGGATCCGCCCTCACTGACGGTCGTGGCTGCCTGCCGCTGAGCCCATTGTCGGGTTGGCGACAGCCGCGGTGGTAACGAAGCCGACGGGACCCCGCAGGTCATGCAGCACGCAGTGGCCGGCCGCCACGCCGGCCTCGCTGATGTGCCCGGAGGGCTGTATCCCGACGTACTCGCCCTGCGGATCGCGTCCCAGGTAGACGGTGTAGTCGGCGTTGATGAAACTCAGCCCGCGGGTCGAGAAGTTGGAGACGGGGCTCGCGAGGTCGGCGGCCATCGCCACGCGCACTACCGGCGTCAGCTGCTCGCCCGTGATAAGCGGGTGGATGTCCCTGATCCAGAGGCCGTCGGCCACCGCGCCGTCCGAGTCGCCGACGGGCCATGACTGCCACGGCGCGGTCCACCGGGCCGTCGAGGGTGACCGCGGCGGCCCCAGTTGCGGCGGCGTCCGGGCATCCCAGGCGGGTGCCGGGCGGAACGTGCCGCTCGGCTGCTCCGACCGGCGCAGCAGCACGGCCCTGCCCTGTCCGACGGGAACGTCGTCCTGCTCGATGGTGACGTCAAGCACCGCGATGCGCCTGCCTGCGCGAACCGTCCGTGTCGTGACCCTGATCGGCGCCAGCGGCACCGGGCGGAACATGTCGATGGTCAGCCGGCTGCAGGTCAGCTCAGGGACTTCGGCGCGCGCCTGCTCGGCGGCGCGCGCGGTCAGGCCGCCGATGAGCCGCCCGTGCAGGACCTGGCCCCACGGGCTCGTCGCGAATGCCGCCGGGACCAGGGTGTCGCCATCGGCGCGGAAGAACCCCTCGGCGCTGGCGGGCGACTCAGCGCCCGCCTGGGCGGCCGCGCCATCGGTCCCGGCTGACGGGCTGGCGCCACCGACTGTCTCAGCGCTCACGTCTGTCCTTCCTGCCTGTGCCGGCGCGACGTTCGGGCAGTCACCCGGCAGCCCATGCTACGGGGAGGCGCTTGATGCCGCGCTGGAAGTCGGAGCGCAGGTAGGAGCGAGCTCCGGCACAGCCTAGTGCGTCAGGCTCCGCCTTTTCGCCCGGCCGGGAGCTTCCTGAAATCCCAGCTGGAGACCTTGCCTGGAACCAGGCGCAGCCACGCGTGCCTGCCGTCATGCTGCATGGTGTCACCGGTGCCGTACTTGCGGGCGAACAGGCGCTCGGGCTCGTCCAGCCTGGGGTCGGGCGCTCCGGTCCGCGGGACATCGCCGACGACCTCCGCGGTGCCGCTCAGCTCGGCACCGCGCAGGTCCGCGTAGTCCTCCCCCGCGTCGACCAGGACGGCGATCCGCGGATCGCGCTGCAGGTCGGTCCAGCGCTGGCTGCGGGTCAGCGAGGTGAGCCACAGGGCGGTGCCGTCCCAGACGTACCACAACGGAGTCAGGTGCGGCCCATGCGGGCCCGTCGTGGCAACCCGGCAGGTGCGCTCCTGCTCCAGGAAGGCGTCGAGCTCGGCTTTATTCATCGCGATCTTGCGGCCGCGCCGCTGTTCCTGAGGCATAAGTGATTCCCCTTCCTGCCGAAGCGGGCAAGGCGGGCCCGTTAACGCGAGGTTCGCCGCGACCGTCGCGCCAAGCTCGTAGCACTGCCGTTCCACGTCCCTGCCCACCGGGCCGACCGCCGCCACCGGGTTCACTACCTCTGCCCAGCCCAGCCCGGCCGCGATGGACTTCACCGCGCGCACCGCGCCCGCGGTGTTGTTGTCCCCGTGCACGTAGAGCCCGTAGGGCGCGCCTTCCTTGGCCCCGAGGCACGGGTAGTAGACCTGGTCGAAGAAGTGCTTGAGTGCCCCGGACATGTAGCCGATGTTCACTGGCGTGCCGAGCACGAACCCGTCCGCGGCGAGCACATCGGGGACGTTCGCGGCCAGGGCGGGCGAGACCTCGACGCTGATTCCGCACTCGGCGAGTTCCGGGTTACGGGCGCCCGCCACGACCGCCTCGAGCATCGCCCGGAGCGCGGGCGACGACGTGTGGTGGACGACGAGCAGTCGCGGCAAGCGCGCACCTCCAGGGACGACGGCCCTTGGTCACTCGGGCCGGGCGCGCTTCGCGCCCCACTGGTTCCAGTGCACGACATCCTCGACCGGCCGGCGCCTGGGCTGCGCCCACCGGCCGCTCGCCGGGTATCCCATCGGGATCAAGGCCATGGTCAGCGCGTCGGGCGGGAGGCCGAGCAGCTCCCGCAACTCCTCCTCGTGACCGCCGTAGAGCGTGGTCAGGGAGGTCCCGATGCCGTAGGCGCGCGCGGCGAGGCAGAGCTGCTGCACCGCACCGTAGATCGACGACCCGATCCGCGGGCTGGTCGCGTCAGCCGCGCCGCGCAGCACCGGGAAGACCCACACCGGCGCCTCGTGGATATGCTGCGCCAGGTGCTCCGCTCCCAGGAACCCGCGCGGAGTCAGCCCGCCAGGTGACGGCGGGGCGCTGAGGATCTGCTCCCGGCGCGAGCCGTAGGCGGCTGCCCAGTTGTCCCGGTACCAGGCCGCGACGCGGTCCTTGACCTCCTGGTCGGTTACCACGACCCAGCCCCAGTGCTGGGCGTTGCCCCCGGACGGGCCGCGGATTGCCGCGTCGAGGATCTTCCACAGCACCTCGTCGGGGATCGGATCGGGCGAAAGGTACCGGCGCGAGGGAGTCGAGTGCAGTGCCTCAAGCACGGTGAGCGGCTGCTCGCCGCCCGGCTCGCCGTCGGCTGGCTCTCCCGTTGGCGATGGTGCTGCTTTTCCCATGCGTCCATGTCTACCATCCGGGCCCGGCGCGCACGCGTGATCATCCGGCGGCTCGTGTCCTGTCGTGAGATCTGCCATTCGGTAACCCACGGCCCGCCGCGCGAAAGCCCCCGGAGTACCCGGTGCCGTCAAGGGCGCGGTGACGGAGTCCGGCTTGCCGGGTACAGTTCCCGCACCCGTGTCCATGCCGCCAGGCCCAGGGCGACGACGCCAGCCAGCTCGACGGCGGTGACGGCCGTGAGGCCGGCCCCCAGCGCGGCAAGCGTGCCGAAAGCCAGGCCGGCCACGACCGCGTAGGCGAGGAACGATACCGCCAGGAGCACCAGGCCGGCGAGCACGGCGGGAACCGGGCGGGAGCTCAGCATTTGCCGTGTCCGGGCGAGAGCTACCGACCCGGCCAGCGTTCCTGCTCCGATCGCCTGGAGCAGGCCCGCCGCGATCCCGGCCCCTGTACTGCCGGCCGCGGTGAAGCCGTACCCGATGGCCAGGGCGAACAGGCCGATGGCGGCGGCCAGCCACAGGTCCGCCTGCCGCCCTCGGCCGCCGTCACCAGGGACGGCGCCGCCCGCCCCTTCCACGGCGCCCTGCGCGGGCTCCTGCTCAGCCAGGGAGGCACGTGCCGCGCGGCTCAGCACCAGCAGCGCCCATACTCCGATGCCGACCGCGCCGGTCACCGGGGCCGCGGGACTCGACCCGTTTGAGGCGGCGAAGGCGGCCAGGCCGGTCATGAGCAGCAGGGTGCCCAGCGCCGCGGCGGCGATCTCCGCGCCCGCGACCCACTCACTGCGCAAGATCACTTCCCAGCCCGCGGTGCACACCGCGCCGAGGAGGCACACTGCCGCCAGGAACTGCAGCCAGTGCCCGGCCTGAGCCAGGTCACCAGACGCGCCAGGGGAAGAAGACGGCAGTGTCGCGTCCGACGCGAGCACAAATGCGGTGCCGAGCACGAATACGACGGCACCCGCCACGAGGAGGGCCATCGGTGCCAGCGACTTGATGATTCGTTCCAAGACATTCCCCTTGTCGCATGCTCCCCACGCGGCGGTATAAGACTGCCACCTGCCGGCCACCTGCCCAACCGTTTTGCCACGGAACGCCCCCTCAACCACCGCGCCGCGCCTGGGCTGGGAGGATCGCAGTGTGGAGATCCTGAGCAGCCGTGTCCTGCTGCGCCCCGCTGACCTTGACCGGAGCCGACGGTTCTACCGTGACGTGCTGGGCCTGGCCATCTACCGCGAGTTCGGGCCGGCGGACGATCCCGGCGTGGTTTTCTTCCTCGGCCAGGGACTGCTCGAGGTGTCCGGGCACGGCCCCGGCCCTTCCGGGGGCCCGGTCATGATCTGGCTGCAGGTACGGGACGTCCGCGCCGAGCACGGCCGCCTGGCCGCGGCCGGAGCCCGCGTGCTGCGCGAGCCTGCCGAAGAGCCCTGGGGCCTGACCGAGATGTGGATCGAGGACCCCGATGGCGTCCGGATCGTCCTCGTCGAGGTCCCCGCCGGCCACCCGCTGCGCCGCGACCCGCGATAACCGCAGTCAGGCGACGACTCCCCATAACGGCTCGTGTTCACTCGCGGCACGCAATTCAGATATTCTATCGAACCTCCGTTCCATAGATGGCCATCCTTTGTTAGGATTCATCGAAAACCTGGAGCGGAGGTTGAGATGACGAGCGGCTCCTCAGACTGGCCTGACCCGGTCCCTTATCTAGAGCTCAGCGACCGGCAGCAAGAGATCTTGCAGTTCCTCTGGGGCTGGCCGTCTCCCTACTCGCCTTCCTTGCGGGAGACCGGCAAGGCAGTTGGGCTGAACGCTCCGTCCGCAGTCCGCTACCAGGTCTCCGAACTGGAGGGCAAGGGGTGGGTGCGGCACCACCCGAGGCGCCCGCGAGCACTAGAGGTGCGGCCGCGCGATGAGCGGCACTACGCGCCCTCCGGCACACCGGGAATCGACTACCGCCGCCTTCCCAAGCTCGGGTTGGTTCCCGCAGGCGACCCTAAGGACGCCCTGCAGGTCAATGACGACGACTGGCAACTGCCCGCGGAGCTTGTGGGCACCGGGGAACTGTTCCTCCTGCGAGTACGCGGGGACTCGATGGTCAACGCCGCGATCGTGGACGGCGACTGGGTGGCGGTGCGCAGCCAGCCGGACGCCGAGAACGGCGAGACCGTCGTCGCCATGATCGACGGTGAGGCCACGGTCAAGACGCTGCGCCGGGTGGACGGCAACGTCTTGCTGATGCCGCAGAATCCCGCGTACTCGCCGATCGCCGCCGAGAAGGCCCAAATCCGCGGCAAGGTGGTCGCCGTGCTCCGCCGCGTCTGACCGGTGAGCGCTTGCGACTGCGGCGCGGGATACTGGGGCTGTGCCATGGGACATTGAGACGCCGTCGGTTGTGGTGGACACGACGCGGCTGGAGCGGAACCTAGAGCGGATGCGAGCCGTGGCGGCAGCTGCCGGAGCTGCGCTGCGGCCGCATGCCAAGACGCACAAGTGCCTGGAGATCGGCCGGCGGCAGCTGGCACGCGGCGCTGCCGGGCTGACGGTGGCGACGCTCGCGGAGGCGGAGGCGTTTGTCGCGGACGGCTGCCCTAGCGTGTTCATCGCCTACCCGCTGTGGGCAGGCTCCGGGACCCGGCCCGCGCGGCTCGCCGCGCTCCGCGAGCGGGCGGAGTTGCGGGTGGGCGTGGACAGTGCCGCGGCGGCGGAGGCGCTCGCAGCGGCGGTCCCGGGGGCGCGGGTGCTCATCGAGGTCGACTCCGGGCAGCACCGGTCGGGGGTGCCGGTTTCCCAGGTGACCGCGCTCGCGACCGGGTGCCGGGCGTTCGGCCTTGACGTGATCGGCGCGTTCACGCATCCCGGGCACGCTTACGGGAAACCGGATCCCGCGGTCGTCGCCGCGGCCGCCGCAGATGAACGGGCCGCGCTCGCGGCCGCAGGCGCCGCGCTGGCAGGGCTGACGGACGAGGCCCCGGTGCTCAGCGGCGGGTCCACGCCCACGGCGGAGGCCGGGGTGGCCGCGCCGCTGACGGAGGTGCGGCCGGGGACGTACGTGTTCGGTGACCGGCAGCAGATGATGCTCGCCGGCCTGCCGGGACACGACGTCGCGCTCGTTGTCGCGGCCCGCGTCGTGTCCGCCCCGCGCCCGGGCGAGGCGGTCCTGGACTGCGGGTCGAAGACGCTGTCCAGCGACCGGCCGGGCTGGCTGAAAGGGTACGGCTCGATCCTGGAGGCACCCGAGGCGACGATCGTCACGCTCAGCGAAGAGCACGCCGTCGTCCGCGGCCTCACCGCGCCGCTGCGGGTTGGCGACCCCGTCCGCGTCATCCCCAACCACGTCTGCACGGTAGTCAACCTAGCGAGTGAACTGCTCACCACGGACGGAGACAAGCTAACAGGCCGGTGGCAGGTGAAGGCCCGTCACTGAGGCCGCCGCGGCGGGGTTTCACTGCAGGTCAGGGCCGTGGAAGAGCTGACTCATGCCCGCCGCCGCGCTCGAACCTGAACCTGCTGCTGAGTCCGAGGTACAGCCGGTCTTGGCGGCGTTGGCGGTGGCACCTTCGTTGGGCTCTCGCCCACGGGGCAATCAAGTGCCTGCTGAATCAGGCTGCGCCTTTGCAGAAGCCCTCTGCGGGAGGCATGTAGCACATGAAGCTCGCGAAGTGCCTCGCTCCAGGCTGACGTTGTTGACCCCGCGTGATCGCACTCTTCGATGAACTGCGCCAGCACCGAGCAGCGAGCTTCTACCTCCTTCAGAGCTTGTCCCGCAAGCGCGTCGGCTAGGCGCAGCGCTTCCTCCTGCGTAATCTCGCTCATGACGTCTCATCTCCCTGGTCATGCGGGGGTACGGCACCGGCGGGCATGGTGATCCGGAGTCCCTTCATCGCTATGGACAGGATGGCGGCGATGCCGATGGAGGCGGCCAACGTGGCAAGCACCCTGCTTCGGAGGCACCCGTTGTGGCCGTGTCGCTCACGTAGCTGCCTCCTTCAAGGGCCTGGTCCCCCGACAGCGTGGCGGGCCGCTTTTTATCGGCCATGCTCGCTGCAGTCCTGTCCAGGCCGGTCCCCCCTGGCGCCATCACCAAACCATGCCATTCGTTGCCTGTCGTCTACCTGCATGTCCGCGATCGGGCCGCCTCTCATGCCCCCGGGTAAGCCCGATCGAGCCGCCGCGAGAGGGGTCCCCGTGTCAAATCCGCCGCGGCCCTTGGGGCCTTGGGACGAAGCGCGGCCCGTTGAATGTCTGCCGTCCGGTGGTGAAGTACAGCTCGAACTGCGGTTGGTGGTTGCCGCACCAGCAGCTATACCGTCTGATCTGCGATTACACTGCTCATTGGTTCGCGTCGTTTACTGTCGCTAGCGGGTATCTGACGGAACAGAGACGGAACGGGGTGGATGCTGGAACTCTGAACGGAGGCATGCCTAATGCCGGAATTCGTCCTCGGCCATACCCGGCAATGGCTTGATCACTTCAGTCGACAGGGTTATAGCCCTACGCCTCTCGCAGCCGGTTCTGAGGGTGCTGTCTACGACCTGGGCGACGGCCTGGTCTCCAAGGTATGGCGCGACCGCCGCCTGGGCGAATTGGAGCGCATGCAGGGCTTTTATGTCGATGTCGCTGCCGCACAGATGCCGTTCGCCACCCCTGAGATCCTGAGCATCGAGCGGGTCGATGGCACTCCAGTGACTTACGAGCGAAAACTACCCGGTAAACCGCTGCAAAATCGACTCGGTCGGACCGACCGGGAAATAGATCAGATTGCTGTTAAATGTGTCGCCGAGGTCTTGACGGCCCTAGCGAACGTTCCGGCTACCGCTGGTATGCGAGATTTGCCGGTGCTCGATGAGAATCAGCCGCTGTGGGCTGGGGCGGACACTTTCCAGGTTGCCCTGGCGGATTTGATCGAGCGCCGGGCTCGGCGATTCGGACCAGTCATCCGCGAACACCTGCCCGATTTTGACCAACGCCGCGAGGCTCTGTTGGCGAAGATCGGCTCAGTAGGAAGCCGGTCCGATACGGTAATCCATGGCGACCTGTTCGGCGAAAACATACTCATCGATGAACGCAACCGTCCCGCAGCTGTTCTTGACTTCGGTTTCCTGACCACGGCGGGTGATCCACGGTTCGATGTAGCTATTACGGCTAGCATCATGAACATGTATGGTCCTCATGCCCTATCGATTACTCGCGATCTCACATCACGACTTGCCCGGGATCTTGAGTATTCCTATGAGACGCTATTGACCTATCAGGCGGCCTACGCAGCAGTGACCAGCAATGCATTTACCTTGGACGGTAGCGACGGTCACTTCAGTTGGTGCATCGCCCAGCTTCGGCGACCTGAGATTAGTGAAATCCTAGGCCTTTGACCGGGTCCGTCGAACCGGCCGAGCGAACGCTGCGCGGAAATTGTCAACGCACCCTTGACGATAGCGGCTGGCTGAGCCGTCATAGCCACCAGGTAAGCCAGGCGAGCCCTGACTTTTATCAGGTTAGTGCGCATTTGCTTTCGGCTACTGGATGCGGGGAGGGCGTGTTCAGGGCTGGCTGCCGTGCGCGGCCGGGGGTGCCAGGGCGCTGGCGATTCGCTGGCATCGAGCAGGATCGACCGTGAGCCCGTTCTCCAGTCCCCAGAGCCAGTAGTCGATGGTTCGGACGAGGCCCCAGGCGGTTGCCTTGGCCTGGTCCAGGTTCCCGTTCTCGACGATGATGGCGAGCAGGCCGGTGATGGCTTGCGCGTCGGGAAGCTCGTCGGCCCGGGTCCAGAGCAGGTCCGCTACCGAGCGTTCGGGGGCGCCCACGGCCGCGCGGGGGTCGATCGCCACCCATGGCCGGCCTGGCCGGTTGCTGGCGAGGATGTTGCCGTAGTGCAAGTCGGTGTGGACCAGCCAGCGGGCCGGATCGTCGGCCAGGTCTGCTGCGAGCCTGACCGCCAGCGCGATCCACTGGCCGGGAACGGGATCGTGAAGCGAACGCTGGCGTGCCGGGATCGTCGTGGTGAGCTGGCGCGCCTCGGCCCGCACCGACGGGAACGAGCCGGATGCCTCGACGGCAAGGGTCCGGGCAAGGGCTCCCGCGGTGGCGGCGGCCTCGGCAAGAGGGATGCCGGCCAGCGATCGCGAGGCGTCCAGGCGCTCCAGGAGCAGGGCCCCGCGCGGCACGTCAGCGGCGACCAGTTCGACGATCCCCCGCCCCCGCCATTCGGTCAGTGCGTCCGCCTCGTCCTTGGTCTGGTCAGCTGGCCAGGCCAGCTTGAGTGCGAGCGGCCAGCTGCCCTGGCGGACGGGAAAGACGACCGCGTGGCATCCATGCCAGAACAGGTCGCCGGTGGTGATCAGGTTCCACTGGCGAGCCAGGTCGTGCAGCAGGGAGGGCACAGCGGCCATCCATGCCCTTCCCTCCGGTGAATCGACGGCGGCGAGGTCGGGGGCTGTCAGGTCCGTCGGGGCTTGCATCGGCACTGAGCCTCCTTTCGCTCACTGGTGCACGCATGGGTCGGCCCGGCTACCCGCATCGTCCGCCGAGCCGATGCGCTCGATCTCCCGCGACCCGCGCCGCGAGGACGACGCGATCTGGACCACGACCGCGTCGGCGCCGTCTTCACGGTGCGGAGGTACGGTACAAGACGAGGCTACGAGCCACGGCTTAGATCCTGGTGGCTTATTAACGGCACGCCGGTCGATGTCCTGGATCCGGGCTGTGACGGTGGCGATGATGCTGCTGCGGCCGCTGTTGTTCCCCTCGTCCTGGCTGCAGAATGGGCATGTCATGTCGATGCAGCCTGCCCCGTGGCCGGACCCCGATCCCGTGGTCGCGGCGGCGATCGGGGCGATGTACGGGTTCCGGAAGGCCGAGCCGCCGCTGGCGGTGACCGTCCGGGACCGGCTGGGCGAGTGGCTGCGCGACGAGGAGTTCGCGGCAGCGTTCGGGGTCCGCGGCCGTCCGGGCTGGCCGCCGTCGCGGCTGGCGCTGGTCACGGTGCTGCAGCGGGCCGGGAACCTGACCGACCGGATGGCCGCGGAGGCGGTCCGGACCCGCCTGGACTGGAAGTACCTGCTCGGCCTGACCCTGGAAGACCCCGGGTTCGATCACTCGGTGCTGCCGGAATTCCGGGCGAAGGTCGCGGGCGCGGGACTGGAGCAGGTGCCGCTGGACGCGCTGCTGGAACGCCTCGCCTCGGACAGGCTCGTGAACGCGGGCGGGAAGCAGCGCACCGATTCCACGCACGTGATCGCGGCGGTCGCAGAGCTGAACCAGGTGGAACTGGCCCGGGAGAGCGTCCGGGCAGCGGCCGGGGCCCTGACGGCCGCGCACCCGGGCTGGGTGGAAGGCGCCCTGCACGTGAGCGACTGGGCGCGGAAGTACGGTGCCCCGATTCCCGGCTGGAATCTTCCCCCCTCGAAGAAGAAGCAGGACGAGCTCGCCGTCGCCTGCGCGAAGGACGGGTACGCGCTGCTGCGGGCCGTCTACGGCAAGGCGTCGCCGGCCTGGCTGGCGGAGCTTCCCGCGGTGGAGACGCTCCGGCAGGTCCTGGCCCGGAACTTCACGCTGGTCATCCACGCGGACGGGCGGGAGGTGATCAAGCGGCGGGAGAAGAAGCAGCCTGAGGGCGACGGGATCCCGCCTGGCAGATACCGGATCACCTCCCCTTATGACACCGACGCCCGCTGGGGCGCCAAGCGAGATCAGAGCTGGTTCGGCTACAAGCTGCACGTCACCGAGACCTGCGACGACGCCCCGCCCTGCGGCTGCGCCGGGCCCGGCCACGACGGGGGCTGCGGCGCGGCCGCGTTCCCGAACCTGGTCACCTGCACGGCCACCACCAGCGCCGCGGCCACCGACATGGAGATGACGGGCCTCATCGATGACGCCCTCGCGGCGAAGGGCCTGGCGCCGGGACGGCACTACGTCGACTCCGGCTACCTGTCCGCTGGCCGTCTCGTCGCCGAGGCCGCCCGGCACGGCATCGCGCTCATCGGGCCCCTGCAGGCCGGCACCTCCGCCCAGGCCCGCGCCGGCCAGGGCTATGCCCGCGCGGACTTCACCGCCGACTACGATGCGCAGCGGGTGACCTGCCCGCAGGGGAAGGCGTCCTCGTCATGGACGCCGTGCTCCCAGTACGGCGGGGACGCGATCGTGGCGGTCTTCGCCCGCTCCGACTGCGAGCCCTGCCCGGTCAAGCAACTGTGCACCAAAGGCAAGAAGCGCACGGTCACCCTCCCGCCCCGCGCGGTCGCCGAGGCCCAGGCCGCGCTTCGTGCCGCAGGCGGCACGAAGTCGTTCCAGGCCGACTACGCCCGCCGGGCCGGCGTCGAGGGAACCATGCACCAGGCCGCCAGCCGCGGAGCACGAGGAGCCCGCTACCGCGGGCTGAGGAAAACCCGCCTCGACCACGCCTTCATGGCCGTCGCCCTCAACCTCCTCCGGCTGAACGCCTACTGGAACGGGAACCCGCTCGACCGGGCCCGCACCAGCCACCTCGCCCGCCTCGAACTCAACCTCGCCGCATAGCCAGCGAATAAGCCACCAGGATCGGCTTAGTGCGCAAATTTCCCGGATTCCACCGGCAAACGTACAGCTCACAGCGCTAAGACTGAGGCGGTCCCGCCACAGTGATAAAAGTCAGGTCATAGCCACCAGGTAAGCCAGGCGAGCCTGCCGACGGCTAGAGGCGTCAGGGACGTGCACAGGCAACGTGCATGGGCAGCTCTATCCGCGCAAGCCTCACCTGAGTTGGCTCAATTTAGTGCGCAAGTCAGCCGGTGTGGTTGATTGATCTGCTCCGAACTTTCCGGACAGCGGATTTTGAATTAATTCACGCTGCGGACTGCCGTTCCACATATTGCTCGCGGACTTGCTGCGGGGTCCGGTACTGAAGACCGGAGTGCCGACGTTTAGAATTGTACCATAATTCGATGTATCTCACAACGTCTCGGCGCGCATGCTCTCGCGTCGGATACTCTGTGCGGTGAACCCGCTCGTTCTTCAAGGCGGCAAAGAAAGACTCCGCCATTGCGCAATGCCGTTGAATTAAGCGGCAGGATGGAATAGGCGGATCGTCGGCGGTGAGTCGTGCACGATGTTTTTCTCGGTGCGTTTTTTCTGAGGGAACGAGTTATGCCTGAACCGTTTCACCGCGCGCGGGCAGGTTCGCTCTCTGCGCGGCGGGTTCGGGCGCTCAGCGATTTCGTCAATCGCTTCCCTGGTCGCTTTCTCCAGCTTCCGAGGGGGGAAAAGCCGCCTGCCCGGTTACCTGGCGGCGGATGACGCGGAGCGCACGGATGAATGACATCCTGTCCGGATCGAGATCGGCCTGGTCTGCGGCTTCGCGCATCAGGTGCCTTATTCCGTAGTGGGCCAGCAGGAGCCCCCAGATTTCCTGCTCGACCAGTTCCGGTTTCCGGGATCGGAGGATCATCCCCGGCCCGCGCTGGTGCGTCTTGAGCTCGTCGAAAACGAGCTCCGCCTCCCAGCGTTCATGATAAGCGGCCGCGAGTTCAACGGCCGGTATATCGTCCGGGTCCGTCACACTGGTGACGAGCGTAATGATTTCCTCGCCGTCTCCCCGGTCAGTGACCTCGTAATCTACGGCCCGGACGTAGATTCCGGGCAGGTCGGTCAGCTTCACGAGCCCGTGACGGAGCCTGTAATTGTTCCGCGCCTTTTCTGCCGAGTCCGCGACGTAAGAGAGATAGGACCCGTCAGAGAACCATTCTAGCGCCGGAAGGTCCAGGTTCGCCCCTACCCGGAACAGTGCGTCAGCGCCGGCATCGACGGCCATCCGGAAATTCACGTAGCTGTAAAGCCCCGAGTCGGCCATGACGATCATTCCCGGCCCGATCGCGCCGCTGGACAGAATACGGCGGGTGAGTGTCTCCTCGCCCTCTCCGTCTTTCGCGATTTCCGCGGCGACGATCGCGTGCGTGCCGCACTCGGCCAGCGCTGCCATCCGGACGAAAGGAAACGCGCTCCGCCCTTTCTTCCCCGCATAGCCGAAATGGGAGGCGTTCTCTTCGCTGTCCGGGGCCTCCATGCCGAATCCGTCGATCGCCATCAGCCGCCTTCCAGCCAGCCAGGCACCCTTCGTCGACCGCATTGCGCACGGCACCGCGACACGCTCGTAAATCTCCCGTACTACCTCGGCTCCGAGTCGCTGCCGTGCATGGCACAGGCCGCCCGGACTGGGCATTTCCCATTCCCGCCGCCACGTTCCCATGTAATCTAGCCCGTCAGCCAGCTTCCGCATTACCTCTTCGTAAGCGTCTCCATAGAACAGTGCCATGGCCATCACGAAATACACCATGACCCGCGCCGGGAGCTTGTTCCGGCGGATCTCCCTGCGCCCGGCAGACAAAACGACCTCATCAACCAGCTCACGCGGAACCAGTCGCGTCAACGTTCCGATGCCAATAGCATCCACCAAGGACGACCTGTCGCGAACCCCAGCATCCGGCATTCCGCCAATGTAATGCAACCAGCGGCACCTGGCAACCTAACCGAGAAATTCACAGATTCAAGGCCTGCCAGCTGTGGATATGTGGATAACCATAAAGAGATTTCTTAATTCAACGGCATTGCGCCATTGCGTTGTCATAACAGATACCGGTGCGGCCGACGGACTGACGCAAGTTATGTTTCTTCAGCGTCCGGGCAAACTCTCGTGAAGTGTAATTGCTGCCACGGTCGGAGTGAAAGATCGCCCCGTCAGCGAGCGGGTAGTTGCGGGCAGCCATCTCGATCGCTTTCTCGATGAGCGGCGTCTTGTAGTTACCGCCCGTCGCCCAGCCGATTACAGCTTTCGTGTGACAGTCGATGACCGTCGCCAAATAGAGCCAGCCCTGCCACGTCGGGATGTACGTTACATCACCGACCATTTTCTCCCCGGGCGCATCCGCGGTGAAGTCCCGTTTCACGTGATCGGGGATGCCGTGCTCCTGGCCGTCGCCCTCGGTCAGGCTGAACCGCCACGGCCTCGGCTGGCAGGACTCCAGGCCCAGCTCCCGCATCACCGAGCGCACAAGCTCCGGGCCGGCCGGCACGCCCCAGCCCGCCAGATCCGCGTGGACCCGCCGGTAGCCGTACGTCCCGTCCGATTCGCCGAATGACTTCCGGATGACAAGGGCGATGATCCCGCGCCTTCTCGCCGTCGCCGATTCCGGCTTATCCCGCCATTCGTAGAACCCGGAGCGCGAGACTTCCATCCACCTGCACATCATCACGACCGACGGCACGTGCTCGTCAGCCGATTGCCGGTAAAGCGCATACTCCGCGTCGATGAACTCGAATTTCTCGGTCACCGAGGATCGCGGGCGAAGTATGCTGCGGCTTTTTTCAGGAACTCGTTCTCCATCTTCAGTTCCCGGCTTTCCCGCTCGAGCTCGCGCAGCCGCGCGCGGTCGGTCACGGGAAGCGGCGGTTCCTCGCCGGCATGCTCACGCCGGTAAATGCTCACCCAGTTACCGAGTGTGCCCTCATTAATCCCGAGCTCCTTCGCCACCCTGGCAATCGGACGCGACGTCTCGATCACCATCTTCACGGCTTCATCTTTGAATTCCGGTGAGAAGCTCTTCTTCGGTCGGGGCAAGTTTTCAACCTTTCCAGATAGTCCATCCTAATGGACGGACTGTCCGGAAGTCTCGGGGCACCTCAGATGGCGTCGAGGGCTTGGCGTAGGTCGTTGGGGAGTGGGTCGGCGGCGGTGATGACGTGCTGGCCGGCCTGGATCTTGATGGTGCGGTAGCGGCGGGCCGTCTTGACGAATTTCCGGATGGACCAGCCGGTTTGCGCATCGCCCGCGAGATCCGCTGGTGGCACTAGTTCTACAGGCGGTTGAGTAGCTCCTCGGTGACCAGGGTCGTGATCGAGGTGCGGGCGGAGCCCTCCTCTACGTGGGCGGTGATCGTGACCACCGCCTCACGGGGCGGGGAGACGATGCAGAACTGGCCGTAACGGCCCGCCATGCTGAACGTGCCGTCGCCGTGGCCGCACCAGGCGCCGAGGCCGTAGCGGGGCGCCAGGCCGAACTCCGGGTCCTCGGGGTCGTTGACCGTGGCGACGCTTTCGGCGGCGATCCGCGCGCAGTACCCGGCGGGGACCAGCTGGCGGCCCTCGTGGCGGCCATCGTCCAGCAGCAGCCTGCCGAAGCGGGCCAGCTCGGACGTGCGCAGGAACAGGTCGCTCTCCGCCACCGGGTGGCCGAGGGGGCAGGTGTGCCACTGGGGATTGTGGATGGCGAGCGGGCCGAAGACCCGGGGCATCAGGTAGTCGCGGACGCTGGCGCCGGTCGCGGCGCGCAGCGCGCGGGCCGCCACGTACGGGCCGGTGCCGCTGTAGCTGAAGTAGCTGCCAGGCTCATGCGCGAGGGGGGTCGCGAAGAAGTCCGCCGCCAGGTCGGGGACCACGACCGGCTCGTCGGCGAACCAGGAATGCGGGCTCCCTGATGTCATCGTCAGCAGATGGCGGAGCGTGACCCGATCCAGGCCCGGGGCGGCGGTTCCCTTCAGCTCCGGGTAGTACGTGAGCGCGGGTCGTCGAGGGCGAGGCGGCCCTCGGCTTCGGCGATGCCGAGCGCGACGGACACGAACGTCTTCGACACCGACCACAGGTTCTCCCTGTCGTCCGAGCGGAGCCGCCGCTCGACCGGCTCCTCTCCCCGGCGGTACACATGCACGCCGTAGAGCTCCATGCCGTTGCTCTGGGCAGACTGGACCAGGCCGTCGATTAGCTCGCGCATGCTGCGGAGCCTACATTGCCGGCCTGGCCGCGCCCGCGCAGCGACGCGGCAGCCTGCGGGCCTGCCGGGAAACAGCCGCTCCCGCACGCTCGTGACCAGGGCCGGAACACCGCCACCAGGCGAAACAGGCCGCCGTCACGAGCCTCGCCTGCCGAGCGCGTTAGTGCGCAATTCCCCACACAAAAACCGCGAAACTGCAGGTCAAAACCACGCAACCCCGGCGATCATGCGAACGTGAGCCAAGTCAGGGCGTCAGGGAGGTGCACAGGCAACGTGCATGGGCAGCTCTATCCGCGCAAGCCTCAGGAAGCCCGACCTGAGCCAGCATCGCGACTCGCGACTGCAAGGATGGGCTGCGTGCAAAGAGCTACAACCACGAGGAGGGCAGCAGTGACACCTGGCAGGCACCGAACGGCGCACATCGAATTCCCGAACGAGCTCGACATCCTCATCACACGAGAGTTCGACGCTCCGATCGCTCTCGTCTTCGACGTCTTGACCAAGCCCGAGCACGTGAGCAAATGGGGCGCTTACCCCTCGGACCCGATGACGGAGTGCTCGATCGACCTGCGCGTCGGAGGGACCTACCACCACGTCTTCGTGGCCGACGACGGAACCGAGTGCTCGTTCCGCGGAACCTACCTGGAGGTCGAGCCGCCGACCCGGACCGTGGAGACGTGGCTATTCGATGGCTGGCCGGATGCGGAGGCGGTCGAGACCTGGCAGCTGCACGAAACTGACGGAGTGACGACGCTCACGATGCGGCTGGCGTTCCGCGACAAAGCCGGCCGTGACCACTATCCCGCCAGCGGTCAGGAAGCGGGCGAACTGACCAGTTCCGACGGCCCGCCAGCCAGCTTCGACGCGATGGAAGACATCCTCAGGTCACTACTCGACCCGAACGGAACGGTCTCCGGGTAGCTGAGGTGCAAAGCCAGGCTTCAATGCCTGCTCGAAGCTCTCCTCTACGGGCAAGCGGAGCCCTGCGGCCCTGATCAGGCGGGCCTTGGAGGCGAGCTGGCCTGCTGGAACGAAGCAGTAGCAGAAGGCGAGCTCGCCGGTTTTCAGGTGGCGGCGGACTAGCAGCGAGTGCTGCGGCGAGGCAGTCGCGAGCCAGGCCCGGGCATACCAGCGCTCGCCCTTCGAGCCTTTGCCGGCGGAGCGGACCTCCCAGGCGTTCTTGCGCTTCAGCAGCCTCTTCACGGCATCCGCGCAGGTCACCTTGATGTCGGCGGCGAGCGTAAGGGTGAAGTTCGAGGCCACCCGCAGGACGTAGACCTGCCCGGCGCCCTCGAGGAACCCGCGCAGTTCAGTGCAGCTGCCGTAGACCTCGTCCCCGCAGACGAAGTCGGACGCCAGGCCGTCAGCGAAGGCGTCCGCGAGGAGGCCAGCGGCCAGCTGCCCCTTCGTCTTGAACCGCAAGTCCAGAGGCAAGCCCGTGACCAGCGACTTCACCGGGCTGGCGATGTCCCCAGCCGGGATCCACTGCCGGGCGCCGACCAGCGCGTGCCCGGTCTTCTCCCGCACGTAGCACAGGCAGACGGTGTTGATCCCGTTCGCGACCCGGCCTGCGCAGCCCATGTACTGCCGTTTGACCCCGGCCATCGAGCTGCCCTGCAGGGCGGGTGCGGTGTGAGGCCGGGGACGAGCCGCTGTTCTGCGAGCGGGCCGCCGGGATCGACATTCGTGCGCGAGCGCTCCCTGATGGATGCGCGCGAGTCGTGCCTGAGCCATTCTGCGGTGACGTCGAGATCCGTTGAGATCCGGCATCTCCGCCGGGTGCCCATGCAGAAGCTGGATAGCAGCTGCTGCATCGGAATCACCACGAGTCCCTTAGTTCAGGGACAAAGCGACGCCTCAGAATGCTGATAAGATCCGGAAGTCCAGTCATGGAGATGTAATACTTCCAGTAACCGTCCATTTACCCAGTGTCAAGACAGGGTGCCAGAAGCTGAAGGGCCAGAAGAAGATTGAAATGAAGTACTGCACCCAGCTATGGAGCGAAGTAAGACTACTTGAAGTCGACGGAATATGGGGAGGCGCTGTGTTATGGAAGACGCCGATCAGAATGTAGATCGCGATGAAAAGCCCAAACCTGGTGAAAAGGATTACAATATAAGCAGCAATCCCCTGATATGTGCCACCGCCCGAGGTGATGACCTTCGAAGGCACCTCAGCTCACCTCCTGTGTGGACGCTGGAAGTGGTGCGTATGGGTGACCGCTTGCGGTCAGTACCCCGGACGATCTTCGTGCGCAACGTCACGAAGCCGTCAACCTGGTGGCTTACGCGCGGAGCGCGGCAACCTGCAGGCGCAGGATGCCGTGCTGGTCATTAGGATAAACCACCATTCCAACGTAGTCACCTCGCCACTCCTGCATCAGCGAGGGAAATATGATCAGCACCATCGGCCTCCAGGAGAGACCGAAGCACGAGACCATCCGGACTTGAGCGATCTTGTACATCGACGGCAGCGAGGCTGCCGGCACCGTCCGGTTCGGCCAGGACGTTGCCGACTACGAAATCGACCTGAATTCTGAGCACACCGACGAGCTCCACTCCGCGCTGCGGACATACATCGACCACGCCCGCAAGGTCGGCGGTGCCTCCAGTCGGGCCCCTCGCCGGCAGCGTCATCGACACCACCGCGGTCCGCACCCGGGCCAGGGAACAGGGCATCGACATCAAGGACCGCGGCCGCGTACCCGCCGACATCGTCGCCAAGTACGAGGCGGCAACCGGGCGGTAACCACTCGCTGAGCCTGACTTTCCACCGCCTATCGGCACCGCAAAGAACACTTCGCAGAGCCCCTTGCACGCCAAGGGCAGGCACGGCCAGCGCCGACAACGGGCTGCCAGGGGCCATATCGCCGTGATGGCTGAACTGCGCGACGCCGACCGCGGACACGCGCGCGAATAGCCGCCGTTCTGGGCGGCTATCGATCTTCGACACAAGCCAAAAGAGGTGCGCGGAATTGCTCAAGCGTAGTCACGACGACTTCGCCAAATTCCTTAATTACTTCAACACCCATGTATTTATCAAGCTCAATTGACAGGCTGCCGACAATTATGTAAAGGGGTGAGCCGGCCTGTAGGCCGGGTTCTGTGCCCTCGCGTTGCCGCGAGGCGACGGTCATCCATCTAGGGCCGCCGTTGCCGGCGACCTCGTGCGGTCTACCCGCGGGCATCGGGCGGGCAGCCCTCGAACGCTCGCGCAGGCCCCCGGCCGAAGCCGGAAGCCCTCTTGACCTTGCTCCGGGTGGGGTTTACCTAGCCGCTGCAGTCACCTGCGGCGCTGGTGGTCTCTTACACCACCGTTTCACCCTTACCCGCCAGCCAAAGCTGACGGGCGGTTTGCTTTCTGTGGCACTGTCCCGCGGGTCACCCCGGGTCGGCGTTACCGACCACCCTGCCGTGTGGAGCCCGGACCTTCCTCACCGGGCCGCGAAGGCCCGGCGCGACCGCCCGGCCGACTCACCCAAGGGAAAGAGTACTGCTACTCAGGCGTGCCCGTGCGATAGCGCGCTCGAGGCAGGCGCCGCGCCGGGAGGAACTGCCCCTGTTAGACCGGCTGCATGTTTCCTATTAATCTGACCTGTATAGAAGTTATATCCGCGAGCCGTGACGAGGAAGTCCAGCATGACTGTCAGCGACCAGCACTCATCCATCGCCAGCTGGACCGAGCCGGAAGGGCTCAACCCGCGCGGCACCATCGTCGTCGTCCCCGGCCGGGGCGAGCGTCCGGACCTCTACGAGCGGTTCGGCCGTCAGCTCTCCGGTGACGCTTACCGGGTATACGCGGCCGCCAACCCGGTCGAGGACGCGGCGCTCGCCGAGAAGCAGGTCAGGAACCTGCTCGACGGCCCGAAGCCGGTCGTGCTCGCCGGGTCGGACACCGGCGCGCTGTTCGCGATAGGGCTCGTGGCGTCGGGGCGGCTCCCCGAGGCCGACGCGCTCGTGCTCGCGGGACTGCCGACGGTCACGGCTCGGCCCGGACCGGATGCTGCCGCCGAGACCACGGCGGGCGGCGGCCAGACCGCCGACTCCGGGTGGGAGGCGGAGCTCGAGGCCAGGACGGCCTGCCCCACGCACCGCGGCAGGCTCGCCGGGCCCGTCCTGCGTCGTGGCGCGCTTTACGAGCCCGTGCCTGACGGCTGGCTGGACCTGGCGGACCTCAAGGCTTTCGCCGTACCGGTCCTCGGCATCCACGGCGCGGCGGATTCCATCAGCCCCCTGGCCGCCGCCCGGGAGAAGTACGCCGACGCCCCGCACGCGGAGCTTGTCAGTATCGCCGACGGCCGCCACGACGCCTTCAACGACATCACGCACCGCACGGCCGCGGCCACGATCGTCCTGTTCCTCGAACGCCTCCGGCTGGGAACCGACCTGCCGCCGATCGCGGTCCGCGAGGAACTGTGAGCCCGCCCAGCCGGGCGGGTTAGGCGGGCCGCCGGGGGCGGGCGGGGCCCCACAGGTGAGCATCATGCGGTCGGCCACCCGCGCGGCGGCCCGCGTGTCCTGCCCGCCGGGCGGTGGCGAGTCGGCTTGTCCCCTATTGTGGGCGCGGTGAGCCTCAGCACGTCGTGTTCGCTCGCCGTGGGGTGCGCCATGGCGACTGTGCTCCTCGCGGCCTGCTCGCCGCCGCGCGCCGCGCAGCGCGCCGCCTCGTACGCCCGCCGCGCCGCACACCGCGAGCCTGGCCGCCGGCGGGCGCTCGCGTGCCACCCTGGACGTGGTCACGGGCACCGCGCTGCTCACGATCGGCGTGGCGGACTTCGATCCTGGCGGACCGCTGCTGCGGGCGAGCACGCCCGCGGGCGACCCGCCGCCCCTGCTGCGGGAGACCGACGCGGACGGCACCTCCCCTGCGGGGCAAGACCCGCTGGTCACCCTGTCGGCGAAGAACGCGTCCACCGTCACGGTTACGCTGAACGCGGCCGTCAGCTGGCAGCTCGACCTGGCGGGCGGCACCTCGCGGACCGTCGCCGACCTGCGCGGCGGCCAGGTGACCGGCATCTCGCTCACGGCCGGCACCGATGTCATCGACCTGATCCTGCCGCGGCCGCACGGGCGCGTACCGGTCCAGCTCGGGGCCGGGGCCAGCCAGTTCCTGCTCAGCCTGCCGGGCGGGGTCCCGGTCAGGGTGACCGCCGCCAGCGGCGCGGGCGAGGTATCGCTGGAGGGCCAGGACCACTCCGGCGTCGCCGGCGGGTCGGTGTTCACCACGCCGGGCTGGGCGCCCGGCGCGACCGGGCTCGACATCGACGCACTCGCCGGCGCAGGCCGCATCGCGGTCACGGCAAGGCCGGGCTAGCGAACGGGCGCGCGGTTTCCCTGGCGGGGAACCAGCGCACCCGTTCGGAGTGCTCGGCTTTGACCTTGCCTTGCGAGGGCTACGCCTCGACAGAAGCCGGGACGGACTCGGGCTCGGACTCAGCCGCTGCCGCGGGTGCCCCGGCGGCGGGCGCCGCGGCCTTGGGCTTCGGCCGGACGAGGGTGAACACCGCCACGGCGGCGATGAAACCAAGGCCCGCGGCGACGGCGTAAGCGAGGTCGAGGCCGTCGGCGAACGCCTGGTGCACCACCGGGGCAAGCGCGGGAGTGCGCGCCAGCACCGCCTGGGCCTGCCCGCCGCTCAGTGCCGCCGGCAGCCCGCCGCCCGCGGACCGTGCGACAGCCCGGAGTCGAAGACCTCGCCGAGCACCGCGATGCCGAAGGCGTAGCCGAGCTGCCTGAAGGCGCTCAGCGCGCCCCCCGCCATGCCCGCCTGCTCCCGCGGGACGGCGGACATCGCGGTCGAGGTCAGCGACGCCATGGCAAGGCCCGCGCCGACCCCCACGAGCACCAGGCCAGGGATGACCACCGGCCAGCTGGAGTTCTCCCTGATCACCGCCTGGGCGAGCGCGCCGATGCCGATGACGAGCAGCCCGGTGCCGACCATCCACCGCGGCGACGTCCGGTGCAGGAAGCGGCCGACCTGCCCCGACACGATGAACGCGGAGGCGGCGCACGGGAGCACGACCAGGCCCGCCTGGATGGCGCTCAGGCCGAGGACCGACTGGAGCCAGAGCGACTGGTAGGTCATGCCCGCCCAGGCCGCCGCGGACAGCAGGGCCCCGGCGAGCAGCATCGCGGTGAACGTCGGGTTCCGCAGTAGCTTCAGGTCGAGCATCGGGGCCGCGCTGCGGCGCTCGGTTACGACGAACGCCGCCAGGCCGGCGGCCGCGACCGCGATCAGGGCGATGGTCTCGGTTGACCCCCACGCGCCCCGGATGAGCGCGTAGGTGAGCGCGGCGACCGCGATGGTGAAGGACGCCATGCCTGGCACGTCGATCCGCCTGGGGTTCGGGTCGCGCGACTCGGTGACGACCCGCAGGGTCAGCGCGACGGCGACGACGCTGACCGGCAGGTTGACCAGGAAGATCCACCGCCAGCCGAAGTTCGCGGTGAGCAGCCCGCCGATGATCGGCCCCACCGCCGACGCGGCCCCGTTGACCGCCCCCCAGATGCCGAAGGCCATGCCGCGCTCGCGCCCGGTATAGGTGTTGCTGATCAGTGCCATCGTTGTCGCGAACATCGCCGCGGCGCCCACGCCCTGTACGCCGCGCGCGGCGATCAGCAGGCCGACGTTCGGCGCCAGGCCGCAGGTGAGCGACGCGGCGGCGAAGAGCACGAGCCCGATGAGGTAGAGCCTGCGGCGCCCGAAGCGGTCCGCCACCGCGCCTATGGTCAGCACTAGCGCCCCGAGCACCAGCGCGTACAGGTCGATGACCCACTGCAGGTCGCTGAAGGTCGTGTTCAGCTGCCGCGCCATGTCGGGCAGCGCCACGTTCACGATCGTCACGTCGACCAGCAGCATGCAAGCCCCGGCGCAGATCGCCACCAGGGGCCACCACTTGCGCATCGTTGGTTCCTTCCATTGACTCATCCGCCGGCTCCCCTCGCCTTCTCCTCGATGAGCAGACGATCGGCCGGCCGCCACCGGGACACTCTGCCTCTCCGCGAACCAGGCGCCCCGCGGAGGCTCCTCTGCCTCCTCGACATACGATCCGCTATCCGCGGCCGGATCTGTAGTCGCATCGGCCAGATGCGCCGGTTCCCGACATTTGCTAGCGTCGCCCTGGTGGAAACCATCACGGTTGACGATCTCGACCGGCAGCTCGCGCAGTGCCTCGGCGTGGACGGGCGCGCGTCGTTCAGCGCGATCGCCCAGGTCCTCGGCGCCTCCGACCAGACCATCGCCCGCCGGTACCGCCGGCTGCGGTCCGCGGGCGCGCTGCGCGTCGTCGGCCTTAAGTACCCCAAGTCGTCTGGGTACGCGAACTGGTTCCTGCGGCTGCGCTGCGTCCCCGGGTCCGGTGAGGCGATCGCCGCCGCCCTCGCCCGGCGCGAGGACACGGCCTGGGTCCAGCTGCTGTCCGGCGACACCGAGGTGCTGTGCTCGCTGCGCGGGGACGGCTCCGACGGCACCGAGTCGCTGCTCACCCGGCTGCCCAGGTCCGGGCGGATCGTCGCGGTGACCGCCTACTCACGGCTGCACATGTTCACCGGCGGCCCTGACGCGCTCGGCTTCATGGACGTGCTGCCCGCGGACCGGGTCGCGCCGCTGCGGGTCGCGGCCCGCGGCCGGCCGCGGCCGGCCGACGTCGAGGAGGCGGAGAGCGACCTCGACGCCGCGCTGTTCTCCGCCTTCGCCCTCGACGGGCGGACCCCGTACGCCGACATCGCCGCGGCGACCTCCTACTCGGAGACGACCGTGCGGCGGCGGACGGACCAGCTCCGCGAGACGGGAGTGCTGTACTTCGACCTGGAGTTCGACATCCCGGCGTTCGGCTTCCGGTCCTCGGCGTGGCTGTTCCTGTCGGTGCCGCCGTCGCACCTCGCGGACGTCGGCTCCGCGCTCGCGAAGTTCCCCGAGGTCGCCTACGTCAGCGCCACGACCGGCCCGGCCAACCTCGCGGCGTGCGCGGTCTGCCGCGACGAGGAGTCACTGTATGAGTTCCTGACCGCCAAGGTCGGGGCCCTGCCCGGCGTGGAGCGGGTGGAAACCGCGCCGATCATCCGCACGGTCAAGCAGGCCTCCCCCGTCATGGTGCCCCGCTCGTAAGCTCAAGAGAGCGAGTCATCCGAACGGGTGCGCGCGCCGCCTGGCCGCGCCCAGCCGGCTCCTCCGCGCGGTGGTTGCGCTAGCGCGCTTGTTGCTGTTATCTCCCTGCTAGGAGGGTCAGCGCGGGCGGGGCGGCGGCCAGCAGGGCGAGGACGAGGGCCAGCGCCGCGGTGTAGGCGGCCGACCTAGCCGGGCTCGAGGGGCGGAGCAGGCGCTCGACCCGGTCAGGGACCGCGCGGGCGGCCGCTGCCATGGCGCCCCGGGGAACCGCCGTGCCAAGGACGCCCGTGCTCGCGACCGCCGCGCCGGTGGCGATCGCGATAAGGGCGGCGACCAGGGCCGGCCGCCGCTGGTGCGGACGGCGGTGTCGTCGGCGGACATCTCGGCGAGCCGCGCGACCTCGGCGGCGCCGCGGGCGAACAGCGGAACGCCGGGGAAGGCTGCCGCCAGCCCGCGGGTGACCGTCGCGAGCGCGTGGTGGCCGTGCGCGAGGTGAGCGCTCTCGTGCGCGAGGACCGCGCGCAGCTGCGGCGGGTCGAGCACGGCGAGCGCGCCGCTGGTGACGACGATCGCCGCCGGGCGCCCGGCCGCGCAGTAGGCGGCGGGCCGCGGGTCGTCGAGCACGACGGCCCGCGCCCGGCCGTCGTGCTTCGCGGGGATCGCGGCCAGGCCGGCGGCGGCGTCAGCCGGCGGGCAGGCGGCGTCGGCGGCCGGGCCCGCGATGGCGCGGCCCACGAGCAGCGCGGTGCGCGCATGCGACCTGGTCTGCGCCCTGGACCGCTGAACGCGGCGGGCGTAGCGCCACGCCGCCGCCGCGGCCAGCAGCGTGGCCGTGACCGCCAGGGCCGTCACGCCGCCCTCGTAGAGCGCGCTGCGGTAGACCGCGGGGGTGCACGCCCCGCCCGCTACCGAGCGGCACAGGGCCTGGGTGAGCTGGGGCCAGTCAGCCGCGACCGTTCGGAAGGAAAGCTCGATGGCGACGGCGGCGGACGCGAGGACGCTCGCCATGGCGGCCAGCCAGGCCGCAAGGCCGGCCCGGACGCTCACGCCGCGGCGGGTCAGCGGGGCGAGCAGCGCCGGGACGCACCACGCGGCGCAGGCCGCGTAGCCGAGCAGGGCCAGGGCGGTGATCACGGCCGGCGGCCGGCGAGCTTCGCGAGGACCGCGCGGAGCGCCGCGGACTCGCTGCCGTCCATCTGCGCGACGAAGTGGCTGAGCACCGCCTCGGTGTCGCCCGCCGCCGCCATCGCCTCGCGCATCAGGCGGGCGCTGTACTCCTCGCGGGTCGCGACCGGCGTGTAGCGGTAGGCCTTGCCGTCCCGCTCCCTGGCCAGCCAGCCCTTGCGGTGCAGGTTGTCCATGGTCGACATGACGGTCGTGTAGGCGATGTTGCGTTCCTCGCGCAGTGCCTCGAAGAGGTCGCGGACGGTGAGGGTACCGCCGTGATCCCAGATCCGGTGCATGAGCACCGCCTCTAGATCGCCGAACCCGCGCATCCGCTTCTCCGCCCTTCTCGCCTCGTGTCTCGCGTTTACCGTCACGCCCATCCTACTTGCTACTATCTCCGTACGTAGATAGTACGTAGTTAGCCCGTAGATTTGGAGATCGCGGTGTCCGGACGCAACTCGCGGGACAGCAGGCGGCGCGCGCTTGAAGAGGCCCGCCAGGCGCAGCAGCGGCGCAAGCGCCGGCTGCGGCTGGCCGCCTGGTGCGGCGCCGTCGTCGTGGTGGCCGGCGCGGGGCTCGGCCTCGGGATCGGCTTGTCGGGGTCTGGCTCGGCCGCGGCGGCCGGGCCGGGCGCCGCTCCCGGCAGCGCGGCGTCCTACGCCCCGCTGTCGTCGCTCGGCACGCTGGCGGCGGCGCCGGCGCCGGGGGCGCTCGGGCCGGAGAGCGTGCCGATTCCCTCCGTGCCGGCGCTGGCCGGGACGTCGGCGGCCACCGCCGGGCAGGCCATTGACGGGATCAGCTGCCAGACAAGCGAGCAGACGGTGTTCCACATCCACACGCACCTGACGATCTTCGTGAACGGGCAGCAGCGCCAGGTCCCCGCGGGGATCGGCATCCCCGGCGCGGTGGCCCAGCAGACGCAGGCGGGGCCGTTCATCGGGTCGGGAACCTGCTTCTACTGGCTGCACACGCACGCGGCCGACGGGATCATCCACATCGAGTCACCGGTTCAGCGGACCTACACGCTCGGCGAGTTCTTCGACGAGTGGGGGCAGCCGCTCGGGCCCTCCCAGGTGGGATCGGCTCACGGGAAGGTCACCGTCACCGTGAACGGCCAGGTGTTCAAGGGCAACCCGCGCGACGTGCCGCTCGGGTCGCGCGAGAACCTCCAGGTCCAGGTGGGGACGCCGCTGATCGCGCCGGAAACGATCAACTGGTCGAGCACCGGGCTGTAGGGCCTGGGCCGACGCGCCCGCCTGCCGTGCCGCCCGGGTCGCATGAGAACCTTTCAGGCGTGACGGACGACAATATCCCCGGCGGACCGCGGGGCGGGCGGGCCGGCGCGGCGGCGGCACTGGCCGCCGTCAGCGGCGTCCCGGCCGCCGAAGTGCTCGGCGACCCGGCCCTCGCCCCGCTGCTGCGCGCGCTCGGCCCTGACGGCGGCGAGCCTTCCCGGCGGCCGCTCGCGCACCGGGTCGACGAGCTCGCCCGGGTCATCGCGGCCGGCGGGCGGCCCGCCTCCAGGCAGAACCTGGACCTGCTCGCCGCCTATGAGCGGCTGGAGCGGCTCGGCCGGCCGGTGAACGCCGTCGCTTCCGCGGCCGCCGTGCCGGAGCGGGCGCCGGACGGGCCGCTGAGCGGGCGGCCTGTGGCGGTCAAGGACATCATCGAGGTCGCCGGGCTGCCGACCGGCTGCGGCAGCCCCGCCAGCGACCCGGCCCCCGCCACCGCGGACGCGGCCGTGGTCCGGCTGCTGCGGGGCGCCGGGGCCGAGGTGTTCGCGACCACGCAGTGCCTGGAGTACGCGGCCGGGTTCGCGCACCCCGCGATCGGCGACACGCGCAACCCCAGGGATCCCTCCCGGACGTCCGGCGGCTCTTCCGGCGGCTCGGCGGCGGTGGTCGCGGCGGGCGTCTGCGACCTGGCGCTCGGCACCGACACGGGCGGGTCGGTGCGGATTCCTGCCGCCTACTGCGGGGTGGTGGGACTGAAGCCCAGCTACGGCGCGCTGCCCGTGGCCGGGGTCTTCCCGCTGTCGCCCTCCTGCGACCACGTCGGGACGCTGACCGCCACCGTAGCCGGGACCGCTGACCTGGTCACCGTCCTGGCTGAACCGGGTGCCCTGGCCGAACCAGGCGACCAGGTCCCGGCGTCCCCGGCGGGCGCGCCCGCGTTCACCGTCGGGGTGCTGGCCGCGCAGCTGGCCGATCCCTCGGTGACGCCGGAAGTGCGCGCCGCGGTCACCAGCGCGCTTGACGCCCTCCGGGCGGCCGGCTGGACGGTCCGCGAGCTGACCGCGCCCTGGCTGGCCGCGCCCGCCTCGTGGGAAGACGCCCTCGCGGCGATCGTGGCCAGGGAGGCGGCGCTCGTGCACGGCGACCGGGACACGAGCCGGTACGCCGACGGGACCCGGGCGCTGCTCGCGTTCGGCGCCTCGGTCGACGACGACCGCTACGCCCGTGCCCTGGCGCGCCGCGATGAGCTGACCGCCGCGATCGACGCCAGCCTGGCCGGGGTCGACGTCCTGGCCGGGCCGACGGTCGGCTTCCAGGCACCGGAAGAGGACCCGCCGTTCGGGGTGGGCGAGGACTCCGGGGAGGGCCGCTTCACCGGCCCGTACAACCTGAGCGGCCATCCCGCGGTCTCGCTGCCCGTCCCGGCCGCCGGCCTGCCCGTCGGACTGCAGCTGGCCGGGCGGCGCGGCGCCGACCTGTCTCTGCTCCGGGTCGCGGCGGCGGCGGAGCGGCTGTTCGCCCGCCCGGGCCCGCCGGCCGGCACCGCGCGCTGAGCCGAACGGGCCGATCACCACCGTGGTCCCCGCCTCCTGGCGGATGGGCACCGGGCCGGTCCCGCCGACTCACCAGCGCGTTCGGCCCGCGGTGCCCTCCGGCGCCGTCGGATCAGGCCGCCGCGTTCCGCTGCCTCAGCACCGGGATCACCTCGCGGGCGAACAGGCGCGCCTCCGCGCGGGAGAAGGTCTCGACGAGCAGCCGACGCGCGCCGGTCTCGTCGATGACCTGCTGAAGGGCGCCGATGATCTGGCCGGGGGTGCCAGATATCGCGATGGCCGGCCGGTTCTTGCGCGCGGCGCCGCTGCCGGCGTGGAACTCGGCGTCGGTCTCGGGCACGGCCCGCCTGCCGCCGGCCGTGTACAGCGAGAGGAACTGCCCGAAGGCCCGGGCCAGGCTGCCCAGGTTGTGCTCCGCCTGCCGCTCGGTCTCGCCGATCGCCACGAAGCGCTCGATCATCATGTTCGCGCCCGAGCGGGCGTGCCCGTTCTCGGCGGCGACCTTGACGTAGTCCTCCAGCGCGTCCCGGTGCTCGGAGTTGCTGCCGAAGTTGCGCATGACGTTCCAGCCGCGCCGGGCGGCGAGCCGCATCGTTTCCCGGCTCGCCCCGCCCAGCCACACGGGCAACTGGCCCTGCAGCGGACGTGTCGCGATCGTGGTGGGCCGGTCCACCGGGAAGAACTCGCCGTCGAAGGTGAAGTCCCGCTCGGTCAGCGCGAGCCGTACCACCTCAAGGCCCTCCAGCCAGGCGCGCCTGAGGTCGGCGTCGCTCAGCTCACGGCCGACCGCGACCTGGGCCTCCCCCGGGATGCCGCGCCCGAGTCCCAGCTCGAACCGGCCGCCGCTGAGCAGGTCAAGCGTCCCAGCCTCCTCCGCCACCCGCAGCGGGCTGTACAGGGGCAGCACGGTCACCGCGCTGCCCAGCCGGATCCGGCTGGTCTTCACCGCGGCGGCGGCAAGCAGCAGGTGCGGGACGGGCACGTCATCAGCGGCGCATGGTGCTCGGTGACCGTGA